>CAVSYM010000032.1:0-76376 GCA_963732165.1 uncultured Acidobacteriaceae bacterium
TGCCCCTTCGTCCCGGAGGGACGAACCGATACTAGCCCAGGGTAAAGCGAAGCAGAACCCTGGGAGAACGCCACAAAGGTCGGTCCCGTCCCGTAGGGCCGGGGCGAATTCCGCCCGATCCCCGAACTGCACCCTTGTTTTCGCTGCGCGGCAAAGAAGTTCCGGAATCGCGCACGAATTCAGTGGTAGGCTCATTTTCAATGCGTTTCAACAAACTTCCCATCCCCAACCGCCCCAGCTGCGTCCATATAAATACACCGAACGGAAGAATGAGGCAATTTGCAGTCTGTAACTCAAATGCGGAAGAGAAGAACGAAATTCCTCGCGCTCTCGCTCGTACTGCATCTTCTGCTGTTGACCGCGACCATTCACCTTATTCGCAGCCTTCACAAACCGGCCGTCGTCTCAACGCAATCCGCGCTCAAGTTTTACCCCGCCCAGCTCTTCATCCCCGGCGGTTCGAAGCACATCAAGCCCTCGCCCAAGCCCTACGGCCGCAAAGTCACGCCACCGCCGCCCGATCAAACCCCAACTCCGGTGTCTGACCGCGTCGCCTACGTTGCGCCTCCAACGCCCGCCGGCCACCTTCGTTCCGCAAGCCACGACCCGGTCACCGGTGTCGGCGTCGACACCCAGAGCGCCGATCCCGCCTTCCCGGTCTTCTCACCGCGGCCGCCAGTCATCGACCGCTCGCTTCTGCCGGCCACCAGCCAACAGGTCATTGTCGATGTAAAGGTAAGCGCCGCCGGCGACGTGCTCGAGGCCACCCTCGTAAAAGGCCTCGGCAACGCGCTCGACCAGCTCGTTCTCTCGACCGTGAAAACCTGGCACTTTCATCCTGCCACGGTGAACGGCAACCCCGTGCCTACCGAAGACGAGCTGATCTTCCCCTTCGACCAGAGCTACCCCATCGCCGATTCATAGTGTGCCGACTCGTACACCAAGACCCACCTCTTACGCCCCGAGACCCTCGAACCTCATCTAACCCGCCTCAACCAGGCACGAAAATGGGTGCCCTATCCAAGCTCCGCTTGGGTGGGATAGCACGAACCCCAACCAACCAATCCTCAATCACCCACGAAAATTGGGTGCCCCAGGTCCCTCGCCTTTGGGGACCTGGGACAGCACCAGCCACGACAGCACGGCCCACGGCCCACGGCCCACGGCCCACGAATCACGATCCACGAAAAACCAGCGCCCACGCCACCACCGTCTCGCCTTCCGTGCCCACTTCTTCCAGCAGCGTTGCCTCCAACTCATGCGGAATCGGCATCTCGCACGCGGCCACCTGCTCCGGCGTCGCTCCGTTGAAGCACCATTCGCAATGGCCCAGCCCCTCCGCGCCTTCTTCGCTTTCCATCCGCACTGGAGGCCCGAACACCCGGCAAGTCATCGGCCGCCACTCATACACGCCGCACAGTCCGGTAGCAAGGTCGAGCGCCGGGCATGCCGCTTCGGGTGCAAATTCCTCGAACCTTTCTCGCTCCTCCTCACTCTCGCCCAGCCGTCCTGTCTGCTTGTCGCCGGGAAACTCAGCGCCATGCTCGGCAATCCACGCCCGTGCACGCCCCTCGATGGCCCCGGCTCTTATGGGCTCCGTCGCACGCAGTACCTCCATCCCGGTCTGGAGCCGTGCCGCATCGAGCTGATTGATGGCGAAGGCCCCGTAGCAGCATTGCGTGCATCCCGGCCGGCACACAAGCCATTCGCCAGCCTGCTCCGCTGCGCGCGCGAGCGAGGCATCCAAAATCTGAACCAGTTCGCGGTCTGCAGCAGGCAACAGCATTGCGGCAATCATAACCCCGCCGCGCCCCCGTCCCCATTCCCTGGCGGCTGAGGGTTACAACCCATCCATCGTGGACCCCATCTACACGCAGGTGACGATACTGCTATCAAATACCTATCGCATCAAAAGTCTTTTCAAGCATTGCCTGCGATCCTGGGCACTGATTGCCATTCTGGCCTGCGTCCGGCTACCGGCGGCGCACGCAGATCCGACACCCGTTCGCCATGTGCAAGGAACGATCCACGGCTTCCTGGAGTTGCGCGCGGGAGACGGGCGCGTGGTGGCTTCGGGAGACGTCTTGCAGGTTCCCCATGGCGACCGGGTCACCACACAAACGTTCTTCAAATTCAAAGATGGCTCTACTGACGATGAAACCACGGTCTACTCGCAACACCACATTTTCCAACTCATCACCGACCACCATATTCAGAAAGGGCCTTCGTTCCCGCATCCGATGGATGTGACGATCGACGCTCGTGGAGGCCAGGTCACCGTTCGCTCGACTGGAAAAGATGGGAAGGAAGAGGTTAAGAACGACCACATGAAGTTGCCGCCCGACTTGGCCAATGGCCTGGTTCCTTTGGTGGTGGAGAACATGCTGGCCGATGCGCCGGCGACCACGGTTTCTCTGCTGGTCGCCGATCCCAAGCCGCGCATCGTGAAACTTGTTTTCTCCAAAGTTGGGGAAGACGATTTTTCGGTCGGCGAATCTCCGCGAAAGGCGATCCACTATGAGATCAAGATCGACCTTGGTGGTGTGGCTGGCGTAGTGGCACCTCTCATCGGCAAGCAGCCCCCCAATATTCAGATTTGGACCGTTGGCGGCGAGGCTCCGGTATTCGTCAAAGAACTGGGCCCACTCTATCCCGACGGCCCCATGATGACGATCCAGTTGGCCAACCCGGTTTGGCCCGAGTCGCAAAACACCGGCCATAATTGATCCGGCCCATAAATACAACCACCGTGCGCCATCCATTTCGCAGGTTTTATCGCGAATTGGGTGGGTACGCCAACCCACAATTTACGAGCCGAACCAATAGAGCATTTCTCCCCAGGGCGCAAGGCCTGGGGGCCCCATCCATTCCGCAGCTTCATCGCGGAAAGGGTGGGATACCACGAACCATACGCCGCTACTCCTCGCGAATCGCCTCCATGGGATTGACCGACGCCGCCCGCCCCGCGGGAAACACAAATGCGAGCGCCAGCACCAGCAACAACAGCGCCAGCGCGGCCAGTGCCACCCACGGATTGTCCGGCGTCACTCCGAATAGCAGAGACCGCATCAACCTGCCTCCAGCCGCAGCCAGTGCCGCTCCGGCCGCCACTCCCAGGGCCACGCGCAGCGCCGCCGACTTCGCCAGCGCAGTCACAATCTGCCTTCGCTCGGCGCCCAATGCCATCCTGATCCCGATCTCCCGCCGCTGCTCGGTAACCGTGCGCCCCAGGATTCCGTATAGCCCCGTCGCCACCAGCGTAAGCGCCAGCAGCGCAAAGCCGCCTGAAACGCTCGAGAGCAGCCGCTGCCGGCTCAGGTCGAAATTAATGGCGTCGCCGAACCGCCATATCCGCGGCAGTGCAGCTCCGGGAAAAACTCGCCCGTGGATGGTGCGAAGCGTTTCGGCTGCCAGCCCGGCGCTCGCCGCACGCACTGCAATCGTTGTATAGGTGAAATTGCTGCCGTCCGCGCGCTCAATTGGAAAATACGCCACCAGCGGCGCAGGGTCGAGCAAGCTCGCCATGTGCGCATCTTCTGCTACACCCACAACTCTAAGGCCCTCCTGGTCGCTCGCCTTCTCGGTTCCATCACCCCCATGCAAATACCGCCCTATCGCGTCCTGCCCGGGGAAGAAAAACCGGGCCGCCGCCGCGCTCAAAATGCAAACCTGGTCACCCGAAGCATCGGCTGCGTCAAAAGCCCGCCCCTCCACGATGCGCGTGCCCATTACCTTGAAGTAGTCGCGCGAAATTGACTCGGGCCAAATCTGCTTGTTGATATTCAAATTTCCATGGGTGTCGCGCGTGTAATAATCGCCCACTGAAAAGCCGCTGTTGAGCGGCGCCATGTTCATCAGCGCCGCCGCCTCCACGCCGGGCGAGTTCTCAACCTGGTGCAGATAATCGAGGGCTTTCGCCGGCTGGCCTTTCTCCGGCACTGCCGCATTTGAAAGATCGAGGTCGCCCAGCACGGCGGCGCTTGCATCGAATCCCGAGTTCTGCCGCATGTATGCCATCAGCGTGCTCGCCATCAGCAATGCCGCGTTCAGCAGCACCAGCCCCAGCGCCACCTGCGCAGGAATGATCCACCTGCCCAGCCGATGGACCTTGCCGGTTCCGCTCGTTTGTTTCAAGTCCTTTGCCGGAGCCGTGCGCGAAGCCCGCCACGCCGGCCAGATGCCTGCAGCTAGCGCGGTGCCCAGGCTGATGGCCGCGGTAAACGCGAACACCACCACGCCTGCTTCAAGATGCAGCGCCGCAGGCTCCCCGGGCAGGGTGATCATTCCCACCAGCGCCCTTGCCAGCTCCCAGCCCAGCAATGCGCCACCCGCTAATCCGCACGCGCCAAGAATCAGCGTTTCAGTGAGCACCTGTGCTACCAGCCGGCCCCGGCTCGCGCCCAGCGCATTGCGCATCGCAAACTCGTGCAGCCGTCCGGTCACTCGCGACACAATCAACAGCGCAACGTTCACCGCGCACAGCAGCATCATCAGGCCGCATAGCGCTTCGAGAGCGACCAGCGGCTTTTCAAACTTCCAGCGCAGCCCCGAACGGCCTGCCCGCCCTACCTCCACGCCAAGTTTGTAACTGCCAAAAAAGCCCGACCCAAGAAAGAGATGCTTCGGGTCGGCAACGTCGATAATTTGTTTGTCGATCGCGGCCAGGTTCGACTGTGCCTGCTTCAGCGATTCTCCTTCGCGCAGCCTTCCCATCACCGTCAGCCAGAACGCGCCGCGCTCATCGATCATTGCGCCTTTGGGATCCATCCTGCGTTCGAACGAGAGCGGAAGCAGCACGTCAATGTGCTGATCAGCGCTTACGCCTTCGAACCCTCGCGGCAACACGCCCACAATCGTCACGCTGGTTTTCTCGATGTTCAGCGTCTGTCCGATCGCCGCTTCGTCGCCATGGAATTCCCGCTGCCAGTAGTCGTAGCTCAGCAGCGTCTCAGCTTCGAGAGGCGCCCCCTGCTCTCCGGCTCGCGTTTCAAGACCACGCCCTGCCGCCGGTCGCAATTCAAGCACGTTAAAGACAGATCCCGTCGCCAGCGCAACCGGGATCCTGATCGTCTGCCCATTGCGCCGCAGCGTTGCTTCGTTGCTATCCCACGCGAACACCCCGCTCGCTGCGCCCTGCAGCTTCTTGATCGCCTGGTACTGCGGGTACGACAAACCAATGTCACTTTCGCCCTTGCGAAACGTGTACCGCACCAGTTCGCTGGGATTCGGCACCGGCAGGCTCCTGAGCACAATCGACCAGGTGAGCAGAAAAATCGCCGTGTTGGCGCCGATGCCCAGCGCCAGCGTGATAACCGCCGTGGCTGCGTAACCTGGCGACCGGCGCAACTGGCGCACGGCGTAACGCATGTCGCGACCTGCGTTTTCAATCAGCGGCAGCCCCTCTTCGGCGTGATACTTCTCTCTGATCGCGGCCGCGGCGCCCAGCTTGATCGCAGCCTGCCTGCGCGCCTCAACGCGCGTCATTCCGGCCCGCACATTCTCTTCGGTTTGCATCGCCAGGTGTTCTTCCATCTCCTCGCGCAGCCGCGCATCGGCTCTCTGTCCGGTCGCAACGTTCATCAGCTTCGCCAACAGCCGTCTCAGCGCTCTCATGCCCAATCCTCCGCCTTCAACCTGAAGAACCGCTCAATGATCGCCGCAGTCGCTTCCCACTCCTGCTTCTCGCTGATGAGCAGCTTGCGTCCCGCTTTCGTGATCCGGTAGAACCGCGCCCTGCGGTTGTTCTCCGACGGTCCCCAATCCGAATCGACCGCGCCCTCCTGCTCCAGCCGCAGCAGCACCGGGTACAGCGTTCCCTGGTTCACTTCAAGCAGGTCTCCGCTGATGCGCTCGATGCGCCGCGCGATTCCGTAGCCATGCAGCGGCCCCAGCGTCTCCAGCGTCTTCAACACCATCAGCGCCAACGTGCCCTGCTGAACATCTTTCTTACCCTTCAACTGACTCTCTCCTTGGCTCCCGCCGGGTGCCCCATCCTCGCGACGTCTTTGTTTTGTCGCCAGGGTGGGATTCCGCAAACCTCAACTTTCCAATCCTCAACCACCCACGAAACCGGGTGCCCCATCCATCGAGCGTCTTTTGCTCGATGGGTGGGAGACCACATTGGCCAACCATCGACAAATCCCGTATTTGCTTCTTTTTAGATCACGACTTCAGTCGTGCCGCAATCGCACTCCTCTCAATATCCGTGCTTTACAGGCTGCGGAAAAACTCCATAGAAGCCGCTGTTTTGAAAGGGCACGGATTCATCCGTGTCAATAAGCCACACAAAATGAGTCGGGGTTTTAACCCCTGAGGCATGGTTTCGAGTGTTTCGCTCCACTTGATGTGTTTTTCCGCAGCCTCCCAAGGACCACATCTAGTTTTGTGTGATTGGGATAAGTTGGAAGCCGTATTTTTTTGCCTGCTGCATGAGCTTTTGTTGGAGCCTGTGTTGGTTTTGTATTTCCTGCTGTGCGAAGACCGTTTCATCGTAGGCGTGCCGGTTGGTAAGCATGTGGAAGACGATGCGAGCCAGTTTGTGAGCCGAGGCGGTGATGGCCTTGGGCGCTCCCAGTTTGGCACGCATGCGGCGATAGTATTGGCCCAGCCACGACTGGCTGCGGAACAGCGACTGCGCGGCCATGCGCAGCGCCCTTGCCACGCGGTTGCTCACCTTGCGGGTGTGCGAACTGAGCACTTTGCCGCCGCTTACGCGGTTGTCCGGGCATAGCCCCATCCACGAAGCGAAGGCTCCCACATTGGGGAACGCCGACAGGTCAGGACCCACTTCGGTCAACAACGTATGGGCGGTCAGCGCATTGAGGCCGGGAACTTCGGTCAGATCCACCCCGAAGATGCGATACAGATGACCGCGCAGGTCGAACTTCATCTCATTGCGCCGCGGCCTGTGCCGGTCTTTTGGATCAGCCAGTACAGCTGTATCCGGCCCGGCGCCGTCCGGGAATTCGCCCAGCATCTGCTCGATCTCCACATCGCAGCAGGCCAGCAGTTGCTGGTAGCTCCGATACGCGGTCACCGACTGGCGAAGCGTAAACAGATGTTCCCGACGGTAGTCTCCGACCAGCGACTTGGCGATCGTTTCCGCGCTGGCCTTGATGCGCGGGTCGCGCAACTGGGCCAGCTTCAGCGGGTTGCGCTCTCCGCCCAGAATCGCATCCAGAATCGCCATCCCGGTCGTCCCGCTCAGATCGCTGATGACATGGTGCAGTTGCAGGTTCATCTGATCCAGCGCCTTCTGCATGTGCTGCAGATGCACCGCCGCCATCCCCACCAGACTCTCCCGGTAGCGCATCAGCGACCGCACCGCGCACACCTGCCCCGACGGCCGGAAACTGGCCCGCAACAGTCCCACCGCGTGCAAATACTGCAGCCACTGACAATCGCTCACGTCCGTTTTGCGCCCCGGCACGTTCTTCACGTGCCGGGCGTTGACCAGGCACACCTTCATCCCACGCGCTTCCAGAATCTGAAATAACGGAATCCAGTACACCCCGGTCGACTCCATGGCCACCGTCTCGATTCGGCAGCGTTCAAGCCAGTCCGCAGCCGCTTTCAAGTCCTCGGTAAATGCCGCGAACCGCCGTACTGGTTGCGTATCCCGATCCGCGGGAACGGCGATGTAAATCTCAGTTGCTCCAATGTCCACCCCGGCCGCGTTCGGTTCCATCACCGGTGCTGCCACCAGCCCATGCGCCTTCTTTTTCTTCCTATCCTTGGCCAACACAACCTCCAGGCGTCATGTCAAACGGCCCGGACAATGCAAAAACACGCACTCTCCCAAACGGGATCGGCAGCCACAGGAAAAATAACCGCCGTCACCACTGACTCGAGCACAAAGTCCAGGACCACGCTGTTTAACGGGCTCCAATGGAAGCACCAATGGCTATTTCGGCCTACTTGCCGTCAACATGACAAAACTAGAATATCCCTCAGCCAACTGGTCCTTCCCTCATCGACCCGCCATCCGCCGGTCGTTCGCTGTTTAGCCCTACCATTCGTCGCGCAGGCAAAATCGCCACTTCGTCTGCGCCTTCATTTTGCTTACCAACAGGAGAATCTCACATCCCCTTTGGGAAAGCAACAGGAAAACCTGCTGCCGCCGCCGCCCAGCCTTCCCATTTCCCGATTCTCCCCATTCAGAAAATCCGGCCACGCCCTTCTCGTGCTATAAAAAGCTCGAGGTCACCCGTGCTCTATCTCGAGCGCATCCCCGCCGCTCCCCTGAGCTGCTTTGTGCAGTCGCTTTGGTACTCGCAGGCGCCCGCCATTCAACACCGCTACGAGCGCATCCTGCCCACCGGATGCACGCAGGTCATCCTCAACCTGGAGCGCGACTGGCTGCACGACTGCCTTGAAGGCGCACCCGATCGGCCCATCGCTCCCGCGCTGGTGGTCGGCGGCCGTTCGACTTACGAGATCGTCGCTGCCCGCGACATGACCTCGCTGATCGGCATCTCATTCAAGCCGGGCGGTTTTGCGGCCTTTGCCGGCGACGCCGTCGACCGCTTCAGCAATCTCAGCATCCCGCTCGATGCCGCATGGGGCGCGGTTTCGCTCACCCTCCGAAGCCGGCTGCGCGAGACAGACGACATTCGCACTCGCTTCAGAATCATCGAGGCGTTTCTTCTGGAGCGGCTTGCCGCCTGCGCCACGCCTCAGGCCGCCGCGCGCCGCTGGCTTGTCGAGTTTGCCCTCTCGAGCTTTGGCCCCGCGCCGGCACTATCGACTGTTCGCGATGTCGCCCGTTCCAGCGGCCTCAGCGAGCGCCGCTTCTCGCAGATCTTCCGCGAAGAGGTGGGGCTCTCGCCCAAAGTCTGGTGCCGAATCCAGCGCTTTCAACGCGCCGTCCGCATGCTGCACGCGGGCGCCGACGTGCGCTGGGTTGAGCTGGCCCTCGACTGCGGCTTCTACGACCAGTCGCACTTCGCCAACGAGTTTCGCGCCTTCTCAGGCGTGGACGCGACGACTTACTCCGCCAACCGAACCCGCTGGGCCAACCACATTGCTGTTTCGTAGCGCCGTGTATGACAGCGTCGGCTTTGTCAATACTCTTTTTTCGTGTGTTTTTCGCAAAACATCGCAGGGATCTCCCGTGGCGAGGATTTGAGTGTCAAGGGCGCCGTTGTTTGGCGTTCATCTCGACCCTTGACACTCAAATCCTGGCCTTCACAATTGGCTTTGGGTTGAATCTCAGGTTCTTTCTGAGATTCGACCCATAATTGAAAACCGTCTTTCGTTTGCATCCACGACCCAAGCCCGTCACGTTGAATGAATCATTTTTCGATGGCAACCCAATTGGTTCCATCAGCCATGTATTCGGTTCGGTACCACTCCATGATTACTTTTTCAAACTCTCTCAAAGATCGAGAGAGACGGGGCGTCCAATCAACCTCTCGGCCCTAAAGGCCACGGCGCTACACGGACTGCCCCGCATGCGAACCGCGCTCCCTCACCTTGCTGTAGTCGTCGCCGGAGCGCAACATCCAATACAACCGAACCGCCAGTTTGTGCGCGATGGCCACCTTGGCCACCCCATGATGCTTGGTCATCGACAGCCGTACATACTGCCGGTGCCAGCTCGCATCGTACCTTTGCGCCGTGGTGGCTGCCTCCACCAGCAGCCAGCGCACCAGCGAGCTGCCCTGCTTGCTTACCTGGCCCAGGCGCCGGCTGTTGCCGCTGGACTCCTCCACCGGGATCAGGCCCAGATAGCTTCCCACCTGCTTGCCCCGCGGAAACCGTCTCCAGTCCCCGATGGTCAGCACATAGGCCAGAGAAACAATCGGCCCCACTCCCGGATGCGTCATCAGCAGACGTGCCTCCTGGTTGTCTTCCGCCGCCTCACTCACCGCCTTGTCCAACGGCTTGATGCGCTCGTCTAACTGGTCCAGCAAACTCAGCAGATCCGCTCGCCGATATGCGTACCAGCCTGGCAACGGCAGCCCCTCAATCTCGCCGCGGCGCTTGGGCGACCACACCCTGGAACTCAACAGCCCCTCGTTCTTGGCCATCGAGTCCAACTGGTTCTTGATCCGGGTGCGCATCCGCACCATGCGACAGCGATGGAGCAGCAGCTGCCGCACATGGTCGTTCTCCACCGAAGGCTGCCAGACAACCGGAAACCGATCCTCCACCAGCATGGTCAAAATGTGCCTGGCGTCCCGCTTGTCCGTCTTCTGCTTGCGAGGGCAGGCGGCCCGGATCGCCGTTGCATCGCCCAGCAAAAACTCGTAACCCAGTTCCTCCATAAGGTGCCGAAACCAGCGAAAGTTCCCCGTGGCCTCGGCGCCAATCCGAACCGGCCTGCCGGCTAGTTCCCGGTAAAACCGCTCCGCTTCTTGCGGATGACTCAAGCGGCGCTCGCCATACTCGCCCGTTTCCTGGTCGATAAAGGCGATCTGCTGAAACCGCGGATGAAAATCACATCCTATAATCATCATGCTCGGCTCCTTTCCTCCCGAGCTCGTGGTCGTTTTGCAGCAACCAGTGTACTCAGGTCGGAGGAGCCGACGCTGTCATGTAATCAGCCTCCAGCCCGGCTGTCGTGTGGGCGTCCACGCCGCCACATTGGCCGCCGATCGCAGATACCCTCCACTTCCGATTTTTCCAAGATCGCGCACCACCGGTAGGGCTACCTTGTTTGCATGGCGAACAAGTTTGCCAACATACAGGAGGTTCCCCATGTCAGAAACCATGCCCCACACCAAATCCACCGTGATTCCTTCGTTTCGCTACAACGACGCAAAAGCCGCCATTGAATGGCTCTCAAATGTCTTCGGTTTTGAGCGCCACGCGGTCTATGAAACGCCCGACGGCCTGATCGCCCATGCCGAGCTCGCCCTCAACGGCGGCATGATCATGCTGGGATCGCAGCGCGACGATGAGCACGGCAAAAGATTCAAGTCTCCCAACGAGCTGGGCGGCGTTGAGACTCGCAGCTCCTACATCGTTGTGGCCGACGCCGATGCCGCTTACGCCCGCGCGCAGGCCGCCGGGGCGACGATTGTGCGCCCCATTCAGAACACCGACTACGGCAGCCGCGAGTTCGCGGTCCGCGACCCGGAAGGCCACTCGTGGAGCGCGGGAACCTACGACCCCTGGCAGCCGCAGCACTGATGAGAGTAGCGCCGGGCTCCAGCCCGGTTGTCGTGCGGGCGTCCCCGTCCGCACATGGCCTTAAACCAATCCGCATCTGCACCTTCTCCGGAAATCTTAGGAGAATTGCTGAAGCATCTCGCCCGCCTGCGATATAGTCATGGGGAACTCAAAGCGAGGTCCCAATCGTGCGGCTTTCCCTTTCTTGCACCCCGTTTCTCTGCGCGCTCGCCGCCTACGGCGTGGCAGCATCCAGTGTCTCGCTCTCGGCCCAGAGCCTGTTACTTGTTGACCAGAAGGGCGACACAAGCCTGGCCATTGTCGATGCTGCCTCGGGCAAAGTCATTGCCTCTGTAGCAGAGAACGGCATAACCGGCCACGAGGTGGCTGCATCACCGGACGGCCGATTGGCCTTCGTTCCCATCTACGGCAACTCCGGTGTTGGAAAGCCGGGCACTGACGGCGCGAACATTGTGGTCGTGGACCTGGCCACGCGCAAGCTCGTGGGCAATATTGCCTTTACGCACGGCGTGCGTCCGCACTGCGCGGTCTTCGGGCCCGACGGGCTGCTCTACGTGACCACCGAGATCGATAAAACCGTCACCGTCATCGATCGCAATACTCTGTCCATCGTCGGTGCCATCCCCACTGGCCAGCCGGAGAGCCACATGCTTGTCATCGCCCACAACGGCCTGCGCGGATACACGGCCAACGTCGGTCCGGGAACGGTTTCGGTGCTCGACATCAAGGCGCGCAAGACCCTCGCCGTGATTCCCGTCTCCGGCAACGTGCAGCGCATCGCCATTTCGAAAGACGACAAGTGGGTCTTCACTTCAGATCAGACCCAGCCGCGGCTCGCGGTCATCTCAACGGCGAGCAACAAGGTGGCTTCGTGGGTACCGCTTAGCGGCCTCGGCTATGGCGGAGCAGTCACACCCGACGGCCGCTGGTTCCTTATCGCCATCCCCGATGCGAACAAGGTGGACGTGATCGACATTGCAACCATGAAGCTGGCGCGGTCAATCGCGGTCGCAGCCAGCCCGCAGGAAGTTTTGGTGAGCCCCGACGGCAAGAAGGCCTACGTCTCGTGCGTCGGCGCGAACCAGGTGGACGAGATCGACCTGGGCGCGTGGAAGGTGTCGCGGAGTATCGCAACCGGCAGAGGAACGGATGGGTTGGGGTGGGCGAAGGGGGAATGAATCTTCACTCCGCTACCCGATCGGCTTGTCCCACTTCTCCAGCGCGCCCTGGAACTCGACCATAAAACGGCCAGCGTCAGCCCCGTCGATGGTGCGGTGGTCGAAGCCCAGACAGTAATACTGCATCGACCTGATCGCGATGGTGTCGTTGCCTTCGTCATCGGTGAGCACCACCGGCTCTTTGCGCAATCCGCCGATGGCGAGGATCGCCGACTCCGGCTGGTTGATGATGGGTGTGCCGTACTCGCCGCCGAAGACGCCCGCATTGGTAAGCGTGAAGGTCGAGCCCGAAGCCTCATCGGGGTTGAGCTTCTTGGTCCGCGCCCGCGTGGCGAGATCGTTGATGGTCTTGGCCAAATCCACAAAACTGCGCTTCTCAGCCTCGCGAATCACCGGCACAATCAGTCCCCACTCGAGCGCCACTGCAATGCCTAAGTGAATGCTGGCGTGGTAGTGAATCTGCCCGTCGATGAGCGATGAGTTGACGATGGGGAACTTGCGAAGCGCCTGCACCGCCGCTGCGGCGATGAACGGCATGTAGGTGAGCTTCACGCCGTGTCGCTGTTCAAAATTCGCTCGTTCGCGTTCGCGCAGCCGAGCAATGCGGGTCATGTCGATCTTGTAGACCATGTGCGCGTGCGGAGCGGTATCGACGCTCTCTTTCATCCGTTGCGCAATAATGGCGCGCATCTTCGGTGAGCGGCTGCACGGTGCCGATCAGCGGCGAGACTGGCCGGCAGCGGTGTACCGGCTGTCTGCGCCTTCTGCATCTGCGGTGCGGCGGACGCTTTGGACTCGGCTTTCCGGGCTAAGTAGCCAAGGATGTCGTCTTTTGTGATCCGGCCTGCGGAGCCCGTACCGCGCACGTGCACGAGGTTCACGCCATGCTCTTTGGCGATCTTGCGCACTAGCGGCGACGAGCGAATGCTCTCCATATCCTGCGTAGGCGCGCGTTCCTCCGCACCCTTCGGTTCGGGAACGGTATCAATTCCTTCCGGCGCTGCGGCCTCAATCGAGGAATCGGTCAGTGTGCCGGGTGCGGCCGCTTGGCTTGCGCCATCCCCGATCACAGCAACCACGGTGTTGATCTGGACGGTTGTGCCCTCCTGCGCTTTGATCTCGGTGAGCACGCCGGCTGCGGGCGAGGGAATCTCCGCGTCAACTTTATCGGTCGAGATCTCGAACAGCGGCTCGTCTTTTTCGACAGTGTCGCCGGGCTGTTTGAGCCACTTCGTAATGGTGCCTTCAAAAATCGACTCGCCCATCTGGGGCATGACCACGTCGGTTGGCATCAATCCCTCTTTCAGCAAGTGGGTCAGTTTGAAGAAATCTCCCCACAGAGGCTAAACAGGCTGCGGAAAAACTCGCAGGGGCGCGGTTTTGTAACAGGGCACGAGTTTACTCGTGCCGATAAAGCTCGCCAAATGAGTGCGGGCTTTAGCCCCTGCCGGATAGATTATGGCAAAAATGCTTCGTTGAATAAGTTGTTCCGCAGCCTCAAAAGCCCCGGAATCATTTTATGGGCCTCATCGGCACGAGTAAACTCGTGCCCTGATACAAGACCTTGTTCCGAGTGCCATATGTGTAAGCTCCTAAACTCTAACGGGCCGTTCGGGCCGCTGTTGCAACTGTTCGATTTGCCTGGGCACTTTCAGCGGAACGCCGACGGCTGGCTCAGCCTGCGCGTCGCGAATGCGGCCGGCCAGTTCGACGAGCCTGGGATCAAGCGTGGCGAGATCGCCGACGGCCTCAAGCGGCTCCTCAAACGCGTGGCCGAACTGCCGCGCCGCGCGATGCGCCAGTGGTTCCAGATCGAGGGCTCTGTCCGCAACAGCGCGACCCGTCAACGCCATTTCTTTCTCCAGGCTGGTAACCGGCCGATCGGTAATGCCGCAGGGATTGATCAGCCTGAATCCGTCGAGATCGGTTGTCACGTTAAAGGCAAACCCATGCGAGGTAATGCCACGCGAGACGTGAATCCCGATGGCGCCGATCTTGCGTTCTCCGGCTGGAGGGTCGATCGCTTTCTTTGTGCCACAACTCTTGTCCAAAAAGTCAGAGTCCGGAGGACACCAGACGCCGGTCAGGCCGCAGATGCGCTCTGCCGTCACGCCAAACTCGGCGCACAGCCTGATCAGCGCCTCTTCCATGAGCCGCACAAAGTCTACCGGGCCGAGGCGCACGCCGGTAGTGGGATTGCGCATGTTGCGCAGGTCGAAGATGGGGTATCCCACCAGCTGGCCGGGGCCGTGGTAGGTCACGTCGCCGCCGCGATCGATCTCGTGCAGCGTGACGCCCCGCGCGGCAAGCATCTGGCTCGAGGCCAGGATATTGGCGCGGTTGGCGTTGCGCCCAAGCGTCAAAACAGGCGGGTGCTCAAGCAACAGGAGAACGTTGCACACCCGTCCTTCAAAACGCAAACGCACCACCTCGGCCTGCAGGCGCAGCCCTTCGGCGTAGTCCACGCGGCCGAGATAGAGATACTGAATCAAAAAAGCCCCTGCATTCGATTCTACGTCCAGCGCAAAGGACTCGAGAGCCGGTATGCAGTGGCTGTTGCCGTGGCTATGCGTCGATGGTCTTGGCCTTTGCCTCGAACAGCGGCGTGAAGTTGTTCTTGTAGCGCCAGAAGAGGAACAGCCACACCGCGGTGATCGCGCCGGCCATGGGAATGCCATTGTTATCCATCAGCAGGCCGGTGAGGAAGATGTTCACGATAATCGGCGCAAGGATGGTAAGTCCAAGCGGCACAAAGCGGTTGAATAGCAGCAGCAGGCCGCCAACCCCTTCGAGGCATCCGATAATCGCAAAGTACTTGGTTGCGACCATTACGCCAATAAAGGTAGCGGCCGGACCCGTCGGCATGGCGCCGGTGGGAAAGAACGAATGCAGCTTGTTGACCCCGAAGATCAAAAACACCAGACCCAGCAGGATGCGGAGGATGATTGTGGCGACTTTCATTAGCACTCCTTCAACTTGAGTTGAGCCTGGTGGGACAGCAGCGCGGTCGTCGGAGATACAGATCCCGCAGAGACTTTGCGGGCAAGTCCTCTTAGGAGCAACGAATGGCTGCGCGGCTTCAGGCGATTCACATGTTAGCCCTAATTGCTCGCATAGTGAAGAAAAATTTTGACTTGGGGCAGGTTACCGATGTGGGATACCGGGTCTGCCGAGCCAGAACTGGTCCCTATATACAGGCTTGGGTCATTGATTTGTTACATGACGCTCACGCGCAAGTTGGCTTAAGATTGGCGTGGGAGCCGCTCGCCACACCAAGACTTGCCCCCTGGAGCAATTGCGTGAGGCCTTCTGAAGCATTGCCTGAGTATCGCGAAACGATCCGCCAGCTAGTGCTTGAAGCCGGCATGTCGAACCCGCGCGTCTTTGGCAGCGTGGTACGCGGCGAAGATACTGAGGACAGCGACCTGGACATCCTGGTGGACCCGGCGCCGCGCGCCAGCTTGCTCACTATGGAACTGCTCCAGTCGCGCCTGGCTTCGGCAACCGGCGTGGAGATCGACCTGCGCACACCCGAGGAGATCCACCCTAAGTTCCGCGATAAGGTGCTCGCCGAAGCTGCCTCGCTATGAGTTCTGTGCACACCGATGCGCATCCCGGTTACCATAGGATCGAGGCGGACGAATATGGCCACGCAAATTGCCCGCAAAGGACGTGCGGTCACGGTAGAAATTCCGGAAGACCTGCTGCGGAAGGCAAACCTCTCCGTCGGCGACGCCGTGGAGTGGACATGGGGTTCGACTTACTCAGATCACCAGACGACGGTAAAGAGAATTATCGTGACCGATCGAGTAGAGAATCTTATATGCCAGGTCGCCGAATTCGGATTGCTCGCTCCCTAATTTTCGTGCTTCATCCTCATCGAGGAACAATTGAATGAGATCATCTTCGGACACGCTTGTTACCTCTAAGAAGCGCTCATACTTTCCAAGCAATTCATCGATCCATTTGGCATAATCGGAACCTTTTAGTTCATTTGTCACAAACTCTAATCGTTCTGTCGGCGTGAGTGCGACCATCTTCTGAGCATCAGGGATCGTTACCGTCTTGTTCTTTTCATAGACGAACAGCAGATAGAGAACCGCCGAATAGCACGTGAGCATCCTGCTGTGCTTCAACTTGTAGTTCTTTATCTTGCGTTTCAACCGATCGCGCTGGGTTTGCTCTCCTCTTGGTCGTTCGCTGCTGCCAGCCTCGTAGTTCAGGCATAGCGTGCGCCAGTACCGCAAAATGTCATTCGCTAAGAACGCGGGCATGAACTTTTCATAATAGTGCGGAAATTCGCGCCAATACCGTTCGATTACATCGTCGATAATTCTTGCGTAGACGTCGTTTCCCGCGAGTGGCGCGCTCTCAAGCAGAAGGAGCAGCCTCGCAGTGAACGTGTTTTCAAAATCGTCATTTTGATTGCCGGTCGACCGAATGAGTCTCCTCTCCGTGTGGTGTTGCAGAAATCGACCGTCTTGTGAAAATTCCGGAAATTTCAATTCCTTAGCCGCACGAATGATTTCGGCTTTTAGCAAGATTTCATTTAGCTTCGATAGGTGGCTACGGTCCAATCCGTCTTTCTCATCGCTCAGTGACACAATAAAGAGGTCTAAGTCGCTGTGTGGACTTGCTTCACGTCTACCAAACGATCCAATCGCATAAATGCAGGCTCTATCCGCACATATTTCGCTCGCCGACCCTAAAGCTTCTCGTAATTGTTGAAATCGCTGATCCGCGTAGCGCCGTCTTTCCTCAATGATCTTCCCCATGATTGCCGTCCCATTCAAACAGATTTGCAAAGACCTGAGCCTGCTCAATGGCGTCATCGAGAGCATTATGCGTATGGATTCCGTTCGAGCGAAGGCTAGGCATTAGTCTACTGCGACCGGCGGACGCGATGGGGATGCGCGCCTTAACTGCAAACGCGGTCTTAATATCAAAACATTGTGAATGATTGAACGGCGAGCCTGCACTCGAGAACCTATTGAAATACCAGTAGAGAAAGCTCCAATCGAAGCTGAGCGGATAGGCCACCAGTATCGGACGCGATGTTCCCGCGACTTCCTCCACCCACTTTGCAGCCTCGGTCATTGCAGTGGAAGGTTCGCTACCTTCCCTCAAAAGTCGATCACGATCAAGCCCGTTCACCGCTAGCGCGTCGACTTGAAATTCGTCTGAGATCGGACGAAGCTCGCGGTAGAAGCACTTCTCATACTGGGCGGGTCGCCAAAATGTTTGCCCGTCGAATGATCCCGCAAGCACCAACCCAAATGACAGCATTGAGAATGGACCAGGAATCGGCCCGTCGGTTTCGACATCTGCAGAAAAATATGCGTCCGTTACGTCGGGACTCATCTCAGCGCGTCCATTGAGGGCGGATTCTGTTCTCTGATCACGATCGTCAACAGTCGCGCTCATGTTGTCAGATCATATCAACAAACGCTCGGCACTGACTTTCAGATCATGCTGGAGACGTAACCGCATGGTAATCATCGACTTGGAATGAATCCTGCTGGCGAGATGATCCAGATGCTAGATAGACGCTGAGTATTTGCACACAAATGCCGGGAAATGCACAGTCGTGCCGCCAAACCATTGCGGCTCATCCAGAGCTTTGCATTTCGCGGTAAACTATCCACTGGCAGGAGGACTGGGCGGTCACTGCCGGAACCCGTCGCGCAAGCGGTTGGCTCCGGGAGAGGAAAGTCCGAACTCCGCAGGGCAGTGTGCCGGATAACGTCCGGGACGCGGGCGTAAAGGCCCGTGGACGGCCAGTGCCACAGAGAACATACCGCCATTGCGCGGGGCAGCTCTTTGGAGTTGTTTCGTGCAGTAGCAAGGGTGAAAAGGTGCGGTAAGAGCGCACCGCTCCGGCAGTAATGACGGAGGCATGGTAAACCCCACACGGAGCAAGACCAAATAGGGAGGGAGGCGCCCCGGAAACGGGTCAGACCCAGGAGCAAGGGTTGCGCCCGGCATCGGCCCGATGCCGTAAGGCTGCTCCAGTGTTGTTGCCGGAACCTCCGGGTAGGTCGCTGATGAGTGTCCGCGGTAACGCGGCGCCTAGAGGAATGACCGCAACAGGACGCAAGTTCTGGACAGAATTCGGCTTACAGGTCCTTTTGCCGAATGGTAAGTGTCAAACACCAGCCCCGGTTGGCCTCAAGCCGCCGGGGCTGACCATTTTATGCGGGTAAATGCCGGTGAATACAGGCCCGATACCGCTTTTCGGTTGTCCTTTGGTAAGCGGTTTCCACTCGAGTTCTAATCCAGCCGTGTCAGGTACGCTTCGCCCTGGCTGGGGTGCAGATGGTTGGCGATGTACTCGGCCTGCTCGCGGTTATCGCCTTCGGGGCGGATGCGCACCCAGTAGCTGTCTTCTCCGGGAAACTCGATCACGCTCGCACTGGAATATTTCTTTTCCAGCTGATTCTTGAGCTTATTGGCCGCATGCTGGCTGTGGAACGCACCAATTTGCACGCACCAGCGCCCGCCGCTACTCATCGACTTCGGCGTGCTGTAAACATCGAGGCGAACCTTGGCCAGTCCGGCGCGATAGATGCCCGTTGCCTTGGCTGAAGCAATGGTCAGATCCAGCATCCGGTCTTCGACAAACGGTCCGCGATCGGCAATGCGCATGGCCGCCGACTGGCCTGTCTGCAGATTTGTAACCACGATCAGGGATCCCATGGGCAGGGTGCGGTGCGCAGCCGTTAATGCGCGATCGTCGAAGACCTCGCCGTTGGCGGCACGCCGGCCCTTGTAGGGCGCGGTGTACCAGGTCGCGTATCCAACCTGCGTGTAGATCGGCTTGTGCGTTAATACGTAGTCCAGGTCGTCACGGCTTACGCCGCCGCGGGGCAGCGGGGTTGGTGCGATTCGTGGCGGCGGAGGAATGCGCGGCGGCGGAACGTTGGCCGCTTCGTTTTCACCCGGCTGCTGCGTCGCGGGCGGCAGCGCCTGCGGCGGCAACTGCGACGACTGGCTGCGATGGCTGCAGCCGCTCACTCCCAGCGCGATCGAAAGTGTTGACAGCAGCAGCGGCAGCCGGGCGGCAACCCCCGCTCCGGCGGCCCCTCGTTTTGCAAGGGTGCTCCATCCTCTCGCGCATTTTGCGAAAGGGTGGGATAGCTTTCCGATCTCCCCGTCTGCTCCGCTCAAGCCTTCGGATCCTTTGCTCCGCCGGCGTGCTTGTCCATCTTGTCGGCAAGCCCGCGCAGTGTCTCTGAAAGGTTGCGCATTGCCTTGATTGACTCCTGCCGCACTTGCGGAATCACCGCGTCATTCACGTACGCTACCGCGTGCCGCAGTTCCATCTCGATCAGTTCGACCGCTTCTTCAATCCGCTGGCCTACGCTCGGTCCCGGCGGTGGCGGAGGATACGGCGGTGGTGGAGGATAAGAACCCATAGCCTTGCACCTTCATTCTGTCGAATTCAGGCATCGGCCCAGTCTCAGTCTGCGCGAGGGCATGCGAAGCGTCAATGCCCGTCGGGTGTTCTTGAGCTGGTCAGGTGCCGCACCTGTTAATACGGTGAAAGTGGGGCCCATGGTTCCCTCAGCACCCATTAGTGAGAGTTGGGCTTTGAAAGGGCACGCCTTTACAGGTTGCGGAAAAACTCGCAGGGACGCGGTTTTGTATCAGGGCACGAGTTTACTCGTGCCGATAAAGCTCGCCAAATGAGTGCGGACTTTAGTCCCTGCTGCATCGACCGTGGCGAAACGGCTTCGTTCATTGAGTTCTTCCGCAGCCTCCTTAGCCGTGCCCTCAAAGCCTCGAAATGAACCGGGCATCAGCCCCTGAGCGTTGGACCTCGGCGATTTTGACAATCGCCAAACGCCGTTGAGTCGTATCACTCCTCCGATTCGTCCAGCCAATTCGGGCCGCGGCTCCGCTTTGTTCCTGGACACCGAATCCGGCCCAAAGTTGACCTTTTTCCCGGAAATGGCGTCACATTCTCTAGTGCGAAACAAGAAAGCAGGGCCACAGAACCGACTGGCCGCCCTTCACTGCCCGCCTCGGCCAATGATCTGCCGCGGGCAATTCCTTGCGCGTCTTGTGTCTCCGCTGCTGCTGGCGCTGTCGGTCGCTCCCGCACATGGTTTCGCCGCGCCCCGTGACGGCCAGCCTGCCCAGGCCGTCAATCAGACCAGCGCGCCTGCCGCCATCTCGCCCGCCGATTCCCGAGCGGTTGCGCCAACTTCAGCATCGGCTGCGCCAACTTCAGCATCGGCCCTGCCCGACGAGCCAAAACCGAATTCCGACAAACCTGCCCTCAAGTCCCCGCCCACGCCCTGCGATCTGAAAAACGCCGGCGCCAGCATGGGCTCAACCGCCGTCGTGCGCGCCATTGCGGCGCTCAACGCAACGAATCTGCAATCGCTGCCCAGACCCGCTATCGTTGACCTGGTGGTTTGCGTGCCGCACGCGCCCGCCATCGTTAATTGGTATGCGCGTTTCCTCACCGGACCCGAGGTCAAACCGCTGACGCCGATCGAAAAGGCGCGCCTGGCTGCGCGAAACCTCATTGATCCATTCAACTTGCTCACCATCGCCGGTGAAACAGGCATCGAGACAGCGGCCAACTCGCATTCAGTGTACGGGCCGGGTTTTTTTGGCTGGACTAAGGACGGCGCGGTCAGCTTTACGCAGGACATGACCGGTGAGTTCTTCGGCACATTTCTGATTCCGTCCATCGCGCACCAGGACCCGCACTACCATCGCATGCCCAAGGCGTCGATTCGGCGGCGCATCTTCCATTGCATCGGCCAGGTGGCCTGGACCCAGGGCGATAATGGCAGGGGAATGGTGAACTACGCCGACCTGGTGGGCTTCGCCTTCGACGACGCGGTCGGCGACCTCTACGTACCCGGGCAGCAGACCAACTTCCGCGCCAGCGCCGAACGCTACGCGATTGGTCTGGGCATCGCCCCCTCCGACAACTTCATCACCGAATTCCTGCCCGACATTGCCAGCCACATTCACGTGCGCGTGGTGCTGGTGCAGCGCATCATCGACCAGGTAGCGCGAACGGGCGACACGCCGTAGGCGCGATTTACGCCGACTCGGGGCCCGAACGCCGTGCGATCTTTGTGCGTTTTGGGTGGAAGTTTAAACGACGGGGCGATTTTGCCTCATCCAGACCGGATCAGGAATTTACGTGGGGCAATTGAAGGTTCGCAAGTTGCTGTTTTCTTGAGGAAAACGGCACTTGAGCGCATCAACTCTCCCTGCACCAATTCCTAATCCGGTATAGTCATCGCTCGCCGCTATAGCGGTTCCAGGATTGGTATACCCCGGGAGGTAGTACCGCCGAGTCGATCCACCAAGGAGGAACGATCTTTAGCAGAAGCCGGATTGAATATAGCAATCCTGGAACCGCCGTAACACAGTGGTCTAAATGTAAACGGCCCGCTCGATGAAGAGCGGGCCGTGGGGCTAATGGTGACCTGTCACCCGGCAGCCAGGTCCGACCGCCGGGATGGCAGTCGGTCTACGTAGCCGGCACCACATGGATATTGCTGGCCGACGAGTAATCGCAGCGGAATAGATGTTGTTGCCGGGTTGCGATGCATAAACAGTGCAAATGCCTGTCGCGTTGAAGGTAACATTGTCGCCGGTTATGGTGCAGATAGTTGGTGTGTTGGTTGTAAATGTGACCGCCAGACCTGAGCTTGCCGTGGCCGAGAGCGCTAACGTGGTGTTCACCGTTTGCGCCGCGATGGCCGGGAAGGTGATGGTCTGTGCCAGAGCGGTAACCGAAAAACTCTGGTTGATTTTGGGTGCGCCGGAATAGTCGCTGTTGCCCGCCTGAGACGCCTGAATGGTGCATGTCCCGTGCTCAAGCAACGACGCAGAGTCGCCAGTTACAGTGCAGACGGCCGGAGTAAGCGAAGCGAAGCTGACCGTTAGTCCCGAGCTGGCCGTGGCCGAGAGCGTGACCGTGGAAAGCGCCGGTTGCGCCCCGATGGTTGTAAAGGTAATGGTCTGCGCGAGAGTAGTTTACCGCAAAACTCTGACTTACACTGGGGGCGCGCAGCGTAGACGCTATTGCCAGGCTGGGTTGACTTGATGGTGCAGGTCCCGTTTACAAGCAACGAGGCCGAATCGCCGCTTACTGTGCAAATGGCCGGTGTGAGCGATTCGAAGCTGACCGTCAAACCTGAACTCGCCGTGGCCGAAAGCGTGATTGTGGTGAGAGCAGGTTGATTTGCGATGGCCGGGAAGGTGATGGTTTGCGGAGCGTGCAGCACCTCGATTTGGTGGCCCACGATAGGCGCGGCCGAGTAGTCGCTGTTGCCAGGCTGCGATGCGTAAACCGTGCAATAGCCCGACGCCAGCAGCGATGCACTGTCGCCACTTACGGTGCAGACGGTTGGTGTGTTGGACGAGAATGTCACCGGCAGACCCGAGCTGGCCGTGGCCGACAGCGTGACCGTGGTAAGCGCGTCCTGCGCGGCGATTGCCGGGAAGGTGATGGTCTGAGCTGCTTTCTTCACGACTTCGCTCAGCAATGCGGAAGTACTTGTCAGATAGGTAGTGTCGCCGGAGTAGACACCTTTGATGGAGCTGGTACCCCCGGCAAGTGAAGTGGTTGTGAACGAAGCCATGTCGCTGCTGTTCAGAGTTCCGGTGCCCAGCAAGGTGGCGCCGGCGTAGAAGCTGACGGAGCCGGTGGGAGTTCCGGAGGTGGAAGGCGTCACCTGCGCGGTAAAGGTGACGGATTGTCCGTAGGTCGATGGGTTCAAAGAGGAAGTCACCGTAGTAGTGGTGTTCTCATGGACCGTCTCGTCGTAGGGCGCTGAGTTGGTGGCCAGGAAGTTGCCGGCTCCCGCGTAAGAAACCTGCAGGGTGAGAAGACCCGCCGGTAGTGCCGTGGTTGTAAGAGTCGCCACGCCGCCTGAGAGAGTGCCGGTACCAAGGTTGGTGGCTCCGTTCCAGAAAGTTACCGTCCCGGTCGGAGTGCCGGAGATAGTGGCCTTCACGGTTGCCGTCATCTTGACCGAGCCGCCGAGCAGCACCGGGTTGGGCGCTGCAACCAGCGTAGCGGTAGTAGGTGTGTGAACGGTAAACGTTGTGGTGTTGGTGGATTCGGTGTTGCCGGCATAGTCGACGCTCCAGTATTGGAGTGTATTGGTGCCCAACACTGAGACTGTGAACGGCGCCGAGTATGTGGTCGTTGCTCCTCCGTTCAATTTGTAATAGGTTGTCTTAACGCCGCTGCTTGCATCGGTGCCCTTCAGCGTGACGGTTACCGCCGACGTGTAGATGCCGCTGCTCAAAGTACCGGAAAGGCTTACTGTAGTTGCCGGCGCAACGGTGTCGACATAAAGGTATTTAACCAGGACGCTGCTGAAGTTGCCGGCGTTGTCCTCTGAGAAGGTTGTGATTGGGGTTCCTCCTTGCGGCATCCCGAAGGGAGGTCCATAGATCTGGCAAACGCCCAGATTGGTGGGCGAGCAGGCGGTGGGACCGACGACACCGTAAATCGTCTTCACGCCCGAGGCATTGCTGCCGCCCGGATCGGTAGCGACTAATGAAACGGTCGGACCACCAGTGGCGATGTTGAACCAGCCGGTCGAAGATGGCGCCGAAGGCACGGTATCGATGGCGATGGTGGGAGCAACCGAGTCGAAGCAGACCGGCCCGTAGGAGCTGGATGTTGTGCGTCCCTGGTTATCCCATCCTTCTACATAGACGGTGTGGCAGCCCTGGCCTGAAGCCGCTTCGCAAAAGGTGCCGTTATTGTCCACGCATCCGAAGGTGGAGAGGTACTGCGGACCGGCGTAGAAGGAGTTGCCTTCGCCGCCGTGTGGTTCACTGTATGGATCGGAGGGGATGGAGTCCCAGCCCAGTGTGAATCCAAGGGCGCCGGGTGCCGGATAGCCACCGCTGCCCGCGTCGTTCAGGTCCCAATCCACAATCTGATCGCTGTTGTACCAAGTGTTTATAGTCGGCCCGCCGAAGGAGAGCGAGGGACTGCCGTATGCGGGTATCAGCTCCCAGTTGATGCCCCATGCCAGTTGCATCATGTTGGCCGAGCCCCAGCCGGTGATCGGATCGTAGCCGGAATAGGCGCAGTAATAGAACAGATCGTCAGCTACCGTAACATCATTGTCGTTGCAGCCGCTGGTCATGTCGTAGAAAGGATTGTGAGGCGCGCCATCAACGGCGTCGTAATACATAAATGGAGAAGCAAGGCCGACCGGAGAGCAAGCGGAGCTGCCGCTTCCGCATACATCGCCTACTCGGTCGAGGTAAGAGTTTTCCTGGGCGAAGAAGCCGGCCAGCTCAGGCGCCACAATGCTGGTGCCGCCTTCGTCCTGCCATGTCCCGCCGGAGACGTACCACTCACCCAGGACATCCGGGTTCGCCGTCAACGCAATGTCGGGCACCAGGCGGTTCGAGTTGTTGTAGAAGTACCATTCGGTGGTGGTGCCACTGATTGTTTGCCACGAGTAGTAGGAATATGCAACGCCGCTCGGGTAGGTGGAATTCGTTGTGGTGACCTGCCAGGAGGGCGCGCCAAACAGCACGCTTCTGCCGCCGGTGCTGCCACCATGGTTATTGGCGCAAGCGCCGCCACTGCCTGTCCAGAATTCGCCCTGCCATGCGATTTCACTGTCAAAAATTCCATCGGTATACATGTTGAGCTGTGTTCCGCCCGCCGCAATGAAATCGGGATCGGAGGCGGGGTAACCCACTGCGGTTTCGTCCCCGCAGCCAGAGGCCGCGCCGCTATCGCCCGAGGCGGCGATCAACGTAATACCCGCAGCCACCAGGTTATTGAAGATGCTGTGCATGGTGCCGGTCTCTAATCCCGCATCGGTCGAGTTAGGATCCTCGTTGCCGCCGTAGCTGGTCGATAACACCTTTGCGTGGCCGTCGCTCAAAACGTCGTCGTAGGCTTCCTCGTAGGTGCTCCATTTGTTGTCTACCATTTCGTATTCAAAAATCTGCGCGGTGTTATGTTCGGCGCCGTAGCTGTTCGACATTGCGGTCGAGTACTCGATATCCAGCGGAGCTTCACCGTCATTCGAGGGGCAAGTCGATCCATCGATGCAATACCAGGTGATTTGCCAGGCCATCCCGTAGGCGTTCACGAATGTTTGAATATCGGATACGTTGAAGCCCCCAAACCCGACCAGCGCAATCGATGATTCGGGTGGTGAGCCGCCGGAATCGCCCGGCACGTTGCAGCATCCGCTAAACCTTTGCAAGGCGTTATAGTCGTAGGCCTCGGAACTTTGAATGTTGTCCGGATCCATCGCCCATGTGCTGCCTTTTTCGTCCAGGGGATAGCTATCCTGAGCTCCCAGGCCTGAACCCGCCTTGGTCTCATTTGCCGTCGCCGCATGCGCAGCCCACGGAGCCTTTGTCGGGTCGCCGGCGCCATGCGCGCTTTGAGCCGCCGAGAGCGCCGGGCCTTCAACATAATCCGGACCTTTTACGGTCTTATGCGAGGACCCAATCCTGTGCACCCTCTCGATGTTATTGAGGCCCGCGACAGCACTCAGTATTCCGGAAAGATTGGCCGGAATGACCGGATCGCGATCGTTGGAATAGTCCACTTCGTCGCCAACCTGGTAGTTGTTCATGGTCACGCCGAATGCCTTCTCAATCGTGCTGGCCGTTCCTTCCACGCTCACCAGCAGTCGATTGGGATAGCGTTTCGTCACTGTCAGGCCAACGCTCTGGGCCCAGTCCACAACCGCCTGCTCGTCTTCGACGGACGGGGCAAAACGCGCGTTCCATTCATCCTGGGTCAGGAATTTGTGGAAGCCGGGCGAGCCCTTGGTTACCAGTTCCTTGATGAACTGGTCTTCCTCGGCCTGGTGTGGTGGCTGAAGATTCAGCACCAGCCGCAGTTTCTGGTCAGGGTTGTAATGGCTGACCATGGAAGCCCTCCCCTCCCGCACTTCCTGCGGCGTAAACAGCGCAACGCGTTCTGAAATGGCGGGCATCGCCGGAACTTGAATGGCTTGGACGGCGATGGCGGTCTGGGCCTGAGCGGGCCGTGAGCCGGCCGCAAAGACGGTTAAGGCGAGCAGGTAGCTGAATGCTACCATGCAGACATTTCGGAAGCAGTTGCTATTCATATAAACCTCTCGGGGGGACGCTCGTTGCGATGGGAAAGACGCGGACCTTGCCGCTATCACTTGCGGTGGTACTCAATATGTTGGCCCTAAGCTTTTGCCGGATATTCCTTTGTCCTTTTGTTACGACCTCCGGCCTCTTCACCGGACTGTTACTCTGTTATCCACCAGGGCTCTGTCCAATTAGTGAAGACTGCTCGCAAATCGTTACAGAGAAGCGCAAGTTAAATTCATGCGTAACCGCGCGAATCAAAAACACAACAACTTTGAGTTCCGCGGAAAAAGTAATTCTGGAGAGAATTGAGTTGCCGAGAGTCCAGTCACTAACTGGCCCGCGCTCGCAAAATGCGCAAAGAATGGACAAGCAAGTCCACCCAGGGATGAACTCGGTTCACTCAGCCCTTCTTCAATGCGACCGAGTGTCGGCCATCGAAAAGGGGAAGGCAAGTAACTTATTCTGAATAATTCTGAAAGTTATGAATGCCTCGTAAGGCGACGGAGAATGAACCAGTTAAGGAGCTACAGCAAATTAGTAGATTCTCTTTTGCCTGAACAGGCAGGTGAATCTGAGGCATCGGCAGCTTCCAGAATGCGAGTCATACCCTGCATCCTGCCTGCGCTCCAGCCACCTTTTCTATCCGCCTGCAGCGGTTCCGGAATCGCTATCGCGCTCAAAGTGAGCCGCGCACCTGCAGGGCAATCGCATTTCAATGCCGCCACTGGTCGTGATCTTAATCCAATTGCGATTGCACTGGGCGCACCTGCCTTTTCTGCTGCAATCCGCAGTCGGCGAAGATCTACGTAGCCGGCGCCACATGAATATTCTGGCCGACGATTTTCGCGGCAGAGTAGATGTTGTTGCCGGTTTGCGATGCATAAACCGTGCAAACGCCAGTCGCGTTGAAGGTAACATTGTCGCCGGTTACCGTGCAGATAGTTGGTGTGTTGGTGGTGAATGTAACCGCCAGACCTGAGCTTGCCGTGGCCGAGAGCGCCAACGTGGTGTTCACCGTTTGCGCCGGGATGGCCGGGAAGGTGATGGTCTGTGCCAGAGCGGTAACCGAAAAACTCTGGTTGACTTTGGGTGCTCCGGAATAGTCGCTGTTGCCCGCCTGAGACGCCTGGATCATGCATGTCCCGTGCTCAAGCAACGACGCGGAATTGCCCGTTACCGTGCAGACGGCCGGTGTAAGCGAAGCGAAGCCGACCGTCAATCCGGAGCTGGCCGTGGCCGAAAGCGTAACCGTGGAAAGCGCCGGTTGCGCCACGATGGTTGGGAAGGTAATAGTCTGCGCGAGAGCGGTCACAATAAAGCTCTGATTGACTCTAACCGCGCCAGCATAGACGCCATTGCCCGGCTGATAGGCCTGGATGGTGCAGGTCCCCTTTATAAGCAGCGAGGCAGTGTCGCCTGTGACCGTGCAAATGGCCGGTGTGAGCGATTCGAAGCTGACCGTCAATCCTGAGCTCGCCGTGGCCGAAAGTGCGACCGTGGAGAGCGCCGGTTGCGCTGCGATGGCCGGGAAGGCGATGGTCTGCGCCGCATAGCCCACCATAACGCTCCTGCTCACCTTGACGGCCCCTGAATAGACGCTGTTGCCGGCCTGCGATGCCTGGATGGTGCAGGTCCCGTGTTCAAGCAGCGATGCGGAATCGCCCGTAACTGCGCAGACACTGGGTGTGAGTGAGGCAAAGCTGACCGTCAATCCGGAGCTGGCGGTGGCCGAAAGTGTGACCGTGGTCAGCGCCGGTTGCGCTGCAATGGTTGGGAAGGTAATGGTCTGGCCGAGTGCGGTCACCGTAAAGCTCTGATTGACCCTGACGGCGCCAGCATAGATGGCATTGCCCGCCTGGTACGCCTGGATGGTGCATGTGCCGTGGGCAAGCAACGATGCGGAATCGCCGCTGACCGTGCAAATGGCCGGCGTAAGCGATTCGAAGCTGACCGTGAGGCCGGAGCTGGCCGTGGCTGAAAGCGTGACCGTGGTGAGCACAGGCTGCGCTGCAATGGTTGGGAAGGTAATGGTCTGGCCGAGTGCGGTCACCGTAAAACTCTGATTGACCCTGACGGCGCCAGCATAGATTCCATTGCCCGCCTGGTACGCCTGGATGGTGCATGTGCCGTGGGCAAGCAACGATGCGGAATCGCCGCTGACCGTGCAAATGGCCGGCGTAAGCGATTCGAAGCTGACCGTGAGGCCGGAGCTGGCCGTGGCTGAAAGCGTGACCGTGGTGAGCACAGGCTGCGATGCGATGGCCGGGAACGTAATGGTCTGCGACAGAAGCGGCCCCTCCACCAGGAACGTCTGGTAGCCGAAGACAGCGCACCCGTCCCAGCCCGAAGGGAAGTTCTCGACGAAGACTTGGAACCCTGCCGGAGTCGTCACGTCTGACGCGTTCACCGTCACCTTCAGCTCGGTCGGGCTCACATACGTCACAGTGCGGTAGATTCCATTCACTGAAACATAGGAGCCCGGTGCGAAGCCGGTGCCGGTAAGCGTAAGCGTGAACCCGGCAGCCCCGGCCCTTACAATAGCCGGACTGATGCCGGTAAGCGTAAGCGGCGCATTCACAATGTTGAAGTTGGCAAAGACCAGAGACTCGTCGTTCGCCGTCAGTTTCGCAGGATTCGCTGTCCCTGTCAGGTCGTAAGTCCAGCCCGCAAACGTCCATCCGGAGTCAGGCGACGCGCCAAAGGTGAGTTGCTGGCCGGTAGGATAGAATCCATCGCCGGTCGGCGACGAGGGCGTGAGCGTCCCCGAGCCGCCGCAGGGTGGATAGTTGAAGTTGGTGGCCGGCGCGAACTCGGGAGTCATTGTGGCCACGTATGGAGTGCTCGAGGCCGGCAGCGACGCGATGCTATGGCTCTGTGCTCCTGCGTCGCTCCAGTTTGAAAATTTGTACCGGCTGTTCACGCTATAGGGATACTCGGGAGAATCCACATTCAGCGTGTGGTTGCTGCCGAGGGTCCAGGTGGAATCGTACATGGAAGAAAAGTTCTTGGGCGTATACCAGAAGTCGCTGTCGACATAGGCATAGAGATTGGAACTGAAGGCGTCCGGCTGCGCATCCACCGTGAAGATCGGCGTATTGGAGAACTCCGCGGTTGTGTTGACCGGGTTACCGGTATCGGGCACGTAAAAAGTCTTGGGATTTGCGCCCAAACCTCCGGGCAGCCAGAAGGGACCGTTGTTGAACTCGTAGAAGTTCCAGCCTGAGTCCGGTGTCGGATTGGCCGTCAGAGTCGCCTGCTGGCGGGCAACGAAGTAGGAGCCGTCTGCGCCGGTGTAAGTCTGCGGTTGCGGCGAAACCGCCACCGTGCCGGAACTATCGGGATACACGGCCGCCGTGTAAGGCACCAGTTGAATAAAGTTCGCCGAATAAGTAGCCACTTGCGGCGAGGTCGCCGGAAATGCCGGGCTCCCGTTTCCCGGATTCACTACGATGGTGTGGGTTTGCTCGGTCGAGTCGTTCCACCGCCCATAGGTGTAATAAAACGTGGCGGAGGTTGTGCTGTCGGCGATATCTCCGGTCAGAGTCTGCACGCCCGAAGCAACCGACAGCGTATGCGATGAGTTGAGCGCCCAGCTGAACTGCTGCGGCGTTGTAATGGTCTCCCCATCCAACACCACCTGCAGGCCCACGGGGTTCGAAGTCACCGTCACCATGGTGGGAGCCGCGCCATAAAGCCGCTCGATAGCTTCCTTGTCGGCCGCCGAGTAATCCGCGCTGCCCGTGTCGGGCACTCCCTCGCTGCCGCTCAGCGGAATGCCGGCCGGGATCGACTCGATCACCGGTCCGCCATTGCGCGAGAACGAGTACGGCGGGTATTGCATCACTGAAGCGTAGTCATACGGAGTCAGCAGCTGGATATCGTCGCCGAACTGTTCGAAATTTGACCACGATCCCTTGATCACGTTGCCGTAGTTCACCGTGACGTAGGTGTTGCGGTCGGGGCGCGACTGCTCATGCCACAGCCCGATAACGTGCCCCATCTCGTGCAGGATGGTGCCCACGGCGCAGGATGTTGAGCCGGTCATCGGCTGCGCGGGAACCGCCTCATATCCCTCGTTCGCCTCGCACTCGCCGCTGAAGTCGTAGGCATTCAGATCGATATCCACGTAGTTCGGCCCGTCCGCAGCGGTCCACGGAACCCATTGAATAATGTTGGCGAAATCCGCATTGAAGGTCGAAATCGCGGTGTCGATCTTGGGCGTGGCATTGGGGTCGGAGTCGGCATCGATGACGTAGTAGACAATCGCCACCCCGCTCACTTTGGGCCAGAGATACTGCGCATACGCAATGCCCATCGAGTAATGCGACGAGCCCGCCGTCAGCGCCCGGGCGTTGAGATGGCCGATCATCATGTGCCCGGGACGAATCGCGCTTCCGGTGGCCTGGCCAACTGCCGGCGAACCCGCAATTGCGCCCGTTGCTACAGAACTGAGGAGAAGAGACAGCAGGATACGATGGGAAAACTTCATAGTGACAACTCCAGAGAAGCCGCCGGCGGCGCCAATGCGAAGCCGCAATTGACGAACCGGGGGTTGGGGAAGATCAGCAACCCTGGCGGAGGGGGCCCGCGCAAAGAAGGCATGATTCTAATCCACACCTGATAGTGTCGAAGTCCGCGTTTCATCACGGACAAAACTCCCACAAAATGTTTTTAAAGGAAAAAGCGAGCTGTTGCCGGCGATAGTATGGCCGTGTGTGGGAGCCTGTCAACGACGAATGGCTCCCACCTCAGGTTTAGATAGAGTTGCTGCTCTGAGACCCGGCCGCGCGGCCGAATCACCCTCACTCCGCAGCCGGTGTTACGGCAGCAATGGGGCCTCTACGGTCAATGTCACCGCTGCAATCGTGGTTGAAGTACTGCCCGAGGTTCCTGTCACGGTGACCGTGTAGGTGCCGGGGCTGGTTCCGGGCGTTCCGCTGCTCTTACTGCTGTTGCCGCCGCAACCCGCAACGCCGATTGAGGCAACGATCGCCAGCACCACAAGCATCGCTAACCAGCTTTTCCGCTTCCGCGGAATGGCGAGCATAAATATGACGGCCAGCGCTGTTGCTCCCGCTGGACGCCATAACGGCCGGTTCATGGCGCTGGTCCCCGCGGTGGTTGAAACCGTGAGCGTGGAAGTCTTCACAGTTGTTCCACTCAATGTCACCGACGTCGGAGAGAGCGAGCACGTTGGCGGGTAGTTGGCTGCAACCGGAGTGATCGCACAAGTCAGGTTCACCGTCCCGGAAAAGCCGTTGGCGCCGACAACACTGATGGTTGTCGTATTCCCCGTAGCGGCTCCGGGTTCAATGGATATCGAACCAGGCTGGGTGCCGCTGGGAGCCCCAAACCCCGGAGTGCCGATCGTGTACGCCGCCGAGGCAGGGGCACTGGTTGCATAGTTAGTTGCCGTCGCGATCGCCTCAACGGTCTCTGATGCAGAAACCGTGATAGGACTCGAATAGAGGGTCGAGCTCGTTGTCGGCATGGTGTCGTCGGTGGTGTAGTAAATCTTCGCGCCCGGTGTGGTGTCACTGATCGTCAAGGTCTGTGCCGTGGCGTAGTTTCCGGCGGCCAGCGAGAAGGTTGGGGTCGCTGCTTGTGATTGGGCACCCACCACTTGATCCAGTGCACTCGATGTGCTGCCGGTGAAGTTCGTGTCGCCGCTATAGACAGCCGTAATTGAGTCCGTTCCGGCAGGCAGAGCCGAGGTCGTCAATGACGCCATGTTATTGCTCAGTGTGCTGCTGCCCAGACTCGTGCTCCCGTTACTGAATGTCACCGTACCGGTAGCGACGCCGCTGAACTGCCCCGAAATATTCGAAGTAAGTGTTACGGATTGTCCCAAGGCAGAAGGATTGAGCGACGACTTCAATGTTGTCGATGAGCTGGCCTTGTTGACCGTCTGGCTGACCGCTGCCGAGGTGCTGCCCGCAAAGTCGGAATCGCCGCCATAGACCGCGGTGATGGAGTCAGTACCCTCCGGAAGCGCCATGGTCGTCATGCTGGCTGCGCCGCCGGTTAACTGCGCCGTTCCCAGCGATGTCGTGCCGCTCATGAAGGTGACGTTCTCGCCGTTCGCAGGTGCGCCATCGCTTGAAGTGATGGCCGCTGTCAAGGTGACAGGCTCCTGATAAACCGAGGGATTCGGCGTGGGCGCTGGAGTCAGCGTGGTCGTGGTCGATGTCAGGGCGGAAATGTCGAAAACAAAGCCGTGCAACACGGAGTTGGAATCCGCATAGGTTCCAACAATCAACCCCGAGGCGTTGATCGCCAGAGATCCGGTTCCTTGCTCGGTGCCCGTACCCGCGTTGGGATCGTCGATGGCGGTAATGCTCCCGCCGGTCCCCCGCAGATAGCCCTGAAAGACGCCGTTGCCATCCGAGAAGATACCGACGATCTCGCCCGAGGCATTCACGCCGTTCAAAATGAGGTTGCCCAGGCTGGCCGTTCCGCTGGGATCGGAACCGCTTCCGCTCAGAGGTCCAGCACCTTCGCTCTTTAGTGCACCCGCTCTGGCGAGCAGGCTCTTCAGTTTCATGAACGGGCTGTTCGACTTTTTTTGCTTGAATGAAATGCCGTAACTCTTGCCCAGCTGTCGGAGCTTGTTGTTCGATCTAACGCTTGCGGCACTGCGCATCGCATCCGCCGCGCCTACGCCGGGAGCGTCGTAAGTCGAAATCGTGCCACCGGCTGGCAGGACAAAGCCATGCACAACTTTGTTCGCATCCGTGAAGGAGCCGGAGATATCCCCAGCCGCGTCGAGGGCATCCGGATAGGTTCCCTCGTATGCGGACGTACCCGCGCCCGGAACGTCGATCACGGTGATCGTGCCAGTGGATGCGCTGCGCACGAAGCCGTGGATCATATTATTGGTATCCGTGTACGCGCCAATTACGTCTCCCGCCGCATCGATGCCGGTTACGACGGTTCCCTGCTCCGCCCCTGCAGCGGCGTTCGGTGCGTCGATTGTGCTAACGGTGCCGCTGGCGCTGCGCAGAAACCCATGCTCCGCGCCCGCGCCGTCGATGTAAAATCCCGCCACTTCTCCTGACGCATTGATGCCGATCACATATGTTCCAGGATTTGTGCTTCCATAGCTTGTAGGAAGGGTAACCGCGTCGAAGGTGGTAATTGTGCCGCCGGCGTTACGGATGAAACCGTGAGAAAAGGAATTCGTGCCCGACGAAGTCGTAAGAGTGGTCGAGTAGTCTCCCGCGATCTCCCCGGCGCCATTGATGCAGACTGGAAAGGTTCCTTCCTCCTTGCCCGTGTCTTCGCCGGTAACATCGAGAATAGTAATTGCGCCGTTGGATGCGGCACGTACAAAGCCATGCACCTGACTGCTGGCATCCACGTAGATTCCCACAATATCCCCGGTCGTATCGAATCCGATGGGGATCGTCTCGATATCTTTCCCGCCCGTGCCCGAAGCATTGAAAGCTGTAATCGCACCGCCGGCAGGCAGCACAAAAGCGTGTTCAATGCCGCTGCCATCTAAGTAGATTCCCGCAACATCTCCCGCGGCATCGATGGCAAAGGCGGCCGTTCCCTGTTGCGCTCCCGTACCCGCGCCGGTGACATCGATCGAGGTAAAGGCAGAACCGCTCTGAGCGGATGCACCTATCGACAAAAACCCGAATGACGCGATTGCAATAATGCTTGATACCAGAAAGCCGCGGGAACGCAGCATCTGGGGAGTGGCGCGGCGCGCCCCGCGCGAAAGCTGGATAGCGGTGCGAACCGCGGTCCAGAAAGGTTGAATCCGAATAGACTGCCGACTTCTCATGGGTGTGTCCTTTCCTTTTTTTGGGGGCCGGTAGATACTCCTCGGGGCTGGTCCGTCAGGCCGTTGCCCGGCAGTGCGATCAAACTTCATGAATTCGCAAAGCGTTAATGCGACACAAAAAAAAATACCTGGCTTGGAATTCAGCTACAAAGGATAGCAGGTCCCGGCAATCTCGCGGTGACATATCTGGTAACGGAGGGCATTTTCAGCGTAAGCACAGCCTTTCGGCCATGTGTCAATCAAAGATGGCGCCACTCAACAAGAGCCTCGTCGGCTGTCCTGTCTTTCGCGAAGTTAGTTCAGCGTCAGCGTGATGGCCGTTGTTTGCTGAAGGCTCCCTGACGTGGCAGTGAGCGTCACAGTTGAGACTGTCGGAGTCGTGCCTCCGCCTCCGCCACCACCGCTGCCGGAACCGCTTCCACAGCCAGAGAGCAGACCAAAGCCGGCTGCGAAGAACAGCACCAGCAGAAACGCACGCGCCACCCGCCGCTTGCTGAAGACAAAGAGCAGTGCGGCCAGGGCCAATCCCGAAACCGGCAAAAACGGTCCGCGATTTGACCTGGACTCAGCCGATGCGCTCGCGGTAAAGGTCATAGTTGTGGTCGCCACACCGCCGCCTTGGGGCGTGACAGTCGTTGGGCTGAAGCTGCAAGTCACACCGACCGGCAAGCCGGAGCAGGCAAAACTCACAGCGGAGCTGAAACCATTCTGAGACGTGATGCTCAACGTGGACGTGCCGCTTGCGCCGGAATCGACGGTGAGAGATGCGGGTGACGCAGAAAACGTGAAGCCGGGGGGAGGACCAGTAACGGTGAGTGACATGATGGCTGTTTCCGTGATGGCGCCGCTTGTCCCTGTGATTGTGATCGGATAACTTCCTGTTGCCACACTTGCACCAACGGAAATAGTGACTTGAGATGAGCCTGCACCGCTGATGGAGGCTGGACTGAACGCTACAGTGACCCCACTTGGCTGGCCGCTGGCGCTAAGCGCTACCGCTGAATTGAATCCGCCGCTCACGAGAGTTGTGAGTACTGAATTGCCGCTGCCGGGCGCAGTCGCAGAAATGGAAGCCGAAGACACCGTAAGCGTGAATGATGGTGCTGGGGCCGGCGCCGAGGGTTGCAGCTTCCACAAAAGTCCATTGAACATCCACAAGTTGCCAGTTTCGTCTGTCCAGGCCGGAACTCCGAGCACTGGCCCTGGTGAATTCGCTGGATTAGGCAATCCCTGACTTCCGACGACGGCGCCACCGCCGCCCACGGTCGTATTTGTCACTTCGGTCCCGCCCATCCAGGACCACTCGTTAGCCGAAGGACTGTATTCCCACAGGTCGTTCCATCCGTAAATGAAAGCAACAGGTCCCTCAGCGAGATAGTAGAAATTGCTTGAGTAAGATCCGCCGTACAGCCAGAAATTGCCGTTGATGTCGGTCCAGTTTGCGGCATAGGCAGCATACATCGGCATATTGCCCGCAGCCGGTATGCCCTGGGTTCCATATTCAACCGGAAGTTGGTTTACCGTGCATTCATCGTTAGTGTCCGCAATGCAAAGAAGAACCGTGTCGTTCCCGCCCTTCCATGTCCACTGGACTGTCGAAGGGGTGAACTCCCATAGATCGTCCATTGGATTAACATTCCCGTTGTCGGGAAATCCGACGCCGCCAAAGAGCCACAAATTGCCTTGAACGTCGATCCACGAGCTTGCGCCAGAGCGGCCACCTGGATTGTTTCCGGCCGAAGCACTACCCAAGGTTCCGTAGGTGCCGATATGTCCGCAAACGCCGCCAGTCACAGCGTTTCCATCGGTACCACAGGTTACGTTTTGATCCGAATCGCTTCCACCCATCCATGTCCATTCGTTTATGGAAGGCGAGAACTTCCAAAGATCATTGAAGGCATAGTCCGTTAGTAAATTGGGATCGAGCCCATGTCCCCCGAAAAGCCAGAAGTCACCAGAGCCATCTATCCAGGTTGACGCACCGTCGCGAGCCCCAGGGTTATTCGCTGGCGCGGCCTGGCCGAGTGTGCCATAGACAGGCGTAGCACCGCCCGAAAAACCATCGCTGGTGGCTTGGCTTCCGTTGACCCACGTCCACTGGCCTGAGGACTCGTTGTACTTCCAAAGATCGTTAAGCTCGGTAAAATTGCCGGAGTTAATTGTTCCCAGCGAACCTCCGTAGAGCCAGAAATTGCCCTTGCTATCCGTCCAGGTTGCAGAAGCTTGGCGGGCTGGGGGAATGTTGCCGGCGGCGGGTGTGCCTTGTGTGCCGTAGACTCCGGGTTGACCGCTGCCGTTAATTTGCACAACGTTACTACCGCCCATCCACGTCCATTGGTTGGTTGTTGGCGTGAACTCCCAAAGATCGTTCAATAATCCGTTATTGTCGTGGGCGTCATATCCATTTCCCCCGAACATCCAAAGGTTGCCCGCCGGGTCTGTCCAGCTCGCCGGGAGGGCGCGCAGCCCGGGATTGTTGTTGATGGATGGGACGCCAAGACTGCCCCAGACCGGATTAGCAGGCGCGTTTGGACCGCTCATCCACGCCCATTCATTTACATCGGCTGTAGGCCAGATGGTGTAGACAGCGGCTGCCGTTACGCTTTGCGTGTACCCAGTGGCAATAGCTACTGCCTCGATCGTTTCTGAAGACGTGATGGCGATGGGCGTTTGATACTGAGTCGAACTCGTGGTGGGCGTAGTGCCATCGATCGTGTAGTAGATGAGCGAGTTAGGTGTGGCATCCGAAATAGACACGGTTTGACCGTTGGTGTACTCGCCGGGCGCCAGGCTGAAACTCGGCGTTGCTGTGGCCGGGACTGTGTATGCTGCCGACGCGGGAATGCTGTTGGCCAACCCGCTTGCAGCTGCAAATGCCATAATCGTCTCCGATGAGCTGACTGGGATCGGTTGCGCGTACTCGATCGGAGGGGCATTTTCACCTATCGTGTAATAAATCGTGGCTCCAGGTGACGAATCTGAGATCTGCACTGTCTGGCCGGCGCTCACCGCTCCTGAGGCCGGGGAGAAGATTGGCGCAGCGGCGACAGATTGATTTGTTGTGCCGGGCTGGTAAACCCAAAGATTGTTCCCCCCTCCTGCTCCGCCGAAGAGCCAGAATCTGTCGCTGCTGTCGGTCAAGCCGACTGCCCATGCGTCCATGCTCGGCAGATTCGTAACGGACGGAGTGCCTTGGGTGCCATAGACGGCTGACGGGTTATAAACGTAGCCATACTGACTGACAGGCAGGGACACATCGCCGTCCATCCATGTCCATTCCTTAGTGGAAGGATCGAACATCCAAAGATCGTTCAAATACCAAGTGAAAGGATTATTACTTAGCGCGATGGGATCGTCATAGATTCCGCTTCCTCCGTACAGCCATAGACGTCCGCTGCCATCGGTCCAACCAGCCGCGCCAAATCTTCCACTTGGCATATCCGAGGAAGCCGGCGTCATCCATTGGCCTGGGACACCGGTAGTCCAGCCGCCGAAAATACCGTCCGAGCTGCTTCCGCCTACCCATGTCCACTGCCCGCTTGAGATGTCAAACTCCCAAAGATCGTTCAGCCAGGCGTCTGAACCGGCGGAATCAAAGCCATATCCGCCGAAGAGCCACAGGTTGCCTGCGGCGTCGGTCCAACCCGTTGCGCCGTATCGGCCACCGGGGGTGTTGGCCGCTGAAGCCACGCCGAGTGAGCCATACACACCAGATTGACCGTTGTAGGTCGGACCCAGGGTATTGTCTCCAGCCATCCAGGTCCACTCGCCCGATGCCGGGTTGAATTCCCACAGGTCGTTGAGCCAGCCAGGCGACCCTTGAGAGTCGTCGCCGATACCGCCGAAGAGCCACAGATTGCCGCTTTTGTCTGTGAAAGTTGCAGCGTAATATCTGCTGCCTGGCATGTTCGTGGTCGCCGCAGCTCCCAGCGTGCCGTAAATGCCAGGGGCGCCACAGTAACCCCCGGAATCTCCATTCCCGAAAACACAATACGTAGCTTGTGTGCTGCTCCCCCCAACCCACCTCCACTGGGCTGTAACAGAATTAAACTTCCAAAGATCGTTCAGGTTGCTCCAGGTGCCCGCTGCGTCGTAACCGTCACCTCCAAACAGCCACAGATTTCCATTCGTATCGGTCCAACTGGCCGCTCCTTCGCGCGCCCCGGGTGTGTTACTGGCCGCTGGCGTTCCCTGGGTCCCATAAACTCCCGGTTGCTCAACAAGGTTTGTTCCTGACATCCAGGCCCACTGGCCGATTGAGGGATTGAATTCCCACATATCGTTCTGTCGAAAAGATGTTGTTCCGCCAAAAATCCAAATATTGCCGTTTTGGTCCAACCAACCGCTCGCGTTTGCGCGCCCAGGGATAACGTTGCTCGCTGCGGGCGTTCCCTTTGTCCCATATACGCCGGTCGAGCCCGCATCGCCGCTCCCATTAACCCAGGTCCATGCGTTTTGTGCGGTTGTCTGCGCACGGGCGCTGGAACTCGCACCCATCGCAAGCATCACGAAAAGTGCGAGCCACAGGCCAGTCGTGTCGAGGCCCCTAATTCGGAGGCCCGCAAGCTTCGCGTCGGATGGGTCGATTGATTGCAAGCAAGACAGGATAGAAAAAAATGAGGACAGCGTACGAATCATTTGGCCCTATGGCGAAACTCTGCTTAAAATTCCCGGTTTTACGGAACACGTTCATCTCTCCCGCTCTTTTTTGAGGAGCGTTCGAGCAAGCTCAGATTGATAAGTTAATTGCGCAGCAATTCTACCCCCGAACAGCCTTGCCGGAATCAACAACTGGAAAAATGCCGACTCGTAAGTTTGTTCGACCGGGGCCAAAGCCGGCATCAAGGTAAGAGCGAGCGCAGGTCGCCCCACCCCTAACACACTCTTCCCCATAGGTTTGCTCCTCGCCTCGCGACCCGCCGAAACCCCTCCCGTTCGCCGCCCCCAATTCCCCATTCACCCCCGCAATTCCCCGTTCGCTGCAGCCAAATTGGGATTGACCGGCCCATCCGGCTAACCTGATCGTGTCCCTTTATGCCCGGCATCTAAAACCGGATAGATGATGCGGGGCTCGAAACACAAAAAAACCGGCAACCAAATTGAATTCAAGGAGATCGCACTTATGTCAAAAGCGATGAAATACGCCGAAAAGGCCGCCGTTTACGCGGCCCGTGGCGCCTGGGTTGTATACGAGAGACTGAACCGCATCAGCCCCAACCCCGGATTCACCCCCAAATGGAGCGAAAAACCGCTTCTCAAGTCCTGGCAGAAGGAAAAGCCCCCCCTCGGATGGCCCCGCACCACTGACTCGCTCTGCCCCAAGTGCGTCCCCGAAATTCGCAAGCAGATTCTCGACGGCAAGCTGCCCCACGAAGTGCTGCTCAACGAGAAGGTGGGCGAAATCAAGGCCCAGATCATCGAGCGCGACGGCCAGATCCTGATGGTCAAGGACTGCCCCAAGCACGGCCACTTTGAAGACGTGATGTCGATCGATCCGGCCTTCTTCAAGCACCTCGAAGAAAGCTTTCCCGGCCGCGACATTCGCGCCCACGGCGCAGGCGACAAGGAGCTGCATCACCACGGCACCTCGACTGTTACCCACGGCCGCGGCTCGGTGCTCACCATCGACCTCACCAACCGCTGCAACATGATGTGCGACCCCTGCTTCATGGACGCCAACCAGGTCGGCTTCGTCCACGAGCTCACCTGGGACGAAATCAAGACCATGCTCGACAACGCCATCACTATCAAGCCCCGGCGTCAAATGAGCGTGCAGTTCTCGGGCGGCGAGCCCACCCTCTCGCCCTACTTCCTCGATGCAGTCGCCTACAGCCGCAAGGTTGGCTACAACAGCGTGCAGGCCGCATCCAACGGCATCGAATTCGCCAAGTCGAAAGAGCTCTGCCGCGCCGCTGCCGAGGCCGGCCTCCGCTACGTGTATCTCCAGTTCGACGGCATCGGCAACGCTGCCAACAGTCACCGCAAGGTCGGCAACCTGTTCGACGTAAAGCTGCAGGCGATTAACAACCTGCACGAAGCCGGCGTTGAAATCGTGCCCGTCACCACCATCGTGAACGGCATCAATAACGAGCAGGTGGGCCGCATCATCGAGTTCGCGCTCGACAACCCCAAGACCATCAGCTTCCTCTCCTTCCAGCCGGTCAGCTTTACCGGCCGCGACGAAGAAATCACCGACGAGCGCCGCGTGGCCCAGCGCTACACCCTCTCGCACATGGCCCACGACATCAAGAACCAGTGCGGCTTCGGCGTCCCCGAGCGCGACTGGTTCCCCATCTCATTCATGTCCACCTTCTCTGACTGGGCCGACCTGGTGCACGGGCCCACCGCCGAGTGGGGCCAGCTCAGCTGCGGATGCCATCCCAACTGCGGCATCGGCATGGCGATGATGATCGACAAAGAAACCAAAGAAGCCGCGCCCGTCACCGCCTTCCTCCACATGGACCAGGTCGCCAAGGATCTGGCCAAGGTCAACGACGCCGCCCGCGGCAAGTGGATGTCGGTGATCGGATTCGGTCTCGCACTGCTGCGTAACTACGATCCCTTCCAGTCGCCCACCCACTTCAAAATCACCGACATGCTCAAGAAGATGGATAAGACCTTCAACGCCACCGGCAAGAATTACGGCAGCGTCAAGGGCGACCGCACCATGGACGACATCAAGAAGCGCCGCCAGGACCGCTGGAACTTCCTCTTCATCGCCGGCATGTGGTTCCAGGACCTGTTCAACTACGACTTCCGCCGCACCGAGCAGTGCATCATTCCCTACGCCACGCAGGAAGGCGAAATCAGCTTCTGCGCGTACAACACCGGCGTAGGCTGGCGCAACATTATCGAGAAGATGCACATGACGGCCACGCTGACCAAGTGGTACGACGAGCACGGCCGCCACGAAATCTTTGCCGGCGGCAAAAAGGTTGGCATGACACAGGTGGGCCACGAGCTGAACCTCAACATGGCGCACGTAAACTCCGAAGCCAACCACACGCTCGACAACCTCGGCATTGCCAAGAACGCCCGCGAAGAAAAGCTCCGCGCCCGCGCCGCAACCATCGCGGACAAGGTCAAAGCAGAAGCGGAGAACGCCAAAATGGCCAAGCTCTATCGCGAACACGTGCTGGGCGAAAAGCCGGTAGAAGGCCTGGTTTCACTAGGCGACATCAAGCCGGCAAGCAACAACGCCGCCATGCCCATCAACCGCAACCGGCAGCCAGAATCCGAACCGGTAGCCGGGGACTAAGCGAACCGAAGGGTACGGGCTTCAGCCCCTACGAAAAACCCCCTCCAATCCAGTTCACGCACAAAGGCCGTTCCCATCGGGAACGGCCTTTATCGATGGAGGGGAGGCACATGCGACTGGAGGCCCGATCTCTCAAACGAATGCTGCCGCCTGACTTGCTAACAGATATTCATCTCTGTATTCGATCAAGTGTTTGACGATCTGTTGTGCCAACTCGGCGGAAGAAGCGCTCATTATCTCGTCGCCATTCACATTCCAGGCCAGAGTTCCAGCCGCGTATGACAGTGAGAGTTTCCAGACCTGGTTAGGGAGCTCCCGCAAGTCTCTGGTGTCAGTCGGCACCCACCCAAACACCACGCGAGGCTGCCTTGACCCGCCTTGAATCGTGAACTGCAGTCCAATAAACTCCGCGCCGACAGGATTCAATTTTAACTGCGGTACCCAAGCTCGGCCCGATTGTCCGTCGTCCCACTCAAACGGAGTCCTATCGATTGCGCCCACTTTCGCCGCCGAGGCATGAGTCGCATGAATTAGGTCTCTCAACATTGATTCACCACGATCGCTGAACAGCAACTCATCCAACTCTGATTCAGACATCCTTCCTCCGATTAAGCGATTCTGTTCGCGCCGCTTTAGAAAATCATCTAGGTTTGTCACTTCCCTTGTACCCTCCGTTTCCCGAACTAGAAATGCAAGGCCCAGCCCCAGCTTTTCGCAATTTTCGTAGCTAGGAATGGTCCGTCCAGTAAGGAGATTATGCGCAGTCTGCCTCGTGACGCTGAGCGCATTGGCTAACGCGGTTGAGGTCCCATATTTCTTCGAAAGCCAAATGGGCAACTCGGTGCGCCTCAGCAGAGCCATAGAGGAATTATATGAGATTCAAATCCAAATGTCAAATTACATTTGACTAAATCTCGCGCGAGGACAAAAAAACTCCGCCTCTCTCCCGTAGGGAGAGATCGAATTTAGCCCACCGTGAAGCGAAGCGGGAACGGTGGGAAAGCGCGCCAATCAGCCGCCCGCCGTCCCGGAGGGCCGGCGCGAACCCCAGCATCAATTTTGGCGTTCCGTACCGATCTTCGATGCACCCTACGGGGCTGCGTCTGCCTTCGCAGACTTGCCTTGGGCAAATTCGCACCCTCCCCCCGGGAGGGCTGCAACGCTGGGAACGGCCGCCAAACAATCCCCGCCGCCCCGAAGGGCCGGCGCGAAACCCTTCAACCCCACACATATCGCAAATCGTATTCCATGCGATGTTTCTTCAAAATCGCCACAAACTCCGCCTGAAAATCGCGCTTCCGATGATGTTCCTCCTGCCGCGCGATATACCGAACTGTCGCCTCAATCTGCGAATGTCCGATGGAAAACGCTCCGTATCCCTCCTGCCACGCGAATTCCGGCACCGCGCAGGTTTCGTGCATCCAGCGCGAAGAACCGCTCTTGATCTCGCGCATGGCCGTCGCCACGGCCAGCGTTGCGGGAATCGCCAACAGCAGATGCGCATGGTCGTCTGTGCCGCCAACCGCGAGCGCCGTCATTCCATGCTCGCGCGCCACGCCGCCCATGTATGCCCACAAACGATCTCGCGCCTCCGGCCCGATCATTTTGCAGCGCTCTTTGGTGGAGAAGATGCAGTGATAGAGCGAAGAACAATAGCTGTGTCCCATAAGGGCCGCAGCATATCACGGTCATGCGCCACCCGTTCGCGCCGGCCCTCCGGGACGGCCGCGTGATATCGCCGCATTTTCCCAAGGTTCCGTCCGCCTGCGGCGCACTCCACCCTGGGCTAAGCTCGTGTCCTCCCTCCGGGAGGACTACCGATAGCACGCCTCAAACTCTAAGAACCGGGACGCCCTGCCCTTCTGCATTCTCCTCGGGTTTGTCGGATTCACCGCAACGCTGAGAACGCTGCCACAAAAACTCCACTCTCCGCCCTGGAAAGGGCGGTACGAACTTAGCCCAGCGTGGAGCGCAGCGCAACGCTGGAAGCACGGCCGCACAATCACCGCCGCCCCGGAGGGCCGGCGCGAATCCCAACCTGCTTGGGCAAACACACACACACCGGCCATCGCCCCCTGAGCCACCGTCCGCCCTCGTCAGGGCTGCGTGTAGTACCCATTCTCCGTGCGCACCTTCACCTGCGGCTTGTCGATCTTTACGTCTAAATCGTGCCACGCGTTTGGCGCGTTGGACTTTTGCGAGTCGAACGTCAGCAAATACCAGGCCGATGCATCCTGTGCGCACCTGGCGATCTCCTTCGCAATGTCGTTGCTGCCGGCCACCACGGTGCCCCCGCTGTGTACTGCAAATACCTGCAGCGCCACGTATCCCGGCTCCCCCTTGCTCTGCTTGGTAAGCGGCTTCATGAAGTCTTCCCAGGGAAGCACCTTTACCACTCCGCTATTCCCCCCATTCGACGATCCAATCATCATCGGGCTGCCCGCCCCATTCGGCCCCGCCGCATTCGATATGGTTGTGCTCGTACTACCAGTCCCATTTGCCGACCCGACCATGCTCACCGAGTGAATTGTGATCTGCTCGTCGCGCAGCATGCGCGAAATGCCTGCGGCTGTTTCGTAGAAGAACTTTTGTTGTTCCGGACCGATGATTGCCTCGGAGCTGTCGATGACCGGCCAACCCGGCCCAAGCCACACCACCACTTTGCGCCCGTCGGTGTTCAGATATCTGCACAGCTCCGACAATGCCTGCAGTGACGTATTCAGCCGCTCCTCTGCCCCATAAAATCCCACCGAAGTTCGCGTCATGGTAGTTTCCGCCTTCTTGTCGTGCAACGCGCCGGCCAGTGCATTTCCGTCGGCCGAAATTGGCGTCAACTCTTCAAGGCCCCCTTCATTGAGCACGAAGACTCCCACCGGATTCGTCAGCCTTCCTCCATTTTGCTGGAAGTACTTTTCAAGCTGCAGCCGCTCCGTGGTCACTGAGTTGAAGTCGGCATTCAGGTTATCGAGCACGATCACAAGTGCAGCTGAGCTTCCGTCTCCCGCCTTTCGCTCCGTAAACGAGCGAATCGTCACCGGCTGCCGGTTGTCCGTCAGCTTGAAATCCTCCTGCTTCAGCCCAGGAATCGGATTACCTGCCTTGTCCGTCACCATAACTTCAAACTGGATCGGAACCGCCGTCTCCGCTGCGGGAGCAGCCGGCGGTGTTTGCGCTACCGTATTCACTCCGCAGCAACCAGAAAGGAATAATACCCAAATCAATTTCGCTACCATATCGCCACCCCCTGGCAATCGGGCCCTATCATAAGCCGGATTTTCCCCCACGAACTGGAAAACTCCGCCATTGAATGGCTTTCTCACCGGCCGCCGAACTCCAGGGACTTTTTCCGCTCCCAGCGCTTTGGAATGGCCGCTACAACGTAGGACCAGCGCGAAGCCCGCCACACCCAAGGCTCGATATCCTCGTGGCTTTACCGCGCTCACTCCGCAAATTTGCCGGGTTCTCGAATTTGCTTCGGTAGAAAGCGAGAACGGCGGGTGGCCCAGGTTTGTGGGAAGTGACTTTCTCTACTGAATTTGCGTGCCCCAAGTTTCGTTTCTGAGACCTGGGATAGCAGGAGCCCAACGGTCCGGGCAAGCCTAGTTCTCGCGTGATTCAGCTGCTTTGCGAACTATCTCCGCATCCGCAATGTCTTGCGGCCTCCCTGCGGCCAACTTCGATGCAATAAGATCCGAGGCGGAGATAAAAAACGCGCGGAGTCCCGTCTGCGGGTCGATCACGCCTTCCACGCGCCGTCCCCACGCCTCCTCAAAATCGACCCCCGGAATTTCAGGGAGAATGTCGAACCCGTACGGATCGTGTCCGAAACGGAAGAAACTGCCGCGTTCGGCAAAGTCTTCCGCTCGAATGCCCTCAAGCGGCGCGCCGAACGACGCGAGTGCGGCAAAGGTCGCCCGCGCGTTGGCCGGGTTGGCTTGAATCAAGACGTCTATATCCTTCGTAAAGCGGGGTTGCGCATGGAAGATGACTGCATATGCACCGACAACGAGGTATCTAACGCCATGGGCATTGAAGGCGGACAAAAGGTCTTTGTAATCTCGGCACTTCCGGCGGGATCTCCAAACCCTTCAGCGCATAGGCGGTGCGGATCATCTCCTCCACCGCGTCCATCCGCTCATGCACGGGCCGGCTCTGCCAGTAGCGGTATTCGTCGGCCTTCATCTCGTCGAAGCTAGTGTACTTGCGCAGGATCGTGCCCATGCTTCATTGTCCCACCCGGTTGCTTCGTTTTCAATGGGCTGGCGCGAATCTCAACCCGCCTCAAGTACGCCACTGCCTTCGGCCACCAATCCCAAAATCGCGCTATACTGATCTCAACCCGGCAGGGGTGGATTTCCATGCCGGGGGTTGGCTACTACTTCAGCAGTAGCGCGGGGACAAGGAAGACGATTGCCAGCACGAACCGCCAGTCAATGGCGATAGTAACGGCAAACCGCATCCAGGACGATTTCTCATCCATGCCCTCACCTCCTTTGCGTTAGCACTGCCCGCAGGCCGTGTCAGCGGCCTGCGGACAGACAACCCGACCTTCCGGGTTGATCTTTCGCTACCGCGTACCCACTCACAAAGAAGGCGCACTCATTGTAGAGGCGCGTTTCACTGCCGCATTGTGATGAGGCTTACTCCTGCCTTCCGGCACGCCTTCACCCCCCGATAGGGCGGGCGCGTAATCCGTCGTGCCTGCTTGGTACCTTTGCAGATAATTTCCGCCTTCTGGCGCAAAATCCTTTCATGGCCCACTGCACACAGCACCCGCCAGAGCCTCTTTCCGCCGGCAATCCGCGAAAAAACGTCCAAAAATGCTACCGTAACCCTTTATTCCCGACTATTTTGCGCCTTAAGTGGCTTGCATTCAGCGGCATACGGCGAAAGGTAAAAGGTTGAAACCCATGAAAACAAACCCTTTAACCCCCAAAAGAGGGTATATATGGGGGGGGTGCCGATTGAGCCCCCGACACATCTCACTCGACTACCACGCGCAGCCCCGCTCACGGTGTATAACGATTCCAACTCCGGGTTCGCGAATTTGCTTCAGCAGAAAGGGGAACGCGCGTGGACAGTGTCGAGATCAACCCTGCGGTTGTTGAGTCGATTCCTCTTGTCGTCGAGCGACTGCGCGCATCGTTTGCAACCGGTCGAACCCGTCCGCTTGAGTTTCGCCGGCAACAACTCTCAGCCCTCGCGCGCCTCCTCGAGGATTGCGAACCTCAGATTTGCGAAGCCATCCGCAACGACCTGGGCCGCAGCGAAATCGAAACCCGCATCGTCGAAACTCACCTGCTCAGGCGTGAAATTCAATTCGCGCAAAAACACCTTGCGAAATGGATGAAGCCGGAACGCGTGCGTGCGCCCCTGCTGCTGTGGCCCTCCGCGGCCCGCATCTACCGCGAGCCCTACGGCGTGGTGCTGATCGTGAGCCCGTGGAATTATCCGCTGCAACTGGCGCTTGCGCCGCTGGTGGGCGCGCTCGCAGCCGGAAACTGCGCGGTCATCAAGCCCAGCGAACTGGCGCCGGCCACAAGCCGATTTCTGGCGGCAACGCTTCTACGCTATCTCGATCCCGAGTGTGTACAGGTTATCGAAGGTGGCCCGTCGGAAGCCGCAGCCCTGCTGGCCGAGCGCTGGGACTACATCTTTTACACCGGCAATCCCCGCGTTGGCCGCATCGTGATGGAAGCCGCTGCAAAGCATCTCACTCCGGTCACGCTGGAACTCGGCGGCAAAAGTCCCTGCATCGTGGACCGCAGCGCAAACCTGCGCGTTGCGGCCCGCCGCATCGTGTGGGGCAAGCTCATGAATGCCGGGCAGGTCTGCATCGCTCCCGATTACGTGCTCGTCGACGAATCAGTCGAAACCGCGCTGCTCGCCCACATGGCCGCGGCCATCAAGGAGTTTTACGGCGATGACCCGCGCAAGAGTCCCGACTTTGCCCGCATCGTCAACCAGCGCCACTTCCGGCGTCTCATGCGGTTGATGGATGGCGCGGGTGAGATTTATGTGGGAGGAGAAGCTCGCGAGGATGAACTCTACCTCGAGCCAACCATCCTCATCAACACTCCCGCCGACGCACCCATCATGCAGGAAGAAATCTTCGGGCCGATTCTGCCGATACTCACAGCCAAGAGCAACGCCGACGCGATCGCATTCGTGAACCAGCGCGAAAAACCTCTCGCCGTCTATCTGTTTGCCGAAGACGCGCGGGTCAAGCGCCAGGTCATCGACGGCACGTCGTCAGGCTCGGTCACGGTGAATTATCCAAGCGTTCAGGCAGCCATGCCCGGCCTGCCTTTTGGCGGAGTCGGTAATAGCGGCATCGGCGCCTACCACGGCCGCGCCAGCTTTGAAACCTTCAGCCATCGCAAGTCAGTGTTCACGAAGGGAACGTGGCCCGATCCGAATCTCGCCTACCCTCCGCTGAGCGGGCTGAAAGAACGCATCATTCGAAAGCTGATGTGACACGGCAGCCCGCTCGCTCACGCGGCATGACGAATGGCGAGCAATGTAACGTCGTCCATGCCTGGATTGGAGCCGGCGAAGCAGCGCAGGTCTTCGAGGCATGCGGAGATGACCGCGGCAGCGCGGCTCGCGGCCTGACTGCCAACCAGATTCGTTACGCGCTCGACGCCATACTCGCCGTCGTCGCCGCTGGCTTCAGAGAGGCCGTCGGTAAAGAGGAAGAGCAGGTCGCCCGCGCCTAGTTGCATGCAGGTCGAAGTGAATGAGGCATCGCGGAACATTCCCAGCGGAAAGCTGGTTGACTCAAGCAGCCGCACATTTCCGCGCTCAACTGCGATCACGGGCAAATGGCCGGCGTTGAAAATCTCCACATCGCCGCCTGATTTGGCACGCCCGCAAACCAGCGTGGCGTATTGTCCGGCGAGTCCGCTGCCCGAAAGGAAGCAGTTGATGTGGTCGACAATCTCCGCTAATGGCAACCGCATGCCGATCAGACTGCGGAACAGCGCGTGCAGCTGCGTCATCCGCATCGATGCCGCCACGCCTTTGCCCGAAACATCGCCGAGCATGAAGTAGAGCTGCCCGTCGTATGGGTAAAGGTCGCAGTAGTCGCCGCTCACCGGGCCAAGAGGCGCGTAATGGTAGCTCGTCTCCCAGCCGTCGACTTTGAGATCGGCGGGCGGCAACAGGCCCCGTTGCAGTTCCGAGGCCAGGTCGAGGTCGCGCTGCAGCGTGGCGCGCTCGAGGTTAGTCAGGTGATCGAGACAGTAGCGAATGAGCGGATCGGCCAGCAGCCGGTCGCGCTCCACGGTGTCATGGCATGTTTCGCACAGGCCGAAGGTGCCGGCCTCAAAGCGATCCAGCGCGGAATCGACCTCGCGCAGCAACGCTTCGAGATTTGCGTCGTCCGGCATTTGCGAAATCACCGTTTCAAGGCGGTGCTTGCGCACCTCCAGTTGGCTTTGCAGGAAACTCGTTTCGGCGGTGACCATGGAAGTACCCTCGGGGATGTGCAACGTACAGGTTTTTGATTCGCCAGGGTGCGTTGGCGAATCAATAGTTTTCCACTTCCACGCGTGGCACCGCAAAGGTCAAGATTCGTGGATCGTGGGTTCCCACCCTTTGCGCAAGGCCGCGCAAAGGATGGGCACGGGGAATGTTGCCGCTTCAAGTGACCGAGAGAACTAGCGCTCCCAGAAGTGGGGTGGCTCGATGCCCAGGGCGCGAAGGTAGACGTAACCCTGGCCGCGGTGGTGAATTTCGTTGTCGATAGCGTACTGAATCATGGCGATCCCCGGCATCGTCCACTGGCCGAAGGCGGTGTCGACTTCGGCAAAGCGGTGCGGCGGAATCAAGGGGAACTTCTCATCGAGCTCCCTGGTCTGCCGATCCCAGATTTCCAGAATCTCAGTCTTGGTCTTGGGCTTGGGGCCTCCACCGTATTCCGCCCACTTGCCGGTGGCCACGCCGTCGACGATGGGAATCGTCATGCCGATGAACTCGGCGGCAAGAGTTGCGAAGGGCCGCATCCCCCCCACCGAAAAGTAGAAAAGCTTCTCCTCAGGAAACGCCTCGATGGTTCTGCGTGTAAGCGCGCGGTGACCCTGCCAGGTCTTGAGCAGCTCATCGGCCGAAATCACGCTCACGGTTGCTGTCGCGGTAGTCATATCAAACCTCCATGTGGCCCTTTGAGGGCTCAAAAGCTAAATTAGCGGTAATTCCCGACAGAAGCTGTCGTAAATTAAATGCAGGATAAAAACTGCGATGCCATGGAGATCCAATGTATGACCCGATCATGCGCGTGCTCACGGTGCTTGAAGTTTTGCAGGCACGCGACTTTGTGTCAGGAGCGGAGCTCGCCGAACGGCTCGAAGTGGATCTGCGCACGGTACAGCGTTACATTGTGCGGCTGAAGGATTTGAGCATTCCCGTTGAGTCGTCGCGGGGTGTAGGCGGCGCGTACCGGCTGAAGCCGGGCTTCAGGCTGCCTCCGCTGTTGCTGACCAATGAGGAGGCGTTTGCGCTGTCGCTGGGGCTGCATTCGCTGCGGCAGGTAGGGCTTTCGGGGTTTGCTCCGGCCACCGAAGCCGCGATTGCCAAGCTGAGGCGCGTGCTGCCCGAAGCACTTCGCGAAAGCATTGGTACGGTGGATGATGTAGTTGCTATTGAGCCGGGACCCTGGGTGGTTACAACTTCGGTCGAATCTTTGATTCGCGCGGCCTCGGCCATTCGCATCGGCCGGCGAATTCGTTTCGACTATCGATCGCATGACGGGACTGCCACGCGCCGGCAAATCGAGCCGTATGCCGTGATGCACACGGACGGCCGCTGGTATTTGATTGGCTACTGCCTTACGCGAAAGGCGCTGCGCACGTTTCGGCTCGATCGCACGTCGAACCTCGCGATGAGTGCCGGCACGTTCAAAAGGCCGGCCGACTTCGATGCGCGCAGACACATGCAACAGAGCATGCCGTTCGTGCAGTCGGTGTACCAGGTGGACGCGTGGATCGACATGCCGATTGAGGAGGCGCAACAGAACTTTGCGACGAGGAGGGTGGCGCTTGAAGAAGAAGATGGTGGAACGCGCGTACGCTGCGGGCGCGACCGTCTGGAGATGTTCGCGGCAATGCTTTTGAGCATGGGACGGCGTATCGTGGTGCACAGCCCGGAAGAATTGCGGGAGACATTTAAAGAGTTGGCGCGGCAGGCGACGAGGGCGGCTACCAGACTTCCAGATTGAAATCTCTATAATGGCGGATCAGCTCGAAATCTGAACGATTCGATGTAATGACTCGCGCACCGTGGCTGCGCGCGGTGAGCGCAATAAGAACATCGAAGTGAAGATCGCGAAGCTTTTTCGGATCATATCTTCGATCCGTGCGAATGCGCGCCAGAATCTGCCCGGATTCAAGCCAGTTCGCCGTGGTCGGCGTGAGAATCGTGTGATTCCCTTCGAGTGCCTCAATAACTTTGCGGTCGACACGCGACGATGCGGCTCGCCAGAGTTCGGCAAGCACTACCGCTGAGTTGCGGATGAGTCCGGCCATCTTCCGCATCCGGTCAAGATGGCAGTTCGTGCGTATCTGGTCGATCAGTACTGAGCTGTCATAGATAACGATTTCACTCATCGCTGCCCGCAAACGAGCCTTTGCCGCCGTACTTCTCCATCGTCTTGTTGAAGGCTTTGAGCTTGACGATTTCCTCAAGCGCAATATGCACGGCTTCAGTACGGGTCTTAACACCAAGAGCCCGCTTAGCCTTGTCGGCCAACTTCGTGTCCAGACGAATTGAAGTCAATGTAGAGGCCATACCATTTATCTCCGTATATACAGAGTAGCCAACTTGTATATATTCGTCAAAAGGTCGGCGGGCAGTGTCCTGGTTCCGGCGCTTCGCTCAGATGCCTTCGCCCATGGAGACGTAAGCCGCGCGCCGCTCGAGCTCTTCGCGATACGCGGAGCGCTCGGCTTCTTCGTCCGCAAAAGGTTGCGCGCGCCGATCCTGCATACGATCCCTGAAGCGATGGTCCTGGACGCACAACCGCTCTTCCAGCTCCTCAACGCGCGCCGAGAGCGCGATCAAAGCGTCGGAGAGCGGGTCCTTCACGTCGTGCGGGTCGGTGATCAGCACGCGCTCGCCATTGCGATAGACAATATGCGCGGGGACGCCTACGACGGTGGAGTTGGGCGGCACATCTGTGAGCACCACCGAGCCGGCGCCGACGCGGGAGTTTTCGCCGACGGCGATGTTGCCCAGGATGTTGGCGTTGTTGCCGATGAAGACGCCGTCGCAGATGGTCGGGTGGCGCTTGCCGTGGCCCTTGCCGGTGCCGCCGAGAGTGACGCCCTGGTACATGGTGACATCGGAGCCGACAATCGCGGTTTCGCCAATAACCACGCCCGCGGCGTGATCGATAAACAGACGGCGACCGAGCAGCGCGCCGGGATGGATGTCGACGCCAGTGACTACGCGTCCGATCTGCGAGAGTACCCGCGCAGGCAGGTAGAGTTTCGAGCGCCAGAGCTTGTGAGAGATGCGATGAATCCACACCGCCCACAGGCCCGGATAGCAGAGCAGGACCTCGAGAGTAGAGCGCGCAGCCGGATCGCGCTCCTTCACGGAGGCCATATCTTCGCGAATGCGGGCGAACAAGGGCATAGGCACTAAGGACTAGGCACTAAGGACTAGGCACTAGGGACTAGGCATTAGGGACTAGGCACTAGGGACTGACGATCGGGCAACGAACGGTGCATCGAGATTCAGTGAAAATCCCAGGCTCCCAGTGCCTATTACCTAGTCCCTAGTCCCTGCCTTTACGCCGTCACTGCAATCTGCTCGGGTTGCAGCGCGAGCGCCTGCTGGCGCAGCGGTTCAAAGAGCACGCTGGAGAGGTAGCGCTCGCCGAAGTCGGGCAGCACAACCACGATAAGCTTGCCGGCATTCTCAGGCCGCGCCGCAACTTTAAGGGCTGCTACCACTGCAGCTCCGGAGCTGATGCCAACGAAGAGACCCTCCTCAAGGGGAAGCCTGCGCGCCATTTCGATCGCTTCGTCGTTGGTCACCTGAATCACCTCGTCGTACAGGCTGGTGTCGAGCACGCTGGGAATAAAACCGCCGCCCAGACCCTGAATCTTGTGCGGGCCGGGCTTGCCGCCGCTGAGCACCGCGCTGTCAGTGGGCTCGACGGCGATGGCCTTGAACGAGGGCTTCTTCGGCTTAATGTGCTTCGAGACACCGGTAATTGTGCCGCCCGTGCCGACGCCGGAGATGAGAAAATCGACCGCGCCGTCGGTGTCGTCCCAGATTTCGGGGCCGGTAGTGTGCAGGTGGATTGCCGGATTAGCCGGGTTGTCGAACTGCTGCAGGATGTAGCCGTTCGGTGTCTTCTCAAGGATCTCGTTGGCCTTGGCGATGGCGCCCTTCATGCCGTTGGGACCGGGCGTGAGCACGATCTCGGCGCCATAGGCGAGAAGCGTGACGCGGCGCTCGAGGCTCATGGTCTCAGGCATGGTGAGTATGATTCTGTAGCCCTTGACGGCAGCCACAAAGGCAAGTGCGATGCCGGTGTTGCCGCTGGTGGGTTCAATCAGAACTGTTTCGCCCGGTTTGATCTTGCCTCTCCTTTCGGCGTCCTCGATCATGGCAAAGCCGATACGGTCTTTCACGCTGGAGGCGGGGTTCTGGCTTTCGAGCTTGGCGACAACCGTCGCCGGCAGACCTGCGGCCACGCGGTTGAGTTTCACAAGAGGGGTCTTGCCAATCAGTTCAGTTACATTCGCAGCTATGCGCGCCATCGAAATCTCCTTTGGCCGGGGAATATGCGCCCGGAACGCTCAAAAATCGAATGTTGAGGGGAACGGTGCAGCTTGTCGGGTGGGGAAAAGCGCGCGATCAGGCGCACATCGGCATCGGAGCTTGCACCAGGGCGGTGTTAGCGACATCGACGCATTCCTCTAGCCTAGACCCGCGAGGCGCCGGGTTGCAAGCGGCGCAGCGAAAGAATTCAATAAACTCAATAGGTTGATAAAATAGAGGCAGGGAGCGAGCGCAATGGAGAACGCGCAAATCGCCGTCGACAGCAGCCCGGTTAACAGCCTCAAAGGCGATTCGGAGCTCTCTCCGAAGGGGTACGCTTGCCTGCGCGAACTGGCCGGGCGATACATTTGGTGGAAGACGTCCGACCAGGCGATGCGCTACCCGGCACGAGTGGCGGCGCAGGTGATGAACCTGGGCACGTGGGAAGATCTAACGGCGATGGCCGAAGCTGTGGGCGACGACTATCTGCGCGGCGTACTCAGGAACGCCGAAGCTGGCCAGATTGACGCACGCTCGTGGCACTACTGGCACTATCGCCTGGGGCTGGCCGAGTTCGGCGTGAGACCCGTTCCCCCCATGCCGGCGAGGACGCTCGCGTGAACGTCTTCGAGCCGCACTGGGAGGTATTGCCTCCCGTGTATCGTTTTCCCACACGGCAAGTTCGATACTTTCGGCATATGGTTATAAGCCTCTTCACCCAACCGGCCTAAAATGGAGTCGATACCGGAACGCCTTAGTTATTCGAAGGTAAGGCGGGCGCAGTGGTGCGCCGAGAGGTTGATGCAATGAACGCCGCAGAGGGGCTCACACAACTGGAAGGACGCGTTGTCAATGGGCGATTTCGTCTTTTGCGCTGGCTGGGAGGATCGAGGGTAAGCGACGTCTTTTTGACGACGATTGAGGGCGATCCGTCGCGAATGGCTGCGTTGAAGCTGGTGGCAGCCACAGCGCCCGAAGCAGAGGCTCGACTGGCTGGCTGGTCAGCCGCTGCGCGGCTCTCCCATCCCAATCTGATTGCCGTTATCGATTCCGGCCATACGGAGATCGACGACTCGAAGTTTGTTTACGAGGTAACGGAGTACGCCGATGAGGTTCTCAGCGAGCTTCTTCCGTCGCGGCCTTTGACCATTGACGAGGCGCGGGAGATGCTTGGCCCGGTGGTGAACGCGCTCGAGTTTTTGCACGCGCAAGGTTATGCGCATGGGCGGCTCAAACCATCGAACCTCCTGGTGGTAAACGACCAGTTGAAGCTCTCAGGGGACTGCATCGCCCTGGCTGCCGGCAACGCAGTGGAACTGGCTGAGACGGGTGCGCCTGAGACAAGCGTGTACGCCGCACCGGAGCTGGGCCGCGGAGCCGTAACGCCGGCTGTAGATGTGTGGGCCCTGGGAATGACGCTGGTGGCGGCAACGACTCAGAAACCCGCACCGTGGGAGCGTCGGATTCAAGAGGAACCGGTCGTTCCAGCAGGGATTGCGGAGCCGCTTGGACAAATCGCGAAGGCGTGTTTGCGGGTGGACCCGGTGAAGAGGGCCACGCTCGTCGAGTTGCGCGCGATTCTCGATCCTGATTCGATCCCCCTGGCTCGAGCGCCAATGCCCGAGGAACCGAGCCTGGCGGAAAACAGCAAGCGCGCAGGAAATTGGAAAGCAGCTTTGATCGCCGTGGCTGCGGTCGCAGCAGTGGCCTGGGCCGCGCTCATGGTGCGCAAGGCGGAGTTTCCTGCAAAGGGAACAGAGGACAGTCAGCAACAGGCATCGGCGGTTGGGAAGCGGCAAACTACGCCGCCTGAATCTGCTTCAAAACGGGCGCCGCGGACGGCGAGAGAAAAGCCATCGCCATCGGGGCGGGAGGGGCAAGCGGCGGACAGTCAGACAGCGAGTGCACGGTTGCCTGCGAACGCGCGGGGCGACGGAAGGGACGGTGTAGTGAAGCGGGTAATTCCCGATGTGCTGCCCGCCGCGCAACAATCGATCCGCGGCCAGGTGAACGTGGGCGTGCGTGTTACGGTGGACGGCGCCGGCGACGTGACGGATGCCGCATTGGAGACCCCGAGCGGAAGCAGGTACTTCAACCGCGTGGCCGTTGATGCGGCGCGGCAGTGGAGGTTTGCTGCGGGACCGGGTGGCGCGTGGACCCTGCATTTCGAATTCCGGCAAGACGGAATCGACGCGGGGGCGAGCCGCGAGTAGAGAGCCGACGGATTTACGAGTCAGCCGTCACTGCTCCGCAACCGGGCTGTCGACCGCTCCGTGGCTCATCGCCCACGCAATAAAGCCCGCTGGAGCATCCTTCACTGCTGCGATATTTGCGCCTTTCACGCTCTTGATTTGCTGCCATGCGATGTCATTCAAATCCCCGTGGCTAAGGTCGCAATCATCGAGAACTGCCCCTGAAAAGTCTGCGCCAACCAGGCTGCTGCCCGTGAGGTCGGCATTGCGAAGATCTGCCTGGATGAATTTTGCGTGGTTCAAATGAGCGTTTCGAAAATTAGCCGAATTGAGATTTGAGAGCGTGAGGTCGACCGAGTCGAAGTTGCTGGTGCGAAGATCGGCCGAACTGAAATCAGAGCGCATCAGATTGGCGCCGTGCAGGTCGAGACCCTGTAGGAATGCGGATGAAACATCGACGCCCACAAGCGGCACTTTGTCCGCATTCAGCTCCTGAAGCGCTTCGATTCTACCGCCGCTGCCGCCCTTGCCTTGCGCCGTGTTGATGACCTGCCATGCCTGGTAGTGCCGCTGCTTGATGCGATCGCCCGATTCGGAAAAATAGAAAATGACAGCCACCAGTATGGAGAACGTGCCGAGATAATCCAGAACCTCTAGGAACGACCAGTTGCTCAAAAGGTATGCTGCCCACTCCCACATCCATTCAACGGCGACAAATGGTATGGCCCACTTCCATCTCGCGGCGCTCTGCTTCCTGATATTCCACGGGGACGGCCGTTCTCTGGGGTGATGCACAATCATCGAAGCTCTCTCTTTCTCAGCCGGTGTTGCGCAGGCCGGCAGAGATGCCGCTGATGGTTGCGGCAATCGCGCGATTCACTTCAGGCGTGTCTTCGCCGGCGCGTTTGCGGCGCAGCATGTCCACCTGGATGAGGTGCATGGGGTCGACATACGGATTGCGCAGCTTGATGGAGCGCGCGAGCACCTGGTTGGACTGGAGCAGTTCTCTTTGCCCGGTGACGGCGAGAACGGCGCGCACGCTGCGGTGGAACTCCGCCTCGAACATGTCGTAGACGCGCTCGCGCAATGCGGCGTCGGGAACCAGAGCAGAGTAAAGGCGCGCGGTCGCCAGGTCGACCTTTCCCAGCGCCATTTCAACGTTGCGAATCAGGTCGATGAAGAGCGGAAACTCTTTAGCCATGGTGCGCAGAAGAGCCTGGCGATCACCTGAAGGCGCGGCGGTTTCGCCCAGGTACTGTTCCACGGCGTAACCGACACCGAACCACGCGGGAACAAGAAGCCGCGACTGCGTCCAGCCGAATACCCAGGGAATGGCGCGTAGATCGGACAATTTCGGAGACGAGTTGCGGCGCGCCGGGCGAGATCCGATCTTGGCATTCTCGAGTTCGCCAACGGGCGTGGATTGCTCGAAGTACGTGACGACGTCCGCATCTTCGAGAACGTGTTTCCGATAGAAACCGTAGGCCAACTCTGAGAGCTCGTTGAACGCAGACTCCCACTCGGGTTTCAGCATGCCGGTGAAGTGGCCCTGCGGATCGCGCGCGTTGGGACGGGCGAGCGCGTCGAGCGATGCGGCGATCATCAGCTCCAGGTTGCGTTCGGCCAGAACTTCATCGGCATATTTGAAATTGAGTACCTCGCCCTGCTCGGTAATGCGAAGCTGGCCGTCGAAAGAATCGATAGGCTGCGCGAAGATGGCGCGATGCGTTGGCCCTCCGCCGCGTCCTACTGTGCCACCTCGGCCGTGGAAGAGACGCAGCTTGATGCCGGCTTCGCGCGCCACCACATGCAGATCGCGGTGGGCCCGGAATATCTCCCAGGTCGAAGTCAACATGCCGCCATCTTTGTTTGAGTCGGAGTAGCCGAGCATCACTTCCTGCCAGTCGCCCCAGCTGGCAATGAGCTTGCGGTAGTCGGGACGATTGAAGAGGTCGCGGCATACGCCGGGTGCGTTGCGCAAATCCTCGATCGACTCGAACAGCGGGACGGGCATCAACCCGGGGTCGGAGTCGTGGCCTTCAACCTGAACGCCGCCCAGGCGCGCAAGCCGGACCACCGCCAGAACATCCTCGACCGTCGATGCGCCGCTGATGACATACTGGCGGATTGACTCGGGTGAGCAGCCGTCTTTGACTTCGGCGATCACGCGGAACGTTTCAAGCACTCTCGAGGTTTGTTCGGAGAGTCCCGCGGGCAATATCGGTGCGATGGTGTCTGAGATCGCTTCCTGCAAGGCCGCGGAGTGTACGCTCGCGTGCTGCCGTACATCGAGCGTATGCAGATGCAGGCCAAAGGTGCGCACCTCAAGGATGAGCGGGATCGATGAGCGTGCGTGCAATGCGTATGCCGCTGTTGGCCGCAAGCGATGCGCGAAGAGTTTCCAGATCGTCGAGAAACTCCTGCGAAGAGCCATAAGCGGGCATCGCCTGGGTGAGCTTCTCGTGCTCGCGCGAAAGGGTGAAAGGCGTGACGGGAAGCGCCGCGCCGCGGGTGTGCGGCTGATTTCCGGCTTCGCTCAGCGTCCGCTGGATGCGGGCTTTGAGGCAGATCGTGAAGCGGCGATAGTATTCAAACTCGTATTGCGCGCCGAAGACCTGCGCCTCAGGCGTGTGCACGTGCGCCACGTAAGCGTTGAGCCGCGCCAGCAGATCGTCGCTCACCGGGCGCTGCTGGGCGCTGGTGGTGAGCAGATCGATAATGACATCGAGCCGGAGCTGATAGTGCAGCAGCAAATGGCCGCGGGCCAGCTGGATGGCGTCGCGCGTTACCTCGGGTGTGACAAAGGGATTGCCGTCGCGATCCCCGCCGATCCACGAGCCGAAGCGCAGCAGAAGCGGCAGCTCGTGTGGTTCGATTTCGAGTTCGTAGGCCGCTCTGAGCGCCTCGGAGATTTCGCGATAAAGGCCGGGAAGGGTTTCAAAAATCGAGACGTCGTAATAGTCGAGCCCCATCTTTATCTCGTCATACACTGTTGGCCGGCGCGAGCGAACTTCGTCCGTCTGCCACAGGCCGGTAATCTCAGCGAGGACAAGCTGCTCGAGGCCGGCAAGTTCCCGCTCCGGGATGGGAATGCGGTCAAGTGCCTCGAGAAATTCGCCGATGCGGCGGCGCTTGAACATGACGGTGCGGCGCGCTGCCTCAGTTGGATGCGCGGTGAAAACCGGGACGATAAGCACGCGGCGAAGCCATTCCAGGGCTTCAGATGCGCCGATGCCTACGCGGCGCATTTCGCAAAGTGTGCCCTCGAGCGAGCCGCGCTGGCGGCCGGCCTGGCCGCTCAGGCGCAGGGCTACGCGGCGGCGCTTGCGATGGTTAGTTTCCGCAAGATTGATGAGCTCAAAATAAAATGCGAAGGCGCGCGTGAGCAGAATGGCGCGCTCCGCGGGGATGGAATGCACCAGCTCCAGTGCCGCTGCGCCGTGCCGGGCGGCGTCTTCATCGCGGCCGTGGGCCTCGGCGTCGCGGCGGCGAATGGTGCCCTGGCGTAGCGCCTCAACGTGCGAAAAAAGATCGTCGCCGGCCTGCTCGCGCAGCACCTCGCCAAGCAGCATGCCCAGCGAGCGCACGTCGCGCCGCAAGGGAGCTTCTTTCAGGTCGCCGGTCTGGGCTTCAAGTTCCGCCAGCCGCTGCGACCAGCTCTCAGGGTTCCATAAAAGGGCCATCTTATTTCGATTATGCACGACGGGTGACGGCAGCCGCAGCGCTTCCCCTCCGGCGCCGAATCAAGACTCTGGCAAGACCGGGTAAGAATCGGCCAACTATTCCACAGGGTGCGGGCCTTGTTTTGAAAACAGATTGCGCGATAATGGCGGCATGCTGGCTCAGCAACCATCCCGCGAAAAAATTGGCAGAAATGATCCCTGCCCCTGCGGAAGCGGCAAGAAATACAAGCATTGCTGTCTTCGCGAGGAACAACGTGTCGCTTACGAAAGCCCTTGGCGGAAACAGCACGAGGCGTCAGATCGACTGACGAGCGAACTGATGCGATTCGTGCGCGCTGAGTTCGACGGGGTTTTGCCGGAAGTCTGGCAGGATTTCAACCAGGATATCTTTCCTCCGGCGATCGATGATTTCCCCGGTGAAACGCAGATTTTCATGCCCTTCTTTCTTTTCGACTGGGATCCCGACCGACCTGTCCGGAGCCGCGCCAAGCGGCGCAAGCCTGGAATCGTGGCCCAGGCATTCCTTGAAAAACGAGTGCACCGGCTCGGAGATCTGGAGCGGACAATTCTCGATCTCAGTATTTACACTCCTCTGAGCTTCTACGAGGTCTTGCAGTGCAAACCCGGATTCGGCATGAGGCTGCGAGACATTTTCCTCGGTACCGAGGTCGAGGTGGAAGAACATGCGGGATCGCAATCGATGCAGCCTGGCAGCATCGTCTACGCGCAGCTCTGCCGTCTGCCTGAAGTAACTGCGCTCAGCCGTCTGGCGCCGTATGCCCTCCGGCCGGGCCTCAAGGCCGAGCTTGTGGAGTTGCGCGCGTGGATGCGCAGAAAGGCCGCAAAGCAAAATCGTGAGTTGGGCGAGGCGGACCTGGTTCTCCACGAGGAGAAACTGCGTGAGCAATATCTCAATGCAAGGGATGCGATGTTCGCCCCGCCGATTCTAACCAACACCGACGGCGATCTGTTCCATCTGCATACATTGCGATACGAAGTGGGATCGGCGCAAGTGGCATTCGATGCGCTTGCCCCGCTTGCGTGGGGACAGACTAAAGAGGAACTCCAGGAAGAGGCGGAGATGAATGCCGACGGTTCGCTGCGCAGTGCGCATATCGACTGGCGAAAGCCGGGAAATGCGATACATAAAAACTGGGACAATACCATCCTCGGGCATATGAATATCGAGGGCCGCTCGCTGACTGTCGACGTGAATTCAGCTAAACGCGCAGAGAAGATACGCCAGGAAGACGATCTTGGAACCGCCAATACCTTGATTTACGTGCGCGAGCGGGGCATCGTGCTCAACGAGCCGTCGGTGGTCGCCGTGCAAGACGAGCCCACGCGCGGCGGCAAGATCATCGTGGCGGTGGGCGTCGAGGCGAAGAACATGCTCGGCCGAACGCCCGGCCACATCACCGCCGTTCGCCCGATGAAGGATGGCGTCATCGCGGATTTCACCTACACCGAGAAAATGCTGCAGTACTTCATCAAGAAGGTGCACGGCGACCGGTTCCTGAGTCCGAGCCCGCGCGTGCTCGTGTGCGTGCCGTTCGGCTCGACCCAAGTCGAGCGCCGGGCCATCAAGGAATCCGCCGAGGGCGCCGGCGCGCGCAGCGTCGACATCGTGCCCGAGCCCATGGCCGCGGCGGTCGGCGCCGGCCTGCCGGTCCAGGAGGCGCGCGGCTCGATGGTGCTCGACATCGGCGGCGGCACTTCTGAAGTCGCCGTCATCTCGTTGAACGGCATCGTCTACGCGGCGAGCGTGCGCATCGGCGGCGACAAGTTCGACGAGGCGATCACCAACTATGTGCGCCGCAACTACGGCATCTTGATCGGCGAAGCCACCGCAGAGCGCATCAAGCTCGAGATCGGCTCGGCTTATCCCGGGCCAGCAGGTGCGCGAGATCTCGGTCAAGGGCCGCAACCTCTCGGAGGGCGTGCCGCGCAGCTTCACGCTTAATTCGAACGAGATCCTGGAGGCGCTGCAAGAGCCGCTGCAGGGCATCGTCGGCGCGGTGAAGCAGGCGCTCGAGCAAACGCCGCCGGAGCTCGGGGCCGACGTGGCCGAGCGCGGCATCGTGCTCACCGGCGGCGGCGCGTTGCTGCGCGACGTCGACAAGCTGCTCATGGAAGAGACCGGATTGCCGGTGGTCATGGCGGACGATCCGCTGACCTGCGTCGCTCGCGGCGGCGGCCGGATCCTCGAACTCACCGAGGAACATGGACCAGGCATCTTCGGACTGGAGTAATGCGCGACTAGGGGCCCTGGCTCGCCCGCCCGTGGTCGCGTTCCGTAGTACCGATACGTCGGGGCGAACGTCCGGGCTGTTGCTCCGCTGCGTGCTGTACTGCCTGTTGGCGCTCGGACTGATCATCGTCGACAAGCGCTACGACCATCTCGGCCGGATCCGCCGCTTCTTGTCGGTCGTCGCCTATCCGGTGCAAGTCGCGGTCGCGAGTCCGTTCGAGGGCTGGAACTGGTTTCGCGAGAGCGTCACCACCCGCGATGCCCTGCGCTCCGACAATGCCCGGCTGCAAGCCCAGCTGCGCCTCGCGGAGTTCAAGCTGCAGCGCTACGAGGCCTTGGAGGCCGAGAGTCAGCGGCTGCGCGCGTTGCGCGACAATACCGCCGGGGTCGCCGATCGGTTCATCATCGGCAACATCATGGACGTGGATCTCGATGCGTTTCGCGAGCGGGTGCTGGTCGACAAGGGCGCGCGCGACGGCGTGTTCGTCGGGCAAGCCGTGCTCGATTCGGGCGGGGTGTTCGGGCAGGTCGCCCGGGTCGAGGAGCTCACCAGCGAGGTCATCCTGGTCAGCGATCCGGCCCATGCGATCCCCGTGCAGATCAACCGCAACGGCCTTCGCACCATCGCGGTCGGCACCGGCGATACGTCGCCGCCTGAAGCTCCCGTATCTGCCGACCAGCGCCGACGTGGTCGCAGGCGACCTCTTGGTCACGTCGGGTCTCGGCGGCGGTTTTCCTCCGGGCTACCCCGTGGGCACGATGGCCGACGGTGAAGCGCGATCCCGCCCAGTCGCTGGCCGACGTCGATGTCCGGCCCGCGGCCGCCCTCGACCGCTCGCGCGAGCTCATGTTCGTCTGGCTGAAGCCGGACGCCGCCCGCCGGGCGCGGCCGCCGCGCCGGCCCCGGCGCGCCTCTGCCCGCGGGGCGCCCGCCGCGCGCACGCCCCGCGCCGCAGCGCCGCCCCACGCCGCCCGGCCCGCGTCGACGGCCGCCCGGCCCACGTCGACGGCCGCCTCACCGCGCCGGGCACTCCCGCGACAGCGCAGCGGCGGCAACGCCGCCAAGACCGCGCCCGCAAAGCCCAGCGGCGACAGCAAGCCATGATGCGCGAGGAACAGGTCCGCCGCATGCCGATGGCGCTCTCGGCGCTGGTCGCGCTGGCGCTCGCGGTCGTCCCGCTGCCGAGCGGCCCTCGATGCATTGCGCCCCGACTTCCTGGTGCTGGTGGTGTTCTATTGGTCGATCGAGTCCCCGCGCGCCGGCGGGCTCGCTCTGGCGTTCTTCTGCGGGCCTCGCGCTCGACGTGATCAACGGCGTGGTGCTCGGTCAGCATGCGCTCGCGCTCACGCTCATGGCGGCATGGGCGACGCATCTGCGGCTGCGGCTGCGGGTATTCTCGATGCTGTCGCAGTCGCTCACCATCTTTGCGCTGCTCACCGGCTATCAGTTCATTTTGTTCTGGGTGGACGGCGCGACCGGCAACCCGGTGACGAGCTTCGGCCGCTGGCTCGCGCCGGTGATCGGCGCGGCGATCTGGCCGCTGCTCGCCGGCACGCTGAGCCGTCTGCGTGAACGATGAGGCGCCACTTGTCCTCGGAGGCGTGCCCATGATCTTCGATGAATTCTCGCCCTCGCGGACCCGCCGTACGCTGACCGCCGGCGGACGCGCCCTGCGCGCGCTCGGGCTGGACGGGCCGTTGACCGGCGTGCTGGCGCTCATCGTGTGCATCGGCATCCTCGTCGTCTACAGCGCCTCCGGTCAGAACGTGAAGATGGTCGAGCACCACCTCGCGAACATCGCCATCGCGGTGACCGCCATGCTGGCGCTCGCGCAAGTTCACCACGCCGCAGTATCTGCGCCTGTTCTCGCCGGTCGCCTACATCATCGGCATCTTGCTGCTGGTCGTGGTCGCAGTCACCGGCCACATCGGCAAAGGCGCGCAGCGCTGGCTCGACATCGGCTTCCTGCGTTTTCAGCCCTCCGAGATCATGAAGCTTGCGGTGCCCATGATGTGCGCCTGGTACATGCACGAGCGTCCGCTGCCGCCGACATTCTTCGACCTGCTGGTCATGGGCGTGCTCATCATGATTCCGACCGCCATGATCGTGGTGCAGCCCGACCTGGGAACCGCACTGCTGATCGCCGCCTCCGGCCTCATCGTGATGCTGTTCGCCGGCATGCACTTTCGGATCATCCTGATATCCATTCCGCTCCTCGGCGGCGCCGCATGGGGCGCCTGGCACGTGATCCACGACTATCAGCGCCAGCGCATCCTCACCTTCTTGAACCCGCGAGACCGACCCGTTGGGCGCCGGCTATCACATCATCCAGTCGCAGATCGCGATTGGCTCCGGCGGCGTCTTCGGCAAGGGCTACATGAACGGCAGCCAGGCACAGCTCGAGTTTCTGCCGGAACGCTCGACCGATTTCATCTTCGCCGTCATCGGCGAGGAATTCGGCCTGCTCGGCCAGCTCCTCATCCTGACCCTCTACGCGGTGGTGATCGGCCGGGCCCTGTACCTCGCGATGCAAGGCCAGGACACGTTCGCGCGCCTCACCGGCGGGGCGATCGCGCTCTGCTTCTTCGTGTACGTGTTCGTGAACTCCGGCATGGTGAGCGGCATTTTGCCCGTGGTGGGCGTGCCGCTGCCCCTGATCAGCTACGGCGGCACCTCCATGGTGACGCTGCTCGCGGGATTCGGGATCCTGATGTCGCTGCATTCGCACCGCAAGCTGATCGGGTCGTAGGAGCCGGAGCGTTGCGTACGACTCACGGTTCTATGGCGCTGCTCCTCGTGCTGGGTCTCGCCGGGCTGAGCGCGGCTCCCGCATCCGCCCTCGACACGCACCGCAGCCGACGTCAAGAGATTCATCGCGGACATGGTGCAGCAGTACTCGTTCAAGAAACGTGCGCTGCGCAAGCTCCTGGCGAGCGCGCAGAGCCAGCCGGCCATCCTCGAGGCGATGGATCGTCCCGCCGAGAAGGCGAAGCTCTGGTACGAGTATCGGCCGATATTCGTGAGCGAGCGGCGCATCCGCGAGGGCACGGAATTCTGGGTCGCGCACCGGCAGGATCTCGATCGCGCCAGCATCAAATCGGGGGTCGCTCCGGAATACCTCGCGGCCATCCTCGGCGTCGAGACCTACTACGGCCGCCTCACCGGCAATTACCGCGTGCTCGACGCGCTCGCGACGCTTGCGTTCGACTACCCGCCGCGCGCCAAGTTCTTCCGCGACGAGCTCGAGCAATATCTGCTGCTGACGCGCGACTTCAAGATGGATCCGATGGCGCTCAAGGGCTCTTATGCCGGCGCCATGGGCGCGCCGCAGTTCATGCCGTCGAACTACCGGCGCTACGCCGTGGACGCGGATGCGGACGGCCGCATCGACCTGTGGAGCAACTGGTCGGACGTGTGCGCGAGCGTCGGCAACTACCTCAAGGAGCACGGATGGAACGCGGGCGAGCCGGTGCTGGCCGAGGCGAGCGTCGAAGCCGGACAAGGCGGCCGCGCTCGATGGGCGCAAGCTCGCGCTGGACGAGACGGTGGGCTCGCTCCAGGCGAAGGGTGTGAGCTTCGAGACCTCGATGCCGCCGGAGACGCCCGCCATGCTGATCGCCGTCGATGAGCCCGACGGCGTTCACTGGCGCGTGGGCTACAATAACTTCTACGTGATCACCCGCTACAACCACAGCGCGCTCTACGCGATGGCCGTGTATGATCTCGCCGTCGCCGTCAGGCAGCAGGTGTTGCTCGACGACGCACCGCATGCTGCGGCCGCACCGCCGCCGCGACTCCCGGCACCCCGGCCGCCGCCCCCGGCACGCGGCCGCACTCCCGCCGTGACCGTGATCTCACGGCTCGCGCCCGCCCTTATCGCTCGCCGCCGTGGGCCTCGCCCTGAGCGGCTGCTTCTTCACGCGCGAGGCCCCGCACCCCGCCGCCCGCCGCCGCCGGCGCCGTCCCGCGCAGCCGCCGCCGCCGCGCCGACATTCCCGACGCGGTGCCGCGCTACGAGCCGCGCTCCCCGTACGGCAATCCGCCGTTTTACGACGTCTTCGGCAAGCGCTACTTCGTGCTGTCCTCGAGCGCCGACTACATCGAGCGCGGCGTCGCGTCCTGGTACGGGCCCGGATTCCACAAGGTGCGCACCTCGACGGGCGAGACCTACGACATGTACGGCATGACCGCGGCTCACAAGACGTTGCCCCTGCCGGCCTACGTGCGCGTCACCAATTTGCAGAACGGCCGCAGCGTCGTGGTGCGCGTCAACGATCGCGGTCCATTCGTCGGCAACCGCATCATCGATCTGTCCTACACCGCGGCCGCCAAGCTCGACATGCTGCGAAACGGCACCGCCATGGTCGAGGTGCGCAGCGTCGGGCCGACGAGCACCCGCGGATGACGCAGGCCGCGCGCGCCCGGCGCGCCGCGGCGCTGCGGCCGCCACGCCCAGCGGCGCAGCCGCAGCGCGCCGCCGGTGCGTCGCGGCGGCCGGCAGTCGCAGCGCGCCGCCACCGCAGCATCCCGCCCGGCGCGCCGCTGATCGTCCCCGGCGCCGGTGACCTCCGCGCCGGCCGCCGCGCTCTATGTGCAGGCCGGCGCCTTCGCCGATCCCGCGAACGCCGAGCGCCTGGCGGCGAGGCTGCGCGGCGGAGGCTATGGCACGGTATTCATTCGCGACGACGACATCGCCGGCCGCACGCTGTACCGCGTGCGCATCGGTCCGGTTCCGGACGTTCCGGAGTTCGATCGCATCGTCGCCGCGCTCGATCAGGCGGGCGTGCGCGATGCGCACCTGGCGCTCGACTAGCTGCTGATTCGCAGCTTCGTCTGCGCCGAGTCCGACTACACTTCAGTCCTACTTTCATTCAAGGTCTCCATCATGCTTCGTTTCTTGCTGAGCTTTCTGCTGCTGTCCTCGCGCCGCCTCGCTGTCGCTTCGGCGCCGAGATGCCGATTCCGAGCGCGCCCACCGTCGATGCCAGGTCCTACATCGTCGTCGACTATCAGACCGGCAAGACGCTGGCGGCGCTCGAGCCCACGGCACGCATGGAGCCCGCGAGCCTCACGAAGCTGATGACCTCCTACATCGTTTTTCAGAAGCTGGCGGCGGGCAAGCTCAAGCTCGACGGATCTGGTCGTGGTGAGCGAGCATGCCTGGCGCTCGGAGGGCTCGCGCACCTTCATCGAGCTCGGCAAGCCGGTGTCCGTCGAGATCCTGATCCTCGGCATGATCGTGCAGTCGGGCAACGATGCCACGATCGCGCTGGCCGAGCGCATCGCGGGCACCGAGGAGACATTCGCGCAGCTCATGAATTCCACCGCGCAGCGGCTCGGCATGGTTGGGCACGCATTTCGAAAACAGCTCCGGGCTGCCCTCGCCGAACCACTACACCACGGCGCACGACATGTCGCTGCTCGCGATCGCCATGATCCGCGACTTCCCGCAGTTCTATAAGTATTACTCGGTGCGCGAGTTCGAGTACAACGGCATCAAGCAGCAAAATCGCAACGGACTGCTCGAGAAAGATCCGACGCGTCGACGGGCTGAAGACCGGTCACACCGATTCCGCGGGCTACTGTCTCGTGACCTCGTCGCTGCGCGACGGCATGCGGCTGGTTTCGGTGGTGCTCGGATCGACCAGCATGAAGGCGCGCGAGAACGCGAGCGCCGCGCTGCTCAACTACGGCTTCACGTTCTACGACACCAAGCTGGTGGTCAAAGGCGGCACCACACTCGCCTCGACGCCGGTGTGGAAGGCCGAGACCTCGCCGGTCGAGTCGGGCATCAAGGACGATCTGTACATCACCCTGCCGCGCAGCCAGTCGGGCGACATCAAGACGGCGGTCGATGTGCAAGCCGCGCCTGATCGCGCCGCTCGGACGCGATGCGGATGTCGGGCAACTGCGCGTGTTCACCGGCGCCGGACCGCTGACGAACGTGCCGTTGCATCCCCTTGCGCCCGTCGCCGCGGGCGGCTGGTGGCGCCGGATGATCGACACCATCCGACTCTGGTTCGCGTGACGATGCCGCTGCCCATCTGCTACCTGAACGGCGAGTATCTGCCCTTGAAGGAGGCGCAGGTGTCGCCGCTCGACCGGGCTTTCCTGTTCGGCGACGCGGTCTACGAGGTCGTGCCGGTCTACGGCGGGCGGCCGTTCCGGCTGCGCGAGCACCTGGACCGGCTTGACGCGCAGCCTCGCCGGCAATCCGCATGCCGCCGCCGTTGTCGCATGCCGAATGGGGCGAGATGTGCCGCGAGCTGGTCGCGCGCAACGGCGGCGGGGACCAGTACCTCTACCTGCAGGTGACTCGCGGCGCGGAGTACGGCCGCAACCACGCCTGGCCGGAGGGACTGAAGCCGACGGTGTTCGCCTACACCAACGACGCTCGACCCGCTGTCGGAGCAATTGCTCGAGCAAGGCGTCGCGGCGATCACCGCGCCCGACACGCGCTGGGCGCGGCGCGACATCAAGTCGACCGCGCTGCTCGCGAATGCTCTGCTCAAGCGGCTCGCGGTCGATGCCGGCGCGTTCGAGACCATCCTGCTGGAGGACGGCGAGCTCACCGAGGGCTCCTCGACCACCGTGCACGTGATCATCGCAGGGCGAGATCCGCACGCCGCCGAACGGCCATCACATTCTGCCCGGCACCACCCGCGACGTGGTCGGCGAGCTGGCGGCGCGCCTCGGGATACCGGCGCGCAGCTGCCGCATCCCGAGTGGCCGAGCTGCGCGGCGCAGACGAGATCTGGCTGGCGTTCGCCACCCGCGGTCTCCTGCCGGTGACCATGCTCGACGGCCGCGCGGTCGGCGACGGCAGGCCCGGCCCGCTGTTTCGGCGCATGCACGCGGCGTTCGTCGACTACATCCGCGAGCTGGCCGGAGGCTCCCGCGCTATGAGCGACGCGCGGCCCCTGGAGTTTCCCTGCGAGTTTCCCATCAAAGTGATGGGCCGCCACGACAGCGACCTCAAGGCGCTCGACGCGCGCGATCATCGAGCGGCACACCGGGCCCGCTGGCCGATTCGAGCGTGCGCGTGCGCACCAGCACCGACGGCAATTTCCTTGCGGTGACCTTCGTCGTGACCGCGGCCAGCCGCGAGCAGCTCGATGCGATCTACCGCGAGCTCACCGCCTGCAAGGCGGTGTTGATGGCGCTGTGAGGCGCGCGCTGCGCGCCGCGCGCTGCTCGAAACCCAACTCCCGCAGTAAATGCGGAACGAGCCCGGCGGCGGCCGCTGCGGACTCCCGGACGGCGCACAGGTCGCAGAGCCGCGTCGCCTCGAAGTCCCGGATAACCGCACACGTTGATCCGCCGGAACGGCTCGAGATCGAGCGATACGTTGAGCGCCATGCCGTGGTAGCTCGAGCCGCGGCGAATCCGAGGCCGACGCTCGCAAGCTTGGCGTCGCCGACATACACGCCCGGCGCGTCGCGCGATCCGCGCGCCGTCACTCCCAGCTCGGCGGCATACGACGATGACCGCATTCTCGAGCGCCACGACGAGCTCTCGCACGCCGAGCGGATGCCGGCGCAGATCGATGAGCGGATAGATCACGAGCTGGCCGGGACCGTGATAGGTCACCTGTCCGCCGCGGTCGATCTGCACGACCGGGATATCGCCCGGGGCGAGCAGGTGCGCGCGGCTCGCGTTGAGGCCGAGCGTGAATACCGGCGGGTGCTCGAGACACCAGATCTCATCGCGCGTCGAGGCGTCGCGCTCGTCGGTGAAGCGCTGCATCGCGCGCCAGGTCGCCTCGTACGGCGCCAGCCCGAGGTGGCGGATCAGCGGCGCGCATGGCGCCACGCGGTCGTCAGGCGGACGGCAAGGCCTCGCTCACCGCGGTAGTCCCGCGTTGTTGCGCGCGAGCGCGCGCTCGGCGCGGTAGCTCGAGCGCACCAGGGGCCCCGACACGCACTCGAGAAATCCCAGATCGAGCGCCCAGTCGCGGTAACGCGTGAACTCCTGCGGCGTCACGAATCGCTCGACCGCGAGATGGTTGGACGTCGGGCGCAGATACTGTCCGAGCGTGAGCAGATCGACCGCCGCGCGGCGCAGATCGCGCAGGGTCTTGCGGATCTCATCATCCGTCTCGCCGAGGCCGAGCATGAGGCTCGTCTTGGTCAGCACGCGCAGGTCGATAGGTCTTCGCGGCCCCGAGCACCTCGATGGTCTGCCGATAGCCCGCGCGCGGATCGCGCACCGGGTGCGTGAGCCGTTCGACCGTCTCGACGTTCTGGGCAAACACATCCAGGCCCGAATCGAGAACGGTGTGCACGTCGCGGATCGCTCCCGCGAAATCCGGCGTCAAGGCCTCGACGGCGGTGTCCGGGGTGCGCCGCTTGATCGCACGGATCGCCGCGGCGTAATGCGCCGCGCCGCCGTCCTCCAGATCGTCGCGGTCGACCGAAGTGAGCACCACGTATTTCAGGCCCATCAACTCCACGGAGCGCGCCACGTTCTCGGGCTCCTCGGGATCGAGCCAGCCGCGCGGATTGCCGGTGTCCACGGCGCAGAAGCGGCAGGCGCGAGTGCACACCGCGCCCATGAGCATGATGGTGGCGGTGCCGGCGTTCCAGCACTCGCCGATGTTCGGGCACTTGGCCTCCTCGCAGACGGTGCTCAAGCGGTGCTCGCGGACGATCTCCTTCACGGCCGTGAACGCGGCGCCGCTCGGCATCGCGGCGCGCAGCCAAGGCGGCTTGCGAGCGCCGGCAGTGGCCGAGGCCGCGGTACCGCTCGACTTGACCCCGTCCTTGATCGCCGTAAAGCCCTGAGGGGTAACGTATTTCTCCCCGCTCCTTACCGGCTGCGGGTGCTCCAGGATAGGGATGCCTTTGAATTCCGCCATTGGTGCATTCTACCGTACGGGGGCGTTCAAGGCCTTCAGCCGATCCACGCGTGCCGACATCGTCCCAGAGCCCCCGGTAAAGCTCGGCGGAGCAGCGTCGCGCCGCCATGGAGCGCAGCAGGAGCGGCTTCAAGGGAAACGCCCCGTCGACGCAGTGGGCGAAGAACGCCGGCCGATACACGGCGATGCCGGAGAAGGTGTATTGCAGGGGCGCGCTCGGCACTGCAAGTCCGTGCTCGAGCCCGAAATCTCCCAGCGGGTGCTGAGGCGGATTCGGCACCAGAACGAGATGCGCCTCGCGGCTCGGCGCGAGCGCGGCGTGCGCGAGCGGATAGTCGGTGAACACATCGCCGTTCAATACCAGAAAGGCGGCGGGTCCGAGGCGCGGCAAGGCGCGGAATATCCCGCCGGCCGTTTCCAGCGCGCGCGGCGTTTCCTCGCTGTACTCGATGCGCACGCCGAAGCGCGAGCCGTCGCCGAGGTAATCGCGGATCATCGATCCGAGCCAAGCCAGATTGATGACGATCTCTACGATCCCGGCGTGTGCGAGGCGCTCGATGTGATACTGGATGAGCGGCTTGCCGCGCACTTCGAGCAGGGGCTTCGGCGTGTGGTCGGTCACGGGACGCATCCGCTCGCCGCGGCCTGCGGCCAGGATCATCGCCTTGCGCGGGCGTTCGAGCGGCTCGCTCATGCCGCGGCGGTGCGCGCCTGCGCGGCTTGAAACGCGGAATCGATGCGCGTGTCGATGTAGCGGGCGAATTCTTCCGTCTCGGGGTAGCGCCCCGCGGCATCGCGCACGTACGCGAGCACGCGCGGCAGATCCTTGAGATAACCCGGCTTGCCGTCGCGATAATAGAGCCGGGCGAATATGCCGAGCACCTTGATGTGCCGCTGCAGCCCCATGAGATCGAACCAGCGCACGAATTCGGCCTCGCCGGCCTCGAGCGGGAAGCCCGCGGCGAGCAGCCGCTCGCGGTATCCGAGCAGCCAACGGCTCATCCGCTCGCGCGGCCAGGCGATGTAGCAATCCTTGAGGAGCGAGACCGCATCGTAGGTGACCGCTCCGCGCACGGCGTCCTGAAAATCCAGGATCCCCGGATTGGCCTCGGCGCTCACCAGCAGATTGCGCGAGTGGTAGTCCCGGTGCACGAAGGTCGCGGGCTGCGCGAGCGCAGAGTGCTCGAGGAACGCGAACAGCCGATCGAGCATGGCGCGCGCCTCGAGCCCGGCGGGCTCGTCCAGGTGGCGGGCGAAGAACCACTCCGGCATGAGCTCCATTTCACGGCGGAGCGCGGCGCGATCGTACGGCGGCAGCGCGCGCGCCGCCTCGGCGCCGCGCGTCTGCAAGCGCACCAGCGCCTCGAGCGCGTCGGCGTACAGCCGGTCGACGTCGCGCCCCGCATTGAGCTCCTCCAGATACGGGCGCGTGCCGAGATCGGACAAGAGCAACAGTCCCTGGGGCAGGTTCCGCGCCAGGATGACGGGTACGTTCAATCCCAATCCGATCAGCGCGCGCGCGACGCTCACGAACGGCTCGAGCGCCTCCTTGTCGGGCGGCGCGTCCATGACGATGTAGCTGTCCGCGCCGCGCGTCAGCCGAAAATAGCGGCGAAAGCTCGCGTCGGCCGATGCCGGCTCGATCCGGCCGCCGGCGAATCCCAGGTCATCCACGACCCACCGAGTCAGGAGCGCCAGGCGGGAATCGCTTGCATCCGTTACACCCATGCTTGACCATTCGGACACCGCAAATGCGGCGGTTGAAGTATACCGACTGAGGGACCTCCGATTTAGCCCATGGCTTCTCACCTTCGAGCCGCATTGGCAGTCGTTTCGTGCTTTTTGGCAGCCTCTGCGGTCCGCGCGGGCGACATGTGCCCCGCGCCGCCCAAGCGCAAGCCCGCTCCCGCAGCCACCATTTCCTCCGGCGATCACCTCATCCGGATCGACAGCGACGGCGCATCGCTCACCGCCGACGGCTTCGCCGTGCTCACCGGACACGTGCAGGTCCGCCAGGACCAGCGCACCGTCGCCGCCGACCGGGTCACCTACGACGAGAAGACCGGCAAGGTCACGGTGAACGGCTCGGTCGACTTCGAGGACCCGCGCCTCGGCATCAAGAGCGACTCGGGCATCTACGATGCGCTGGGCGGCGCCGAATTCGACCAGGCCTATTTCCAGATCTTCGAACGCAACGGCCGCGGCTTCGCCAAGGAGATCGCGGTGCAGCCCGACGGCAAGGCGGAGCTTTCGAAGGTGCGCTACACCACCTGTCCGGTCGGCAATCAGGATTGGTTGATTCAGGCCTCCTCGCTCAAGCTCGACACCGAGGCCCAGCAGGGCGTCGCGCACCAAGTGGTCATGCGGTTCAAGGACGTGCCCATCTTCTACACCCCGTACATCGCGTTCCCGCTGGGCGACGAGCGCCAGAGCGGCTTGCTGTTCCCGAGCTTCGGCCATTCGGGCAACAACGGCTATCAGCTCGAGGTCCCCTACTACTTCGATCTCGCGCCGAACTACGACGCGACGCTCACGCCCGGAATTCTGTCCCGGCGCGGCGTGCAGCTCGGCGGCGAGTTTCGCTTCCTCACCGAAAGCTCGCACGGCCAGATCGAGGAGAATTTCCTGCCCAACGATGCCGTCGAGCACGGCGACCGGGCATTCGTTCACATCACCGACGTCACCAAACTGGGGACCGGTCTGCGCTTCGATACCGATATCGAGAGCGTGAGCGACAGCAATTACTTCAGCGACTTCGCCGTCGGCGCGGACCAGACCAGCGTCACCTTCCTCGAGCGCCGCGCCGAGATCCTCTATTACGACGACGCCTGGCGGATCCGCGCCCAGCTGCAGAACTTTCAGACCATCGACACCGCGATCGATGCCGGCGACCGGCCGTATTCGCGCGTCCCGCGCGTCGAGGCGTACGGCCTTTTTCCGCTGTTCGGCCAATTCGAGTTCGCCCTATCGAGCGAGGTCACCAATTTCCTGCGCGAGGTCGGTCCGACGGGAGTGCGCGCGGACATCTCCCCGGAGCTGCGCTGGGCGGAGCGCGGGGCGGGCTATTTCTTCGAGCCGGTCGTCGGCTACCACTTCACGCAGTACGATCTGCAGAACGCGGCCGTCGGCGACCCCAGTACGCCGAGCCGCGCGCTGCCGTACGCGAGCCTCGACACCGGACTCATCTTCGAGCGCGATGCGGGCGCGCAGGGACAGCGCACGCAGACCCTGGAGCCGCGCCTCGTCTACACCTACATTCCCTACCGCAATCAGAACGAGCTGCCGCTGTTCGACACCGGGATCCCGGACCTGAACCTGGTCGAGCTGTTCCGCACCAATCGCTATGTCGGCGACGATCGCATCGGCGATGCGAATCAATTGGCCATGGGGTTGACCACGCGCCTGTTCAGTCAAGCGAGCGGGACGCAATACCTCTCCGCCACCATCGGCCAGATCCGCTATTTCGAGCTGCCGCGCGTGCTTTTGCCCGAGGAGATCACCCAGACCTTGCCCGGGCAGACCCTCTTGACGCTCCCCGGACAGCCGACGCAGATCTTTCCCGGACAGAACCTCCCGACTTTGCCGGGCCAGACGCTCGCCACGGCGCCGGGCGAGACGCCGCAGGCCTACCGCGCCTCGGACATCATCGGCGAGGTCTCGGTGACGGCCTACAAGCACTGGAGCCTCAATCTCGACTACCAGTGGAATCCCTACACCTCGCAGACCGACAAATCGGAGGTTCTGCTGCAGTACCGCCCCGATCCCTCCCGGGTCGTCAATGTCGGCTACCGCTTCCAGCAGGACATCCTCAAGCAATACGACGCCTCGTTTGCCTGGCCCATCGCGGGGCACTGGAATACCGTGGGGCGCTACGTGTACTCGATCCAGGACCGCCAGCTCATCGAGGAGCTGGCCGGATTCGAGTACAAAAGCTGCTGCTGGCGGGTGCAGGTGTTGCAGCGGCGCTACTTGACGAACCGGACCGGGGGACTCGACACCTCGATTGCATTACAATTGGAACTTACGGGCTTGAGCTCGGTCGGAAAACGTTCGGATGCCTTCTTATCCAGAGAGATAAGCGGATACTCGACGCGCGATCCCGACGCGGAGTAGTAGCATTCAGCCCACTTGGAAACGATGCGAACTATGCGAAACCTGGCGGTTGTGTGCGGAGTTGCGATTCTCGTCATCTGGACCGCGCCGCGGTGCCTTTGCCCAGACGCGGGACATCGGCGTGCACGGGGAGCTGCTCGACCGCATCGCGGCCATCGTGAACGACGGCCTGGTCTTGAAGAGCGAGCTCGACGAGCAGATGGAATCGGTCACCCGGCGGTTGCAGGAACAGAAGGTCGAGTTGCCTCCCGAGAGCGTGCTGCGGGGACAAGTGCTCGAGCGGTTGATCTTGCAGGAGATCCAGGCGCAGCGCGCCAAGCACGTCGGCTTGACCATCTCCGATGAGCAGCTGAACGGCGCGTTGCAGGAAATCGCCCAGCGCAACAAGATCCCGTTCGACCAGCTGCCCACCGCGCTTGCCGCGCAGGGCGTCGACTACAAGCAGTACCGCGAAGGCATGCGCAAGGAGCTCACGCTGAGCACCTTGAGGCAGCGCGACGTGATCGCGCACATCAACGTATCGCCTCACGAGCTCGAGCAGTTCCTCGCGCGCCAGGAATCGGCGGCGGCCAACGACGAGTTCAACGTCTCGCACATCCTGCTCTCGCTGCCTGCCGCGGCCACGCCTCAGCAGCTCGAGGAAATAACCAAGAAGGCCAACGACATCGCCGCGCGCGCCGCGAAGGGCGAGGACTTCGGACAGCTCGCCATCGCGAACTCCAACAGTCAAACGGCGCTCGACGGCGGCCAGCTCGGCTGGCGCAAGGGTACTCAGCTGCCGCAGTTCATCCTCGACCTCGTGACCAAGATGAAGCCCGGCGAGGTGAGCGAGCCGGTGCGCACGCCGAGCGGGTTTCACATCGTCAAGCTCAACGAGCGGCGCAGCGGCGAGGCGCAGGTGATCGTCAACCAGATCCACGTGCGCCATATCCTCATGAAGACGAACGAGCTCGACGACGATGCGACCGTGCGGGAGAAACTGGCGAAGATCCGCCAACGAATCCTGAACGGCGAGGACTTCGCGGGCATCGCCTCGGCGACCTCCGAGGATCCGGGTTCTGCGCCGGACGGCGGCGACCTCGGCTGGAGCGGTCCGGGAACGTTCGTGCCGGAATTCGACAAGGCCATCGCGGATCTCAAGCCGAACGAGATCAGCCAGCCCTTCAAGACCCGCTACGGCTGGCACATCGTGCAAATGCTCGGGACCCGCACCTATGACAGCACCGACGATGTGCGTCGGCAAAAGGCCTTTGCCGCGATTCGCGAGAGCAAGGCCGACGAAGAGACCGAGCTTTGGCTTCGCCGGCTTCGCGACGAGGCGTTCGTCGAAATCAAGATGTAGGCGCGCGCACGCGGTGTACGTCCCGCGCATCGTCGTCACTTCGGGCGAACCGGCGGGGATCGGGCCGGACGCCTGCGTCGCGCTCGCGCAGGACGATTGGCGGGCCGATCTCGTGGTGGCGGCCGATGCCTCGCTCATGAAGTCGGCGGCCGCGGCGCTCGGGCTTGCGCTCGCGGTCGAGCTCTACGACCCCTCCGCCCCGCCCACGCCGCATCGGCCGGGCGTTCTCAAGGTGCTGCATATCCCGACGGCGCAGCCCGTGACCGCGGGCGCGCTCGACCCGCGCAATGCGGGCTACGTGATCGCGATGCTGGATCGCGCCTGCGATGGGTGCATGAACGGCGAGTTCGCCGCCATGGTCACGGCCCCCGTACAGAAGAGCACGCTCATGGATGCGGGCTTCGAGTTCACGGGACATACCGAGTACCTCGCGGCGAGGACGCGTGCGGCCCTGCCCGTGATGCTGCTGAAGAGTGAACGATTGGCCGTTGCGCTCGTGACCACCCACCTGCCGCTGGCCGACGTGCCGCGCGCGATTACCGCGGAAAGGCTGCGGGCGACCCTCAAGATCGTTCACACCGACCTCGAGCGCCATTTCGGCGTGGCGGCTCCGCGCATCGCGGTGCTCGGGCTCAATCCGCACGCCGGGGAGTCCGGGCATCTCGGCCGCGAGGAGATCGAGGTGATCGAGCCGGTCATCCGGG
>CAVSYM010000033.1:0-69673 GCA_963732165.1 uncultured Acidobacteriaceae bacterium
GATCCCATAGGCATGCTGCGGACCCATGGTGGCGAGAGTGCGGAGGATCATGAGGTCGAGAGTGCCTTGCAGGATCTGGATGGCCATTTTCTTCACTTGGCATTCAAGTGAACATACTTTTCACTTGGATGTCAAGTGGAAACCGCAGGACGAGAGTCGTGGTGCCGGCAACACCGCCGAACGGAGCAGCGGAGGATGGGGAAAACACCGCATGGAAAGGTTGCTAGACGCGACGAATTGGCTATTCCTGGCGCAGGGCTACCATGGGATCTACCTTGCTGGCCCGCCAGGCGGGGATGACCGTGGCAGCGAATGCCACAACCGCTAACAAGGCGGGAACCGCGAGGAAAGTCGCGGAATCGTTGGTGGTCACGCCGAACAACAGGCTGGCGATTACGCGCGTGAGGGCGAACGCGCCCAACAGTCCTGCGAAGATACCGATCAAGGTCAGTTGCATCCCCTGCCGGACGACGAGAGCGAGAATATTTTCGCGCCGCGCACCCAGGGCGACGAGAATGCCGATATCGTGGGTGCTCTGCGTGACCAGGTACGACATGACGCCATAGAGGCCCACAGCCGCAAGCAGCAGGGCGAAAGCCGCAAATGCGCCCAGCATGGTGCTGGCGAAACGCTGGCGCGCCAGCGAATCATGCAGCCGGTCCTGCATGGTGCGGATTCCATAGACCGACACAGCAGGATCGACCGCATGGATTTCGCGAACATCGCCGTGGCGAGCGCCGGCCTCATCGGAAGTGGCGCGAGCCACCAGGAATGTGCCCCGGTCGAGGTCCTGCTGCAACGGGAAATATATCGCGATCTTGCCGTCGGTATCGAGGCCGTATTGTTTGACCGCTGCCGACGACGCCCACGATGGTGAAAGGCTTTTTGGGATCGAACCAGAGGTGTTTGCCGATGGGATCGTCGTGCGGCCAGAAGCGCTGCGCGAATTTCTCCTCGATGATGACGACCTGCGGCGTGTCCGGGCGGTCGTCCTCGGAGAAGAAGCGGCCCGCGACCAGAGGGATCTCCATGGTGCGGAAATAGTCCGTGCTGGCCGTGCGCAGATCGACCTGCAGCTCCTGCCCGGGCGGCGGGTGTAACCCTCCACGTTGATTCCGCCCCATCCCACTGTGCCGGTAAGCGGCAGCGCCGAAACCGCGCCTTCGGCGACGACACCCGGCAGGTGGGCGATGCGGGCTTCGACCTCGCGATAGAAGCCGGCGACGTGACTTTGTCGTCGCGGTACTTGGGGTCCGTTCGCGACGATCTGCATGGTGAGGACGTGGTCCGCGGATGAATCCTGGCGGCACGCGCTTCGAGGCGGACGAAGCTGCGGATCAGCAGCCCAGCGCCGATCAGCAGGACCAGCGAAAGCGCCAGTTCGGAAACCACCAGCAGGCCGCGCAGCCGGTGCCGCGTCAGATACAGACCGCCATCGCCCTGTCCGCTGCGGCCGCCGGCTTTGAGCGAGGTGTTCAGATCCACTTTCATGGCGCGCCAGGCCGGCGCGAGGCCGAACAGCATGCCGGTGGCCAGCGAAATGCCGAACGTAAACGCCAGCACCGTGCCGTTGATGCCGATATCCTCCAGGCGCGGGATATTGCCGGGATTCATGGCGCGCACGACCATAAGGCTGGCCGCGGCAACGACCAGTCCGGCGGCGCCGCCGAGGACCGCCAGCAGAATGCTCTCGGTCAGCAGTTGCCGCACCAGCCGCTGCCAGCCCGCACCCAGCGCGGTGCGGATGGCGACTTCCTTTTCGCGTCCCGCCGCGCGCGTCAGCAGCAGGTTGGCCACGTTGGCGCAGGCGATCAGCAGGACCAGCGCGACCGAGCCGAGCAGCACCAGCAGCGCGCGGCGCACGTCGCCCACCACCTGCTCCTGCAGGCCGATCACGTCCATGCCGAAGCTGGCGCCGCGCTTGTCTTTGATGCGGATGCGGCTGGCGATGACGTCGATATCGGCCTGCGCCTGCTGCACGGAGACGCCCGGCTTGAGGCGGACGAGGATGTTGTAGTTTTCGTCGCCGCGGCGCTGTGCCGCGTCCGCGCCCAGCGGCAGCGGCAGAAAGACGTCCACCTTGTCCATCGGCCCTTCCGAGGGCATGACCTCGGCGTTGAGCAGAAAGCCGCGCTCGAGCACGCCCGCCACAGTGAATGGGTTTCCGTTGAGGGTGATGCTCTTGCCGACGATGGCGGGATCGGAGTTGAACAGCCGCTTCCAGGCGCCGTTGCTGAGAATGGCGACAGCCGGTCTGCCCGGCTTGTCCTCCTCCGGCAGCAGCGTGCGGCCCGAGCAGCGGCTTGGCGCCGAACATGGCAAGGAGGCTGGACTGCGTGCTGAGCACGTCAACGCGCTCCGGCCGTTCGCGGCCGGTCAGCGTGAAAGTGCGGCTCTGCGCGATGGCCATCTCGTCGAAGGAGTGGTTCTGGTTCTGAATGTCGATGTACTGGCCGGGAGAGGGCCAGTCGCGGAAAATGCCGATTGCCGGAGAATGCAGCCAGACGGCCGCCAGCCGGTCGGGATGCGGATAGGGAAGCGGACGCAGCAGCAGCGCGTCGACCACGCTGAAAATGGCGGAATTGGCGCCGATGCCGATGGCCAGGGAGGCCACGATGACCAGCGTCAGCACCACGTTCTTGCGAAGCATGCGAAAGGCGTAGCGAAAATCCTGGAACCAGAGGCTCATGAAATCCTCCCGGGCTGGAGATTCAATGATAGGACGGGACCTGGAGTTGAGGCCAACAATACTGATCTCAAGCGGGATTATCGGTAGCGGGAACGCTTGATCCCTCGTTGACAGTGACTTTGCGTGTTATCCCGAATCCTGCCCATTGTGAGACGGCGCACAGGTCAGAAGATCGGCTTCAGGACCATCCGGCCGTACGCGATGAACGCCATGAGGAGGCCCAGCACGCCGCTCAAGATGATGGGCGTGATCTCGCGGTACTTGACGTGCACCCCGACGAACACGAGGCTCTCGATCGCCAGGACCGTGGCGGCCACCACCGTGAGCGCCGGCTGCCAATGGAAGGCGGCGGGGACGATCAGCCCGACCGTGCAGACGAGTTCGAGGATGCCGAGGGCCATCCAGGCTTCCCGCGGCAACGCACCAAAGGACGGGACCTCCTCGCTTACCTTGTCGAACATGAAGACCTTCATGACGCCCGACGCTCCGTACAGGAGCGCGGCGAGGACCTGCAGGACCCACAACAGGATGTTCATCGTGTGCCTCCTCCCGGTTTCCGCGTCGGCGCGCGCAGGGCGGTTTCTCCCCGCGCGATCCACGTTCTGAGCCCAGATCTGGTGACCTTGAAAAACCTCATGATAATTCGCCTTCGTGTTGCACCGAGGATCTTTTTCGAGACGGAAGCGAGGCGCCACGCCGACATATCTCTACCCATCGAGAATCCGCGAGTTTTCCAAACAAGTCAAAGGTCTCTCGCGCCATTACTGACCAGAAGGGCGTTTTCCCTTACCGATTGTGGGCGGCCGGCCGAACATTGGTTCATTCCGACCTATGAGGGCCATGACGCCCTCCCCTGGTCGTCCAGAGCGCCTGGGAGAGCGCCCCTGCTCTTCAATGTATCTATTTATTCGTGCGTTATTAACTGAAATCAATGACGAGAAGGCCGCTGACGGATTGGCCACGATACCCCCGGAACTCGAAAGTCGTGTCGCGAAACAGACTGGTTGAGTCCATTAGCTCGTTCTCAAAAAGCAAGAATCGAATTAGCAAGCTATTCTGCGCGAAGGGCGTCCACTGGATTGACCGAAGCGGCGCGATGCGCAGGAATGTAGCTAGCAAGCAATGCGCTTGCACCGAGCACTACAGCAACGCAGACGAACGTAGGCGCGTCCCAGGCTTGAGTGCCGAAAAGCAGTTTGCGCATCAGGGTGGCTGCCGCAACCGAACAGCCCAGTCCGGCAACAATGCCCAACGCAACAAGCAATGCAGCTTCCTTTAATACAAGCCGATAAACGGAACTGCGCCGCGCGCCGAGCGCCATACGCACGCCAATTTCACGCGTTCGCTGGCTTACCGAGTAGGCAATCACCCCATACAGTCCCACTACGCTCAACACCAGCGCCAGCCCCGCAAATCCTCCCACCAGCCACGCTGACGACTCATGCAAATACACAGAGGTCGAATCGTTGATCAAAGCGGTCATGGTTGTTCCATCGGATGCTGCGATGGCTGGATCGATTTGATGGATGGCCGCACTCAGGGTTGGAAGTATGCTCTCCTCGTTCTGCCGCGTCCGCACAACCAGATCGAACCAACTATACGACCACTGATTGAAGGGAACATAGATCACTGGTTGATTCGGCGAGTCCAGTTGGCCCTCCTTGATGTCCTCCACTTCACCAATAATCTCGATTGGCGTCTTCGCGCCTTCATAGGCGACGTGCTTGCCGATAGGGTCTTCTCCAGGAAAAAATCTCCTGGCGAAGGTCTGGTTGACCACAAACAACAACGGCTTGTCGCCATCGTCTTCTGCCTCCGTGAAATACCGTCCGCGCAACAGTCTTGCGCCAACTGTCGTCAGGTAGCCCGCACTGACGAGTCGTTCCGGAGTGTTATTGCGCTTTCCATTCGTGGGACGGCCTGGAACCACGATCGAAACACCACCATCCCATGATCGCACTGGCCGATTGCTTGAGATGCCCACTGACTGCACGCCAGGCAGCGTGCCGATCCTGCTAAGGATCTGGCGCTCCAAAACCATCTGCTTATCGCCCTCTGCATAGGTTTTCGGCACTTCCACCTGCAGAGTGGCAAGATGATCGGATTGCATTCCCAGGTTTACATGCAGCAGCAGATAGAAACTCTTGCCCAACAGGCCCGCACCAACCAGCAATACAACCGCAGTGGCCAGTTCCAGCACAATGAGTTTGGTGCCCAGCCTCCGCCACGTATTTCCCGCGGCGCCGCGACCGCCTTCGGTAAGGTCTCCCCGAAGATTTCCACGAGCCATACCCATGGCTGGCGTAACCGCAAACACCACGATCGCGAGCAGTGAGACGATACCCGCAAATGCCAGCACCTGCGGGTTCAGTCCAACCGTCAGCAGGAAGGGCATTCCGTCTATTCTTCTCAAGGGCACAAGTCTGATCAGGAGTTTCATTGCCGGGAATGCAACCCCAAGACCGAGAGCGCTGCCGCTGATAACAAGTAACAGGGCTTCGATCACGAATTGCCGGAACAAGCGAGCCGGCGTAGCGCCCAGTGCAGCGCGTACCGCGGTCTCGCGCTTGCGGCTCTCGCTGCGGACCAGCAGAAGTCCCGAGACGTTGACGCACGCAATCAACAACAGCAGAAATACTCCGCTTAGCAGCACCAGGAGCACGGGCCGGATATCTTCCATGACCGCGTCTCTGAGGGTGGTCGCCGTGGCGCTGTAGCCATGATTGCTATCGGGGTATTGCCGCTCAAGCTGGCTTGCTTCCGTTTTCAAACCGGCAATCGCGGTTTGCAGGGAAACGCCGTCTTTCAATCGCGCCAGACCAAACAACCCATGGCAGCCGCGCTGTTGATCGCACAAGTTCGGATCGTTCAGAGCGGCCCAGAAATCTGAATCGCCGATGGGCGCGAAGTGAAAGTCTTCAGGCAGCACGCCAATAATGGTATACGAAATATTACTCAGCCTGATGGTTTGCCCCACTACGCTGCGGCTTCCGCCAAATCGCTCCTGCCATGCGCCGTACCTGAGCAGGACCGTATGCGGCGCGCCCGGCGCATCTTCTCCCGCATAGAAATCGCGCCCCAGAATCGGTGTCACTCCGAGCGTTCGAAAGAACCCATCGCTCACACGCACGCCCCGCCCCGGTTCCGTGCCCTGGGGCGTATTGATGAGAAAACCTGTCCAACCCCAGGCCTCCAGAGAACTGAAGGGCAAGTTGCTCTTTCTCCAGTCTTGAAAGTTCTGGTACGACACATTGCACAGCGGGCAAGACGCGACCGTCTCATACACGCTAACCAGCCGTGTCGGATCGTTGTAGGGCAGCGGCCTGATCAGCGCCGCATACACAAATGCGAAGATCGCCACGCTTGAACCAATGCCCAGCGCCATTACCAGAATCGCAACTGCGGTGAAGCCAGGCGTGCGCTTCAGGGTTCTGACGCCATACTTCAAGTCCGGCCACAGGTTGTCGATTGCCGGGAAGGTGTTTTGCTGCCATACGGTTTCGCGAACGCTTTGACGGCTTCCAAGTTTGATTTCTGCCAGGCGCCGCGCTTCTTCAAGAGATTTGCCGCGCGCCAGGTTCTCGGCGATCTCTTCTGAGAGAAACGAATCAAGCTCTTCTTCGAGCTCGGCATCGGTTTTTCTACGGCGAGAGAGTCTCGACCAGCTCATCGAACACCTCCATCAGCCAAGGTCTTTTCGCCCATCACCAGTGCGATGGCACGAGCCATCTGCCGCCAGCGATTCGTCTCGTGGACGAGCTGCTTTCTCCCTGCGGCAGTGAGCCGATAGAACTTGGCCTTGCGATTGTTCTCGCTTACTCCCCAATAAGATGAGACCCAACCGCGATCGTTAAGCCGATGGAGAGCGGGATAAAGCGAGCCTTGCTCCACTTCAAGAACATCCTCAGAGGTTCGCTCAATGACTTTGGCGATGGTATACCCATGTGCGTCCCCCGTGACCAGATTACGCAGAATCATCATGTCCAAAGTCCCCTTCAGCATCTCTCCGCCTGACTGCCCGCTCTTTCCCATGAGCACGCCTCCACTCGAACGTCTATGGGAGTTACCATACACCACTCGGACTTCTATGGGAAGGGCGTTCGAATGAGCCGATCAATAGCCGACCGCGGATCGCAATCGAGTACGGGGATGTCGCTTGGAATGTTGCTGGATTCACTCTAGAATCGCCGAGGCCTAAAGACAAATCTAGAGTTCGGGCCGGATAACGGGCAGGCCGGAAGTTAGGCGACGAGAGTATGCCGTCAGTTGCCGATCGTTTCCCACTCGTTTCCTCGCATGATGCGTTTCATGAATTCGTCGAAGAGCGGGACGGTAAACGCTGTGTCGCCGTGAGTCGGGCTCCAGATCATACCTTTGGCTATAAGTCCGGCGCGGATCGGGCCCAGCGATTGTACCGTCCTTTCGAGTTTGTCGGCGATGTCTCCGGAACGATGAGGACCGGGCCCCAGATCGGCCATCGCACGTAGATACTTCTTCTCCATGGGGGTGAGGCGATCGAAGCGGACCCGAAAAAAGCTCTCGTCGAGTGCCGCAATGGCTTCGTCTGATGCGCTGACAACGTCCTCACGCCGAATAGGACTCTCTGGGGCAATGTCCCAGGTGTGCTTGCCCCATTCCTGGAGGAAATACGGGTACCCCTGAGTCTTCGTGATGATCAGGTCCACTGCCTCGTCCTCGATTTGTACTCCCTCGTTCTCGACGGGCCTGACGATGGCGTCTCGGGCGTCGGGTGGACTCAGGGGCCCGATCTCTGGGAAATCGAACAGCCGTTCGGCGTATGATTTCGCCTCTCCCATACGGCCGCGCAACTGCGGAAGTCCCGCGCCGACAATTGTGACCGGCAGCTTCTCCTGAGAATTGCGATGAAGTGCGGCGATCAAAGCAGCCATCTGAGGCTCTTCGACGTACTGCAGTTCGTCGATAAAAAGCACAACGGCAGTACCGGCCGCCTTAGCTGCAATCCCGACTTGCTCCAAGAGCGCGCCCAGATCTCCTTCAAGATCGCCGTTATCGGCCAGGCCCGGCTCCGGGTCATAATCGAAACCGACCTCGATGTCGGCGTAGGTCAATTTGAGCTTGCTGGCAAAACCTGCCAGGGCCTTGAGGCCTCGAATGGCATAGTCCTTCGCGGCCTCTTTCTTGCTGAGGTGAAGCAACGCAAGCCGAAGAGAGGGAGCCAGAAGAGCGGGGAGTGAGCGGTTTTCCGGGGCCTCAATACGGACCGGTTGAATTCCGCTTGCCTCCGCGTCCCTGCGCATCTGATCGAGGAGAACGGTCTTTCCGACCCCGCGTAAGCCGACCAGCATCATGCTCTTGGCGGGCCGGCCGAGACGAAGCCTTTGAAGGCGCACTGTGATTTCTTTGCGAATGGCGGCGCGGCCAGCCAGCTCAGGGGGAGGACTACCGGCTCCCGGGGCAAAGGGGTTGCGAATAGGATCCATCTATAGGGAGTTTAGCAAAGTTATGCGTTTTTCGTAACTTTTCTAATTTCGATAGAACCGATCGGTCCGGAGGCCGTTCAGTGGCTGAAAGGCAAGTTTTCTCGGCTCTAGGGGGTGGTCGAAGCAGGGTTCCCGAGCGAACCGCGCCGTGGATCTTGGCTGCGATCCTGTTGGCGTGAAGGACGCCGTACTTCGGCATTTTCATCTCGACCCTTGACGCCTGCAATTCCCCTTCACAATTGAAATGGGAACGAAGCGCCAGTTCTCTCCTCAAGCTTCGTTCGATATTAGAAAGATCGAGGGTACCGGGAGCGGACCGGCAAAGGTCCTTCACGTGTTGTTCTTCATAAGACAACACAGTTCAGTGAAGTGGTACAACTCTTCATGGGTTTGATCATGGATCAAGAGATGTCGTTTGCATTCGAGACCGTTTTCTCGTACCTGAAAAAGCAAGCGGACGGGACCATTCAATCAAAGACCGACACCATTCTTACCTTGCAGAAGCATGGCTATTTCGTCGTTTTGATATTTGTCGGGCTGGCCACCGCTGAATTGTCGATCCTGCGTGTCGCAACAACAAGAAGTCAGGGCGGCCATGACGTGCCGGAAGCGAAGCTGCGGGATCGTTTCCCGAGGACGCAAGAGGCAATCAAGATGGCATCGAACCTTGCGGACATGACTCTGATGTTCGACAACAGCCGAAATGTGGATGACGCCTTCAGCCTTGTCCGGGCCCAGCGGAAAAGGTCCGTTCTCTACGACTGTCGCGATCCGCAATTCAAGCAAGACGCCGAACTCATCGAGGTCGCTGGGCTTTGGTTGTCGAAAGTTGCACCACTTTGAGATGATGCCCCGCTGCGCCGCATCAAGCCGGAGAGAAGCCGGGAACGCAAACCCTTATGGAAGGGACGGATAGGCGAACGGTTTATCTTCGCCCTGATGTTATCCGGGCTCATTGCGCCATTTGTCGGGCAGAGTGGTTTCCCAGAAACCTAGCGGGTGGTTTTGCGGGTGCGCGATTCTTCGATGCACTTGTCACCGTTGGCCGGATCAGTTCCGATATACATTTCAGAGTCTGCGTGCCGGATTCGGGAATATGACTGTTCCGGCGTCAGCCAGCCGGGATTGCATTAATGTGAATCGGGTGGTTCCGCGACTTCGCTGGTGTGCGAGAAGTGTGTCGACGATCGAAGCGTACGCAGACGAAAGTCGATTGAGAACATCGCTATACGCGTCTAGTAATCGCACGAGTGTTGGTCGCTATTGAACCGTTCGCCTCCGGCACACATCCGGCACACAAAACCCTCTCAGAAAGCGAATTTCTATGGCGTTTTTAAGCACTCGCCATTGATCCGGGCGCGTCAGTGGCCGCGCAAAGTCGGACGAGTCGATTGGCAGCAAACACTTTTCCGACTCGGACAAATGACTCAGAAATCTATTGCGGGCTTGCCGACCTTTAATAGTGGGCGATGGAGGTCGCTATTATGCACTTTTCGCACCGGATTTGGATGGTTTCAGTGCCTGGCGGAATGTGATAGAGATCTGAATACTTGCGGAAGTTTTCAAGGTCGGCGGCCTGCCAGGCGCGGCCCCGTCGTCGGATTTTGGCTTCGCGGGCGGGATAATCGTTGGTAAAGAAAATCCAGTTCAAATCAAGGCCGAGGACTTCACCATAGATAACGGACTCGGCTCGCGCTTCTGGCCTGCAAAAATCGCTATCCACTGCGACGCAGATGAGGTCGTTACGCAGGGCAACGAGAAGAGCAGAGAGTTTTCTTGAGCTCCAAAATGACGCCGAGTGGTTGAACGCGTTAGCGTTGAAGTCGTCAATGACAATCCAGCCCTGACGACTCATCTTGCAAAGTGGGGTTGACTTTCCGCAACCCGGGGTTCCTGCGATCAAAAGCAGGACGGACACCTCCAAACTAACCGCTTGCTACCTGGAGACATTTGATCTCAACGTCGATTCCTAAGATGACTTGCTTCATATGCGAATAGTTTTTCAATGTTCCACCTCGGCAACCGAGCCGCGAAGCACAGTGATCGAAGCCCTAGGCAGGGTGAAAACAGCCCCAGCGTCTCCTCTAAGCGTTCTGCTCACCGGCGGATGGTCAGGATCGGCGTGGCTGTTGGGCCCATCGTTGATCCACTTATACCGCTCGCTGCCCCAGGTGGCTAAAGTGACCGGCCCATAGAAGTACGCATCCTTCTTACTTTTCGCATTATTGAAAACCACGCGCACCGTGTGAGGGTTCGTCTCATCCCGGTTGACCAGCATCACCGACCACTTCCCATCGGGACGATGAACCGCATACGACGTCACCAGCCGGTTCCCCTCTGCGTCTTTGATGTCGCTGGACGAGGGATACATCACGTGCACGCCTGACCTGTGCTGCACCCATTCCAGGTTGATCATATGAGCAGCAAAGTAAAAGGCGGTGTACCCGTTGATCTCGTAGTTGTTATTCGACACGAAATTAGACCACGAGGCCCAGCCAAGACAACTGTTCTGCACGCCCTGCGGTTGAATCGGCGAGTGCGTAAAGAGCGCGCCTCCGGCTGCAAAGAACGAGCCCACATTGTCGGCCAGCCACATGCCTCCGAAGATCGTCGACATCGGCCCGGTGAGATTGGCCGCGAGCGAGTCCTCATCGATCATCAGCGGCACATTTTGGGGAACGCCGTCCTTTCGCCACACCTCAAGGATGTGCCTCACAATTCCCGGCTCGCTGTAGAGCGTCTTCCAGGTAATGTCGCACCGGCTAAACGGATAATGCTCGAAGGACACAAAGCTCAGGTCGGCGATGCGTCCATGCTCCTTGAGATAGTCCACAAACCGGCCCATCCACGATATCCGTCCCTTCGCATCGGGCCATACCGTAATATCGTCGTTCACTCCCTCGAAGACAGGACCGCCTAACTTGAGCTTCGGATCGACCTTATGAATGGCCGCAGCCCACTGGATATACAGCGCCGCGTAATCCTCCGGCATGGTGTGCTTGCCGTCCGGTTCCTCGCCCATCTCGATATACGAGATCGGATATCCCCGCTTCTCAATGTAGGCTATCTGCGCCGCCGCATCGTCGGGCGTGCCATATAGCATGGTCACCGGAATCATGGCCGGCAGGTTATTGGTGATTCCGCTGGTGAAGAAGAGGTCGAATCCGGTGTGCTGGCCGCCGCTTGCGTTCACATCCGCAGCTTCGTGCCAAGGATCGATCGAAGACGAGCAATAAGTAATGGGCCGCGCGCTGGTCTGCCTCGCAACCTCAACAAAAGCGCCGGTCGAGTCAACCGATCCCAGATGAATCGCTCGAATCCCATACCCGACGCAGTTACGGACATCGTCCGATCCATGCTCGTCGCAGGTATTAGAGGATGCCGTCATCGACATCCGCACATACCGCGTCGAAACAGGGGCGTCGGCAAGCTTCATCGGGTCGCTGCCGCCTTTGGCGTTTTTCACTTCGCCTGCGGGAAAAGTCTTCCATTCGCCTTTCGGGCCGCCGTCAAAATCGAGCGCATCCTTGCCCACCCAATACTCCACCCGATAGGTGGTCGCGTAGGGATTCTCCCACGCGATGCGGACCGCGCTGATCGGGTACTCGGCCTTTAAATCGACAACCACCCATTGCGGATGCAGCGCATCGGATTCCCGGGTGAACTTGCTGGCCAAATATGGATTGCTCTTCCAATAACTGAGGTCTGGGGCCGGCACAGGAGAATCGCCGCTGGTTGAAAAGCCTCGATGCGGCAACCCATAGGAGAGGATGTAGCGGATCGGCTCCTTGAGTTCCGTGCTTCCGGTGAAGTAGCCGCTCTGATGCACCGGGTCGCTCCATGTTCCGTTGTCATTCCAGTGCCAGGCTGCCATCCTGAGTTCGCTGTTGTTGCGGTAAGAGATCGTTCCCCATCCCGCCGACAACGACTCCTGAATGATATGCGGCGTAAAGACCTTGTCGATGGCGGTGTGCGACAAAACATCGAGCGACGAACCCAAGGCGCTATCCGGATCGAAAGAGTTGATCGCATGCCCGGGCGTGGCATCCACTCGAATGGTTCCTGTCTGCGAGTGCGCAACAACAACGATCGACAAGAGACCCAGTACGCCCGTGACTACCGTTGCAAAACTCATCCTCCGCCGAACTACTCTCCAGCAACCCTTGACTCGTTTTTGTGTACCCATAGAAAGAATGATCCTCGTGTCTTCGTGAAGTGTCATTCTTCGAGCATGCTCCTCCGCGTCCATTTCGCAGCCGCCAGTGATTCCTTAAAAGCAATCGTTGGCGGAAAGTCAGCTTACTGCCCTCCCAGATTGCCTCGAAGCACCACGATGGATGCTTTCGGAAGGTCGTAAAGCGTATCTGCGCCGATACCCGTCACAGCCGATTTCGACGCGGGACCGTCCGGGTCCGCGTGACCGTTGAAACGGCGACGGCCCGTGCCGGCAGGAGTGGCGCCTTCTTGGGTATTCACGGCTGGCTGCGCAGCATCGGCGGCGGGAGCCGGATCGGGATGCCACTGATACTCGGCCGAGCCAAAGACAACACGGTCCACGTTTCCCGTGAAGAAGCGCTTTTGCCCAGTCGCCGAATCGTAGAATGCGACCCGCACCGAGTGGCCGTTGTTTTCATCCTTGTTGATCAACATGACCGACCATTGCCCATCCGGCCGTTCAACCGGATATGCGGTAATCAGTTCGTTCCCGTTACTGTCCACAACGCTGCTCGACGCTTTATAGAGCTTGTGGATCTTATCCACCGGCTGCACCCATTCCTGTGTGATCACCTGTGTAGCCAGGTATTGCGCTCCATAGGTTGCGTGGCCCTGGTCATCGACAGAAAGAAAGCCGCGACCACCTCGGCCGAGCGATGGAATGTATTGGAAGTAGTAAGTCCCTCCCGCGCCAGCGGTCATCATCGCACCCACGTAATCCGCCAGCCACAGGCCGCTCTTTACAGTAGTCTGGCTGCCCTCGCCGAGGTCGTTGCCTTCGGTCATGAAGAACGGAATATTGGGCGGGAGGCCATTATCTTTCCACGCTTGCACAACATGGTTCACCCACACAGGTTCCATGTCGAGCGAGCCCCAGTTGTGGCACGGGCTCCCATAGCCGCCATCTGTTGATGTATCCATGCAGGGGTAGTGCTCAAATGAGAAAAAGGTGAAGTCCTTGAGAGCATGGTGTGCTCTGAGGTAATCAACGAATCTGCCGAGAAAGGACACTCGACCGTTGGCGTCTGCCCATGAATCCACATCGCCCGGAGTGCCTTCAAATGGCGGGCCCCCGAGTCGCGCTTGAGGGACGAGCTTGTGGATGGCTCTTGCAAATTGGATGTAGAGTGCCGCATAGTCTTCGGGCAGGATGCGCTGGCCGTCCGCTTCTTCACCCATCTCGATCCACGAAATCGGATATTTTCGCTTGTACAGGTAAGCGATCTCATTGGCCGCGTCTTCCGGTGTCGAATAAAGCATCGCGATCGGAACCATTGTGGGCAGGCCACGTGTTACGCCGGAGTCGAAGAAGAAATCGAACCCGATCTGGTCGCCTCCTTTGGGGTCCAAATCCGCTGGCGTATGCCACGGATCGACAGAAGAGGGCCAGGTGATGGTCTGCTGCCGGCTTGGCACGTGCTTCACGATATCAGTGAATTGCCCATCGGATGAGAGCGTGCCGATGTATAGCTCGTTGATCGCATATCCTACGCAGTTGCGCTTATCGTGCGCTCCATGCGTGTCGCAGGTGTTGGACGATTGCCTCATCCAAATCCGCAGATATTGCGCTTGAATTGGCCAATCGGCGAGCTTCAGCGTGGGCGTTCCACCGCGGCTGTTCAGAACAGTCCCCATCGGAAAAGTCTGCCATGAGCCTACATTGATTCCTACATAGAAGGGTAATTTTTCGCCAGTCCAGAACTGCACGTAATACTTCGTCGCATAAGGATTCGCCCAGGCAATCCTGATGGCATTGATATTGACTTTGGCGCCTAAGTCCACCATCACCCATTGCGGATGCAATGAGTCATCTTCGCCGGTGAACGCCTTCGTCAGGTAAGGATTGCTCTTCCAATATGATTTGGGATCGCCGTCGGTCATGCGAGACCAACCATTGCCGTCTCCCAACGTCGCTCCGCGGTGCGGCAGCGGGTACACCCACGAATCCTTGATCTTCTCGGCTGTCGGCTCTGCGCTGCCCACGAAGTAGCCTTCCTTTTTCGCGGCATTGCTCCATGTGCCGCGCGGGTTCCAGTGCCATGCCTCAATTTGCAACTCCGAATTATTCCGTTCCGATACGGTCCCCCATCCCGCGCCCAAAAGATCTTTCAGCACGGGGTCGGTTAACTCCCATTCCACATGCTTTGAGATTGCCTCCTGGGTCTGTCCGCCATGCTGGATGTCAATGGCCCCGCCAAGCGCCCGGAGTGGGCTGAATGAATTCACCACGTGAGAAGTATCAACCGTGACTTGCTCGTCTTGTAGCGCCCCCGCTGCTTCGAGAGCGCAAAGCAGCAGGGGTACGGAGATTGCAAACATGATTTTCTTCGTCGTTGTCATTGCAGATCCTCTGCCGTTTTCACCGGCTGATACGTGACGCTCCCATCATATTGCGCGCCACAGTTCGAACGGCGCGCTCCAGCGATTCTTCAGCGGGTGCGGACCTGGGCGCAGTCGGAGGTGATTCGTGATCCCTTAAAATCAACCTGAAGTAAGGAGTTGAAGGAGAAGTGCGCGCCGGTTTTGTTGACTTTGCGCAGTCTGAAATGACCCCGCAATTTCCGAAAATGCCGTAGTTGCGGGGACCAGCGATAGTTGGTGGTCTACGTTGAGTTGCTAGAAGTGGTATTTCAAAGCCCCCTCCATGATGCGCGAGGCGTTGCCAGACGCCCCTGTGACGATACCGAAGCTGGAGCTGGTTACGCTGCCGCTGGGATTGTCAAACCACGCATGATTGAACACGTCGAAGGCCTCCAGCCTAAGTTGAACGACGTGTTCGCGGTGGACATGGAAGTCCCTCAAAACGGCCAAATCCGTGTCATCCTGTCCGGGTCCGTGGAAGAACCTGAGGGGCGAGTTGCCAAAGAGTCCGTAACAGGCGGTCTTGGGGTTGCACTCCTTCTTTTCGGAGGTAAAGTCGGCCGTATTGAAATAAGGGGCTGCCTGCGTGGGATTCGCCGGATCACGAACTCTGGGATTCTTATTCATGATGAGCGGCCCCGCGGATGGGTTGTAATACGGACGGTCTTCCGAACCGCCGGTGCCTGACAAGCCAGTGAGGGAGTAATCCTCGCTGTCCGACATGCCAATCGGAGTACCGGTTTGAATCCTGGTGATGCCGCTGACGGACCAGCCCCCAATCACCTGCTTTACGAATCGATTCTCAGTGAGCAGGTCAAACGGCAAATGGACATCGTAGCTTCCCACCAGATATTGCGTCACATCGAAGCTCGACAGGCCGTAGCTGTACCTGGGATTGAGGACATTGGTATTTGAATTCAAACTGGAAGCATTATCGAACGATCGTCCGAAGGTGTAGCTCACCATGCCGCTCCACATCTTGCTGTCGTGCTTCAGGTTCGTTTGCAGCGAATTGTAGTTGGAAGTTGCCTCTGTCTTTAAGTAGGGGTTTCCGCCAAAGGCAGGGTTGTCGTTGGCCGAGCCGGTGTAATTCGCGGCCGGCGTCGGCAGGATGCGCGTGCCGATATATTCTGTGCCATTTGCAGCGAAATAGGTATTGCCTTCTCCCTTGGGGCCGCAAGTGGAAGTTCCAGACTCCACCTCCGATGCCTGACTCAGCGCGAGACAAAGCGCGATATTGCCAGGGTTCGCTTGCTCCTGACTGGGCAGATGGCGCCCCTGATTGCCCACGTAGTTCACCGTCAAAACCGTGCTCTTGCCGATTGCCCTCTGAATGCCCAACGAATATTCTTCGAGATAGGGAACCGTATTAAACGGAGAGACCGCGAAGGCGGAGACCAGGGGTTCATAGGCCGACCAGTTCACGTTCTTGTCGGGATTGGAAGCCGATACGTTGACCGGAGGGAAGGAGAATGGAAACTGCTGCGGAAAAACCGCCTGAGTGGCTCGATTCACATACGGAGTGGACATCATGGTCTCGCTCGATGTCGAGTAGTAATCGCCATAAGGGGCGTCGCCGATTTCTTCGAATCCCGACTCGTCCTGGAAGTTGGTGTAGAAGATACCAAACCCGCCGCGAATGCTGAATTGCCCCGGTCCTCCCGTTAACTTCCCGAGCAGGCCATTGCTATTTGAAGGCGTGTAGGCAAAACCAAAGCGCGGCGCGAACTTGTTGTACTTGATCGGCCCCAGCGTTCTGGGCACTCCAGGGTCGCCAGGGAAGACCCAGTCCTCCGGAGCGCCGGGAAATACCACGGACTGTTCTCCGGGGACGATGGTTTCAAGCTTGTTCTGCGTGTCGTACCACGGCGACGTGACTTCGTAGCGAACGCCGTAGTTAAGAGTCAGGCTTGAGCGCAATCTCCAGGAATCCTCGGCATAACCCGAGATATAATTAGCGCGTGAATCGAGGATTTGCGGGGTGGCCTGCGTGAAGTCGCCGGCTTCGGCACCCAGCAAGAAATCCGCGAAGCCGAGCCCAGTTTCGTTGCCGTCGTCGAACTCAAAGTAACCATTCACGTCATATCGGTTGCGCGCGTCGATCTGCTTGTACGAATAGTCCACGCCGAATTGGAACGTATGGGTTCCCACAACCTTCATATAGTTATCGAGCCATTGGAAAGAATTCACGTAGCGGTTCTGCACTTCGCCTGGAGTGCCAAAACTGCCGCCTTCGGCCAGGTTCATGGTGGGCACACTGACCAGCCCCGGATAAATATTGCTGATGCCGCCTGTCGTTCCCCAAGGTGTGACAAATCCCAGCGAGGAAAGCGAAGGTCCGGTGGTCGAAAAAGTCGGAATCCCTGAATTAGCAGCGCTGCGCAGGAACGTGAAGCGGAAGTTATTGACCGAATTGTTTTTGAAGGCCGTAGTCAGGCCGACATTGCTTTCCTGTGCCCGCTGCAACGTCTCCGTGCCCCATCCCGGAAACGAAACGCCTCCGGCGAATGAGGACGAGAAGGGATCCACTGAAGTCGTATTGTCCACAAAGTAGTAACCGAAGAGCGTTCCGAAACGCGTATTGACGTCCACACGCCCCGATTCCTTGTAGTCCCTGATGGTGTTGAACAGCTTGTAGTTGAAATAATTGGGCGCGTTACCGGTGCTGAGGCCGGAGTTGGGTGTGGTGCCAATGCTACTACCCGAATTAATGATGTATTTCAACATATTATTTGCAACCGGGTCCCAGGCCTTGGTCGGAATTGTGTCACCCGGGAAGACGCATCCGTTAGCGCTATTGGGATCATTGTTGGTGCAGGTGGCCGAAGTTCCGTCGGGGCCGATAAAATAGCTCTCTCCGTTAACCACCGTCTGCCCCGTCACCGATGCCAGCCGGTTAATCAGCACAGTGGCCCACCCCGTACCATTCACCGAGCCGAAGTTGTTTTCAAGCGTAGGCTCCCAGTCCGATACATTTCCTGCCTCATCGGCCGATGTCGGGACCACCTGTGTGTCACCTACCGCTTGATTCGTGTAGGTGCCCTGAAAATCAGCAAAGAAAAAAACTTTGTCCTTCCTGATCGGTCCACCGATGGTTAAGCCGGTTTCGGAAAATCGGACAAGGGGATGAGTGGAAGGATTGTTCCTCAGCCAGCCATTAAGATGGCAGAAACGAGGAGCAACAATGGCACGACGTCCACGCCGGAATCACACAGCGGCATTCAAAGCGAAGGTGGCCTTGGCCGCCCTGAAGGGGGACAAGACTCTGGCCGAGCTGGCTGAACAGTTCGATGTCCACCCCAACCAGATCACAGACTGGAAGACGCGGCTGGCCGAAGGTGCAGCCACCGTCTTTGGCGAAGACCGGGCCGAGGAGCAAGGCAAGGTCGATGTAATCCGGATGCAGGCCAAGATCGGCGAACTGGCGCTGGCCAACGATTTTTTAGAAAGTGCGCTCGTCAAGGCGGGTTTGCTGAGCGCAAAGCGATGATCGACCCCGAACACGTATTACCGATTTCCAAGCAGGCTGAAGAGTTGCAGATCAGCCGCTCCACTATCTACTACCATCCGCGCCCCATCTCTGACGCCGATCTGTTTCTTATGCGGCGCATCGACGAGTTGCACCTGAACTACCCGTTCGCCGGCAGTCGCATGTTGCGCGACATGCTCAGCCAGCAGGGTCTGGAAGTCGGCCGCCGCCACGTGCGCACGCTGATGCGGCGGATGGCGATCGAGGCCCTCTATCGCAAACCGAACACTTCCAAGCCCGCGCCGGGACACCGGATTTATCCTTACCTGCTGCGCGGCCTGGCGATAACTCGGCCCAATCAAGTCTGGGCCATGGATATTACTTACATCCCCATGGCGCGCGGCTTTGTTTATCTGGCCGCGGTCCTCGACTGGTTCAGCCGTCGCGTGCTCGCGTGGCGGCTGTCGATCACCATGGATACCAGCTTCTGCATCGAGGCGCTGGAGGAAGCGATGAGGATCTACGGCCGCCCGGAGATCTTCAACACCGATCAGGGCTCGCAGTTCACGAGCGAAGCCTTCACTGGGCGGCTGAAGAGAGAAGCCATCGAGATCAGCATGGATGGCAAGGGTCGCTGGGCAGACAACGTCTTCGTCGAGCGGCTGTGGCGCTCGCTCAAATACGAGCACGTCTATCTTCATGCCTATGAGTCGGTGGCCGAGGCGCGAGCCAAGATCGGCTGCTACTTCGCGTTCTACAACAGCCAACGCCCGCATTCGAGCCTGGGGGCGCAAACGCCAGACCAGGTATACTCCCACCGTCCGCCAGAGGCACTGGCGGCATAACACGAAGCTTGAGCCGGCCGTGGAAATGCCGGTCTGATGGAAAGCGCGGAAAACGATAGAGCCGTTTCCCGCCCTTACCACAGACCTTGAAAATCAATGAAACCGATTTTCACATTTCCACCGCCTCGACTACGACGAACTGAATAATCTTTCCACTTAAAAACCCGAAAAACCTGTCCGAACTACCGGGACCACCGCAGACGATGGAGGCGCTGGCCTATGTTGAAACGGGGCGCGCGCAGGGCAAGGTCGTCATCATGGTCACAGATTAGTACCTTCAAAAACCCGCGCGATCTGCAAGGCCACCCCGCGGAACGCGCAATACCAGCAGTTGCACACAGGGCAAAGCACTCATCCGGCGACAGACCGGGCGACGGCGGAACTCGGTTTGATACTCAGCGATTTCGCGTCAATCCAGAATCATCCCTGGCAACAAACGCGTTTACGGCTACCCATCCTGTGGTCTCAAATCGGCAGACTGCTTACGGCGAGATCGACGATGTGAGACATCTGCCTACGGCTGGCGCCATTCGCCGCTTGAACTCCAAGTCCTGTGAGCAGCGCAGAGACATAGCGAGCAAGATCACCTGGATCGAGGGATCTTTTCAGGTCGCCCTCCTTTTGAGCACGCCGGAATCGTTCTTCGAGCAACGCTTCTCCACGCTTGCGCCAGTCGATGAGTGCTTGTTTGACCGTTTCTCCGCCAGTGCCATTGGCTAATGCTCCCTGCACGGAGAGGCAACCTCGGGGATTTCGTGGATTGCTCAGCAACTCCAGCGCACCTTCCAGGAGTGACTCGATCACCTCTCTTGCCGTGGATTCCTCAACAGACTTCCTGACGTACACAGCCGGACCGTCTGCATAGCGGTCAATCGCCTTCCGAAACAAAGCCTCTTTATCGCCGAAGATGGTGTACATGCTGGAGCGGTTGATTCTCATAGCCGAGGTCAGATCGCTGAGCGTCGCGCCATCGTAGCCCTTCTCCCAGAAAACGCGCATGGCGGCCTCGACAGCCGCATCTGCGCCGAACTCGCGGGGGCGCCCCATTTTTCTTGCCGGCTTTGATTGGTCCGGTAAATCCCTTCGCATATGCTTTAGATTATATTTTGAACTTTACGGTCCATATTTGTTGAATCAATGTGCTCGCCTGTACATCTGAATCGTATGGTTCAGAACTGAAGTGAACCGGGAGGTAGAGATGGCAGGGAAATTGGAAGGTAAGATCGCACTCGTCACGGGCGGTAGCTCCGGAATCGGCCTGGCTACAGCGCAGCGCTTCGCAAAGGAAGGCGCTTTCGTGTTCATCACGGGCCGTCGCGAGGCTGAACTCGAAAAAGCACTCGCAAGTATTGGTTCCGATAAGGCGAAGGCCATCCGTGCCGATGCGTCGAATCTGGCGGACCTTGATCGCCTGTACGAAGAGATCAAGAAGGACAAAGGACGTCTCGATGTGTTATTCGTCAACGCCGGTGGCGGCTCCTTCGCTCCTCTTGGATCGATTACTGAGGAACACTACGATCAGACCTTTGACACCAACGTAAAGGGCGTTCTTTTTACGGTCCAGAAGGCCCTGCCACTGATTCCCAACGGTGGCGCAATCGTGCTGAACGCCTCTCAGGTTTCCGTCAAAGGTGGTGCGGCGTTCAGCGTCTACTCTGCGACCAAAGCGGCAGTGCGTTCCTTCGCCCGCGGATGGACGACGGACTTGAAGGATCGCCAGATCCGTGTGAATGTTGTGAGTCCCGGCCCAATCGATACTCCCGGGCTCAGCGGTCTTGCTGAAACGGAAGAACAGAAGAAGGGTCTCTACGATTACCTTGCCTCGACCGTGCCTCTGGGCCGTCTCGGAAAGCCGGACGAGATTGCGAAAGCGGCCGTCTTCCTGGCTTCCGACGACGCCAGCTTTGTGGCTGGCGTGGAACTCTTCGTGGATGGCGGTTCCGTTCAGGTCTAACGACGTAACCCACGGTCGTCAGAGGGATAGACGTCGCGGAGATGAAGGATGGAAGGCTAGTTGCGCTTGTCGCCCGAGGGTTCTCTCTTCGCCCTAAATCGCCAGCATGAAACTGACCGCCCGTTCGCACACTCTGTAGCTGGATGAGCACGTTGGCCGTATTCTCGGTAAACGAGGTGTCCGCGTGCTCGCCCTTCCCGTAGAACTCCGAGTGGTGTATGCTTCTCTTGCATAGAGGTTCGAGTGGAGGGCGTGCGGATGACTAAGAAGGATCAGTCTAACGGAGAGATGCTGAAGGGTACCCTCGACATGATGATCCTGCGAACCCTGGTCGCAGGGGACGCTCATGGCCATACGATTGCCAAGATCATTGAACGGACATCGGAAGATGTACTGGAGGTCGAGCAGGGATCACTATACCCCGCGCTGCATCGGCTGGAAGATCGTGGCTGGGTTTCGTCCCACTGGGGCCCGAGTGAAAATAACCGCAGAGCGAAGTACTACCGGCTCACTGCGGTGGGGAAGAAGCAACTTTTGCGGGAAACGACGCGTTGGCAGCAAATGACCCGCGCTATCGGGTTGGTAATGGGTGAAGAGATCCAGGGTTGATGGAGGTATCAGATGAACTGGCGCAGGTTTTTTCGCCGTGGATATGCGGACGCGGAATTGCAGAAGGAAATGGATGCCTTCCTGGCAGATGAAACCGATGAGAACATCGCTCGAGGAATGTTGCCTGAGGAAGCACGCCGCCAGGCAAGAATCAAGCTCGGAAATCCGCGGACAGTTCGCGAGACCCTCTGGCAGCAAAATACTGTGACTTTTGCCGAGAGCATTTGGCGCGACTTGAAGTACGCAATGCGAACATTCCGTCGTTCTCCAGGGTTCACAGTGATTGCGGTGCTTGTGATGGCCTTGGGGATCGGTGCAAACGTTGCCCTGTTTACAATCGTGCACTCGGTCCTGCTAAAACCTCTGCCATTCAATGAACCGGCGAGCCTCATTCGGCTTTACGAGCGTAGTTCGGATAGGTTTCCATATAACCAGGTTGCCGGCGGAGTGTTTGCCGCTTGGAAGAAACAGACACACGGTTTCTCCGATCTTGCGCTACTCGACACTGGCTTGGCTTTCAGCCTATCCGAAGCGGGAGGACAACTCCCTGAAAAAGTCACGTTTGGCGTATGTTCCTGGAACCTTTTCCCGATGCTGGGAGTAAACCCAGCACTCGGACGGAACTTCACGGCGAGTGATGACCAACCTTCGGCAAATGCGACCGTGATGATTACATGGGGACTCTGGAAAAGACGCTTCGGTGGCGACCCGGCCGTTGTGAATCGCAATATTGAACTCGATGGTAAGCCATATACCGTGATCGGTGTCCTTCCCGCCTGGGTTACATATCCTGGACAAGATGTTCAACTTTGGACGCCGATCTATCACCTGGTACCTCCGGACGAGATGAGCGCGCTAGATTCCCACGACTGGGAGGCCATTGGGCGCCTAGAGCCTGGTGTGAGCAAAACACAGGCTACTGCAGAGCTTTCTCTGATTGTTCGTCGCTTGCACGATCAGCATCTGGACGATCCCTTCATCAGCAGTGCAGCCAGCAGCATGCCGTTGCTTGAGGACCTCACCGGCGACATCAAAACACCGATGTACTTGTTGCTTGCCGCGACAAGCTGCCTATTGCTCATTGCCTGCCTGAATATTGCCAACCTCATGATTTCTCGCGGATCAGTGCGGAGAAGAGAGCTTGCCATTCGAACTGCTCTCGGCGGCGGACATTGGCGATTGGTCCGCGAACACATGACCGAGACCTTCGTGCTGTCTCTGCTAGGCGGAGCGGCGGGGCTTTTGGTGGCCTATTCAGCGATCAGATGGTTTGTGCATGCGCGGCAAGATATGAGCCGCGTTGAGTCGATTCACCTAGATGGCGCTGCGCTGGCATTCACGTTCGGGATTACTTTGTTCTGCGCGCTCTGTGCCGGATTGGCTTCCACTCTCCCGCTGCGGAACCGCCGCATCGCGCAATCTCTTTCGGACTCTTCGCGGTTCGAAAGCGACGACCGCGGGAAAACCCTGTTACGGAAGGGACTGGTTTCTGTTGAAGTGGCCCTAACGGTCGTGCTGCTGATTGGGGCCGGCCTCATGCTTAAGAGCTATGCACGATTGCGTTCTTCAGATTTGGGCTGTGTCACCAACAATGTCCTCACGATGCAGCTGAGCTTGCCGGACGAAAAATACAGCAAACCTGTTCAGCGAATGAACTTCTTTGCCAGTCTTATCGAACGCGTCCGCTCGCTTCCAGGGGTTGAAGCAACCGGTCTGGTTCGAACGGTTCCCGGGCAGGGTTACGGGGGAGACGGAGGTTTTGCGATTGCAGAACATGCACCGTTACCTTTCGGTCAAAAGCAAAATGCGATGATCAGATGGGCGGACCCGGGCTATTTCCATGCCTTAGGCATTCCGCTTGTTCGTGGAACTTCCTTTGACACCGACAATCGATTGGACAAGGCAGATCAGGTCGTCATCAGCGAGTCATTCGCACGTGAGTACTTCGGCTCTGAAAATCCCATCGGCAAGCATCTCGTTACATTCGGCAGCCAATCCTTTCAGATTGTGGGGATTGTCGGCGACACACGATTCGCGCTTTCCAAACCTCCTCAACCTATGATGTATTTCTCGATTTACAGCGGAGACTTTGGTAGCGCTGCATTGGTTGTTCGTTCGGATGGGGACGTGAACAGTATGGCATTGCCGATCCAAGAAATTGTCCAGCAGCTGGATCCGCAATTGGCGGTAATGGACATTCTGACCATGAATCAACTCATCGGAAAGAGTATTCTCGGCACAAGTTTCGATGCAACACTGCTCCTGGTATTCGCCGCCTTGTCGTTGCTGCTCGCAGCAGTTGGACTTTTTGGGGTTCTTTCTTACATCGCAGCGCAGCGCACGACTGAGATTGGCATTCGCATTGCGCTTGGCGCACAGAGGAACCAGGTGCTGCGGTTGATGTTGTTCAACGGCATGCGCCCAGCGCTGCTCGGACTTGGATTTGGCCTCGCCGCGAGCGCGATTACTACCCGGATGATTCAATCGATTCTTTTTGGGACGAGGCCATTTGACCCCCCAGTATATGTCGCAGCTGCCGGTTCGCTGCTGTTGGTTTCAACGCTGGCCTGTATGTTGCCCGCGTGGCGGGCATCGCGGCTGAATCCCATCGAGGCACTGCGGGCGGAGTAGTTCTGAAGCCATTGTAAGTTCACGCAAAATCACCAAGTCAGTCATCGAACCGTCTCCAGGAATCACGGCCGTAAAGGCGCAAGGGTTAATCGGCTTTGGCTGTGGGTTGAGTTCGAATTAGAGGTGCCGACAAGTGAAAATCAGGAAGGCGCATTCTTCAGTTGCGTATGTGGTGACGCCAGTCTGGTTCGAGTCTTAGGCCGTGATAGGATCGACGGCGTCGCATTCCGGAAGGGATGCAAGGAGGACTTTGTGCTGAATCGTGCTCTGAAGTTGCTGGCGTTTGCGAGCATGGCCGTGGTCACGACATGGGCGGCGGAGAATCCCTTCATCGGCGAGTGGAAGCTGAACCCATCCAAGAGCAGAATGCCCGACGAGATGAAGGTTGAGAGCAAGGCCGGCAACACGTACTCGTTCAATTTTGGCGGCACCCCTGAAACGATTGTGGCGGATGGGACCGATCAACCGGGCATCGCAGGAACCACGCTGTCGGTGAAGGCGGACGCGCCCGACACCTGGATCGTCGAGCGCAAGCGAAACGGCCGGCTGCTTCTCAAAGGGACCTGGAAGCTCTCGAAGGACGGCAGTACGCTCACGGACTACTACCGCGAATTCGAGTCTGACGGCTCCACGCTCAGCATGGACTACCTCTACCAGCGCAGCGGTGCAGGATCGGGATTCGCGGCGGACTGGCAAAGCATCAAGGAGACGATGAACTCTCCTTTTGTTCTCGAGGTGAAGGCGTACTAGGGAGACGGCCTCTCTTTCATTACCATCGCGCCCTATGAACACGAGACGAGAAGCGTGAAGTTCGACGGTAAGGACTATCCCAATCAAGGGCCAGACGCAGGCCGGGACTCTATCTCCTCGATTCGGCAGGTGGACGAGCACACCCTGGAGATGATTGGCAAAGCCGACGGAAAGGTGACGAATACGCGGGAGATCAGGCTTTCTCCTGATGGGAAAACATTGACGATGACCGTACATGCGCCTCGTCGAGGCGAGCCGGACGTGCTGGTCTTCGAACGGGAGTAGCCTGATGCAAGCCAATTTTGAGCAGCGCCGGGGTTGGAAACGTGCGTTGGCGTGAACGCGACATTTGACAGTCTGGCTGCCAAATGTGACCACCGTCACGACTCCCGAAGGCTACTTAGGGTCTCGCGTTCTGGTTGCCAGAATCGTTCTCTACATGACACTTGTCGTTGAAGATCATGGTGGCACGGGCGTTCGAGCTTAGGCTGGCCAACTGGGTAGACCGGCCTGGTTAGGATCGCCAGTACGAGCGAAAGCGGTCGCGGCAAGGCCGCCATTTGATTGATCGCCCGATCTGGGTTCGTTGGCCTTGGCGAGAAGATCCTTAAGTCCGCGACAATTGTAGTCAACTCTCCACATAGAAATTGATAACTTCACTATTAGGAGCCCTTTGTAACAAGGCTCACCAAAAGGGAGGAGGCCCTTTTTATGGGATCCCTTTTATTATGTCTTCGATAACCCGTGGGCCTTCAAAAACAAGACTGGAGTAGATTTGAACAAGTTGGGCGCCGCTTTGCAGGTAGGCTTTGGCGCCTTGTGCGCTTGCAATACCTCCGACATCGATCAAAAACGGGAAGGCTCTCGTGTTGGAATAAGTTTGGCAGAGTTGAAGATTTTTCTCGAATATGGCCGCACCACTCAGCCCCCCCTTTTCTAAGTTGTGATCAGCGAAAGTGTTGCCACAAATGACGCCGCTGAGATCATATCGTTTTACGATGCTTCCAACGCCTTCGATAAAATCTCGAAAATGGTCGGGAGCGACTTTGATAAACAAGGGCAACTTGGGAGCCGCGGATTTAATCGGCTGAACAATCTGTTCTAGCAGGTTTTCGTCTTGAAGAGACCTAAGTCCCTGAGTGTTTGGGGAGCTGACGTTGATTACCAGATAATCGACAACGTCTTTTAGAGCGAGCGCAGCTAAGGTGTAGTCTCGCGGAGCGTCTTCAACGGGTGTGACTAGATTCTTTCCGATATTTCCACCCACAGGAATCTTCAAGTTTGCTTTTTTTGCTCTACGAATGCGATCGGCCACGGCATGAACCCCGTCATTGTTAAAGCCCATTCGATTGACGAGAGACTTGGTTTCTGGGTATCGAAATAGACGGGGAAGGGGATTTCCCCCTTGGGGTTTTGGTGTGACTGTTCCTACCTCAACAAAGGAAAAGCCGAGAGCTTGCCAACCCCAGAGAGCTGTTCCGTTTTTGTCGAAACCGGCAGCTAAGCCCAAGGGGGAGTCCAGAATTCCAAAGGGCGTTGTCACTTGATTTGCTTTTGCCCAGCGGGGACGGGGCCAAATGCGCAAGCGGTGAACAGCGCCAATGATTCGAACTCCCAACATTCCAATTTTGTGGGCATTTTCCGCAGAAAGCTCGAAGAGCTTGGGCAGAATGAGCAGATAGGCGCCAGAAAGAAAACGCATGGGGGAATCCTTCCCGAGATTAAGTTTCTAAGCAGGAATTTTGACTGAAGTCATCTTCAGTTTTCACTTCTGATTCTCGGAATTTCAATGATCACGCGGCGCGATTGGCTGGGCTCAATCGGACGATGACTTGCGGTCTGGATCCTGATCGCAGCATACACGGTGCAAGTTGCCTGTGAAGGACCATTCTGGTTTTGTGCGATTAGCACCGGGAACGGGTTCGATCGATTGATCTGCCGAATATTGTGAGGCATGTCGATTCGTTGCAAATCGCCAACTCGCGCTTTTAGGCTGGCCAATTCTGGAAACACTCGTTGGGCTGATGGCAAAAAAGCAGTCGCGATATACTGAGATCGGCGTATCGAGCGCTTCCGTGTCCGCGGGCAGGGCTGAGCCCATCGATGAGTCTCACACAGAGTACATTCAGACAATCTTCTTTGAGCCCGGCACGCGGACAGCGGGCATTGATCAAAGGAGATCGTCATGTCCGCAACTCGTTCTGCGTCCGTATCGCCTCGCCGCCTGCCAGACCAGCCCAACCTGGATCAACTACGAAAACAAGCCAAGGACCTGCTTAAGGCATATCTTTCAGGGGATTCTGCCGCTGTGGCAGAGGTTAGACGCTTTGAGCGAAACCCATCCTCAGACTTTGCGTTGAGCGACGCACAAAGGGTGCTTGCCCGCGCCTACGGGTTTCAAAGCTGGCCAAAGCTGAAAGCTTTCGTGGAGGGCGCCAACATTGCCCGCTTTGCAACAGCGGTCCAGGAGGGAAACATTCCTCTTGTGCGCTCGATGCTGGCGAGCCGCCCTGAGCTTGTTTCAATGGATACGGCCGGGAGCGACGAACATCGCGGGATTCACTATGCCGTCCTACGGCGCGATCCGGCAATGGTCCGGCTGCTGATGGAAGCCGGGGCGGACCCCCGCAAGGGAATCTTTCCCCATCGCGATGCAACCTCGGCCTTAGCGCTCGCCCAGGATCGGGAGTACACGGACATTGTTGCCATCATCGAGGAGGAAGAACGAAAGCGCCGCGAAGAGATGAGTTGCTCCAATGCAACGGTCTCACCCGTGCAGGATCAAATCAGCGTAGCCATCCGCCGAGGTGATCGCACCACTGCCATTCGGCTGCTTGAATGTGACCTCACGCTGCTTCATGCCTGCGACCGAGATGGAAGAACTCCCCTCCATATTGCTGCCGGCTGCAATGATATCGAGCTGATTTCGTGGCTAGTGAAACGACGGGCAAACGTCCACAAGAAGGATCCGGACGGCCTTACTTCCCTGGACCACGCCGCGCTCGCAGCCGATCCACGCAATGGCAGCGCCGAACGATTTCCGGCAACAGCGCAGCTTCTGTTGCAGCAGGGTGCAGAGCTTACGGTTCGTGCGGCGGTTGCACTTGGGGATCAGGATCGTGTGCGTGAGTTCATCCTCGCTGATCCTGACCCGCTGCGCCATATATCCGCAAAAGGCGGCCTCTTGACGCTTGCCGTCAATCATCGGCAACCTGAAATGGTCCGGCTCCTGCTCTATCTTGGCGCAGACGTGGATGAACGGATTCGTTTTCAGGAATTGGAGGAACCCACTGAGAGCTGGGGAATGCCCTTATGGTACGCGGCTTTGGCGGGTGATCTCGCGATCACGCAACTGCTTCTCGACAGGGGGGCTGACCCGAACGCAAATGTTTATGCATCCGGGTGGCCGCTGCGCAATGCCTGGAATCACGAAGATGACTCCGTGAAGAACCTGTTGCTCGAACGCGGCGCCAGGCCACAGCCGTACATGGTCTCGGAATCCCACAATATCGACGAAGCAAAGAGGCTCCTTGAGGAGAATCCGAGCGATGAGCTAGCCAGCGAGCTGGTGTGGTCTGCAGCAGACCACGGTTGCCCGGAGATCGTAGAGCTCTCTCTGCCTCATCTGAATTGGCCCCGCAATGACGCGCGCTGGCATTGGACTTTAATTCAACCCATCCGCGGAGCAGGAGGCGATTCTTCACGGAATGAGGGCCACTTCAGAAGCATGGCTGCGCTGCTGCGGCATGGTGTGGATCCCAACGTTTCACGTTTCGGGCAGACCATCCTTCACTTTGCGGCGGCCCGCCGCAGTGATCTGTCCGGAGAAGATCGGGCTCGATTCGCTTCAATGTTAATGGATTACGGCGCGGACCTGAAGCTGCGCGACGACATGTTGAAATCGACGCCTCTGGGTTGGGCGTGCAGATGGGGCCAGGTCGAGCTTGTGAGGCTGTATTTAAGTCGTGGAGCGACCGTACTCGAAACTGATACCGAGCCCTGGGCTTCGCCAATTGCCTGGGCCAGGAAGATGAATCACCGAGCAATCATCTCGCTGCTGGGAGACTGTTTGGACCCGAGGCAATGATGCTCAACAGATGAGAACGCCGCTCGGAGTCGGCAGTCCGGTGTACCGGGATGACCAAGTCCGCCCGTAGTCGTCCGAGCCGTACAAATTGCCAGCTCTGTCAGCAACCGCAATGGATGAGCCGTTTGCAGCAATGCAACCGGTATCAACGATACCCTGAGTCGATGCCGGCATCCCGCCTTCGACGGGTGCCAGGTATCCATCCAGTTTGACGGGCCTCCGATAGATTCGCCCCTCGGCCGCAAAAGGATCCTTCGCCGACGAGAGGAAAATGTCGTCGCCCGAAATCGCTACTGCGTAGCAGTGTGGCGCGTGGAGCCCCTCGCGTTCTATAGCCCACGTCGCTCCGGAATCCCGGCTGATGCAAAGGCCAACGGCAGCGGCCGCCACGACGATTTCTGGGTTTGCATAGTGTGCGCATACCTCATGAACATCGCTGTTGATATCGATGGTGGGCTGCCAGTTTCTTCCGCAATCCATGGAACGCGGAATACCACCCACGTGAACGTTGGCGTACAGTACGCTTCCATTCGAGTTGGCCGCGACGGAGCGAATACCGAGCGGTGGCCCAACACACTGCCCGTTTACAATTGCCGAGCCGACAAACCAGACGTCCCGCCCCGCTACCTTGTCGAAACCGTCAATGGGTTCGAGTACAGCGCCGCTGTCGTTCAGCCGCAGCATCCGTGCATCGTCCGTTCCAACGTAGACCGTGTCTCGAACAGTCATACAGCACGAAAGCTCGAATCCATCCCTGATTCAGGGAGCGGAGCACGATATCTCCCGTTCCCTGCATAGCCCATCGGCTTTAGAGAAGATCGGCGTCGTGACCGGCGCGGGACTGGTGCTTGGACCTTTTGGATTTTCCGTCAGTGCGGTCGAATGCGTGCGCAAAAATGGCGCGGACTCGGGGCGCATTCAAGCCATCGATCTTCTTGCTGAGGACAAGACCGAAGGCGTTCGCGATCAGATGAAATCTGCTCTCGACGATAAAGATCCCGGCGTGCGCGCGGCAGCAGTGAGGGTGTTGGGCAACTTTCACCGGTCACAGAACTCCAAGGACATCGCCACCTTGCTGGATGATCCCAAGCTGCCTGTACGGCTGGCTACGGCTGCTGCCTATATCGACTGCTTGAGCAACGGTGCAAAAACCGGGACTCCGCATCGATAGTCGTCTGATAAGGCGACAGACACGCTCTGCTGGGCACGTGCGCCTGCCGGTGTTGCCGCGGACTGATCGTCCGATGTGCCGAGACTCGCAGACGGCGTCTGCGGATTCTCCCGCTTGGCACGATCAACCTCGATTCAAAGCCGTTTTTCCACCGATTCTCGCTCATTTTTCATGGATACGAAGGATACGAAAATTCCAGGGAATCTCGTCACTTGTGTAGACTAGGGAGAAGGCAGCGACGGTATAGACGGCAGGTAAGTCCATACCCTCTCTTGCTTTGCACCTAAATCACAGAATGTGCGAGTTTTCGTAGGCGAGCCTAAATCGGGTTCGAATCCCTCCGCCCCGACCATTGGCCATCAGGTCCCTCGCGTACGCTCGGGATTTCGCCTGCGGGCTCGGACGCCCGCAAAACGGCTCAAGTTCGAATCCCTCCGCCCCGACCAATGATGATAAGATCCCTCGCCCGCAGTGGCGGACTCGGGATTTCGCCTGCGGGCTCCGACGCCCGCATAACGGCTCAAGTTCGAATCCCTCCGCCCCGACCAATGATGATAAGATCCCTCGCCCGCAGTGGCGGACTCGGGATTTCGCCTGCGGGCTCCGACGCCCGCATAACGGCTCAAGTTCGGATATTTCGAGCTTTCCGAAGATTGGAGGGGGAAGCGAGGTCGCTTACTTATCTAATCGCGGCCCCAAGATGCTGAGTGAACCGCGCGGAACGAGCCACCACTGTATCCTTATCTCGTCGTTTTTTGGGAATGTGAGGGTTTGAAGTTGAGGCTCTGGTTTTCTGCGGCGAGTGAGGTTCCCATCTACCGGCAACTGGCAACTCAGGTGCAGCTCGCCATATTGAGCGGCGATTTAAAGCCGGGTGAGCGACTGCCGAGCACGCGCGAGCTTGCACGGCGTTTCAGTATTCACCCAAATACGGTCAGCGCGGGCTACCGACAACTTTTGCATGACGGATGGGTGGAATACCGGCACGGGAGCGGCGTGTACATCCAAAGCGAGGCGGCGCCGGCGCAGACGCCAGAGCAAATTCTCGACCAGCACATTGTGGCCTTTTTTAAAGCGGTGCGTGAACTGCGATTGCCGGCGATGGCAATCAGGCAGCGCGTGGCGCAGTGGATTGCCTCGCCGCCGCCGGATCGCTTTGTGCTGATCGATCCCGATGTGGATGCGCGCGAGATTCTGTTGACGGAAGTTCGCAAGCAGACGACGTGGCCTGCGGAAGCAATGACGATTGAGGAGGCCGCGAAGCCAGATGCGCTAATTGGGGCAATTCCGCTGTGCAGGCCGAGTAAGACGAAGATGGTGCGCGCTGTGCTTCCGGCTGGATTGGAACTGATCCCGCTGCAGATTCGGTCTGCAAACAAGTGGCTCGACCCCGAGCTGCCGTCGCTGAAGGGACGACTGATCGGCGTGGTGTCGAATTGGGGTGACTTCAGAGAGATTGCACGGACGATGCTGGCAGCCGCGGGGGTGGCTCCCGACTTGCTCGTGGTGCGGAATCCAAAGCGGCCGCGCTGGCAGCGGGGCCTCGACCAGACGGGCGCGATTATCTGCGACGCGCACACGGCGGCAACGCGCGAGCTGCCAAAAGGGCCGCGAGTGTTTCTGTTTTCGCTGCTGGCCGATGCCTTCCAGTCAGAATTGAGCAAATTCTCTGATAGCTCGCAATTTTTGTGACACTCTCGAAACTGTCCTTAACGGCCCTTTTCGGGTGTAGAAGATGGCTAATCTCAGTTCGTTTCCGCTTCCCCGGAGGAGGCAGGACCGATGAATAACGTTTCGAGTGATCCCGTAGTGCTGAACGGAACGAATTTTCGCGACGCCGCCGCACGCAGTGCCCGGCGCGGCTTCCGGGCGCTCATTCTGGCCAGTAAGCGTATCTATTCCGCGGCGTCCAGCTCTCATCCATCCGAGAGATTGGTAAATTGAAGCGTTTTATGCAATCTTCTTGATTAGGCCCGTGGCATGTACCAGCAGGCTCGCGCGTTCGAGCATCCGTCTTTGTCGCACAGAAGGCGCGCTTGGGTCATGCCCGGCGATGGTTCTTTTCACTACCGTTCGAATCCTGCGGCGAATCTACCCCCATCGCTGCCTGTTTTGTGGAAGAGTCCGGTGATCATGTTTAATGCCGCCGGCGCCGGGCAAAGGTGGGGCCGGGACTCGGTAAGCCAGCAAATTGCAGCTGGGAAGTGCGCGCGCCGCCCGCTCCCGGCAAACGTTGAACAGGGTTATTTCTGCAGCAGGAGCTGAATGCACATGGCTCAGATGGGAGTGCCCCGGGAAACGGCCAACCACCGGCAAAAGGTTTTGCCGCCCGTCTGCCTGGTGTCGGCCGACGAAGATTTCATAAAGCTGGTGGCTCTCGAGATTGAGCCCTGGTGCAGCGTAACCCGGCGCGGCGAATACGATGGATTGGCGCGCTGGACGCAGCGCCAGGACACAGTCTCCGCGATTGTCCTCGACATCGATACGACTGGGAAAGACACTTTCGGCGGCTTGCGTGTGCTGAATGAGTTGCGGCGGCTCGATGCCAATCTGACGCTGATTTCTATCAGCCGCGCCGCGGCCCGCTCGGTTGAAAAGCAGGCGCTCGAAGCTGGAGCGGACGCGCATTTCCGGTCACCGGTCGATCTGATTGAATTACGGACGGCACTCGTCGAGCTGCTACGCGACAGCGCGGAAATGGCTAAGCGCAACCACGTTTTGGGAGCCAGCCGCTTTCAGGATTTTGTGGGCTCCAGCGAACCAATGCGGCTGGTCTATGACGCCATTCAGCAAGTAGCCGGCAGCAGCATCAACGTCCTGATCCGTGGGGAAAGCGGCACTGGCAAGGAGTTGGCCGCGCGCGCCATCGTCGCGCTCAGCCGGCGGTCAGACAAACCCTTCATTCGCCTGAACTGCGCGGCGCTGCCGGAAAACCTCATTGAGTCCGAGCTCTTCGGAAGCGAACGCGGTGCGTTTACCGGAGCCACCGAATCGCGTCCCGGGCAGATAGAACTAGCGGATGGCGGCACGCTTTTCCTGGACGAAATTGCCACTCTCGCCGTGCCGCTGCAAACCAAGCTGCTGCGTGTGCTTGAAGATCACCAGGTGCAGCGGCTGGGAGGGCGCGCATTTCGCAAAATCGACTTCCGGCTCATCTGCGCCACCAATGAGCCGTTGGAAGAGATGGCCCGCACTGGGCGGTTCCGCGAGGACCTCTACTACCGAATCCACGTGATTCCCATCGACCTGCCGCCTTTGCGAGATCGCCGCGGGGACCTTGCACTGCTCTGCGAATATTTTCTGCAGGTACACTGCCCGGCGAACGGAATCCCGGTCAAGCGACTCACCGAGGAAGCGCTGGCCGCGCTTGAAGAGCATACCTGGCCGGGCAACGTGCGCGAGCTTGAAAATCTTATTCAGCGCCTCGTTGTGACCGTGCGCGGGGATGAGATCGGCGTCAGCCATTTGCCGTCTCGCCTGGTGGCTGAAAGCATCGCCGTGCAAGAAGCCGTCCTGCTGCCGGCCGAGGGTGCCGACTTCGATAAGGAGGTGAGCCGGCTTGAGATAGCTCTACTGACCACAGCTCTGAACCGTTCCGGGGGAAGCAAAGCCGCCGCGGCGCGCCTGTTGTATCTCGACGGACAGCGGATGAAGTACCTGTGCCGCAAATATGGGCTTTGATGGGTTAATTATTAACCATAAGCGGGTTAATATTTAACCCGCGACGGAACCGGGACTGCAATTGAGCAATATCCTGCTCGCCGAAAATTCCTGCATTTCAGCAACATAGGGGAAATCATTGCGTTGGCTCCGGTTTGGCATGCGGAATGCAATACGTTAGGGCGTCAAGGGATCAAGAAACTCTGGAGGAGAAAACACAATGGCAATCCTGAAAAAGTCTCTGATCAACGGCAACCCGGCAGGCAAGCTCACCGTCAAGCAGCACGCTAACCCCGCGACGCCGACGGCTGCCAGGAAGCTGGTTGCCGCGAATGCAGTCCGCACGGCCGCAGTGCGCACCGCTGCAGTTCGCACCGCCGCAGTCCGCACCGCTGCAGTCCGCACGGCTTCAGTTCGTACCGCTTCAGTTCGTACCGCTTCAGTTCGTACCGCTTCGGTCCGTACGGCTTCAGTTCGTACGGCTTCGGCCCGCACCGCGAATTGATCTTCCTGGATTGGCCGCGGCCGACGAACGCCGATTCGCGCTTCCCTTGTCCTTTCGTGGGAGAACGCGCTCACCTAGCTAGACAGGCGAACTGTCAGGCTCTTTTTGCAACTTGGTTCTCTTCGCAGGAAAGCGGCAGTCGATGATACGGCTGCCGCTTTTGCTTTACCAGACATGGGCTTTAACCAGATCGGCGGCGATGGTGAAGAGACGCTCCACCACACTGCGCCTGGCTCCGAATATCTTTGCGCGGCCAGCAACACCAAAACGCGGGCTGCCCGCAGAATCTGGCAGCGCCATGCGCGCAGAGTAGAACACGGGGAGCTTGATGCCTTGATAGTTCTGTGAGGCCACCAGGCCCCAGGGAAGGCTGACCGCATCCCCGCCGGGTTGCGCCAGCGCAAGATGGACGGGCGAAAAACGGCCGGGAAGCTCGATCGCTACTCCAGCACCGGCGGAGATGCGTTCAAGAGCTGCAGCGGGGATGTAAACCCGGACCGCCCGCCGCCCGTCATCCGCCAAATCGAGCAGCGGTTGTCCGGAGCCAACCTGTTGGCCCAGCAGCGCAATCGGATTCTGAGTCAGCACGGTTGCGTCCTCGGGCGCTGCAATCAGCAGTGACGACTGCGCCTCTCCAGCCAGCGAAGTGAATCGTTGAGACGAATTTTGCTGCGCTGCCGCGGGCCCGATGCTTTGCCCCTGCAATTCAGCATTGAACGCCTGGAATCTGGCGTTGTGAGTTTGCGCAGCGGCGGCATCAATCATTGACGCTGTCAGAGGACTGCTCATCGTGAGCAGCGACTGCCCGGCATGCACATGCTCTCCTTCATGCACCAGGACGTCAATTACCCGTCCGGGAACGGCGGAGTGAAGCGTCATCGATTGCACGGGCTCAATGACGAAATAGGCGTCCTCGCGGTCGCGCCAGAGCGGAAGCAAGAGCAACGCCACAAGGCCGCCACCCAAGATGATAGGCACTGGGCGGAGAAGCCGAGCCCCACCGAGTTTCTGCTGCCAGAACAGCAAAGCTACATTGCGCAGGGATCGCAGGCGGGATTTAAACATAAGAAAAAACAACACGCCGGAGGGGATGAGAGCGAACTCCGCAAGCCAGTGATAGCCGATATTGAAGGAGAGACGAATGACAAAGAAAAGCAGCGTGTAACTATAGATGCCCGAGGCAATCGCGTAAAGAATGAACAGCGAGGCGCGGTTACGAGGTATCACAATCGTTTCGACCTGGAGGCGAAGAACGCGGCTCTGGAACCATCCGGAGAGGAAGGCAGTGGACCGCTCTTTGAGGTCGGGAAGACCGATCACCTCGGTCAAGAGATAATAGCCGTCGAGCTTGATGAGTGGATTGAGGTTCAGGATTACGACCGCGATGCCGGTAATAAGAATCAGCTGGTAAGCGAGATCGTGCAGCCACGCGCCCGCCGGCGTGTTCAGCCATACGATCATCGCGAAGCCGCAGACCACCAGCTCAATCCAAATGCCGGCGATGATGGTGGCGATCCGCTGCAGCAGGGTAGCGGAGATCCAGATTTCGGTGACATCGCAATAAAAGCACGGCACGAGATAGAGGAACATGAAACCCATCTGGTGAACCTGACCGCCATAGTGCTTGCAGGTAAGGCCGTGGGCCGTTTCATGAATGAAGCCCAGAAAAAAGACCAATAGCCAGAACTGCGCAATATCGGAAAAACTCTTCTGGGTGAAGTTGAAGTAGCGTGCCACGTCGGGTCCGAGGAAGCTCCAATTCGCAATGAATACGGAGGCTTCGAAGCCGAAGAGCACCACGGCCGATAGCGCGCACCAGCGGCTGTAAATATACTTGCCGATGCAACGATCGAGCGAGGCCAGATAGCGATCCGGATCCCACGCGGAAAAGCCGATATGGGCCAGGCTCATCTTCGATTTTCTCGCCGCGCGGCGTCCGCGTTGAGCCATCAGCTTCTGATTCAGTGCAATGTTTTTCTCCTGCGGTGTTTTGTGCCAGAAGCCGGATTCTTCCAAGGCGTCGGCAAACACCCGCACATCTGCCGAACTCAGGGGTGCCCCGGTGTCGGCGGTAAACTGTTCGGCAATCTCCTGGTAGGATCGAATGCCGTCAAAGAGAAGGGCAAGCTGCCATTGTGCCGGATCAAAGCGGAAATAGTTCGACTTCTCACGCTTGAAAACTCCGACAATCGGCTCTCCGTCGATCGCATCGTCGCGGATTATCAAGTCTGGATCAAGGCGCGGAGGACGGGCGTGGGTCAGCCGTGTATGGGGAATCTCCGGAAGTGCCGCGTCGAGAGCTTCGCTCAGATTCATGGCGCCAGCCGCACCTGCATGGTCATCCCGGGTTTAAGCAAGGGCGATGGGTGGTCGACCGCGCCGATCACCTGCAGGCTTCCGCTGGCTGGATCAACCACCGGGCTGATCCGATAGATGCGGCCTTGCTGCTGCAGGCCGGGGTAATCCGCGGTGGTCAGCTCCAGCGGCTTGCCGACAGTGAAGCTGGCCATCAGCGTCTCAGGTACGGTGAACAACACATGCAACGGCGCCTCCGCAGTAATCCAGAAGAGCGCATCCCCGGTCTTAACCTGCTGGTCAGCACGCACGGAACTGCGGCCCACGACGCCGGTAAACGGGGCCAGAATGCGCGACTGATCCAATTGGATTTGCGTTGCATTCAGGTCGGCCTCGGCCGCCGCTTGTTCGCTCTCGTAGCGATCCACCTGGGCAGTGGTCTCGTCCACTTTGTACTTGGAAATCTCCCAGTTCTCCGTGCTGAGGATGTGGTCTTTGAGGAGTGCGTCGGCGCGGCGCAAATCGGCGCGGGCGCTTTCCTGCTCGGCCTTCCAATTGCGAACCTCGGCCTGAGCCGCTGCCATGCGGGCCTTTTGCGCGGCGCAGGCCGCCTGCAGCATGCGGTCGTCGAACCGGGCCAGCAGCTGGCCGGCCTGCACACGATCGCCAATCTGAACGGCAATTTCAACAATCCGGCCGTCGCGCTCCGCACCCACGTCGGCCTGCTGCTCAGCGACAAGAGGGCCGCTCGTGGTAAAGGATTTTGCCTCGGGCACATTGGGCGCGGGGGCCGGCGCTGGCGCGGGAGTGGACGTAGAAGCACTCGGGGGCGCCGACGATGCAGCGACGGCCGGCGGCAGTGAATTCGTTTCGCAGCCTGGACACAGAACTGCGGCCGCCATCACGACAAGAAGAGGGGTCCGGCCATTCACACGAAGAAACATAGGTCACCAGCCAATCCAGTTCCAAAGCGTCTGCCAAATCCACAAAGCCGGCCGGCGCAGCAGCACGTACCCTGCGGGACGCCAGCCAATGGAGATTTTTCCTTTGCCGCTCATGCCGGCGTGCAGCGCGGCGTCGCCATTGGGCACCGGAACCTTCACCGAAAAAGTACGCTCGCCGTCACCAGCCGCTGCCTGCGGGCTCACCACCGCGACTGCTTCGTGCCAGGTCCGTTGCGGATAGCTGTCAAGCTTGATGGCAGCGAGCTGGCCGGGACGCAGCAGCTCGGCGTTTCTCTCGGGAACGGCAATCCGAACCACAGCCGAGCTGAGGTCGAGAATTTGCGCAAACGGGGCGCCTGCATCCAGATGCTCACCGGCCGCGTTCTCAAGGTTCGGCGTCACCACAATGCCCGCGATGGGCGAACGCAGTTGCGCGCTCACAAGGCGCGCGTGCGCCTGGGCGGCTTCGGAGCGCAGGTAGTTTACGTTGGCGCGGTCAGTGCCGGCACGGGCGTTACCATGGGCCAGGTCGTCTTCCATCTCGAGCATCGCCTGCTGATATTTCGCTTCGGCGGCGGCCAGATTGGCGCGCCATTGCCAGTCGTTCAGCGAGCCCAAAACTTCACCGGCCGCCACTCTCTGTCCCTCGTGCACATTCACCTTGTCCACATTGCCCTCTACCGGGGCGGCTACCGTGGCCAGGTGCTGTGCCTCGACCACGGCATCGCCCGCCACGCGCATGGGCAGCGGACAAAACACGAAAAACAGGACCACGGCGGCGGCAGCGGCAGCGTACGCAAGGCTGCGCCGGCGCGTGGTGCGAAGCAGGGCCGCGCGCTTCTGCATCAGCGGTTCCAGCAGACTGATGAGCGGAACCTCGCGGTAGAGGAGCGCGTTACGCAGTGCCACGGTTGCCTGCCCGGCCAGCACTTTCATCATTTCAATCTGGGCCACGCCGAGGAAATCCGGGTCGCTGCTCTCGAAGATGAGCACGCCCACTCTCCCCTGGTCGTCATTCAGCGGCAGAGAGTAAAGAGAGCGGTAGCCCGTCTGCTCAAAGTGACTCCGCACCTGCGGCGCCAGGTCAGAGCTCTCATCGTTTTCCGATCCCTCGTGCCAGCTTATGTTCAAGGCGTCGGGTTCCGATGAAAGCCAGATCACCAGTTGTTCCACCCGCTCCACCGCAGGATCTCCCATGGGCAGCCGGGCCATGCCGGAGACGGCTTTCAAGTGCAGTTTTCCGCGGTTGTCCAGCGCAATGGCGCAGAGTTCGTAAGGCAATACGCTTTGCGGGCTGTTGACGATGATCTGCAGCAGCCGGTCGAGCCGCAGTGTAGTGGTAATTTCCGAGCTGACCTGTACCAGGACCTTAAGGATTTCCAGCTTACGCTCGGCCATCATCAGGCTGGCGTTTTTCAGAGCATTTGAAATCGTCTCGGCCATCGAGGAAAGAAGGAACTGGTCATCCTCGTCGAAGGGCCGGCCCTCGCGGTTGATCGCTTCAAGGACGCCGACCTCGGCTTCATCCTGCATGAGAGGAACCACCAGCGCATTGATCACCGGCGGGGCCGGGCTCTCTTCGCTTCGCCGTGCATTGCGGGCCTGCAAGCGTTCGTCGTCCGGGTCGTCAATCAGCAGCGGCTCGCCTTCTTCGGCCATATCGGCCACATAGCCCTCGCCGGGAGCCTCGATCAATCCCAATTCCACGGTGTCGTCGGCGCCTTCGCCTGCAACCAACCGCAGATCGGGCCCGTCGTAGAGCCATAGATTCATCGCCTGGCACGGAAGCATTGCGATTGCTTTCGCGGGAACCATCGCAATCACCGCGTCCAATTCGAGCGTGGCATTCAGCGATTTCTCAAGGTCGTACAGTTGCGACATGCGGTGGATGGAATCGAGAAGAGTATGGTGCTGCTGCTCGAATTGTTCGCCGGACCGGAGTGCGGGCGCGGCCAGACGCATAATGGGATCAAGATCTTTCAATTGGCGCTGCTTGATAGTTCCTGAGAAGAGGATGATCTCAACAACGGCCGCCAGCTGCTCTTCGCGCTCCACGGGCAGATAGGCGATTGCGCCCACCGAGCGCGATACATTGAAGTGCGCGTAGTCCTCGCGATTCAGGCGGGTCTTATCGTAGATCTGCCCTTCGGCCGGAAACGAGTCCGGAATCGCGAACAGCCAATTGCCTGCATGTTGCCCATCGACGAGAGAAATCTCTCCTGCAATTCCCGCAGTCGTCCACGATGCAGCATCGTTTTGCGATTGATAGAGGTGAACAAGACACGCGCTATCGGGGATCAGGCCGGCAATGGCGGATGCGATCACGGTCGCCCTGGACCCGCTATCGAAAGCGCTCAGCAGTTGCGCCGCGACCTCAATGGCTGCCTCGTCCATGGATGGGATTGCGCTGTTCACGTCGGTCATTGGCGGCGCATCTCCGAAAACGTTCGTTTGGCGTATCTCAACACGCGATTCAGCGGCTTGTCGCCGCCTTAAGGGAACTGGCCAAAACACCGCGCGGCATCGCGAGCGGTCGTCCGCCAGGAACAAAGAAGAGTTTGATGCTCGACTTCTTAAACCGTTGACCCCGGGAATATGCCGGTACCCACCGCGTCTGTGGCGACGCGACATGGTAGCCGATGTCTATAGCTGCGGCGCCAACGGAGCGATGCATCTACACCTGCTACTGATTTCGACCCCAAACCACGCCCCTTGACAAGGCGATGCATCGAATAGAAAATTCGTCACGAGCTTAACAACCCCGGATTGCGTAGTAAAGTGAAATCTGCTGAGGGAGCATCTTGTGGACTTGGACGTCAAAGAGAATGGGCTATTCTGCACGATGAAACCAAAGGGCCGCCTGGTGTGGGGCGAACCGGTGAACCAGTTTGAGAGCGCCTATCTCAATGCGCTTTCCACCGGCCATATCTTCCTCATAATCGATCTCGAGGCCGTGGTTTTCCTGGATTCGTCGGGAATCGGCTCCCTGGTTAACGCGCTGCGAACATCCGCCAAGGCCGGAGGCAGCGTTCAATTGGTCAAACCTACCAACCTTATTTCCAAAACGCTCAAGATGGTCGGTGTACTCGGTCTCTTCGGCGTCTTCGAAAATGAAGAGGACGCCTTGGCAGCTTGTCCGGGTTCCTGATCCTAATAACCAAGGTGCGGCATAAACCGAAGCGACGGAAAGAACTCAACATTTTCGACGCTTACGAAGTGACCGATTGTCTTGGCACAGGCGGGCACGGGCTGAGGCGATCGGACTTAAAGAGCAATATATTTATTTTGGGTTGGTCCGATTCAACCACGCCGATCTCGAGTGAACCGAAACCTAGGGATGTTTGTTCTTAGATTTGGCAGGCAGCATCCGGATCAGGCCAGAGCTTGCGCAGCTTTTTTCGCCTCTGCAGAATCATAGCTTTCACCGTAAATCGCCGGGACCTTGCCGCCCATAGTACGCAAATACGTGGACAACTGGCCGCGATGGTGAACGACGTGGAGAAGTCCGGCCTGGAGAAAATTATAGGCAGGGCGCTTGAATAGTCCTCGGAAATCGACGATCTTAATCAATTCATCGCCCGATAATTTGCTGACCGCTTCGAAATTCTCCGCGTACTCGTTTCCATACCACTCCGCCACCGCTTCCGGGGCCTTCACGCTTTCCGGTATCTTCACGCTACCCGGCACGAACGCTCCGTCGGCCACCGATTTCAGAAAGAAGTTGTCCGCACTTGCAATGTGTCGAAGAAGCTCATTCGCAGATTTCGCATACGGGTCAGGTCGGTAATCAAGACCAACGTTGGGAACGGCCGCGAGAACTAACTTCGTGATCCGGCCTTCGTTCTTGAGCGTGCCCAGGAGCAAATTGTGGACGAACAGGTACGCTTGTTCTGCGATTATTTCGCTCAAAGCAGTTCTCCTTTGGTTTTGTGCAACGTAGCGGCATCTTGAATCACACCGCATGTTGGATGCGCCTAAGACATTTTAGCCGTTCGTGAGCGAATCGCTGGCAAGTCGGTCTTTCGTCTTCGCCACATAGCCAACGATTTGTTATGTGCCGTCGCGTTCCGGACTTGAGGCGGGCCGGCCTTGTTCCTCCGCAGGACCGCGGTAGCGCACCACAAGAAGCGTGACGTCGTCTGACTGGCTTGCACCTTCGGTAAACGTCCCGACAGCGCTCCATATCAAATTGAGAAGGGCATCCAAAGATGAATCCCGCTGCTGGCGGAAGACTTCCTTCAGTCGCACATCTTGAAACAGGTTCCTGTCTTTATCCTCAGCCTCGGTCACACCATCGGTGTAAAGCAACAGCGTGTCTCCGGGTTCGAGTTGGATACGGGAGGACGGGAAAGTCTCCGATTCGACCAGACCAATGGGAAGAGAACCGGTGGAATATAGTTCGCTGACCTCGCCTCGCCGCAGCAAAAGTGGAGTTGGATGGCCGGCACGGACAAACTCAAGAGCGCCGTCGGGGGCCAGCAGTCCGAGAAACATGGTTACGCAACGGCCCACCGCTGCGCGATTGCAGAGGAATTGGTTGAGGTGATTGAAGACCATCACCGGGTCGACGCCCAGGGTCATTCCTGAAAGCGCTCCCTGCAGCATGGTTGTGAGCAGGGCAGCACCCAGGCCCTTGCCGGCAACATCGGAAATCAAGAGCGCAATGCGGCCGTCCGGCAAGGGAAAGACATCGAAGTAATCGCCGCCCACCTCGTCGCAGGGCCGGTAGATTCCCTTGATCGAGAAATGCGGATAGTCCTGCAACCCCTGCGGAACCAGGGCCTGCTGTATTTCGCGCGCAATGCTCAACTCCTGCTCGAGGCGCTGGCGTTCCCGTTCGTGCTCGATCAGCCTGGCGTTTTCAAGAATGCTCCCGGCTTGTGCGCCCAAGGCATCCAGGATCTGCCGGTCCAGAGCGGAAAAGGTGGAGGTTCGCTTGGAATCGAGATACACAGCGCCCAGCAATTGCCGCCCCGGGGTTTTGGTTGAAGGATGGACCTGGCGGCGCGGCGTACCGTATAACGGAATCACAACCGACGAGCGCAAAAACTGGACCACAACGCTCATCGCGCTCTTCAGGTTCATATCCGCCAGATGCAAGTCCTCATTGATCACTGCGGATTCAAGCTCAATGGCGCTGCCGAGCACCGAACGGCTGGGATTCATATTCTCAGGCGGAAGACTCTCGCCGTCGCGCCCGCGCGCTATCTTCACCTGCAGCACACCGGACGCATCGGGCTCCAACAGCATTCCGCGGTCAGCCTGTGTGATGACAATTGCATGATCGAGCATCGAGGCCAGCACGGATTCCAGCGGAAGCTGTGAATTCATGAGCGACGTGGCCTCAAGAAGAAGCCGCAGCCCGTTGAGTTCATCGGCCGAGTCGTTCCCCATCGAGCCAAGAATGTTCCTGAGCTTCGTCTCAGCTTCTTCCTGGGCGATCGCTTCCGAAGGTAGATGGAAAATGAGTTGGCATCCATCGTCAGTACCCAAACGGATCCGGTCACCGTCGGCGAGCAATCGAGATTTGGCCGGTTCGCCGTTGACGAAGATGCCTTCGCGCTGACCGCGATCCTGAATGAGGTACCCGGAGTCGCCTGCGGAGATGGCCGCGCACTGGCGGGAAATGCTCATGTCGTCGAATGACAGGTGGTTGCCGTTCTCCCGGCCCCGTCCAATCAAAAACGGGAGCTCATCGACGGAAACCATTTGGCGGGGGCGGTTAGAAAACACGACCTCGAGATACGCGTTGGCTGCAGCAGTCGATTCAGACATAAGCTTTCAGTTTGTGAATTCCAGCTGTTCGATAATTCCGATACCAATTCGGCGATTATTTTGCATATAAAGAAAAAAAGCTGTGGTTGATTCCTGGTATCGAGTGGATTGAAACGAAGCTGCTTGACAACTCGATACAACCCTCATAGCTTAAACCTTATCCTCCCGGATAGTTGTTTCCCCCTCCGGAACGGAGCGATCCCGGTCTGACTGTATGACTTGTGTCGCCCGGAAAAACCCTGCCATTCCCCGTGGCAACTTGAGAATTTGATTCGGCGCAACAAAGGGCGTGCACGTCGGCCCGCGTTTGCCCGCGATCAACGGAAGAACTGTGCCCTCGATTCCCCGAGGGTGTTCGCTGCATATTCCGCAGCGCATTCGAACGATGACCTTGCGCTTTCAGGGCCAGGATAAAGCTACTTTACACGCCGGTTCGATTCCGAGGAGATTTCAAAAAAATGATCTACCCGTCGACTTTCCTTTCCCCGATGGTTTTGTTTGCAGGCCTAAACGTTTCTTTCAAGAGCTTCAGTGACAGGAAATCGAACCCTCTTCTGAATACTTCACGGCGGGATCCAGGTTGGTCACGAGGCCTTGGCGCGTTTGCCACTGCGCTCATCTTGCTTGGCACTGTTTGCGTTGCGGGGCATGCGCAGACGCTGGCGCCCAATTGGAATCAGCTATCGCCGGCGACGCCGCCCCCGGCACGCTTTGCCACGAGCCTTGCCTATGATTCTGCGCACGCCCAGGTGGTGATGTACGGAGGATTCGGCGACAGCGGCATCGTCGGCGACACGTGGCTGTGGAATGGGACCAACTGGACCCAGGCGAATCCTGCAAACAGTCCATCGGCGCGCTCTAACCAGACCATGGTGTACGACGCGGCGCAGGGCGCGGTGGTGATGTTCGGAGGAGCTACTGCGGCCCAGGCCAGTAGCCGTCTTGGCGATACATGGTTGTGGAACGGGACCACGGCCAACTGGACCCAGGTGACCGGTCTGTCGAGCACCCCTCCGGCGCGGAGCAGCGCTGCGATGGCCTACGATGCGGCGACCGGCCAGGTTGTCCTGTTTGGAGGTCTCGGAGGTACGAGCACGGGTGGCGCCGATCTCGGCGACACCTGGGTGTGGTACCAAAACAGCTGGTATTCGGAGGCTCCTGCGAGCAGCCCCTCGGCGCGCTACGGTGCGAGCATGGCCTACGACGCCGCGCTGGGCGAGGTGATTCTATTCGGAGGATTTGACCAAAGCGGTAACGAAGACACCGACACATGGGCGTGGACCGGATCCAATTGGACCCTGCTTAGCCCCTCGGGCAGCCCCAGCGGGCGCGACAGTGCAGGGATGGAGTATGACCCTTTGCTCGGCCAGGTGGTCCTGTTCGGGGGGGAGCAGCAGATCTTCAACGGCTCGAATTTCATTACCACATATCTCAACGACACCTGGGTGTTAACCGGGAGTACTTCCAGCAGTCTTACCTGGACGCAACAAACATATTCGACAAGTCCGGCGGCACGCGCCACAAACGTGATGGTCTACGACGCGGCTGAGGGCCAGGTAGTGATGTTCGGAGGGTACGGCAATAGCGGCCAAGTCGACGATACGTGGACGTGGGGAACTCCGCAAGGTTTCGGCAACATCAACGTGTGCTCGGGGGAAGCTCACCTGCTCCGTGCAGTAACACGCTTACGCTGACCTACAACGTTTCGACAACCACCAATTTCGGCACGCCCGTAGTTGCCACACAAGGCGCACAAGGCCTCGATTTTTCGCTGGCCAGCGGCAGCACGTGCAGCGGGACAGTCACAGGGCCAGGCGCCTGCACGGTCAATGTCACATTCACGCCTGTCGCGCCCGGTTTGCGGCAGGGCGCGGTAGAGCTCTTCAGCAGCACCAACAGTACAATCCCCTTGCTGACCACGCAAATCTACGGCGTTGGCGGGGCGCCTCTGGCTGCGTTCAGTCCGCTGATAACGCTTGTCCAAAGCACCGGGAGCCAAACCTTGTCATCGCCGGAGGGGGTGGCGGTCGATGCAGCCGGCGATCTCTTTATCGCCAACACCGGCGGCGGGAATGTGGTGAAGGTTGGGGCGAACGGCGCTGTAAGCACCGTGGCGACTGCGTCAGAGGTGAACTTTCCGGAGAGCGCAGCAGTCGACGGCGCTGGCGATGTATTTATCGGCCAGTACGCGGGTTCTGTGGTTGAAGTTCCCGCCGGCTGCACACAGCAGGCCTGCCAGAACAACCTGGGCAGCGCGCTTCAAGCCGCGACGGCGGTAGCGTTGGATGCGGCGGGCGATCTTTTCATCGGCGATCAGAATGCGCGGGAAATCGTCGAGGTTCCCGCCTCCAACACAGGATCGCAAATCACTGTGTACAGCCCTGGTGGAAGTTTCGTGCCAAACGGCTTGGCGGTGGATCTTGCGGGCGATGTGTACATCGCAGACTCCGGCGATAAAGAGGTCCTGGAGCTCCCGCCAGGCGGGAGCATACCAACCAAGGTGGGCGGCGGATGGAACCAGCCCGATAGCGTGACTTTGGATGCTGCCGGCGATCTCTATGTCGCCGATAGCGGTCTGCAGCAGGTAGTGGAGATTCCCGCCGGCTGCAACGTCGCAAGCTGTCAACTTGTTGTGGCAAGCGCGACAGAACTCTCATTGGGCGGCAACTTCGGGCCTTATGGCGTGGCGGTCGATTCCGGGGGCGACGTCTATATCGCAGATCTTGGCCTCAGCAGGGTGGACGCAATCCTCCAGCAATTCGCCGGTCTCACCTTTTCCGAGTCGTCCGTGGGCAGCATAAGCGGCGACAGTCCAGAATCCATCACGCTCGAAAATATCGGCAACCAGGCGCTGACCGCAACCTCCTCCTGGCCGATACTCAATAATCCCGCGTTCTACGAGGTTCCCGGTTCCGGCACGCCGCCCGATTGCAACACCACCTTCTCGCTCGCGCAGGGCGCCGATTGCAATCTGAGCATCAGCTTCGATCCCCTGACGAGCGGCTTGGACACCGGCAGCACGCCTTTTACCCAAACCGGCACCGCCCTGTTTGCAGACAATTCCCTGAATAGCAATTTATGGCAAGACGTCAACTTCAGCGGCACGAGTCTGGCAAATGGCACAAATGGCGCCGAGTACCTGTTGAATGTGAGCGAAGCAGGCGGGGGCGGAGGTTCGGTCACCGACAACATGACCGCGATCAGCTGCAGCGAGTCGAGCGGAAGCGTTACTGGAGCATGTTCGGCAAATTATGCGAGCGGAGCACAGGTCACGCTGACTGCCAATGCGAGTGGCGGATCGACCTTCGTGAGCTGGGGCGGAGCCTGCGCCAGCACGGGTAACTATCCGATCTGCTTCATCACCATGAGCCAGGCGCAGAATGTGAGCGCGAACTTCGCTTCTCAGGCGGATTTCGGCACCGCAAATCTTTGCCCTGGAGGAATCGGCAGCGCACCATGCAGCACCACCATGATGGTGACGATTAATTTCCCGTCCAATGGCGAAGGCTACGTCGAGCCCCTTGGAGTGCAGGTGCTTACCGATGGCCAATTCGGCATCAGCACCGACTTTCAGCTGCAACCCGGCGGCGACCACTGCAGCTACGAAATCGTACCTGCGCCAGGTTCCTGCTTTGTCTACGTGACCTTTACGCCACAAGCGCCCGGATTGCGCATGGGCGCGGTAGTAGTCACCAGCAACACCCCGCAGGCAGTCACCCAGCTCATCTCCGGCATTGGCCAAGGCGCCGAGGCTGCTTTCGGTCCCTCGATCACGGGCAACTACCCGGCGGTCACCTCCAGCAGCCAGGTAAATCCGGTCGCAAACCTGACCGGGTACTCGGGCGTCACGACCGATGCATTCGGCAATTTGTACCATTTGACCGGCCCAAGCCTGGTGGAACTCGCGCCGCCGTACAACGGCACCCCAGCCACTGTGGCCACTGGTTTCAGTACTGCGTATAGTGTGGCGATCGATGGAGCAGGCAACTTGTATGTTGCGGACCCCAGCCTCAACACCTATGGCGAAGTCGTCAAGCTCGCGCCGGGCTGCACCAGCGCCACCGCAGCCTGCGCGAGTGTGATCTACGCGCCTTCTTCGCACCCCGGTCCCATTGGCGTCGCGGTAGATGCGTTGGGCAATGTGTTCGTCGCCCAAAACCTCACTGGCGTTTTTGAGATTCCCGTCAATGGAGGGCCCAATGTCACGCTGTACAACCCGCCAGGTAATTCGCTGGGAGGCATGGCCGTAGATACTGCAGGCGATCTCTTCGTTGCCGATAGCGGTCTCCACCAGGTCGTGGAAATCCCGGCCGGCTGCACAACCACCAGCTGCCAAACCCTTATCGGCTCCGGATGGGCCAGTCCGCAAGACGTGGCGGTGGACGCCGCGGGCGACATAATCGTAGGCGACGTCGCCCTTACGATAGGTACGCAAATCGACGCCGGCGGTGTAGTGGAGGTTCCAGCCGGCTGCACCACGCCGAGCTGCCAAATCCTTTTGTGGACCAGTGGCGGAGCACCCGATCCGTCCGAGGTCGCCGTCACCTCAACAGGACAGGTTTTCTTCGTCACCGACGGCACCCCTGTTTATGAGATCGATCAGTCTCAGCCGCCATCGGTCGTCTTTGGCTCTACAAGCATCGGTCTCGAGCTTGGCCCGGACCCCGTCACGATTCAGAACATCGGCACCCAGGCGCTGAACGGCTCGGTGGCATCGGTCCAGACCACCAACTTCGCTGAAGTCACCAGCACGTGCAACAGTTCGTTTTCGTTGAACCCCGGCACACTCTGCACTGAGAACTTCGAGTTCGAGCCGCAGAGTACCGGTGCGTTTAGCGACTCGGCTCAAGAGAGCGACAACTCGTTGAATGGCGCTCCCGCAACGCAGACCATCAATCTCAGCGGCACGGGCACGGGCGGGGGGTCGGCGGTAACAGTAAGTGTGACGGGGACGGGAACCGGTAACGTGTCGTCCTCGCTCATTAACTGCGCGATAGTTGGCGGAGTTGCCCAGGCCGGATGTTCGGAGACCGCCCTCACCGGAAATACGTATACATTCTACGAGTCTCCGATTGTGGGAACTGTATTTACTGGATGGGGGGGCGCCTGTTCAAGCTTCGCCCCGAATCAAAACTGCACGATAGGAATAACCGGGCCTACGAATATCATCGCGAACTTTATTTCTGGTTACACGCTGACGGTGACCGACTTGGGGACGGGCGCAGGCTCGGTGACATCGAATTCTTTGGCCTCACCGGCTATTAGCTGCGCAATTAGCGGCGGAAGCGTCACGGGAACCTGTTCAGAGAGTGATTCGAGCGGGGCCTCGGTAACGCTGACGGCGAAGGCGACTGGGGGATCGACATTTACCGGCTGGGGCGGCGCATGCTCGAACTTCGGTACGAGCACGCAGTGCACCGTGACCATGAACGCAGCGGAGAGTGTGAGCGCGAGTTTTGCGCAGGGGAGTTTTGGCGGCGTCAACGTTTGCACGGGAGGAAGCCCTTCGGGATGCACCGGCACCAGCCAAACGGTAACGTTCAATTTCACGGCGAGCACCACGGTCAACTCAGTTCAGGTGGTCACACAGGGCGCCACTGGACTTGACTTTCAAGAGGCGAGCGACACCTGCAGCGGTAATACCTTCTCTTCCGGCCTGTCCTGCACGGTGACCGTCAACTTCACGCCGACCGCGCCGGGATTGCGCCTGGGTGCAGTGAGTCTCCTCGACGGCAGCGGTAATGTGTTGCTGACCCAGCTGGTTTCCGGCATTGGCCAGGGGCCGGCAGCTGCCCTTTCTCCAGGCAACCAGACCACTGTGACCGCCGTCGATATGAATTACCCCGTCGGCGTAGCGCTTGATGGGGCGGGCGATCTCTACATTGCGAATTACGGCAGCAGCAATAGGGCAGGCTATGTTTTAAAGGTCACGCCAGGTGGCGTCCAGACCACGGTATTAAGCGCATACACCTCCGCCCCTGGACAAGCCCCAGCCCCGGTCGGCGTGGCAGTGGATGGAGCGGGCGACCTATTCATCGTGGACCTCTACCTGCCGTATGCAGTAGAGCTCACTCCCAGCGGCGTGCAGACTACGGTGGGCAGCGGGCTGAACTACCCGATCGGTATCGCGCTTGATGGTGCCGGCAATGTCTTTATCGGAGACCAAAACAACAGACGGGTGGTTGAAGTTACGTCTGGTGGCGTCCAGACCACGGTACCCTTCACCGGATTGCAGCAACCGTGGGGCGTCGCGGTGGATACGGCCGGCGATGTCTTCGTCGGGGATGGCGGCAATCAGTCGCTGTCGATTCCGCCCAGCGTGCAGAAGATTACGCCTGGCGGCGTCCAGACCGTTGTTCCCACCACCGGACTGGGTCAACCGTACGATATTTCGGTGGATGCAGCGGGCGATGTCTATATCGCCGATGCCCCAAACGGGCGAGTGCTTGAGGTTACACCCAGCGGCGTGCAGACCCTGGCGAACCCCGTCATTCTGAATTACCCCAGCGGACTAACCGTAAATGCAGAGGGCGATCTTTTCATCGGAGATCAGGGCGTCCAGACAGTGTATGAAGTCAACAGCTCGACGCCTTTGGTGAGCTTTGACACAGGGGAGGACTACCAAAGTCAGGATACCCCGCTTACAGTTCAGAACGTCGGCAACCAGCCGCTCACGGGAACTGTAGGGCCTGTCTCGGGCGAGTACATTTATGAGGATCTGGCCAACTCCAGCTGCAATTCGTTTACCCTCGCGCCGGCTGCGTCATGCGTGAACAACTACTACTCCGATCCCACGACCCTCGGTCTGTATAGCGGCACAGCTCAAGCGACCGACAACTCTTTAAATGGCAGTCCTGCTACGCAAACCATCAGCTTCACCGGCCTGAGTTACGGACTCCCCGTGACGTTTAGTGTGACGGGCACGGGCAGCGGTTCGGTGTCGTCCGATCCGCAGGGGATTAACTGCGGCATCACCAATGGAACCGCTGGAGCGAGCGGATGTTCGGCGAGCCTGACGAGCGGATATACGTATTCCTTTATCGAGGCTGCGGCAGGGGGATATACGTTCGCAGGCTGGGGCGGCGCGTGCTCGAGCTATGGTTCGAACCAGATTTGCAATGTGGAAATCACCCCGGCGAACAACAATATCGTCGCCAATTTTACTGCTAACGTTGCCAACAATACGCTCACGGTGACGGACGTGGGCAATGGCTCAGGCACGGTGACATCCGGCGACGGACTGATCAGTTGCAGCGAAGCCAATGGCGCCGGTTCGGGAACGTGTTCGGGAAATTATTCGAGCGGAGCTCTAGTGACGCTGACGGCGGCCTCGGCTGCCAACTCAGCCTTCCTGGGTTGGAGCGGCGCCTGCGCGAGTGCGGGGACCAGCCCGACTTGCAGCGTAACCATGAATCAGTCCGCGAACGCCATCGCGGATTTTGTCCAGCAGAATTTCGGCAACGTGAATGTTTGCCCATCGGGAGTGAGCACGCCGGCGCCGTGCAGCGCGACTCTCCCGGTAACCTTCAACCTGGCTGCGACCACGACCGTTGGCGCCATCCAGGTGGTCACGCAGGGAGCAACCGGCCTCGACTTCTCACTCGGCAGCGGCAGCACCTGTACTGGCACCATCGCGCAAAGCAATACCTGCAATGTGAATGTCAACTTTGCCCCGCGCGCGCCTGGATTGCGTGCGGGCGCGGTCGAACTTTATGACACCGGCGGAAACCTCGTTGCAACTACGCCGATCTATGGCATTGGACAGGCACCGGCGGCTGCATTCAGCCCGGCGGCGCAGACCACGGTTTACTCCGGGAATTCTTCGTTTGTGTCTAACAGCGTGGCGGTAGACGCGGCGGGCGATCTCTTCATCGCACAAACCGAGGGGATCGCAACAGACGTCGGACAGGTTGTGAAAGTTGCGGCGAACGGCACTCAAACCACCGTGGGTACCGGGCTCGAGTACCCGCAGGGCCTGGCGGTGGATGGAGCCGGCAATGTCTACGTCGCGGATAACAACCTTGGCGAAGTAGTGAAGATCCCAGCTGGCTGCACCAACAGCGCATGTCAGACCACTGTGGGCAGCGGTCTGAGTAGCCAGTTGGGAGTGGCGGTGGATGGTGCGGGCGATGTATTCATCGGCAGTTACGGTCAAAGTGAAGTGGTCAAAGTACCAGCCAATGGAGGCCCCCAGACCGTGGTGTATAACCCGGTGACTGGTTCCGGGCCTGCTTCTCATCCAATCGGCTTGGCCGTGGATGCAGCGGGTGATCTGTTCATCGCCGATGGCGGCCTCCAACAAGTCGTGGAAGTTCCGGCCGGTTGCACAACCAGCGGCTGCCAGGTCTCGATCGGCAGCAATTGGCAATTGCCGCAAAGCGTGGCGGTGGATGCCGCGGGCGATGTCTTCGTCTCCGATACCACCCTTGAACAAGTGGTGGAGGTTCCGGCGGGCTGCACCAGCAGCGCCTGCCAGGCGAGCTGCACCCCCGGCAGCTGTGCGGTCGTCGTTGCCAACGGGATCGTCTCGCTCGGTGCGACGGTGGATACAGGCGGAGACATCTTCATCGCAAACGCTCACGCCAGCCAAGTTGTCGAGGTGACTCGGTTACTGCCGCCATCGTTCAACTTCGCCCTCACCAATGTGGGCAGCACCAGCGCCGACAGCCCGCAGTTGGTTTCTGTTCAAAACGTCGGCAACCAACTGCTCGCGGGCTCGCTTGTTCCGTCCCTCGGATCGAACTTCCTGGAGAGTGGAAATTGCGGTAGCGGATTTTCTCTGGCGCCGGGCGGGAGCTGCAGTGAGAGCTTCAGCTTCACGCCGCAAACCACTGGCTACCTGACCGGTTCGGCCAGCTTCACTGACAACACGCTGAATCTCTCTCCTCTTGTGGCTCTGCAGACGGTCAATCTCGTCGGCAACGGCGGCTTGAACGGACAACCAGTTGGAGTAGCCGTCCCCAACGTCGTTGGCCTGTTGCAAGCGTCGGCTTCGACCACCATTACGGATACCGGTCTGGCCATGGGAACGGTCAGCACTGCGTCCAGCAGCGTCATCCCCTCCGGCAGCGTGATCGCTTCGAATCCCGCCGCTGGAACGATGGTCAATCCCGGATCGGCAGTCCGGCTGCTGGTCTCAAGTGGCGCTGCATCGCCGCCGGTGCCCAACCCGCTCACTCTCGAAAATAATTACTTTGTAACCGGCGACTACGCCTCCGCGGGAGTTACTTTGCGCGGACTCGGCAAAGGCGGCGTGGCCACCGGAACCATCACCATCGCCGATAGCACCACCAACCCCGGAGTCAGCCAGGGCGTTCCCGACGGGGCCGACATCATTGACGGTTTCCTTTACTGGGAGACACTCGAGAATACGACATCGCCTTCGGGAGGCAACGGAACCTTCCTCGGTTATCCCATCACCGGGCAGCAGATTGGAAGCGACCTCGACAACTACACCGACGGTACGTTAACAGGAACGCTGCGCGTGTATCGCGCCGATGTGAATGCTTATTTCCCGATCGGCGCAAATGGAGTGCGTTTTGCCTCCGGCGCGTTCACCGTCTCGCTCCCCGATGCGGGAGGATCCGCATTTCCACTCACCGAAGGAGCAAGCCTGGTGGTCATCTACCGGGTGCTGTCGCCGAACTTCCCCCTCAAGGCGGTTGTGATTTATGACGGTTCAGCTCTGCCATCCGCATCGACAACGCAGAACATGCAGGGATTCTATGACGCGGTCGGCACTGGAGAGAGCACGACTCTCTTCGCCGCCGGCGGAAGCTGGAGCAACAGCTCCGGTCCCGTCACGCTGGGGGCACACGCGAGCCAGTTCAGCGCACCGATCGATTCCGGCAATGCCTATGCAGCGGTGATTCTCTCCACCCTGGTTAACAACAGCGATAACGACGGAATTCTGGACGTGTGGAAAACCGGCCCCACGACCGGCGATTTCTATGCCGGGCAGCCGGGATACTACGATGCGAAGACCGGATCGTGGGTGTCGCTGCCGGGCGCAAAACACGGGGAAAAAGACCTCTTCGTACAGCTCGATTACATGTGCGGCGCCGTGCTCTCAAACGGCGCGTGCGATCCCAGCCAGGAAAATCTCTTCCCCGCGCCGGACTCGAGCGGCAACGATCCGCTGGCCATCGTCAAGCAGTCATTCGCCTCGGCCGGCGTCACGCTCCATCTCGAAATCGGCAATGCGGTTCCGGAAAGCACCTGCATGGATAACACTTCCACCACTCCGGCACAGCTATGCCAGTTCCCCGGCGAACCGGGAGTCATCGGCTGGAAAAACAGCCTCGAATTCTCCAAGCTGTGGCCGCGCAATCTTGCTTCCTGCGCGGCGGGCGGCGATTGCAGTCCTCGTTTCCCCTACGGGCAGAAGGACAGCTATCACTACGTTCTCTTCGGTCACTCCCTGGCGGTCCCGGCCTGGAACACCCGTTATGCGACCTTGACGTCGATACAGGTGGTCAATGGCGTAACCACCGTCGGCACAATCGACCGCGGCAACCTGCAACCCTACGAATGCCCCACCCGCATCACGATTTCAGGCGTGCTAGGAGACCCGAGCCTGAACGGGGTGTACAACACCAGTTCATGTCCCGACTCGCAGACAATGATTATGGCCACTCCGGGTGTTCCCAACTGGAGTTATCCCAACAGCACAATGCCGGAACCTGAGATCGGCCTTACCCCCGGCACAGTCACCAGCATCTCCGGTTACTCCGATCTGGGAGGCGCCGATTCAGCCGTCTCGCTGGCGCTCTGGGAGACCGTGCCGAACCAGGACATGAGCAAGCGCGCCAACGTCATAGCCGGCACGTTATTCCATGAGATTGGCCACACGCTCGGCTTGAGCCACGGCGGCCTCTACTACAACACACCGGGCAGCTACGTCCCAACCTTCGACGTCAATTGCAAGCCGAACTACCAGAGCTCGATGAACTATCTCTTCCAGCTTGATGGAGTGGGACCGAGTGCGGCCGTTGCCTACTCCAACCAGTCCCTCGAAACGCTGAACGAGGTTTCATTGGCTTCCGTGGTCAACCTCACGGATGGCTCCCTCAATCCCGCGACGTTCTCAACCTCGGCCTGGTACACCTCCACTGCACCCAGCACGACGGCCAGCGCAGCGATCATGCATTGCGACGGCACTCCGCTCACCGGCGATACCGGCTATCGCGTGGATGGACCCATCGCACCCGTCACTCCGGCGTGGTCGAATGGGCAGAACCTCGGCTTCGATGGCGTGTCGTACACGCAGATGCTCGGATACAACGACGTGGCCAATCTCGACCTGCGCCAGGTTGGCGCTACCGGCGGTGAGCTCGCATCGCTGGCCAGTGTACTTTCATTCGGTTCTTCTCAAGCGCCGCTGAATATCTCTGCGGGTGGAAATGTGGAAGTGGGCAGCGGCGGCACCGTCTCGCTGGGCAATGGTGGCAATATCACCCTGGGCAGCGGCGGAACTGCGACCCTGAGCAACAGCGGCACCATCACGCTGGGCAGCGGCGGAATCGTGACTCTGGGCAGCGGCGGAAACGTGACGCTAAGCAGCGCGGGTACCATCTCGCCGGGCAGCAGCGGCATCGTCACGCTGGGCAGCGGCGGCATTGTCACGCTGGGCAGCGGCGGCATTGTTACGCTGGGCAGCGGCGGCACCGTCGGCGTTGGCGCCGGCCTCGTCACCCTCGGTAGTGGCGGCCTTATCACGCTGGGCAGCGGCGGCTCAGTAACGGTTCCTTCGACAGGCGGCACTTACACCCTCGATAGCGCCGGCGGCATCATCACACTTGGCAGTGGCGGCATCGTCACCCTGGGCAGCGGAGGAACCGCAACCCTGGGAGCCACAGCCACAATCGCGCCTTCCGGCGGCGGCATCGTCACCCTCGGCAGCGGCGGCCTTGTCACGCTGGGCAGCGGCGGCAGCTATACGGCAGGCGGCAGCGGCGGCATCGTCACGCTGGGCAGTGGCGGACTGGTCACGCTGGGCAGCGGCGGAATTGTCACCATGGGCAGCGGCGGCATCGTTACGCTCGGAAGCGGTGGCATTGTCACCCTCGGCAGTGGCGGCATCGTCACGCTCGGTGGTGGCGGCGCTCTGTCTGCAGAAAGCGGCGGCATCGTGACCATGGGCAGCGGCGGGGCGGCTGCGCTGGGCGCCGGCGGCACCGTGACGCTGGGCAGCGGTGGCATCGTCACGCTGGGCAGCGGCGGGCTCGTCACGCTGGGCAGCGGCGGCATCATCACCTTTGGCAGCGGCGGCATTGTTACGCTCGGCAGCGGCGGCATTGTTACGCTCGGCAGCGGTGGCACAGTCACGCCCCTGGGCGGAAGTCCAATCCCGATTGACGCCGGTGGCAGTTACACATTCACCGGCAGCGGCGGCATCGTGACTCTCGGCAGTGGCGGCAACGTCACGCTGGGCAGCGGTGGAATTGTGACCATGGGCAGCGGCGGCAACATCACCATGATTAGCGGCGGCATTGTTACGCTGGGCAGCGGCGGCCTCATCACCATGGGCAGCGGCGGTGTGGTCACTCTGGGCAGCGGCGGCATTGTTACGCTGGGCAGCGGCGGCTCCATCGCACTGGGCAGCGGCGGCATTGTCACGCTCGGCAGCGGGGGCGCCTCTACCAACGAGATGACTTACGAAACGGCCAACTCGGTCGTTCGGCCTCCGTCTTTACCCACCGAGACGCCGACGTCGTCCGCCATGGGAGCGCCGATCGTGCTTAATTGGACTGCGCCCGCCTTCGGCGTGGTTGCTACCTATACGATCTATCGCAGCGCGGATGGCGGCACGCCGATTGCGATAGGCAGCGTCAGCGGTGTGAATGGATACCCACCGGCGACAACCTTCACCGACACGAATCCGGATGTGAGCGCAACCACCGTGGCCTACACGATATCGACCACTCTCCTTCCGATACCGGTCATCGATCCGACCCCGCGCCAAAGCGCGCCGTCGCCGCCGGCCGTGATTACCAATAACCAGACCATCGTCCTTGGCGCGTTGCCGAGCTCCGTCTCGATTTCCAGTTCCACCGTCACGGTCACCGCGACTGCCGAGACAAACAGCGCCTCGAATGGATTGCAGGTAAACTTCGCCGCCACGGGATCCTGCGCCGTCGGCAGCCAGTCGGTCAACGCGACCTCCGGTGTTTCCTCGGCCGTGGTCACACTCAACAGCACGGGAAGCTGCACCATCACCGCGTCGCAGCCGGGCACGAACCTGGCGCAACCGGGCAATCCACCCTACTACAACGCGGCCAATTCTGTGTCGGGCACGTTTACCATCCTGCCCCAGGGCTCCAACACGGCGTCGCAGACAATCAACTTCCCGACCCTCGCCAATGCGCAATACGGAGGCACGTTCTCACTGAGCGCATCGTCTTCCTCCGGCCTGGCAGTCAGCTTCACGGCATCAGGCCCATGCACTACGAGCGGTAACATCACCGGAGTCGGCGTATGTTCGATCACCGCGTCCGCGCCGGGAAACAGCACCTACAGCGCGGCGTCACTTACCCAGTCATTCACCATTTACCCGGCCGTGCTCAAGGTGACGGCAAACAACGCCACCATTGTGTACGGTCAGCCGCTCCCGTCGTTGACTTACGCATACAGCGGCTTTGTGAACAATGAGTCAGCTTCGGTGGTCAGCGGCGCTCCACTGCTGTCTACAACGGCAACTGCAGCAAGCGGTCCTGGCAACTATCCAATCACGGTATCCACCGGCACGCTGGCCGCGGCCAATTACTCGTTCCTCTATGTGAACGGCACGCTGACCATCGGCGGCGCATCTGCCACCATCAATGTCACTCCGTACAGCGTCACTTACAACGGTCAGCCGCATACCGCAACCGGTACGGCTATCGGAGTTGGTGGAGTCAGCCTGTCCGGGCTGAACTTGAATTCGACAACGCACACCGCCGCCGGCACCTATGCCGACACCTGGACCTTCACCGATACCACCGGTACCTACAACAATGCGAGCGGCACAATCACAGACAAAATCAATACCACTCCGTTGATCGTTACCGCCAGCAGCGCCTCGATGACTTACGGCGGGCCTGTGCCCCCCGTCGTGCCTGCTTATACGGGATTTGTGAACCACGAGAGCGCGTCCAACCTGACCAGCCAGCCGATCTGCACCACGTCGGCAACCAGCACCTCTCCGGTCGGATCCTTCGTCAGCATGTGCTCGAACGCAGTGGATCCGAATTACTCGATTGGATATGTGTCCGGGACCGTGCAAGTCAGCCAGGCGTCTTCGACGACCGCGGTAACTTCCTCTTCGACGGGCAATACTTCCACCTTCGGACAGTCAGTAACGTTCACGGCCACGGTTACGCCGCAATACAGTGGAACAACGCCAACCGGCACAGTGACGTTCTACGACAACGGATCGCAAATTGGGACCGGCACGCTGAACCAGGGCCAGGCGGCCTTCAGCACATCCAGCCTGCCGGCAGGCGCCGCGGAAAGTATCACGGCAATCTACGGCGGGGATGGCAATTTCACCGGCAGCACCAGCCCAGCCATTAACCAGTCGGTGCGGGCCACTCCCATCGTCAGCCTCAGCCCGCTCTTCGTTTCGTTCGGCAACCAGAACGTGAACTCTACAAGTTCGGGAATCAAAATCACGCTCACCAATGCCGGCGATGCGGCGCTGACCCCAATCAACATAAGTTTGTCCGGAAGCTTCCCGGCCGACTTCAAGCAGACCAACAATTGTCCGACTTCCCTCGGCTACACGGCGCCCAACAACTTCTGCACCATCACGGTGGTGTTCGCCCCGGTCGATACCGGCGCACTCGACGCTGTGTTGACGATAACCAGCAACGACGACGGCACGAGTGGCTCACAACAGTACGTTTCGCTTGCCGGCGGCGGAGTGAGCACGATAAAGGGCGGCTCGCTCTTTAACAACGCCATCTTTGCCACAGCATTCGGCTGCGACAGCATCAATATGCGCGGTGGCAGCTCAGTCGATAGTTTCGATTCCAGTCTTGGTTTCAGCTCATCTCACACACTGAGCGGTGGCGATGTGGGCTCCAATGGGACCGTGAATCTCAGTGGCCGGAATACTGCCATCTACGGCGCCGTGTCGGTGTGGAACCAAAACTGCAGCCAGGTGCCTTCCGGCTACTGGAGCGACCAGGGTGGACAGCCATCCGGCGGAGTGGGGTCGCTCGATGGCCCCGGCAACTATCCTCCACCTCCTATGCCGAATACGCCTCCCGTCAACAACCAGAACATCTCCGGTTCCTGTGGATCGATAGCCGGCTGCACCAATACCGGGTCCAGAACGGTGAGCCTGGCCCCCGGCTCCTACGGGAACCTTAACTTGAGCGGCGGCACCACTGCGCACTTGAGCGCCGGCACATACAACATCAACAGCCTCACGCTGAGCGGCAACAGCGCTCTTTACGTCGACTCGGGGCCTGTATATGTGAACATCGCGGGCGCTTCGCTTAACGGAGGCAATCCCGCCCTGGACTTCAGCGGTGGAACCATGCAAAACCCCACGCAAGCTCCAGCCAACCTCCAGTTCTCCTATTCCGGTTCCCAGGGGGTGAATCTCTCCGGCGGGTCGGGCAGCTATGCGACGGTGTACGCGCCCAATGCGCCTGTCAATCTGAGCGGCGGCTCCGACTTCTTCGGGTCCATTATTGGCGGCATCTTCACCAACAGCGGCGGAGTGGCCCTTCACTACGACCGTCATCTGGCGGTCATCAAGGCAGGGGACTACATCTGGTTCAACGCCGTGATCAATAACGTGAAAGGGCTGCCGACGGGTTCGAAACCGGCGCAGGTCAAGCTCTACATGACCGACTCGACGATCAATTTCACGGCCAATGGGACATCTTACAGCTTGCCCGTTCCCAACGCGGTCGTGACATTTAACTCCACCTCGGCGCTGGGTTCGTCGTTCAGCACCACAAGCAATCGATGGAGTACTTCAATCCCGGCAGCGGATATGACCGGAAATACCTTCGTTGCCGGGATTGCGTTCCAGGCGCCCGCCAACTTCCCGGCCGGCATCCAGAACGTATCCTGGTCTGCGGCGTTCTCAACCGACACTCCGGGGATCACTTTGCAATGGCAATGGGGAGCGGCGGTCTACTCCACATTCAGCGCCACCTATGCAACTACCACGAACTCCAACGTACTGGGCGTCAACCCCGAGGATGGCACCGCTGACCCGAATGGCAAAGACGCTGCCGGCACGCCTGAAACCTATAAAGCGGATGTAGTATTCGGCGGAACAGGCTGCGGCGGTACGGACTACGCGGGACACCTGACCTCCGGGGCCGGCGTTGTCCCGAGCCTGGCTCCTGTAAGCGTATCGCCAAGCAGCCTGGATTTCGGCGCACAGGCCGAGGGCACCAGGAGCACGACTCCGTTGACCGCAATGCTTACAAACAACGATAGCGTTTCGTACACGATTTCCAGCATTACGGTCACAGGGACGGATGCAAGTGACTTCGCGGTCACCAATACCTGTCCCATGTCTCCGGCAACCCTGGCTTCTGGGGCCAGCTGCACAATCGGGGTGACGTTTACGCCCGGCGACGTCGGGACAAGAACGGCCAAGGTCATCATCAACGATGGCGCCAGTAATAGTCCGCAAACGCTGTATCTGACCGGTACCGGGCAGTGATGGTAGATCTGCGCGGGAGCGCAGTTGAGGGAGCAGACGGATGCGGCATATACCGCTTCCTTTGTTCCGTTGATGCGAAGTCCCGATAGCCGAGTGACGTTTTCACAAGGGAAACGCCGCTCGGCGCAGCCGTTCGCTACGGATAGTGCAGCTGCGAATTCGGGCAGGATCTAACCTCAATGCTGTTCACTTTAAATCGAATTCTGAGTTGCTGTATCCGAGGCAAGGCCTTGTAACAGGGCATGACTTTAGTCGTGCCGCAAAAACGCCCATCAATCGATTTGGGCTTTACAGGCTGCGGAAAAACTCAATTCGGATAGGTTTTGTAACAGGGCACGACTTTACAGGTTGAGGAAAAACTCGCAGGGACGCCGACAAACGAGGCTTTGTAACAAGGGCACGGCTTTAGCCGGGCCAATAAAGCCTCTAGAAACAGTGGGGCTTCAGCCCCTGCCGGAATGACTGCAGCGAGATTGCTTCATCCAACGAGTTTTTCCGCAGCCTGTTTAGTCGTGCCGCAAAAACGCCCATCAATCGCTTTGGGCTTTACAGGTGCGGAAAAACTCAATTCGGATAGGTTTTGTAACAGGGCACGACTTTACAGGTTGAGGAAAAACTCGCAGGGACGCCGACAAACGAGGCTTTGTAACAAGGGCACGGCTTTAGCCGGGCCAATAAAGCCTCTAGAAACAGTGGGGCTTCAGCCCCTGCCGGAATGACTGCAGCGAGATTGCTTCATCCAACGAGTTTTTCCGCAGCCTGTTTAGTCGTGCCGCAAAAACGCCCATCAATCGCTTTGGGCTTTACAGGTGCGGAAAAACTCAATTCGGATAGGTTTTGTAACAGGGCACGACTTTAGTCGTGCCGATAAGACGACCAAAATGAGCGAGGGCTTTAGCCCCTGCGGAATCGTCTGAGGCGAAATTGCCTCGTTGGATGGGTTTTTCCGCAGCCTCCCAAGGACCACATCTAGTTTTGTGTGATTGGGATAAGTTGGAAGCCGTATTTTTTTGCCTGCTGCATGAGCTTTTGTTGGAGCCTGTGTTGGTTTTGTATTTCCTGCTGTGCGAAGACCGTTTCATCGTAGGCGTGCCGGTTGGTAAGCATGTGGAAGACGATGCGAGCCAGTTTGTGAGCCGAGGCGGTGATGGCCTTGGGCGCTCCCAGTTTGGCACGCATGCGGCGATAGTATTGGCCCAGCCACGACTGGCTGCGGAACAGCGACTGCGCGGCCATGCGCAGCGCCCTTGCCACGCGGTTGTTCACCTTGCGGGTGTGCGAACTGAGCACTTTGCCGCCGCTTACGCGGTTGTCCGGGCATAGCCCCATCCACGAAGCGAAGGCTCCCACATTGGGGAACGCCGACAGGTCAGGACCCACTTCGGTCAACAACGTATGGGCGGTCAGCGCATTGAGGCCGGGAACTTCGGTCAGATCCACCCCGAAGATGCGATACAGATGACCGCGCAGGTCGAACTTCATCTCATTGCGCCGCGGCCTGTGCCGGTCTTTTGGATCAGCCAGCACAGCTGTGTCCGGCCCGGCGCCATCGGAGAATTCGCCCAGCATCTGCTCGATCTCCACATCGCAGCAGGCCAGCAGTTGCTGGTAGCTCCGATACGCGGTCACCGACTGGCGAAGCGTAAACAGATGTTCCCGACGGTAGTCTCCGACCAGCGACTTGGCGATCGTCTCCGCGCTGGCCTTGATGCGCGGGTCGCGCAACTGGGCCAGCTTCAGCGGGTTGCGCTCTCCGCCCAGAATCGCATCCAGAATCGCCATCCCGGTCGTCCCGCTCAGATCGCTGATGACATGGTGCAGTTGCAGGTTCATCTGATCCAGCGCCTTCTGCATGTGCTGTAGATGCACCGCCGCCAGCCCCACCAGACTCTCCCGGTAGCGCATCAGCGACCGCACCGCGCACACCTGCCCCGACGGCCGGAAACTGGCCCGCAACAGTCCCACCGCGTGCAAATACTGCAGCCACTGACAATCGCTCACGTCCGTTTTGCGCCCCGGCACGTTCTTCACGTGCCGGGCGTTGACCAGGCACACCTTCATCCCACGCGCTTCCAGAATCTGAAATAACGGAATCCAGTACACCCCGGTCGACTCCATGGCCACCGTCTCGATTCGGCAGCGTTCAAGCCAGTCCGCGGCCGCTTTCAAGTCCTCGGTAAATGCCGCGAACCGCCGTACTGGTTGCATATCCCGATCCGCGGGAACGGCGATGTAAATCTCCGTTGCTCCAATGTCCACCCCGGCCGCGTTCGGCTCCATCACCGGTGCCGCCACCAGCCCATGCGCCTTCCTTTTCTTCCTATCCTTCGCCAACACAACCTCCAGACGTCATGTCAAACGGCCCGGACAATGCAAAAACACGCACTCTCCCAAACGGGATCGGCAGCCACAGGAAAAATAACCGCCGTCACCACTGACTCGAGCACAAAGTCCAGGACCACGCTGTTTAACGGGCTCCAATGGAAGCACCAATGGCTATTTCGGCCTACTTGCCGTCAACATGACAAAACTAGAATATCCCTCAGCCAAATGGTCCTTCCCTCATCGACCCGCCATTCGCCGGTCGTTCGCTGTTTAGCCCCTGCTCGGATACACCATCCCTGAAAATGCTCTAAAGGTCGCTCCTCCTTGGCGTCGGGTCGACTCGGCGGTATTGCCTTCGTGGAATAGCAATTCCGGAACCGCTATGGCTGAACAGCATTGGATCTAACCTGCACTTCTCGCAGCCTCTCGCACATGCTCTGAGAAATGCTGGGGTTCGGCCCACCTCTCAGTCAAGTCCATCCCCTTCAAAAGATCATTCAACTCACCGCTCTTCAGCCACTTGCGACAGCCCTTCGTTTGCTTGTTTTGTCAGCCAATTCGTTAAGCTTGAATGCAGGTGACTCGACCAGGCTAAGCCTTCTTCGGCGGCAGCCCGCGGTCATGCTCATTCAGTTCCGTTCGAAGTCCTTTAGTTGGAAGAGGTTGAGGTTTATATTCTTCAAAGGAGACTACTTAATGCAGATCCGTGCCGGCAACGATCCTGAAATCACGAGCTTGCAGAAACCACCGGGGGGGCGGCGGGGGTGGGGGGTACAGGGGTATCTCCCGCATAGTACGGCAAAGTACGTGAGAGTTATCCCACCGGCGAGAAATGCATGAGTAAGCTCTGACACTTTATCGCGCAAAAGGACGGCGCCAGAAGCAACACTCTAGCACTGTAGTTGGCTGTCACCTGCCAATGCCCGAAAGGGCAGGACACTCCGTTTGCGGAAGGCTCGCTTCAGTGCCGGTTATTGACCGATGCGGCGGTGGATTTCGGGAACCAGCGGATCTTCCGACGACTGCCCGCGGATGCTGAGATAGGACTTATAAAAGTCAGCGAATCCGTCGCTCTTCATTCCTTCCCGCACGCGGCCCTGATAGTAATACACGGGCGGGAAGTAGGCATACGTCGGCGTGTTGTCCATGAATAGTTCGATCGCTTCGCCTCGCCGCTTCACACACGCGTCGAACTCCGAGTCAGCCTCAGTGAACGCTCCCGCATCCACATAGGCCCGCCCCAGTTCGAACCGTCCAATCCACGTGTCCAGCAGGTTGTTTGCGGCGGTGATCTGCTTCACCGCCTCCCTGGCGTCTTTCCGTTTCAGCGCGATCAAGCCCAGGACGATCTTGCCGTAAGCTTGCGGTTCGCTCGACATCTGGGCAGAAAGGCTGGTGGCAAGCTTTTGCGCTTTGCCCATGTCACCGGCATCGACGTAGCCGATCGCGGCCAGCAATTGAATCGGGGTAGCCTGGCTGATTGCCAGCGCCTTGCCAAGGTCAAGCATTGCTTCCGCATTGTGCCCTTGCAACTGCTCCATGTTCGCCAGCGCCGCGTATTTTCTCGCGGCATTGTCGGTCATCTTCGCGGCCACATCGGCTGCGGCGCCATCGGTAAGAATGCGCGCCGCTTCCGAATACTTTCCCTGATAGGCTGCAAGGTCGGCAAGCCCGGCGCTGGCGGTCGAAGTCCAGAACGGGCCGGATTTTTCAAGCTGACGATACGAATCAGCCGCCTTGTCTATCTCTCCTTGACCGACCTGCGCTTCGGCCAGTGCCAGGTACGCCTGCGCAGCAGACGGACTCATCTGAAGCGCGGTGCGGGCCTCTTTTTCGCTCGCCGAAAAATCTCCCGCAAAGGTACTGATAAATGCCAGGTTCAGACGCTGGCCCACCCCTTTGGGGACAATCTCGACTGCGTTTCTGGCCGCCTCAAGTGCCTTGGGCGCGTTGCGCAACAACGTATAACAATTGGCAAGGTCGTTTTGACCGACGCGGTCGGCGGGATAGCGAGTGACGAGCTGCGTAAATTCTTGAACGCAGTTTGGCCAGTCACCCGTGATTTGGTAGTAAAGACCGCGGTTGCGAAGGCGTTCCCGCTCGGTCATGCGGTCCACATGTTCCATGGCCAGGTTCATGTACTTCACCGCGTCTCCGGATCTGCCCAGGTTCATGGCCATGGCCGCCATGCCGGTGTATGCCCGGGCAAAGTTCGGATCCAGTTCTGCCGCCTTCTGGAACGAATCGAACGCCTGCTGGAAATTGCCCGCGAACTGCTCGTCAACGCCGAGCGAGTCCTGATGAACGGCGTCGAGCGATGCGGCGGTAAATCCTCCGCTGACCTCGTTGAACTGGATCGAGGCTGGCGTGGTGTCGCCCAGAGCTTTGCGCAGCGGCGCCGCCAGCCGGGGAAGCTCGCTCAGGATTTCCTGCTTATTGGCGACCGTGATATCGGATTTGGCCAGCACGTCGCCGCTCACGGGGTCCACTGCGGTCGCCGATACATCGTACTTGCCGTCGTGCAAGTCGATTTCGCCGGTTATCACCGCGTTGACGCCCTGGTTTACGGCCACCAGCCGCGCCGCCTGCTCGTCGAGATTGTCGCTCGGGTTCGGGAGCTTTTTGGCGAGCTTGCGAGCATCGCCTCGACTATAGACATTGATAAAGCTGGCGCCCTCCAGGGCCACACCGAGCATCGGTTCCAGAGTGTTATCCAGAACCGAGTCGCCGGTATGGTTGGCAATGTCGCCAACCAGCACCGAGACGGGCGCATGGGTCAGAGATTTCGCGGCCTGCCGCCCTCGGATGACATACCAGGAGGTTCCGGCTGCGATCGCCAAAATCAGAACGCCGGTAACTGCGAGAAGCACCCCTGATAGCTTCCCTATGCGCAGCCGCCCCGATGAAGCAGAAATTCTCGTGTCTCCGCCGCGGCCTTGCCAGGCGCGCAGGTCCGCATCCAGTTCGTCCGCGTTCTGGTAACGCTTTGCCGGATCCCTCTCAAGACACTTCGCCACGATATTGCTCAGCGCGGCAGGCACAGTTTTATTCACGTCGGTCAGTGGCGCGGCGCGTTGCTGAGTGCGCTTCAGCAAGCTGGCAATCGCACTCTCCGCATGAAAGGGTGCGACCCCGGCCAGCAGCTCATAAAGGATGAGGCCGAACGTAAAGATATCGGAGCTGGCCTTTACATCCATCCCCTGCGCTTGCTCCGGAGACATATATTCAACCGTCCCCAGCATCGCGCCGGTGCGGGTCATGCCATCGCCGGAGAAGGTACGAGCCAATCCAAAATCCATCACCGCAACGCGGCCGTTTTTGTCGCGCATGATGTTAGCCGGCTTTAAATCGCGGTGGATGATTCCTTCCCGGTGGGCGGCAGCAAGTCCGCTGGCCACCTGTTCCATGATGTCGACGGCTTCCGCAGTGGCGAGCTTGTCCCGTTGCCTCAGGATCTGGTGGAGGTTCTGACCCTCCAGGTACTCCATGGTGATGAACTTCAGCCCCTCGGCTTCGCCCAGATCGTATATCCGGATCACATTGCGGTGGGTCACCTGAGACGAGAGCAGAAGCTCCTGTTTGAAGCGGGCAAGGACTTCGGGATTCGAGGCCATCTCGGGACGAATGACTTTCAAGGCCACGATGCGATCCACCTCGCGATCGGCAGCCTTGTACACAGCTCCCATTCCGCCTTCGCCGAGGAGTTCGAGAATCTCATAGCGGTTGCCGAGAACCGTTCCGATTTGCAGAAGGATCGCGCTTGCGCCGTAGGTGGCTGCCGGAGGTGGGATTTGTCGAGTGGAGGGCCCCGAGATGATGGTGGCATCGCCCGAAACAATTGGGGCTACGCTCGTGTCTATGCGCGGCGGCGCGCCAACGATCGTTGCATCCGGCTTTTGTGCATGTGCTTCGGCAGCGGGATCAGAACCGGTGCGAAGCGATCCGCCAGCGATGATGGTTGCTTCTGAATCCAGCGGCGGCGCCGACTGATCGTTGCGAACCGGAGTCAGCGAACTGACAGATGGATCGGAAGAAAGAGCCGCTCGGCCTCCGCGAGAGGCTCCTTGACCTGGAACACGGGGATCATCGCGGCCCGAGGGAAAATCATCCATATCGCGCTTCGCAACCTGCCAGAAATTTAACGGAACAGCCGGGTCCGCCAAGCTCGGCGTAAGAACGTTGAGACTGACGTGGTGCCAGAAGTATAAACGATCCTTCAATCAATCGCATCGCTAAACCGCCGCGCAGCAGTGGCTGGAAGCAGGCAAGGCACCCCGCTGAAAGCCTGTATCATGCGGACTACCTTCAATTGCCTTCACGCGATTCCGGTGTGTCGGCGATTCCAACAAGGGAGATTTACCGGACACTGACGGCATCATCCAGGACGCGGTGCTCGATCGCTTGCTGGCCATCTATGATGATGGAGGTGCGCACACGACGATTCATCCGGAGATCGATTCGAAGAACTCCAAAATCGATCCTCCGATGGAGATCGGCGATTCACCCGAGTTTCTGGCCTCAGACGGGACCGGTAAGGTCTATATCAACCTTGAAGACAAGGGTGTGGTTGGCCATCCGGTCCCTCGCGTTGGCTCGGGATTTCGTCTGCGGGCTCCGACGCCCGCAAGACGGCTCAAGTTCGAATCCCACCGCCGCGACTATTTGCATCAGATCCCTCGCGTTGGCTCGGGATTTCGCCTGCGGGCTCCGACGCCCGCAAGACGCCTCAAGTTCGATGGTAGAATCGATAGGGTAGATGGCGGCTATAGTTCAGCGGCAGAACGCCTGACTGTGGCTCAGGATGTCGTGGGTTCGATCCCCACTAGCCGCCCCAAATTTGAATCAATAACTTACGAGATTTCCTCCCTTCCAGCGTGCAATAACGTGCAATGAGTGTTGTGATTTCGCCTAGTTTTGAGGGCAAAATTATGGCGTTGCAGCTCTACCGCCGCTACCGCAAAGAGTGCGAAGCCGGGGGGGGCGGTAGACTCCCAAAGCGGACGGTTTGAAGAGGGCCGCAGAGGCTGGAAACACTGCGCCAGCCCGATCCATGCCACTGGCTCCATCGCCGGAAAGTTCAGCCGCCAATCGACCGGGGAATGGGACTGGGAGCAAGCAAAGTCGGTTGCCACAGCGTGGGAATCTGCAGGCTCCTGGCCTTCAGAAGGTTCTCAACCTGAACCGAAGCCAGCCCCCGTCGTATGCTGCTCTGCATGACGAAGTACAAACGGTCCAGGTCCCTGAGAAGTCGAATTGATCGGTTCCCGTTCCAGTCGTGCTGTCGTCCACGTTGACCACCCTGTCCGGGGTATATTCGCTCGCTCAAATATCGAATGCAGTTCCCAGGGGTCCTACGTGACAACATGTTCCCGGTTGGTCCGATTCTCTACCTCCTTTGAGCTGATCTGAATCACCTTTTCTTGCCGAGATGACTCGTACGCTGCGAACACCAACTCCAGGGTCTTATAGTTATCTTCCGCAGTCGTTTCGGCTGAGCCTTCCGCGCGCAGTGCGCTCAAAAGGTTCGCATTGCAGGAGACAATGCTGCAGTGGACGACATGATAGTCCGGGTGAACCCACCTATATGGGACTGGCGGATATCGTTTCGAGTGGGTGCCGGACGCCGTTGTGACACGCACCCAATAGTCACGCGCGACCTCTATCGTACCGTGGGGCCCTTCGACGAATACGAGGGTCTGTGGAAAGTAATCGCACTCGACGGGGCTCTCCGGATAACCAATCTCACAGGTGACTGTGGTACCGCTGCCCATCGTCATCATCACCGACGCGACGTCTTCACCTTTGTTATCTTTATGCACCCGCTGAGTTTGGCAGTATAGCCTTCCGGCCTCGCCAAAAAGGAACCGGGCGAGATCCAGAATATGCGTACCCATGTCCGTGAGAATGAACTCCTCCAGATCCTTGATTTGAGGCTCATTGATGTAGACGGGGAATGACGAGACCATGGATATTCGAGCTCGAAAGGGAGGGCCAATCGCGCCCTCATTTAACACACGCTTTAGTTCTCGCAATTGGGTTTGCCAGCGCCAATTCTCATGAATGAGATACGGCACGCCGGCATCGCGACAGGCGTTGAGGTTCGCTCGCGCAACCTCCAGCGAAGGCGCCATGGGCTTCTGGCTAATCACCGGTACGAGGTGGGCGGCGGCAGTTTTGACGAGAGCGCTAAGGCTCGAAGGATGGGTCACAATGTCGACGAAGTCTGGACGTTCGCGCTTCAACAATTCATCCGGATCATCGTAAACCGCGGGAATGGCGAAATCGCGCGCGAAAGCCTCGCCAGTTGCCCGAGTGCGGTTGTACACCGCGACGCATCTGGCCCCCCCCAGTTCGTTCCAAGCCGCCATTTGATAACGCGCCCAAAATCCGGTGCCGAAAATTGCAAATCGCAATTCGGACATTTTGTCTCCCTCTACATTTAAGGCCGGTAAAATCACATCCGCCGGGAAAAAACGAATTCGCCACTTGGAGCGTCCGCGTCCGTCACGACCACCCTCTGCCTAGCGCAAGCGAATACTTCGGCAATTGCTTTTCCGGTTTCTGGGCCGGCACCAGTCACCATTGCGCGCTTGCATTTTGCAGAGAGAGAGGGAGAGAGAGAGAGAGAGAGAGAGAGAGAGAGAGAGAGAGAGAGAGAGAGAGAGAGAGAGAGAGAGAGAGAGAGAGAGAGAGAGAGAGAGAGAGAGAGAGAGAGAGAGAGAGAGAGAGAGAGAGAGAGAGAGAGAGAGAGAGAGAGAGAGAGAGAGAGAGAGAGAGAGAGAGAGAGAGAGAGAGAGAGAGAGAGAGAGAGAGAGAGAGAGAGAGAGAGAGAGAGAGAGAGAGAGAGAGAGAGAGAGAGAGAGAGAGAGAGAGAGAGAGAGAGAGAGAGAGAGAGAGAGAGAGAGAGAGAGAGAGAGAGAGAGAGAGAGAGAGAGAGAGAGAGAGAGAGAGAGAGAGAGAGAGGGGGGGGGGGGGGGGGGGGGGGGGGGGGGGGGAGAGAGAGAGAGAGAGAGAGAGAGAGAGAGAGAGAGAGAGAGAGAGAGAGAGAGAGAGAGAGAGAGAGAGAGAGAGAGAGAGAGAGAGAGAGAGAGAGAGAGAGAGAGAGAGAGAGAGAGAGAGAGAGAGAGAGAGAGAGAGAGAGAGAGAGAGAGAGAGAGAGAGAGAGAGAGAGAGAGAGAGAGAGAGAGAGAGAGAGAGAGAGAGAGAGAGAGAGAGAGAGAGAGAGAGAGAGAGAGAGAGAGAGAGAGAGAGAGA
>CAVSYM010000034.1:0-141010 GCA_963732165.1 uncultured Acidobacteriaceae bacterium
ACTGATTGCTCTGCTTGACATGTTTTGGAGAAACGAAACTCACCGCATCGATGTGGCGAAAACCGGTCTCCATCAGCAACCGCAAGTATCCGGCCTTTACGTCAGTGGGGATGAGTTGCGGCAGCCCTTGCCATGCATCGCGCGGGCATTCGACAATTTTTACTTGTTCCATAAATGAGTGAGACCCCGTTGAAGCCGCTGAGAATTGATCGGCCCGAGTTTGTTCCTACTGCTGCCTGCCAAGTCTCATTCTGAAGCCTGCGGTTCGCGCAGGCCGAGGAATCTGTTTTTCTCCCGTGTTAAGTTTGCAGCACGCCGGTCTTGAATTCGCGCACTTCCGGATTGAGCGCGGCGGCTTCCAGCGCCCAGATCAGCGCCTCGCGCGTCTGCGCCGGGTCGATGATCGCATCCACCCAGAGCCGCGCCGCGGCGTAGCGCGGGTCGGTCTGCTGTTCGTAGGTGCGCGCGCACCGATTCGCGCAGCTCGCTTGTTCTCTGCGTCGGAGAGCTTTTTGCCCTCGCGCTCGAGCTGCTTGATCTTGATCTCGACCAGCGTGCCGGCGGCGGAATCGCCGCTCATCACCGCGTAGCGCGCCGTGGGCCAGGCAAAAATGAATCGCGGATCGTAGGCCTTGCCGCACATGGCGTAATGGCCCGCGCCAAAGCTGCCGCCGCAGATCACGGTGATCTTCGGCACCACGCTATTGGCGACGGCGTTCACCATCTTTGCGCCCGCGCGGATGATGCCGCTCCCCTCCGCTTCCTTGCCGACCATGAAGCCGTTGACGTCGTGCAGGAAAACCAGCGGCACCAGATTCTGATTGCAGTCGAGAATGAAGCGCGCCGCCTTATCCGCCGATTCGGTGTAGATCACGCCGCCGAACTCCATGCGCCTCTCGCCCGTGGCCGGAGTCGATGGTCGGCACGTTTTTCTTTTGGTTCGCCACGATGCCCACGGCCCAGCCGCCGATGCGCGCGTAGCCGCACAGACAGCGTCTGGCCGTACTCGGCGCGATATTCCTCGAAGCGGCTGCCGTCCACGATGCGCGCGATGATCTCGCGCATGTCGTATTGCTTGGCCGGGATCGGCGGAAAAAATGCCGTAGATTTCCTCGGCCGGATACGCCGGGGGCTCGGACTCTTTGTGGTCGAACGGCGCGCGCGGGCGGATGCCCCATCTTGTCCACCAGCGCGCGAATCCGCGCGCAGGCAGGCATCGTCGTCCGGCTCGCGAAAATCCACCGTGCCGCTGATCTGCGCGTGCATCTTGGCGCCGCCCAGCTCTTCCGCCGAAACCTTCTGGCCGATGGCGGCCTGCACCAGCGCGGGCCCGGCCAGGAACAGGCCCGAGCCTTCCGTCATCAGAATGTGATCGCACATCACCGGCAGATAGGCGCCGCCCGCCACGCACATGCCCATGATGGCGGTGATCTGCGGAATGCCCATCGCGCTCATCACCGCGTTGTTGCGAAAGACGCGCCCAAAATCGTCCGTGTCGGGAAAAACATCTTCCTGCAAGCGGCAGAAAAATGCCCGCCGAATCCACCAGATAGATCGTCGGGAATGCGATTCTCGATGGCGATGTTTTGCGCGCGAATCACTTTCTTCGCCGTCATCGGGAAGAACGCGCCGGCCTTCACCGTGGCATCATTGGCGACGATCATCACCAGGCGCCCGGCCACGCGCGCCAAGCCCGGTCACCGTGCCTGCCGCGGGCGCGCCGCCCCATTCCTCGTACATCTCGTACGCGGCGTAGAGGCCCAGCTCGAAGAAATGCGACTTGCGGATCGATCAGCTTGGCGATGCGTTCGCGCGCGGTCAGCCGGCCCTTCTTGTGCTGCGCCTCGATCGCCTCGCGCGCCGCCGCCCTCGTGCAGCTTGCGCTTCTTCATTCTTGATTTCCGTGAGCAGGTCGATCATGCGGCGCGCGTTCTTCTGCGAAGTCGGACGATGCGATGGCGGGTTCGATGACCGGAGCTGGCCAGGCATGGACCTCGATTCTTGCCCGTCGGTCCGGCATGCGGGCGGCAAGTGCGGCCGCGCAGCGGCGCATCGACAGTGTAGCGTCAGCCTTGCCGCGCCGGCAGCGCTACGGTTCGCGCTGCGCGCGACGAAATCGACGATCGCCTGCGTCGACGTGCCCGGCAGAAAAATCTCCGCGATGCCGGCCTGCTTCAGGCGGGAATATCCGCTTCGGGAATGATTCCGCCGATCACCACGGTCACGTCGTCCATGCCCTTTTCGCGCAGCAGTTCCATCAAGTCGCGGGCAGATGCGTGTTGTGCGCGCCGGAAAGGATCGAAAGCCCGATCACGTCCACGTCTTCCTGCACGGCGGCCGAGGCGATCATCTCCGGAGTCTGGCGCAAGCCGGTGTAGATCACTTCCATGCCGGCATCGCGCAACGCGCGCGCGATCATCTTTGCGCCGCGGTCGTGCCCGTCCAGGCCGGGCTTGGCGATCAATACGCGAATTTTCTTCTCAGGCATCTGCGCGAAGAGAATACTGCAAACGGCATGCGAAATGTGCGCCGGCACGTCGCAAGTCGAGTCGAGATGCATCAGGTGACGGCGACTCTCCTCGTAGGTGCCGAAGACCTCGCGCAGCGCGTCGCAGATTTCGCCCAGCGTGGCATAGGCTTTCACGGCTTCGTAGAGATACGGCATCAGGTTTTCCGTGCCCGCGGCGGCGTCGCTGCAGCGCGTCGAGCCGCCGGCTGCACTTCCTCTTCGAGCGCTCCGCGCGCAGTTGGCGCAGGCGTTCCGCCTGCCGCTGCGCCGACGCTCTCGTCGATCTGCAGAATCTCGATCGGCTTTTCCTCCGTCACGTAGTCGTTCACGCCGACGATGATTTTCTCCTTGCGGTCCACAGCCATCTGATAGCGATAGGCGGCGTCGGCGATTTCCCGCTGCGGATAGCCGCGCTCGATGGCCGCGACCATGCCGCCCAGCGCATCGATCTTCTCGATGTAATCCTACGCGCCGCGCTCGACTTCGTTGGTGAGCGTTTCGACGAAATAGGAGCCGCCGAACGGATCGGCCGTGTTCGTCACGCCGCTTTCGTAGGCGATGATCTGCTGCGTGCGCAGCGCCAGCGTGGCCGCGGATTCGGTGGGCAGCGCCCAGGCTTCGTCGAGCGAATTGGTGTGCAGCGATTGCGTGCCGCCCAGCACCGCGGCCAGCGCCTGGAGCGCCGTGCGCACCACGTTGTTGTAGGGCTGCTGCGCGGTGAGCGAGCAGCCGGCCGTCTGCGCGTGGAAGCGCAGCGCCCAGGAGCGCGGATCTCGCGCGCCGAAGCGCTCGCGCATCGATGCGGTGCCAGATGCGCCGCGCGGCGCGGTACTTGGCGATCTCCTCGAAGAAATCGTTGTGCGCGTTGAAGAAGAACGAAAGCCGCGGCGCGAAGTCGTCCACCGCCAGGCCGCGCCGCAGCGCGCACTCCACGTACTCGATGCCGTCGCGCAGCGTGAAGGCCAGTTCCTGAATCGCCGTCGAGCCGGCCTCGCGAATGTGGTAGCCGCTGATCGAAATGGGATTGAACTTCGGCGTGTGCCGCGCGCCGAACTCGATCGTGTCGATCACCAGGCGCAGCGACGGCTCGGGCGGATAGATGTATTCCTTCTGCGCGATGTATTCCTTGAGGATGTCGTTCTGCAGCGTGCCGGAAAGCGTCTTCCAGTCGGCGCCCTGCTTTTCCGCCACCGCCAGATACATGGCCCAGATCACCGCGGCGGGCGAATTGATGGTCATCGAAGTGGTGACGCTGCGCCAGCGGAATCTGCTCGAACAGCGCTTCCATGTCGGCCAGCGAACTGATGGCCACGCCGCATTTGCCGACTTCGCCCGCGCGCCAGCGCGTGGTCGGAGTCGTAGCCCATCAGCGTGGGCAGATCGAAGGCCACCGAAAGGCCGGTCTGGCCCTGCGCGAGCAGATAGCGGAAGCGCGCGTTGGTGTCTTCGGCGGTGCCGAAGCCGGCGAACTGCCGCATGGTCCACAGGCGCTCGCGATACATCGCGGGGTGAATGCCGCGCGTGTAGGGCGGCTCGCCGGGAGCGCCAAGATCGCGCTCCGGGTCCCGTCCGGCGAGATCGGCGGGCGTGTAGAGCCGGCGAATCGGATGGCCGGAAACGGTGGTGAATTGTGGCGAGCGCTCGCCGGCAGCGCCGTCTCGGATGCGTTTACCGGGCTTTTCGGGAGCGGTCATCGCGCAATCCTCGCGCGGGCTTGCGAACCTCCGGCCCTGCGGTTCAGGAACCAGCGCGCGCGGACGAGACCGCCGTGCGCTCCTGGGGCGGATTCGCGACAGCTGCCGTGAGGTCGTTCAACACATCCGCCGGCTTCCAGTCATTATCGTAATACGAGCGGTACAGGTGCCCGTCGGGCGCGATGATGTCCGTGCTCAGCGAGTGCGTCATCTGCCCGTCCGCTTCGCTGTAGAACAGATTGAAGAATCGCGAGATGTCCGTCCGCTCCGGCTTCGAGGATGGAGGCGAACTCCCAGTGCTCAAAGGGCGGCTTTTTCGGGTCCGCCACGAATGCGCGCGCATAATTGCGCAGGACATCCGGCGTGTCGTATTTCGGATCGAAGCTGATGCTGAGCAGATGCGTCTTGGCGTAAACGTCGGGAGTTTGCGCCAGGCCCTTTTCGATCTGCGGCGAAATTGTGAGTCATCAGCGGGCAGTAATCGGGCAGCGGGCAGCGCGTGTAGATGAACGTAAGCAGCACAGCCTTGCCGCGGTATTGATCGAGGTGCACGCGCTTGCCGTCTTGGTTCACCAGGGCGAAGTCGGGCACCTGGTCGTCGCCTCCCGGCTTGCAGACTGGCGCTCCGGTGCGGTGCCGGCGGCGTTCCGGTCCCTTTTTCACGACGACGACATTTTCCAAGCGTGGCTGCGCCGTTGCTCACCACCACATCCGCCGTAATCTGGTCGCCCACGGAAACCCGGTCCAGCGTCGCTCGCATCGGCAACCGGGTAGGGCATCGTCATCGCCGACATGAAGCCAGGAATGTCGCCGTGGTTCACGACCAGATGCTGCTGCTCCTTGTCGATGGACACCACCGTGCCTGCCAGGTGGTAGCGCTGTTCCTGGGTGCTGGTACTCTTGCGCCGGCCTGCTCTGCAGCCGCCGCAAAGGCCGAGGGCAACGCTCAACGCAAGCAAAAGCCGCGCCGCTTCCTGCCCCCTTCGTGTCGCCCTCGCCAGTGCGCAGCTCTGTTCCTATGGACATGTCCCCTCGCTCAGTCATAGCAGGGCTGAATCACCGCGCAAGCACCAGCGATGTTTACACAGTAGCGCCACGTGTGACGCGGGATGTGCTTGCCGCCCAGGAGTCCGTCGCGCACACCCCGCCGTTAAGTCTCTCGGGACGATTATCGACAAAACCGGTTTGCGACGGTCGTCCGTAGCGGCCCCTGCGCTATTTCTCGCAGCGTAGTTTGGCAGCCTGGTCGAAAATTCGCCCGAGACCGTCGTGCCAGGAATATTCGTGTCATGCGGAGGTGTTCCGGACTGGGCGTCCGCGATCGTGATCTTGAAAACATCGAGCGTGCGCCCCAACGCCCGTTGCAGGTTCACGACTGCCTCTGCCAGATTGGCCTCGGCGCGCACTTCGGCGGCCGCGGCGGCAGCCAGAGTCTGCTTGATCGGTAACCACCAGGAAGATCGTCGAGGCTCCCAGATCTAGCTTCTTCTGCTCGGCGTCGAGCGTCTCCTGTTCCAGCAATCGCGTCAGTTTGGGCCGCCGTAACCGTGGGCCGGTCCTGCTGCAGTGTAATCAACGCATTCTGAACGTCCACCATGGCGTTGTTTACGGTTTGCTGCAAGCGCGCTTGGTCCTGCCGCTGGGTGAGCAGAGCGCGCGCGTTGTCGGCCGCAGCTACGCGGTTTCGGAGGGGAAGGTTGAGCGCCAGCTGAGCCTCGTACTCAGGGTAGGTCCCCTGTAAAGCTTGGCTGAGAGCGGCGCCGATGCCTCCCGGAACTACAACCGGCGGAGTCGTAGTCGTATTCTTGCGGTTCCCACCCAGGCCCGACAGTCGACACGAAGGCCGAAGCCGTCAAATTCGGCAACAGGGCGTTGCGTGTAGCCTGAATGTTGATACCATCCGCATTGATGGTCAGCTTCGCCTGTGCCACATCCGGTCGCTTGGCCAGCGCCTCATTGACGGCATCCTGCAGTGTGAGGTTCTCGACCGCCGGTAGGTTCTGGACCGAGTCGGTGGGAACGATCTCCACATTCACCAGGTTCGGCGCGGTCGGGTTCTTCGTGATTACGCTCATCAGCAGCGTCTGATCTTGCAGTTGGGTCGGTTTGCGCCAAGATCAGAGCCTGCTGCGCGGTCGCCACTTGCGCCTGGGCTTGTACGATTCCGAGCGGCGCCAGCGTGCCCACCTCCACTTGCCTCTTGTTGTCGTCGTAGAGGCGTCTGAGCCAGGTCGACCGCCTGCTGCTGGACACCCACGTTGCCCGCGCGCAAACACCAGCTCCCAGTAATCGTCTTCTACGGCCGTGATGTCTGTAATGATCGACTGCGTAAAGGCCTGATCATTCGCTGTTCTGTTAATGCGAGCAATGCGTAGGTATCGTTCATTCACTCGTCCGGCCGAAGCCGTTCAGCAGCGGCTGTGTGAGCGCGCAATTGCCCCGTGGTTTGCACCGAGGGATTAAAGGCCAACGCCTGCGATGTCGAGGACGAGCGAGTGGTGTCCAGTGACGCCGCAAAGTTCGTGCCATAGTGCAGGGTTTGTGAGTACGCCAAAATTCCCAATCTCGGTGTGAGTAAATAGCGTCGCGAACGAACCGAATGATGACTGCCGCCGGTGCCTGCGGTGAGCGGATTGTTAACCGGGATCTCCTTGCTGTCCATGCTCAAGGCCGTAGTCACCAGCGGATCGAAGCTGAGTGGCATTCTGATCGGTGAAAGCCACGGGCAAGGTCGTGCTTGCCGCCGTCCCGCGGTCCGCGCCGCCGCCCATGGTCCGCAGAATGTCTGTCTCCGCGATCCAGGGGTTAAACCGTTGGACCTGGATGTCGAGGTTGTTTTCCAGCGCCAACTCGACCGCGTCCTGCAGGCTCAACATAAGCTTTCCGTCCTTGATGAGCTGGTCGATTCGCGGTGAGTTCGTGAACTGCGGCTCCGGCACCTGAGTCTGCTGATAGGGCCTCAACACGTGTGGAAACCAAGACGGTGGCCAGCGAATAGTCCCTCCCCGTCGCGAACTGAAACGGCACGACCGGCACCGGCACCGCTGGCGTCGTGAGCCGGTTGTTGGCCCTGGGTTGCGCGGGTACGCGGCAGGAGCCGCGGCGGGAGCCTGATTCGGGGTCGGCGCCGGAGCTTGCGCCTGCCCAAATGTGGGCGCGACGGGCGCCAGAGTGGTCACTCCCGCCAACACCATCGCGACAAACGAACGGAATAGCTGTCGAGTCATACGTATTCCTCTCCGATAGTTCTTATCAGAACGATTTTTTGTGCTAAGTCTCGTTGTACTGACTAGTTGTAACGTCCTGCCGGGCGGAAATGTTTCATGATTGTGCGCCCCAGGCCCTCCCACGGAAACCCCCGGGTGCGCCTGCAAGCGTGCGATCACGCCAACGCTGTGTTGAGCGGAGCCGGCAAAACCCCAGCAGTCTAACAGCGCCTTCCCTATTTTGACAACGCAACGGTACGCCATATGCACTATATAATGGCGGTTTTCTTACAACTCGCCGAATCCCCGAGGCCTCCGCGGCTGCCGGCCTGCCCCTGCCCGTCTCTGGTCGGAGTCGCGAATGCACATGAATGCTCGACTCGTGAATCGAGCATGCGATAATCCTCAGGTCCATGCGCAATATCAAACTCACCCTCGCTTACGACGGCGCGGGATTTCATGGCTGGCAAATCCAGCCGGGCCAGCCCACGGTCCAGGGCCTGATCACCGATATCCTGCAACAGCTCACCCAGGAGAGCTGACCATCCATGCCGCCGGCCGTACCGATGCAGGCGTTCATGCCTGGGGCCAGGTCGCGAATTTCAAAACGGAGTCTCATCTGACTCCACAAAGAATTGGCTCGCGGCATGAACGCGCTCTTACCCCCTGCTGTTCGCGTGCGCGCCGCCGAGGAAGCCGGTCCGGATTTCCACGCACGTTGGTGCGCCGAGGCGAAGACGTACCGGTACTCGATCTATCGTGGCCGCGTCGTCCCGCCCTTCCTCTGCCGCTACGTCTTACACCATCCCTATCCGCTGGATTTCGCCGCCATGAGCGAAGCGGCCCGCTGCTTCGAGGGCCTACACGACTTCAGCACATTCGCTGCCTCGTCCGGTTCGGCGGAAGATGACCGCGAGCCGCAACGTCCTTCGCGAGATCTATCGCTCCGAAATGATCGTGGCGCCTGCCGAATGCCTTAGCCATGGATCGCGCCCCTTCGAGGCGGAACACGCCCCCGGGGCCCGACGAGTGGCTTTACGTCGTGCGAGGAAAATCCTTCCTGCGGCACATGGTGCGGAAAATCGTCGGCGCGCTGCTCGAAGTCGGCCGTGGCCGTCTCCGGCCGGGCGATATCCCGAGACTCCTCGAGCTGCGTGACCGCGCCCGTTCCGGCCCTACGGTTCCAGCCCACGGCCTTTGTTTGCTCTCCGTCGACTATCGCCAGACGCCGCCAGCACTCACGCGCAAACCGGACGGATTGCAGTAGAATGCCGCTCCGTGGGACTGCCTGTTGGAACTCGAACCACAATCCAGTCCATGGATCCTGCGACAGACAGGTCTTCGCCCGCGTGGAGAGCACCCCTGCGGCTGAACTCCCGAGATTTTGGCTCGCTCGCGGCGGGCGCAAGCTGCTTGGGCAGCCCAGCCTTTCGCGTCGCGCTGTTCCGCCATCCGCCGGCTCGGCGAAGTTCTTTACGCGCGCCGCTTCGATCTGGCCGCATCGGTAACCCACGAAACAGGCAAGCCGCACGTCGAGGCGCTCTTCTCCGACGTCCTCGTTTCGCTCGAGACCGCGAAATATTACGCGCGCTATGCTCCGGAGCTGCTCGCGGAGCAGCGCGTCGCGCACCACAATCTTGCGGTCAAGGCCAAGTCCGGCAGGCTCCGTTTCGAGCCTTGCGGGGTGATTGGCATTATCGCTCCGTGGAACTATCCCTTGGCGATCTCGCTCAGCCAAGCTGATTCCGGCAATTGTTGCGGGCAATAGCGTCGTCCTGAAACCCTCGGAGCTCACGCCGTCCTGCGGGCAGCTCATCGCCGAATGTTTCGCGCGCGCCGGCTTTCCTCCGGACGTGTTGCAGGTCGTGCGGGCGCGGGCGACGGTGGCCTCCGCATTGATCGACAGCGCGACCCGACAAAATCGTCTTCACCGGCAGCGTTGCTACGGGAAGGCGCGTGGCCGAGGCTTGCGCCAGCACAGCTCATCCCCTCGGTGCTCGAACTCGGCGGCAAGGACGCCATGATCGTGCTCTCCGACGCTGACCTCGAAGCCGCCTCCAGCGCCGCCGTCTGGGGCGGGTTTACCAACTGCGGCCAGGCCTGTATTTCCGTCGCAGCGCATCTACGCCGAGCAAGCCGTCGCCCGAGCGTTTCGCGCGAGCTTTGCGCCGAGAAAACCAAGTTGCTCCGGCTTGGCCCGGGTAGCGAGCCCGAAAATGAGATCGCTCCCATGATCCGCGTCGACTCCGCAGATCACATTGAAGCGCAACTGCTCGAAGCCGTCGCCAAAGGGGCCAAGCTCCTGACCGGTGGCCGCCGCCGTCCGGATCTCGGCCCGAATTATTTTGAGCCGGCCATCGTTCTAAACGTGGATCATTCCATGCGCCTGATGCGGGAGGAAACCTTCGGCCCGGTCCTCGCCATCCAGGCCGTGAAAAACGCCGACGAAGCCGTTGCTCTGGCGAACGATTCGCCCTTTGGTTTGTCCGCCAGCGTCTGGACTAGAAGTTATCTCATAAACACATTCAGGGCATTGAACGGTTGAAACTTATCGTGAATGACGTAAATCGAGAGCATGGACCTCACCGACGCCCAGTGGGCGTTGCTGGAACCGCTGTTTCGTCCGAAACGACGGGAGGATGGGCGAGGCCGACCGTGGCAAGATACGCGAGCGGTGCTGAACGGTGTCTTTTGGGTTTTGCGCACCGGCGCTCCCTGGCACGACCTGCCGCGTCGTTATCCTCCCTATCAGACCTGTCATCGCCGCTTCCAACAGTGGCAGCGCTCGGGACTGCTGACCAAGCTGCTGCAGAAACTGGCCGAAGATTTGCGCGATCGTGGGAAGCTGGATCTGAGCGAATCGTTCATCGACGCCAGCTTCAGTTCGGCGAAAAAAGGGGCTCTGCTGTCGGCCCTACTCGCCGCGGCAAAGGCAGCAAAATCATGGCGATCAGCGACGGCCATGGTCTTCCTCTCGCCGTGCACGTGGCCAGCGCTTCGCCGCATGAAACAAAGCTCGTCGAAGTCACGCTCGAGCGGCGATTCCTCGCCGAGACTTCCGAGCGACTGATCGGCGACCGCGCCTACGACAGCGATCCGCTGGACGCACGGATTCGCGAGCGCTTCGGCGTGCAGTTGGTCGCACCGCACAATTCCACGCGCAGCCGCAAAGCTACGCAGGACGGTCGCGTGTTGCGCCGCTACCGGCGTCGCTGGAAGATCGAGCGTCTGTTCGCCTGGCTTCATAACTTTCGACGCGTCGTCATTCGCTGGGAATACTACCCAGAGAATTTCCTCGGGATGGTGCAGCTTGCTTGCGCCGTCATTCTCCTGAGGCATTTATGAGATGGCTTCTGCGACCGCAAACGCGGCCGGCGCATCGCCGAGTCCATCCGTGCCGGAGCCGTCATGGTCAACGATGTCGCCAGCTACTTCGCCATGGCCGAAGCCCCTCACGGCGGCCATGGCCTGAGCGGCTGGGGCCGCGCGCATTCTCGGATTGGCTTGCTGGAAATGGTTCAAGTAAAATATATCGACGTCGATTGGCTTCCGCGCTGGCCAAAGGCCTGGTGGTTCGGCTATAACAGCGAGGTGGCCGAAGTCGCCGGGCAGTTCATCGATTTCTCTTATGCGCCCGGTTGGTGGCAGCGCTGGCGTAACGCCGGCGCCGTCCTCAGAGCGTTGCTGCGCGGCGACCGCATTTGAACGATTCGGCAGCAGCCGCTGCTGAGCCTCGCGTTCGTGCATTCGAGCGAGGCGGCGCGGACTTCCGAGCGTGGGAGACTCAGTACCTGATGGCTAGAGCACTGCGACGCGGTCAAATCGCAGAGACCCTGACTATGGCAGACACCCCGCTGCAGTCAGCGAGCAGACCCCCGCGGCCCGCGGCTGCGGCAACCGTCGAGTCCGCGCCGCCGAAGGTCAAAATCCGCAAGCACAAACAGCGCTCCTGCGACGAGCGGGACGCCAAGGGCAAGGTCTGCGCCGGACACTTGAAGCGCTGGTACGACTATCCCCCGGAGATCGCCGCGCTGATCGGCCCCAAGTCCGAGATCTATCGTTGCGAGTTCTGCAAGACGCTCTACCGGCCGGACCCGGAACAGTTGCCGCATAGCTTCACGCTGCGCTATTGAGCCGAGCCGCTAGCGCCGGCTGGCTGCGTCGATTCGGTCGTCGGAAAGTTCAGCGGTTGAAGCCTCGACCGGTTTCAGAGCCCGACGATCTAGAAAGAAGGATGGCTGGCATGAAATTTGCGCGGCTCCGGCTGATCTGCTGCGCCATCCTGTGCGCGACGCGTTTTCGTTATGCCTATGCTCTCCACACCCAAGGCCGCGCGATCCGCGACGCAGCCCCCAAAGCTGACCCGCGACCCTCGCGTCCTGTCAGCTCTCAAGAACCTTGACGCCGCTGGCAACGCCATCACCGAAGAGCAGATACGCATCACGGAAATTCCGGCGCCCACCTTTAATGAAGCTGCCCGCGGCGCTTACCTGGCAAAACTTTTCTCCGACGCCGGCCTAAAGGTGACCACCGACGACGTGGGCAACGTCATCGGCGAGCGCCCCGGGCGATCGCAGCGAATCGTCTTGGTGGTCGCCCACCTCGACACCGTCTTTCCCGACACCACGGTTCACGTGCGCCGCGATGGCGAGCGCCTCTACGCGCCCGGCATCACCGACAACGGAGCGGGCCTGGTGGCTCTGGTGGCGCTGGCGCGGGCCATGCGCGACGCTCATCTCCAAACGGCCCAAACGATCCTGTTTCGTGGCCGACGTGGGCGAAGAAGGGCGAGGGAAACTTGCGTGGCATGCGCAAGCTGGCGGAAACCTATCGCGGCGGCTCCGTTACGTCATCGCCCTCGACGGCGCGTCCACGGACTACGTCATCACCACAGCGCTGGCCTCGCGCCGCGTGGAAGTTACCATCACCGGCCCGGGTGGGCATAGCTGGTCGGACTTCGGCGCTCCCAATCCGATCCACGCCGCCGCGCGCGCCATCGCGCAATTCGTGAATACCCCAGTGCCCGAAAACCCTCGCTCCTCTTTCAACGTCGGTGAAATCCAGGGCGGCACCTCCGTCAACTCGATTCCTGCATCCGCCTCTCTCAAGGTGGATCTGCGATCCGAGTCCGAGGCGAACTCGCAAAGCTGGAGACGGCGCTTCGCAAGTCCGTGCAGTCGGGCGTTTCCGACGAGATGGCAGCGGCGCGCAGCCGCGGCTTGGGCGGCAATCCTCTGGACGTCGAGTTCAAAGTGCTGGGTGTTCGTCCCGGCGGAGCGTTGCCCGCTGATTCGCCTTTGCGCGCCGCCGTGCAGGCGGCCGACGAATACCTCGGCAACCAGAGTCGCGCCGGAACTTTCTTCGACCGATGCCAACATCCCACTGTCACTGGGCATCCCCGCAATTGCCATAGGCGCCGGCGGCCTGTCCGCCGGCGCGCATTCGCCGGGCGAATGGTACAACCCGCTGGGCCGCGAAATGGGCCTCAAGCGCGCCCTCCTCACGGTGCTAGGCGTCGCGGGCATCGACCCCCGAATAGCTCGCGATCCGCCGATGCCGCTCTATGCTCAGAGCGGCGCGACGGTGCGCGCAACGCGCACCAGCTCGCGCTCGTCAGTCCTCACTCTGCTACACTCGCCCTTTTTAATCCGCAGCTACCCAAGTTGCTAGCGAGCGCGCACCGGACGGCCGCCGCAGGGTGCGTGTCTCGCGAGATCAAAGCCGACCTGCTGCTGGTTGCCTGCACGCTCGTCTGGGGCGCGTCATTCGTCATCGTCAAAAGTCCGCACTGGCGGACGCTTCTGTTTTCGCGTTCCTGACATTCGTTTCGCGGTCGCTGCTGCTGTCTTTAGCCGCTCTGTGCTTCCGGGATTTGCGCACCCTGAATGCCGCCAGTCTGCGCGCGGGAGCGGTTATGGGCTGCTGCATGTTCGGTGGCTATGCTTTTCAAACGGCCGGAATCAATCTCACCACTCCCTCGAAGGCGGCCTTCGTCACCGGATTTTCCGGTTGTGCTCGTTCCGGTGTTCCTGGGCCTGTTCGCGCGGCAGCGCGTCGGCCCCGGAATTTGGGCGGGAGCTCTGGTTGCCGTGGCTGGTCTATATTACCTCACCGTGCCGTCCTCCGGCTTCGGTGATCTGAATCGCGGCGACTTGCTGGTTCTCTGTGGCGCGGTGGCCTTCGCGCTGCATATCATCGCCATCGGCCATTATGCCCGGCGGCAGTCGCCCGGTGTGCTGAATCTTCTGCAGGTGGCCATGACTCTGGTGATGATCTCTCTGGCTGGACGTTACTCGCGGTGGCGGGCAGGGAATCGATGCGACGTTACATGGACCGCCGAGCCTGCTGGCGGCCGTCCTCGTAACCGGCGTGCTGGCGACGGCCGTGGCGTTTTCCGTGCAGGTGTGGGCGCAGCAACACACCAGTGCGTCGCATGCCGCGATTCTCTTCACGCTTGAGCCTGTCTTCGCCGCGCTCACTTCGTTTGTGTTCTTTCACGAACGCCTGGGCTTGCGAGCGTTTGCTGGCGCCGCGCTGATTCTGGCGGGCATCTTGCTCGCCGAATTCAAGAGGGGCCGGCGCACCGTCGCCACGGAATAGCGGCCTTTAATTGGGCGGGGCGAAGTGCTTGAAGTCCACCGGCTTCGTACATGGTGGCTGATGGCTGGTGGCTTTTTCGTAGGCGGTGATGTCGGGTTCGTGCTTCAGCGTCATGCCGATGTCGTCGAGGCCTTCGAGCAGGACCTGCTTGCGGAACTCGTCGATCTCGAAATGGAATGCGCAGGCCGTTGCGCGTCGCTGATCGTCTGACTTCGGCAGATCGGCGGTAAGCTGGTAGCCGGCCTCGCTTCGGCGCGGCGGAAGAGTTCGTCGATCTGCGCTTCGGGCAGCGTGATCGGCAGGATGCCGTTCTTGAGGCAATTGTTGTAGAAAATGTCGGCGAAGCTCGGCGCGATGATCACGCGGAATCCGTAATCGAGCAGCGCCCAGGGCGCATGTTCGCGGCTGGAGCCGCAGCCGAAATTGGCGCGCGCCAGCAGGACGCGACGCGCCCTTATAGCGCGGCAGATTCAGCACGAAATCGGGATTGGGTTTTTCGCCGGGCAGATAGCGCCAGTCGTAGAACAGGATTCGCCCGTAGCCCTGTGCGCGTCAGCAGCTTCAGGAACTGCTTGGGCACCATCTGATCGGTGTCCACGTTCACGCGGTCGAGCGGCGCGACCAGTCCGGTATGTTGAGAATCGGTTGCATCGGGTCTACTCCTTCACGTCCACGCCCAGGTCGCGGACGTCCACGAAATGTCCGGCGATCGCGGCCGCCGCGGCCATGATCGGGCTGACCAGATGCGTGCGGCTGCCCTTGCCCTGGCGGCCTTCGAAATTGCGATTGGAGGTGCTGGCGCTGCGCTCGCCGGGCGGCAGCACGTCGTCATTCATGGCGATGCACATGCTGCATCCGGCATCGCGCCACTCGAATCCGGCGTCGCGGAAAATGCGGTCGAGGCCTTCCTTTTCGGCCTTGGCTTTGACCACGCGCGAGCCGGGCACCACCAGCGCTGCTTTGAGCGTGCTTGGCGACGTGCTTGCCGCGCACGACGCGCGCGGCGGCGCGCAAATCTTCCATGCGCGAGTTGGTGCAGGAGCCGATGAACACGCGGTCCACGGGAATATCCACCATCGGCGTGCCCGGGCGCAGCGCCATGTATTCGAGCGCGCGCGCGGCGGCCTTTTGCTCGTCGGGATCGGCGAAAGGAAGCCGGATCGGGCACGCGGCCGGTGACGCTGGTGACCATGCCGGGATTGGTGCCCCAGGTAACTTGCGGCGCGATCTGCGCGGCGTCGAGTTCACGGTGGCGTCGAATTTCGCGCCGGGATCGCTGGCCAGCGACTTCCAGCGCTCCACGGCTTCCTGAAATTCTTTGCCGCGCGGCACGAAGGGCCGGCCTTCCAGGTAGGCGAAGGTCGTGTCGTCGGGCGCGACCATTCCGGCGCGCGCGCCGCCTTCGATGGTCATATTGCAGATGGTCATGCGCGCTTCCATGGAAAGCCCGCGAATCGCTTCGCCGGCGTATTCGATGACGTGGCCGGTGCCGCCGGCGATGCCGATCTTGCCGATGATCGCCAGAATCATGTCTTTGGACGGAGACGCCCTGGGCCGCTTGCCGTTGAAACGACCACGTGCATGCGTCTTCGATGCGGCTTGCAGCAGGCATTGCGTGGCCAGCACGTGCTCGACTTCGCTGGTGCCGATGCCAAAGGCCAGCGCGCCGAACGCGCCGTGCGTGGAAGTGTGGCTATCGCCGCAAACGATGGTCTGGCCCGGCTGCGTGATGCCGAGTTCGGGCCCGATGACGTGCACGATGCCCTGGTTGCGGCTGGACATGATCGAATAGGAGAACGCCGTGGCGCTTGCAAGCCGTTTCCAGCGCCTCGAACTGGCGCGCGCGCGTCCTCGTCCAGGATGGGCAGATTGCGATTCTTCGTGGGCACGGAGTGGTCCATCACCGCAAAGGTCAGGTCGGGGCGGCGAACCTTGCGCCCGGCAGCTTCCAGTCCCGCAAACGCCTGCGGCGAAGTGACTTCGTGGATCAGATGGCGGTCGATATAGATGAGCGAGGGCTCGCCGGGGGCCTCGCGCACGAGGTGGGCCTCCCAAATCTTTTCGTACATTGTTTTTGGTGGCATGTCGGTTCAAATCATCCTAGCACATTCCGCCAGGAGATGCGCACTCTCTTCAGACGCCAGACCCGTATTACTGGCCAGGAGAGCCTAGAGTTTTGGCGCGTCGCTGCCGATCATCGGAGCATGGAAAAGGACAGGCGGCGAGAGCCTCGCACCTATATCCCGCGTCCCGTCTACGTGCAGGCGGCCGAGCCAACGGCAAGCAGTTCGAGGAAGTGCGCACGATGAGGGATTTCAGCCGCGACGGCTCTATTTTCTGACCGAGCAGTGTTGCTATCCACGGGAATGCAATTGCACGTGATTCCGGCGTTTGGCTGCTTGAACCTCGAATATGTGGCCGAGGTGGTACGCGTGGAGCGAACCTGCGGCGGTGAGTATGGCGTGGCGCTGCGGCTGCTGCGCGTGAAAGACGCCGCCACGCGCGTGCCCGAAACGGCCACAAGTCGGCGTTCCAGTCGTTTGCTTTGGCGGCTGCCCCGATTCGCACCACGCCGAGATAGTGCCCGGCAACTTACCCGAAGGACTGCGAGGCAAAGTGTGTGCGCTCTTTAAGCAAATACTCCGTTCGTGGACCAAGGTCACGCAACCCGCTGAAAACAAAAAGCGAATCTTTCGTGAAGCGGGATCTACCCCACGGGTGTTTTTGCAAAAGAGCGTGCACGCGATTGAAAACAAGGGAGTTGAGTATTGAACACTTGCAAAAGAGCAGGGGCAAGAGCGCGCATGCGCTGAAAACAAGCGCGTTGCTCTTTGCAGGGTGTGCGAGGTTCTTGGGATTCTGGCGCAGGTCGCTTTCGCGAAGGACTCTGTGGGCGAAGCTGACCGAACAGGCCCGAGCGGCGCAGCCGATGCGAGCGGCGGAATTGGCGAGATGCCTGATCGCAAAACATGGCCTCATTATAACATGGGCGTTAATAGTATTAATGTAGGTTACTCAAGAGTACTCAGAATGGAACGGTGGCTTCGAACAGTAGAACGGTCCAGCGTTCCTAAAAGGGCAACCGGAACGGAACGGTAAACCAAAAGCCCTGCCCTCGCTTGCGGCGAGCCCTATAATCGACTGGATTAGCCACTCGGGTAATTCGGAGGCAGAATGATCTCGTTCGATCCCGCGCACAGAGCTGTCCACTATCCGCCCGATCGACGATTTCGCCTCTGGATCCGACCTTCGATCTTGATCGGAATCGGTTTCGCGATCCTGTGTTAATCGCGGCGTCTTGGATCGAAGTCGCAGTGGGCGGATTGCCTCATGTTCCAGCCGTTCCTCAGATATATCCCAACAACTTCGCAGGGCCGCAGGGGTTTCCGGTCTGGATGCGTTACTGCCACTTCTTTAATTTCCTTTTGTGACGATGCTGATTCGCAGCGGTCTGTCCATCCTGGCGGATCATCCTCGTCTGTATTTCAACGATGGCTGTACGCCGGGAAGCGAATGGATCCGCCTCACACCCCTAAAGGTTCCACGCGATCGCATCTGGACCGCGAAGGAAGACGCGCGTTATATTTCGCCTCTCGTTGGCACGCCGGGTTACCGGCACGGAATCGGGATTGCACGGGTTTGGCACTTCATTGACGTTCACGGCTTCATCCTCACCGGCATTTTCTTCGTCCTCATCCTCTTCGATACGGAGCAGTGGCGGCGCATCGTGCCAACTTCGCCGCTGGTCCTCTTGCAGGCGTGGAACACCTGGGTGCACTACGCAACATTTCACCTACCCGCTGAGCCGAACGGGTTCTATGGCTACAACGCATTGCAGCAGATCGCCTATTTCACCGTCGTCCTTGTCTTCGGCCCTTTGGCGATTCTTACAGGGATCGCCATGTCGCCAGCCGTAGTGAATCGCTTTCCCTGGTACGCGCGGATCTTTGGTGGCAGGCAATCGGCCAGATCGATCCACTTCCTGACCATGTTCAGCTTTCTTGCGTTCCTCGTCGTGCACGTCACTTTGATCGTGATGACGGGATTCGCGCGCAACATGAACCACATTGTGCTCGGTACGGATGATCAGGGGACATTTGGGCATGTATCTGGGGTTTGTGGGTATAGGTGTGGTCGTCCTCTCATGGATCGTGGCGCACTACCTCTCATGGAACCACCTGCGCGGACTGAGCCAGCGGCGCAGGCGGGTGCGCAGCAGCGATCGGAGCGCCGATGCGCCGCGCCTTGGCGGCCATCTCGGCGATGAGCTGATCGAGCGCGAACTCGGGAGTAAGTGCGGCGGTCGGGCGCGCGCTGCGAACGAATACGCCGCTGCCATGCCGGAACTCGACCCAGCCCTCGCTTTCGAGTTGGCGGTACGCGGCGCTGGCGGTGTTGGAGTGGATCTGGAAGCGGCGGGCGAGCTCTCGTGTGCTGGGCAGGCGATTGCCGGGCGGCAACTTCGCGGGCGAGAATGGCGAGAACGATCTGCGTGGTCAATTGCTCGCGCAGCGAGACCTCGCCGGTGTGGTTGAGCCAGAGACGCATGGTGGAACTTCAGTGAAAAGGATACGCCTGCGGGGAAAGAAGGGTGGCAAGAAGCTGGCCGAGGGCGCTCGAACTACTTGAGGGCCTTCTTGGTGTTGGTGAAGACCTTACCGATTGCGGTGGCTTCTTTGTGCGCGCCAACGGTGATAGCGGCGGCCACGAGCGACACGAGAAGGGCGACTTCGACCAGGTCCTGGCCCTCTTCGCCATACAACAGGGTGAAGAGCTTTACATGGATGTTCACCAAGAGCTTTTTCAACGGGCACCTCCGGCAATCATTCCTACGCAATCAGTTTAGGATTTGCTTACTCGAAGTACCATCGCCTAAAGGTGGCGACTTGGTAAACGAAAGTTGAAGCCGAGCCGTAACTAACTCGTTAAGCTGGCTGTGGTGTTAGCGAATGGGGCCGCACAGGGATTTGGGGTGCATCTACGAATCCGGCGAAGTCGGGCGAGAACGGCGGAGGGGCAGCGCACCACCGAGGAGCGCTGCCGACCTGGCTTCAGAATGCGGGGAAGCTGTCGGAGATTTACGGTTGAACGGGTTTGAAAACGGTGAAGGTTCGAGGACGATGAACTGTTCCTAGGCAAGGGTGGTACTGATATGGCTGAATACGGTGTTGACCGCCGTAGCAACCGCCCTGGTGCCGCTAACGGCAGTGAGAGCAATCAGGGCAACCAGAAGCGAATATTCGACCAGATCCTGGCCGTCTTCGCGGTCGAGTAGCTGTTGGATGCGGGCGTAGAGACTTAGAAAGAGATTGTTCACTTGATTCTCCGGCTTTTGGAGTTGAGTACGTAAACGATACTATTGTGAATTACTAGTTAAGAAAATTACCCAATCGTGTCAACGAAGGCGGATTCGGGTTAGTTACCCATTAGTTAACTATTAACCACTCCTAAACCGGGAGAGCTCGGAGAGGGTTGAGATGGAGATAACCGTATATAGCTGCATATAAATCAGTTGATATCGACCGAATCCGAGCAGGTAGGCGAGTCCGGACAAAAATCCCCGCCTGGGGGGATGTTTACTTAAATGCAACGGGCGGCAAGCGGCCTATGGGACTTTCCGGTGAGGCGTGAACGGCTGGCGGACGCACCTGATCCGGATCCGATCTATCGATAGCGGCGGGTGGCTTTGACCACCATGGAGAAGACGCCTGACTCATCGCGGGCTACAACCAGGGAGACGTGGCGATTGATGGCTACCTCGGCCTGCAGCAACTGCTGGCCGGTGGTGTTGACGTCGGTGGCGTAGGTCAGGGTGACGCTGCGCCCGAGCTGTTCCTGCACGGTGATACGCGAGGTGGAGTTGCCGAAGGGGCCGAGGTAGTTGGGGTCAACCTTGACCGAGCCCGCGCCAAAAAGTTTCTGGATGCGGTTGCTGACGGTAGCGTTCAGGGCTCCTCCGAGGAGGGCGTCGGTGCTCTCGCTGGAGACGGCCTGTTCCTGCTGCTGGGTGTAGAGGCGTTCCTGGTTTGAAGTGTGACCGAGGGCGAGCAGCGAGACCACGTCGGCCTCCGGCATAGGCGGGTCGCTGCGATAGGTGACAGCGAGGCGGCTGGGCGGTCCGAGCAGGCCGAGAGTGATGTCGTAGTCCTCGATGTGAGCGGTTGCGGTGAGGTCGATCACGGGCTCAATGCGAACCGGGTTGGTGAAAGTGATGGCGCCGCGCTGAAGCTCGTAGCGGGTTCCGGCGATCATGGCGCTGCCCTGGGTGATGTTGACGCGGCCGAGCAGGGATGGCGAGGCGATGGTGCCGCGGACGCGCAGATCGACATCGCCGGCCAGCTTGGCAAAGGCGTTCTGGAAGTTGAGCTGCGGAGAAGAGACGATATGGACATCGAGGCGAACGTGGTTGGACGGGGCGTCGGGCGAAGTAACGGCCGGGACTGAATTGGCCTGTTGTGCGAGTGCTGCGATATCGAGATCGGCGCCGGCGGTGAAGCGCGTGATAGTGACATTGCCTGAGAGCAGCATGCTTGACTGTGAGCCGTCGAGGCGCAATGAGGCATCGGCCAGGGAGCTTACGCCTTGCGGGTAGCGAATGCGGATGCTCTTGCCGATGACTGTGAGGTTTGAGTAGATGCCGTGCTGATAAGACAGCGAGCCGCCCACGCTGAGCAGGCCGCCGCCGCTCATGGCGGTAAGCGAGCGAACTTCGAGCCGGTTCTGGTTGAACTCGAGCGTGCCGTGGAGCTGGCTGAGCCCGTTGGGCAGGTCCTCAAGGGAGAGCGAAGCGTTGTCGAAGTCGATGCGTCCCTGCAGGCCGGGACGATCGAGGGGCCCGTGCGCTTCAATCTGGAATGTGGTAGTGCCGCTCGCGGTCAGATCGGGGTCGAGGGTTTCGGCCAGTTTGAGGTTGATGGAGCCGCTGGCGGCGAGATCGAGCTGGCGCGTGCCCTGAAGATTAAGCTGGCCTTCAGCGTGGATATCGGTGTTCTCGCCGGTGATGTGCAGGGGATCGAGGTGAACGCGCGAGTTGGCGAGAGTAGCGTGAGCGCCGCCCTGGCTTTGGAGGTGAACGCCGGCCAGCGTGACGGCGAGTTGCTGGAGTGTCACATCTCCGCGAAGTTTCGATGGATCGCGGAGGGGCCCGTCGACGGTGATGGTTCCACCCAGCGAGGACTCGCCCTTGATGGACTCAAGGTGAGCGATTTGGAGTAGAGCGCCGATGTTGAACTGCGAGAAGCTGGCCTGGGCCTGGGTCTGGTAGTCGCCACTCAGGGTGGTCTGGCCGTGAAGGGCGAGTACGGCGCCCTGCAGTCGCGAGGAGACCTGGTAGTTGAGAGCGCCGGAGACGGTGTGGGCAACGAGGCTGATGTTGCCTAGCTTCTGGCCGCTGAGGGAGAGGTCGGAGAGCGACGCCTGGGCATCGAAGATGGGGTTATCGAGAGTGCCCGATCCGGTGACGCTGGCGGTGAGCTGGCCCGCGGCTTCGACATCTTGCTTGTGCAGCCAGGCAACGCGGCTGAGGTCGATGGCGTCGCTGCGGGCGGCGATCTTGAGGCTCTTGTCGCGCAGGTTGTAGGTGCCCGAGGCGATGACGGAGCCGGAGTCGATGACAAGGCTTGCCGACGAGATGGTAACTACTGGACTGGCAAGCGTGCCTTCGAGATTGAGGTGCTTGAGGGGTTCGCCATAGAAGGCGCCATTGCTGAGCTCAATGTTTCCTGAGCCGCGCGGGTCGTGAAGGGGACCATCGGCGTCAATGGTTGCGTTGAGCGTGCCGCTGACGGGAAGGCTTTCGGTCAGCAGCGGTGCAATATCGTCGAAGGCAACCTGGCTGGCCTGGGCATGGAGATGGAGGTTGGAATCGGTGCCGAAGCGGGGCTCGGGGTCGTCGGCCGCATCGAGCGAGCCATTAAAGACTATGCGCGATTTGCCGCGGATAGCGACGGCATGAAGCACGGCGATGCGCGCCGGGGCGTAGCTGCCGTCGGCTTGGAGCGAATCGAAGTGGATGAGATGCGGCTCGGCTGAAGAGTCTTGAGTGGAGGGCATTTCAGCCTGAAAGTCGGTGGCCTTGAGATGTCCGGAGAGATGAGGGCGAAGGAGCGAGCCGGTCCAGGAGCCAGTGAAGTCGGTCTGGCCGGCGAGCGAGACCGGCAGAGCAGCGGCGCCGGTGCGTCCGCTGCGATTGACATCGAGCGCGCGAAGGACGGTATCGAATTCGGCGAAGTTGCGGGAGTGGAATTCGATGTTGAGATTGGTGGGGCTGGTGAGCGGGTAAGCGCCGAGCTGGCCGCGAACCGAGAGTTCGCTCTGCGGCAGTTGAAGCAGAAGATTGCGGACAGCGACCGATCCGTTACGTTGCGTGTATGTCGCGTCGATAACACCGGCGGTAGGCAGTTCGCCCCCAGCATTGGAAGAGGGCGCCGGAGGAGCGGATAAAACGAGATTCGAATCGACGACCACGGTTTGTTGATCGCCGTTGATCCACGCGGCGTGAGCCGTGCCGTTCACGCGCGAATCCATGCCCAGCCGCTTGAAGGGCGGAGCGCTGACCATGTCGAGGATGGTGTCGAGGGCAACATCATGGAAGACGGCAGTTACCTTGCCGTTGACCGGAATGAAGGCAGGAGGCGGATGGACAGCGGCGACGACGGTGCGCGGAGGTTCGGGTTTCGGTGCTGGGGTTGACGCCTTGCCTTTGGACAGGCTGTGCAAAGAGAAGCCGGCTGCACGGGCGTGTTGAACCGGAGCATGCGGGGGTGGTTGCGGCCCGGGCAGCCATGGCGAAAGGTCGACTGAGCCATCGAGCTCGCCACCCTGCGGCAGCCGAACGGCCACGTTATCGATCAGAAGGCGGTCCTGGGTGCCGTGCACCTTGCAGTCGAGAGTAATGCCATGCTCTTCAACGCCGGGGCCCACGTAAGCGCCTTTGTCGATGTGGATGGGGCCGTCGAAGCGGTATTGTCCGGCACGGCCAATGGCAGTGAGGTCGAGTTTTGCAAATCCTTCGGGCGCGGAAGGAAAACCGGTGATGGGATCGAGCAGGCGCATGTCAAGATCGCCGGTGACCCGCGAGCGCCAATTGAATTGGGTGAAATCGTCGAGCTCGCCGGAGACCTGGAGCGCGTGGTCATGGCCGTCGCGGCTGTGCGCGGTAAGACGCAGGCTGCGCAGATAGGCCGCTTTGCGCGTGAGGTCGATGGTGGCCTGCAGTAATCCGTGCACGGGTTGAATTTTGGCTTTAGGAAGGGTTCGCGAAAGATTGAGATCGGCAGCGCCCAATTCGACATGGTAGTTCTCGGGCGAGTTTTGCCTGGCGACCAGGTAGCTCATACGCAGCGAGACGTCGCTGGCGGTAAAGTCGAGCGGAACCCAGCGGTTTTGGAAATCGAAACTGGCAGCGCGGTCGTCGAAGTCGAAGAGGCCGCGCTCGACGGTGACGCGCGACGCCTTGAGATCGAAGAGCTGGTCGATGACGTGCGAGTTGCCTTCGGTTTTGTGCTGGGGGTGTGGCTGGTTGGTGGCGCCGTCGGGATAGACGATGAGGTGGAACTGCGGTTGGACGACGTCGAGATCGCGCAGCAGAATGCCCGGGTTTACGATGTCGAAGATGCTGAGTGCCACGTGAAGATGGTCGACATGCGCGTAAGGTGCTTCGCCGGGCGATTCAAGGCCGTGGATGACGAGGCCGCCGATGTCGGCTTCAAGATGGAGAAGGTTCCAATGGAATGACTGGATCTCAACGCGCCCGCCGGTGAGGATTTCAAGGTTGCGCGCGATGCGGCCGCGCATTACGTTCTCAAAATAAGCTGAGCTGAGATAGAAATATGCTCCGACCGACGCGACGATGAGCAGAACCAGCGCGCCGGCGATGGTGAAGGGCACGTGGCGGGTGAAGAAGCGGCGCATGCGGCTCATCACGCGCCGAGTGGCAGGCGTATTAGGCTGAGTGCTCATTGGGGGCTGCCTCCCGAGCCGGCTTGTACAGGATTCTCAAGCTCCCCAGGCATTTCAAGGGCCGGGTCGAGAATTTCGACGTCGCCCTGTTGTCGCAGATTGGCGAGCCAGTTGTCGAAGAGCACGTTGACCTGCTGTTCGAGGATGATCTCCTGGATGCGGGGGGCGACCTGCTGGAGAGAAGGAATGGGCTCGCCGGGCTTGTACTGCGGAAGCAAAGTTTTGTTGTAATAATCGGCAATCTGCTCTTGCGAGATGCGGATTCCCGGGCGGAAGCGCTCCTCAATGAAACGCAGAATCTCGAGCCGGTAGCGGAGATAAGCGTTCACCCGTTCGGGGGTGAGGTGATGCTCGGCAAGCATGGCGCTCCAGCCGGCGTCGGACGCGCAGTTTTCATGAACGCAGGCAGGCAGTTCTTTGCGAAGCTCGGACAGGCGCGCGTCGACCTCGGATTGCGGCGGCTCAACGGCCTGCGCGTCCTCCTGGCGAATCTGTTGTTCGATGAGCGAGCGGCTGACGATCTGCTCGAGCGCGCGCTGGCGTGTGAGCGGGCTCTGGCCCACCATGTTGGGATCGAGCACGGAGAGGCGGATCTCGTCGTCGAGATCGCTGGCCAGAATAATGCGCTGATTGACGACGGCGACAACGCGATCGAGGACGACGGGCGCGGATTCTGTGGTTTCAGATTGCGGCAGTGCCGGCGCAGCGATTGCGAAGGTAAGCAGGCACATCGCAGCTCGGGGCAGCGTGTTTTCCATCCGGATTGGGAAAAGTGTGCGCATCAGAAGGCCTGCCCCAGGGAGAAAAAGAAGTTGAAATGCGGCGCCGCGCCAAGATGAGGATCGGTAGCGAAGCCGGGGATATTGCTGCCCGCTGGTGTAGAAATTGAGTAGTCGATATTGACCGGATAGATGGGCGGGTTCAGGTTGTAGCTGAAGTCGAGGCGGATAGGCCCGACCGGGGTGTGATAGCGCAGGCCGATGCCGGGCGCGTGCGAGAAATAGTTGAATTTGCACGCGCCCTCTGGACCGGTTGAGGTAGGTGGCCCGGCGGGAGTGTACCCCGTGTATTTGGGGTTGAGATACTGAGTGGGATCGGCCAACGTCTTGCACGCATCGCGGTCTGGCTGGTGGATGCGAAGGGCGCTTTGCCAGGCGTTGCCGGCATTGGTAAACACGTTGCCCATATCGTGAAAGATGACGAAGCTGAGCGCATTGCCGAACCAGGGAAGATTGGGAGCGGGCAATCGGAGCTCGGTGCTGTTGGCCAGCGCGCCTGCGCCGCCAATGGGGAATCCGGTCTCAGGATCGCGCGGGCCGGCCGCGTTGAACGAGAATCCGCGCAGCGAAGTTGGACCGCCGGAGAAGAGCCGCTCGGGCAATGGAATGATGCCGCTCGTTCCCGGCCCGAAGGTTCGGATCTGACCGTATCGAGTGCTTCGCGCGATGACGAACGCGCCTTTGTCGAAGCTGTAGTAGCTGGAGTTGGTGGTGTCGATGCGGTTGAATTCAGCCTGGGCGCCGAAGTCGCGGTCAGACAAGAATTCCTGAAAGCTGGTGTAGGTTCCGCGGTGCGCGTCCATGGGCTCGTCGCGGGTGTCGCGAATCCAGGTGAGGCCAGGGCCGCTGACGCGCGTGGCCGTGGCCAGTTCGGAGATTTCGCTGGGAAAGACCTGCAGTGTGCTGGCCGCCACTTTCACGCGGCGAAAGTCGAGCTCGTAGATGAAGGTGTTGGCTTTTGACGTGACCAAGCCCGAGCCGTTGAAGCTTTCGGTGCCGCGGAAGGCGCCTTCAAGCCGGGATGCCACGTAGGTTGAGACATCTTCGCTATTGGCGTAACCGCCTGTGAACCCAAAGCCGAAGTTCTTGATGCCCTGAAAGTGCGGAATCTGGTAGAGAAACTGGAGGCTCTGCTCGAGCAGGCCGTAAGTCCCTTGCAGAGACGCAGATTGTTCGCGGCCGAAGAGGCCGGTACGGGTGATATTGGCGATGACGCGCGGGCTGACACCGGTTTTGCCGTTGGGATTGCAGGCCACACCGCCGGCGATGGCTCCGGCGCAGTTGGTTTGCGGCTGGCCGGTCTGGGCCTCGAATCCGAAGCCATAAGTGAGGGTCCAGCGTCGCGCCTCAGTGAGCTGCAGCAGAACAGTTTTTTCAGGCTCGGCCCCGTTGGGGTTCTCTATAGCGGTATTGACTTCGTTGAAGAGAGCGTAGTTGTAGAGATTGCGCTGCGTATCGAGCAGCGCCGACTGGTTGAGCGGGTCGCCGGAGTGGATGGTAATGGCCCGGGCAACCGTCGCGGGCCGCGTGAAGGTGAACCCGGTAATGAGCACCTTGCGCACGAAAACCTGCTCGCCTTCAGCGATGCGGAAGGTGACGTCGACCTTGTGTGCGTCGGCGGATTCGATGGTCTGGCCGATTTCAATGTTCACCTGCTCGAATCCATGCGCGAGGTAGGCATTGAGCAATGCATCGCGATCGCCGGCCAGATTCTGGGGCGAGAACAACTGGCCGGAAATGGTGTTGAGCAGCGGCGAGAGCTTTTGAGTTTCGATATGCGCGTTGCCCTCTATCCTGACGGTGCCGACTTTCATCTGCCCGCCTTCATCGATGTTGTAGGTGACGGTGAGCGGTTCCGATCCGCGGGCCGCGATCGTCGGAGAGACGGGCGGGCGGTCTGCCTGAACGGTTTCAGGAGTGTTAGTCTCGGCGGTGACTTTCACGCTGGCGAATCCGTTGGCCTGGTAGACATTTTCGAGGGCGTCAATATCCGCGGAGACCAGCGCCTGGCTGTAGGAGCCGTGCGGGTTGAGCGGGCTGGCAGGATGGATGCTGAGCAAATCCATCAATGTTGCCCGATCGAAGTAGCGGTTCCCGCTGATGAGAACGTGCTCAACGCGGCGTCGCGGGCCGGGCTGCACGGTAAAGATAATGTTGAGCTGCGCGTTCGCTGAGCCAGGCGCGCCGACGGATTGCTGCTGATGCGTGACCCTGGCATCGAAATAGCCGAGACGCTGATAGTAATCGCGCAGGCGGCGGTTGCCTTCATTCAACAGATCCTCGTCGACAGCGCCTTCTTCGTAGACCGGAATCAGGTGCTTGACGCGGTCCGCAGCCAGGCTTGCTCCTTGAACCATGACCCTGACCAGAGGGCCGCGGGTGGCCGAAAAGCGGAAGTTCATCTGGCGGGCCGCGGAGTCGTAGGCGGCCGATTCGAGTTTGACGTCGGCTTCCAACCGGTCGCCTCTCTGGTAGTGCCGCAGAACCCCATCGAGAGCGTGGTTCACGGTGTCGCGGTCAACGCGAGCGCCGGTTCTCAGACGCGCGTAATGCTTGAAGTCATCCAGCCCGATACCGGGATCGCCGACGACTACGACTTTACCGACGCGGGCCTGGATTCCCGAAGTGACGTGAAAGACGATGTCAACCAGCTGATCGATTGGGTGCGGGGTGATTTGCTGGTCAATTTGTGGCGCATGGAAGCCGCTGATGGAGAGCGTGGCGCGCATCTGGTCAAGGGCGCGCGCGAGTTTTTCCCGGGTGAGCCGCGTGCCGGCGGTGAGCTGGCTGGCGCGTTCGAGCTGGGTGTTCATGGTAGCGCCGATCGCTCCATAGACGCCGACCGTGCCAATGAAAGCTCGCGGCGTGCCGGCGAAGGTGAGTTCGACGCCGCCGGGAGCGCGCCGGGCTTCAACCTCGATGTCGTCATAGAGGCCGGAACGAAAAAGCTGGCGAAGGCTGCGCTTGATGTCTTCGGGATCGAGCGGCTGGTTCACCGATTGGGCCAGATGGGCGGCAATGGCTTTCACGCGCTCCTCTGGCACACCGGTGTATGAAATGTGCGTAACGCTGAGGCCGGCAAACGTGAGGATGACATCCGGCGCCGGGGTGGCAAGCGCCTGAGCAGGAACGAAGCCCGGAATGAAGGGCTGAGTGGATTGGATCACAGTGTTGCCGCTGGCCGGATTTGAGACCGGAACCGGGGCGGTGGGTGGTAGTGCAGGAGGCTGAGCGGAAAGCCCCGAAGCAGCAAAAAGAGAAAAGATACAGCCCAGCAAAACCATGCGGGGTGCGGCTGCAGGAAACCGATCCTGTTGCCGGCGATGGTAGCCGCGCTTGCCCTCCGGCTTTCTCCGCAAGACTCTATTCTCCCAACCAGAAGGGAACCGAAAAACTGTTCCCCAAAACCGTAATCGTGGTGCGTGGCGCGGAATTTGACTCGGCATGCGCGACTTTGAGAATTCGACGCCGGAATCTATTCTTAATTTTTCCGCTGCCAAGGCGAAAATTGATAACCGACTCTAAGGCCAAGATAAGCCGCCTCGCCGCTCTCAGTCACTTTTTTCAGTGAACCGCGAAGTTGCTGACCCGAATCGGAGCGCCAGGTTGCGTTCGAATGGCGAGCGATTGAAGCCGGAAAGATGACAAAGTGACAAATCGAGGCCATTTCCTGCTGACTTAGGCAACCTTGCCGGCGGAAAACGACTCCACCAACAAGAGCCCGGAATTCGTAACCCCGCCGGGCACAAAAGTGAAGGGCCTACTCAAGGGAAACGCCGCAGATCTGCGCCTGCTCTCCCCTTTTATACTAACGATGATGGAAGCCGAGCGCACGAGAAGCGGGTTCCAGCATAATGCCTGAAGGAAGTGCATGTCCGATTCCATCCTCCCTCCCCACCACAATCCCGCGCCTAAACACAACGGTCGCGACAACGGCGAGGCAGCGGTCGCGCCGTCTGCCCGCCAGCCAACCGCTGCCGGCGCCGCTGACGCCGAAGTTCTGGCCCGCGCCCAGGCGGGCGACCACCAGGCCTTTGCGCAGCTTTACTCGATGCATAAAAGGCGCATCTACTCACTTTGCCTGCGCATGGTGGGTAACGTGGCCGAGGCTGAAGACCTGACGCAGGAGGCATTCCTGCAGCTGCACCGCAAGATCGCCACGTTTCGGGGCGATTCGGCGTTTTCAACCTGGCTGCATCGGCTGGCGATCAATGTTGTGCTGATGCAGCTCAGGAAGAAGGGATTGTCGCTGATCTCGCTCGACGAGGCGATGGAACCGGCCCCGGAAGAGGGACCGGGACGGAGCTTTGGAGCGCCGGACCCAACGCTTTCAGGGGCGATCGACCGTCTGGCACTCGAACGGGCCGTGGCCGGGCTTCCGGCGGGATACAGGCTAATCTTTATCCTTCACGATGTGGAAGGTTTCGAACATAATGAGATTGCTGCCATGCTGGACTGCTCAATCGGGAACAGCAAATCGCAATTACATAAAGCTCGCCTTAAACTGCGCGATGCGTTGCGGGCCAATCCCCAACAGGAGGCGCGCCCATGAAGAACCACTTCGGAGACATGAGCTGCGAGGAGTTCCAGTCGCAACTGCCTGAGCTTATCGGTTCAGGAAAGATTGACGCGAACCACCCGCACCTGAAGGACTGCGAGCTTTGCCAGGCGCTATTGGCCGATCTTGAGACGATCGCCGAGGCCGCACGACAGCTGTTCCCGGTTGAGGACCCGGCGCCCAAATTGTGGGACAAGATCGAGTCGGCGTTAAAGAGCGAGGAGGGAGGCGGGCCGCCGGAGGACGACGATCCGGAAGCGCAGCCTGAAAACCGGCAGAAATAAGGATTTAAGAGTGCCTTCGCTAAGGTTTGCATTTTCTTGCGAATGGGGACGGGGAAGGATGCCCGTCCCCATCTCATTTTTCGGGTAATTCGGTCGATAAACCCTTCGAATGCCGGGTGGAGAAACTTGTTTCGGGTGCCGGGGCGGGCCGCAGCGGCAGGCGGGCTGAGGCAGTCTGGCGGGTTGCGTTGGGGGTTGCCCCGGAACCTAAACTGGCAGGAAGTCGTACCGGAGATAAAGAAAAGGGCAGTTTGGAGCGGAAAAGGAGTTGCGGAGGGCGGCGAAAGCCGCAACTTTTTTGAATCTTCGTGATCTAATTAAGAAAAGCTGATAAGAGGACACTCAATGCCAAACCAGCCTTCGAATCCGAACCAATCCCGTGAAACAGCCGGGAAGGTCGTTCTCACCAGTCGCCAGATCCCGGTTTTGCCTGTACGGGAGACGGTACTTTTTCCCCATGCCGTGCTCCCATTGACGGTGGGCCGCGAAAGCTCAATCCAGTTGATCGAATCGCTGGGCGAAGAGCGGACAATCGTGGTGCTGGCCCAGATCGATCCCCGATTGGACCAGCCCAAGCCCGAGGACATGCACACCGTAGGCACCATTGCCACGGTGCACAAGGTGGTGCGCATGCCCAACCAGAGCCGCTTTGTGTTTACCGAGGGCGTAGGCCGCGTGAAGATCGTGCGCTACTCGCAGACCGAGCCGTACATGACGGCCGAGGTTGAGTCGATGGAAGACGTTGAGCCCGCCGCAACCACGGGCGCAACCCCGGGCATTGAGGCACTGGTGCGCAATGTGGTGGCGCAGTTCCAGCAGATCGTGACGGAGTCGGCGACGCTCTCAGATGAATTGCGCACGATTGCCGCGAGCTTCGACGATCCGGCGCGGCTGGTGGATTTTGTGGCCTCGTCGCTGCCGTTCCTGACCACGGATGAGAAGCAGAAGCTGCTGGAAACTCCCGAGGTCTACGACCGCCTCAATCAGCTGAACAAACTGCTGGCCAAGGAGATTGAGGTGCAGCAGTTGCGCGCCAAGATCCAGACCGAGGTGCAGGACCAGGTGCAGCAATCGCAGCGGGACTACTATCTACGCGAGCAGCTCAAGGCCATCCAGAAGGAGCTGGGCGAGCAGGACGAGGGACAGCGCGAGATCGAAGAACTGCGTGCCAAAATTGAAGCTGCGGGAATGCCTGAGGACGTGAAGAAGGAGGCACTGAAGGAACTGACGCGGTTGTCGCGGATGTCTCCCATGGCGGCCGACTACTCGCTCACCCGCAACTACATTGAGTGGCTGGCGCTGCTGCCGTGGTCGAAGAGCTCCGGCTCGAAGATCGACATTGGCAAGGCGCGGGAGATTCTGGACGAGGATCACTACGAGCTGCGCAAGGTGAAGGAGAGGATCCTGGACTACCTGAGCGTGCTTGAACTGAAGCCCGACATGAAGGGACCGATTCTTTGCTTCGTGGGCCCTCCGGGCGTGGGCAAAACCAGCCTGGGCCGTTCTATCGCGCGGGCGCTGGGCCGCAAGTTCCAGCGCGTCTCGCTGGGCGGCATGCACGACGAGGCTGAGATTCGCGGCCACCGGCGCACGTATATCGGCGCGTTGCCGGGCCAGATCATCCAGAGCATTCGCCGCGCTGAAACCAACGACCCCGTGATCATGCTCGACGAGGTTGACAAGCTGGGCCGCGACTTCCGCGGCGATCCGGCGTCGGCGCTGCTCGAAACGCTCGACCCGGAACAGAACAACACGTTTCGCGATAACTATCTCGATGTGCCGTTCGATCTGTCGAAGGTGCTGTTTATCTGCACCGCAAATATGCTCGACACGGTGCCTCCGCCGCTGCAGGACAGGATGGAGATTATCCCTCTCGAGGGCTACAGCGAAGAAGAGAAGGTGCACATCGCCAACCGGTACCTGATTCCGCGCCAGATAAGAGAGAACGGGATCACGCCGGAGCAGATCGAGTTTCCTGAAGAGGCGGTACGATTCCTGGTGCGCCACTACACGCGCGAGGCCGGGGTGCGCAAGCTGGAACAGGTGATCGGGACAGTTTGCCGCAAAGAGGCGCGGCGCGTGATTGAGGGCAAGCAGGAAAAACTGGTGGTTACGCGCGAGGTGGTGAAGGAGTTTCTGGGCGGCATCAAAGTGCGCGTGGATACCGAGCTCACCGAGCGAGTGAAGCGGCCGGGAGTTGCTGTTGGTTTGGCATGGACGCCGGCCGGCGGCGACATTCTCTTCATCGAGGCCAACAAGATGAAGGGCAAGGGAAGCTTTACCATGACCGGGCAGATCGGCGAAGTGATGCAGGAATCGATGCAGGCCGCGCTGACCTGGGTGCGTTCCAATGCGCCAAGCCTGGGACTGACCGAGGACTTCAACAAAGACATCGACCTGCACATCCACGTGCCAGCGGGAGCGATTCCCAAGGATGGTCCATCGGCCGGTGTAACCATGGCGACGGTGCTGGCATCGCTTCTGACTGAGACTCCGGTTCGGAAACTGACCGCGATGACCGGTGAGATCACGCTGAGCGGCAACGTGCTGCCGGTGGGCGGAATCAAGGAGAAGTTTCTGGCCGCGCGCCGGGCAGGAGTGGAAACCATCATCCTGCCTGCCGAGAACCGGCAAAACGTTGAAGAGGATCTGACGCCGGAGATGATGGAGGGCGTAACCGTGCATTACGCTCGCCACATCGAAGACGTTCTGGCGGTGGCGCTGCCCAACCTGATGCCGCGGCAAGAGGTAAAGGCCTTGCCCGAGCTGGTGGACGATCAGGCAGCATAAACCGCGAATCGGGCGACTTAAAAAAGGCCGGCGAACCTGCCGGCCTTTTGCATTTTGCAATGCAGTTTCGGGGACTTATTTCTCTGATCTACGTCTGCCGCGTCTAATGTGCAGGCGGTATTCTTCTTGTCAGCGATGCACGTAAAGGTTATTTCCTTCGGGATATTGAAAGATTGGCTGGGCTCCGAAGCCGCTCTGATTGAGCTCGAGGAAGGAGCAACGATCGCCGATCTGATGCGGAAGCTGGTTGCCGATCCGCGCCACGGCAGTCGGCGCGAGCTGCAGCTTGCCGGGATCGCCGTGGGAGTGAACGCGGAATATGCGACGGCCACGCGCGTTCTGCGCGACGGCGACGAAGTTGCGCTGCTACCGCCCGTCTCGGGGGGGGCGCCGCAAACCAAGGAGATCAGTTCGCTCAAACTCCAGGAAATGATTCTGGGTGCGGTTGCGGACGATTATGAGAACTTCAACATCATCTTCGCTGAGGTCTCAAAATGGATCAAGAATTCTGATTGGGCGACGGTGGACATCGATCGGGTCGAACGAGACTTGAAGGAGTCGATCTTCTTGGGGGACGTGCAGGCATTCGAATACTCGGAGAACTCAAATCGATATATACAGGTCGAAGGGGAACTATCTCAGATCCAGGATCTTTGGTTTTACATCACGGAGCAGGGGAAGCGCAGATTGAACGGGCCCACCGAGCAAGTCGCACTCACTCGCGAGTGCATCGATACTGAGAAGCTGATTAGCGCCGCGAGGTGTGGGGAAGACGGCGCAATAGTGGTGTTTGACGGCATGGTGCGCAACAACTCGCGCGGGCGCGCCACGCTCTATCTCGACTACGACGCGTACGAGGAGATGGCGCTCGGCGAGATGCGGCGCCTGGCGGCTGAGGCCAGGGACAAATTCAAGGTGCGGCAGGTGACGATGGTGCACCGGCTGGGCCGGCTGGAGATTGGCGACACCAGCGTGCTGATCGTGGTTCGGTCGGCGCATCGCGCGCAGGCCTTCGATGCATGCCGGTGGCTGATCGATACGCTCAAGCAAACCGTGCCCATCTGGAAGAAAGAGACATTTGCCGATGGCGCTGTGTGGGCCCCGGGCGAGCCATTTCCCGCAGAGCTTCAAATCTCCGCGGCGGAGGCGAAGCGTGAAGAGTAACCTCCGCACTGCTGTCTGTCATCCTGAGCGCAGGTCGCGCTTTTTGCGACCGGAGTCGAAAGCCTGCCCTGAGCGCAGATCGCAGCAGCGATCGAAGTCGAATGGGGATCTGCAGTTGTTTCTTGCCGTCCTTGCCGCATCACTCTTCTTCGCACCGGTCGCTAGCCCTCAGGAGACAAACTTCAAGGTTGACGTGAAGCTGGTGAATGTCTTTGTGAATGTGACTGACGCCAACGGCGCGATTGTGGGCGGGCTGAAGAAGGAAGATTTTGCAATCTCAGAGGATGGGCGGCCACAGGAGATTGCGGTTTTCGAGCGCCAGTCGGAGCTGCCGCTGAACCTGGTGCTGGCCATCGACACCTCGGGCAGTGTGCACAAGGACATGAGCGAGGAAGCAGGCGCGGCTCGCCATTTTGCGCACGACCTTCTGCGGCCGCAGGACCAGATGAGCGTCTTCCAGTTCGCCACCGAAGTCCGCCAACTTACACCATTCACCAACAATCTTTCGCAGATCGAACGCGGGCTGAACCAACTCCATGCCGACTGGGCAACGGCGCTCTACGACGCGGTTGTTGAAGGTTCGCAAAAGCTGGGAGCACGGCAAGGGCGCAAGATTCTGGTGGTCGTTTCAGATGGCGACGATACGGCCAAGGACCAGACGTACGCCGATGCGCTTGAGGCGGCGTTGCGCAACGAGGTGACGATCTACTCGCTGATCGACGTGCCCATTGAGGCCAGTGCGGGCCGCGACACCGGCGGCGAGCATGCGCTGATCACGCTTTCCGAGCAGACCGGCGGCAAGTATTTCTATGTGGGCGCGGGCGGGCTCGACAAGGCCTTCGCGCAGGTGAGCGACGACCTGCGCACCCAATACCTGCTCGGCTATTATCCGAAGAACCAGTTGCCGGGCCGCGATTTTCACCGCATCACGGTCACGATTCCGCGGGCCGCGGCTAACGTGTATAACGTGCGCAACAAAGTGGGCTACTACGCCGACGCGCAGGTCGGAAGCAATTATTGATCCGGCCCATAAATACAAGCACCGTGCCCATCCATTTCGCATCCACCGTGATCCGGCGGTGGCCGTGGCGGCCATACTGGCTGGCCAGCGCGATAGTGGCCCGGGTCAGTGCATCTTCATCGTCTCTCCGGGTTGGCTGGTAAACGGTGTCACGCAGCGTGCCGGATCAATGGACCGTCACTCGCTGTGATTTACCTCCCCTGACAAGACTGCCTGCGGACGGCGGCAGCACGAACCCTCCATTCAGAATCGTCGCTGCGATTCACTGCACTCAGCTATCACCAGGAACACGGCTCACACATGACTTGAATGCTAACTACCAAAGTTCTTGCGTAGCAGTTTGGCGACGTGCTTGGAAAGATCCTTGGTGACGCCCAGGTTCTCGCCCCTGAAGCGAACGTTTCCCTCAACCGTGTTAGCCAACACCGTTCTCCCATCGCGGGCGGTCACCGAAGCGCTGACATCGACTTTGGTTCCACCCATGACGGTAGTAGTCTCACGCTCCATTTGGCTGCCCTGCTTGAACTTTTCCACGGTAGTGTGCAGCGAAACCAGATCCGGAACGCCGGCAGCCGCACCATCACCGCTTCGAAAGACTTGCTTAAATGTGCCGGCATCGCGCACTCGTTGTACCAGAAACTCGTAGATCGCTGCGCGGAACTCGATGGGAATCTGCACGTCACCAGCCTCGACCGGTTCGATTTGAATCGCAGAAGCTGAAAGTTTCTGACCGTCCGGGGTTGGAGCTGGCGGAGCCGCAGGGTTCAGTTTTTGCTTGTCGCCCGCGGCGCTTGCACGAGCGCCCGACGTCAACAATTGGGCGCGTTCTTCTTCCCCCTGGCCTTTCGGCAATGCCAGGACGGCGAAATGCAGCCCGCCGCCGGCATCCCGGTAGGCCACTGTGAGTATGTCCACGTTTGTTCGCAACAAAAGGCTCAACGTCTTACCGCTTTCGAAGGGAGCGGCCATGGCCGCAGTCTTGACCACGGTCCCCGTCTTTCCTCCGGCTTGCGTGGTTTCCGACCCGACTACGATGTCCTCGATAGACGCAATGGGTATTTTGGCGGCCGTCGAACCGGTATCGAACTGCATTGCGCCGTTCTGAACCGTCAGCGTTCCGGAGCTGTTGGGTTTGACGTTCTCCAGCCCGATCACATTGCGAGCCAGGACCTTGGTTTCCGCTTGCTGCGCGAGTCCGCAGGCAGCAAAGCCGAGTAGGACGACGGCGAGGATCGTCGCATTCATTTTCAGGTTTTTGAGCGTTCTCACAATGATTTCTCCCAAACCAAATCTCTTTATTGCGCACTCAACGGCGCTGATCATTGGTCTGCACGATGCGTTGTACCAATTGGATTGATTGTCAGTGTAGCGCAGCGCTGATGGGAGCAGGGATTTAATATCTATCGAAATGTTAGTCTTCGACAGGTTCAGATTGCTGTGAGTACGCGGATTGCCAGGCGCTCATATGATTCAACCCCAAATGAGGGTAGCTTCCGAATTGCCGGTGATGCTCAATTGAGGGGGCAGGGAGCAGACTGACACTCGGCATAAAAGGTGGGGGCGTGGCAAGCGCATCAGTTGTCCATCTCTTCCGAAGCGGCCTTCTTCTTAGGCTATTTCTCGGGCTTCAGTGATTTTGGGGCGCGAAAGTGCCTCGTCATGGTTTCTTCAAAGCTCTTTCGTGCTTCCGCGCCAGTCTTAAATTCTGGTCTCTTCACTCTGTATTTCTGGGATTGTCGTATCCGGGGGTCGGATCATAAGCGTCGAAGAGGTTCGCATCGATACGCGCTGACAAGGCATCGGTAGCGTGTTTGCGCAGGTAGTGGTCAACTGGCTTAACCGTATTTCCAGAGTCATACGATGCGGAATGAATCTTGAGTTTGTACTGAGGCACTTTTCGGCCTCAAAAGGCGCAAAACGTTGGTTTGAGCATTACAGCTTTCGCATGACACTTCGTGCCCTTCAGCAGAGCTTTATCCGCAGCAATTAAATCCCGCACGATTGCTGCCGCCTGTTTCCGCTACTTTGACGTCGAATTCATGCCGGGCATTGAGTTCATGTCCATCCCCGGCATCGCCGAATGGTCCATGTTGTCGTGGCCATGGTCGTCATCGTCGATGGACCAGACTTTGCCTGGGTCGGATTCGTAGGGATAGACGTGGACCATCCAGCCGAATACGTGGGGAATGAACGTGCCGCCTGCGGCCTCGCATGCCTCGAGGGTGTGGATGGAGCCCATGAGGCCGAACTTCGCGTGGGGTCCGATGTATCCGGCCCGCTCGCCTTGCGGCGCCTTGCAGAAGTTCACGTGCTGATGCCAGCGCGCAACGCTCAACGGAATGCGACGGTTGAGCTCGTCTTCAGTGGCGAACAGACGGTCCGTGTACATGGCGCCAACCAGCGTGTAGCCGCCGTCGGTGTTCTTCTTGTAGAGCAGAGAGGTGGGCTTGAGCGGATCGAAGCGCCACTGCGCCTCGCGGGCATTTGCGTAGTTGGTGAAGTGATACTGCGGCTGCTTGATATTGGGAAGAAAGATGCGGTAGCCGTCGGAGAGAGCCTTGCGGTAATCCTTGTAGGGCTCCATGGCCTGGCGGGCCTCGGCAACAATCGCGTCGGAGCGTGCCTGGTCGCCGGGCTGCATTGGTCGCATTCCGGTCAGGTGCATGTGGCCTTCCATGCCAGCCATGCCGTCCATGTTGGTACTGCCCCCCGTTGGGGTTGGCGTAGGAACCGCGGGTGCGTTTTGCGCCTGGACAAACGCGAGCGCAAAGAGAAAGATCGCTGCGGATAAGGTTGCGGAAAATAAACCTGCGGCGCGCGTGGATCGTGACGACCCGCAAAGGGGAAGCGGGATCAGCGGCATATCGGTGACCTCCGACGGTTTCGCTCCCAATGGCGGCCACTCAAAGTCGCCGAATGGGAACGAATCGACACCTACGGCAACGATACGAGTTTCGCGCGAAGGCGGTTCCGGGACGCGATTGGTGCGGGTTGCATCCAGTAAGAACCAATTCTTGTCGGTTATCGAGTTTTCCCCTGAACCAAAGCGAATGGCAGACCCCGATGCCCCCGCGGTTCTGCATGGCAAATTCGCCCTGCACCCGCAGTTTGTTCGCCGGCGGATGCAGTGCGCAATTGAGCCCAACCCAACGAGTCCAGTCTAGTAGAACAGCTTGAGCGCCAGCTGGAGTGTACGCGCTCCAAAGTTCTCGTTGCTGTTTTTGGTGCTGGATATGCTGCTGAAATTCGCGGATTCAAAGTTGAGCTGACCCGTGGGCTGCGCGAAGGGAGGGGTGTTGGTGGTGTTGAAAGCTTCGGCGCGGAATTGGAAGTAAGTTGACTCGTTGATGTGAAAGTCCTTCAGAATCGAAGAGTCCAGGTTGCTGAAATTCGGCCCGCGTGCCTGTTCCTGCTTTCCGCCCAGCGGCGAGTAATCGGTTTGCCCGATGGTAGTGGCAACGGCCGGCTCAGCAAAGGCGGCGGGGTTCAACCATTGCTTGACCGTTCGCCCGCCGGTATACAACCCCTGCCCCGTCAGGTCGGCAAAGCAGCCGAAGTCGGCTGTGGTGGCAGTCGGGCAGTTGACCGTGAACGGCTGGCCGCTCTGATGGGTGTAAAAGCCGTTGATCACCCATCCGCCCAGGATTAAGTCCGCCGTCCGGCTGGAGCTATTGCCGAACGCACGCCCATGGCCGTAGGGCAGATTGTAGGTGCCTGCGATGTGAACAATGTCGGTGGCATCGCTGTCGCACGGCGCATAATCAGCCTTGAGTCCGAAATTGGGAAGCCACTCGGCGCGGTATTGCTGGTTCTCCGATGCCTGGGTGTGCTGATCGTTCATGCACTTGCTCCAGGTGTAGTTGCCGAGCAGATAGAGCCCAACGCTGAGCTGGTGCTCATAGGTAACCTGCAGGGAGTTATAACTGCTGTCTGCGTTGGTAGTTTCGTAGGTTGCGTTGCGCCCGAAGTACGGGTAGGGAATGTAGAGTTGCGAGTTCGTTCCGGGCGGCAGGATCTGCGTGTTTCCGTTGTTATATCCCAGGTTGTCAAGATGCCGGCCCTGGGTTCCCACGTATGCCGCCTGTATGGAATCGTGCGGAGTAATCATGTACTGAACGGTCAGGTTGTCTGTCTCCACATAGGGAGTATGGAAGTTGTACTGGCGCCCATAAAGGCTGAGGCCCACATAGTTGCTACTTATGTATTGCCCTCCGGGGCATGACGGACAAGAAACTGGCGTAGTTGTGTACGGAGTCGGGCTTGCCAGCACAGTCGGATTGTTGAAGTTGAACTGGGTGAAGGCGTACTCCATGGTCGCCGGCTGACCCGGCGAGCCGACCAGAAGCGGGTGATTGGAATCGTTGGCCGGGATGCTCTGGGTATAGACGAAGGGATAATTCGTTCCCAGCGTGCCACCGTAGCCGAGGTTGCCCAGCGCGCCATAGGCAGTGCCGAACCCTGCGCGCACCACCAGCGCCGGCGTAAGGCTGTACGCGAATCCCACGCGCGGTGCAAAGTCGGTTTTCTGAGCAGTGCCCAGGGTCGAATTCGGAGTGCAAACTACGTCGATGTTGCTGGTCGCGGCGACGGTGTTGAAGAGCGAGGCCCGAGTCGTTTGGCAGCCCGCGGTCGGCATATAGTAGATGCCCTTGCTGCCATTTCCGCCCTGCGGAATAAAGTTGGCTTGATAGCCGCGCGTCTCGGAATAGGGGGTGAAATAATCCCAGCGCACGCCGAGATTGAGGGTCAGCCGGCGAGTCGCCTTCCAGTCGTCCTGGCCATAGGCGCCCCAGTACCAGCGATGGTCGTCGGTTACGGCGATATCCGAGCCGGAAAAGCTGTTCATTCCGCCCACGTCGTCTATGCCGCCGTCACCGGCGGGAATCGTAGACGCGGTCGGCGCCACGAGTAAATCGCCGATGCCGTTCAAACCGGTCCCAGTAACCGCGATCCGGTTGGGAACATCCGTATACATTCCGTTGAAGCTGAAATCGCCGCGGCCCTGCGGCGGCTGCGAAATGTTGCCCTCCAGATCGTCGATCTGCAGTCCGGTCTTGAAGGTGTGGTTGCCATATACCTTGGTTATGGCTTCCACGCCCTCAATGCTCCACACATACTGCAGGGTCGGTGTGTAATTGCCCACTCCAAGGTGGGTCAGGCCGGCGATGGTTGTTGGCGGCAGGCCGCCATTGTTGGCGACCTGCGGCACACCCTCAATGCCGTACATCGCGGGGATTCCGAAGGTGTCTCCGAAGAAGGACTGTTGCAGTTTGTCGCTATGCACCATGCCGACATGCATTTCATTGGTCATCGAGGGCGACAAGATGCGCGTATAACCGACGGCCCAGGCGTAGGCGGGCAGACTGTCGTTGCGGCCACCGGTCTCGCCGACGGCCACGCCGGGCAGATTGGAAGGAACGATTACCGAAAAGAGGCTTCGGTCAAAGACTCCAAACAGGTTGTCTTTGGCGTCGATGTTTTCGTCGATGCGGATGTCCCATGTATTCGTGTTCTTATGTTCGATGGGGACGTAGCTCGCAAAATTGTTTACCAGCCCGGAGCCCTGCGTAACGGCAGTAATATCCGGCGACGGATAAACCCCGAGCAGCTTGACAGCGTTTGGGTCCAACCTTGTCCCCGGAATCGTATTCAGCAGCGCCTCCTGTGCGGATGTGGTGAAGTTGGTGGTAGTGTTGCCGCTCATGCAAGGGCCAGCGGTTGCGCAATTGGTGTAGAACGGATCGCGCACAAATGCGCCGGGCGTACCCGTGAGCCCCGTTACCGGATCGACCCCGGAGGCGGGAAGCTGGCGCGTAGTGGCGGGGTCGAAGATTGTGCCATTGAGATACGTGCGGCCCAGGGCATCCTTGGGACAACCGGTGGTAACACTGGTAGAGCAGGTGCTGCTTTCGTTGCCTACGATGTTGTCCTGCAGATTGGTAAAGCCACTGTTGATCATAGTCATGGTGGGCACTGTTTCTCCGCCCGCCGGTTCCGGCAGCACATACCGCCCTCCCTGGTAGTCGGTAAACCAGAACAAGCGGTCTTTTCCGTTTATGACGTGCGGGATCATGACTGGGCCGCCGGCTGTGAATCCAAACAGGTTCTGGTGGTAGTCGGGGACGGGTTTGGCTACGCCGTTTGAGGTGTTGAAGTAGTAATTGGCGTTCAGGTCGTCGTTGCGTACGTACTCCCACAGGTCGCCGTGGAGGCCGTTGTTCCCCGATTTGATGGCCGCATTCACCACGCCGCCGGTGGAGTGCCCAAACTCGGCATTGAAATCGCCGCTTTGCAGCGTGAATTCCTGCACGGCATCGGGTGGCGGAACAATGGCGGCATTGGTCAGCGTGTAGTTGCCGCCATAGAACTCGATGTTGTCGTTGATACCGTTCAGGCGGTAGTCGTTTTGCCAAACATTTGTGCCATTTACGGAATAATAGGCGCCCTCGGAGCTGCCGGCGTCGGGTGTAACTCCTCCCGGCGCAGCGGCTTCAACGCCGGCGGACATTTGCGCCAGCGAACCCCAGTCGCGGGTAGCAAGAGGCAGATCGTTGACCTCCTGGTTCAGGATGGTCTGGCCGACCTGCGCATTCTCAGCCTCGAGGAGCGGAGCTGCGGCGGTCACGGTCACGGTTTGTTGCACATTGCCCGTGGTCAGATGAATATCGGTGGTCAGAACCTGCTGCACATGGACATAAAGCCCATGCACTATGTACTTCTCGAATCCGCTGGCCTCGGCGTGGATTGTATAGATGCCGGGGAGCAGGTCCCCGAAAAGGTACGAGCCGGTCTGCGTCGACATGGTTGTGGCGGTGACGTTGGTTGCGTCGTTGGTCAGCACGATCTTTGCGTTCGAAACCACTGCACCGCTTGGGTCTTCGATCGTCCCTGTGATCTCGCCCCGATCCAGCTGGGCCATCAGGCAAACAGGAAGACACAAAACGGCAAACAACGTCGCGGCCAGGAGCCGCACACCTGCGACTCTACGATGCGATTGAGCTTTCAATTTTGCCTCCAGGGGAAAGTTCGGTTGTTGAACGATCTATGCGTTCATGGGCACACGCCCACGCAGTCTCACGGTAGGGCAGTTAACGCATGTGGGGAAGTGTTTACCCCCCGTGTGTTGAGGTGTATACCCGTTAGTCGTAACCAGATAATTCGTTGATTGGAAGAGTTTTGTAGTGAGTGTGAAATCTTGGTAAACTTGCCCTCGTCGGAAGTTCCGGGCATTCATCGCATGTTTACTGTGGTTCCGTAACCTCGTTTTACGGATATTTCAGCGCTCGACGCTGGCTTGGAGATGACCTTCATGGAACATTCCCCCGCCATCCGGCAAGAGCACAAGGCGCCGATTTCCAATGAAGCATGGCCGCATTGGTTTGAACACGATCCGCGCTGGGCTCTGGTTCAGCGAGTAGCCGCCGGGCCCCACTTTGCCCGGTCCCAACTGCTGGCGAAGTTTCTTCTTTACGTAGTTGCTGAAACCCTCGAAGGCCGCGAAAGGGAAATCACAGAGCACCAGATCGGGGTGCAAGTGTTTGACCGGCGCCCCGGTTATAGCACCGTCGAGGACAACATCGTTCGCAACTACGCGAGGCAGTTGCGCAGGCGGCTGGCGGAGCACTTCGCGGGTGAAGGCAGCTCGGAATCGCTTCGAATCGATATTCCGCTCGGGGCTTATGTGCCGGTCTTCGTAAGGGTTTCTGGCGGACCCCATGCCGCGGAAGTGCACAGCTTTCCTGTCTCGGTCAATATTCACACGCAATCGGGCGTGGCCCGCGCGACTATGGAGGCGGCCCGTCGATGGAACTGGAAGCACTGGCTCTTCGGCGCATCGGTCATTGCGGCTTACAGTGCGCTGCTGATTTGCCTGACGTGGTATGTCTCGGCCAGGGCCCGCGCTCCAAAACCGGCTCCGCAGCCAGCCGGCGCGCTTTGGGCGGCGCTGTTCGACGGCCCTGAAAACACGTTTATCGTACCCGCCGACGCCAGCTTTAATCTTCTCGAGGATCTTTCGCGCCGCCCGATGCCGCTTGCGGATTATATTCAGGGCGACTACCTGGAATTGCCGCTGGCGGGGATCGATGCGCATAGTGCAGACGATTTGCGTACCCAGCGCTTCACCAGCTTTGTCGACCTCCAGACAATTGTTGCCCTGGCCCACGTCCCGGAATACAATCCGCGGCGCGCCTTCCTCTGCTTTCCGCGCGACCTGCGGCTTGACGACCTGAAGAATGCCAACGCGATTCTCATCGGCTCAGTGGGCAGCAATCCCTGGGCTTCCATTGCCGACAGCAGCGCCAACTTCAGGATCGTTTATCGCCAGGGCATGCGCGGAGCGACGATTATCAATGCCCACCCGCAACCGGGAGAAGCGCCGTCGTACGAAAGCCACTGGAATGAGCCGGCGCACGAGACGTTTGCCTTGATCGCGTTTCTTCCCAACCTTGGCGGCAATGGGCATCTGCTCCTATTGCAGGGACTGGACGTGGCCGGAACCCAGGCTGCAGCCGAGACGCTGCTTCATCAGAGCGCAATCGCGTCGGTACTGCGGCGCGCCACGCGGCCAGACGGTTCACTTCGGAATTTTGAAGTGCTGCTTCGCTCTACGAGCATCGAATCCAACGCCACTGGCACGCAGGTGATCGCCAGCAGAGTTTACTAGGGTCTCCCCAGTGCGCACATGTCCTGTCTGTCCAATGTTTCCGAACCGCTGGCGCCGCAAGGTCGCCTTGCATCTAAGATGGATATATGACGCCCCCACTTTCCTCGCGCCGCCGCTCCAAGATGCCCCCGCCCGGTGAGACCGGGCAGGAAAACCTCTACCTGCGCTCGTTGAGCGACCGCCAGTTGATTGTCTCTGTGAAGCTGCGTGACGGAGAAACGGTACGCGGGTGGATTGAGTATTTTGACGACACGATGCTTCGCCTGACCCGCGAAAATCAGCCCAATCTTTTCATTTACAAACATCAGATCAGGACGATCAGCGAGGTAGGACGAAAAAAGACGGTGCACTTTGCCGAAGCGGGTCCGCATACGCGCGAGGTGGGCTCATGAGCGGCGCCATCGAGCAGACCGAGATGCAGCTGGCGGCGGTAGTGGCGCGCGCCGCGGGAATTGCCCGCGAAGCCGGGGCGACGCTCAAGGACTATTTTGCCGCGGGCGTTGAGACCGAGTATAAGGGCGACGTTGACCTGGTGACGGTGGCCGACCGTACCGTTGAAAAACTGATTCGCGGGCGATTGGGCGAGGCTTTTCCCGAGCACGGTATCTATGGCGAGGAGGGGACGCGCGAGCGGCTCGAGGGCGAGTACCGCTGGTACGTGGATCCGCTGGACGGGACGACCAACTTTGCGCACGGCTTTCCGCAGTATTGCGTCTCGATGGGCCTGGAGCACCGGCCTGCCGGGACCAACGCGGATGAGGACGGAGCGCTGGTCGGCGCGGTGATCTACGACCCGATGCGCGACGAGCTTTACACGGCGGAGCGCGGAGGCGGCGCATGGCTGAACGGCAGGCGGATCAAGGTTTCGAGTACTCCGTTGCTGGCCGAGTCATTGATAGCAACGGGGTTCCCGAGCCGCAAGCGGCACGCGAATCCGAATGTGCATTTTTACCACGAGTTCACGCTGCGCTCGCATGGGGTGCGGCGGGCCGGCTCAGCGGCGCTGGATCTTGCTTATATGGCAGCGGGCCGGATGGAGGCTTTCTGGGAGTTCAACCTGAATCCCTGGGATACGGCTGCCGGAATCCTGCTGGTGACAGAAGCCGGAGGCAATGTGACTACGTTTTCGGGTGAGCCGTACAAACTCGACAGCCGCGAAATTCTGGCATCGAACGGGCTGATCCACGATGAGCTTGTCGGGCTGTTTGAGGCCTTGTTTGCGGGGCGCGATCTTGAGCCGATTCCTTCACCGCAGGAGTACGCCGAGCAGAGAGCGGCGCGGGCCGCCGGGCAGGTTCGATGAGACAGGCATCGTTGCCGAATACGAAGGCTCTCCGGCATTTTAGGGCAATCTTCGCACCGGCGGCGATCCTGGGCGAGAGTCAGACGATCAGCGGATAGTGCCCGTCTTGCCTTTCCAATTGTGTGGCAGCCAGGACCAAGACGGCTTACCGCGCCGATTCGAGCAGCGACAGAAACCGCTCCGCCGGCACCGGCGGACTGAACAGAAAACCCTGGTAAGCATGGCAGCCAAGATCGTCCAGGCTCGCCCGCTGTGCCTCGGTTTCCACGCCTTCGGCCAGCAGTGAAAGGTGCATCGCCTGGCTTAGTGATACAATTGCCCGGGCAATCGCGTTGCTCGCCGCATCCGCCAGCATATCTCGCACAAACGCCCGGTCAATCTTCAGCTGGTCGAGCGGCAGCCGCTTCAGATAGGCGAGCGAGGAATACCCCGTCCCGAAATCATCCAGCGAGAACTGCACACCGTGCTCCTTGAGGCGCGTCATGATCTCGATCGTTTCCTCGAGATTGTCCACCAGCATGCTTTCCGTGATCTCCAGCTTCAGTCTGTTCGGATCGGCGCCCACCCTCTCCAATGCCGCGAGCACCTGCTCTTCGAAATTTGCCTGCCGGAATTGCAACGGACTGACATTCACCGCCATCGTCAGGTACGCCGTCGCGGGCTTCTCGGCCCATGCCGCAATCTGCGCGCACGCCGCTTCCAGGGCCTGGAGTCCCAGCGGAACGATCAGCCCCGTCTCCTCCGCGAGTGCAATAAAGGCTGCTGGGGCCAGAATCCCCCGCTGGGGATGATTCCACCGCAGCAACGCCTCCGCGCCGACCACCCGTCCGCCTTCCACCTGCGGCTGATACCACAGCACGAATTCCCGGTTCCGAATCCCCCGGCGAACTTCGTTCTCCAGCTCGGCCCGCGCGTTTACCGCTGACTGCAGCTCGGGCTCGAAGAAGCGTATCGCCGCGCGTCCGTCCTGCTTCGCCCGGTACATGGCGATATCCGCCTGTTGCAGAATCTCGGTCGTATTATCGTTGCCCTGGCCGAACACCGTAATGCCTATGCTCGCTGTGCTCGCGCACAAGCGGCCTGCCAGCGCGTAAGGCTCGTTCAGGCTCGCCAGAATCTTTTCTGCCACTGTTGTTGCCTGCGAGGCCGCCTCCTCGGCATTCCGGCTCAGCTCTCCGAGGATCACCACAAACTCGTCGCCGCCCACCCGCGACGCAGTGTCCACGGCGCGAATGCAGCTGCTCAGGCGCCGCCCCGCTTCCTTCAACAGCAAATCGCCCACGTGGTGACCCACCGTGTCGTTCAGCGTCTTGAAATTGTCCAGATCGACGAACAGCAGCGCCTGCCGCCGCCCGCTCCGCAGGCTCGCCGCCACTGTCTGCCGCAGCCGCTCCAGCAGCAGCCGCCGGTTCGCCAAGTCGGTTAGCGGATCGTAAAAGGCTAGGTGACGGATCTCATCCTCCGCCGTCTTGGCATCGGAAACATCCCGTGTGATCGTGAGAACACAAACCATCCCTTCCAGCTCGATCATTGATGCCGACATCAGCCCCCAGACCAACTGCCCGTTCTTCTTGCGGAACTGCACCTCGAAGTCGCGGCACGCCCCCTGCCGTATCACCGTGTCCACCATGCTCCGCCTGTCTTCCGGATCGGCCCAGATGTTCAGCTCGATCGAGCTGTGCCCAATGACCTCCTCCCGTGTTAACCCGACCAAGTCAAGAAATGCTTTATTGCAATCCACATACATTCCGTCGCTCAGCCGGTTCAGATTGATGCAGTCCAGCGACATCTGAAACGCCGTGCGGTAGCGTTCCTCACTCACCCGCAGCGCCTCCTGCGCGGCCGCCAGCCGCTCCTCCGCCTGCTTCCGGTCATTGATGTCCTGCACCATCGTCAGGAAGCAAAAGGGCCGCCTCTCGTAGTCATACTGGATTGAAATCGTCAGCATGACCCACGTCAGCGTGCCGTCCTTGCGCAGGTATCGCTTTTCGAAGCTGGCTGTCTGGAGCTCGCCGCTCAGCATTTTGACCTGTGCCGTGCTGCCCCTTCCACGATCTTCTGGCGGCGTAATCGCTTGAAAACTGGAGCCCACCAGTTCTTCCGGTCTATATCCCACAATGCGTGCGAAGCACTCGTTGCACTCCAGTATCTGCCCGTCAAGCGAGGTGTGCAGGATGCCCACTGCCGCCTGCTCAAACGAAGCCTTATAAAGCGCCTCGCTCACCGGCAACGGCTTATCCGCCTGCAGCCGCGCTGCTCTATCAACGGCCAGAGGCGCTGGCTCCGGCTCCCTCGGCGGCGAGGGATGCTGTCCGCCGTCAAGCGCCGCGTATAATTTCTCCCTCGCGATCGTCCCCACCGTGGTCTTCGCAACCCTTCCGCGCCGGTATTTCCCCGTGGTGTCTTCCCGATTCCCCCTCGGACGCACTTGTTTCCGGCGGATAACAATTGCTCCCCGCTCCTTTATCGGCAATATCTCCAAAAGCACAAACCGCGACGGAAGTTATGGTCACGCCGGCGTATTGCCGATGCCGGTCGGCGCGCTCCGTGTATGCGAAGCTCTTCATCCCCTCAGCAAGAGATTGTCGGCATGAATCTCATACGCAAGTTCAATAAAATCGGAGCATCGGATAGCTGCGAGTGGTTCGAAGATCTGTCATATTGACACTTTGGCGTCGGCGACGGAGAGACAATCGGTGTTTGGGATTCTGAATCTATCGTCGCCAAACCTTCCCCGACCTGGGCGGAGAGCCGGGAAGGCTGGGTTGATTCCCGCATCGCAAAACAAACATCGGCGGCGTTGAGCCCTGCTGCAGGGGTCCTGTGCTACTATCAGCGTCGAGAAGTTACCGATTCGCGGAGAGAAAAAAGATGGCATACGTGATTGCAGAACCCTGTATCGGCACCAAGGACACCGCCTGTGTGGACGCATGTCCTGTGGATTGCATTCACCCCAAAAAGGACGAAGCCGGCCACGGCGAAGCCGATCAGTTGTTCATTGATCCGGTCGAGTGCATCGACTGCGGCGCATGCGTGCCGGCGTGCCCGGTGTCGGCGATTTTTGCATTGGACGACCTGCCGGAAAAGTGGGCGCACTTCGCCGAGAAGAACTCCACGCATTTCGGCCGTTAAGCCGCGCGTGCGAAGGGCTGACGCCGAAGTCCGGCGCGTTGCAGACTTGTAACTCAAGAGACCTCTGAATGCGCATCCTGTTCTGGACGGGATGCGCATTCGTGTTTGCGGGAGCGGCTATCGACCGTAGGGAATGTTCCTCGGTTCGCCACAATTATTGAATCAGGCTATTGGATCAATTGCATGTCCAGATCGCGTGCCGCAACTTTGTCGAGTGTCGCAACAGTGCTGCAGCCCGCAGACCTCGCTGAGACTGCAATTACGCAGTCGGCGAAATCTGCTTGCGTTGATGCATAGAGGTGAAGCGCCTGGCGAACAATTTCGGCCTGCTCAAGAACCATATCCTGGCTGTTGAGTAGCTTTTGAACGGCGTCAGCGATAGCTCCCCGGTCAAGTTTGAAAATGCGGCGGAAGATCCAGGCCAGCTCGGCAAGCACCAATAGTGAGATCCAACCGGGTTGTTCGGGCGAAAGGCTGTAGATCGTCCGCACTGCCAAAGGTGTCTGGACCGGGTCATCCTTCATGAAGAATCGAAGAAGAATATTCGTGTCGATACCAATCACGCCGCTTCATCCTTCGATGTTTCGTCTTTAAGCTCGGGCAGTTTGCCCACGCTTTTCAGATAACTCTCGACAACAGCGTCTCCAATGGCATCATTCATCTCATCAATGGTGAGCACGTGATCGAGCTTGGGCAAGAAGCCCTCCAGGTCTCTGATTGATCCAGTGCGCGGCCGGAAGATGTACTCACCCTTTTCGCCTTCGAAAAAGTCGACCCTTGTGCCGGGCTTGATTCCGAGCGCCTTCCTCACTTCTTTCGGGATGGTGAGTTGGCCTTTTGAGGTGACGGTGGCGGTGGGCACGGCAATTCCTTTCAATTTTAATGATACCTTACTATTCCGCATTGTCCTTACATTTTGTTGCTATCCTTATTTTTTGTCAAACTCCTTACGATGCCGAATCTAGGGACGCGTCCTGAAATGGGGCAAGGTGCGAAGATAAGACGCGATGGCCGTACTCACTTCAGAAGCCGTGGTTTTGCGCACGTGGCCGATGCACGAGGCCGACCTGATTGTGAGCATTTTTACGCGCGACTACGGCAGGCTGAAGGGAGTGGCCAAATCCGCGCTCAAGAGCCGCAAACGGTTTGGCGGAGCGCTGGAGCCCATGACCTTGGCGCGGGTGTGGTTTGCGGAAAAGCCCCGGCAGGAGCTGGTCCGGCTCGACCAGCTGGAGATTGTTCGTTCGCCGCTTTCGGCTCCGGTGGACCAGGCGCGCATGGCCGTGCTGAGCTTTTTTGCCGAGGTGCTGGACGAGGCGCTGCCCGAACACGACCCGCAGGACGCCGTGTTCAGGCTGCTGGTGTCGGTGCTGGAGCAGACGCAGGCCGCACCGCCTGAGACCGGGCAGACTCCAAACATTGGGCCGTGGATGGCGCTCACCTATTTTTCGCTGTGGATGACGCGGCTGATGGGCCTGCTTCCCGACTTGGCCCACTGCATGGCCTGCGGCGAACCGCTGCGTGGGGCCGAGGTTTTCTACAGTAGCTATAGCGATGGGCTTTTCTGCTCGCTGCATCGTGGCGGTACTTCAAGCACACTCTCGGCCGACTCGGGGACAGTGGCGCAGCGGATGCTGAAGTCGCCGGTGGCTTCATTTGCGGGCGAACAGTGGCCGCGCCGTCGCGGAAGCGATCTGCGCCGGTTCACGCTGCAGGCCCTAGAGCGACACCTGGAAAAGAAACTGCGTACGGGTGAGGCTTTGGCCAGGCTGGGTGGGTGAGGCGCGAGGACCCGCTGCGGTAGCATGTATCCGTCGAAGATGGCGTAAAATCCATTCATGCTTAACTCCCGGCGGATGACGGCAATCATTGAACGGGAAGACGACGGTTTCGTCGCCTTATGCCCGGAACTGGATATAGCCAGCCAGGGATCTTCAGTTGAAGAGGCCCGAGCCAACCTGATTGAAGCGCTTGAGCTCTTCTTTGAGACCGCGGCACCCTCTGAAGTGGCGAGGCGGCTGCGCAATGAGGTCTTTGTCACGCAGGTCGAGGTCCCCGTTGGGTAAGCTGCGGGTTCTTTCGGGCAGCGAGGTCTGCAAGATTCTCGGACTGCATGGATTTATCGCCGTCCGGCAACGCGGCAGTCATTGCATAATGCAGCTCAAGACTGAGGGGACGACCGTCACTGTCCCGGTGCCGTTCCACGATTAACTCCGGCGTGGAACGCTGCAAAGCATTATCCGCCAATCGGGACTATCAAAATCATTGTTTGAGCTGGAGTAGAACTCAGATTTTGAAGTCGTGTTCCACCCGACCTGACCTGACTGGGTCGCTATCTGTCAGCCAGCCATTTGGCCAATGGTCCAATCGCGGGTAGATAAAGCCACTTTTGTCTCGCCGATTGAATCATTGCAGCGAAGAAGGCGATGATCCAAACCAGCAATCCGACACTTCCCAATTTTTCTGGCCATCCAGCTGGAAAGCCCACGAATGTGAAGGGAAGTAACAGCGCTAAGAGGATAAGGCATTGAAAGCAGTTGAAACGAAGGTATCGATCCTGTTTTTCTCGACGGATTGACAGCAAATATACCAATGGAAGTACCCCTCCGAAGGCGTAACAGATCGCCCCACTGGGAAGCGCTACCTCTCACGAATTATTGGGGTCCGTGCCACTATTGTGCATATCGCGTGATGGAATTCTAGCTCTTCTGAATCCGTCGAATGCAACCGTGCCATCTGCAAGGCCAACCATTCCTGGTCGAGTCGATAACGCTTTTGCCGCTCCCGGCCATTCTCACCGAGGCGATTACCTAAGTAAGCGATTTCCGAACTTTGGTAGTGGGTGGCTGCTAGAATCTGTTGGAGTCCCGCAGAAACGCCCGACAAGAGAGATTTGCCTGTGTCCGCTACCCAAGTTGCGCCGCCAGTAAAGCCGAGCCCGCTTACGTTCCAGGACCTGTTGTTCCGCCTGCAAGGGTTCTGGGCCGAGCGCGGATGTGTCCTCCAACAGCCCTACGATGTTGAGGTTGGCGCGGGCACCATGGCGCCCGAAACGTTCTTGCGGGTGCTGGGGCCGAAGCCCTACAGGGTGGGCTACGCGCAGCCCTCGCGCCGGCCTGCCGATGGACGCTACGGCGAGAACCCCAACCGGCTGTTCAAGCACACGCAGTTCCAGCTCATCCTGAAGCCGCCGCCGGTGAATGTGCAGGAGCTTTATCTCGAATCATTGGAAGCACTGGGAATCGATCTGAAGAAGCACGACCTGAAGTTCGAAGAGGACAACTGGGAGTGGCCGGCGGGAGGAGCGTGGGGCGTGGGCTGGCAGGTGATGCTGGACGGGCTTGAGATTACGCAGTTCACCTACTTTCAGCAGTGCGGCGGAATGGATCTCGACCCCATCTGCGCTGAATTGACCTACGGCATGGAGCGCATAGCCGCATTCATCCAGGATGTGGACTCGCTTTACGACGTGGTCTGGGCGCGCGATCCCGAGACTGGCGCGCCGGTTACCTACGGCGACGTGCGTCTGGAAGAAGAGCTGCAGTTCTCGGTTTACAACTTTGAGTACGCCGATGTGCCGAAGCTGTGGGAGCACTTTAATAGTTACGAGGCTGAGGCGCAGAAGCTGCTGGAGCAGGCGAGTGCGCTGCTGGCTGACGAGAAAGCCAGCGCGAAGGACAAGAAGAGATTCCCATTGCTGGCGACCTACGAGCTGGCGCTCAAATGTTCGCACCTGTTCAACCTGCTGGATGCGCGCGGCGCCATCAGCGTAACCGAGCGCGTAGGCGTGATAGGAAGAATACGGAACCTGGCCGTGGGCGTGGCAAAGGCGTATGCGCAACAACAGCTGCTAGCTTCCAGCTCCTAGCTTCTAGCTCGATTTTGCTTGAGGCGCGGCACTTATTGAACGGCAGTTTGATTTTTACTTGAGGGATAGTTGACTCAGTTTTGTGATGCACATAAAAGCTGGCAGCTAGAAGCTAGCAGCTAGCGACTTACGGAAAGAGATTATGGCGGATTTTTTACTTGAGATTGGCCTTGAAGAGGTTCCGGCGCGCTTGATTGCCGGTGCCGAGGCCGAGTTGGGCAAGCGCGTGCGCGACTTGCTGACCCGCGTGCTGCTGCTCGATGAAGGCGCGAAGTTCGCCACCTACTCCACGCCGAGGCGGCTGGCGGTGCTGGTCGAGGGCGTATTGGCCAGCCAGGCCGATACCGAAGAGAAGCTGACCGGCCCGTCATGGAAGATTGCGTTTGCCGATGACGGGCCGACGCCGGCAGCCGAGGCCTTTGCGAAGAAAGCCGGCGTGACCGTGGCCGAGCTGGTGAAAATGGAGACGGCGAAGGGCGAGTATGCCGGCGCGACGATGAAACGCGTGGGCCGCACCGCCGAAGAGATTCTGGTTGCCGAATTGCCGAGAGAGGTTCTCAGCCTTTACTGGGCCAAGAACATGTACTGGCGCGCCGGCAAGCCGGAGCGTTTTGTAAGGCCGGTGCGCTGGGTGGTGGCGCTGCTTGATAAAGCTCAAGTACCGCTCGAGATCGCCGGCATCAAAGCGGGCAATGCTAGCCGTGGACACCGCATCCTGCACGGAGACGCGCCAGTAAGGATCGGCGAGGCCGTTGCCTACCGGGAGATTCTGCGCAACGCCCATGTGGTAGCCGAAGTGGCCGAGCGCCGCCACAAGATTCGCCAGACACTCGACAAGGCCACGCGCACAGCGGCCGGGGCGCGATGGCGCGAAGATGAGCAGCTGGTTGAGACGGTCGTCCATCTCACCGAATGGCCAACCGCGATCCTGGGCGGCTTCGAGGCCGAGTACCTTGATCTGCCTGAAGAGGTTCTGGTGACCGTGATGCGCGACCACCAGAAGTATTTCGCGGTTGAGAGCGCCGCGGGCAAGCTGGGGCCGCATTTCCTGGCCGTGCTGAACACCGAAGCCGATGAAGAGGGCGCGGCAATTATCAGGCACGGCAATGAGCGCGTGCTGCGGGCTCGATTCAAGGATGCGCGGTTCTTCTGGGACATGGACCAGAAAAAGCCGCTCGCCGACCGCATGGAGAGCCTGAAGCAAGTCACCTTCCAGAAGGAACTTGGCAGCTACTACTGGAAGACCGAGCAGAACCTGTTGGTGGCAAACGCGCTGACGACGGCGGTCGAGAATGCGGATCTGCCGTTCGATAAGGCGGCGCTCTTCAAGGCTGTGGAGCTGGCCAAGACCGACCTGACTACCGAGCTGGTGAAGGAATTTACAGAGCTGCAGGGAAAGATCGGCGGACTCTATGCCCGGGCCCAGGGATTGGGCGAGACAGTCGCACAGGCAATTTACGACCAGTACACGCCGGCCTCGATTGAAGACCCTATTCCGTCGACCGTCGAGGGGCAGCTGCTGGGCATTGCCGACCGTATCCAGACGATTGTAGCGATGTTTTCGATCGGCATGGCGCCGACGGGATCGAAGGACCCGTTTGCGCTGCGCCGCGCGGCCAACTCGATCGTGAAGATTCTGGCGGAGTCGGCGTTGCCGTTCGCGATTGCGGATTTGCTGGATTGGTCGGCCGCACCCGCAAATCAAAGAAACGACCTGGAAGCGTTTTTTGCCGAGAGGGTTGAATTTTATCTCAAAGACGTTCGAGGGATTGCGTACGATGTTGTGAACGCCGTGAAGTCAAGCGGGCTGCATGGCATTCGCGACGCGATTGCCTGGGCCGAGGCGTTGAACGAGGCGCGCAATTCTCAGGACTTCCTTTCAGTTTCAGCGGCATTCAAGCGCATGAAGAACATTCTTCGCCAGTCGCAGTCGCAGGGCGCGACCATTGACACCACGCAAAACTTCACCGAGGCAATGGTGGAGGGAGAAGGCGTGCGACTGTGGGGGATCACGCAACTTGTTTTTGCGCAGTCCAAGAGTCTTATTGAACAAAAGAAATTCAAGGAATCTTTGCAGATCATCTCAACCCTGCGCCCGTGGGTCGATGCCTTCTTTGACAAGCCGGTGGTGGTGATGCACGAGGATGCGAGTTTACGCGGCGCCAGGCTTGCGCTGGTGAACGAGGTCTGCTCGGCGTTTTCGAGCATTGCCGACTTCAGCGAGATTGTGACCGGGTAATTACAGATTTCAGCTCTTAGCTTTCAGCTTTCAGCTTGTTTGTGCCTAATTTGTTGCGCTGGTCTCCAGCCCGGCGCTACAGTCGGCCTTGCGTTACAGTCTTTGCCGCGCGCTGAGCTTTACTGCCTGGTGGCCCGTCTAAAATTGAAGACGATGGCTGACACTCTTTATCTTAGCCTGTGGTACCCCAACCTGCGCCTTGAGACGCTGGCTGACAAGCTGATCCAGGTGCTTGGCGCTTTTGCCGCCCATGGCGGCGAGCCGGGCGTTTATGCGGCCACGGTTTGGCCTGTCGACTGGAGCGAGGCGCCCGTCTTCCAGCGGATTTACGGCCAGGGGGAGCGCGGCGCCGATGCGAAATCCGCAGTCGAAGAGGCGCTCGAGCTTTTGCACGAAGACTTCGCCTACGAGTTCCAGATCGGCTGGAGTCTGTGGGAATTGGAGTCGGGAGGCGCAGGTCTGGAGACCCACGCTACAACCGGTCTGGAGACCGGCTCTACAATCCACGATTATGATGACGATGCGATAGGGCGCTGGGTGCGCGAGCCGCGGCTGGTGCGCGTTACCGGCTATGGACCGCTCTTCGACGAGGGCGCGTACGAGCAGGATGGGCACATCCGCATCGACTTCGGCAGCGACGCGCCGCTTCTTGAAGAGGATGCGGAGCTGAACGTGGTGGGTGCGCGCCACGTGGAAGAGAATGTGCGCCAGTTGGTGGAGCTGACGGCCGCTGTTGAAAAGGCCAGCGGCGCCACCGCGCGCCTGCTCTGGAGCGAGCTGGGTGAGAGCCTGGCGCAGAGGCTGGCGGCGCGATTGGGAATGAGGAATTAGTTTGCGATTCACGATCGAACGGATGCGGACGCTGGTAATTTCAGCGGGCGTACTGCTGATTGCCGCGCTCGGCGTCTTTCTGGCTTCAGCCAAATTCCGCAATCCATTCAAAATTCGCGATCTGCCTAAACGGTTGGGGCTGAATATCCAGCAGGAAGCAAACGGCTATACCTACTCCCATTCGCTGGGCGCACACATGCACTACAAAATTCACGCGTCGAAGGAGGTGCAGCTCAGAAATAACCGTGTGGTGCTGCACGGGGTGGAGATTGAGCTGTACAGCGAGGACGGCAAACGCGTGGACCGCATAGCGGGCGACGAGTTCGAATACGACGAGAAGGCGGGAAAGGCTACGGCACCCGGAACGGTGGACATTACGCTAATGCGCCCCGGTCCGGAGCAGGCCGCGGAGGTGAAAGAGGCCGCGCCAAAGGACGGCCAGCTGGCCAGGGATCTGGCGCCGGTGACCGCGGCGCACGCAGGCGCGAACAACGAGATCCACGTGAAAACGAGCGGACTGATCTTCGACGCAAATACCGGTGTTACCACAACGGCTGCGCGCGTGGATTTTTCGACGGCACAGGCCAGCGGCAGCTCGATGGGTGCAACCTACGACTCGCAGCATGGTTTCATGGTGCTCGACCGCGGTGTGGAGCTGACGGGAAAACGAAACGGCGGCCCGGTAGCGATTCACGCGGCGCACCTGGAATTCACGCGCGATACAGATATCTGCAAACTGCAAATGGCTAAGGCGGAGTATCGCGGCGGCCAGGCCTCGGCGGCCGAGGCGCGGGTGCTGTTTCGCGATGATGGGACGGCCGAACATCTCGATACGCTGGGCGGGTTTAACGCGACTACGGCTAAGGGCGGGCATCTGCAGGCGCCCAAGGCAGCAATGGACCTGGACGAGAAGAACCAGCCGCGTCACGCACACCTCGAGGGCGGCGTGGTGATGGATTCAATTAACGGTGCACGCACCGTGCACGAAACGTCGCCGACAGCCGATATTGACTTCACGCCGCAGGGTGAACTGCGCCATGCACACCTTGAGCGCGGTGTGACGATGGAGAGTGCCGATACCGCCGAGCGGACGGTCAATGGCAGGCAAGTGAACACGCGTGTGAGCCGGACCTGGCGTTCACCGGTTGCGGACATTGACTTTCGCGATGCCGGCAAGGGGCAGGTTGAGCCGGCGACGATTCATGGCATTGGCGGTGTGTCTGTCGTGAGCTCGACCGAGCGGGGTGACGCCGCTGCGCTGCCGTCAAAGCTGGCTGCAGACGAGGTGAGCGGGGAGTTCGGGACCGGTTCGTTGCTGAGATCGATTACCGGCATGGGTCACGCCAGCATGGAGCAAACCGCGGCGAACGGAACATGGCAATCGGCCAGCGGCGACCGGATCGAGGCGCAGCTTGCCGACGAAAGGGAACAAGGGAACAAGGGGACCAGGGAACCAGGGAACAAGGGAGCGACGAGTGCCGAAGAAGTGCAGGCGGCAACGCTTGACGGCCAGGTGGTGCTGCTTGACAGGCCGGCGGCAAAGCCCGGGGCGCAACCGCCGCCAGAGCTGCGGGCAACGGCGGGCCGCGCGACGTACGAAGGCGCGGGACAGTGGCTGCATTTAACCGTCGGTCCGCGCGTGGTGGATGGCGGCATCGAACTGACGGCCAGCAAGATCGACATAAGCCAGGTGGCAGGCGACGCATTTGCGCACGGCAACGTGAAGGCAACATGGACGAATTCGAAGAGTGCGGAAAATCATGCTTTGCGAAGCACTGTCGCGCTGGGTGGTCAGGACCCCGCGCATGTGATTGCCGATGAGGCGCATCTGCATCAGTCCACCGGCGAAGTTGAATTCGATGGCAATGCGCGGCTGTGGCAGGATGCGAACTCGGTCGAGGGTCCGGTGATTGTGCTTGATCGCGATAAGCGAGCGCTGGCAGCGCAGAGCGAGGGGGCGGCGGCGCCAGTGAGAGTAGTGTTACTGAGCGCAGGTAATGCCAGCGCAGGCAAAGCGCAGCGCGGCGAGGGCGAGCACAACGGGATGGAGAACGGGAAACCAGGGCCACCAACCGTGATTCGGGTGCGCGGCGGGGACCTGGTCTATTCCGACGTCGATCGCAGGGCGGTAATGCATGGCGGACCGCTGGGCGCGGTCACCGCTGAGACAGGGGCGGCAGTCTCAACATCCGATCGGGTTGAGTTGCAGCTGACGCCGGCCTCGAGCCACTCCAATGGCCGGTCGCAGGTTGAATCCATGACGGCGAGCGGCCATGTGACGGTAGCTTCGCAAGGTCGCCGCGGAACCGGCGAGAAGCTGGTATATACCGGCGCGACCGGCAACTATGTTTTGACCGGCACGGCCGCGGAGTTGCCGCGGATGAGCGATCCCGAGCATGGAACGGCAACGGGTGAGGCTTTGATTTTCAACAGCCGCGATGATAGCGTCAGTATCGAAGGCGGGGGACAAGAAACCGAGACGCAAACGACCGCCCCGAAGCTGCGCCTGGGAACGGAACCGGGAAACGGCAAAGGAACCGAGCGAGCCGTGCAACCCAGGGGGCAACCGGCCAGGGGACATCAGGCCAAGGGACAACAGGGCAGCGGAAGCGAGCCAGACAAATAGATGGAGACACTTTTCGCAGAGGGAATCGGTAAGAGCTACAAGGGGCGGCAGGTTGTTCGCGGCGTGAACCTTAAGATCTCGCGCGGTGAAGTAGTGGGGTTGCTGGGACCGAACGGCGCCGGCAAAACCACCAGTTTCTACATGATTGTGGGCCTGCTTCAGCCCGAGAGTGGGCGCGTATTGGTGGACGAAATCGACATTACGCGCGTCCCAATGTATTTACGGGCGCGAAACTACGGCATCAGCTACTTACCCCAGGAGCCGTCGGTCTTTCGCAAGCTCACGGTGGAAGAGAACATTCTGGCCGTGCTTGAAGCGCAGCCGTTAGGTAACCGGGAACGGCGCACGCGTGCCGACCGGCTGATCAACCAGCTGAACCTGGGGCACATTCGCACCACTCGCGGTTACGCGCTGTCAGGGGGCGAACGCCGACGCGTTGAGATTGCGCGCGCATTGTGCATTCAGCCAAGTTTCATCCTGCTCGACGAGCCGTTCAGCGGCATCGACCCCATTGCAGTGCTGGAGTTGCAGAAGATTATTTTCGATTTAAAGGCCGGCGGCATCGGTGTACTGATTACGGATCATAATGTTCGCGAGACGTTGAGCGTAACCGACCGGGCGTACATTATTGCGGAAGGCAAGATCTTTCGTTCAGGGACCCCGCACGAACTGGGTAACGACATGGAAGTCAGGCGCGTGTACCTGGGCGAGGGTTTCTCATTGAGCTGAGTTTATTTTGAGAGGTTAGGAGCCTTTATAGGGCGATTGGCGGACAATGGTATCAGGATGGGAAGTTACCCAATTTGGCACAACTCACGCAAAAGGGTGATTCGACTCCGGACACTTTCTCTCTTAAGCTTCTAATTACACGATTACACTCGCGCTGAGTGCGGATCGGGGAACGAGTTCCAACGATGGCGCTATTGCAGCCAAGATTGACCCTCAAAGTCTCGCAACGCCAGGTGCTTACACCGGGCCTGATGCAGATGGTGAGCGTTTTGGCTTTGAACAAGCTTGAGCTGAAGGAGATGATCGATGCCGAGATGGTGGAGAATCCCGTCCTGGAAGAGATTGACGAATCGGTTCCGATGCTGGATCAGGTCGCGGGACGCGAGGAACGCCTGGAACGCAGTGTTGAAGAGGCGGCGGCCCCTCCCAAGGACGTTTTCAGCGAGATCGACTTTGGATCGTACTTCAAGGACTATCTTGACCCGGGCTATCGTACGCAGCCTGAGTATGAAGAGAGCGAAAAGCCCTCGTTTGAGAACTTTCTCTCCCAACCCACAACTCTGGCCGATCACCTGGCGTGGCAGCTGGGATCGCTGAGCGTCGGCGAGGAACTGCATGAGGCGGCCGAGTACATCATCGGCAACCTTGACGAATGCGGCTATCTGGCAGCAGACGATGAAGAGTTGACGGCGGCCTATGCGCGGTACCAGACCGGATCGGCCCAGGCGAGTCTGAACGGCAACGGCAACGGCCATGTGCCGGAAGCCTCCAATGCGGTCGATATTGTGAAGAGCGCCATCGAGCTGGTGCAGGGGCTCGACCCGGCCGGGGTAGCAGCGCACGATCTGCGCGAGTGCCTGTTGCTCCAGATCAGGGCGCAGCAACTGGAATTCGACCAGTTGTATGGCATCGCTCTGGTGGCGACCGGCGACGATCCGCATCGTGGCTTCAAAGACGAGGCCGACGCGAAGATTGAAGAGCGCCGCCGTGCGATGGAAGTAGCGGCGCTGATTGTGGACCACAATTTGCAGCTTATGCAAAAGCGCGACTTGAAGGAGCTGGCGCGCGCGGCGCAGGTCTCAGTTGAAGAAGCGCAGGCGGGTACGGAGTTTATTCGCACGCTCGATCCGCGGCCCGGGCGGCTTTACAACCGCGATCAGACACGGCTGATAGAGCCCGACGTGGTGTTTGTGAAGCGCGGCGGCGAGTGGATTGTCAGCATGAACGAGGAAGAGCTGCCCAGCCTGCGGCTCAGCCAGCGCTACCGCCGCATGCTGGTCTCAGACTCGACCGACAAGGAAGTGAAGGAGTACGTCAAGGAGCGCTTCCGCTCGGCGATGCAGCTGATGCGCAATATTGCGCAGCGCAAGAGCACCATCCTGAGAGTCTGCGAAGTCATTGTGCGGCGGCAGCACGATTTTCTCGATATCGGTGTGGAAGCGTTGCGGCCGATGATGATCAAGGAAGTGGCGGAGGAGATCGGTGTGCACCCCTCAACGGTGAGCCGCGCCGTGGCCAACAAGTATGCGCACACGCCGCAGGGCGTGCTTGAGCTCAGGTTCTTCTTTACTGAAGGCGCAAACGGGCCCGAAGGGGCCGATACCTCGCTATTAGTGCTGAAGCGCAAGGTGAAAAAGCTGATTGAGGACGAAGACGCGCACCATCCGCTCACCGACGACCAACTCGCAGCATTGCTGCAATCCCAGGGAATCCAGCTCACGCGCCGCACTGTGGCCAAATACCGTGAAGATATGAATATTCCCTCGACGCACCAGCGGCGGCGGCGGGAGTAGCTCGTGATGCCAGCAACTAGCCTCTAGCTCCTAGCTCGAAATACCCGCCGAAGAACCTCGCCTTCAACCCATGAGCCGGCACTCATTTTCGGCATCCCCGCAAACTAACCGCCAAAAGCTAGAGGCTAGAAGCTGGGAGCTAGAAGCTGCCTTTACATCGCCTCTGGGCTTTCGATGCCAAGCAGCGCCAGCGAGCGGACCAGTTCACGCAGCGTAACGGCTGCGGTCGCCAGCAGAAACGTTTTGCGCGCGGGGTTCTCTTCAGTCAGAATGTGATGCTTGTGGTAAAAGTTGGCGAACTCCTGTGCAAGCTGAAAGACGTGCTTGGCAAGATACGCCGGCTCTGACGCGGCGATGCATTGATCCAGGACGAGAGAGAAACGGCCGGCGCGCAGCCAGAGTGCCCAGATGTCTTCGTTGTCCTCGCCGGATAAGAAGGCAGATAGCGAAGAAGCTTCAGGGGCTAAAGCCCCTTCATTATTTTGCCGTGTTTGCGGCACGACTGAAGTCGCGCCCTGATACAACGCGCCGGGCTGCTGACTCGCCGACTCGCTGACTTGCTGACTCGCTTTCTTCGCACACTCCACTAACGCGGCTTCGGGACTTGTTCCCCCCTTACGGAAGATGTTGCGGATGCGAACCACGGCGTATTGGATGTAGGGCCCGGTCTCGCCTTCGAAGCTGAGCGCGTCTTTGAAATCGAAAGCGATGACCGAGTTGCGCGTGTACTTGAGCATGAAGTAGCGCAGCGACCCGATGGCGATCTGCGTGGCTATCTGCTGACGGATGGGCTCGGGTGTAGCGGCCTGCTTCTCGTCGACGAGCGGTTGAACGGCTGCGATGAGTTTGTCGATGAGGTCGTCAGCCTTGACGCCGAAGCCCTTGCGCCCGCTCACCAGAATGTAAGGACTGTTGAGGTCTTCCTGATCTATCTCGTAGCCCAGTTCGAGGGCGCAGCGCGGCGTCAGAGCAACTTTCTCGTAGCCAAAATGAATGCAGTGATCCGCCTGTTCCACAAAACCCATCCCCCGCAGCGCCTGCACCAGATTCGCCTGCGGATCGGTCTGCCGCACGTCGATCACGTTGTAGATCGCGTTCGCGCCTCCGAACTGCGGATGGTCCGCTTCGTCGCTCTCGGCCGAAATCCAACACTCATGATCTGGATAGGTGAAGAACTTTTTGTATCCGAAGTCGCGCCCCAGCAGGCCGAACTTCCATAGGTGATAGGCAATATCTTTACCGACGTAAGTTACTGTCCCGTTGGAGCGGACAATCACCTTGGCGTCTTCATCGGGGTACTTCGTGCTGTCCTCGTTTTGGATCGGTTCCTCAATCAGGCCAGGCCGCGTCATCACCCAGCAGCCCTTGTTCTTGCCTTCATTCTCAAAGTAGAGAACGCCGGTCGACTTGAGCTGTTCGAATGCCGCATCCCAGAACTTGAGGTGCAGGATCTCGCTCTCGCGCGGCAAAAAATCGTATTCGATGTCGAGCCGCTCCATGGTCTCCAGATGGCGGCCCAGCACGGCGGTCGAGATGAGCTCGGCAATTTCGGCGGTCTCGTTGCCGCCGGCTTCGATCGCATGCAACGTGGCGTAACGCATGAGCTTACGCTCTTTTACTTCTTGCTCGGTCCCATCGTCGTACCACGCCGAGGTGCGCGCGTACAGGTCCCAGCAGTAGTAGTCGATTGCATCTGCCGGTCGGCCGGAAGCCTTGGCGCGCTCTTCGCAGGCGGCAATCAGGGCGCGGACCTCGCCGACTGTCTTGCGTTCGAGATGCAGAAATCCGACCACGACATCCGCGACCTGCACGCCGGTATTGTCGATGTAGTTCTGCACGTCAACCTTGTAACCTGCAGTGCGCAGCAAGCGCACAAAGGTGTCGCCAAGGATGGCGTTGCGCAAATGGCCGATATGCGCGGCCTTGTTGGGATTAATGCTGGTGTGCTCGACCAGTACATGGCCCTTCGACTCACCGGAGTCCGGGTGCCCCAACGTCGCCACGTCATTGTTTTTGTGGCTAGGGTGGGAGAGCTCATCGCTAACCATCCGCACTGCCGCGCCCCGGTCGATTCGCGCGTTGATATATCCGGCGCCGGCCGCTTCAAATCCCGCAAATCCCTCAACGGAACCTAACGCCGCGACGATTTCCTGCGCGATGATTTTGGGAGCCTTGCGCAGTGTGCGTGCCAATTGCAGAGCGATGGGCGTCGCGATCTCGCCAAAACGCAGGTCGGGCGGCGTTTCGAGAGGGATGTTCTCGATATCGAGCGAGTATTTTTCTTTGAGCAGTGCGCGGATGGCGCTGCCGAGCTTTTGCTGCAGTTCAAGATACACAGTAGAAGCGCCTCAAAAATCCTTGATTTTACAGGGTGATTTTACCATCCGTGGTCTTTGCGCCGCGGATGCCAATGCTACGAGTGTCCATTTTTGAATCAATTACCAACGCTTGGAAAACAAGCGCGCGAGCCTCTCGGGCTCGACTATGGCGTCGATGATGACGGAAAGCGAGCATCGCCTTTCGCGCGCCTTCAAGGCAATCAAAAGTGCATGAGCAAACGCAGGGGGCAACCATGCGCAGAGTTCTTCCTGGAATTGTTTTTATCGGTCTGCTATCGTTATCCGCCTGCGGCGGCGGCAACGCGAACTCGCCTGGCCTCACCAATCCGGGATCGCCGCAGCCCACCGACACCGCTACCGGGACAGTGACTTTCAATGGGGCTCCGCTGCCCGGCGCCACGGTAACGCTATGGCTCACCAACAACAACACCGTTGTCTCCACCGCAACGACCGAAGCCAATGGAGATTACAGTTTTTCAGGTCTGACGACGTCTGGCGATGTGCCCGCAGAGTATCAGATTTGGGTCAACAAGACGGGCTATGGATTTTATCCTTCAGTGGATGGCGCCAACGCCAAGGTAGAGCGAGCCGATCATACCGGCCAGTTCGTGCAGACAGGACAATACGGCGTCCCAATGTACTTCACACTCATCGATTTCATTTCGCTCCCCAATGCCTCGCTCAGCGCCGCCAACTTTGCCGCATACGACGGCACTAATCCCCCGGTGAGCATTGCCGCAACGGGTCAAACGGAGAGTTACGAGGTTGGCGATGACGGCGCCATGAAGAAAGGGATTGCCTGGCCGGCGACCCGTTATATCGACAATCAAGACGGCACCGTGACCGACAATCTTACCGGCCTGATCTGGCTCACGAACGCGAGTTGCTTTGCGCCGGATACGTGGCCTGCGGCCCTGGCCGAAGCCAACCAACTGGCAAGTGGAGCGTGCGGGCTGAGCGATGGTTCGACCGCTGGTCAATGGCGCCTGCCCAATCTTGTCGAGCTCGAAAGCGTGGTCGATGTGTCGGCCAGCAATCCGGCGGTAACGCCCGTCAGTCCCATTATGAATGTTGCAAACATTGTCTACTGGACTTCGACCGGCTACTTTGGCGGCGAGGAGGGCTCTCCGTTTGCGTGGGCGATCCGCATGAGCGACGGGCGCTACATCAACGACAAAGTGCAGAATGTGAAAGCAGTCTCCAAAAACGGAATCTGGGCGGTGCGCGGTGCGGGCATTGGTGCGGCGAGGTTGCAGGCGACGGGACTTTTCGAGGCTCCGCTGACGGCCGGCGACGACCCGAGCCTGCAGATGGGAGTGCGGCTCATTGACCAGCGTTTTATCGAAAACGGGGACGGCACCGTGACCGATTCCATGACCGGCCTCGTGTGGCTGAAAAAGGCTGACTGCATTCAGGGGGATTGGTCAACTGCTGCTGCCAAGGCCGCGCAGCTTTCGAGCGGCCAATGCGGATTGACCGATGGTTCAACCCCCGGTAGTTGGCGCATGCCAAACCGCAATGAAATGCAGAGCCTGGCCGACCGCAACCAGAACAACGAGTCGGATTACCTGAACTTTACGTTCCTGAACGCCGACCAGTCGGTGTACCAGGAAGCAATTCTGGATAGTTTTTTCGCCGAGCAGTACTACTGGACTTCGACGACCGACGCGGCTGACACTAGCGAAGCGTGGACCGTCTACAGTTGCGACTATGGCGTGTACGACGTGCCGAAATCCGGTACCGGCTACACTCTGGCGGTGCGCGACAGAAAGGTGAATTAAGCGGAAGACGTCGCTACTCACCACCGCAGCGTCCTTGAAAAATGCAGCAATGAGAGCTGTTTCGGCGGCGGGTCCGCGGGGGACGCCGCGTCGTGACTCGGCCTCGCAATGCCGTAAGATGGAAACAGACCTCCGATCACGCAGCCGTGATGGTGTGCGAGAACGGAATGCGCCGTCCATGACCGATTCAATCTCCAATGAGAACCGCTTTTACCTCACCACGCCCATCTACTACGTGAATGCGCGGCCGCACCTGGGCCATGCCTATTCGACGATTGTTTGTGACGCCATTGCGCGGCGCAAGCGGGCGCTGGGCATCGAGACGTGGTTCCTGACGGGTACCGATGAGCACGGGCAGAAGATTGAGCGGAGCGCCAAGCAGGCCGGTTGCACGCCGCAGGAGTTTGCCACGCGGATTGCGGGCGAATTCCGTGGTCTTTGGGATAAGCTGGGCCTCACTTACGACGACTTTATTCGAACCACTGAACCTCGTCACATCCGCGGCGTGCAACACCTGTTTGCCACGCTGCGCGATCGCGGCTACATCTACAAGGGCTCGTACGCCGGCCAGTATTGCGTCTTCGACGAGGCGTATGTCGATGGGCCTCCCGGAACGCTGTGCCCCGATTGTGGCCGGCTGACCGAGACGGTAAGCGAGGAAAACTACTTCTTCAAGCTCTCGGCCTTTGAGAAAAAGCTGCTCGATTTCTACGAGGCAAATCCGGGATTCATGGGGCCGGAGTCGACGCGGCGCGAGGTCATCAGCTTTGTGCGCAGCGGGCTCAAGGATCTCTCTGTGAGCCGCACCACGTTCGATTGGGGCATTCCCGTACCCGGCGATGAGAAGCACGTTGTGTATGTGTGGCTGGACGCGCTGGCCAATTACATCACTGCGCTTGGTTACGGCTCGGAAAACGTTCAGGACCAGGAAAAATTCAAGAAGTTCTGGCCGGCAGACATTCACCTGATCGGCAAAGAGATCAGCCGCTTCCACTGCGTGTACTGGCCGGCGTTTCTGATGGCCGCCGGCATTGAGCCGCCGCGCTCCGTTCGCGCCAACGGCTGGCTGATGTTCGACCAGAGCAAGATGTCGAAGTCGCGCGGCAACATTGTTCGCGCCGAGACGGTTCAAACGGTGCTTGGCGCTGACGCGCTACGCTATTTCCTGCTGCGCGAAATTCCCTTCGGGCAGGACGGCAATTTTACTTTCGACGCGCTTTTGCAGCGCTATAACGGCGATCTCGCTAACGGCTACGGCAACCTGGTGAGCCGAGTGGTCAACATGGTGCACAAGTTCTTTGATGGAGTAGTGCCCGAGACGGGCGCAGAGACGCCAGCTGAAGCAACACTGCGCGCAAACATGGAGGCCGCGATTGCCGCTTTCGGGCCGGCCTTCGACGAGATGAATTTCTCTGACGCATTGAAAAACCTTTGGGCGATTGTCGCCGAGACCGACGGTTACCTGACAGCGAATGCGCCGTGGAAAAAGCCCGCGGAGCGCTCGGAAGTCGACCACAAGGCGTTGCAGGCGCGGGTGCTGGCCACGGCGGCCGAGGCGATTCGCGTGATTACGGCGCTCGCGTATCCGATTTTGCCCGAGGCCGCATCCAAGGTGTGGCGGCAACTGGGACAGGGCGAGATTGCCGACGCGGCGAAAGGTGCATTTTTGACGAAACTCGCGTGGGGCGGATTGAAGGCGGGCACCAGGCTGGGCGAACCGGCGCCGCTCTTCCCTCGCGCGGAGAAAGACGCGGTAGATCGCATGCAGAACCTTGAAGAAGAAAACAACAAGAGCGCAGTGGAAGCGGCCGGCGGCCAGGGCGAGACGGTTTCGCCGGGCCCGGCAACGGCTTCTCCGTCCGTGTTGCCGACCGAGGCCGCAAGAGTCGCGGATGCGCACGCGAACGAAGCCCTTAACGAAGCGTTGACGCCGACTTCGGTGGTTTCGCACGACCCCAACAAGCCGCTTGAAACGGCGAAGGTCCACGCCGTTCCTGCCGAGCACGCGAGCAGCCGGCTGGACGTTGCGCCCGCGGCCCCGAACGCGCCAAAAGCCGAATCGGAAGAGCACCAAGCTCGGAAACCGGAGGGCGTTCACTCATATCTGAAGCGCCCTGAGCCCACGAAGCCTGCAGCCTCAGGAGAGCCTGTTGCTCCACACGCGATGGCTGCGGTTTCCCCGGCCGCGCCCGCGGCTTCTGTCGAACCGGCTGCCGAAGAAAAGCAGTTCATCACCATCGACGACTTCGCCAAGGTGGATTTGCGCGTGGCCCAGGTGCTGGTAGCCGAGCGCATTCCCAAGGCAGACAAGCTGCTGCGGCTCGAGGTTGATTTGGGATACGAAAAGCGTCAGATCCTGGCGGGGATCGCCCAATACTACGAGCCGGAAAAACTGATCGGCCGCAAGATCGTAATTGTGGCGAATCTCGCTCCCCGCAAGATGCGCGGCCTGGAGTCGAATGGAATGCTGCTGGCGGCTTCACTGCCTTCGGACGGAGCGCCGGTCCTGGCAGGCTTCCTTGAAGATGTGCCGCTGGGGGCGAGGCTCAAGTAGCCATTGCGTGGAGCAGTTCTTACAAGCTGCGTTTTGCCCAAACTTGTGCGCGAACGTAAGAGCACATTCAGGAGACCGCATTGCTCATCGATTCACACGCACATTTAGACAGCCCGCGCTACGCCGACGATCGCGAGGCGATGCTCGCGCGCGCTTTTGAGGCAGGCGTGGGCGCGGTACTTTCGATCGGCATTGGCGAAGGACCGGCTGAAATGCACCAGGCTCGCGATCTTTGCCGCGAGTTCAACGCGAAGCGCGAGGCTGGCGCCCAACTTCCGCGACTCTTCGCCAGCGCCGGCGTCTACCCGCACTCCACGCCCGAAATCGATGAGGCGGTGCTGGCAAAGCTCGACGACTTGCTGGCCGAGCCTGAGGTCATTGCCTGTGGCGAAATTGGTCTCGACTATTACCATGAGGGCGCACCGCGCGACGTGCAGCGGGCCATGCTCATCCGGCAGCTTGAAGCTGCGGCTGGACGCAAGCGCCCCATCCTGATCCATTGCCGGGGAACCAACGAGTCTACCGACGCCTGGGTGGATCTTTTCGATGTTCTCGATCAACATTGGCGGCCCAACGGCCTCGGCGGCGTGATGCACTGCTTTGGCGCCGGCTGGGAAGAGGCGCGGCGCTCGCTCGACATGGGGTTCCTGGTGTCGTTTGCGGGTAATGTAACTTATCCCAAGGCGCAGCCGCTGCGCGACGTGGCGGCGAAGATGCCGCTTGATGGCGTGCTGGTTGAGACCGACGCTCCGTGGCTGGCTCCAGCGCCCAATCGCGGCCAGCGCAATGAGCCGGCGATGGTGGCTTTGACCGCGCAGGTGGTTGCAGCCTCGATGGGAGTAAATGCCGAGGAACTGGCCGAGGCCACGACGGCGAATTTTTTCCGGCTGTTCCCGGTCCGGTGAGTCGTGGGAAACTGTAAGAGGCATTTCCCGGAGATCCAACCCCAAAGTCATAACGCAACACGGAAGAAAAAACATGGCACAAGACAATTCATTCGACATCGTCAGCAAGGTGGACCTGCAGGAGGTCCGCAACGCAATCGACCAGGCGCTCAAGGAGATTCGCCAGCGCTTCGACCTGAAGGATTCGCACTCCGAAGTGACGCTCGCCGAGAGCGACAAGGAGATTCAACTGGCCTCGGCCAACGAGTACAAGCTCGAGGCAGTGAAAGACATCCTCGGCCAGAAACTGGTGAAGCGGGGCGTGTCGCTCAAGAATCTCACCTACGGGAAGATCGAGCCTGCCGCGGGCCAAAGCGTACGCCAAACGATCAGCCTGCAGCAAGGCATTCCAGTGGAAAAGGCGAAGGAAATCGTCAAGCTCATCAAAGACGCCAAGAAGAAGGCGCAGGCCTCGATCCAGGGCGATACGGTGCGGGTTTCAAGCAAGGATCGCGACGAGCTGCAATCGATTATCGCCATGCTGCGGGCAAGGGATATGGGCGTGGATTTACAATTCACGAACTATCGCACGAATTGAGGTTCGAGTTCAGTTTTCGAGCGTGGTCCTGAATTCCGGTCGGCGCAAATGATTTCACGAGATTGGCGCGGCATCAATGAAGGGCTGCCAAGCCGGCTTGAATACCCGTGGCAAGCGAAAAAAGGCCGTAGAATCGGAGATGATTGAGCACATTTACCATAGCGTCGGCGCGGGAGATCTTTGAGCTGCTGCGCGAAGACCTTGTGGCGATCGAGCAGGAGCTCGGGCGCGACGCGGCTTCAAGCGTAAGCACGATCACCGAGATTGCCGAATATCTTCGCGAGGGCGGCGGCAAGCGCATCAGGCCGTCGCTGCTGCTGCTGGCTGCGCACCAACTTGGCTACCATGGGCACGGCGCGATTCGCCTCGGCGCGGTGGTTGAGATGGTGCACACGGCCACGCTGGTGCACGACGACATTATCGACGGCGCCGACACGCGCCGTGGACGCCCTTCGGCCAATACCACGTGGGGTAACGAAAAGTGCGTGCTGGCCGGCGATTGGCTTTACATGCAGGCCTTCAAGGTGGCGCTCGAAGAAAGAAACCTGCGCGTGCTCGACCTGCTTATCGGGCTTACACAGCAGATGGTCGAGGGCGAGCTGCTGCAGATTCAAAAGCTGGGCAAAGCGGTCTCAGAGGCCGAGTATTACGACCTCATCTTCCGCAAGACCGCGTGCCTGTTTTCAGTCTCTATGCGACTGGGTTCGGTGCTGGCCGGCTCCTCTGAAGCTGAAGAAACGAGCCTGGCGACGTATGGACGCGCGGTGGGCCTGGCCTTCCAGATCGTGGACGATGTACTTGACCTGACCGCGACCGAAGAGGTGCTGGGCAAGCCTGTGGCGAGCGATTTGCGCGAGGGCAAGGCGACACTGGCCGTGATTCACGCCCACGACCATGGAACGGCGGTGGACCGCCGCGCCATTCAACGCGTACTCGACGACCGCAGCTTTGAGAACGTGAGCCGGCAGCAGATCAGAGAGATCCTGGAGCGCAACGGATCGGTGGAGTACGCAATGGCTGCGGCTGATCGGTACGCGGAACAGTCGCGCCAGGCGCTTGCGCCCATGGCCGATACCGATTTCAAGAGAGCCCTTTTGTGGGTACCCGATTTTGTGGTGGCGCGGGAGAAATAAATGGCGCCTCTCAAATCTGGTAGAAAACTTTGGACTGCGGTTGACGAGTATTTTCGTGAGCTGCTTGCGCCGCCCGATAAATACCTTCAGGCAGTGGTCAAAGCCAATCGCAAGGCCGGGCTTCCGGCGATCGACGTTTCACCTCTGCAGGGCCAGCATCTCAACTTGCTGGTGAGAATGACGCAGCCGAAACGTGTGCTTGAGATCGGCACGCTGGGCGGCTACTCCACCATCTGCATGGCGCGCGCGCTGCCGGTGGGCGGGCGCATCGTGACGCTCGAGTACAGTCGCAGGCACGCCGAGGTGGCGCGCAAGAACCTGAAAACTGCCGGAGTGCTTGACCGCGTGGAACTGCGCCTTGGGCCTGCGCTGCAGATTTTGCCCATGCTCCAAAGTGAGGGCGCTGGGCCGTTCGATTTCATATTCATCGATGCCGACAAGCAATCGAATGCCGAGTACGTGAAGTGGGCGCTCCGGCTCTCGCGCGTGGGAACGACGATTGTTGTCGACAACGTGGTGCGCGACGGCAAGGTGATCGATGGCAAGAGCAAGGACGCGGACATCGTCGGCACCCGGCGCATGGCGGAGTACATCGCCAAAGAACCGCGGTTGAGCGCAACGGTGATGCAGAACGTGGGCGCGAAAGGATATGACGGGTTCTTGCTGGCGGTGGTGGTGAGCTGAGAAACAGGGAACAAGGGGGCAAGGGGGAACAACGAAGACACACGCGACGAGCCGTGAACCGGTAGCGAACCCCCTTCGGTATCCGCTCTACGCATCTTGCACGATTGTTCCCTGGTGGTAGACGATCTGCCAGCCTTCTGCAGTGCGCTGCCAGATTGTTGCGCGGCGCGTCAGGCGCTGTTTGTCCTGGAGCAGCGCATAGGTGAGCAGGTAGACGTTCTCGGCAAGCTGCCGGCAACGGAAATCGCTCGTCTCCCAAATATCTTCGTATGGGCCGCCGGCGTAGCGGCGGTCCATCTCATCCAAAATTGGCTCGCGCGCATAGCGGCGGCCGGATGCGCCGGTCTCCCAGTAATCCGCGGCCATCAGGCGGTCGAAGTCGGCGCGGGTGGTTCCGAATTCAGGGCGGTGGAAGATGGGTTCGCGAGCGGAGAGCTCGGCGAGAACGCCGGCCAGTTCCGGTAGAGTGATTCGTTCGGGTTCCATGGGTGAAAGCCCCTTCGAGGCTTCTTCGCGGCTCACCGCGTTTGCAACTGTACGGCGCTAAAACCGCCGCGAACGGTTATGTCTCCAGTGGCGCAATTCTTGGATCGCATTTCCCACAAGCAAGCCTGCCGTTCCCCAGAGCAGGAATGACCCGCCGAACACGAACAATGACTTGAGAATCTCCTGTGTCACGTCCAATGAAGACGGGTCGAAGCTGGTGATGGAAGTGGGCAGAAGGACGAAGGTAACCCACAGCGGCGCGTGAACCATATTGACCGAGATGGCGCCAAGCAATGCTGCAGCCGTACCCGAGGCGATAAACCAAAACCGAGGGGGCATCCTTATGGATTCTGTAGATACATCGAGGGTTGGATCCATGGCGCACCTCGCATAGTGACACTGAAGGGGAGTGTAGCGCAATTCACCGTTCGCCGCTCGAAGAGCGGTCATAGCCCTCCGTACTTCTATTTCACGGTGAACTCATTCTTTGTTCCCGAATGGTGGCCAATTCGGAAGTGTGGCGGAACTCAGGGCGTGAAGAGCAAACGCAGATCCTTCACTGCGTTCAGGATGACAGCGCATTTATGATGCAAACTTCATGGACGGGGCACTGGAAGCTGGCGGCTAATGCTCCATCAGCGCCCTGAGGGCTTCGGCATAGTGCTCGGGCAGGGGCTTGCGCTGCATCTGGTCGTCGCAGACCACGTGCACGGTCTCGCCCTCGGCGAGGAGCATGTTTTCGCCGCCGTCGTTGGCTTTGCGCAGGACGCGGTAAGCAAACTTGATTACGCTTTCACGAACCAGCGACGGCCAGGCCTCAATGAGTATTTCGTCGTCGTATTTTGCGGGCGCACGATATTTGCACCTCGCCTCGATCACCGGCAGAATGCAGCCGTGCTTAATCTCCAGCTCATTGTAGGAGTAGCCCACCGTACGAAGCACTTCAACGCGGCCCAGCTCAAACCAGACCAGGTAGTTGGCATAGTAGACAATGCCCATCTGATCGGTTTCAGCGTAGCGGACGCGGACCTGGGTGGTGACGGGCATAACGGTGGACGGTGGTTGGTGGACCGTGGACGGTGGTCAGTGGACGGTGAAGAGTGAACGACGAATAGAAGCTGCAGTAGCCCGTTGCAGGGAACTCAGCCGCCGTTCACGTTTCATCGTCCACGGTTCACCGTTCACGGCTTGATGTGCGTAAACATGGGCAGCTTGGTAACGTCGCTGAACATGATAAACGCGAAGAACACCAGCAGCAAAACGAACGCGGCCTGATAGATGCGCTCCTTCACCACAAAGTTGATGTCTCGCTTCATAAAGCTCTCGATGACGAGGAACATGATCATGCCGCCGTCGAGGATGGGGAAGGGAAGCAGGTTGAGGATGCCGAGGTTGATGCTGATCTCGGCGGCCAAAGTGAACTTGGGCTCCCAGCCCTTGATCTCGGCGGCTTCGCCGGCCATGCGCGCGATGCCCACCGGACCCTGGAGTTGCGAGATGGCGACCTTGCGCGTAAACAGGCGCTGCAAGACTTCAAGGATGATGAAGGTATTCTGGCCAAAAAACTGATCGGATTTGGCGACGGCCTGCCCGAATCGCAGCGGCTGATTTCGAATCGGCATCGCCGCCACTGTAAACCCGAGCTTGTAGCCGGTATCGAGCTTGGTGGGATGCCCGATCAGGTTCAGGGTCTGACCATTGCGCAGCACCGTGAGGTTGATCGGCTTTCCCTCCCCTTCCTGCATGTAAACCAGCAGGGAAGAGACTGTATGGAACGGGTGGCCGTCTATGGCCTCAATGGCGTCGCCGGCGCGCAGACCGGCCTGCTCGGCTGGTAAACCCGGCGAGACGTCTTCAACTTTGATGGGGCCGTAGTATTCCTGGGGCAGCAGGCCCTCGTCGGAAAGGTCAAAGCTGTCGGTCCTTGCTGAAGCCAGAATGTGGAGATTCAGCGCCAGCGTCTGCTCGCCGCGTTCGACCGTGACCGGTACGGTCTGATTGGCGCTGAGCCGCGATTGCGCATCGATCTGGTCCCAGTCAGGGTTCTTGAAGACGTCGTAGCGCAGAATCTTGTCGCCGGGTTGAAAACCGGCCTGCGCAGCAGGCGAGTCAGGAACAATCCACTCAACGGTGGGTGTCTTGACCTCGACTGCAGGCACTTCATTGAGGAAGGCGAAATAGAAAACCATCAGCACAAAGGCCAGAATGAAATTGGCGATTGGTCCAGCTATGCCGATAAGCATGCGCTGCCAGCGGGGATGGGCGAGGAAAGAGCCGGGGTCGTCGATTCCGCCGAAGTGAGTGTCGCCGCTGGCCTGCCCCTGGCCAGGGAGCTTTTGGTACGCCTGCACGACAACGGGCGTGCCCGGAACCTCGAGATTCTGCTCGGGATTCTCGCCGGTCATCTTGACAAAGCCGCCAAAGGGCAGCAGGCAGATCTTGTATTCGGTTTCTCCCCAGGTAAAGCCGAAGAGCCGCGGTCCGAAGCCGATTGAGAATGCTTCGACGCGGACTCCGCATAGTTTAGCGACGATGAAATGTCCGGCTTCGTGCACCACGACCATGATGCCGACGAGGACCACGAAAGCAACGGCTGAGACTAAAAAAGCGTGCATAACTTTACTGCAGATCCTTCGAAAAATACCGGAGAAAAATGGTACAGGCTTTTCCGTGGAGAAACCGCCGGAGCGGACTGCAAGGAGGGTGCCTGAGTCAGCAGCCGACGATCGTCACCCTATGAGCCGATGATCGCGCTTGCCTTTTGACGCGCCTCCCGGTCAGCGGCGAGCACCTGCCCAATGGTAGTTGGATGCGCCTCGGGCGTGGATGCGAGTACTTCTTCAATTGTACGCGGGATTCCCAAAAATGGAATTTTCCCGGCCAGAAACGCCTCCACGGCAACCTCATCGGCGGCATTGAGGGCGATGGCATGCGCGCCACCCTTTTCCGCAGCCTCAAAGGCCAGGCGCAGGCAGGGAAAGCGCTCGAAATCGGGCTCCTCGAATTCGAGATGACGCAAGGCAGAAAGATCGAAGGTGAGCGTGGAGGCCGGGCGCTCAGGATATGCCAGCGCGTAAAGAATCGGCAGGCGCATGTCGGTGACTGAGATTTGCGCGAGGATCGAGCCGTCAACATACTCGACCATGGAGTGAACCGTGGATTGGGGATGCACGATGACGCGCACCTGGCTGGGGGGCACGTCGAACAGGCGGCAGGCCTCAATGACTTCAAGGCCCTTGTTGAGCATTGTGGCTGAGTCGATGGTGATGCGCCGGCCCATGACCCAGGTGGGATGCTTGAGGGCCTGCGCCGGAGTGATCGTCGCGAACTCCGCTAGAGGAGTCGTGCGGAAAGGGCCTCCCGACGCGGTCAGCCAGATGGCTTTGACTTCCTTATGCGCGCCGACGCGCAGGCACTGGTGGACGGCGTTGTGCTCGCTGTCGATGGGCAGGATGGGTACGTTGCGCTCGCGCGCGGCTGCGGTCAGGATTTCTCCGGCGGCAACCATGCACTCCTTGTTGGCCAGGCCTACGGGCTTGCCGGCCAGGATGGCGGCATAAGTGGCCTCGAGGCCGGCGACGCCCACGATGGCAGAGACAACGAAATCGGCTTCAGGGATTGTTGAGACGGCGACGGTGCCTTCGGTGCCGTGAGCGATCTGGATGCCCTTGATTACTGCCTCGCTCAGCCGGGCGCGCAGCTTTTCAGCGAGCTCTTCGGTTGCTACCGAAACTAGCTTTGGCCGCCAGCGAACTGCTTGAGCGAAGGCCTCATCAATGTTGCGGCCGCAGGCCAGCGAGATTACGGAATAACGATCGGGAAACTGCTCGACGATGGAAAGGGTGCTTTGGCCGATGGAGCCGGTGGAACCGAGGATGGCGAGATGTTTCAAATAACAGCTCCTGGCTTCTAGCCTCTAGCTCCTAGCTTTGAAACTCGAAACGGTTCGGTTGAACCGAAGACGCTTGCCCGCAGCCGGAAATACTCGCGGCCTCGCGACAGAGCTAGTGGCTAGAGGCTAGCAGCTAGTAGCTATTCTAAAACGCCTGGTGAATCACCTGCGCGTACCACAGAGCCGGGGCGGCGAGCAGCAGCGCGTCGATGCGGTCGAGAACGCCGCCGTGGCCGGGCAGCAGGCTGCCGGAATCCTTGACCCCCGCGGAGCGTTTGATGGCTGACTCGACCAGATCGCCCACCTGGGCAGCGATATTTACCACCACTGCGAGGACGAGCCAATACCAGGTATCGTCGGGGAATGAGAGCAGAGCCGAGTCGTGGGCCTGAAGGTAGTTAGCAAGGGCGAGCAAGAGTCCCGCGGCGATCAAGCTGCCGGCTACCGAGGCAATGGAACCCTCCCAGCTCTTGCCGGGGCTGAGCCGCGGCGCCAGTTTGTGACGGCCCCAGGAGCGGCCAATGTAAAGAGCAGCCGTATCGCCGGCCCAGACCACGCACAAGAGAAACGCCACAAGCGAAGCGCCGTTGGCTTGCTCGTGCAGCGTGGGCAGTGCAAGCAACGTGGACCCCAGGTAGAACATGCAGAAGATGGAGGCTGAAGCATCAGCCATCACCTGCTCCACCGGACCCCGAAAGGTGCACAGGATGAGCAGACCCAGGTTCAGCGCGCCGAAGATTGCGGGGGTTGACTCGGGCCACTCGAAGTTGCCGGCGAACAGTAATATAAGCGCCACGGCAACGGCAATGCGCGGGGGCTTGGCTCCCCGGCTCTGGGCAAGTCCTAAATACTCCCATCCGGCCAGAGCGGCGACTAGAGCAATTGCGGCTACAAAGAGTCCGTGCCATCGGGGCCCCAAAAACACCAGTACAAGGACCAGTGGAACAAGGATTAAAGCGGTAAGGACGCGTTTCATTCAGGGTTGAGAATACACTGCCGGGGCGGGGACAGGTCCAAGCATACCTGATTGAATTGCTCAGCCCGCCGCGATCTGGATGTGTTCGGGATCTTCCTCGACTTCGCCGCAATCTTCGCCGAGGCCGCCGTAACGGCGTTCGCGCTGTTGGAAGGCGGCAATGGCTTCGAGAAGGTGAATGCCGCTGAAGTCGGGCCACAGGCGCTCGGTGACAAAGATCTCCGCATAGGCAATCTGCCAGAGCAGGAAATTGGAAATGCGGAGTTCGCCCGAGGTGCGGATGAGCAGGTCAGGGTCGGGCATGTGCGCGGTGTAGAGATGACGGTGAATGTCCTGCTCGGTAATGTGGTCGAGCGGGATGTGTTTCTGGCGAACCTCCGCGGCCAGGGCCCGAAAGGCGTCGACCATCTCGCTGCGCCCGCCATAGTTCAGAGCCAGAGTGAGAGTGGTGCCGGTGTTGTGCGCTGTGGTTTCTTCAACCCAGCGCATCTTGTCCTGCACTTCGGGAGGCAGATCGTGGGTGCGGCCGATGTACCGCATGCGCACGTTGTTGTCCATCATGCGCTGCAGGTTGCTCTCCAGGTAGCTCTTGAGCAGGCGCATCAGAAAACTGACTTCGGCGCGCGGGCGGCGCAGGTTGTTTTCCAGCGAGAAGGCGTAGAGGGTGAGCCAGGGAAGGCCGATGCGCGAAGCAGTTTCAGTAACCAGCTGCACGCTGCGCGCGCCACGCTGATGGCCCAGGAAGCGCTTGAGCGAGCGGCGCCCGGCCCAGCGGCCGTTGCCGTCCATGATGATGGCGACATGCTGAGGCAGCCCCTCAGGCTTGAGCGTCGCGTAGACGGCCCGTTCCTCCGAGGTCAATTCATGGATTCGAAGCGTAGAAGAGAATGGCAAAGAACCCGCCTTGCAATCGATTATACGGAGGCCGGCGCGTACATGTTCAATGACCTGTTAGTTGCAAGACCATGCGCAGAGCTGCGGCCGGCGTGGCGAGAAGCTGACGAGTCTCGTGCGGGATTAGAAGCGGGTGAATGGGGTAAGGTTGTGCGCAGAATCACTCAATGTTGCCGGCCTGGGCCGGGCGCAGCAACACTGAGCGTGCAAAATGGAACCGGCGATCAGGCCGAGCGGCGTTGGCCAACGGCTGCGTCGCGGGCTGCGCTCATCACCAGCGTGCGATGAAGCGAGTCAAGCGTGGGCAGTGCGGCGGCGATCTCGGCCAGAAACGAATCGTTGAAGATGGCGGCCACTTCCTCTTCGCGGCGGCTGCGGGAGTCGCGGACGAGTTGGCAAATGTCAACCTCGAGCGCACGGGCCAGCCGTTCGAGCGAGCCAAGGGTCGGAATGGCTTTGCCGTTCTCGATCTTCGATATGTAGGTGCGAGGCACCAGCATACGGCCGGCAAGCTGGCGCTGGCTCAAATGACGAGCGCGGCGAATGTCGCGCACCTGCGCGGCCACCTGCAGACCGGCCTCGGTCGACTGACCGGGCTGGCTGGTGACCAGCTGAGGTGCAAGCCGAACCGGTTCCTCGACATCGAGGGGTCGGTGGCACCGTCTGCAAAGAGAATTGCTTGTCCGATACTGGATCAAGCGGCAGTTACGATAAGCGCAGCGAATGATTTCGCGCGTTTCCACGCTAACTGGAGTAGTTGCCATCGGGCCGTTGCGGAGTGCCAGAGCGGACTCTCCGGGATGCATCTTTTTTGCACCACGACTGGTGTTACTTTGGGGGAGATGAACCATAATTGTCAAGTAGAAACTTAGTGTCAAACCGATGACACAGGGATGATACCCGAAAAAACATGGAAAATCACGAACCAAGTTGTGCAACATGGAGAAAAATAAATATGAACCCTGCACAAGAGCTACATAACCGCGAGGCTGCGTGGAGGCTGCTGAGGGAGTGGACGGCAAGCGAGAGTTTGCGCAAACATGCACTGGCGGTTGAGGCGTGCGTAGTGGCATGCGGCGAGGCAGAGGCTGACGGTTTGGGACTGGCTGGCGAGGAGCGTGATGCCTTTCTCGAACTCTACTCAACCACGGCACTTTTGCACGATTTTGACTACGAGCGGCACCCGACGGCCGAGGAGCACCCGTTTGTGGGCGTCAAGGAACTCGAGCGCCTGGGCTGGCCAGAGGCGATGCGGACGGCGATCCTGGGGCACGCGCAATATTCGGGAGTTCCGCGCGAAACTCATCTGGCCAAAGCGCTGTTTGCCTGCGACGAACTGGCCGGTTTCCTGACTGCGTGCGCGCTGGTGAAGCCGACCAAATCGATCAGAGATGTAGAAGCGCCAAGCGTGCGCAAAAAAATGAAGGACAAGGCATTCGCCAGGGGTGTCAACCGTCAGGATGTGATTCAGAGTGCAGAGGGGTTGGGCGTCGATCTCGACGCGCATATTGCATTTTGCATTGAGGCGATGAAGAAACGGGCGGATGCGCTGGGGCTGTAAAAGATCAGCTTTCTGCCTTCAGCTCTCAGCTTTCAGTAGATAGCCGACGCTCTATGTTTTAATGACGTCGGCCAACAGCACTGCAGACCCGAATTCACAGGATTTTGGAACCGAATGAATCGTATTCGCTAAAATCCGCTTGCATCCTCGCGCGGTCTGACCCATGATTGTGAAAACTTACCCCTCGGCCATCTCAGCCGGGAAATCTCAGACGAAGACCTTTCAAACGCGTCCATTTAAGCAGTCGTTCCTCAGTCACAGCGAAATTATGCCGGACGATCAACGCACCATACCGATCACTAAAGGGCGCCCGCACCTGGAGGCGAAGATGCCGCCGCCCTCGTTCCTTGACCGGCGCATCAGCGAACGGCGCAAGCCGCTGCCGCCGGTATCCTGGGGCAAAATTATTTGGCCGTTTGCAGTGGGACTGTGCCTGGGTATACTGGCGCCCGAGGCGATCAAAGTTGCCGGCGCCCTGGGCTACTGGGGAGAGAAGCTCTTGTTCCCGTTCACGTTACTGGCCGCGCGGCCCGAGTTCGACTACGGCGCTTCGGAGTCAAGGGTGCTGTCGACACTGGCTCTCTACCTGCAATTCCCGGTGGAAGGCGCGCTGGCCATGTTGAATCTGCGCCGGCAAATTCCGCTGCGGCAAACCTTGAGCCGACTGGCCATACTGCACATCGCGGGAGCGGGGATGCTGTGGATGTTCGATCGCCCGCACATCAGGTAAGCCGCATTTACGCGAACGGGTTTTTCTGCCGCAGCTCGGCCACTATCTCAACCGCCGCCGCGCGGGCCTGTTCTTCCTTGTCGGGTGGGAAGCTGATGGCGCCCACGCGAGCGTGCCCTCCTCCGCCGTAGCGCTCGCAGATGGCGGCCAGGTTCACCATCCTGGCAGGGGCGGCCTTGGTCCAGGGATTGGAACCGACCGCAACCTTGGTGCGGAAGCTCGATTTCGAAAGCCCTATCGAGTACGTGGCCTCAGGAAACAAGTAGTAGGGGATGAACTTGTTAAAGCCTTCGAGCGGGTGGTCGGTGATGTCGAAGAAGATGGTGCCGTCGCGCTCTACGGCGCGGCTGCGAATCAGCTCGAGCGCTTGCTGGTGACGTTCGAGCAGCGGCGGCAGAAGCGGCGCGACGAAGGACTGCTCGAGCACCTCGCCGAGGGTGAGCTCAGTCAGCAGCGGAATGAGCCGCGGAATAAACACGGGGTCCTGCGTGGACTCGATGATGAGGGTGAGCTTCATGGCCGGCGCGGCCATCTCAACCGCGGCCTCGGGGCTTTCGTAGCGGGCGCCGTCGACAATGTCGGCCCAGTGGATGAGGTCTTTGACCGGTTCGGTGTTGAAGCCGAACTTAGTTGACCCAATGTGCGCCAGAAAGCTGGTGCACGAGGTGTACGTGGGGTCGAAGAATTTGCGCGAGGCGCAATCGGGGTCGCGTTGACAGGCGCGGAAGTGTTCCTGGTCGTCAGCGGTGAGGAAGGCGGAGAGGTGGTGGTCGAACCACCATGTGATCCGCGGCGAAGCCGAATACTTGAAATCGACGATGGCGTTCTCGTCGCCGGTGAATTCGGCCTCGTCAAACAGAGCCCCGGCGCGGTGAACCAGTCCGTGGTATGTGTAGCTCGCGCCCGGTGCGATGCACTCGCGGTGGAACCGCGTGAAGAGGGAAGCTGAGCAAGCTCCGTCGAAACATTTGTCGTGATAAAACACGCGAACCCGCAAGAGTATGAATCCTCCCGACCGGAGTAAAAAACTAAGATACCGGAACTGTTTAGCATCAAGGGCGCGGCCAATTGTGTCAAGGTCTCGCATCTCATAAAATCGGGCCGCATCGCGTGCAATGCGTCACTGGCGGGTCAGTCAGCGATCATTTACCCTTAAACATTCTCGATGAATATTTCGTAATGACAACGGACACTGCCCACGCTCGATATCCGCTCACCCAGGGCGTGAACCCGTGGCTGGTGACCTGTTCCGTCATGCTGCCCACGTTCATGGAGGTGCTCGACACCGCTATTGCGTCGGTGGCGCTGCCCTACATTGCCGGATCGCTCTCTGCTTCGAATTCCGAAGCCACCTGGGTGCTGACCAGCTACCTGGTGGCGAACGCCGTGATTCTGCCGGCGTCGAACTGGTTCGCGAGGCGGTTCGGGCGCAAGCGGTTTCTGCTCATCTGCGTAGTCATCTTCACCGTTGCGTCATTTTTTTGTGGCGCGGCGCCCTCGCTGGCCGTCATTCTGCTGGCCCGCATTATGCAGGGAGCCGGCGGCGGAGCGCTGCAGCCGCTTTCGCAGTCGATCCTGCTTGAAAGCTTTCCGCCCGAGGAGCGATCGAAGTCCATGGCCGCCTACGGCCTGGGCATTGTGGTGGCGCCGGTGCTGGGACCCACACTGGGTGGATGGCTTACCGACACCTTCAGCTGGCGCTATGCGTTCTACATCAACATTCCAGTGGGCATTCTCGCGGTGATTATGATCAGCCGGTTCGTTCACGATCCGCCGTACATCAAGAATGCGAAAGTGAGCCCGTTCGACAATATCGGCTTCGGGTTGCTGTGCGTCTGGACCGGCTGCCTGCAGATTGTTCTCGACAAGGGCCAGGAGGACGACTGGTTTGGCGCGATATGGGTGCGCTGGGCGGTTGCGGCGCTGGTGGTGGGGTTTATCCTCTGGATTTGGAGGTCATGGTCGAACCCCGAGGGGCTGGTGGATCTGCATGTGCTCAAGGATCGCAACTTCCGCACCGGCTGCTTCATGATCGCGATGCTGGGCATGTGCATCTATATCACCATCGCGATTCTGCCGCTCTACTACCAGGAGATCCTGGGTTACACAGCATTCACTGCAGGCTTGGTTGTGGGCCCGCGCGGCATTGGCTCGTTTATCGGCTCGCCGATTATCGGGTTTCTCGGCTCGCGCATCGATAATCGCAAACTGCTGTGCGCGGGATTCCTCGGTTTTGCTGTCTGCTCTTACATCTTCGGCGAGGTCAACCTCGATATCGGCCCCTTCACGCTGCTGCTGCCCATCATGCTCACCGGCTTTGCGCTCAGTTTCGTATTTGTGCCGCTCGCCACCATGACCACGCGCACCATTCCCAACCGCGAGATGGGCAATGCCACGGGCCTGTTCAACATGCTGCGCAACATTGGCGGGTCGATCGGAATCGCGATGGCGACAACGGCGCTTATCCGCCGCGAAGATCTGCACCAGACCTACCTGAGCGGGCATCTTACGCCGTCAACGGCCGCACTGCAGCAGAACTCGCGGGAGATTGCTTATTACCTGAGTCACCAGATCGGCCCGCGCGCCGCTACGCCGGGCAGCTACGGATTCATCTACGGACTCATGCAGCAGCAGGCCGCGCAGCTCGCCTACATCGACGTCTTCCGCTGGACTGCGGTGCTGGCGGTGATCTGCGCCATCTGCACCTGGCTGTTCCAGAAGCCGCCCGCGCACCTGAAGGCGCCGCCGGGGGCGCACTGAGAGCTGCGCTTTATCGGTTGTTGATGGCATCACAGGGATGGCTTTTAGTGGCAACCCGAGAGCCAGAACCTCATTCCAACTAGGTGAGCATGCCGGGGCCACCCCTGGGTGGGCGGCAAGCCCGATCTTCGGGTAAGCGTCGGGGTCACCCGTGGGTGGACGGCGTAAATTACATTAAAACGCGGGCGGGAATTCAAGATTTTCCGCCCGTTTTCGTGTTGCGACTCGCGTCTTCGGTGATCAATCCAGGGTTTTTCTTTTCGATCTCCGGCTTGCCTGCATCCGGCAACCCTTCGCCTCTCATTTTTCCGCCAGCGGCACAAACCTCTTTTGCTCTTCGTCGTACTCCTCAATGCGCCCCGACAAAATGTCGTAGTACCAGCCATGAACGGTGAGGCGGCCTTCGGCCTCGGCGCGGCGCACCGAAGTCTGCGCGTGCAGATTCATCAGTTGCGCTACCACGTTGCCGCGGATGAGCGAGGCCAGTTCGACGTGGGTCCCGTCGAGTGGATTGAGCGGCTGGCGATGGTTAAAGGCTGCCTCAACGTGCTCCAGCCAGCGCTTCGCCTTGGGCAGGTTTTCGAGTTCTTTGCGGTTGAGCGCGGCCTTCATTGCGCCGCAGTCGGAGTGGCCGCAGAGGATGGCATGCCGCACCTTGAGCACGTCCACCGCGTACTCGATGGTGGCCGTGCAGCCGTCCACATCGTGCGCGGTTACGGGCACCACGTTGCCGATACTGCGCGAGATGAATAAATCCCCCGGCTCCGTCCCCAGAATCAAGTCAGGCAGCACCCGCGAGTCGGAACAGGTGATGAACAGCCATTCCGGCGCTTGCGAATCGGCCAGCAGTTTGAATTGATTCTTACGTGCCGGAAACACCTCGGCCAGGAACTTCTTGTGCCCCTCGATCAGCCTTTCCATTTTCACCTTTCGCGCCCATCCGATATCGAGGGCCACTTATTGCCAGCCTACCGCACCGGACGCCGGTCTCAAGCCCGTGCCCGGTCTGTTACTTTGATCGTTGGCCCAGTACGCGGCGCGATCTTGAATCTTCAGGAGGGTAACGGTTATGATTCGCCGGCACAGGAGCAGTTTTCCAATCATTGCGGGCTGCGCAATCTTGTTGGGATCTTTACTCGCCATTGCTGTTGCGCCGGCGCAAACGGTTGATACCATCTCTCCCGAGGTGCGCGCAAAGATCGACCGCGTCGCCGCCCAGGTTTTGCAACAGACCGGCGTGCCCTCCGCATCGGTTGCGGTTGTACAGCACGGCAAGCTGGCGTACACGCAAGCCTACGGCCTGGCGCGCCTTGAGCCTCCGAAAAAGGCCACGCCCGATATGCGCTACTCGATCGGGTCCATCTCAAAGCAGTTCACGGCGACGGCCATTCTGCTGCTGCAGGAGGAAGGCAAGCTCTCGATCGACGATCCGGTGGGCAAGTATGTTCCCGGCCTCACGCGCGGCGACGATGTGACCATTCGCGAGATTCTTTCGCACACATCCGGCTATCAGGACTACTGGCCCGAGGATTACGTAATGACCCCGATGCTGAAGCCTGAGACCGCGCAGCAGATCATCGACACCTGGGGCGAAAAGCCGCTGGACTTTGAGCCAGGTAGGCAATGGCAATACTCGAACACCAACTTTGTAATCGCGGGGCGAATTGTCGAAGTTGTTTCGGGCGAATCGCTATGGCAGTTCCTCGGCGAGCATGTGTTTCATCCGTTGGAAATGAAGTCGGTGTGGAACTCCGACGAGCGCAAATTGACCGACGTCGACGCGACCGCCTACTACCGTCATGCGCTGGGTCCATTGCGACTGGCGCCGAAAGAAGGCAAGGGCTGGATGTTTGCGGCCGGCGAGCTGGCCATGACCGCGCACGACCTTGCGCTGTGGGATGAGTCGCTGATCGCAGAATCGATTTTGAAACCCGAAAGCTATAAGCAAATGTTTACCGAGGTGAAGCTGAAAGACGGCAAGGGAACAAAATATGGGCTTGGCGTTGGGGTGCGCGATATGGACGGGCATCGAGACATTGAGCACAGCGGCGAAGTATCGGGCTTCGTCTCAGACAACGAGGTGCTGGTGGACGATGGCGCGTCCGTAACCGTGCTGACCAACCAGGATGCGATTGGCGCGGCGTCGATGATCGGGCGCCTTGTTTTGCCGCTCGCGGCCGATCTTCCGCTCAAGCCCGCAGAACAGCAGGCGCTCGATATCTACCGCGGACTTCAGAAGGGCACGATCGATCGCAGCCTTCTGGCGCCGAATCTGAACGACTACTTTACGCCGGAAGCGATCAAGGATTACGAGACCAGCCTTGGGACGCTAGGCGAGCCGCTGACCCTGCGCCAAGGCGGCGAGGATCTGCGCGGCGGCATGACATTCCGCTCGTTCACGATCACCTATCCCGACCGGCGGCTGCGGCTGACGACGTACACCTATCCTGACGGCAAACTGGAGCAATATCTTATTGCGCCGGCGCAGTAGGGATTGTGAAGCGTCCCACCGATCAATCTCTCAAAGGGTCGCGACTGGTTGAAGCTTCCTTGTCATCAATTTACTGAGCCTGCGGCCCAGATTCATGCAAGGCCTTTCGACAGCGACGAAGAAGACTCGCGCCACAGCCAGAGACGCAATCAGGCAGATAAAGAGCAGAAGAGTAATGTTAAGTTTGCCATACAGAAGGTGCACGAGAACGAGCAACACGACGAAGTGAATAAGGTAAAGGCTGTATGACATTTCGCCGAGCCAAAGAGCCGGCTTGCTCAGCAGTATTTTGCCGGCCCTGATCGAGTTGAGCGAAATGACGATGAATAGAGATGCGCCAATGGCCGTCGTCCAGTCAACCGCCAGTTGAGGATCGATATGCTGCGCCAGGGTCTTATCGATGGTGAGCAGCTTGCCCGGGTAGGAATAGATCAGCACCGCAACGCCGAGCAGCAGATACTTTGAATCTCTCGACCATCGAACAAAATGTTCACCAATCTGCCGGGAGTAATAGAAGATGCAAATACCTGTCACAAAAAACGCGATGTAGTGCAACGAGCACAAATAAGAGTAATACTGCGGAAATCTGACTGCGTAAAAGATGCAGGCAACGGAAATGAAAAACGAAATAAGCAACAGACGCGCTGGTTTAATGGCCAACGCGACCCAGCAAAGGAAAGGGAACACGAGCGAGATCCGCATTTCGTGAACAAGCGACCATACCGGCGGATCGAATTGATCAGTGTTGAACGATCCCAGGAAAGCGATGTGTTGCAGCACATCCGATCGATGAACCGGAGTCAGCCAGAATTTTTGAAACCAGGGGCTGATTGTCACGCTGCCACACAACAGCGAGTTACCGATCACCGCGAGCATTACCGCGACAAGGTAAGGGAAATAGATTCTGAAAATTCGCCGCGTAAGAAACACCGGATAGGTTTGGGGCTTACCAACCTGAGCGGGAATCGATAATACAAGACCGCTCAGGATGAAGAAGAGAATCACGGCTTCATGGCCGGCGGAGATCGGTTGTAAAAGGAGATCGATGAGTCCCCGGAAAGACGCCGGTGACTTACTGAGGACTTCATCCTTCCAAAGCCAGAACAAGTGGTGCAAGACGACGCACAGAGCGGCGATGCCGCGTAGAGAGTCCAGCTGATAAAGTCGACGCGATTCTGTAGGCGCTGCCATTCGCTGTGGGTTCGATTTAGGAGGCTCGAGGGGTCATCCTTATAGTACCCCTTAACCGACGTGCCCCGAGCACCCATTTAGTGTTACGCAAGACGGCGGCGGCGCGGCAACCGCGCATCCGGTACACTTGAATTGGACCTATGTTTGATAACTTAACCGACAAATTACAGCGGGTATTCAAGAACCTGCGCGGCCAGGGGACGCTCACCGAGGAGAACATCGGCGAGGCGCTGGGCGAGATTCGCGTGGCGCTGCTTGAGGCCGACGTCAACCTCAACGTGGTCAAAGACCTCCTCGAGCACATCCGCGTCAAAGCCGTCGGCGCCGAGGTGCTGACCGCGCTTTCGCCGTCAGAGCAGGTCATCAAGATTGTGCGCGACGAGCTGGTTGACATTCTCGGCCGCGACACCGCGCGCTTCAAGTTTGCATCGCAGCCGCCGACTGTGATTTTGATGGCCGGGTTGCAGGGGTCGGGCAAAACTACCACCAGCGGCAAGCTTGCAGCATGGCTCAAGAAGGGCGGCCACCGGCCCATGCTGGTTTCGGTCGACGTGTATCGCCCCGCCGCGCGCGAGCAGCTAAAAGTCGTCGCCAGGTCGATTGAGGCGCGGCTCTACGAGGGCGATCTGAAGGGCGAGAAGCCGGGATCGGCGCTAGTTGAAAGGCTGGCAAAAGAGGCGCGGCGCGAAGCCGTGATCATGGGCTGCGACACGCTCATTGTCGACACCGCGGGCCGCCTCCACGTTGATGAAGAGCTGATGGGCGAGATGGAGCGGCTCAAAAAGCTGCTTAACCCTCAGGAGATTCTGTTCATTGCCGACTCCATGACCGGCCAGGACGCTGTGAACTCCGCCGAGGATTTTCATAAGCGGCTGGGGCTCACAGGAGTGGTGCTAACCAAGATGGACGGAGATGCACGCGGCGGCGCTGCGCTTTCAATTCGCCACGTGACGGGGCAGCCGATCAAGTTTATCGGCGTGGGTGAAAAGCCCGACGCGTTCGAGCCGTTTCATCCCGATCGCATTGTTGGCCGCATCCTGGGCATGGGCGACATGCTTTCGCTCATTGAGAAAGCCGAAGAAAAGCTCGACCGCAAGAAGAGCGAGGATCTGGCCAAGAAGGCGCTCCTCGGCGACGGCTTTTCGCTCGAAGATTTCCGCGAGCAGTTGCGCCAGATTATGAAGCTGGGCTCGATGGAATCGATTTTGAAGATGATGCCGAGCGTGGGTCCGTTCGCCGGCCTCAAGCAGGCGCGCGAGAACATCGACGAGAAGCAGTTTACTCGGCTCGAGGCGATCATCAACTCCATGACGCCCAAGGAACGGCGCAACCACGAAATCATTTCGGGCTCACGGCGCAAGCGCATCGCGGCCGGCTCGGGAACCAGCGTGCAGGACGTGAACCAGCTGCTGCGCCAGTACGCGCAGATGGCCAAGATGTTCAAGCAGATGGGACGCGGCGGGTTAGCCAAGCAGATGCTGCGCGGCGGTCTGAGCGGAATGGGGCAGCGGCAGAAGTTTGGGCGATAATTGCGCCGCTCATTCTGAAGCTGTCATCCAGAGTGAGCCACCGTGGCGGCGAGTCGAAAGATCTGCGGTTGTTTTTTTATTCGGATTGGGATCAACGCACGATGACGGTTCTCCAGGACCAGCTCGACGAGATTACCGCCAACACGCGACGGCTGGTGCAGGCCGAACGTCTAGCCGTGAGCGAGCGTGCCGTCCGGGAGCTGTTCAACACCGGAATCGAAAATAGGATCTTGCCCGTGGGTGCGCAGGCGCCGGAGTTCACTCTGAAAGACGCCTCGGGCCGACCGGTGCGATCGAACGATCTGCTGGCCCTCGGGCCGCTAGTCATCAAATTTTTTCGCGGGCGATGGTGCCCCTACTGCGTTACCGAGCTCGAGGCCTGGCGCGAGCTGCACGGCCGGCTGCGCGAGGGCGGGGCGCTGCTGGTGGCCATCAGCCCGCAGACCGTGCGCCAGAGCGACTTCATGGTGGGCCAGCATATGCTGCCCTTTCCGATATTGAGCGACCCGGGCTGCGCGCTGGCTGAGAAGTTCGGCCTCGCCTACACCGTGCCAGAGTTCTACCGCGACTACTTCCGCTCCATCCTCGTCAACATTCCCTTTGTGAATGGAGACGAGAGCTGGGGGATGACGCTTCCCGCCACCTACGTCGTCAGCCCTGCAGGGCGAGTAGTACTTGCGGAGGCCCACGCCGACTTCCGCGTTCGCCCCGAGCCGGAAGAGGCGCTGGTTGCCGCCTGCGCGTTGCGGCGCTGAGCCGATTTTCTTAATTCTGACATAAATTCAATTATTTCATCTATTTGCGGTAATCATTTCTGGACACGTAAATACGCGAATTTCGCGCCAAATTGGTGGGATTTGGGGCGTAAGTCCTTTGAATCGTATTTTCACGTGTGACAAATGTAACAGTATTTTTGTTACATTGTATTGAACTAAGTTTATTATTTTCATATATTTGATGTCGAAAACACCCTATTTACTTTCGAGGCACCCCGGGGGTGGGGAGGGGTCGATTTTTGTTTAGCTTTGAGCGCTCGGTCTCCAGATTCGGCCTTCGCGTGGGGGGATGGAAGGTGGTGTATTGAAGCCGAATCGAGATGGACGGATGTCTGCATTGATGCGCATGATTTCATCATGCGCCGTTCGCCCGCAATTGACTGCAAACGGTGATGGTGATTATTGAAGCCGGTGAGAAATCCGGGTAGGGGGTGTGGCTGGCACTGCCACCGTTCCCACTCCAAGACCAGGTTCAAATCGGCCGCGGGTTTTGCATCCTCCTTATGGCAAATACATCAAACAAGTTGACAGTAAGTGACTCAATCTGAGATTCTGTCTCCGCAGAATCACTTCTTCAAAGGCGGAAACTATGGCAAAAATTATCGGAATTGACTTGGGGACGACCAACTCTTGCGTCGCCGTTCTCGAGGGTGGCGAACCCAAAGTCATTGCAAATGAAGAGGGTGCACGCACGACGCCCTCAATTGTCGCGTTTTCAAAGAGCGGCGAGCGGCTGGTTGGGCAGGTGGCCAAGCGGCAAGCCATTACCAACCCTGAGAACACCATTTTCTCAATCAAGCGGTTCATGGGCCGTCGTTATAACGAAGTAAGCACCGAGCTGAAGATGGTGCCCTACAAGGTTGTGGAGCAGGGCGATCACGTTGCCGTCATCGCGCAGGGACATGAGTATACCCCACCCGAGATTTCGGCCATGATTCTGCAAAAGCTCAGGAAGAGCGCCGAGTCCTATCTGGGCGAGACCGTGACCGAGGCTGTGATCACGGTGCCGGCCTACTTTAACGACGCGCAGCGCCAGGCCACCAAAGATGCGGGCAGGATTGCCGGCCTTGATGTAAAGCGTATTGTGAACGAGCCTACCGCGGCCGCGCTGGCCTACGGGCTCGACAAGAAGAAAGATGAAACCATCGCCGTCTACGACTTTGGCGGCGGCACCTTTGACATTTCGATTCTCGAAGTGGGCGAGGGCGTGATTGAAGTGAAGTCGACCAACGGCGATACTCACCTGGGCGGCGATAATCTTGACCAGCGCATCGTGGACTGGCTCATTGCCGAGTTCAAGCAGGAAGAGGGGCTTGACCTGGGCTCGAAGGGCAACGAAATGGCGCTGCAGCGTTTGAAAGACGCGGCAGAAAAGGCCAAGATCGAGCTTTCGACCACGCTCGAGACCGAGATCAATCTGCCCTTTATCACGGCCGACGCCACGGGCCCCAAGCACCTGGTGCGCAAGCTGACCCGCGCCAAGCTGGAGCAGCTTGTTGAAGATCTGCTGGAGCGTTCGCTCGAACCCTGCAAGAAGGCGCTCAGCGATGCCGGCATGACCACCAAAAACATCGACGAAGTTGTGCTGGTGGGCGGCCAGACGCGCATGCCCAAGATCCAGGATCTGGTGAAGCAGATGTTCGGCCGAGAACCGCATCGCGGCGTAAACCCCGATGAGGTGGTTGCCGTGGGCGCGGCGGTGCAGGCCGGCGTGCTTTCGGGCGATGTCAAGGATCTGCTGCTGCTCGACGTGACCCCGCTGACTTTGTCGATTGAGACACTGGGTGGCGTGGCTACGCCCATGATCCCGCGCAACACTACCATCCCGACCAAGAAGAGCGAAACTTTCTCGACAGCGGCCGACTCGCAGACCGAAGTTGAAGTGCACGTGCTGCAGGGCGAACGGCCCATGGCGGGACAAAACCGCACACTGGGCAAGTTCAAGCTGGGTGGAATTATGCCGGCGCCGCGCGGAGTTCCGCAGATCGAGGTCACCTTCGACATCGATGCCAACGGCATTCTGAACGTGACAGCCAAGGACAACGCCACCGGCAAAGACACGCGCATCACCATTACTTCGAGCTCGGGTTTGAGCAAGGAAGAAGTTGAGCGGATGGCCAAGGACGCCGATGCGCACGCCAACGAGGACAAGGAGAAGCGCGAGGAGATCGAAGCGCGCAACTCGCTGGACGCGCTGGTATACAACATCGAGAAGATGCTGAAGGACGCCGGCGAGAAGGTTGCCGCTGCCGACAAGACCGATGTTGAGGCCCGGCTGGCCGAGGCCAAGAAGGCGCTCGAAGGCACGGGCAACGCCAAGGAAATGAAAACGGCTCACGAAAACCTGACTACGGCGAGCCACAAGCTGGCCGAGATCATGTACAAGGCGCAAGCCGAGGCGCAAGGCGAGACGGCTGCTCCGCACGCACCCGAGCAGGAGAAGCAGGACAAGAAGAAAGACGAAGGCGTGATCGACGCCGAGTACGTGGATGTGGAGGAGAAGAAGTGAAGCGGAGTTAGCGGGGTTAGCGGAGCTAGGGGTGGGCGACTTTTGGTCGCCCATTCTGCTCAGCAGTTTCTCGCTAACGGGTATCGTGCAGAGGAACAATCGGGAGATCGCGATGGGGTATGATGACCGCCTCTATGTGACGGCCTGCAAGAAATGTGGGACCAGGTGGCTCTTCAGCCCTAAGGCTGAGGGAAACGATCCCGCTGTTCCGAAGCACATGTTTGTTTGCGACTCATGCACGGCCCAAAACTATTTCCGCAATCCTGAAATGTATCCAAACCTTCCCCCGGAACTTTTCCTAGGGCATGAGAAGCATCACCAGGTCAGAATCCTGCCGTTTCCACTAGAGCAGCGCACGTCCTCGTGGGCCTACCCCTACTCGATTCGATCCGTCCTTTATCAGTTGTCGCGTGAGTTAGGCGAATGCTTTTTGCGGGTTGGCGGACCGAACTTAGTTTTTGGCGAAAAGCTGTTTAGCGACAACTGCTATGATTCGCCAGATCCCGATGTATGGGACGAAGGGCACATTTGCCACATTACTTCAGGATTTACGCGAGACGCGGAGACGTGCCCTCTCTTCGAGAAGATCAAAGGCCTTTGCCAAACACCTCATGAACAGAGGTTTCTATGGGCATACCTGCAAATCGCGAAAACTCGCAACTTCCCGATGCTCCTTCCACAACCGCGGATCGGTGTCGGCGGAAGGAGGAGGCCGGACTTCGTGGTGTTTGTCCCAAAGCAGTTCCTTGTGTACAAGCGTTATGCAGTCGAACTTGACGGGGCGCACACCAACGTCGATGCAGACCAGGCACGAGACTCGGACCTTGCAGCCGAAGATTACGAAGTTATATCGGTGCGCCCTGGGGACAAGGGCTATTTTCTCGAGGTCCGAACGCTCATCGAGCGGTTTTACGCTGAGATGACCGAATCGAAAGAATCTGAATGGGAACTAGCTACGGAGATAACGGTGAGCCATCACACTGGAGGCACCAGCATTACTGACGAGGACATACCTTTTTAGGACTGATTTGCTACGCCGTGCCTAAGGCAGACAGAGGCTATTACGCAACGCTCGGTGTCAAGAAGACGGCCACGCAGGAGGAGATCCGCAAGGCCTTCTGGAGAGCGGCGAATGTCGCGCCAACTGGAATTGACTGCCGCTTTTGGGTTCTTTTTCGTAATTGCGCCGACTAGTGCATTGCACTACAATGAATCTTGGAAAACGCAAGCCCCATCACGGTCGTAGAGATGGACGAGTTCCTCGCCGCCACGCGTAAGCTGATGGGCGACGACGAGCGTGCGAAGCTTGTGGCGTACTTGACTTACAATCCCTTGGCCGGAGTTGTCATTCCTGGAACCGGCGGGGTTCGCAAGTTGCGGTGGGGCCTGGAAGGGCGCGGCAAAAGAGGTGGTGCCCGAGTGATTTACTACTACCACGATATGGAGATGCCTCTCTTCATCCTGGAAGCCTTTGCCAAGAACGATCGCGCGAATTTGACACAAAGCGAATGTAACGAACTGCGGAAGGTCACAAGATTGATCGAAGAATCATACCGGCGCAGGAGGGCGATACGATGAGCAGAAGAATTGCCGACGGCATTCTGCGAGGATTAAATCAGGCGCTTGCTTTTGCCGAAGGGACTGCGAAAGAAGGCACCTACGTCGTCCATATTCCGCCCGAGATCGACGTTAAGGCGATCCGAGGCCGGCTGGGCATGACGCAGCAGGAGTTCGCCGCTCGATTCGGCTTCAGTGTGAACACGGTGCGCCATTGGGAGCAGGGAAGGCGCGTTCCAGAAGGGCCGACGCGCGCCTATTTGCTGGTGATTGACCGCGAGCCCAAGGCAGTGCAGAAGGCGTTGCGCATTGCGTAATATGGAGAACACGATGGAATACGCAAAACTCATCACAATCGATCCAGCCAAGCGCAGCGGCAAGGCGTGCATTCGCGGTACGCGAATCACCGTCTACGATGTACTCGATTACCTGGCTGCGGGAATGACCCACGAGGAAATCCTGGCCGACTTTCCCGACCTGACTGAAACTGATATTCGCGCCTGCCTCGCCTACGCCGCGGATGCCGAACGCAGGGTTGAGATCGTGCAATTGTGAAGCTCCTGTTCGATGAGAATCTCTCACATCGGCTGGTAGCCGCGCTGGCAGATGTTTACCCCGGCTCGATTCATCCCAGGGATTGCGGCCTGCGTGGCGCCTCCGATGAAAAGATCTGGCGGTATGCGGAGGAGAATGGGTTTGTGATTGTTTCCAAGGATTCCGATTTCTCTCAGAGGAGTGCCTTACTGGGAAGTCCACCTAAAGTGATCTGGCTACGAGTAGGAAATTGCACCACCACTCGGGCTGAGTTTGTTTTAAGGAATGCGGTTGAGCAGCTACACGCTTTCGAAACTGAGAGCGAGGTTTGTCTGGTGCTCAAACATGCTCAATAGCACGAGATTCTGCGCAGAGCTTCGGCCATGGCGGTGTTCGTGCATTGAAAAGCAGATGACGTTCAACCTCGATTTGAATTAAGAAGATATTCATGCCCACGGCGAACAAAGACTATTACGGCACGCTAGGCGTCAAGAAGACGGCCACGCAGGACGAGATCCGAAAGGCGTTCAGGAAAGCCGCGCGCAAATACCATCCCGATGTAAATCCCAATGACAAGCGCGCCGAGGAGAAGTTCAAAGAGATCTCGGAGGCCAACGACGTTCTGAGCGACGAGAAGAAGCGCAAGATTTACGATCAGGTCGGTTTCTACTCCGACCAGATTGACCCCGCGCAAGCCGAGGCCTACGCGCGCCAGCAGCAGGCGGGTGGACGCGGGCCGGTTGACTTTGGCGGCTTCGACTTTTCAGAGTATGCCGGCGGACCTCAGGCCGGCGCCGGTTCTTCGACGTGGGGCAGCTTCAAAGATATCTTTTCGGGAATTTTTTCGGGCGAGCATCAGCCGCATCATCCGCGCGGACCGCAGCCCGGCACCGATCTTGAGTACCAGGCCACGGTCGATTTCTGGACCGCGATCCGCGGCGGCCAGGCGCGCATCCAGATCCATCGCCAGGAAATTTGCCCCACCTGCCACGGCCAGGCTTCGACCGGCGGACCCATCCCCTGCCCGGAGTGCAATGGCGCCGGCCAGGTTACGCAAATGGGTGGAAATATGAAGTTCAACCTCCAGTGCCCGCGCTGCGGCGGCACGGGAAAGATTACGAACGACTGCCCCACCTGCCACGGCGAGGGGGTGGTCGAACGCACTGAGTCGGTCGAGTTCCGCATCAAGGCGGGCACCCGCGACGGCCAGCGCATACGCCTGCAAGGCAAGGGCAATGCGGGACTGAACGGCGGCCCGGCCGGAGATTTGTACCTGATCGTCCGCACCAGCGAGCACCCGGTCTTTGTCCGCACCGGCGACGATATTCACATTCGCGTGCCGGTGACGGTGGCCGAGGCGTCGCTGGGCGCAAAGGTTGATGTGCCCACCATCGACGGCCGCGCGCAGTTGAAGATTCCTCCCGGAACGCAGAGCGGGCAAAAGCTGCGCATGCGCGAGCGCGGCGTTGAAAATTCGCAGCACCCGGGCCAGCGCGGCGACCAGATTGTGACCGTGGATGTGGTGGTACCGCACCTGAACGACGAGCGCAGCCGCGAAATTATGCGCGAGCTGGCGCGTTTGAATATGGCCGATCCGCGGGCAGAGCTGTTCAGCAAGGTGTGAAGGGGAAATTGCCATGGCCGCAAAACGCAAGTCCAAAGGCGCGTACATGATCTCGGCGGTTGCCGAGATGTACGAGATCCATCCCCAGACTCTGCGCCTCTATGAGCGCGAGGGGCTGCTGAAGCCTTCGCGCACCGAGGGCAACACGCGCCTCTACACCGATGAGGATCTGGAGCGGCTGGAGTTCATCCTCAACCTGGCGCGCGACCTGGGAGTAAACATCGCGGGCATCGCCATCGTGTTGCAAATGCGCGAGCGCATGGAAGAGATGAACCGCCAGATGCAGAGCTTTGTGGAGTACGTTCGCACCGAAATGGTGACCCGCATGCAGCAGGCCCAGCAGGGCTCGACCGGCGCCATCGTGCCAATCCGCCGGACTCCGGTCGTGAAAAAATAGCGCAGCGGAGATCCCCATCCATATTTCCATTCTTGTTGTCGTTCTCATCATGTTTGTGGCGACGCTGATTCGCTCGTCGCTCGGCTTTGGCGAAGCGCTAATCGCCGTGCCTCTGCTGGCGTTGTACATTCCGTTGCGGGTAGCCGCGCCGCTGGCGGTACTGGTGTCAATCACCATTGCCGCCGTTGTTGTGGCGCAGGACTGGCGTCATATTCATCTGCGCAGTGTGGGATGGCTGGTAATAGCCTCGGCCGCCGGAGTGCCGCTGGGGCTGCATCTGTTGAGCGTTTGCCCCGAGACGTGGGCGAAAGGCTGTCTTGGAGCCCTGATCCTATTATTCGCGCTCTATTGTCTTGCAGGGCGATTGCGTTTCAAACTCGAGCATGATAGCCAACCATGGCTGCTGAGCTGCGGGTTTGTCGCCGGCGTTCTGGGCGGCGCCTACGGAATGAATGGGCCGCCTCTGGTCATCTATGGCTCGCTGCGCGGCTGGTCGGCGAAGCATTTCCGCGCCACGCTGCAGGCATATTTTCTGCCCGCCAGCATGTTGGTCATGGGCGGATACTGGGCCGCCGGGTTATGGACACCGGTGGTCACGCATGACTACCTCTACTGTCTGCCGGCGATTCTGCCTGCCGTCATCCTGGGAAGAAGCATCAATCGCAGGCTGCATGGCGCGGCCTTTTCACGATATATCTATCTCGCCCTGGCCGGCATTGGACTTTCTCTGCTTGACGAGGCCATCTTCCGGCCTCATTAAAAGGGGGGTATCGGTCGTCCGCAACCATCCTCAATTCGAATTAATGACGTCCCGTTCCATTCGGGCCGTATAATCCTCCTCATTCGTTCCAAGTTGTCCCCGTTCTACGGCTTCATTGCTTCTCCGTTCGCTATCGCCGAGACACGAATCAGACTCGCTGAATCAAGATTTTTTCTCCCATCTCAGTTGATCCAAAAAAAAGAATGCAAGAGGGGGGCTCCATGCCGAACACCGACGCAGTAATCGATATCTCGCACAACAATGGCAACATCAACCTGGCCAATGCGCAGCAGGCGGGTATTCTCGGCGTCATCCACAAGGCCACGCAGGGCACAACGTTCGCCGATCCCATGTATCAGGCCAACATGGCGCAGGCGCAACAGCTGGGTCTGCTATGGGGCGCATACCATTTTGGCAACGGCGACGACGGCGTGGCCCAGGCGACCTTCTTTCTGAATACTGTTCAGCCCGCAGCGGGCACTGTGCTGGTGCTCGACTTCGAATCGAACCCGGCCAGCTCAACCATGTCGCTGCAGGAGGCGAAGGACTTTGTCTCGCACGTGCAGGCCGTGACCGGCATCTGGCCGGGGATTTATGGCGGATCGTACCTGAAGGAGCAGCTGGGCAGTACGCCCGACCCGATCTTGCAGAACTGCTGGTTCTGGCTGGCTCAGTATGGACCTACGGCAGTGCTTCCGCCCGGTTGGGCCAACTGGACGCTCTGGCAGTATCTCGACGGCAGCGTAGTGAAGGATCCCAATCCGATTCCCGGTATAACGCCGTGCGACCGCGACTACTATTGCGACACCCCCGCCACGCTGCAGGCCAAATGGGCTACGGGTTCGCTGGCGTAGGGAAAACGCGCAGGGGCTAAAGCCCCGGTTAATTTTGGATGCTTTATCGGCACAGCTGAAGCCATGCCCTGATACGAAACAAAACCGACCCGGCCAACTTGGATTTCGTGGTATCCCACCCTAACGGCAAAAAGTGCCGTTAGGATGGGGCACCCAATGTCTCATCCTTCCCGGTGCTCGGGAACGATATGCTGTTACGGATATGTACTTCATCGTTCTTGGGCTGGGTGTGTTTGGCCTCATCACGTCCACGGTCTTTACCGGCATGGTGCTGGTGGCTGTGGCGAGCTATTTGCGCGAGCGCCGCACGCTGGCAGGCATGTCGGCGCTGGGCGGATTCACTCCGCCGCTGAGCCTGCTCAAGCCCGTGCACGGCGCGGAGCTGGATCTCGATGCGCACCTGGCCAGCTTTTTTGAGCAGGATTATCCACAATACGAAATTCTATTTTGTGCGCGCTCTGCCGATGATGCGGGCCTGGCCACAGCGCGCCGCGTGTCCGCGCGTTATCCCAACATTTCTGCAAAATTTCTCTCCACTGGCGGCCAGCCCGACTACATCAACGACAAAGTGATCTCACTCGAATTGATGGAGAAGAACGCCTCTCACCAGATTCTCGTCATCAGCGACAGCGACGTTCGCGCGACGCCCGATTACCTGCGCGCCGTGGCCATGCCCTTTGTGCAGGAGCGCGTGGGCGGCATGTGCTGCCCTTACCGCGGCGTGGCCGGCCAGGGCGGATTGTGGGCGCGGCTTGAAGCCGTAGGCATGAGCGTGGAGATGACTTCGGGCGTGCTGGTTGCACGCATGATGGAGGGGATGCAGTTCACGCTGGGACCAACCATGGCCTTTCGCCGCGAAACCATTAAGAAAATGGGCGGTTTCAAGGTGACGGCCGACTACTGCGCTGACGATTTCATTCTGGGCAATGAAACATTCAAGCTGGGCGAGACGGTAGTTCTGAGCCATCATGTCATTGACCACATGGTTTTGAATTCACACTTTGCCGACTCAATGAAGCACCAGGTTCGCTGGATGAAATCGACTCGATTTTCGCGGCCCAAGGGGCACTTTGGCACGGCGCTTACGTTCAGCATGCCGTTTGCGCTGCTGGCATGGGCTGGAGCCGCGTGGATTCATCACCCATGGATAGGCCTCGCGCTGTTCGTCTGGGGCGTGGCCACGCGGCTCATGCTCTCCATCGCAGTGGGGCGCAATGTAGTGCGCGACCCAAGCTGGTTTGGGCTCATCGTGCTTTACCCCATCCGCGATCTGATGGGATTCTTCTTCTGGTTGGCAAGCTACGCCGGCCGCACCATCCTGTGGCGCGGTCAAATTTACGAACTGTTGCCCGGCGGCAGAATGCGCGCGGCGAAATAGCGGGATTGTTGAATGATGGGCGCAGTGCGCCGCAATCGTTTGTCAGGAGACGATGGAATGACGAGAGAGCGGATCGACGGGCTGCAAATCGTGCTCCTGGGCGGTGTGCTGGTGTTCATCGTTGGCGCAATCATCGCGCGAGCGAATCCTCAAGGCATGTCGGACTTCAAGCAGTTCTACTACGCCTCGCGCTGCCTCATCGAGCACCACGATCCCTACCAGGAAAGCCAGATATGGGCGGTTTACACGGCTGAAGTCGAAAACGTGCCCAGCGATCCCGCAACATTGAAGTGGCTGCATGAGATTCTGCTGTGCCCCAACATGCCCACAACGTTTCTGTTCATGGCGCCGCTGGCGTTGCTGCCGTGGAATGCGGCGGTGACTGTCTGGATGGCGTTGATTGTGGCCAGCTTTTTTGTTGCCGGCTACCTGGTGTGGCGTGTGTGCGCCGACATCGCGCCGCGATACTCGGCCGTGCTCGTGTCTCTCGTTTTCGTTACCAGCGGAGTCGGTCTTTCAATCGGCAATACGGCCGCGTTGGTGGTGGGCCTCTGCATCATTGCCGTGTATTGCTTCGTGACCGAACGGTTCGTCCGGGTTGGAGTTCTGTGCCTTGCGGTGAGCCTGGCCATCAAGCCGCACGACGCGGGAATTGTCTGGCTTTACTTTCTGCTGGCCGGCGGAGTGGCGCGCAGGCGGGCACTCGAATCTCTGGCAGTGACCGCATTGATCGCCCTGCCCGCGGTGCTGTGGATCTCGCATGTAGTTCCGCATTGGCCGCAGGAACTAAGCGCCAACCTGCACGCGATTACCTCGCAGGGCGGGCAAGACGATCCGGGCCCGCACAGCAGCGGCGCCTTCGGAGTGGTGATGACGGCGAACCTGCAGGTCATCTTCAGCCGCATCAAAGACGATCCCGGCTTTTACAATCCCATGGTTTACCTGCTGTGCGGCGTGCCACTCGCGCTGTGGGCGGTTAAAACGCTGCGCCTGCGCTACTCGCCCGCGCATGCGTGGTACGCACTGGCGGCGGCGGTGCCGTTCGCAATGCTGGTGGTTTACCACCGCTTTTACGATTGCCGTTTGCTGCTGGTGGCCGTGCCTGCGTGTGTCGATCTTTGGTGGTCGCGCAGTCCGGTGCGATGGTATGCGCTGGCGGTCACGCTGGCGGGAATTATTGTTACTGGGGACCTGCTATGGATCGTTGTCTTCCAATTCACAAAGTACTCAGGGCGGTCGCTGGGCGCGGCCATCATTCCCGCGCCGATTGTGATTTTGGTGATGGGAGTCTTCTATTTGTGGGTGTATCTGAAGCGCAGCAGCGGCCAGGGGAGTTTTCTCGATACGGCCGTGGATGCGGCCTGACCGGCCTACGCGCTCGCGCAGCCGTCTCTGTTGCGAAAGCCAGCCGTTCACGCCAAACTTAAGCAGCAATCATAGGATGCAATGGAGCCCCCGCCATGTTTGAGAGATACACCGAGAAAGCCCGCCGGGTCATCTTCTTCGCCCGCTACGAGGCCAGCCAATTCGGTTCGCCCTATATCGAGACGGAGTTCATTCTCCTTGGCCTGTTGCGCGAGGACAAGGCTTTGACCAACCGCTTCCTCCACTCGCGCAGCAGTGTTGAATCGATCCGCAAAAAGATCGAAGAACACACCCCGATTCGCGAGAAGGTCTCCACGAGCGTCGATCTGCCTGTTTCAAACGAATCGAAGCGTGTGATGGCCTATGCGGCCGAGGAGGCCGAGCAACTTGGCCACAAGCACATCGGCACCGAGCATCTGCTCCTGGGCGTGTTGCGCGAAGACGAGTGCTTTGCTGCGCAACTGCTTAAGGAGCGTGGCATCGAGTTGAATAAAGTTCGCAAAGAACTCGAGCAGGTCGCCCATGTGCCGGAGCAGAGTGGCCGACCGGTTTCCACTTCGACTCCGGAGTTCAGCCAGGATCTTACGCAAGCCGCGACTGACGGGATGCTGGAACCGGTCATTGGCCGCGCGAGCGAGCTCGACGCGTTGATTGAAGTCCTCGCCGGTTTCCGTAACGGCAACGCGGTACTCGTAGGCGAGCACGGCGCCGGAAAATCGGCAATCGTATCCGCTCTTGCGCAGCGCATCGCCGCTGGCGACGTGCCGCCATTCCTCGCAGAAAAGCGCATTCTGCTCATTGACCCGCATCTTGCCGGCCCGGGCTCTGCTGCAGGCCGGCAATTCCTCCGCGAAAAACTGATGGCTGCGGCAAAGTCGAACTCGGAAGATGACGAGACGATTTTGTTTGTCGGCGATTTGGGCTCGCTCATCGCTCCCTCTTCCTTCCTCTTTCCGTGGGGCCCGGGGAGAGTTCTCAGACAGTCGCCGCTTCAAGGCAAGATTCGCTGCATCGCCAGTGCCACTCCCGACGAACTCGAACGGTGCCTGCGCCAGTCGCCCTGGATCAGCGATCTCTTTCGGCCGATTCATGTCCGTCCCTTCAACGAAGCGGAGACGCTTGAGGTCTTGAAGGCGCGCAAGCAGAATTATGAGGAGTTTCATCAGGTGGCTTACTCCGACGAGGCGCTGGAACTGGCCGCAAACTCCTCGAGCCGTTACCTGCTTCATTGTGTTTTGCCCGGCAAAGCCCTCGAGCTTATTGATGCCGCCGGAGCGCGAGCCAAACTGCACCAGGCCGCGCTGCCGCCCGAGGTCGCTGAAGTTCAAAAGAGGATACGATTCATCGTCCGCAGGATGGACTCGAGCGTTCAGAACCACGAGTTCGAGAAGGCGCGCTTTTACTCCGAAGAGGAGCGCAAGGAAAAAGAGAATTTCCGGCTGCTCCAGAAAAACGCCGGTATCACTGGGGCGCCGTCGGTGGTGGTCACCCCGCAGGCGGTAGAAGAAGTCATTGCCCGCTGGGGCGAATACCCATTTCGGCCTTAGCACCTAAAGCCGCCGACCTTGTTCCCCGTCTTACCGCAGCGGCCGGTCGGTCCACAGCGACTTGTCGGCAATTGAGCCGGCAGGAAAGAGTTTCCCGGCCAATACCTGTTCCACCTTGGTCTGGTCTGGATCTTCGGCAAATATCCATTTGCGCTCGCCCGTGCCCCACATCTTTTGAAGCTCATCGTCGGTAAGAAAGATGTTGGGTGCGTCAGGATAGCAGGAACCCCAAAGCAGCGTGGTGCCTTCGCCGTTCTGGCCGCAGCGCGGCAGTACCAGCAGCGCGGGCCGGTGGTGGAAGAAACGATCGGTGTAGAAAATGACCGAAGAGCCCGACGACTGCTCGCCGTAAATGATGAACGTATCATTCGGCGAGCCCTTGGCCGTAATGATATCGGCAAGCTGCTTTGAGCTGAGCATGGGCTCAAAACGCGCAAAGGCAATATGCGCCGCGATGAAGAACACCGTCATGGTGAGGGCCACGCTGATGGTTGCAGCCATGTGCTTGCGCTTGAGCCGTAACGCCAGCCCGATCACTGGCCCGATGAGCAGCGCCACGCCCGCCAGCGCAGCGGGAAGACGGAGCGCGGCAAACGAAGGCCCGGTCAGATCGAAGAGGTGCGACATCGAGAGCGTATAGTCGCCCACCCCGCGATGCGCCAGCAGTGTGCCGATGTCGGACACAAAAGGCAGGTTGCGGGACTCCCACAGTCCCCAGCCCAGCGCGGCGGCCGACAGCACGCCGATCGTCGCGAAGGCTACATGCGCGCCGGTGAGCCATTTGGTCGAAAGCCTCGGAGTCTCATCGTCAACCGCACGCCGTTCTTCGATTCCGGCAATTACGCCGGCAGTAAGAATGAACAGCGGAGGCCACACCGGGAATGTGTAGTACTCCTGGTTAGTCGAGATGGAGAAGAAGAGCAGCGTCCACGCAGTAAACAAGCTGAGCAGCCAGATGGTGCGCACGCGGAACTTGAGGCGCAAAACATACGAGCCCACATCTTCGCGCAAAGCGTTGTCTAGATAGAAATCGACGGTCTGGCCGGCGTCATGGCGCAGATGCGTGAGCCATGTGCGGCGTGTCTTCCATGCAAGCGCGAAGACCGCGGGCAAAAACAGGCTCCAGGGAAAGAGCCAGGCAAAATGGCCGAACCAATAGAGGCTGCCGGGCATCTTGTTGTAGTCGTGCGGGTAGCGCATTCCGAAGAAGCGCAAAAAGTGCTCGTTGACGAAGTAGAAGTAGAAAAACCCATGCACATTGCCAATGGAGGGATGATTGCCGACGGGATGCCCCTGGTCAGGATTTTGCAGTCCGCATAAAATGTGCCACGGCGCAGCGATTGCCAGAAACAACAGAAACCCGGTGACCGGCTTGAGCGAACGCCAGCGCCGCCATTGGCCGGTGAGCGCAAGATAGGGAATTGCGGCTCCGGCAAAGAACACAGGCGCGATCAATCCCTTGGTGAGCAGCGCCAGCGCCACGCAGGCCCAGGCCCAGTACATCAGGTTCGAGCGGCCGGTCTCGAGACTTTCGATCATTGCATAGAGCGCGGCCAGCAGAAAGAAAGCGAGCATCGACTCGGGGATGATGAATCGCGTAAACAAAAACGGCCCCACCGAAGTCAGCACGCCGAGGCCCGCATAGAGACCGGCCCGCGGACCCCACGCGCGGCAGGCCCACAGCCACGAGAGCCACGCGAGCGCGAGCATGGAGAGCGCGTTGGGCAGATGCGTGGTAAAGGCGTCTTCAATACCCGTTACGCGATAGAGGCCGGCGATGATCCAGTAAGGCAGCGGCGGTTTTTCAATGTAGCGGATGCCGTCGGTCCTGGGACTCACCCAGTCGCCGGTTCGCGCAATGTATTGCGCGGCCTCGGCGTGGCTGGAGTCGACATCGTCAAGAAGCGGGGGTGTGAACAGGGACGCAAAGTAAACCGCAAGGAAGATAACGGAAAAAAGTAGCCAGACAGCACGGGCCGATGGCTTTTGCTGCGGGCGATAGTATGTGTTTGTGACGTTCATCATGGTTTCTGTGGACATCCATTCAAGAATAACAGCCGCATAGATGGCGCGTTTCAGCAGGATTGCTCGCCGCAACACACTTTTCACGCGGGAACGTGGAGCGAAGAGCGAGCGTAACAGGCTCTAAGGTGGAGAGATGCGATATCGGAAGCTCATTCCATGGCTCGCGGCGCCGGTAATTGTGTGGGCCGCGCTCACCTCGGACCTGGGAGTGGTGCTGACCGAGAACGCGATCCACACGGCGCGCCGGCCAATCACGCCTGAGGATATTCGAGCGGCCCACCAAATTGCCGATCGCAATCACGCGGCGATGAGCGACGTTCAAATCAGTGCCGAGGACGGCTCAACACTGCGGGCATGGAACTTTGCACCACGCGCCGGCAATGGCGATGCGGTGATTGTGCAGCATGGACAGGGCGACAACCGCGTGGGCATGCTGGGTTATGCGGATATGCTGCTGCGCCATGGGTACGACGTGCTTCTGCCCGATTCTCGCGCGGCCGGGACGAGCGGAGGCGCGTTTCTCACTTTTGGCGTGCTGGAAGCCGGCGATTTCAACCGCTGGTACAACTGGATCAACGCGAGCGAGGCTCCACGCTGCATCTACGCCATCGGCAACTCAATGGGCGCGGCTGCGGTGCTTGAGGCCACGGCGCGCCAACCCGGATATTGTGCCGTCGTAGCTGAGAGCGGATTCTCCAGCTTTCGCGAAACGGCTTACCTCAGGATGGGCCAGACCTTCGGCACCGGGCCCTGGCTTGGCCGCACATTTTTGTTTCCCACTGTCGAAGCAGGGCTCGTCTACGCGCATTTCAAATATGGTGTCGATCTGGCTGACTCGTCTCCCGTCAAGGCGGTTCGGCATTCACAGGTTCCCATCTTGCTGATTCACGGCTTGGCCGACAACAATCTGCTGCCCGTCAATTCGGAGAGGATAAGAGCCGCGGATCCCAGCGCGCAGTTGTGGGAGCCGGCTGGCGCAGGCCACTGCGGAGCTATCTCAACACATCCCGACGAGTACGAACGCCGCGTGGTTGGCTGGTTTGAAAGCCACGATCGCATGGTGCGCGTTACCAATCCACAATGATCCGTCCTTCTCAATTCGCCTCCGTACCCGCGTCGTGTATCTTGGCGAAGGGTCGACTCTTTCATAACGGAGTGCATCGCAGTCTGCCATGCCCACCTTTGCCGCCATCGATATCGGTTCCAATTCATGCAGGCTCAAGATCGCGCGCGTCGTTGCGCACCAGTTGAAGATGCTGGCCGAAGATCGCGAAGTAACGCGGCTGGGCGCGAGCGTTTTCGAGTCGGGGTTGGTATCGCCCGAAGCAATGGCAGCGACGCTGCGCGCGCTCAAGCGTTTCCAGCGCGCGGTGCAGTCTCACGGTGTCGACCAGATTCGCGTGGTGGCAACTTCGGCCATGCGCGACGCACGCAACAGCGGGGCCTTTCAGGCGTGGGTGAAGGCTGAGACAGGATGGAATCTCGAGATCATTTCGGGGCTTGAAGAAGGCCGGCTGATTCACCTGGGAGTGATGAGCAACGAGCCCGGCACAAGCGGCCGCGTCCTGCTGCTCGACCTTGGCGGCGGAAGCTGCGAGATCACGCTCTCTGAGCGCAAGCGCATCGTGGAAACCATCAGTCTTCCGCTGGGCGCGGTGCGGCTTACCGAGCAGTTTCTGAGCGCCGATCCGCCAACCAAAGATGGACTGGCGCGCATGCGCCAATTGATTGGGCGCGAACTGCGCCGGGCGCATCGCAAAATTCAGCCGGGACGGACGCCGCAGGTGATTGCCACTTCGGGCACGGCGGCTGCGCTCTCGGATGCGTGGATGGCGGGTTCCATCAATGGCAAAGGGTCGGGCGGCAAAGGGTCGGGGGGCAAAGGATCGGGTGACAAGTGGGCAGAGAAATCCTCTGGCCAGCGAGGCAGGGCAAAGTCCGGCGCTGCGGATTTGGTTCCCGCAGGCGCGGTTCGCAAGCTGGCTGGCAAACTGGCAAAAATGGCTCTGCCTGAGCGCGAAGCAATCGAAGGCATCGGCCCTCGCCGCGCCGAAATCATTGTCGCCGGCACCGAGGTCTACGCCGAGTTGCTTGAGGGCTTCGGCCTGCGTGGTTTCCGTTACTCGCCGCTGGGCTTGCGCGACGGAATCCTGGCGCAGATGCTGGCCGGGCAAGACGCGCGCGCCAAGGCGCATCGCGAGTTTGAGCACGAGCGCTGGGAGAGCGTGCTGGCCACCGCGCGACGTTACGGCGTTGATACAAAGCAGGCCGATCCGGTACGCGCGCATGCCATGCAACTCTTCAGCGAGCTCAGGCACCTGCACGAATTGCCGCCCGAATACGAGAGTTGGATTGCAGCCGCCGCGATTCTGCGCGACACGGGCAAATTCATCAACCACCAGGGCCATCACCGGCACACGCAATACATTGTTTCAAGCTCTGAAATTTACGGCTACACGCAAATGCAGCGGACCATCGTCTCGGCCATTGCGCGCTACCTGGGCAAGAGCCGCCCCCAGCCTGGCGACCGCGCACTGCGCAACATTCCCGCCGAGGAGCACCAGAATGTGCATCGCGCCGTGGTGTTGCTGCGGCTCGCCGTGGCGCTCAACCAGGACCGCGCCAGCGACGTGCTGCGCGTGATGGTGAAGGTCTACCCCAAGCGGGTTTACCTTGAGGTCGAACCCGGGCGCACCGGCGCGGAGCTTGAAATCTGGTCGCTGCGACGCGAGGCGGGCTATTTCCGCGAGGTTTTTGGGCGCGAACTCTTTGTCACGCTCGCGTAAATGGAGCGCGCCGAACGCGGATCGATGAGCCACTGCAGCCGCGGCGGGTGGTTGTCCATGTCGACCCTGGCAATGGAGCCCTTGCGCATGCGGATGGCCGCGCCGCCGTTGCCGGTAATCATGTGGCCAAGAAACTGGAAGACATTGGGATTGTGTCCGACTACCAGGACTCCGTCGCGGTCGCCGTACTTGCCCAGCAGCGCCAGAAAGTCGCTGTATGTGGCATCGGGCGCCAGCGCCTTGCTGATCTCAACCTTGGCTTCGTAACCCATCTCGGTGCCCACAAACTGCGCCGTTTGCAGGGCGCGTTTCAGCGGGCTTGAAACAATCACGTCCACCTGGACTTTGAGCGCGCTCAACACTCGCGCCATGAGCATGCACTGGTCCTTGCCTTCCTTGACAAGGCCGCGTTTGGCGTCAAGGAGTGGATTGCCGCGAAAGACTCCGGCATTGGCATGGCGCATCAGGTAGAGGATCATGGCTGGCTTTCGGCGGGGGCCTTGCTGAGGAGTGCCGAGCTTTCTACAGGTCCGATTTTAACAGATTTGTAACATCGGGCGGCTGAAAGGCGAAGCCGACCTTTTCAAGGGGTGCGGAGTTTCGCGTTGCCGGTGCGTGCCGTTCGGGGGTACCCCCTCCCCCCTATGCACATGGGTTAAGTGGCTTGTTTTCAGCCACTTATGTATCCCCAGACCCTCCCGTAACCCATTGAAAACAAATGGCTTAGAGGGCGGAGATTAGATTACAAAGGAGTTACGGCTGCCGGTTTGCAGCGGTTTTGGTGCAACGTTCGGGTGGTTCTTCTTTCCCTGTTTGAAGGTAGCAAGAAAGGAGGAAATTGACTGCAATTCCGGCTGACTCCCGAGGTTTCAGGCTGCAGCATTTGCTCCGACGACCTCACACCGTGAAATTCGATCGCGGCGTGAGGCCATCGGGTTCACTACTGTTCCGTGTAGGTGTAGTCGGTCGAGTGCCACGTGTTATCGATCAGGTACCATAGGCGCACGTAGATCGTAGCGCCGTTGGCCGGCACTTTGGGCGCGGTGGTGGACGTGGTCGTGATATGGCCCGAGACATACAAATCGTCTGTACCCACCCCGTTGTTGCTCAGCCAGAAATCATACAGAGTCGGCCCGGTGCCGGGTGTCCAGGTGAAAGTCACGTTGCTGGTACCGAGTACGCTGCCCGACGTGGGGGTGGTCAGCGCGGGCGCCACGGACGGGGTTTCAGAGTAGGTGTAGTCGACCGAGTGCCATATTCCGTTGATCAAATACCACAGCCGGACATACAGCGTATCCGTGGCCAGGCCGTACGGCACCTTGGGTGCGGTGGCCGAAGTGGCGGTGATATGGCCCGCGACATACACGTTGGCCGAACCCACTCCCATGGTGCCCACCCAGAAGATCATACAAGGTTGGCCGGGTACCGGGCGTCCAGGTGAAGGTTACGTTGCTGGTACCGAGTACGGTGCCACGGCGTGGGGATGGTCAGCACCGGCGCCACGGACGGGGTGGCAGAGTAGGTATAGTCGATCGATTGCCATGTTTGGCCGATCAGGTACCACAGCCGGACATACACCGTATCCGTGGCCAAGCCGTACGGCACCTTGGGCACCGTGACCGAAGTGGCCGTGATACGGCCCGAGACGAACACATTGTCAGAGCCCACTCCCTCGGTGCCCAGCCAGAGATCGTACAAGGTATCCCCCGCGCCGGGCGTCCAGGTGAAGGTTACGTTGCTGGCGCCCAGGATGGTGGCGGTGCCTGGGGTAGGCGACTGCATTGCTGGGGTCGGCACGGCTTCGGTGTATGTGTAGTCGGAATACTGCCAAGCTCCGTTGATCATGGAAGAGAGCCGGGCGTAGATGGTCGCTCCGACGATGGGTATACCGGTCACCGCGGCAAAAGTGGATGTCGTAGAGCCCGAGTTGTACAGGTCGGACGAGCCCGCTCCTGTGGTTCCCAGCAGGAATTGGTATTCCGCGGCATCGGTTCCGGGTGTCCACGAAAAGGTCACGCTGGGGCCAGTAAGTCTGCTGCTCGGTGCCGGAGAAGCAAGGGACGACGCTGTCGGCATCGCGGAAGTGCCGCCGAGTTGGATGGCCTGGGTAGAGTAATTCGGCGCTGCGGCGTTAAGATTGGTGTCCGTGAGTGCCAATGTGCCGCCGAAGGTGCCCGCCGTTGTGGGCGTGAAGCTGATCGTCAACAGGCAGGCTGCGTCGGCTGCCAGCGTGGCCGTCTCCGCCGATCCGGAAGTTAAAAGCGGGCAGTCTGATGTCCCGCCGCTGGTTAGCGTGAAGTTCGTCGAAATACCCGGATTGTATCCAGTGCTCGGAATCGGGAAGGTCAGCGGGGCATTCCCGACGTTCTCAAGTGTGACGGTCTGCGGGCTATCGGTGCCGGTGACTCCTGCAGGTATGGTGGCAAAGCTCAAGCTTGGTGGGTCAGCGGAATCCTCTTTCAATATTCGGCCGTCCTGGGTTGTATAAACATTGTCGCTGCCATCCACTACGATACTTCTGGGACTAATCAGGCCGGAGGCGACCGTGTTTTGGGAGTATGTGCCATCCGGCATCGGCGTAAACTCGAAAATGTAACCGTAGTACGGATCGGCGAGAAAGAGATTGCCGCCGCCATCCACCGCAATGCCCCCGAAACCATCCACACGGCGGTCCACGATCACGCTCTGCGTATAGCCGTCCCCTGTAGGTGTCTCCTTAATGACCTCGCCGGTCCCAAAGCTATAGCCATTTACCTCTTCCGAAATGTAGACGTTGCTGCTGCCATCCACCGCGATACCAAAGGCGTCAGTGGACGCGGTGACGACCACGCTCTGGGTATAGCCGCCCGCGGAAGGTGTCTCCTTGAATACCTGATAAGACCTGTAGGGGGAGGTGCCTTCGCTTGCAGAAATGTAAACGTTGCCGCCTCCATCCACTGCGACCGTTTCGGGAATATATATGGGGGGAGGGGGAGGGGGGAAGGTGGCGACTACGCTCTGGGTGTAGCTGCCCCCGGAAAGCGTCTCCTTAAAAACCGAGTCTCCGTTAACAATATAGACATTGCCGCCTCCGTCGACCGCACCGCCCCCAGATCCGCTTCCGACCGTGCTCTGGCTGTAGCCACCAGCCGTCGGCGTCAGTTTGAGCACAGATCCGCCGGATAATATATAGAGGTTGCCACCCGCATCCACTGCAACAACTCCGGCGGCAGTCGAGCCGCTGACCACCGTGCTTTGCGCCGCGGGCAGAAAGTTCACTTGCGGTCCCACACCTGTCCCCTGTACGAAGCCTGCTGCGATCACGCTTCCAGAAGAGCTGTGAAAGCTCAGCCGCGCCATACCTCGTTCCGGGGAGAGTCGGTTTGAAGTTCACATCCACGATGCAGGCTGTCGCTGGCGTTGAATAGGGGGTTCCGACGAACCAGGATCCCGCTACTGGCATCGGAAAAATCCAGCCCTGTCGCACCTTGCGTGACCACCGAGATCGAACCCAGCGCTCCCGCCGTGTCGAAGGTGAAAATTGCCGGGATCGGGACTGAACTCGTGCTCGCCACGTTGACCGGCCCAAAGTTCCCCAGGAACTGTGCCAGCTCTACCACGCGATTGTTTCCGGAATCGGCGATGAAGATGTTGCCGACCGCGTCAGCCGCAACGCCGGAAGGTTGGTTCAGGCCGGTGGCAGGCACTGTACTCAGCGTATAACTACCCGCGGCGAGCGTCTCCTTCAACACATCCTGATCAGAGGTATTCGCGATATAGAGGTTGCCGCTCCCATCCACGGCGACTGCGCTGGGAGCATTGAGGCCGCTGGCAGACCACACTTCGCTTATAACTACCCGCAGACAGCTGTTTCCTTCAGTAACTCATTGCTTTGGGAATCGGTGATATAGATATTGCCGCTTGCGTCCACTGCGACCCCGCTGGGATAACTCAGGCCGCTGGCGATCACGCTTTGGGTATAACTGCCCGCGGACGGCGTCTCCTTCAACACGCGGGAATTGTGGGAATCCGCAATATAGACGTTGCCACTTCCGTCTACCGCGACCCCGTTCGGCTGGTAAAGGCCCGATGCGACTACGCTCTGCGTGTATGCCCCCGCTGACAGCGTCTCTTTGAATACTTCACCTTTGCCCGAGGCGCCATTGTATTCGTCGGTGATGTAGAGGTTGCCGCCTGCATCCGCCGCGATCCCGAAGGGAGCTACAATACCTGCGGATGCGTAATCCAGGGCAACGCTCTGGGTGTAGCCGCCCTGTGAAAGCGTCTCCTCTAACACCCGTTGATTGTTGTAATCGTTGACATAGACATCCCCGCTGCCGTCCACTGCAATCCCATAAGGCGATCCCATACCGCCTCCGACAGTGCCTTGAATGCCGCTGAAGTGAGCGGTCTGCGCCCGCGCCGCTGCTGGTGTTTGAAGTCCGGCCAACAATGCCAGGAACGCACAAATGGCGAGAGCTTTAACTCCAGCAAAACGCAAGAAAGAGCGCAGGTTGAAGGTCGATGACACGGGAAGAAGACGGAGAAACACCGGCATTAACATAACGACTCCTCACTCTGGGTTCGATCTCTTGCTGTTCCAGTAGCAAGGAGCCGGGATGATTACATCCGGCTTACGTGCGGGCAGCATGCATCTTGCGCACAATGCGCGCGCTGTCGAACCACAGCCGGAACCAGCCGATCCGCAAAGCAGACGCCGCGAATCGGCGCTCCGCGATTCACGCGGAAGCGTAGGTTCCCAGTGCCGAACTGGGGTTCAACAAGGGGAGTTGTCCTCTTTATTTGTCAGCTGGCATGAAACGTACTGCCGTTTTTATTTGATTGTCAATCGAATTCGCCTGCGAAAGCGCAGCCACATTAGACGTGCCTCGTACTTTGGCAGGCGGGAGTTTCTTGACCTGCCGGTTCTCGGCAAGCATCGGAGGGAATCGCCAGAATTGAAAACAGGGAATGAGATTGGAAGGGCAGAATCTATTTGTAGACTGGCGACTCACAACGGACTTCTTCTTGCGGTATGCTCTCGATCTTTTTCCGTGCTATAAGTGAGCTCCGATTCAAAAGCTTTTTTGTAGGTTGCTCCGCGGCGTGCTCGGATTAGACGATCTCAAACGAACGACGGCAGTTACTGCGACCCTCCCTCATCCGGATTGCTGATGCAGTGTGAACGCAGATTTATCTGCGAGCGGCGTTGGGCAATTCGGATTTAGCCCGCATATCTCACACGCCGATTGTCGATTGGGGTGAGTCGGGAAGCAGAAAATAGCTGGAAAGGCCGTCTTTTCTGTGTCATAACTACGTTGTCGAAGCGTGGTTATGGCTGAGGAAAGGGCGGCCTTTCACATGACAGAGTGTAATCAAGAAGTCTTCTCGTTTGCATCTCATTTTTCGCGCCGCGTGGAGGCCAGTTTCACGGCGGGTCAGGTATCGACCGATGGCGGAGCGCTGTTGTTGCGTCAGGCCGATCGCAAGATCGGTTTGCTGAAGCGGGTGGCGTCTTGTTTCACCGACCGGCGGTCGCCGCTGCTGGTCGAGCACCAGCTTGGTGAGATGCTCTCGCAGCGCATCTACGGGCTGGCGCTGGGCTACGAGGACCTGAACGATCATGAGCAGTTGCGCCACGATCCGCTGATGGCCGTGCTGGCGGGCCGGCGCAAGCTGGAAGATCCCCTGGCCGGCAAAAGCACGCTGAACCGGCTGGAGCTTCCCGGCGGCAGCAAGCGTTATCACAAGATCGATTACGCGCCGGAGAAGATCGACGCGCTGCTTTGCGATCTGTTCATCGAGTCGCACGCCGAAGCGCCCGACCAGATCGTGCTCGATCTGGATGCCACCGACATCCCGCTCCACGGCCATCAGCCGGAGCGGTTCTTTCATGGCTACTACGACAGCTACTGCTACTTGCCGCTCTATATCTTCGCCGGCGATCAACTGCTGTGCGCGCGGCTCAGGCCGGCCAACATCGACGGAGCCGCCGGTGCGCTCGATGAAGTCAAGCGCATCGTGGCCCAGCTGCGCGCCAAGTGGCCGCAGGTGCGCATCGTGCTGCGCGGCGACTCGGGCTTCTGCCGCGAGGAACTGATGGCCTGGTGCGAGGCCGAAGAGAACCACGTGGACTTCCTGTTCGGCCTGGCGCGCAACAGCCGGCTGCAGAAGATCATCGGCAAGCAGATGCACGAGGCCAAGCTGGAGCACGCCGAGACCGGCAAGGCAGCGCGTGTCTTTACCGAGTTCGACTATCAAACGCACAAGAGCTGGGCGCGGGCGAGGCGCGTAGTTGCCAAGGCCGAGTATCTGGACAAGGGCGAAAACCCGCGCTTCGTCGTTACATCGACTCAGCTCCGATAAGTGGGCGGCGCGCGAGTTGTACGAGAAGTTCTACTGCCAGCGCGGCGAGATGGAGAACCGCATCAAGGAGCAGATGTGCCTGTTCGCCTATCGCCTCTCGACGGAAGAAATGAAGGGCAATCAGCTGCGGCTGTACCTGTCGGCGCTGGCTTATACGCTGGTTGAAGCGCTCAGGCGGCTGGCGCTGAAGGGCACCGAGTGGGCCGAGGCGCAGGTGGATACGATCCGGCTCAAGCTGTTCAAAATCGGCGCCCTGGTACGCATCAGCGCCCGGCGCGTGTGGCTGGAACTCAGTTCCACCTATCCGTGGAAGCAGATCTACGCTCGGGCCTTCGACGCGCTGCGCTGCTGACCTCCGCCGCATCGCTCCGAAAACCCCATCTTCTATCTTCGCCGCGGTCATCGGCCGGCGGAGCTGCGCGCAAAAGCTGTGCTGGAGATAAGAGCAAGCCGCAGGCCCACCCCCAAAAGCTCATCTGCCCCATCCAGCCGACAACAAATCAACGCCGCTCTCCCTGCGACCGACTCAACACCGCCTCAAAGCGGTGCGTGTGAGATATGCGGGTTAGCGCGCTTTTTGATTTGTCCACAGCTCGCTGACCAGCAGCCCTGACAGTCGTGTTCGCCGCCGAGCAAGCTGGAAGCCGGCTTCGGGGAGGGCGCTCGCGTGATCAGGCAAGATCCGCACCTTGAGCCCGGTCAGAATCGCAAAGGCGAGGTAGAGCGCCGAGACGAGCGGGCGGGCGACGAGGCGTCCGAAAAGTGAATGGGGAATGGCGAATTCCGAGACCACCCACATTGCCTCCGGCGCGGCTGCGGCTTGAATGCTGGCAGCCAGCTGCTTGATCTCCGCAGTCGTGAGGCAGTCAAGAAAAAAGTGGGTGACGACGAGGTCGTATAGCGTGGCATTTTTCGGTTGCCATGCGCGGGCGTCGGCAACTTCGGTGCATACGCGTTCTGCGTTCGGGCCGGCCCCAAGGATAAGCGCCCGCAACATTGCCGGGCTGGCATCGACTGCGTCGACGTGAATTTCGGTGTTGGTTTCGAGCAGCCGCGCCGTGAATCTGCCGTCGCCGTCGCCAATCACCAGCGCGTTGCGGCATTTTGTCATCTCGGACAAGAACTCGGTGCGGCAGCGCCACAACGCGCGGCCGAAGGTCAGGTACTCCATCCAGCGGTAAGCGCGGGCGAGCCGGTCGAAATTTGGCGGCGCTCCGCGCTTTAGCGTTTTGGAGGAGAGCAGTGGAAAGGAGGCGGCCATTAACGCACTAACCTTGCGATGGGCCCTGCGACGAAAAAGATGATCGCGGGCGCGAGCAGCACCAGATCGGCCGCTGCGCGCAGGGTGACCGCATCCAGTCGCATGCGAAGTCGATCGAGCAACGCAATCAGCAGGGCGCTGAGCGCTGCGGCTGCGAGCAGAAGCGCCGGCCGGGGATTCGCGCGGCTGAGCAGCAATCCGGCTCCGAGGCCGAGAGACGCGAGCCCGAATGCAAATCCCGCGACCGGAAAACCGCAGCGGGCGCCGGCATCCGGCTCCCGCGCTGCTTCTGACTCCCATAAATCGATGGCGCGGCAGTTGAGCCAGGCCAGCGCGGCATAGAACGCCAGCACACCCACGAGCACGCATCGCGTTGCGATTGGTGCAGCCCACGCGGCTCCCAGTGAGGGCAGCGCACAACCTATGGCAAAAAGCACGCCCACCAAAAGTTCCTTTGTCACGAGCGGCGGGAAGAACGGGCGTGTGCGACGAGCCGGTGAAAGCTGGCTCTGGTGCACGCGGGCAAAGTAGGCGAGTGAAGCCGCAGCCAGCACCGAATCGCGTTCCCGCGCAACCACGGGAATGCATCCGAGCACGAGAATTGCGGCAGCTGCTGCCGCGATCGCGGCCAGCGGCGCCAGCACGCGCCGGTGGCGCCAGTGAAAATAATGGCGCTCACGCAGCCGATGCTGGGTCTGCGAGCGCAGCCCTGCTCTTGTATCCAGCAGCCGGTCGCCCACGTATACGGTCCAGACGCAAAGCACGATTACGACTGCGGATTCAAGTGGCAGATGAGTTCCGGCGGCCCAGGCAAAGCTTGACGCCCACACCAGCGCAACGGTTGGCGCGTCAAGACTCGCGAGATGCCAGACGTTAAGGCTGGCGAGATGCCAGAGATGCGTGGACGTGAACGCGGCGCCGGCCTGGCTTGCTTGTCGATTGCGTTGTGCGGTGCGGTCTTTGGCCGTGTTGGGGAGAGTAAGCGGCACTGATTCAATTCTAAGAGAAATAGCGTGACAAGGGTTTGACAACTGGTCAATGCTTTTCGCGTGGTTCTCTGAGGAGGTTCGCATGCCCTGGACAAAACTGGTTGCAATTGTGGTCGGCGCCGGCGTTTTGTCGTCGTTAACGGACTGGATTTTTGCCGGCGACTGGATTCACAAGCGCTTTACTTATCCCGAGATCTGGCGAAAGGGCCAGGAAAGCCGAGCTATCGCGCTCACCAGTCCGCTGCCGTTTATCACCTGTGGAGTATTCGCGGCCCTGGCATGGTATCTCGACCTTCGCTCCGTGCCCGGTGCTGCGAGACTTGCGGTGGCGATCTGGGTGATCGGTCCTCTGCCGCTCATTCTCACCAACGCGGCGTTTATTAAAATGCACCGCGTGTTTGTATCCTGTTACGCAATTGGCTGGCTGGTCAAGTTGATGATTGCGGCGGTGGCTGTGGGACTGTTCTTGCGCTGACCTCAGTCTGCCGCTTTGGCCTTCTTTACCGCGGGCTTTGCTACCGGCTTTTCCGCGTGCAATGCTGGAATCGCGTCCAGATCGGTCTTGCCTTCGGCAAGCTGCATCAGAAAGTCCTGGCTCGAGAAGGCTGGCGCATCCTTGTCGAGTTTGTTGGCGCGCACATAGGTCCCGTCGGGCTGCTGAAGGCGCGCCTTTAGCGTGTCGGCAAGATAGGCGGGCAGAATCTCGTTGTGAATGCGGTTGACGGCTGCCGGGTCGCGCACCGGGAAGACCACCTCGCAGCGCTCAAACAGATTGCGGGGCATCCAGTCGGCCGAACCCAGGTAGATTTCGTCTTCGCCGCCGTTGGCAAAGTGGAAGATGCGCGAGTGCTCAAGGAACCGGCCCACCACCGACCGCACACGGATGTTATCCGACAGACCCTTCACGCCGGGGCGCAGGATCGAAAGCCCGCGCACAATCAGGTCGATCTGAACGCCGGCCTGCGATGCCTGATAGAGCGCGTCAATCACCGAGGGCTCCAAGAGTGCATTCATCTTTGCAATGATGCGCGCAGGCCGGCCGGCTTCGGCATGTTCGGCTTCGCGGCGGATCAGACGCAGAAAGCTCTCGGCCATGGTCAGCGGCGCCACCAGCAGCGGGCTGTAGTCGTCGATCTCGGCGTGCGCGGTGAGGTAGTTGAACACCATGTGCACGCGCTCGGTAATCTGCGGATCGCAGGTGAGCAAACTCAGATCGGTATAGAAGCGCGCGGTCACCGGGTTGTAGTTGCCGGTGCCCAGATGGCAGTAGCGGCGCGTCACACCGTCTTCATCGCGGCGCACCAGCATCGACAGCTTGCAATGCGTTTTCAGTCCCACCACGCCATGGAAGACCTGCACGCCCGCGTCCTCCATCGAACGCGCCCAGCGGATATTCGAAGCCTCATCGAATCGCGCCATCAGCTCTACAACGACTGTTGCTTCCTTGGTTGCGCCGGCCTCGGTCAGTGCCTGGAACATCGGGGAATCCTGGCTGGTGCGATAGAGCGTCTGCTTCATCGTAACCACGGCCGGGTCTTGCGCGCCCTGCTGCACAAAATCCACCACCGCGTCGTAAGAGTCGTAGGGGTGATGCAGCAGGATGTCATGGTGGCGCAGCTCGTCGAAGATGCCGGTCGATTTACGGCTGAGATGCAGCGGCTTGGGCGTGAAGGGCTGGAACTTGAGGTCGGGCCGCTTTACGTCGTCGCAGAAAAACATGACGCGCGACAGGTTCACGGGGCCATCGCTGCGGAAGACCTGAATTTCGTCGAGCTCGAAGTTCACGCGCAGACGCTCGACAATTTCCGGGTCGGCGCCGGTCTCGATCTCGAGCCGCACCGAATCGCCTTTGCGCCGGTTGTGCAACTCCACGCGAATGGTTTCAAGCAGCGACCGCGCCTCTTCTTCCTCGAAGTAGAGATTGGAATTGCGCGTCACGCGGAACGCAGCGTGAGCCAGCACCTCGTATCCGCGATACATGCCGCCCAGGTGCTGCGCGATCAGATCCTGCAGCAGCAGGTAGTCGTAGACGCCCTCGCTTGCAGGCAGGCGGACGAACCGAGGCAGCGCGCGCGGAACCGTGACCACTCCCAGCACCTGGGGGCCGGAGCTGCGGCGCTTGGCGCGCAGCAGCAGCGCCAGGCACAGCGCCTTGTTCAACACGCGCGGAAACGGGTGCGCGGGGTCAATCGAGATGGGCGTCAGCAGCGGATCCACTTCGCGCTGAAAATAGTCGTGGGCAAAGGCGCGGGCGTGGTCGCTCAGTTCATCCCACTCCAGCAGCCTGATGCCGTGCTTTCGCATTTCAGGCAGCAGCTTCGAGTTCCAGCAGCGGTACTGGGCGGCCACAAAGTCGTGGATATCGGCGGTCAGGATCTCCAGCGACTCATCGGGGCGCAGGCCATCGTAACCCTGTTCGCGATAGCCGTCTTCAATGCGCTGCAAAAGGCCGGCCTGGCGGATTTCGACATACTCGTCAAGATTCGAGCCGGTGATGGCAAGAAACTTGACTCTTTCAAGCAGAGGATTGGTAGGGTCTTCGGCTTCTTCAAGCACGCGGCGGTTGAACTGCATCCACGAAAAGTCGCGTCCGTTGAAGAGCTTTTGTTTCTGCGAGGTTCTGGCCATGTTGCCTTCCGATGCCGTGTTGGAAGTCTATCGCGTTTCTGCGGGATGTGGCATCCCGCTGCGCCGGGTGGGGACGGGCCGACGTCTTATCTTGAACTCATACAGCACCAGGGGCTTGCGCGATGTTAGCGGGCTGCAAAAAGGGGATTGCATCGATTTGAAACCGGAGCGGCGGCTCAAACGTAACTGTTCTGTGCTCACGCGGCAGTCCGCGGGTTACGAAGTTTTGGTAGGGGTCAGTTTCAAAAAACAATCCCTCAGGGGCTAAAGCCCGCAGACCTTGTGCTCGATTTATGTACGGGCTGAAGCCCTTACCCTTCAAACTGAGCCACTACCGAAGTTTTCCTCCGGTTGACGTGCTCGATTTATGTACGGGCTGAAGCCCTTACCCTTCAAACTGAGCCACTACCGAAGTTTTCCTCAAGTTGACGCGCGACCCGACCCGGTTTGAGGATATAGAAGGGCGAGCTTTTCGCCCGAGGAGAATTTTGCGATGTCTGAGACCGACCTGGACGAGCACATGAGCCTGATTCCTCCCAAGCCCATGCCCCCCGTGGCCGAGGCTTTTACCCGGAGCGTGCAAGGCCTGCTCGACGGCCGCGCCAAAGACGATGTTGAGGTGAAGCAGGCGCTCAACGGTCTCGACGAGATGTTCGACATCATCGCCGCGGGCCTTTACAGCCTGGCTTCGATGCTGGTGGGCGAGGGCGAAGAGAGCGTGCGGCTGGTCGAGCATACCGTTTCCACTGCCGAGGTTTCAGAGCGCGGCGACCATTTTGAGGCGCGCCGCAATAGTCGGCGTACGCTTGCCGAGGCTGCCCTTGACGCGATCACGCGCCGCGAACCCGGCAACCTGGCCGCTCCCAGGGGGTCAACGGGCCCCGCAACATGCATCGAAGACGACGATCTTGACTCGGTTGGCGTTTCGGCCAATGAACTCGAGCAGATGATTGCCGGGCCTGATCGCGACCGGGTGCGCGAATGGCTTCGGAATCTGTCCACCTCGGTCCGTACCGTCTTTGTGCTGCGCGCCGTGGCGGGGTTTACTTCGGCGGAAACCGCAGCGCTGCTCGCCGCGCACGGCGGCCCGGGTGCGGAAGGCTGGACCTCGAGCACGGTCCGCGACGTCTTCCGCCAGGGACTCTGCTCGCTCGCCTCGCAACTGATTCACGAAACGGCAGGCAATAGGAACTAGGCAATAGGGAACAAGGCAATAGGGACTAGGCAATAGGGGTCAGGGATCAGAAAATACGGACCGGCGCGGTCACATCGGCGCCCAGCCAGTAGCCGGTGGCTGCCGCCGCTTGCTGAAAGCTGATAGCTGAAAGCTAGAAGCTAGAAGCTGATCCTCCCCAACCCCTGTGACGGTTGTCCGGGTCGTTCCCCCATCTTCTCCGATACACTACATTTAAGAAGCGTCTCGTATTCCGTGCGCATCCATTCACTTAACAGCAATTATTGGCGGAATCTTTTGCCGCTGACTGGGCAAGGTTGAATTTGCACAAGCACATCCAAAAGAATGTAGTCTGTCCCTGTCTGGCCGTTTTTCTGCTGAGTTTTACGCTTCTCGATGGCGCGGGAGCCGAGGGGCAAACGGCGCCGCAAGCCGCCGCGCCCACCGCCGGCTCGTTCCAGGGCAGCGTGGTCAAGGGAAACGCGTCCGCCGAAACCATCGGGCTGTCGCTCGACGACGCCATCCAGCGCGGATTGACGGCGAACCTGGGCATCATTTTGAGCCAGAACCAAACCTCCGCGGCGCGAGGCGAGCGCTTGAACCAGTTACAGTCGTTGCTGCCGACGGTGAATTTCGCGGCCAAGGAGACGGTGAGCCAGGTCGATCTCCCCGCCGAAGGTCTTCGATTGCCGCACTTCCCCACCATCATCGGGCCGTTCGGATACACCGATGTTCGCGCCTCGCTGAGCTGGTCGCTGGTTGACATTTCTTCATTGAGAAACTATCTGGCCGCCCGGCACAATTTTGCTGCGGCGCAGCTTTCGGCCCAGGACGCGACCGACATGGTGGTTTTGACTGTAGGCAATGCCTACCTGCTGGTTCTGGCCGATGAAACCGAGGTTGAGAGCGCGCAGGCCCAGGTGGCTACATCGCAGGTTTCTCTCAACCAGGCCATCGCCAACCACGATGCCGGCACCTCGCCCAGGCTGGATGAACTGCGGGCGCGCGTGGACTTTCAGCAGCAGGAGCAGCAACTGATCGCCGCGCAGACGGCGCTCGAGAAAGACAAGCTCGCGCTGGCCCGCACCATCGGCCTTCCGCTGGAGCAAAAGTTCACGCTCAGTGAGAAGGCGCCTTACGCGGCATTCGACCAGGTGGATGTGAATGGGCTCATCGCCCAGGCTGAGGCCAACCGCAAAGATCTGGCCGCGCTGGTTGAGCAGGCGGCAGCGGCAGTTGAGCAGCGCAAGGCAGCCACCGACGAACGGTTGCCCACGTTGAAGGCCGATGCGGATTACGGAGACATCGGCACCACGCTATCGCATTCGCATGGAACGGTTGATGCGACGGGAACAGTAAGTTTTCCGGTGTTCAAAGAGTATGGACTGCGCGGCGACGCCGAGCAGGCGCAGGCGCAACTGGATACGGCCGAGGCGCAGTTGAGCGACAGGAAGGCCCAGATCGACGCCGATGTGCGCGACGCGCTGCTGGATATCGAGGCCGCGCAAAAGCAGGTTGAAGTGGCGCGCTCCAGCGTCGACCTGGCCAATCAAGCGCTAAGCGACGCGCAGCAGCAGTATGCCAATGGCGTCAGCGACAACCTGGCCGTGAGCCAGGCGCTGCAATCGGTGGCCCAGGCGAATGCGCAGTATGTCACCAGCCTTTACCGGCACAACGTGGCCAAGCTCAGCCTGGCGCGCGCGCTGGGAGCAGGCGAAAACTACAAGAACTATGTGAAGCAAACCCAGTAGCAGGTGCGCGGGGTCAATTGGTCGCGCATGTTTTTCTTCAGGGCTCTTGCCCTTTGGCAATTTCGATGACTGGATTTGCAATGGGAGGGAAGTAACGTGGCGGACACAAAACAAGCAGCGGTGCAAGCCGAACCGGTAGAGGAGACTGAGGTCACGCCGGCGCCAAGACGCCGCAGGGGTTTTGTCATCGTGGTGGTGGTGCTGCTGGTGCTGGTTGGAGTGGGGTTGTGGTGGCGCTCCACTTACACCGAAGACACTGACGATGCCCAGGTGAACGGCCACCTCATCCAGGTGAGCTCGCGCATCTCGGGGCAGGTCGTGAAGGTCGACGTGGATGAGAACCAGCAGGTGAAGAGGGGCGATGAGATCGCCCAGCTCGATCCGCGCGATTACCAGGTCGCGGTTGAGAACGCGCAGGCGGCTCTCGACAGCGCGCGGGCTTTTGCCCAGGCGGCAAGCGTGAATGTGCCCCTGACCCAGGTGAACACGGGAAGCAATCTGAGCTCTGCGAACGCCGATGTGAGCGGTGCGCACGCCTCAGTGCAGCAGGCCCAGAAGCAGCAGGCCGCGGCCGATGCGCGTGTGGCGCAGGCGATTGCCAACAACACCAAGGCCCAGGCTGACCTGAAGCGGTACACGCCGCTGGTCGAGAAAGACGTGATCAGCAAGCTGCAGTACGACGCTGCAGTGGCTGCGGCGCAGTCGACTGCAGCAGCGCTGGCCGATGCCGAAGCCAGCGACGAAGCGGCGCGGGACGGCATTCGGGTCGCAACTGAGCGCGAAAGGCAGGCCGAGGCATCGCAGAAATATGCGTTGACCGGTCCGCAGCAGGTTGCGTTGCAAAGCGCACGCTCGAAGCAGGCGCAGGCGCAGGTGGAGCAGGCGCAGGCTGCGCTCGACCAGGCGAGGCTCAACCTTAGCTACTGCACAATTGTCGCGCCCGAAGATGGAATCATCACCCGCAAGAGCGTTGAGATCGACCAGAATGTTTCGCCGGGGCAAAACCTGCTTACGCTGGTTTCGCTTGAAGATCTCTGGATAACGGCGAACTTCAAAGAGACCCAGCTGCGCCACATGGTCGCCGGCCATAAGGTTGAGATTCACGTGGACTCGACCGGCATGGATTACAGCGGAAAAGTGACACAGATCGGCGGCGCAACCGGCTCGGTTCTCTCGCTCTTCCCGCCCGAGAACGCAACCGGTAACTACGTGAAGGTGGTGCAGCGCCTGCCCGTGCGCATCGACTTTACCAACCTGGCCAAAGAAGACCCGAACCACGAGCTACGGCCCGGGCTTTCGGTGGAACCGAAGGTGAGGGTGAAGTAAGGAACAGCTTTCAGCTCTCAGCTTTCAGCCTTCAGCTTCCACCTGCCGACGCTTGAGTTCGACGAGGCACAGAAGCTGGAGGCTCTTGCTTTTTCTGACACAACGATTTGCCAATTTCGATGCGGATTTGCGAGCTGAAAGCTGATAGCTGAGAGCTGAAAGCTCGAATGCGATTTAGACTGGTCTGAGCACATCCATGAAAGACTCGATCTACGTTTCGAAGGAGAACTACCTCAAGGCCATTCTTGAAGCTGAAGCTGAGGGCCGCGAAGTGATTCCCGCGCTGCTGGCCCACTGGCTTGAGGTTTCGCCGCCGGCGGTGACCATGGCGCTCAAGCGGCTCAAGCGCGATGGCTTTGTTGAAGTGGGCGAGGACGGCATTGTGCGGCTGACCGAGGCCGGCCGCGAAACCGCTTATCACACGGCGCTGCGCCACCACCTTATCGAGCGTATGCTGAGCGAGGTCTTCGGCATGGCATGGTACGAGATTCACGAAGAGGCGGAGCGGCTGGAGCACGCGGTGTCGCCTGCATTCGAAGCCAAGCTGCGCGAGAGGCTGGGCGAGGGGGGCGCCTGTCCCCATGGCAACGCCGTGCTGCCGGTGCGGTCAGAAGAACGCAAGCGCCGCGGAGAGACGCCGCTGTCAGAGGCAGCCGAGGGCCGATCCTACACGGTGACGAGCCTGCAGGAACGCGACACAAAATTGCTGGTTTTCCTGCATCGCGCCGGCATTGACCCAGGCGAGCAGGTCAAAGTCCTGAGCCAGAACTACGACCAGACCGTGTCCATCGAGCTCAAGTCGGGGAATTCGATTCTCGGCCGTCCTGCGGCCGAGGCGGTCTGGCTCAAGGATTTGAACTGAATTATTCCTGACCCTGGGAGTACCTCCAAGCAGTCGCATGATCGCAGTATGTCTCTCGTGCGCGTCGAATCACTTGCCGCTTCCTAGCAAGGATTCCCAAGCTCGAGCGCTGGTAGGTTGGCGGCCATTTTTGTAAGGCACTTGAGATCCCGCGTTGAACGTCCCCCAGTCACGTTCGAGCACCAAGGCTCACGCTGTTTCTCGCGGAACAGAGAAACACACTTGTTGACCATCTTGGCGTCCAGAAGCGTTCCAGCTTGACCCTCAAGTTCAGCGAGCACAACCTCCAGTTCCAATGCCGGCCTATACGAACGGGCGGATGTCATCGCGTCAAACACATCGGCAATCGCCAGAACCCGTGCCATAGGAAGAATTTGGTCGCCTCTCAAACCTCGCGGGTAGCCCGATCCGTCGATGCGCTCGTGGTGTTGCAGAACCGCCTCGGTAATCGGCCAGGGAAACCGAATGTCTTTCAGCAAGGCGTGGCCAGCCTCAGCATGTAACTTTATTTGAGAGAATTCCTCCGCGCTCAACTGGCCGGGTTTGTTCAATATCTCTTGAGAAACGGTGATCTTCCCGACATCATGAACAAGACATGCCACGCGTAACGCCTCAACCTGCGCTCGATCCCACCCCAACTTGCGGGCAAGTGCACAAGCGATGGTGGCGACGCGAACTTGGTGGCATCCGATATTTCGATCGTACGCCTCGATCGCGGATGCCATGGCACCCATTACCCCTCGCAGAGTTTCTTTGAGCGCGCCCTGTGCCTTTTCACGCATGTGGCACTCTTCCGTGTGTCGCTTGCGATGGAGAACCGCACGGAGGTATATGGCGATCTCCGCAAGAGATATTGCTTCTTTTGGATTGCGGCCGAAATTCCGAATGTCGTTTGGCAGTTGAGGTGTCGAGTGAGTTGCTTATCAACTTAACTCCCTTTTATGGACCGCAGTAGTGTCTAAATGCAGATCGTGCCAGAAAAATCGGGATGCGCGAGCGTTCCAACGCAGAGATCGGATAAGTGCCACTGTTGGTCGGTTGTATGCCTGTTTCGGCTGCCTGGTTGCGAGTCCTGGGACAAAGAAGCGCGACCTCATAGATTGCAATCGCTGCACCAATGTGATCATTCCGCAGCCAAAATATCTATCTAGTTCATCTCGTTAGACTTAGACAAAGCGACTGAGCTGGAATAAAACCAGTTCGAAGATTCCCGCCTGGCGCTGGCTATGTAATTTCTATCGATGTGCGTGTTTCTTACACGGTAGAGACGGACCATACGGGCTTTACTGCCTCGGCGTAGTCCAGACCAGCAGGGGGTTATGTGGGATAGACAGTACAACCGGAGCTGGCTTGTTACTCCGGCAACCGGTCTGAAGAGCGGCGCTACACTGGACCGGCACTACATCTTATTGGTAATTTAATCTAATAAAATATATTAACCACAGTTAATGAGTTGTGGCATACTGTTGTTGAGGGAGTACGGCGCGCCCTTCCCCTGAACCTGCCTATGTCCACAGAAGCCATTGTCCAGGTGATCTCCGCTCAGCCTTCGTTGCCCGAGGTGCACTCGAGCGTGCAGGTCTCCCGCTCGCGCTCATACTGGCGTCGCATGCTCGGCTTTCTGGGCCCCGGCTTTCTTATCTCGGTCGGCTACATGGACCCCGGCAACTGGGCCACCGATATTGCCGGCGGTTCGCGCTTCGGCTATACGCTGCTCTTTGTTGTCATGGCCTCGAACCTGATGGCCATCCTGCTGCAGAGCCTCTCGCTCAAACTGGGCGTGGCCACGGAGCGCGACCTGGCCCAGCTTTGCCGCGAGCGATATGGCGCCAAAACCAGCTTCGCGCTGTGGATTCTTGCCGAAATCGGGATTGCCGCCTGCGACCTTGCCGAGGTCATCGGTTCCGCCATTGCGCTTGAGTTGCTGTTTCATATCCCGCTCTTCTATGGCGTTCTGATTACCGGTCTCGACGTGCTGCTGATCCTGCTGTTGCAGCGCTGGGGATTCCGCTACGTTGAGTCGCTGGTGATCGCGCTGATCGGCACCATCATCGTGATGTTCGGCGTGCAGATGTTTTTCTCGCGGCCCGATTATCTGCCCGCTCTGCGCGCGCTGTTTATCCCCGCCACCGCAATCGTCACCAACCCCGACATGCTGTACATCGCCATTGGAATTCTGGGCGCGACGGTGATGCCGCACAACCTTTACCTGCACTCGTCGATCGTGCAGAGCCGCAATTACAAGCGTACGGCCGCGGGCAAGCGCGAAGCAGTTCACATGGCGAATATAGATTCGGCGCTGGCGCTCTCGATTGCATTGTTTGTGAATGCGGCGATTCTGATTGTTGCTGCCGCTGTTTTCAATCGCAGCGGACACTTCGAGGTTGCCGCGATTCAGGATGCATTCAAACTCCTCAGCCCGCTAGTGGGCGCGGCCAGCGCGAGCACGCTGTTTGCCATCGCACTGCTGGCCTCGGGGCAGAACTCGTCCATCACCGGAACGCTCGCCGGCCAGGTGGTGATGGAGGGATTCATCAACCTCCACGTCCCGCCCTGGATGCGCCGCCTCATCACCCGCACGCTGGCCATTATTCCTACCATCATCGTGGTCGCTATCACCGGCGAGTCCGGCACTGAAAAGCTGCTCATCCTGAGCCAGGTGATTCTTTCGCTGCAATTGAGTTTTGCGGTGGTTCCGCTGGTTCTTTTCACTGGCGATCGCGCCTTGATGGGTCAGTTTGTGAATGGCCGCGGCATGAAGGTTCTGGCCTGGTTTACGGCAGTTCTCATCGCCGTGCTCAACGCGTGGCTGCTAGTGCAGACTGCGATGGGCCATTAAGTTCGCGTTATCGCGGCGCGGGGCTTGGTGAGACCGTCGGAGGGTCTGGAGACCCTCCGTACTGCCGGTCTGGAGACCGGCGTTACAACCGGGTTGGAGACCGGCGTTACAACCGGGTTGGAGACCGGCGTTACAACCGGGTTGGAGCCCGGCGCTACGACTTTCGGCGGAGGTTACTTAAATGCTCAGCACAAGAATCGGGGGTTCGTTCATCTGTGTTCTTGTGTTAATCGCAGTTAACGCAATAGTTTTGCCGGCGCAAAGTGGAACCTCCTCCGCCATCTCGGTTACCGTCGTCGATGCCACCGGCGCGGCGATGAAAGATGTTGATGTGACGGCGACCGACGCGGCCACCCATGCAACGCGCACGGCGCGCACCGATGAAAATGGGCGTGTGCTTTTCTCCGAAGTAAATCCGGGCAACTACACGGTGGCAACCGAGGCGCGCGGATTTGCGCGGCAAATCTCAGGCGCCGTTGCCGTTGAAGTTGGCCGAACCGTGACGCTGAACTTCAGGCTCGCGATCTCGGCCGCAACTCAGACCGTGGAAGTAACTGCCAACCAGGCCCTGCTGAGCCTCGACAATCCCAACACCACCTCCACGCTTGAATCGAAGACCATCGCCAACCTGCCCAACGCGGGGCAGGACATCACCTTCATCACGCAGTTCGCGCCCGGCGCGCTGATGAACACGGCCGGCTCGTCGAACGACGCCAAGGCTCCGGGAGGATACGGGAACGTCGAGTTCAACGGCTTGCCGGCCACGTCGAACGGATATATTCTGGACGGCTTCGACAGCAACGATCCCTGGCTGGGCCTGAACATCGGCCTCTCGACAAACCTGGTGATCGGTCTCGATGCGCTGGCCGAGTCAACGGTCAACACCAACTCCTACGCAGTCGATCAGGGGCGCTACGGCGCGTCGCAGGTAAACTACTTCACCAAGTCAGGGTCAAACCGGTTTCACGGCGACGCGTACTGGGTTTGGAATGGCTCCCAAATGAACGCCGAAGATTATTTTCTCCACGCCAACGACACGCCGGGAAACATAACTCCCAAGCCGCACTCCAACGTGAACCAGTTTGGTGTGAGCCTCGGCGGCCCGGTCGTGAAGAACAAGCTCTTCTTCTTTGCGCACTACGAGGGAGTCCGCATCGACCTGCCGCTGGTTGAGCAGCTGGTGGCGCCGTCGCCTGCCTACCAGCAATACGTGCTAAGCCAGTTGCCGCTTGGAGGCACGGACCCGATTACCGGCAGTGCGCTGCCCGCCGAACCTGGCGAGGTGGCGCTTTACAAGTCGATCTTCGGTCTCTATCGCAGCACTGCTGGAACACCGTTGGCCATCAGCTCGTGCCCGCTCGATGCGAATGGCTCGCTCATTCCGGGCGCAGGGAGCGGTGGAACCCTCGCCGACGGCAGTGGCTGCGCTAACCAGTCGCAGGAGTCGCTGACCAACAGCGACTACGAAAATCTGCTGGTGCTCAAGATCGACCACACCATCGATGCGCACAACAGCGTCTGGTACCGGTTCCAGCAGGACACCGGCTTGCAGGCAGCGTACACCGATCCGGTAAATCCCCTCTTCAACGCATTCTCGCCGCAGCCGCAGCGCACGCTGGTGGTTGGTTATACGCACCTGTTCAGCGCCAACCTGGTCAACCAGTTCAATCCCGGTGCGAGCTGGTACAGCAGCATCTTTGAACCGAATAACTTTTCCGCAGTGCGAGCCGAAATCCCAATCGTGCTCACCGCCGGTACCAACAGCGCTCCATTCACCACCATCGGCGGCAACAACAATACCTACCCGCAGGGCCGCATCGTTACGCAATGGCAGATCAACGACAACCTGATGGGTACGCGCGGCCGCGACACTTTGAAATTCGGCGTGAATTCGCGCCGTGTCGACACCAGCGACTACGACCTGGGCGAGGGAATTGTGCCCGCTGCAATTTACAACGACCTGGCAGAATTCACTTACGGCGCGAGTTACCTGCTCAGCCAGACCTTTCCCGCATCGCTCAAAGAGCGAGTCGCCGAAGGCAATCTCGACCTTTATGCAATGGACACGCACAAGCCGTCGCAGCATCTCACCATCACGGCCGGCGTGCGCGCAACATGGAACACCGATCCCATCAACCAGCACCGGTTGTTCGCAAGGCCGGCGGGCTCGTTCCTCAATCTCGATCACGACACTAACCAGCCGCTCGATCAGGCGATCGAAACAGGCTTGCGCACGCTGTTTCCGGCCACGCCCGTGCTGGAGTGGCAGCCGCGCATCTCGCTCGCCGATCAGGTCGCGGAAGGCACAGTGGTCCACGCGGGATTCGGCGTCTTCAACGACATTATCCCCGCGCAGATTGCAGATCTTGCGGCAACAAATCCGCCCTATGCGCCCACATTCGTTGGCGGCATCGGCGGCCAGGTCGGCGGCGTGGGAATCGCGGACGCCATGAATTCGGTGGCCAACGCAGATCGTCGATTTGAATCGGTCTTTGCTTCAGGCGCAGCGCCGTGCGCGGGCATTCAACCCGGCGCGCCAACCTGCCCGTTGGCAGTAAGCCTGAACACCTTTCCAAGCGGCACGCTCAAGACGCCTTACTACTACCAGTTCAGCCTGGGGCTTGAGCGGCAGACGGGTTCGCATGGCTCTGTCAAGGCAGATTACGTGGGAACCATCGGCATGCACGAGCCGTTCCAGGTGGAGCTGAACGGTTACCAGACGGTCTGCGCAGGGTGCTTTGCGCCGTATCCTTACGCGCAACCTCTCGATCGGCGTTTTGGCAGCGTGAGCGAATTTCAAACCGGCGCCAACAGCAATTACAACGGCCTGCAGACCGAGGTGAACGAGAAGATTGGCGGGCTGCTGGTCCGCGCCAATTACACCTTGAGCCATTGCATGGATGAAATTTCGAATGGCGGCCTGCTCCAATTCTCGAGTCTCGGCGTTTTGTCGCCGTTGCCCGGCGAGTTGCGCCGCGAACACGGCGACTGCGACTACGATGTGCGCCATAACGTGTCGGCGTTCGGCATCTACCAGATTCCTTTTTCATCTCCGCACCGCGCGCTGCGCGCAATGTTCTCGGGGTGGTCGTTTTCTGAGACTGCGATTCTGCACAGCGGCTTGCCATTCACGGTCCTGAGCCAACCCTACACCGCCAACGGCAACGGAATCTTCCAGAACAGCGGGCCGCAGTTCGCGCGCCGCGTTCCCGGCGTTCCGGTTTACCGTAAATCGGCCTATCCCGGCGTCACCGTTGCTGGCACGCGGCAATGGCTCAACCCCGAGGCCTTTCAATCTGTTGTCGATCCCGTCACCGGCGCATGCACCGGCGGCGATTCGCCTGCCAACTGCCAGTTCGGCAACGCGGGACGCAACACGGTGCGCGGACCTCACTTTACCGACTCCGACATGTACCTCACGCGTAAGTTGGCATTGCGTGAAGGCCTGTCGTTGCGGCTCGATGCGCAGCTATTTAACGCCTTCAATCACCCCAACTTCGCATTGCCTGCGAATGTTGAGGCGGGCGTTCCAGGCCAAAACGTGCCGGCCCGATTTGGCACTCTTGAAAGCACAATCTCGCCGCCCACCGGGCTGCTGGGCGTCGGCCTGGGCGGAGACAGCTCACCGCGCATGATTGCCTTTCAGTTCCGAATCGAATTCTGAAAAACCCGTCTAACCATGTAATCGACACCGGTCATTTTCGTAACGTGATCAACGGTGGTCTTTCACTGCGCTGTCGTCTTGCCACATTGCACGGCGCGTGATTCAATGTGATTGGTTAGAACTTGCTATTAAATTGCGCGCTGTCCAGCGGTTAGTCTGAATGCAGACCTCAACCGCGGTACAGAGCCTTTGGATCGCAGAATTTCGGAGCGGCTTCGGAATATTCGGAAGTCGCCCGCTTAACCTTGGCTACTACACGCGCCCTAAACAAGAGACAAAGGTGTTCTCTAATGAACGAAGAGGACCAGCGAGAGAAAGAAGAAAGCAACGAGTTCAAAGAGCCTGCCGAAGGACTAGCCCGTTACGACACGGTGCCCTACGAAAAGAGGCCTGAAGAGGAGCTTTACGCCTTTCGCGAGGCGCTGGGCGCTCCCAAACAGCCTCCGCAGCCAGTACAAGTGGCGCTTGATGCAACGGGAAATCCTGTCGAACCCCCGGCTGCACCGATAGACAATAAGAAAAGAAACATCCTGATTGCATCGGCGGCGATTGTCGGCCTGGGTTTGGTGTTACTTGCCATTTGGGCCCTGCAGCGGGGACCAGCGCCGCCGCCCTATGTCGATCTGGGAAATACAAACGTGGAGAATTCCGGACTGAGCGGCGACTTTGTGGCGCGCTGGATCGACAAAGCCAACTACGTGTTTTATGTCAATCCGCTCTCAGCCGACAACCTGGCGGGTTTTGCCGCGGTTGCGACCAATCCACCGCGCCAGATCGAGTTCACAATCCACTTGAAAAACGCGTCGGGAAATACCGTGTGCGAAAAGGAAATTGTCTTCCCGTTCAAGGCGCCTGTGGATGGCAGCGCCGTTCCCACCCAAGGCCCACCGGAAAGAACCATGGATGGGGACACGATCAGCTACGACCACGGAGACAAGGGTGAGATTGTTCGCATTGAAGTAAAGGGCCCGATGGTCTGCCCTGAAAACTTTTACGACCGCATCGCCGCCTGGGACTTTACCACGACTTATCCTGTGAAGGGCGATCAGAACGACTGGGTGCAGAGTCTGGAGCGGGGAGGCATCACGAAGCAGGTGAGCAGCACGAGGCAGAGGCGGCGGCCTGCTTCTCCAGCGCAAGTGTTGCCCGCACCCATCGAGGGTGACGACGTGATTGTGGGCGACAACCGTTCGCGCGGCACGGTGTTAACGCGCGCCGGGCGGGAATTCTTCGTGGGGCCCGGCGGCTTAAGCTCGCACGGCGAAGGCTGGGGAATTTTTCCGGCAACCTTCCACTTCCATTGCGATGTGCAAGCCAACTGTACACTCACCCGCGCCGGGGCTTCGGCCGTGGTATCGGCCCGTCTGATGAAATAGAGAGATGCAAGTTCTTTCAGCAGCCGAGATGCAGGCCTGCGATCGCGCCACGACGGAGCGCTTCGGAATCCCTTCGTTCGAACTTAGGCGCAACGCGGCGGGAGCGGTTGCCGCGGTGGTGCGCAGCGAATTTCCTCAAGCGCGGCGAATCGCGGTGTTGTGCGGACGCGGCAATAATGGCAGCGACGGCATGGCGGCGGCGCGGTTGCTGCATCAGGCGGGGCTTGAGGTTGCGGTGATTCTGCTGGGCTCGAGCGACGGCCTGAAGGGTGATGCCGCCGAGGCCTGGCGCGAACTTGCCGCGGTTCCAGGCGTCTCGATTCACGTTGTGGAAACCGCGTCCGATCTTGCGGGGCTCGATCCCGCCCGCGATGCGGACCTGGTGATCGATGCGGTGCTGGGCACGGGATTCAAGCCGCCGATCAAAGGCCTGGCGCTCGATGCTCTCAGATGGATCGGGAACCGGCGCGGTCCGGTTCTCGCAATCGATCTGCCGTCGGGCTGGCCGGCCGATCGAACCAGCGCCACCGTCGATACGCCGGTTTTTCCCGCCGATGCAGTCGTCACGTTCACCGCGCCCAAGCCCGCGCACGTGTTTGGCGCTTTGACGCGCGCCTGGGACCAGCCGGTTGTTGTAGCGCCGATTGGCTCGCCCGATGAGCTGCTTGTCTCCGAACGCGGTCTTCGTTGGACCGGCTCGTCGCTCGAACTCGTACAGGCGCCGCGTGCAGCCTCTGCCAACAAGGGCAACTTCGGCCACGTCCTGGTAGTAGGCGGCACGTTTGGGTCGGCGGGCGGCAAGGCCGGCGCTCCTGCCATGACTTCGCTTGCGGCCATGCGTGTCGGGGCGGGGCTGGTGACGGCCGCGGTTCCCGCGCCTGCCATGCCGGTTGTGTCCGCCATCGCGCCCGAACTCATGACCTGGCCGCTCGATGCAAATGCGGCCGGCCAAATCGGCGAAGAGAATCTCGAACCCAAACGACTGGCTGCGCTCATCGGCGGCAAAACTGTGCTCGCTGTTGGGCCGGGTCTCGGCCAAAGCGCCGACACTGCCAAGTTTATTGCCGGTCTGCTTTCATCTACAGAGCTGCCTGCCGTGCTCGACGCCGATGCGCTCAATATTCTGGCCGCAAAGCCGGTGCTGCTGGCCAAGCTGGCGCGCAACGGCAAGCGAATGCTGGTGCTGACTCCGCATCCGGGAGAAATGGCGAGGCTCGCCGGAACCACGACCGCCGAGATCCAGGCCAATCGCCTTGAAGCGGCCCGCACCTTTGCCACCAAGGTTGGCGTAACCCTTGTGCTTAAAGGCGCGCGGACGATCATCGCTCATCCCGATGGTCGCGTGGCCGTAAATACCACTGGCAATCCCGGCATGGCCAAGGGCGGCAGCGGCGACCTGCTCACGGGAATGATTGCCGGACTTTTGGCGCAATACCCCAACGATGCGGCGAGTGCGGTTGAGGCCGCGGTATATCTGCACGGCCTTGCTGCCGACCTCGCTGTGAGTGTACAGAATGAGCACACTTTGCTCGCCACCGATGCGCTCAAATATCTTTCACAGGCTTTTTGCTTTCATTCACGCAGCACAAACGGGTATGTTTGGATACAGGGCGCGCAAAGTGAGAGGCGCCGCGCGAGGCTGAGCAATGACCAACGCCGCACCCGCCGCTGAAGGCAAAGTTCACGAGTTCACGACGAAGAGCGGTCCCGACACAATCGAGGTGGGGCGCAAGCTGGTAAAGATTCTCAAGCCACCGCAACTGCTGCTGCTGCGCGGCGAACTGGGAACCGGCAAAACCACGCTGGTGAAAGGAATTGCGCAGGCGCTGGACGCGGCCGAGCCCGACGAGGTAACCAGTCCCACCTTCACGCTGGTGCACGAGTACGACGGCACGCGCGAAGGCAAGCCAATCAAGCTCTTCCATCTGGATGTTTACCGGCTCGAGGGCGAGCGCCAGCTTGAGACCCTTGGCCTTGAAGAATTGCTCACGCCCGATTCGCTGGTGCTGGTTGAGTGGGGCGACAAGTTCAAGAGCATCCGCAAGCGCGCCACCGGAGAGATTGTGATTACCGCTGAAGGCGGCGACGCCCGCAAGATCACGGTGACGCTGAAGGATTAGGCATTCCTGCCAGACACTGCTTTTCGCGGGCGAAAGCCCGGGGCCGAGTTTTCCCAAACATCTGCTTTCGGAAAGGAGTCTGAAAATGAGGCTTCTGAAAATGAAGCGATTGACCATTCTTGCTGTTGTGCTGACAGGGATTGTGCCGCTGATTGCAGCACAGCAACCACCGATCATTGACCGCCAGTTGTTCTTTGGCGAAGTGCAGATAGCCGGAGCCCAGATTTCGCCCGATGGACAGAGCCTTTCATTCCTCAAGCCGTACAAAGGCACGCGAAATATCTGGGTGAAAAAAGCGGATGAGCCATTCAGCGCAGCGCGTCCGTTGAGTTCGGAGGCAGCGCGACCCATTCGCTCGTACTTCTGGAGCCATGACTCGAAGTACATTCTCTACTCGCAGGACGCAGGGGGCGACGAGAACTTCAACGTGTACGCCATCGATCCGACGGCGCCGGCCGATCCCAGGACCGGAGTGCCGCCGACCCGGGCATTGACCAACCTGAAGGGAGTGCGCACCCAAATCTTCGCCGCGCCGCGCTCCAAACCCGACATTCTCTACATTGGCCTCAACGACCGCGATCCGCAATGGCACGACTTGTATGAGTTGCACATCTCCACCGGCGAGAAGACTCTACTGCGCAAGAATACCGAGCGCGTTGAATCGTGGGATTTCGACCACGACGGCAACCTGCGGCTCGCCGAACGGACCACCCAGGCCGGCGACACCGAGATTCTGCGTGTGGATCCTGACGGGTTCAAGCCGATCTACGGTTGCAGCGTGCTTGAGAACTGCGGCGTGGCAGCGTTCGAGGCGGGGAACAAGCGGGTTTACCTCGAAACCAATAAGGGCGCATTGGATCTGAGCGAACTTGAGATGTTGGACATAGCGACCGGTGAGACGACGACCTTCGAGAGCGACCCCGAGCATCGTGTCGACATCCGCGATCTGGGAATATCCGACGTGGACTATCACTTGTATTACACAACTTATGAAGACGATCGTACACGGTGGTATTTCAGGGACAAGGCATTCGAGAAACAGTTTCAATGGCTTCAGGCGAAGCTGCCAGGCAAAGAGATTTATTTTGGAGCGCGATCGGCAGACGAAAACATCTGGATAGTGTCAGCGAATAGCGATACGGAGCCGGGTGAAACCTATGCGTGGAACCGCCAGGCCCAGACATTGGTTTTTGAGTACCGCATTCGCGAAGAATTGCCGCGCGCCTCGCTTTCAGAGCGCAAGCCGTATCGCTACACCTCGTCGGACGGGCTTGAGATTCCGGCTTACCTGACGCTGCCCAAGGGTTTGCCGGCGAAGAATCTGCCGCTGATGGTGTTTCCTCATGGCGGGCCGTGGGGCCGCGACAGCTTCGGCTATGACACGTATGCAGAGTTCTTTGCCAACCGCGGCTACGCCGTGCTGCAGCCAAACTTTCGCGCTTCAGCCGGCTTCGGCAAGAAGTTCCTGAACGCAGGCAATGGCGAGTGGGGCCGCAAGATGCAGGACGACTTGACCTGGGGCGTGAAAGCGCTGGTGGCAGACGGAACTGCAGACCCCAGGCGCGTGGGCATTTTCGGGGTTTCTTATGGCGGCTACGCAACGCTGGCAGGCGTGGCCTTTACGCCGGATATCTACGCTGCGGCGGTGGCATACGCTGCTCCTTCAAACCTGATCACCCTGCTGGATGCGATTCCGCCATACTGGGAAGCGGGCCGCAAGCAAATGTATACGCGTATGGCCGACCCCACGACTCCGGAGGGAAAGGCGCTGTTGATTGCAGAGTCGCCGCTGACCCAGGCCAAGGCGATTGTGACGCCTCTGATGGTTGTGCAGGGTAAGAACGATCCCCGCGTGAATATTCGCGAGAGCAACCAGATTGTGGCCGCGGTGCGCGACAACGGCAAGCCGGTTGAATACCTGGTTGCTGCGGATGAAGGGCACGGTTTTGCACGGCCCATCAACAATCTGGCCATGGTGACTGGGATGGAGGCGTTCTTTGCCAAATATCTTGGAGGACGCTACCAGGCCGATGCCCCGCCCGAGGTGGAGGCAAAGCTGAAAGAGATGATCGTGGATCCCAAGACAGTGAGCGGGACCGTGACCCTGAAGGGTGCACCGGCTCCGGCGGCGCAGTAGATGGCCACGCGGTCAACAGATACCGGGATGCGGCGCATCCGTGCCGAGTACCGGGAGCGGATTCCGCGCTGAACCCGAAGTCCGGCCGGGATTTCTGAGGTGTAGCGCCCCTGCGCAATTTTCAGGCGGCAGCCCGTCCGCTATTCTGATTCCATGGATCTGCGCGCGCTGCCGAAGGTTGAGCTTCATCTGCATCTCGACTGTTCGTTGAGCTACAAGGCCGTTTCGCGGCTCGTTCCGGGTGTGACTCCCGCCGATTACCAGTGCGATTACGTTGGCCCGGCGCGATGCACCAACCTGGCCGATTTTCTTACTCGCGCGCCCATGGGCTTCCGCCTGATGCAGAGCGAAGTCTCGCTGCGGCTGGTGACGGAAGATGTCTTTGAGCAACTCGCGGCCGACGGTGTGATCTATGCAGAGCTTCGCTTTGCCCCGCTATTGCACACACTCAACGGCCTGAGCCCCGAGCGAATTTGCGAAGTTGTCGAACGCGCCGTCGACGAGCAGAGCCGCGCGACCGGGATCGAGGCCCGTGCGATTCTGTGCACCATGCGCCATTTTTCGGCCGATCAAAGCATGGCGACTGCCGAACTGGTAGAAAGATTTGACGGCAGCCAAGTAGCCGCGCTCGACATTGCCGGCGATGAGGCTGGATTTCCGCTTGACGCGCACTTAGATGCCTACCGCTACGCCCGCGACCATGGATTGCGGCGAACGGCCCATGCCGGCGAAGCGTGCGGCCCCGAGAGTGTTTGGGAGACATTGCGTTTGCTCGATCCCGAGCGCATTGGCCACGGAACGCGCAGCCACGAAGATGCCAGGCTGGTCGAACATCTCCGCAACAGAAAAATCCATCTTGAGCTCTGCCCTTCTTCGAACGTTCAGATTATTCCGTCGATCGAGAGCTGGCATCGCCACCCCATCGACAAGCTCTATCGCGCCGGGGTTTCGTTGAGCGTGAGCACGGACACGCGCATGTTGACGCCGGCGACGCTGACCGGCGAATACGAGGGATTGCAGCGGACATTCGGCTGGAGCGCGCAAGATTTTCTTGAGACCAACCTGATGGGGATCGACGCTGCGTTTGTTGAGACGCCGCTCAAAGAGCGGATCAAGATGCGCCTCGCAGAGTCGTATGAAGCAATTGCACGGGGCGTCTGATTCCTGGCAAGACAACGGCAGTTTGCGTTAACGGCCGAATCGGGCGGCAAAATCATCCCTCGGCGGGTCTGGAGACCCACCGTACAGCCGGTCAGGAGACCGGCGCTACGATTTTAGGCGGCTCGCTCTGATCTGCACACTCCTCAGGTTGATAACCTACTTCCATCGTTTAAGATTGCCCCATCCCATCTGGAGGCTCGCATGCCTGCGATCCCTAAAATTGCTGCCAGGAATGTCTTCGCGTTTATCGCTGCAGTTTGCGCGATAAGCGCCGCTCTCGCTGCTCACGCATCTTCGGGTCCGCACATCTTTCAACGGCCCGCTATCGGCAAAGACATGATCGCCTTCGGCTACGCCGACGATTTGTGGGTGGTGCCGCGCACCGGCGGCCACGCTACGCGCCTCACCACCGGAGTGGGCATTGAAGAAGCGCCAATCTTCTCACCCGACGGCCAGACCATCGCCTTCACCGGCCAGTACGACGGCAATTTCGATGTGTACACCATCCCCGTCACGGGCGGCATTCCGTTTCGCGTGACCTATCACCCTGCGGCCGATTACGCGGTGGGCTGGAGCCCCGACGGCAAGGATATTCTCTTCCACTCAAACCGCCAGGCCGCCAGCCGCTACACGCAGCTCTACACCATTCCGGTGCAGGGTGGATTCGCCAAAGCGCTGCCATTGCCCATGGCGTTTGAGGGCCAGTTTTCACCCGACGGCAAGGAGATCGCATATTCGCCCCTCTCACTCGCGTTCGGCTTTAATTATGACTTTTATGTGGCGTGGGGCAACTATCACGGCGGCACCGCCAGCACCATCTGGATCACCACGCTGCCCGGTCTCGACTCGACCGAGATTCCGCATGAGAATTCGTCGGACTTCGATCCGGTGTATGTCGACGGCAACATATACTTCCTCTCCGGCCGCGACGGCCCGATTACGATCTTCAAATATGATCCAGCGACGAGGACAGTAACCAAGGCCTTCGACAACAAAGGCACCGACATCCACACGCTTGACGGCAACGGCGGCACGCTGGTCTATGACCAACTCGGCGAGATCCACACCTTCGACACAGCAACCGGCAAAGACAGCATTGTGCCCATCGATGTGGACGCCGATCTGCCTGAGGTGAGGCCGCGCATTCAGAGCGTGGGCGACGAGGTTCAAAACGTGACCATCTCGGCTACCGGCGTTCGGGTAGCAGTTGAGGCGCATGGGGAAATTTTGACCGTTGCAACTAAGAAGGGTCCGACGCGCAACATCACCAATACGCCGGGCCTCGAGGAGCGCACGCCTGCCTGGTCGCCCGATGGCCAGTCGATCGCATATTTCTCTGACGAGTCGGGCCTCTACACACTCGACGTCGCGCCGCAGACCGGCGATGCGGTCGCCGGCGCCGCGCCGTTGAAGAAATTTCCGATCTCCACCGACGCCTCGTATTACTTCAATCCCAAGTGGTCGCCCGATTCAAAGCTCATCGTCTTCAACGACAACCGGCTGAAGGTGTGGATGCTCGACACAACCACCGGCAAGGTGACGCTGATCTGCGATCAGAATGAATACGGCGGCTTCTCAAACGTGTCCTTCGATTTTGCGTGGTCGCCCGATTCAAAATGGCTGGCGTATGAACGCTCGCTGGCCAATCACCTGCACGCCATCTATCTCTACTCCGTCGATAGCGGCAAGTCGACCGAGATTACCGACGAGATGGCCGACTCCGATAACCCGGCCTTCGATCGCGACGGCAAGTATCTCTACTTCACCACCAGCACCAACGGCGGAGCCACCTCTGACGGGCTCGACATGACCGCCGATCTCTACATCGAGACGTCGAAGGTATATGCCGCCGTGCTGCAGGCCGACGGAGCGTCGCCGCTGGCGCCCGAACTTGGCGACGAAAAACCGGCCGAAAAGAAAGACGAGAAGAAGGACGACAAAAAAGACACTGCGGCCGCCGGCTCGCCAGACAAGAAGCCCGATCAAAAGGAGTCAGGTGACGAAAGCGCGGCGAAATCGAAAGAACCCAAACCGGTCAAGATCGATCTTGACGGCATTCAATCGCGCATTGTGGCCATGCCTATGCCCGAAGGGATTTATCTTGCCCTCGCCACTGGATTAAAAGGCAGCCTGTATTACCTGTGGGCTCCGCCTGAGCGCGACTCTGAAAGGATAAGCACCCTCAGCCGCTGGACGCCCGAAGAGCGCAAGACCGAAAAGCTTGCCGATCGCGTTCGCAGCTTCGAGCTCTCAGCCGACGGCAACAACATGCTGCTTGCTATAGCTCCGCCTCACAACGACGACGGCGGCGGCGGTCCACCTTCGTGGGTCGTGGTGCCTGCAGATCAACCCGTGAAGCCGGGCGAAGGCGGCCTCAACTTCGGTGGGCTCAAGGTGCGCGTCGATCCGAAGGCGGAGTGGGAACAGATGTACCACGAAGTGTGGCGCATCGAGCGCGCGTATTTCTACAATCCCCACTTCAACGGCACTGACACCGAGGCCCAGGAAAAGAAATTCGAGCCCTGGGTCGCGTCCATCGCGGCCCGCGCCGATCTCAACTACATCTTCCAGGAGATGCTGGGCGCGTTTTCGGTGGGTCATCTGCGCGGATTCGGCGGCCGCATTCCCGAGGCCGAACACGTTGCCGGCGGGTTGCTCGGCGCCGATTACGAGATCGAGAACAACCGCTATTGCTTTGCCAAAATTTATACCGGAGAAGACTTCAATCCGCAGATCAAGGCGCCGCTGGCGCAGCCGGGACTCAACGTAAAGATAGGTGATTGCATCCTGGCAATCAACGGAGCCGACCTGACCGCGGACACCAACATTCAGCAGCCGCTCGATGGCACGGCCGGACAGGTGATCAGCCTGCGCATTGCCTCGGCCGACGGCAAAAACCCGCGCGATATTTCGGTCATCCCGGTGGGGAGCGAATACACGCTGCGCAACGTGGACTGGATTGAGGGCAATCGCCGCAAGGTTGACAAGCTTTCGAACGGCCAGCTTGCCTACGTCTACCTGCCCGATACCGGCGGAGGAGGCTTTACAAATTTCAACCGCTACTACTTTGCGCAGACTGACAAAAAAGGCGCCATCATCGACGAGCGCTTTAATGGCGGTGGGCAGGTGGCCGACTACTTTATTGAAGTGATGAAGCGGCAGATTGAGAGCTATTGGCAGCCGCGCTACGGCAGCATCGAGCACACGCCCAACGCGGGCATCTACGGGCCCAAGGTAATGCTGGCCAACGAGCAATCGGGCTCAGGTGGCGATGCGCTGCCATGGCTCTTCAAAGAGGCCAAGCTCGGCCCGCTGGTGGGCAAGCGCACCTGGGGCGGCTTGGTCGGCATCGGGCCCATTCCAACGTTGATGGATGGCGGCCGGGTAACATCGCCGAGCGTCGCTTTCTTTTCGCCCAAGGGACAGTGGGACGTGGAGAATCACGGCGTCGATCCCGATTACGTAGTGGAGCAGGACCCCAAGCTGGTGAGCGAAGGGCACGATCCGCAGCTTGAGAAGGCTGTTTCGCTGGCGCTCGATGAGCTGAAGGCGCATCCGCCGGCGCCGACTCCGGAGCATCCGGCGTATCCGGACTATCACGGGGTGTATTGAGTAGCGGGGAGTAGCGCCGGTCTCCAGACCGGCTGTCCCTGCGGGCTCCCTGGCCTGCAGGCGCTTCTGCAACGGCTGAGCTCGAAGATACAGCCGGGTACCCCCAGTCCCTCCCCTTTTGGGGACCGGGGAGGCCAGCCACTAGAACCCCATGATGTTGTAGCCGCAATCCACGTAGATGGTTTCGCCGGTCACGGCACTTGAGAGATCGCTGGCCAGAAACAGCGCTACTCCGCCTACTTCAAGCTGGTCCACGTTGCGCTTCAGCGGAGCGCGGTCGGCGGCGGCCTTCAGCATTTCGCCCAGCGCGCCGATGCCGCGCGCGGCCAGCGTCTTGATGGGCCCGGCCGAGATGGCGTTCACGCGAATGTTTTTCGGTCCCAGGCCCGACGCAAGATATCGCACCGCGGACTCGAGCGATGCCTTGGCCAGCGCCATCACGTTGTAGTTGGGCACAACTTTTTCGGCGGCAAAATAAGTGAGCGTCATAATGCTGCCGCCTTCGGTCATCAGCGGCACAGCGGCGCGGCTCACGGCGATGAGCGAGTAGACGCTCACCTCGTGCGCGATGCGAAAGCCCTCGCGGCTGGTGTTGATGAACTCGCCCCTCAGATCTTCAGGGGGCGCAAAGGCCACCGCATGGACAAGAATCGAAAGCGTGCCGTACTTCTCTTTGAGCGCGGCGAAGAGCGCATCGATCTCGGCGTCACTCGAGACGTCGCACTGGAAACCCGACGCGCCGGGTAGCTCGTTGATGAGGTCTTGCGCTTCGGCCTTCATGCGCTCGTTCTGGTAACAGATGGCGAGGGTCGCGCCAGCCTGGTGCAGCTTTTGGGCGATGCCCCATGCGATGGAACGCTTGTTGGCCAGCCCGAAGACGACGGCCGTTTTGCCCGACAAATCGATCATGTGTTTCAGGTTCCTCCGGGGAACTAGACCAAAGAGTTAAACAGCGGAGCTGCGTTTCTTAGAATATCAGTCGTGTTGGCGCCGCTTTGGTTGAGCGATTCCGGAGGGGCTAAAGCCCGGACGTATTTTTACGGGCGTTTTCGGCCCGGCTAAGCAGGTTGCGGGAAAAGTGATTCTGCAAGCGCGAGAAGCAGCAGGGGCTAAAGCCCGGCGGTGAAAGGGAAGCGTTTGTGGCCCGGCTGAAGCCGTGCCCTTGTTACAAAGCCTCCTTTGTCTGTGCACCGACGAGTCTTTCGGCAACCTGTAAAGCCGTGCCCTTGTTACGAAACGTCCCAACGCGCGATTCTCCGCAGCCTCATCAGCCCCTGCAAATCCTGTCGACCTCACCGGTGCGCCTCTCACCCGCCCAGATCGAGCAGCTCGACTTTGCCCACCGGACGGCCAAGAAAACGCGAACCGAGCCTTTCGAATTTTTCGACCGAGTCGGTCGCAAAGCACCGAATTTCGGTTTGCTGCTCTTGGCTTGAATTCGATTCCACCCTAACCGAATTCGCGGGTGCAGACTCAGTTAGGATGGGGCCCCCCCCCCGTTGAATATTTGCGCGGCCACCTGCGCTGTGGCTTCGGCAGAGTCGATCACCTTTACGCCCGGCCTCACTGCGCGTTCAATCAGCCTACGCAGCAATGGATAGTGCGTGCATCCCAGTACCAGCGTATCGGGATTGAGGCCGTGCGCCCCCGCTTCGGCGCGCAGTTCGTTCAGATAGATGTCAATCACTTCTTCGGTCACCGGGTGGTCGGTCCATCCCTCTTCAACCAGCGGCACCAGCAGAGGACAGGCCTTCTCGAGCGCGCGCAAACCCTGCGCGCTGCACGCGGCCGTGTACGCCTGGCTCTGCACGGTCGCGTTGGTGGCGATCACCAGCACGTCGTTGGTCTTCGATGCCAGGCGCGCCGCCGTCGCGCCAGGCTCGATCACGCCCAGCACCGGCACCGGAACCGCCTCCTGAATTGCATCGAGCGCAAGCGCGCTGGCGGTATTGCAGGCAATTACCAGGTACTCGGCGCCCTGCTCGCGCACCAGGAACTGCGCGCTCTGGGCGGCGTAGCGCGCAATGGTGCGGCGTGATTTGGAACCGTAAGGCAGCCGCGCTGTATCGCCAACAAAAGCGAAACGCGCCCGCGGCAGCTTTTCAATGAGCGCGCGCAAAACTGTTAAGCCGCCGAAACCTGAGTCGAAGACGCCGATGGTGGGAGCGGTCGAATGATTTGATTCGTTCATGGAGTCACTGCCTCGGCGGCGACGGCTTGCGAAGTGAGATAAGTTCGCGTCAGGTCGGCGTGGCCGGCGAGCGTGTCGTGCTGTTGTCCGTCGATCAGGAAGCGCACCGACGCAATGCGCGGAAAGTTTGCGTGGAGCGTGGCGCAGATTGACAGCACCGTCAGAGTCTCAGTCTCGATGCCTGACGGGTGGTTTGCCGCAAACGATCCCGACAGGTTCACGACAGCAAGTTCGGGACCGGACTGAGCATCTTTCCGGCTCGCAGGCGCGGGGCTCGCAGTTCCGGAACGCGTGTCGCCGGCCGGCGCGGGCAGCAGAAACACTTGCTCGACCGATTGAGCGCCGCCGGGAACCGGATGTGCGGAATCCGAAGCCGCGTAGAGATCGAGCAGCCTGCCCAGGATGGCGCGCGCCCTCGCTCCAGGATTGGCCTCAAGCGAGGGCAACGGCAACGACAGAACGCGCGGCTGCAGCGAGCCATCGGCATCGCTGGCTACCATCAGGGTTGCCGGCTCGGCTTGAGCAACCAGCGGCGCCTGGGTGGGCGCCGAGTTCTGGCCCTCAAGCATCTTCTGGTGAGCGCGGTCGAGCTGCCGCCACAAAAACACCGTCATGATGACCGACGCCACCAGCAGGAGAATAAAAAGCACGGTCTGAAAGCGGGGAATCATGGCTGGCCCGCCCCCGTGCCCGATCCCGTCGAGCGCCACTCCACGATCGCCGCGGCAATTGACTCAGCGATCCGCGCCTGGTAGTCGGCATCGTTCAGGCTGTCGATGCCGGAGTGGCCCGAATCCAGATTGCCCCGATCCGGCTGTAGCGCCCTCGGGGCTCATCTCAACCGCAACGGCCGGGCAGGCCATGCTGTCCACAACCGGCAGTGCGGTGCGGCCCAGCGTCACATTCAAACCGGCGTGTTGCAGAGCGGAATTCAATACCCCCGCAAAGCCCAGGCTGCGATTGATCCATGGCGCCTGCGCGGTCCGCCAGGGCTCAATCCTCACCGGCCGAGCGGGCGCCAGTGACGAAATAAACAGATGCACGCCCGTGCCGCTCAGAGATGCGTGCAGGCTGAGGCACGCCTGCGCATTGGCATGGTCCACAATCTCGTCGCGCTTCACGGGGTCAACATTCGTATCTGTCTCGCGCGTCGTGACCACGTTGATGCCGCGCGCCGCAAGCAGCGATCGCAGGCGCACGCTCAAGGCCAGTGTTGTGTTCTTTTCCA
>CAVSYM010000035.1:0-9514 GCA_963732165.1 uncultured Acidobacteriaceae bacterium
TGCAGCTGAGCTTGCGATGAGCGTGTATCGCCTTCTCATGGTGGCTTGCCGAATAGCCTCCAGTCGCTCATCTTCTCTTTCTCTCGCCTTCGCTACGTCTTTCATATCCATGGGGCTAATAATACAGCGGTATGGCGCAGCGGGTGCCTGGCAGCTGGCCCTTTCATCCTGGTATCGGGAGCTGTGCCCCGTTCATCGCAGCTTTATCGCGATGAGCGGGTCCTCGGGGCTTGGCCCCAACGGAGTTACGATAGCATCACCCTGTAAAAAAAGGATGGTCGCATCCCCCGAACAGTACCAATGGGGTTGCTTCAAACGTTACGCTACCGGAATCCGGGGAGTAGTTGAAATCGAGTCGGAGTCGACGGCAAGCACTCGCGGCCCACTTATCCCGATAAAGCCGCGATGAATGGGGCACAGACTTACCTGTTTGCGAAGCTCAGGCGGGTTGTTGGATCGGTGAGTGGGCCACCTGCCGCAACAGAAAACAGTGAGATCATATTAATAGACATCGCGTTTATTGACATTTCATTATGCGCCCTGTATGCTAAAGGAACAAACTCTCAGGAAAGGTACAACATGACAATTAGCAAGTTTTCGTTTTCTGCATCCATCCCATCTCTGAAGATTTTGGGGGAAGATTTCCTCAGTACAAACCTTACGCAGCTGGTGAGGGAGAAACTCTTTTCAAGTTGTTGATGAGGCCGGAATCATTAAATTCTGCAATCGAAGCATCGAAAATCGGGCTTCCTGCTGTGACTGGTATCGCCGAAATGTCCATTCAAGAGATCAAACGGACTGGTAGAAAACCTACCCCGTTTGATAAGCAATTCATAGGGGGCGTTATTTGTTGCTTGATGGAGGCGAACGGTTACCAAAAAACAGGGACGAAGAAGGCTATCTCACACAAAGCTTTTTCGAAAGGTGAGTTCTATGTGGCCTTGGCGGGTGGACCATCCAAAGATCTCTGATACCACCAACGTGGGCGGCTGGATGGGTGAGCGGGCCACCTGCCAATTGCCTGAGTGGATTCGCAACAGGCAGTTCGATTCCCCCTCCCGGTCCCCAGAGGCGAGGGGCCGGGGGCATCCCCAACTTGATAATGCGCGGTATGCGACCGGGGCCACCCGCCTTAAGCTTCTCGTAGACGCCCTCGCGTACTTCTTTCGTTCTGTTGTTACCACCTAAGTGCTAAACAAGAGAAAATAGTGCAGTTGACCCGTAGCAGTGTGAGTCGTATGCTCTGATGTTCTGTAAAGTCAATGGCAGATTGGCGAACTACTTTTGGAGGTGGTATGGACACAACCTCGCTCATTCGAATCGTGTCTGGCATATTGGTTCTTGTCCTGTCTCTCTTCTACTTCTACCCAACTTTTAAGGCGATGGGAAAGAGAAACACGGGAGCCATATTTGCGATCAACCTCTTGACTGGCTGGTGTGCCATCGGCTGGTTCGTCGCACTAGTTTGGGCACTCAAGAATGATGTGGTAGCACTGAGACCCGACGAGGTGCAGCAGTACGCGGGACGCGACCGGCGAATTAAGGTTTTCATTTACATATTCTGGTCGATAGTTGTCATCTTTCTTGCAGTAGTAATGATTTTAGCTTACGCTTTCCCTGCCTCTCAACCCACGACGCAGTCTCCGGCAGAGTTCTTTGCTCCAAAACCCTCAGCCATCGACACAGTCCGAAACGGGTATCTCTCGTACAACAAAACCATCACAATCGGACAAGCTCTCGGCAACACCTTTCAGAAAGGAGTATGGAAGACCTTTGTAACCGAGAAGGGTGCCACCTGGGTTGAGTTTGATGGGTCCCAGAGGTTCGGTGATATCATCGGAAAACCTGGTGAGGGTATTAACCAAGCCATTCAGCGAATTCAAGAATGCGAAAAGAGACCGATGTGCAAACTTGAATTTGAAACGGTCACCCAGTCCTGCCCACCAGACCAGGGGGAATCCGGATTATCCCCTTGTCTCGTTGACGCCTTTGCCAAGGCCGCCGACGATCCGATCCTAGTGACCATTCAGTTTTCAATTAACCATGACGGCACCTTCCAGTACGAGGCGAACGACCTGAACATGGAAGCGGATGACCTTTTTGAGAAGATGTACAACTAAACCCAGAAAGGAGAACACTAACACGCTGCACGTGGAGTTCCCGGCGTCTTTTGCACCAGTTGGCGGGTGCGGGTGCCCCCGATTCCTCGCTGTTGGGGATCGGGGACGATAGCTCCCGATCCCCCCGCCACTTCATTACTGCGGATCAAGCTCGAATGCGTGCGGCTTGGGCTGCGCGTTTTTGCGGATCTCATCGAGCATCACTGCATCTTTCTCTTCGAGCGGCTTTTCAACGCTGGCCGCGTCGGGCACCATGGGGTTTTCCTGCTCAATCAAGAAACGAGTGTCGTCGAGCCATGTGCGCCTGGTCTGATCCCAATCCAGGTCATGCGCCTGGTCTTCCATGGGCGTGGAGTAGAGGGCGAGATTGACGCCTTGCTCAAGCTGGCTGCGATCGAAGTCGGCTACGTCCTTACCGTCAATCTTGAGCATGTACTCTGCGGCGGTCAGATGATCGACGCGCAGCATCTCCTGATCCATTGATGCGAGGTCAGAGACGCTGGCGACGAAACGCACGAGGCCATTTTGAAGATCGAGCGGCAAAGGCAGCGAGCCGTCGAGCTCGGTCCAGATGAGCTTGCCGTCCTTGAAGGCGAGTGCGGAGACTTCGGCATTCTGAGCTGTGGCCGCCGACGACTGCGATGCGTCGAGATGCACGTCAGCGACAATAGGCGAAAAGCCCCAGCTGCGGGCGAGCGTCGCGGCCATGATCCACTGCGCAGGCTCGCTGGGATGAATGCGATCGGGAATCAGCAGCTCGGCAAATGACGGATTCAACTCTGCTGCCTTCTCAGTGAGGTTGTTCATGGGCGTATTGAAGTCGGCATAACTGTAATGCGACGTCGCAGCCAGATCGCGAACCCATGCGGTGTAGCGCGTCATGGTGTCGTTGTAGTGCGGAAATTCTGTGCCGTGGGTAACTTCGTCGTAGGGCGTCGGCGAGATTACCGTGATGCGCACGCCGGGCAGGGTCGACTGAATGGAGTCGAGCAGTTTGTGGTAGCCGGTTGAGAAAATGTCGAGGTATTTGGGCTCGAATGGCGAATAGAAGCCGTCATTCATGCCCAGCATGATGGTGACGACCGTGGGCTGATGCGGAAACAGGTCGCGCTTGAGCCGAAGCTGCGCATCGCCAGTGTAACCGCCGTTCACATTGTCGCCGGGAATGCCGGCGTTGAAAAACGCCACATGCATCTTGGGATAACGGGTAATGAGAAAGTCTTCAACATAGCGCGTGTAATAACGCTGCGCGGTGATGCTGTCGCCATAAAAGACCACGCGATCCCCATCTTTGAGCGCCAGTTGCTGCGCGGGAAGGGCGAGCGTTGCAGTAGCAGCGAGAATGGCGAACGAGATCCAACCTGTGGCCTTCATGCGATCGAACTCCTTTGCCTGTGGGGCGCCAAGACACTAATACTCGACCTCGTACGCCGTGCCCTTGAGCGTGATTGGGTCTTTTTCAGAAGAATGGAAGTGAATCTTGAGAGGGATTCCGGGCGTTACGTCGCGCGCGTCAATCTCTCCGACCGCCCAGCTCAAGCCGCTCCAAATGATCTTGTCGTAATTAATGTCGATGGGGATGGGCCGGCCTGCCTGTGTGGCTGAGAGCGCGAAGACCTTGCCCATGTTTTCGCCGTTGGGAGGCTCGCCGGCCCAGGTGCGGCGCAGATGACCGTCGGGGGTCATCTCTTGAATGATGATGCGCAGGACGCCGTGCGACGGGGGCTCGGTGGTGGCGTCGATTGATCCAGTGCCCGAAGGTTCAAACGAAATCTGCACCGGCTCAATGGTGCGGGGAATGACAACGTCAGTCTGAATGCCGAAGTTATAGATGGGCGCGGCGTAGGCGCCGAAGCCGACCATCGCCATCTGGCCGGGACCGAGCGTGATTTGATTGCCGGCGAGTTTTGGCACGAAACCGGCGTCGCGAAATTGAATGCGGCCAATGCCGAGCGGGGGCTGATCGGGCGCGAGCAACGGCAGCTTGATTGTGGCCACGTCTTGCGCGGGGTTCATCACAACGTAGACCGCGCCGCGCGCGGTCACGCCGCCGAAGCCATAGGGCTGCGAGTCGCCGGGGATGCCGCCGAATGTTCGAATGCGTCCGCGGCCCTGTAGCTCGAAGAAGAGTTTCTGCGCGCGCGCCATCCATAGTGCGTCGGCGCCTTGGATGAGCTCAAGGTTGCCGTGAATAGTGTTGACCCAGCCGCCGCGCGCCATCATCAATAGGTACGCGCCCTTCCACGCGTGCAGGCCGCGGTAATAGATGGTGCCGGTTGTGCCAATCATAAAACCGGTGGAGTCGATACGCTCCAGCGGGAAGCCGGACTCCTCAAAGCGGCGCACCGAGTGGTCGCTGTAAATATCCATTGCGCGCCAGAAGTTGTTCTCAGGCACGTCGCCCGGACGCGGATCGCCGGTGTACTGCATCTGGAAGACCTGGAGCCAGCGCAGGTCGGCAGGGTCCTTGAAAGGCAACGGCGAAAACGTGTCGTCGAATGAGCCGCCAAAACCATTGAAGGCGATGAGCACTGCTTCAGGATTCTTGAGGCGGAACTTGCGCAGCGCTTCGCGGAATGCGTCCACATTTCGCTCTTTCACTTCGGCTTTGCTCAAGTGGGCCGCATCGTCGGCAGGCGTGGCCGCCTCCATGTAGGCAAAGTCGAACTTGAACATGCGAATGCCATGGTCGTACCAATACTGCAACACATCCATGAAGTCGGGCAGGTATCCGCCCTCAGAGAGCGACATGGCGCCGCCATTAGCGGTAAGCGAATCTTTCCATGCGGGCGCGGCCTGAATTTTGACCAGCGTGTTCGTTTCGAACCACATCCCCGGTTTAATGCCGTTGTCCTGGCATTTCTTGATCCACGCATCAGGACCGTTCGGCCAATTGGGCTTGCGCCAGGTGCGGTATCCGCCGTCGGGCGCGAACCAGAAGGCATCCATCATGTAGTAGTCGAAACGCACGCCGGCCTTCTTCAGGCGCAGCAGTTCGTCGAGCTCGCGCATGGCCAGCGTTTCAGTGAGGGGGATATTGTCGGAGAGCTCATCGTACGACGACCAGTTGTTGTAGACGGAGATGGGCGCCTGCAATTCGGCAGGAGGCGGCTCGGTTTGCGCGCGGCATGAGGAGGTCGCGGCGAAGATGCAGACAAGAACAGCGCTCGCAAGCATGGCGCGGACGGCTGCTACGCGCAGGAGACGTTGGCTGGTGTTGGTCATGGATGGCCCTCGTAATATTCGAGCGGTTGCATGTGGGAGTAGTCGGGTGGCCCGAGGAGTTTGCGGATTGCGCTGCCGAGCGCGGCCGCGTTTTGGAACCCGTGCCAGGTCTGGATCGCGTGCCCCTCGTTGGTTTCGATGTGAATTGTGCCGATTGTCTCGCTGGCTTGCGTGGGCCCGGCGCTGTGCGCAAAGTGCAGCGCATCGGGATAAACATCGCTGAGATCGCGAAGCGCGTTTTCGCCGGACTGACTCGCGTCGGCAGTAAGATGCACGGTAATCTTCAATCGCTTTGCGCTATATTGACCGGCGAGGCTGCGCAGTATGAAAAGCTCTGCGCGGGCGTCATCGGAAAACAGGCCGTATTCTTCAAGCACGGGATTGATCCACACCTCAACCCGGACCGAATCCCGGTGCTTCTCATCTCCGGCCCGCGAAGATTTACTTCCCATCTCCATCCCCTGAGCTTCGAGCGCATCGAGCGTCAGATTCTCTTTGTCGCCAATCGAAAAACGGGGTTGGCCGTTAACGATGTATTTGTTCGCCGAGCTTTGCCACGGGGTCTTGATGCTATAGATCAAAGGCGAGTTGGATTCAACGGTATTGCGCGTGAACACGATTGGCGTACCACCGTTGTCGGCAGGACCCTCGATGGCCGCGATTCCGGGCACAGGTGGATTCCACTGAATCTCGTTGCCGCTGATGGTGAGGCCACGAATCGTTCCGCCATTCCAGGTGCTAAGGTAGATAGCGCCTTGAAGCGCGGCCAGGCGCGGACTGAGGCCGTTATCGATGCAGAGATTGTCTTTGACCAGGCTGTCGCTGGTGACGTAACCTGCACCGAAAACCGCGATGCAATAGCCCTGCGTGTCGTGCGCATAATTGCGCTCGATAGTGTCGTGCTGGTTGTCCCAGTCGATGTCGTAGGCGCCGCCGTCGACGCCGGGGCTGTCAGTCAAATAAGCCTCATTGTCGGCCACTACGCAGTCATTGCATGTCCACACCCAGATGGCGTCGGGCGTGCCCACGTCCTGCGTGGGCTGCATCCCAATCTCCCACGCCGCGCTGGTGCGAATGGAACTGTGCGTGTCGCGGAACAACACGATGCCGTCGCCATAAACGTCGTGGGCGCTCGAATTGCGAATCTGGATGTTGGTATTTAGTGGCGAATCGTCTTTATAGGGAAAGCCGCCGCCGCCCACCAGGATGCCGGCCCACTGATTGGTGTGGGCCGCGTCGACGCCGTCGATGAGCACGTCATCGAAAAACACATTGATGCTGCTGGGGCCAACGATCACCAACCCATTATCTTTATTCTTGAGCGCGCCGCCATAAACATCGTGAACGTAGAGATTTTTCAAATAGAGATGATGCAGAATGCCGGTGTCGCCCGTGACGAAGACGCCGTATTTGTTGCCGCCGGAGATGTCGAGTGAATCAACCTGCCAGTGTTGCTGGTTGAAGAGCAGCAGCGCCTGGCGAGCAGTTGGTGGCGCGACGATTTTAGGACGGTCGCCAGCGCCATACGCGGTGAGGCGAATGACGCGACCCTCGGTCCCCGAGCCCTTCGGCGCAAAGCTGCCCTTGCAGGCTGAGCCGCGCGACATGTAGATCGTGTCTCCGGGCGCGAACTCGTGGGCCGCGGCAGCGGCGAGATTGTTCCAGGGCTCCGCGCTCGATCCGTTGCCGTCGGCATGCCGAGAGCAGTCAATATAAAAGTCCTGTGAGGTCGCGGCCGCCGGTGCAGCCGCGACCTTCATCAGGCCAACGCAGAGGGAACAGGCAACTACAAACTCCGGCACACGCCGGCGAACGCCGGAAAAGAATCGAATCACGCCACCAATCTCCACCACCAAACTATCCTAGACCGCGTGCCCCACGTTCAATGCGCAAACTGGCGGCGGAGTTTCGGGATCTCTTCCTCTGGGGCGGAAGAGATCCCGACGCAAGCTAAACAACGCAGACGATCTAGAAATCGAGCCGGATAGCGAACTGGCCCTGGCGCGGACTATCTGAAACGCCAAGGATTTCGCCCCATAATGCGCCGTCGGAATTGGTGTCCGCGCCAATCTGCGCATGATTACCGCCGCAGCCGAGGATGTTGTAGAAATGGCGGTTCAGCAGGTTGTAGAAGTCGAGGCGGATCGAGACGTCATACTTTCCATCGGGCCCGACGCGGTTGTTCTTCATCAGAGTTGAGTTTTCGTTTTCCTGCCCGGGGCAGCGCAGGCGCGAGTTTGTGGGCGAAGGCGGCAGGACGCCGGCAGCAGGCTGACTTGCCACGGAACTCGGCATGTAGAAGTCCGAGTCAGGAACCTGACCGTTTGTACCGACCGGTACGTACCTGTGGGGATTCGAATGGCCCTTGTAGTTGTCGAGGTTGAACTGTGGATAGATGTTGCCCCACAGCGGCCAGTAAGCATCGGACGCGCTCACTGAGAAGGGTTGTCCGGTGTAATAGCTCACCAGGCCGCCGATGGTCCAACCACCGGCTAAAGCATCAACGACCGGCCCTTTATTGCCAAGCCAAAGCTGTCCCTTGCCGAGCGGAAGATTGTAGGTGACGAAGCCCTTCACCACCTGCGGGGTGTCATAGCCGGTCAGCGCGTGGGCTGCGCCGTGCATATGCTGGAAGTCTTCGACCCCGGTATAGCCGTTGTTGTAATCCTGTTCGGAGGCAAACGTGTCACCTTCCTGGCGCGACCAGTCGTAGCTCATGTCCATGGTGAGCCCGCGGCCCGAGCGTTTTACCACATCCACTACGAGCGAATCGTAGAAGGTTTGCCCGAGCGGAAGGCCGACGTAATTGATGTTGGCGCAACAGCCGTACCAGTAATACACCTCGGCCGCGGCCATCTGTGGCAGAGGCGCCAGCGCCGCAAGCGCCGGGCCATTGAAATTCGGGTAAGGGCAGGCGACGCCGTTGATTGAGGTTTGGCCATATTGGCAATAACCCCAATTCCAGATGCTGTAGCCCGGGTTCTGGTCGATAAGGCTGACGAAGTTTTGTGAGGTGGTTTCGTTCCACGCCAGCGCGGTATCGGTGAGGCGGTGGCCCCGATTGCCGACGTAGGCGATTTCGAGCCGCGTGTTGGGCGTGAGTTGCTGCTGAACGCCGAAGTTGAACTGCTCGCTGTAGCCCAGTTCCAGCGCCCGCGGATCGACTTCAACCGGGAAGGGCAGCATGGTTGACGGGTCCGTGGCGAGCGAAGCCTTGGTTACTACGCCTGGATAGTTTCCACCCCCGCCGGAAGCGTCCCAATCGAAGTTCTGCGCCGAGCTCGAGCCAAGCTGCGGAGCAAAACTGTTGGGTACGCCGCCGAAGAAGGTAACACCGACCGGATTGAAGACGAGCCCATACGCCGCATGCACCACAACATTGGGCAGCAGCTGATAGGCGATCCCAATTGTCGGGCCGTAGTTATTCGGGTACTCATTCTTCTCGAAGCTGTCGCCTCCGTTCTTGGCAAAAACCAGCGAACCGGGTAGCGGGGCTCCATACACCGATGTCAGTTGCGGGTCGACTACCGTCGGGTCAAAATTGGCCCAGTTGCCGTTCTTTTCCTTGAAGCGCGTGTTGTAGATCCAGCGCACCCCAAGATCGACGGTCAGCTTCGGTGTGAGCTTGTAGCTATCCTGCGCAAAAAGGTCGATGTTTTTCTGCCGGCCGTAAAGATTGTAGGCCACGCTCTGCGTCGCGCTGTTAACCAGGCCCAGCTCGTAGGTCGCAAAGCCGAAGCCGTCGTACGGATAACCCGCTCCCGAGGTGTTGAGATAAGAGAAATTGAAGCCGTACGCGCCGGAACCGGAACGGTAATTCACGTCGTGAGTCACAAAGTCACCGCCAAAACTCAAGCTGTGACGTCCCTTGGTCCAGGTGAGCGAATCGCCGGTAGTGACGATTGCACCGGCTACGTCTCCCTGCCAGGTGTTGCCAATAAAGGTCTCGCTTAGTTGATAGGCTGAGTTGTCGCTGAACGAGATCTCAGGGAAGTCGACGGAACCATCGTCATTAAATCCTACCTGCGAGTTCCAGTTGCCGGGATCGGCGGGCACGCTGCCGTTATCGTCGTACGAATCAGTCACGTTGAAAACATTAAGCAGGTTGGGCGTGAAGGTATGCGACTCGCTGATGCGGTATTGCTGCTGATGGTAGAACTGCTCGCGCA
>CAVSYM010000036.1:0-15238 GCA_963732165.1 uncultured Acidobacteriaceae bacterium
AGATCGAGAAGCGGCTTGGTTTCCTGGCCGTGCACAAAAGCACAGTGACGCAATCGCAGGAACAAATGAGGCAGGCCATCGAGCACAAGAGGCTTACGCAGAGCCACGGGCCGGAGGAGCAAGTGTTTCCGGAGGCCGACCCCGAAGCGCGCAGGATCTTGGCGGAGATGCTGCGTCAGCACGCGGAAGAGTGGGTCGACACGAAGATTCCAGCGCTCAAAGGACGCTCTCCGAGGGAAGCAGTGGCCGATGCCGACGGCAGGGAGATCGTCGAAGGTTTGTTGAAGGAATGGGAACGCAGAAATCGTGAATCAAGTGACCCCGTGATGCAGAGCTTTGACGTCAACACGATCCGCCGGATGCTGGGGCTCTAAGGAATCTCTGAACAAGTCGATGTTCTGAAAGGGCATGGCTTTAGCCGTGCCGTGAATGATCGATAATACGCGGCGGACTTTACAGGCTGCGGAAGAACTCCATAGGAGCCACTGTTTTGAAAGGGCACGGATTTATCCGTGCCAATAAGCCGCATAAAACGAGTCGGGGTTTTAACCCCTGAGGCATGGTTTTTCGGGAACTTCACTCCACTCGATGAGTTTTTCCGCAGCCTCCCAAGGACCACATCTAGTTTTGTGTGATTGGGATAAGTTGGAAGCCGTATTTTTTTGCCTGCTGCATGAGCTTTTGTTGGAGCCTGTGTTGGTTTTGTATTTCCTGCTGTGCGAAGACCGTTTCATCGTAGGCGTGCCGGTTGGTAAGCATGTGGAAGACGATGCGAGCCAGTTTGTGAGCCGAGGCGGTGATGGCCTTGGGCGCTCCCAGTTTGGCACGCATGCGGCGATAGTATTGGCCCAGCCACGACTGGCTGCGGAACAGCGACTGCGCGGCCATGCGCAGCGCCCTTGCCACGCGGTTGCTCACCTTGCGGGTGTGCGAACTGAGCACTTTGCCGCCGCTTACGCGGTTGTCCGGGCATAGCCCCATCCACGAAGCGAAGGCTCCCACATTGGGGAACGCCGACAGGTCAGGACCCACTTCGGTCAACAACGTATGGGCGGTCAGCGCATTGAGGCCGGGAACTTCGGTCAGATCCACCCCGAAGATGCGATACAGATGACCGCGCAGGTCGAACTTCATCTCATTGCGCCGCGGCCTGTGCCGGTCTTTTGGATCAGCCAGCACAGCTGTGTCCGGCCCGGCGCCATCGGAGAATTCGCCCAGCATCTGCTCGATCTCAACATCGCAGCAGGCCAGCAGTTGCTGGTAGCTCCGATACGCGGTCACCGACTGGCGAAGCGTAAACAGATGTTCCCGACGGTAGTCTCCGACCAGCGACTTGGCGATCGTTTCCGCGCTGGCCTTGATGCGCGGGTCGCGCAACTGGGCCAGCTTCAGCGGGTTGCGCTCTCCGCCCAGAATCGCATCCAGAATCGCCATCCCGGTCGTCCCGCTCAGATCGCTGATGACATGGTGCAGTTGCAGGTTCATCTGATCCAGCGCCTTCTGCATGTGCTGCAGATGCACCGCCGCCATCCCCACCAGACTCTCCCGGTAGCGCATCAGCGACCGCACCGCGCACACCTGCCCCGACGGCCGGAAACTGGCCCGCAACAGTCCCACCGCGTGCAAATACTGCAGCCACTGACAATCGCTCACGTCCGTTTTGCGCCCCGGCACGTTCTTCACGTGCCGGGCATTGACCAGGCACACCTTCATCCCACGCGCTTCCAGAATCTGAAATAGCGGAATCCAGTACACCCCGGTCGACTCCATGGCCACCGTTTCGATTCGGCAGTGTTCAAGCCAGTCCGCGGCCGCTTTCAAGTCCTCGGTAAATGCCGCGAACCGCCGTACTGGTTGCGTATCCCGATCCGCGGGAACGGCGATGTAAATCTCAGTTGCTCCAATGTCCACCCCGGCCGCGTTCGGTTCCATCACCGGTGCCGCCACCAGCCCATGCGCCTTCTTTTTCTTCCTATCCTTGGCCAACACAACCTCCAGGCGTCATGTCAAACGGCCCGGACAATGCAAAAACACGCACTCTCCCAAACGGGATCGGCAGCCACAGGAAAAATAACCGCCGTCACCACTGACTCGAGCACAAAGTCCAGGACCACGCTGTTTAACGGGCTCCAATGGAAGCACCAATGGCTATTTCGGCCTACTTGCCGTCAACATGACAAAAGTAGAATATCCCTCAGCCAAATGGTCCTTCCCTCATCGACCCGCCATCCGCCGGTCGTTCGCTGTTTAGCCCCCGAGGTCCGCAACAAAAACTCAGGACACCATCAGCGGCGGAAGCAGGCAGAACTGTGGTCGTTAACCATGCCGGCGGCCTGCATAAAGGCGTAAACGATAACCGGGCCGACAAACTTGAATCCGCGCTGCTTGAGCTGCTTTGACATTTCAGCCGATAGCGGCGTTTGCGTCAGAGTACCGCCGGCCTCCTGACCGGGGTCCCCAACGAATGATTTGTATTCGCTGGGGCGGAGGCCGGTTGTACCGCCGGTCTCCTGACCGGCCGTACGGTGGGTCTCCAGACCCGCCAATGTGGGCTTAGCTGCATCGACATTTCGAGGGTCCACAATACCCCAGAGAAACGTGGCAAAGTCCTGGCCAGCTTTCTGCATTTCGAGATAGATGCGGGCAGCATTGATAGTGGCCTCGATCTTGGCGCGCGAGCGAATAATGCCGGGATCGTTGAGCAGGCGGGCGATGTCGGCCTCTTTGAATCGGGCGACTTTAACGGGGTCGAAACCTTTGAAGGCTTTGCGGAATGCGTCGCGCTTGCGCAGAACCGTGATCCACGAAAGTCCGGCCTGAAATCCTTCGAGCATGAGCAGCTCCCACAGGGCGCGGCTGTCGCGCACGTGCACGCCCCACTCGGTGTCGTGGTACTCGCGCAGCAGCGGATCGCTCTCAGCCCATGCACAGCGGTTCTTTTTCTTCGCAGCGGTCATGGTTTCGATGGTACCGCGAGGGAGCGTGGGAGGTGCCAGGATTGGCATTGGGCATTGCCCAACGAATCTCGACGCGTCTGTCTTGTATCAGTCCGTCACTAGCGTCTTCGACTCGCGATGGATGAAACATTGGGGTGCCCCATCCATCGAGCGTCTTTTGCTCGATGGGTGGGATGCCACCAAGCCCAAGTTGTAAGCAGCCGGTTTTGTTTCTTATCAGGGCACAACTTTAGTCGTGCCGCAGACAGTTGCACATTATTACGCCCCTACGGTGCACAATCAATTCCGGGTGAACCATGTCACGCTTCGATCCGGCCTGCTTTGCGCCCAAATTGGTGCAAAGCGACCTTCGTAACTCTTTTGTCATGAATATTTTGCGCTCTAAGCCACTTGCTTTCAGCGGCTTATGCGAAAAGGTAAAAGGTTGAAACCATTGAAAACAAAACGGTTAACCCCTAAAAGGGGGTATATATGGGGGAGGGCGATTTCGGGCGGTCGCGCCAGTCTCCCGACCAGCTAAGCTCCCTCGAGCTGCAGCGTAAGTTCCTCCCACTCCGAAGTCAGCGCAGCCAGCTCCGTGCGGAGATTTTCGGCGAGCGTCGAAAGCCGCTGGGTCTCGGCGGCGGAAACATAGACGCCGAGTTGCTGCTCGGTGTGGGCGATTGCTGCTTCGACGCGAGGGATTTCTTGTTCGAGGAAGGTGCAGCGACCCTGCATCTGTTTTTGCTTGATGGGATTGAGCCGGCGGTTTCGCGAGGCCTCGGCAAGTTCGTACCCGCCTTCGATAACGATGGTGTTGCCGGAGGGTGTCGCGGGTTCACCGGCCTTTTCAGTGGAAAAAGACAAAGGCAACCGCAGATCCTTCGCTTCGTGCGAAATCTCCGCTTCGCGGTGATTCCGCACTTCGCTCAGGATGACAGGGCTGTAGGAGGACTTGGCAGCAGACGCGGCGGCAGCCGCAGCCAACGCTTCCTTCTTGCGCAGGTAGTCCTCGTAATTACCTTCGTAGGAGATCACTGAACCGTTTTCGACTTCGAGCACGCGCGTAGCAAGCCGGTCGATGAAGTAGCGATCGTGCGAGACAAAGATGATGGTGCCGCTGAAGGCCGCGATCGCATCGAGAAGCACGTCTTTGGCGCGCATGTCCAGGTGGTTGGTGGGCTCGTCCAGCAGCAGGAAGTTCGATGGCGAAACCAGGATGCGTGCCAGCGCAAAGCGGTTGCGCTCGCCGCCCGAGAGCACTCCGAGGGGCTTGAAAACATCGTCGCCGCTGAAGAGAAAACAGCCGAGCAGCGATCGCAGCTGCACTTCAGGAACTTTAACGGCGGCGCGGCTGATGTCGTCGAGCATGCGCGACTCGGGGTCGAGGACTTTGTATTGATCCTGCGCGAAGTATTCGGTGAGCACGTTATGCCCAAGCTTGACTGTGCCGGAAGTCGGCGACTCAACCCCGGTGAGCAATTTGATCAGCGTCGACTTGCCTGCTCCGTTGACGCCGACCAGCGCAACGCGGTCCCCGCGCTCGATGGTAAAGCGCACGTTCGAGAGCACCTGCTTCTCGCCGTAGCTCTTCGAGAGGCCCTCGGCCTCAGCCACCATGCGGCCGGAGGGCGGCGGCTGCGGAAATTTGAAGTGGATGACCGGCTCTTCTTCAGGTACCTCGATGCGCTCGATTTTTTCTAACTCTTTAATGCGCGACTGCACCTGTTTGGCCTTGGTGGCTTGGGCACGGAACCGATTGATGAAAGCTTCGAGGTGTTCGATCTGGATCTTCTGGTTTCGGTAAGCGGCTTGTAGCTGGGCGCGGCGCTCATCTTTTTGAGAGAGGTATTTGGTGAAATTGCCCTGATAGATAGTGAGGCGCTTGTTCCAGATTTCGACGGTGCGGTCGATGGTGACGTCGAGAAAATAGCGGTCGTGCGAGATGAGGATGTAGCCGAAGGGATAGTTCTTGAGGTAGTCCTCAAGCCAGTTGCGGGTTTCCAGGTCCAAGTGGTTTGTCGGTTCGTCCAAAAGTAAAAGAGAAGGCTTCACGAGCAACAGCTTGGCGAGGGCAATGCGCATCTGCCAGCCGCCACTGAATTCGCCTGTGTCGCGCGACCAATCCTCTTTGCCGAAACCGAGACCGGTGAGCACCGAGCCCACCTGTGCGTCGAGCGCGTAGCCATCGAGAGTGTGGAAGCGCTCCTGCACGGTGGAGTAACGCTCGGCCACTGCGGCGTATTCAGGGCTTTCGTGGTCGAGCTCGGCAAGCTGCGCGGCCAGGGTCTCAACTTCGCCGGCCATCGCGCGAATCTCGTCGAAAACGGTGAGGCATTCTTCAAAAACAGTCCGGCCTTCGAGACGCAGACCCTCTTGCGGCAGATAACCGATGCTGATGCCGCGCGTGGTTTGGAGCGTGCCGTAGTCGAGAGTTTCAAGACCGGCGATCACCTTCATCAGCGTCGATTTGCCGGTGCCGTTGGCCCCGACGAGCGCGGTCTTCTCGTTGTTGCGAATGAGCCAGTCGGCCTCAAGAAAGAGGACGCGCGGGCCAAACCGCTTGCCGGCATTCTGAAGCGAGATCATCACTTCTATTTTCGCAGAGGTGCGAAGGGCAGCGGAGTTAGCGGGGTTAACGGAGCTAGCGGAGTTAGATTGAGTCCCGCTCAAGCAGAGCTTGAACGGGGCATCCGGATGCGCGAGTTCCGATCGTTATGGCACAATCGGAATGTTTGGAACTGAGAAGGATGCAAACGATGACCCGGGAAGAGAAATACACGGCATTTCAGGCCCTGCATCGGCGGCCGGGAGTTTTTATCATCCCCAATCCCTGGAATGCGGGCTCAGCGAGAATTCTCACCGCGCTCGGCTTTGAGGCGCTGGCCACTACCAGTGCGGGATATGCATTCAATGCCGGCCTCCCGGACTCTCCGCAGGCATTGACGCGCAATGAGATTTTGGCCAACGCGCGGTCTATTGTGGACGCAACGGACCTTCCGGTCTCAGCCGATCTTCAGAACGGTTTCGGCCATGGGCCGGATGCATGCGCGGAAACCATCCGCCTCGCGGCGCAGGCGGGTCTGGCAGGCGGCTCTATCGAAGATTCCTCGGGCGAAGCAAACGAGCCAATTTATGACTTCAAGCTTGCAGTGGAGAGAGTTGCCGCAGCGGCCGAAGCCGCTCGCAATTCCCACTTTTTGTTGACGGCGAGAGCTGAGAACTTTCTTTGCGGACGCACCGATCTCCGCGATACGATTCGTCGTCTGCAGGCTTTTGCCGAGGCGGGCGCAGACGTGCTCTACGCACCGGGGCTGCCCGGCCTCGACGCCATCCGCGAGGTCTGTGCTTCGGTACCAAAGCCGGTGAACGTTTTAATGGGTTTGAAGGGAGCAACCTATACCGTGGAAGAGCTCGGAGCAGCTGGAGCGAAGCGGATCAGCGTAGGTGGAAGTCTGGCCCGCGTTGCTTTGGGAGCATTTGTCCGCGCCGCCCGCGAGATAAAGGACAAAGGAACATTTACATTTGCTCAGGACGCCATCTCACACGCTGAGGCGACCGGCTACATGAAGGACGCCAAGCCTTAGGCGCGCCCCTCCCGGTTCAAAAAACTTGTCACTGCGGACTGCGCCGAGCCCGATGTATTATGTGCGCGAATACCCTTCAACGGGCGAAATCACTTCAACAATCGAGGCCGATATGCACGATTCAACCCACGAAGAACGGGTTCCCGCGGATGGCAGAGGTGCTCTCTGGCTGACGGGATTGGCTTTCATGGTAATCCACATTGCGTTCAGCGGCAGGTACGGCTTCCACCGCGATGAATTGCTGAGCTACAGCAACTCGATGCACCTGGACTGGTGTTATGTGGTGTACGCTCCTCTGACGGCGTGGCTGGCGCGCGCGGAACTGGTTGTGTTCGGGACCAGCCTGGTGGGCTATCGATTTCTGCCGGCGGTCGCAATCGGCCTGGTGTGCGTGCTCGCCGGCCTGATTGCCCGCGCGATGGGCGGCGGCCGGCGATCGATGCTGGTGGCCGCCGTGGCTGCGGGCATTGCGGGGCCGACCTGTTTTGCGGGCACATTTTTCTCGTACATGTCGTTCGATTTGCTGTGGTGGGTTTTGGTGGCATGGGCCACCGCTCGACTCCTCAAGTCGGAAGACCCGCGCTGGTGGCTTATGATCGGCGCTGGCATTGGCCTGGGCTTGCTGACCAAATACACAATCGTGGGCTTTGCAGCAGGGCTGTTGGTTGGTTTGTTGCTCACGCCGGACCGCCGGTATTTTCGTTCGGGTTGGTTCTGGTGCGGGGTGGCAATCGCACTTGTCATGGCCCTCCCGGTAATTCTGTGGCAGTTCCAGCATCACTTTGTTGCGCTCGCCTGGATGAAGAGCATTCACACACGCGACATGGGGTGGGGCCGGACGGACCATTTCATACCCAATCAGTTTTGGAACGTAACCAGCCCAGTGACAGCGCCGATATGGTGCGCCGGACTTTGGTTTCTGTTTGCGACCAACGCCGGCAAGCCATTCCGTGTGATTGGATGGATGTTCGTGGTTCCATTTGTGCTGTTTGTGATTGCGAAGGGGCGCGATTACTACCTGGCGCCCGCATACCCGATGTTGCTTGCCGCCGGCGCAGTTTGGGGAGAGAACTGGGTGGGCGCCAAGAGTCCGCATGCGCAGAGGAGGATCGCCAGAGCGGTATGGATTTCGCTCACGGTGGGCGCGCTGTCTGCATTCGCGCTTACGATTCCGATTGCGCCGGTGCAGTCCTCGTGGTGGCGAGTTGCCGATGCTGCGAACGGCTGCTTCAGAATGGAAATCGGCTGGCCGGAGATGGTTGCCACAATCGCCCAGGTGCGCGATTCTCTGCCCGCCGAAGAGCGCGGCGTGAGAGTGCTGGCCGCCGACGAGGGTGAAGCCGGGGCGGTGAACCTGTATGGGCGGGCCTACGGGCTAAAAGAAGCGATCAGCGGAATGAACTCCAACTGGCTGCGCGGCTACGGAAATCCGCCTCCGCAAACCGTGATTGCGGTCGGCTTCAAGAAGAGCACGCTCGACAAGATCTTTGCGTCGTGCGAGGTGGCCGCTCGGCTCTCAAATCCGTACGGAGTAGTCAACGACGCAATCGGCGACCGAGAACCGATCTATGTTTGCCGCGACATACGCGAGCCGTGGCCGGAGTTCTGGAAGGGTTTCCAATACTACGGGTGAGAGCAAAGATCACGGCCTGATCTCAACAGGCGTGCCGACCGGTACCAGGTTCCAGATCTCGTCGATCTCGGCGTCGGTAACGGCCACACAACCGAGAGTCCAGTCATAGAGACGGTGCGAAGCGCCCAGCCAGCCCATGCCGCTGGGCAGGCCGTGGATCATGATGGCGCCGCCGGGAGGGACGCCCATTTTCTCTGCACGCTTGCGGTCGTCGGCGCTGGGATAAGAGATGTGCAGCGCCTTGTGATAGTGGCTGGCTGCGTTCTTTTCGTCGATGATGTAGTTGCCTTCGGGAGTGCGGCCATCGCCCTCACGCTGCTTGGGCGCGAGCCCTCCCCGTCCGAGCGCGACTTTGTAAGTGCGAATGACCTTGCCGCCATCGAGCAGCTCCATCACGTGGTCCTTCTTGAGAATCAGAATGGAGTCGGCTTTGACCGGAGCGAAAGTCTGCGCGACAAGAGGAACCGCGCACAGAAGAAACGCTGAGACCAATAGAGCGACGGCTGCCGCGTGCCACTTTTTCGGGGGCATGACGAAATCATAAACCCGTGCGGAGTTCCCTCCCGCTCAAGCGGAGCTGGAACGGGGCACCCAGTTATCGGGCCTTTGATTCCGAGCTGGATTGCGTGGCGTTGGCCTTGAGAGATGCGCCCGCAGAAGCCAGCGAAGAACCCTGGTCAGTGAGCCCCGGCGCACCAGGAATCTGGCACACTGCATAGCCCTGCCGGTCGTAGGGGCAATACATGCCGCTAGGCGCAGCGCCGTGAATGACCGTCCAGGTTACCGGGTACTCGTGCGCCAGGCGAGTGAATTGCTCCGCGTTGAAGCTGTTCAGGCCGGAGGTAGCGTTGCTCATCTGCTTCCATTCCGTGGCCAGGCTGGGGAAGATGGCAACCACGCCGCCATCTTTGTAGTAGTCGGCCAGCGCAGAGCGCTCGGCAAGCGCGCGAAAACCGTGCACGTCTACTCCATCAACTGCGAGGTATCGGGCATCGACGGCAAAAATCGCATTCTGAGGCGTATTGTGGCGAATCCACCAGGTGGTGTCGAGCCACGCGTTCGAGGTCGGAGTCACCCCGGGAATCTCGATGCGCGGGCTGTTGGGATAAGTGGCGTAACCCACGTAGCCCATGCCCACAGTGAGCCCCGTGAGCAGGGTGGGCAGCGCCCAGCGAAGCTTTCTCGCTGAAGTGTATTCGCCGATGAGACCCGCCAGGAGCAGCATGAAAATGAGGGTGATCAAGTGGAAGCAGCGGAGCGGCTGCAGCCGCGCGAACATATCCAGATTGTGAGTTGAGGAGATGATGGCGCCGGCCACAATGGAGACGACCCCGAAGGGGATTAGGACGAAACTGATGCGGCGGAACTCCTGCGTGGTGCCGCGAAGTTTACCCTTCCAGAACCAGAATAGAAAACCCAGCGGCGCGAGCAGCCCAAGCCAGTGGTACCAGGTCCAGGTGGAGAGGAAGTAGAAGTCGCGGGCGTAGAGCGCCTCGCGGTACGCGCCCTGCGCGGGTGCAAGGTTGAAGCCAGATGGGATGATGCCGAGTACCGCGCCGGCGACAGGAACCGGCTCATGCACGCGAACGCGGCTTCGCTCCATCATCCACAGCAATACGGCAGGGAAGACCACGTAGGCGGCCATCTGCGGATGAATGGTGGCTGTGACCAGGGTGAGCACGGCAGCCAGCCAGTAGCGGCGGCAGAGAAATGCGGTAAGCGCAAAGATGGTGAGCGGCGTTGAGAATGAGCGCGCCGTCATGTAGGGGTCCATGAGCAGCAAACCGGTATTGGTGGCCGGCATGGTGAGAATGGTTGCGATGACCAGCACCGACGCCCAACGGGCGCGCGCCGTTGTAAAGCAGGCCGATGCCAGCAGCCAGCAGGAGACGAGCAACGCGAAAGTGGTGAGAACGTACCAGAGAAAAATCGTCCAGTCCATGGAGAGATGGGTGAGCCGCGCGGTCCAGGCAAGGATGGGCGCAAAGAGCGAGAGATGCTCGTGAGACTGGAAGAACTCAGTGCCGTACGGGAAAAGTGCGGGGTGCAATAACTTTTGCGCCGCGGGGATATATATTTCACTGTCGTCAACGCCCAGGTGATAACCGGCAATTCCAGTCGCTCCGGCGGTGACGAGAGCTAAACGGAAGAAAGGCGGCCGCTTGTCCGGGGTCTTAATCAACACTCTCTCCCAGGCAGGCTTCTAACATGGTCGGTTCCGGCTCTTTGGTAGTCCGAGATACTGCCGGTCGTTCAAACGAGTCGGCCAGGAGGGAAACGAGACCGGCGAGTTCATAACCTGCAACTAACAAAGAATAAATGACCGGACCACGCAAGAAAAAGAGCATTTTGACAACTATCTGTCAGACGCAAAATGACTCCGGCGGGATTACTGGCGAAGCATTATCATAAGAGATTGGGAAGAGGCGCCGGGATTCGAGAGAGTTTACGTGCCGACGGCCAAACGTGTTGATTCTGCACAGTAAACCTTGCTGGAGCTGTTCGCGTCTAGTCAATTAAGTGAAGTTGCTGAGGAAGGGTTGGTTGTGTTTTGGGGCGCGGGATTTTGAAGCGCTGAATTCGAGATTTTGGAAACTGTGCGCAAATATAAATGAGACTACTGAAAATTCTGCCATTATTGCTCATCGTTGTTGGCGCCGCGATTCTTTTTGAGCGGCCCGCCTATGCTTACGCCGACCCGGGCACCGGTTTGCTGGCCATCCAGGCCGTGGGTTCTGCATTGGTGGCTACGGGATGGTATCTTCGCCGGAAGATATATGCTTTGTTGAATAAAGGTGGCGCGGCGGTAAAGGAAACCGATGCCGCGCCGAGTGCAGGCAAAGGCGACGATTCGCCTAACTCGTAAATGCTCCGGCAGGACCCACGATCGAGCGCGTACAAATCAATCCGCAAGTGTTTGCTGAGCTCCGGGAAAATGAACTGACTTTTCGCGATCCGGCGGGGCAGCTCATTTTGATGGAGGGGTTCGCTTTGAGGCGGGTGCGTCCTGCTGCGGCGGTTGAGGCGAAGTGCTTTCTTGACTCAGCCCTTCGATCGCAGCTCGAGGCAAACGGCGACCTGGTGGCAAGTGAAATTGTAGCGGGCGAGGTTGTCGAGCCAGGTGCGAGTGGAGTTCAGGTAGCGAGTTCTGAAGGCGGTTTCTGGCTGAGGCATCCACGCATTGATCCCATCAGCTATCCGTGGGAGTGGACACCGGCCCAGTGGCGAGCCGCGGCGGAGCTGACGCTCGGCATCGCGGGCAAGGCGATTGATGCCGGCTGGACGCTGAAAGACGCGACACCGCTGAATGTGGTTTTCCAAGGGGCGCGTCCGGTGTTTGTGGACGTTCTGTCGTTTGAGCCGCGCAACCGGCACTCCAGCGTCTGGCTCGCGTACGGGCAGTTTGTGCGCACCTTCTTGCTACCCCTGGTAGCGGCTAGATATCTTAACTGGCCGCTGCAGGCGACCATCTTCTGGCGCGATGGTTATGAGCCAACCACGCTGGCGAGGGCACTGCCGCTGCGGCACCGGCTGAATCCGAAATTGCTGGACGTGGTGACGCTGGCGGCGATGCTCGAGGGCAAAGGCAAGGGCAGCGCGAAGCCGGCTGAGGCAAAAACGGATCCGGAGCTTGCAAAGCATATACTGCACAAGCGCCTGACGCGGCTAACAAAGCAGATTCGCCATGCCGCGGGCGGCGAAAGCGCGAGCGAGTGGAGCACATACAACCAGAGCGCGAGCCATTATCAGCCTGTCGACGTTGAGGCCAAGCAGGCTTTTGTGCGCGGCATTCTGGAACGGCTGCGGCCCGCGAGAGTGCTTGATATCGGCGCCAATACCGGGACCTATTCGCTGATGGCGGCAGAGGCCGGAGCGATCGTTGTGGCGTTGGACAACGACACGGCTGCCCTCGACGAGTTGTTTCGCGCCGCAGCAATTCAAAAGAGACACATCACGGCAATGGTGGCGAACATTGCACGGCCCACGCCGGCGGCAGGCTGGCGCAATTGCGAACAGCTTTCTCTGCTTGACCGCTTGAACGGCAAATTCGATCTGGTGCTGATGCTCGCCGTCATCCACCACCTGATTTTGCGCGAGCAAGCGCCGTTGGCCCACATTGCGGCGCTGGCTGCCGAACTTACCAGGCGATGGCTGTTGGTGGAGTGGGTGCCACCTTCCGATCCCATGTACCAGGAGTGGCTTCGCGGGCGCGACGAGCTATACGGGCACCTTTCCGAGGCCGACCTGGTTCGGGCGCTCGAGCCGGTCTTTAAACCGATAGATCGAATGAAGCTCGGAAACGGGCGAGTGCTGCTGTTGTTTGAGCGCCCCATTGCGATCAACGATTTGACAAGCGAGGCGAGCAGTTCGAACGGCGGTTCGCAGGCGGAGGCTCAAGCCGAATGATGAAAAGGTTGGCCCAGGCGTGGGGATTTGCCTCGATTCTCTTGCTGCCCGACTACATCGACCTGACTTCGCAAGCCGGCGATGCGCGCATGCGCGTGCCTTCACCCTTGACCAAGGTTGCACTGGCTCACATCACCGACATGCTGATTGTGGGCCTGGTGTTTGCGCTGCTTACTGCCGCACTGCGCCGCCTGAAGAGTTGGCCCGCAATTCGCTGGGTGCTGGTGGCGCTGCTGCCGCCCATGCTTTTTGTGCGCAACCTGAACGTAATGCCGGTCGACATCCCAAATGCGGTGGTGATCGCGTTGAACATGGCGTGGGTCGCGATCGTGATCGCGATGGTTTGGAGATTCAAGCCTCTCGCGATCAAGATGCGCAAGGCAGGCAGCGTGATTCTGACGGGATTTGCCGTGTTTGCCATGGTGATGACCGCGCAACTGGTGCGGGCCACTCTATGGCGTCCCGGACCGCAGGCTTTCGCACATCCTATTGCTGCCGCGCCGGCCACCAGGCCGCGATTGGTGTGGGTGCTATTTGACGAACTCGGCTACAAGCAGACATTCGAGGCGCGCGATCCTTCCCTGAGCCTGCCGAACTTCGACAGGCTGCGCAGCGAAAGCACGATCTACACCGACATGACGCCCATTGCGTACCGCACCACCCGCGCGGTTCCCACGTTGATGCTCGGCCACGCGGTCACCGATGTTGAATACACCAACAGCAACAAGTACCTGGTGCAGATTGAAGACAAACACTGGGAGGAGTTCAACGCGGAAGATTCGCTGATCGGGTTGGCAGCCCAGCACGGAGTGACCACTTCGATCATCGGCTGGTATATCGCCTATTGCGGGATCTTCGAGAAAGTAGCAACGGAGTGTTACTGGAGCAATGACGACGCGCAGGATCGCGGGCCGACCATGCTGGATGCGAGCTTTAAAGAAAACGTGGGGTTGCCGCTGCGAATGATGGTGGAACAATTCATATGGCCAAGCTGCGCCTGGGCCGACGATGCGGCGTGGAACGAGCGGGGGCACATTGCTTCGGTTCAGGATGTGAGCCGGCACGCGCTGGCAACGCTGGCCATCAGCCAGGCGGACATCATTTATCTGCACATTCCGGCTCCACACCCGCCTGGGTTCTGGGACCGGCGAACACAGACGTTTGCAATTGGCGGGTCATACGCCGATGGGTTGGATTATAGCGACCGTCTGCTGGGCCAAATGCTCGGGGAGTTGGAAAAGCAGCCGAGGTGGGCATCGACCACGCTGATTGTGCACGGCGATCACTCGTGGAGAACGGCGATGTGGAGGCCGCTGCCAGGTTGGAGTGCCGAAGATGAGCGCATCTCACATGGCGGAGAGTGGGATCCGCGTCCGGTGCTGATGATTCACGAACCGGGGCAGGACAGCGCAAATACAGTGACTGCTCCGACCAGCCTGATGCATGTGCACGATTTTGTGGCGGATTGGATCAGGGCGAAGGGAAAAATAGTGAAAAACGGGCTGTGAACAGTGGGCAGTCAAGGCAATGGAACAGCGTGCCGTTTCAGCCGGGCGGCTTTATCACGCCGCTTTTTTCACTTCCGCGATGAGCTGCTGAAAGGCCGGATCGGGGCGAAGAGCTTTGAACGCCGGGTCCTGCTCCACGTAAAGCATCCAGCCTTCGTGATCGTGTAAAGCGCTCTGCAGGACTTTGAGCGCTGCAGCTTTATCCCCCAAGGCCGCCAGGCACCGCGCGCCGTCGACCTTGCTGCCAACCGAATACGCGGAGTCGTTGATCGAGCCGCAGGCGCGCAGCGCGGCCGGATAACCGATGCTGTGGTAGATGTCGAGAGTTTTTTGCTGCATGGTGGGATCGTTAATGCCGCGAAGAACCCACTCGAACTGCTCTGCGGCATGGGATTGATCTCCCATCGCGGCGTAGATATACCAGAGCTTGTAGTGAGCGGGAAGAAAGTTGGGACTCTCGGCGAGGACTTCCTGCATCTGTTGAACGGCCTGCGGGAAACGTCCCTCATACTCATAGAGCCAGGCCAGGTTGGCGCGAAGAATCGGCGAGCGCGGATCGACGTCGAGCGCAGCCTGAATCTGCTGTTCGGCTTCGTTAAAGCGTCCTGCGGTCATCAGCAACTGCTCGTACCAGTGATGCGCATTCACATTATTGGGTTCGAGTGCGATGGCTTTGCGAAATTCCGTTTCCGCCGCAGACTGATTCCACTGGTAGTACCATGCCGAGAACCCCAGCGCAGCGTGCGCCTCGGCCAGCGAAGGATCGAGAGAGATCGCCTGTTCGGCAGCGGCCCACGCCTGGCTGCGCGCAGTTCCAGGGTCCATCCAACTATATTGCCCCATCAGGTTGTAGGTATCGGCGAGCTGCGCATAGGCCTCAGCATACCTGGGGTCGATGGCCACGGCGCTGCTGAAGCTCATAATTGCCTGCTCGAATCCGTTCTTGGATCGCTGCGAAAGGAAGTACAACCCTTTTAGATATGCGTCGTGAGCCTCAAACTTACCCGGTCGGTACCTGGACTGCTGGAGCGTGGGCACATGCAGCGAAAGCGCGTGGCCCACTGAATCGGCAGCGCTGGACTCGAACTCGAACTGGTCGCTTAGGTCCCCCTTGAAAACGTCGGCCCATACGCGCGATTGATCGTCGATGCGAATCAGTTGCGCCGA
>CAVSYM010000037.1:0-17687 GCA_963732165.1 uncultured Acidobacteriaceae bacterium
CGTCGAGGTACCCTGCATCGTTGACCGGCAGATGCACGGCTTGCCGCACGCGGCTCATCAGGATCACCTTGCCGGTATCGCGCCTCAGAATCCGCACCACCACGTTTGGGGGACGCGCGTTTTCTTCATCGTCAAGATCCATAGATTGTGCGGAGCTGGATGCGGTGGACGATGAGTCGCCCACGTCGCCGATGCGGGGCTTCGCCGGCACGGGTTCGCGGGAGTTGCTCACAACGTACTGCTGCGTGGGGTCGACTTCAATCCACTCCAGCGGTCCTGGAAACTTGAGATATGGCTTCAGGTTCAGGCTCGAGTCGCCCTCCATTAGCTCGTTTCGGTCGCGCAGAAAAAAGTGCCCGCCCTTCAGCATCCACAGGTAGCGGGCGCGGTCATGCACCGTCCATACTGCCTCGCCCTCCACGTTGCCGTGGGGCAGGCCAAGCACAACCGCGCGAATTTGCCGCTCGTCCTCTTCGCTGCTGTTTGTGTCGCGATGCAGCAGGCCGGGCACGCGAAAGGTGAACAGCAGCTTGTTCTCTCCAATGAAATCGAGCGAGGCCATGGTGTTGCGCGCGCCAAGGTAAAGAGCGCCCGGCGCCGTAAAGCCCAGCGGCTCAACGGGGATTGAAAACGAAGGCGCAACGGTCGATTCGGCAGGGAAGTGGCTCGGAATGAGTCGCTCTTTGACTTCCTGGCGGCCGTGGCCCGGTCCGGCCGCTTGAGCGTAAGCGGAACCCGAAAAATCCGGGGAGAAAACCGTCGCGGCCAGCAACAGGGCCGCGCTCGCATACACCGCCCTCATTCGCCGCCTTTTGATCATCGCTTAGTATTTTCGCCGATGAGGGTGGGGGCGTGCTGTGAATGGCCGCACCATGGAGCCCGATTGGTCTTTTTGCTCTATCTTTTTGGGGGTCGCTGGACTCGACAACCGGCGCCCCCGGGTGTGGAATGGGTATCAGCCAATCCAATTGGGACGATGCGCTCCGCTAACACGCCCGGTTCTTCTCTGGCCCTGGAGCGCGTTCCATGTAAGGAGGTGAGGCGGATGACCCGTTCTTCTGTGCGTCTGCTCTTCTGGTTGCCCAGGGTTCTCGCCATGGCATTTGCTATCTTCATAGGCCTCTTCGCGCTCGAGGCTTTCAACCAGTTTCACGGGTTCTGGCACACCACGCTCGCATTTTTAGTCGACCTCGTTCCGGCCTTGATCCTTATCGCCGTGCTGGCTGTTGCGTGGAGATGGGAGTACATTGGCGCAGCGGTGTTCGCGCTTCTGGCTGCGTGGTACCTGTGGGGCGCGATGCACCGGCATTTTCTGAGCTGGCCGATCTTCATTTCTATTCCCGTGCCGCTGCTGGTGATTGCCGGGCTGTTTCTGGCAAATTGGATCGAGCGCGGAAAGTTGCGAGCCGCCCGCTGAGCGATTCGATTGGGCCAGCCGCGTCAGGCTGCAGGCCCTAAGGGCGTGGCCTATGCGACCCTAAAGATGAGATGCAAATTAGCAAAAAGAACGCGTCCGGCACTCAAGGCGGCGGCGGTCGATTCAGGCTCCTGGGCTACGGCGCCTGCGCGCTCGCGGGCACACTGTGGGGCACGGGATTCTACTTCGGCAGGCTCGCTCTCGATGAAATGAGCGTGGAGCACATGGTGCTCTACCGTTTTCTGTTCGCCTCGGTGGGAATGTTGCCGGTGGCCCTGCGCAATCGCGTACGCCTGAACGCGGCTGAGATCCGTCTCCTGCTGCTCATCGCGGCCTTTGGCGTCCCAATCCAGTTTCTGCTGCAGTTTCACGGGCTGGCGCTCACCACGGTGAGCCACGCGTCTTTGATGGTGGGCGCCATGCCGGTGCTGCTGGCGGCTTCCGCTGCAATCTTTGCCGGCGAATCGCTCGACTGGTTCGAATGGCTTGCGCTCTCGGGTTCCACGGTTGGCGCGGCCCTTGTGGTTCTCGGCGGCAGCCGCGCATCAACGGGGCGCGAAACCCCAACCCTCACCGGCGATTTCTTCGTGATCCTGTCGCTCTTTACGGCGCTCGCCTGGATTCTGTTGAGCAAAAAGCTAATGGAAACGCACAGCCCGCGCGTCGTGACTGCTTACACCATCCTCGCGGGAACGGTGATGCTTATGGTCATCGTTCTTGGACCGTGGGCTATCTCGCCTATTACGCATATTCCCGCCGAGGGTCTGCCGGTCAGGCACATCGGCGTCACGGCCTGGACTGCCCTGGCCATCAGCGGGGTCCTGTGCACGGCCACCACCACGCTTTTGTGGAACTGGGGCATTCATCACGTGCCCGCCTCGCGCGCCGGCGTTTTTTTGAACATCGAGCCGGCGCTCGGCTCCATCCTTGGCGTCGAGCTGCTCGGCGAAAAGCTGGGTCCCTACGCCTGGCTGGGCGGCGCGCTGATTCTTGCTGCGGCCATTGCTCTCACCACCCGCGGCAACGAGCACCAGCCGGAGGCGATTCTGGAGTGAAGCGGCCTCTAGCCGCTAGCTCCTAGCTTCTAGCTGATGGTTGCAGACGCGCGGTTCTGGGCAATCAACGACCAAATCAAACGAGGGCGACCACGGCGCGATAAGAACGAGTAGAACAGCGTTATTCACCAAGCACAGTGGAGCCGCGTCCAAGCCGATAACCGCGCGCTTAGGGCTAGGTGCTGGCAGCAACAAGCTAGAAGCTAGTAGCTAGAAGCTATTCGCTGTAGTTGAGCTACCATCGCTCCATGGCCGATGCGCCAGTCCCGAATTCACTCTCTGACCTTGTCCGCCACGGCCGCTTGCGCGACCTTGTCGAAATCCTCATCGCTTATGCACTCATCATGATGGTGATATGGTCGTCGCGCGCGGCCCAGCACGTTCTCTGGTGGCTGGCCGCGGCGGGCGTGTTCGCCATCATCTGTCTTTCATTCGACGGGTGGGCCGCCGTCGGCATGCGCAGAGCAAACTTGCTGCGTTCCCTGTGGATCGTCGGCGCAGCTCTCGCCCTGTCCCTGGTTGCAATATTCGCTGCCGCGCGGCTGGGCACGCTTCACCTTCCGCCAACTGTACTCGCATTTGTGGGGACGTACATCGCCTACGCCGTCTGGTCGGGCGTGCAGCAGTTCCTGTTGCAGGGGTTGTTTCTGGTCCGATTTTCGCGGCTCATTCCCCGTCCGTGGCTGGCTGCGCTGACCGCGGCCGTGCTCTTTGCGTCCGCGCATCTGCCCAGTACATTTCTCGCGCCCATCACGCTCGTCTGGGGATTCGTAGCGTGCCTGTTGTTTCTTCGCTACCGGAATCTCTACCCGCTGGCACTGGCGCATGCCATTCTCGGCATCACCATCGCCATCACCGTTCCCGGCACCGTCGATCACAATATGCGCGTCGGCCTCGGCTACCTCACCTACCGCCCGCACCATTCGTACCACGGCCATCTTCCGATAGTCGAGCCCTCGCCGAAGCAATAAGTATGGAGCCTACCGCAGCCACAGCGACCAGATCGCATCCACGGTTGCGTGCGTCACGGCCGATGCTCCCACGCGCCGGTCGCGCCTCCACGCGCGGCCATAAAAAACGCCGGCGATGGCCGCCATCAGCACATAACGCCAGTTGAAGAATGTTGTTCGCTTGTTGAAGTGCGCCAGGCCGAAGAGGCCGGCAGTCAGAAATAATGCGGCCGTGCGGCCCATTTTTCGTTCCAGCAAATTCTGCACCCATCCGCGAAAGAACAGCTCTTCAGGCACGGCGATGAAGAAGAACGTGAAGACCCATGCGCCGGCAATCCGCATCATTCCCGGCCACGCATTGTGCAGGTGCAGAAAGCCCAGAGTAAGTCCAACAACGAGCGCAATGGGCGTATAAAATGCTGTTTCGCGCAGCCCCGTCGACACGTCGCGCACCCGCAGGCGGAGGTCGAAGCCCGATCCGGTCAAGTCGCTCAGCATCAAAACGCCGTAGATGCCCGCGTCGAGCAGCAGCACCTTGTTGAAGATGGCCAGATGCGCCGGCCAGGCCGGTTCAAACCAGCGCAGGTCGACCGCCAGGCCCAGCCCGGCCAGAACGACGAACTCGCGCCAGTTGCCGACCTCTGCGCCACGCTCGCGCGGTTCAGTTTGCGCGTCCGACTCAGGTCCTGCGCCTTCATCGGCCGACGCGGCCCGCCTGAGCAGCACTGCAATCGCAACGGGCAAAGCGGCGTAAAGAGCAAACCATCCCCAGTTGAAGTCTCCAGCAGCAATGGCGACGAGCAGATAAGGAATCGACAGCAATGCGGGGAGGGTGATCTGTGTGAAGCCTGACAAGGATTGCACACGCGTCTTGAGCCACGCACCCCAAAAGGCCGCAGCCAGATACGGAAAAAGCAAGATAATTGCCGCGATCACGTTGGCTGGCGTCACGTATTCCATCACTCCCATTGTGCGCCCGCAGCGGCCCGGTAACCCAAGGCAATCGAACTGCTTTCCGCTCAACTTTTTCCGTGTCCGCCCGATAAACCAGTCGGAGGTGAATTCATGCCGCTTCTAACCTGGAACGACAGCTTCTCAGTGGGGGTGCGCGCAATCGACAGCCAGCACTCGACATTGGTGGCCATCCTGAACGAGCTTTACGACGCCATGATGCAAGGGCACGCCAAAGAAGTTACCGGGCCTTTGCTTCACAAGCTGATCAAATACACGCGCGAACACTTCACAGCCGAGGAAGCAATGATGAGCGCGGCCAAATATCCGGGGTTAGCGGGACACCACCGTGAGCATGAGAAGCTGACCAAGCAGGTGGGAGAGTACGCCGTCCGATTCGAGCGGGGCGAGTGCACCGTCAACATCGAACTGCTCAAATTCCTGCGCACCTGGCTCACCGACCACATTCAGCACACCGATAAGGCGTATGGACCCTGCCTCGTTCAGCACGGGATTCATTAGGTTGCTACCCTTGAATTTGGAACGATGCGGTTCGCTTCAGGCTTCGAAAGAAAGCTGCGACGATGCAAACAATGGCGCGGCCGGCCTGGGTTCGCTGGCAAGGTCGTAGACCAGCCGCTCCAGCACCAGCCGTTTGTCGGGCGGCGAGCTGCGCAGTTCCAGATCGGCGCGTGCTACCAGGCGCAATGCCCGCGTCAGCTCGCGGCGGCTCTTGTAACGCCGCGCCTGGCGGATCAGGTCCTCGGCCGCGAACGGCGGAATCCTGAATCCTTGCCACAGCGCCTGCCATATCGCGCGCGTGTCGCGCACGTTCTTCTCCAGAATCACCAGCATCTGCCTGAAGGTGCGCGCCAGCATGTAGAGATGCCCGATGGCCGCGTCCTCGCCGGCATCGGAGCTGTTCAGCAAGCCGTGCAGCAGAGCCAGCGCCCGCACGCGGTCTTTGGCGCTGATGGCGTCAGTGAGCTCGTAAAGCGAGCGCTGCTTAGCCCCCAGCACCATGGTCTCGACATCGCCGAGCGTGATGCGACTGCGGCCCGATGCGAAGAGCAGCAGTTTTTCGAGCTCCGATGCAACCAGCATCATGTCCGCGCCCAGCGCATCTACCAGCTCACGCGCGGCATCGGGCTCTAACTTCACGCCGCTGGCCTGCGCCGTCGACACGGCCCAGCGCATCGCGTCTTCATCGTTCACCCGCGCCAGCTCAACCATGCCGCAGTGTGCGCCCAGCGTCTCCTGCAGGCGCTCGAAGCGGTTCTTGTCGTCCATCTCCATGCGGCGCGTGTCGTTGGTGATGCGCAGAAAGTCGGCGACAAAGACCAGCAGCGCCTGCGGGTTTGGCGACTTAAAGTACCGATCCAGCCCCGCGAACTCGTCTTTCTTTGCGCCGCGCGTGTAAAGCTGCCGCACATTGCGCACAAAGATTAACTGGAATGGCGCCATCAACGACGGCGTTTGCGCGCGGTCGAGCACTTCAAAAATATTGGTGGAAGCGAGATCGAGATCGGAGAGGCTGAAATCTCTGAGCTCGTGGGGCACAAACGCTTTCAGCAGCGCAGCCCGGCAGCGGTCGAGCAGAAATACCTCGTCGCCCGCAAGCACGTATCCGGGCTGCAGCTTTCCCGTCCCGGCCGCAGCCGCTTCAATCTCGGCCACAAATCGAGTTACGGCGCTGAATCCCGCGCCCCAGCGCTGCGTGCTCATGCGGGCAAGCACCCCAGGGCTCGGCAGATGGTCGTCGCGCTCATCCGGCTACAGGATAACTTGGCCTCAGCACGCGGGCCAGTGGAAAGCCGGGTAGAAATTGAGATCCCGATCCACGTTCGCAAACCTACGCCGGTTGTTCGCCACGCCACTCCGAAGCGCGTTTGTCACGGCTATTTCAGCGCAGAATAATCCGTCGGGCGCATGTACACCAGATCCACCAGGTAGTTTCCATTTGCCTGCTGAATCAAAGGTGCGGCGGCCTTGAAATAGGGCTCAAACTCGGGGTCGGCATGCAACGCGTTCCAATTGGCCTCGGCGGCTTCGCGGCTGGGATGGTCAAGCACATATACAAAAGTGTTTTCCCATGCCGCGTCGTTTCCTTCTGGAACCCAATAACCGACAGCATTGAGGCCGTGTTTCGCTTGCAATTTCGAGACGTCGCGGAAAATTGACTCGAGAGCCTGGGCTTTATCCGGCAATGCGTGGTAGATCATCAACTGATAAACGTGATTAGAAGCTGCTTCGACTCGATCGCCGCGGGTTAACCACGCGTGGAATACGACCCCGGTCAGGAACGAGATCAAAGCGATGCACGCGGGACGTGCGAGCTTGACCGCGCTGTCGCAGAAGGTTGAATTTACTTGCATACGATTCGCCTCCAACGAAACATGCCCGATACCGGACCTATGCGCACGGGCACCTGCCGGTAAGGCCGTTTCAGTCAAGCATAAATTGAGCGGGCATGAATCGGACGCGCAGCAACGGCCCGAGCAGAGAAATCTCATAGCCGACTGGCCGAGATCCGGGGCGAAGCTCGAGGGCGTTCTCGACGTCGGCTTCCTTTTCGGCCTCCAATCGCCACATTCGGGCCGCTTCGGAAAACTGGGCCGGAATCAAACTTGCACTCAGTGCCCACGTTCTTTCCTGGATCGCCCTCTCGCAGGTTTTTCCGCCTGCCTTGCCTCGGTGCCCGCAACCAGCGTGGCGTGCCCGCCCTTATGAGTGGGGGCAGAACCCGCATCGCGCGGAACCGCGGCGGCTACGCTGCCCATGGGCTCGTCTTTTGCCGCGCTCTGTTCCTCTTCTTCGTCAAGCTTTTTTGTCTGGTCCGGCCGCGTTTCCTTTGCCATCGTCTGCTCCCTTTACCGCTTTTTTCTTGGATGCAGACTTCTTCTTCAGCGGCTTTCTGGTGGATTTCGCTGAGGCCGCTCCGCCTAGCAGCGACGCCCAGTGCAGCTCAATCACATGCGGTGCCAGTTTCGCCTTGGCAATCGCCAAATCGGCCACGGCATTCACAATCCACTCGAAATTCGCCGGTCCCACCGAGTGAAGGTCGGCGTCGGGCGCGGGATTCATAAAGTCGATGGCGTACGGGATGCCGTTCTCCACGGCGAACTCGACCGTGTTCAGGTCGTAACCCAGCGCGCGGCACAGCGTCAGGCAATCCTGTTCAATCCGCTTCAGAAGTTTCTTCCCGGCCGCTCCCTGCGCCGTCTGTTGCACATAGCGCTCGGCGTGCGGCTTGCGCGGATCGTAGGGCATGATATGGGCCAGTTTTTGCCCCACCACGTAGCATCGGAAGTAGTCGGTAAACTCGACCGCCTTCTGGTACATCATGCACAAGTCGCGCGACTGGTCGTAGGCCTTGAAGAACTCCTCGCGGTTGTGAATATGATGCACGTCGCGCCAGCCCCCGCCATCCACGGGCTTCATGAATCCGTGCTCGCCCACGTACGCAAAAACGGAATCCCAGTCGAGCGGATACTCGAGGTTGCGCATCGAACGGTCGGTTGTGCCCTCGGGGTGGAGCTTGTGCGGCAAAATCACCGTGGGTGGCACGGCCACGCCCAGCTTGGCGGCCAGCGTGTAGTTAAAAAACTTATCGTCTGCCGACCACCAGAAGGGATTGTTGACGATGATTGTGCCGTTGATGGCCGCGTGTTTGAGGAACGCGCGATAGAAGGGAATGTCGTGCGAGATGCGGTCGACGATGACGGAATAGGCGGGTGTTTTGTTCAATGCGACCGCGCCGGTCTCGACGAACTCGGCTCGGATGCCCTCAATGTTGCGCGCATTGATGTGCTCCACCAGCGCGCCGGGAAAGCTGTTCTCCATACCGAACAGTACGCCGATTTGTTTCACGCTCCTGCCTCCTGGGGGTGACCTCGAGTGAGTCCGTAGTGCCCGCCGATTGAAGCCCTGAAGGCGGAGTCGCTGGGCCACCGGAACACATCTGCTCAGCCACAGTTTACGTCATGGTTTTGAAAGGCCACGGCTTCAGCGTGCCAAGCCGCAGTGCCCTCCGACACATCGCACCTCCCTTGCGCTGGCGTATAGTTCTTACCGTCGATTGAGTGAGGCTGCGCCTTATCTGGCAAAGGAGGGTAGCCATGGAATACCGTGTACTCACAGTTTCAAGAGAGTTCGGCAGCGGGGGCGGACGGATTGCCCAAATCGTCGCCCGGCGGCTCGGATGGAAGCTTCTGGACCAGGAAATCATCGGCCAGATCGCACGCGCCGCGCATGTCGACTCGCACGTGGTCAAGCACTACGACGAGCACGTCGACTCGTGGCTTCGCCGGGTCAACGAGGAGGCCATTCGCGGCGTCGCGCTTGCTGCCGGGCGTCCCCTCGCCGAGGAGGATATTTTCGACGCCCATGCCATGGTCGATCGCGCGCGGAACATTATTGAAGAGGCCTGCGGCGCCGGAAACTGCGTAATCGTGGGCCGCGGCGCGCAATGCATTTTGCAGCACCGGCACGATGCGTTTCATGTGTTTGTTTACGCGCCGTTGCGCGAGCGCATCGAGCGGCTCAAGAAGCGTCTCGAACCCGGCGCCGACGTGGAGCAGCGGCTGAGGACGGTCGACGGCGACCGCGCCAAATATCTTCATCAGCAGTTCGGCCGTCACTGGTGCGATCCGCACCTCTACGACCTGATGTTGCGCTCAACCGACGACGAAGATGCCGCGGCTCACGTGATTCTCTACGCGATGACCGGCACGCCTGCGGTAGGTTCTGAGGCGAACGCAGCACACGTGAGTCAGGCCAGCTAAAAAGTTGGGTGCCCCATGTCCCTCGCACTTGGGGACATGGGATGGGATCAGTCTCGCACCTACTCGTACTCCGCAATCCTCTTAAGTTGCCCCAGATGGTTCAAATCGTGGCCGGCCATCGTCTCCACAACAGTTTTGAATGTCATGGCGCCGCGCTCCGGGTGAATCATGGGCTTGTCGGCGGAGTGCGGCAAGGCGTTCTCGATGAGACGAAGATTCCAGTCGCGCAACGAACTGAACGTGCCGAGCGCCAGACCGGCGCTGACTCCCTTATAAGTTGCGGCCCACTTGTCCTGGTCGAAAGGCTGGATGGTGGGCCCATCTTCGGCCAGGGTCTGCCGGAGCCTGAACCCAAAGACGAGCTCGCAGTCGGCCAGGTGAGCGACGATTTCAGCAGGGCTCCACTTGCCCGGCGCCGGTGCTCTACTCACTTTCTCCGCACCCATCTTGTCGAGATAACTGGAAATGACGCTTGCGGTTTCGGCCAGGATCTCCACCACCGGCCGCCCATCAAGAAAACTCTCATAAGGATTCAATGCGCTCATCTTAACCTCTGTTGTGCGTGGAATGGATTAACATTCGCACCGCTCCTACGGGGCGGAATCATTGATATCTCGACCTTCCCAGGATTCCTTCCGCCGTTGGATTTCATCCATGGGCTACCTTCGATTCGCCCCTCCGGGACCATCGCGCTCGGCAGCCTTCGTTCCCCGCGCGAAGAAGCTGACAGCTAATAGCTAAGGGCTGAAAGCTGCCTCACAGATACTCCTGCATCATCCGCTGCCAAGTCGGCCAGTCATGCGCGTTGTATGAGTCCCACACATAGAGCTTATGCGGTATTCCTTTTTGGCTCATAATGCGGTCGAGATTCTGGTTCTGCCCCAGGCACTGGTCGTCCCATCCGGTCGCGAGCACGTAAGTGTTGCGCCGGTAGTGGTCGAAGTACCAACCGTCACCCAGGTTGGGCAGGTAGTGGGTGGGCAGGTTGAAGTAGCAGTCCTGGTCGTAATAGCCATTGAGAAAGTTCGACAACTCGAACGCGCCCGACATAGAAAGCAGCCCGCTGAAACAGTCCGGATGGCGCAGCGCGATGTTGGTTGCGTGGTAGCCGCCAAAGCTGCAGCCCAACGCAACAAGATGCGGATCGCCGTTCTTCTGGCGTATCAGCGGCAGCACCTCGCTCATCAAGTAGTCCTCGTACTGCACGTGGCGCGCGATGCGCCAGCGCGGAGGCACGCGCCGGTTGTACCAGCTCTCCATGTCCACGGAATCGACGCAGTAGAGTTGCACATTGCCGCCGTCAATGCGGCCGCCCAGCGCGTTCACCATGCCGCGATCTTCAAACTCAAAGAATCGCCCGCCCGAGGTGGGAAACACCACGACCGGCACGCCCGCGTGGCCAAAGACCAGCAGCTCCATCTCGCGGCCCAGCCGCGGCGAGTACCACTTGTGATATTCGCGATTCATTGGTGGGTAGCCTGCTGCGCGCCGCGAGCTGTTTGAGGGGCTTGATGAACCTTTGCCGGGGAACGCTTCTAGGCATGATAGCAGCGCGCTGCATGGGCGCTGCGTCACGATTTCCTCACAAGAACCTGTCACCGGCGGTTTGGGTCCGGTCTTCAACACGCAAACCGCCGACATTTGGCAAAATAGACCATGGCTTCCGATCCCCAGCCGCAGCTGTGGCCGACCTCAGCCGCGAGCCCCGCAGAGCCGGACCTTCCCGAGCTGCATCCGCGCTTGCGCTTGCACCGGGGATTCGAGAGTCGCTATCTGCCTGACAAACGCGACGTCATCGTCTATCTGCCGCCGGAATACGACCTCGAACCGGACCGCGCCTTCCCGGTGCTCTATATGCACGATGGCCAGAACCTCTTCGACCCCCGCACCTCCTTCGTCCCCGGCAAGACCTGGCGCATCCGCGAACAGGCCGACGAAGCGATTCACGAAGGCACTGTCGAGCCGCTCATCATCGTGGGCATTTACAACACCGGCGACCGGCGCCTGGCTGAGTACACACCCGAGCGCGACTGGCAGATGGGCGGAGGCGAGGCCGCCAGCTACGGCCTGCTTTTGACGCGGGAAATGATGCCCTGGATCGCACGGCGCTACCGCGTGCGCACCGAGCGAGAAAATACCGGCCTGGGCGGCTCGTCGCTTGGCGGGCTGGTTACGCTCTACCTGGGACTGCGCCACGCAGAGTGTTTCGGCAAGCTCGCCGTACTATCGCCCAGCGTGTGGTGGAATCACAAGAGCATTCTCGGCTACGTGAATGAGCGCGCGCCCCAGATATGGGAGCGGCCGCGCATGTGGCTCGATGTAGGCGACCGCGAGGGCCGGCGAACCTTGCAGAATGCCGAACACCTCAACCGGCGACTGATCGCCAACGGCTGGCGCCCCGGCGATACCCTGCGCTTTGAGCGCGTCGCCGGCGGCACCCACGACGAATCGAGCTGGGCTGAGCGCGTACGGCCCATGCTCGAGTTTCTATTCCCCGGAGTTTAAATTTGTATCGCCGGTCTCCAGAGGCTGCGGAAAAACTCTGCTAAGGGGCAAGAAGTGTCAGGGCACGACTTCAGTCGTGCCGATAAGGGCAATAAAGAGGCGGGGTTTTAACCCCTGCGGGATGATTTTTCTGGAACTTTACTCCACTCAATGAGTTTTTCCGCAGCCCGCCCAGACCGGCTGCACAGTGGGTCTCCAGACCCTCCGATGAAGCAGCCAGCACGTCTTACGGCTCCGGCTCGAACCCACGGCCACTTCGCCCGCCCACCGTCCGCTCATTTACCGTGAACCCGGCCGGTGTCTGGAAGAGCGCCGCTGCAGGCTCATCGCGACTGATGTTGGTGAGCGTCATGGTCGTTGCGCCCACGCGTGGATCGGTATCGACGCGCATCACCACAACCTTCAGGTCTGCAGAAGCCCATGTCTCGTGGGTAATGGTGATCGGCTTGTCGTTGCCTTGCGCGCCCGCGGGAATCACCCTCGTCGTCCGAGTACCGTCAGCCACAACACCGTTGATCGTCTTCGTGCCCAGGCTCTCCGTCGTCGGGGCCGGCAGATTGCGATTTCCGTGGAAACGCGCGCCCGCCATATCGCCATCAGCATTACGCGGCCCGTGGAACTGGCTCGGATCGGGCAGGTGCAATACGTTGGCCTGCTTTGAGTCAGGCGAATACGTGATGGCCGTGTGGCTTACGGGGTCAAAAACGCGGACAAACGAGCGGTTGTGCGGTCCCTCGCCGCCAGACCCCGCGTTTGTCGCCGAAGGCAGCGTCTGCGTAAAGATGCGCCCCTCGAAGTCGCGCGCCTCCTTCATCACATCGGTGTGGATGATTGTCGTGCCGTCTGTCAATGCCTGGGTGCGCGTTATGGTCCGAGTCGCGCTGAAAGGCGCACCTGTCGTTACCTGGCCGTGGAACTCGCCAAACCCTTCGCCATGGCCGAACCCCGCCCCAAACCCAGGGCCGAATCCCCGCTGCGCATTTAACGCCGGCACTGCCGTAACCGCCAAAGCCAACCCGGTTACCGCACACAAAACTCCGCACTTGTTCATCGTTGACCTCCTCATCGGCCCGCTCCGGGCACAGAATCATTTCACTTGCTTTGCCCAAATTGACGTCATCCACGCGTCCGAAGAGTACACGCGAGACACAGATTCTGAGGAAAAGTTGCGGGAAGCGGAAGAAATCAGTTGAGCTGAAGGCACGCGTTACGCCGGCGCCGGAGGTTCCGTATCCAGGCAATAAGTCATCTGTCCGTCTTACCCTTGCCTCAACCCCCCGTTTTCGGCGATACTTAGATGTTGCGTCTTGCGCGGCTACGCCTCTTTGCGGACCTCGCGCACTGGCTGCGCCACCGGCGACGGCCCTTGAAAAAGACCCCAACAGACAAGTTTGAAAGGAACCATACTCCGTGGTAATGATTCGTCTGGCGCGCGTTGGCGCCAAAAAGCAGCCCTACTATCGCATCGTGGTTATTGAAAAGGACCGCGCCCGCAACGGCCGGTCCATTGAAGTGATCGGCACCTACAATCCCCGCACCAGCCCGGCCAGCGTTGAGCTCAAGCATGACCGCGTTGCCTACTGGCGCGGCGTTGGAGCGCAGCTTTCGCCCACCGTGGCAAAGCTGGTGGCCAACGCTTCAGTTCCGACCACCGCTCCCACTCCTGCTCCGGAACCGGCCACTGCCCCGGCTGCCGACACCGCCGCAGCCTGATTCTTCTCCTCGTAATTCGACCATTTCTGGTCTCCGAGTAGCGCCGCAGAGTACCTTCGCGCATAGAATCTGTTACGGCGGCTAACTGTCGCAAATCCAACTTGCTCACCGAGTTCCTATCTGGCTTATACTAAGTGGTCACGAGCCGGTCGAGCATTTTGGCAATGTAGAAGGTCAGGGGCAAGAGCATGACCCAGGTTGATATGGTTGAGGTTGAAGAGTTGGTCCGCGAAATCGCACGGGCCCTGGTGGATGAACCCGCAGCCGTTGAAGTAGAGTCGGTAGACCGGGATGAGAACACCGTTCTCAAGCTCCGCGTGGCGCCCCAGGATGTGGGCAAGGTAATCGGCAAACAAGGCCGCACTGCCCGCTCGGTCCGCACCATCCTCGGGGCGGTCAGCATGAAACTCCATCACCGCTACACGCTCGATATCCTCGAAGAGGACGACGAGGAGTAGCATGGTTGGCGGCTCCCGTCCAGAGCGGTTCCAGGATAGATGAGCCCAATCGAGCATTTGTGCCGGGTCGCCTCTCCATGGGGCCGGGTCGACTTGAGCGTACTGCCGCCTGGGTATATTCATCCTGTAACCGCTGTAACTCCGGATTTTCGGAGCCAGATTTGGGGCCGCGATGACTTCGCCTGATGAGCCCAGCCCGTGGGCCGTGCTAGCGCATGTCCGCCGGCCCCAGGGCCGCAAAGGCGAAGTCTTCGCCGATATCCTCACCGATTTCCCTGAAAAGTTCGCCGAGCGACGCCGTCTGTGGCTGGTGCGTGAAGGCACGGGTGTCCAAGGCGGCTCTGTCACAAATTCGGGTGCCCCAGATCCGGGGTCCCCGCAGACAGGTCTTCGTTCGCGGAGTGGAGATCCCTCGCAGTTGGGGACCCGGCAGACCGGTTCTACTAACCTCAAACCCCCCGTCAAAACTTCCCCTCGAAGTCCATCTCACCAACCACTGGTTTCACAAGAGAGGCATCGTTCTCCACTTCGAGGGTGTCAACTCCATCTCCGCCGCTGAGTCCCTGAAAGGCCTCTACATCGCCATTCCCCGTGCCGAGCGCCGCCGCTGGCCGAGGGTGAGGCCTTAGCGTTGACGACCTGGTGGGGTGCCTGCTGGTTGACGTTGCGCAACCCGAGCCGCGCGTCGTAGGGCCCATTGAAGACGTGGACCGCACCGCTGGGCCCGTAGCGCTACTTGTAGTGCGCGGCCCATGGAGAAATCCTCGTCCCATTCGCAAAAGGACTACCTGTGCCGCATCGATCTCGAAAGCCGCCGCGTGGAGATGGATCTCCACGCGGCGGCTTTCGAGATCGATGTGGTAAGGTAGTCATTTGCGAATGGGACGAGGATTTCTCCATGGGTCGGCGACATGACAAGTAGCGCTACGGGCCCAGCGCTGCGGTCCACGTCTTCAATGGGCCCTACGATGCGTGGTTCGGGTTGCGCAACGTCTACCAGCAGGCGCCCGACCAGGTCGTCAATGGCTACTCGGCGACGCTCAGCGGCGCGGCGCTCGGCACGGGAAATGGCGATGTAGAGGCCTTTCAGGGACGAGCGGCGGAGATGGAATAACGCCCTCCAAGCGGGAGATCATTACTCCTTGTGAAGCCAGTGGTTGGTGAGATGGACTTCGAAGGGAAGTTCTAATGGGGGTTTGAGGTTAGTAGAACCGGTCTCCCAGGTCCCAAAATGCGAGGGATCTCCACCCCGCGAACGAAGACCTGTCCGCGGGGACCCCGGATCTGGAGCACCCGATTCGAAGGGGCGCTCGTGCCGTCGCGCACCAGCCAGAGACGGCGGCGCTCGGCGAACTTTTCAGGGAAATCGGTAAGGATATCGGCGAAGACCTCGCCTTTGCGGCCCTGGGGCCGGCGGACATGCGCCAGCACGGCCCACGGGCTGGGCTCATTAGGCTCAGTCGGTCGGGGGCGCAGTCATCGCGGCTCTCGAACCTGGCTTTCCAAAATTCGGAATGAGACGGGAGCCGCCAACCATGCTACTCCTCGTCGTCCTCTTCGAGGATATCGAGCGTGTAGCGGTGATGGAGTTTCATGCTGACCGCCCCGAGGATGGTGCGGACCGAGCGGGCAGTGCGGCCTTGTTTGCCGATTACCTTGCCCACATCCTGGGGCGCCACGCGGAGCTTGAGAACGGTGTTCTCATCCCGGTCTACCGACTCTACTTCAACGGCTGCGGGTTCATCCACCAGGGCCCGTGCGATTTCGCGGACCAACTCTTCAACCTCAACCATATCAACCTGGGTCATGCTCTTGCCCCTGACCTTCTACATTGCCAAAATGCTCGACCGGCTCGTGACCACTTAGTATAAGCCAGATAGGAACTCGGTGAGCAAGTTGGATTTGCGACAGTCGGCTGCCGTAAGAGAATTCTATGCGCGAAGGTATTCTGCGGCGCTACTCCGGAGACCAGAAATGGTCGAATTACGGGAAGATGAATCAGGCTGCGGCCGTGTCGGCAACAGGGGCAGTAGCCGGTTCCGGAGCAGGAGTATGGGAGCGGTGGTCGGGACTGAGCTGTTGGCCACCAACTTTGCCACGGTGGGCGAAAGCTGCGCTCCAACGCCGCGCCAGTAGGCAACGCGGTCATGCTTGAGCTCAACGCTGGCCGGGCTGGTGCGCGGATTGTAGGTGCCGATCACTTCAATCGACCGGCCGTTGCGGGCGCGGTCCTTTTCAATAACCACGATGCGATAGTAGGGCTGCTTTTTGGCGCCAACGCGCGCCAGACGAATCATTACCACGGAGTATGGTTCCTTTCAAACTTGTCTGTTGGGGGTCTTTTTCAAGGGCCGTCGCCGGTGGCGCAGCCAGTGCGCGAGGTCCGCAAAGAGGCGTAGCCGCGCAAGACGCAACATCTAAGTATCGCCGAAAACGGGGGGTTGAGGCAAGGGTAAGACGGACAGATGACTTATTGCCTGGATGCGGAACCTCCGGCGCCGGCGTAACGCGTGCCTTCAGCTCAACTGATTTCTTCCGCTTCCCGCAACTTTTCCTCAGAATCTGTGTCTCGCGTGTACTCTTCGGACGCGTGGATGACGTCAATTTGGGCAAAGCAAGTGAAATGATTCTGTGCCCGGAGCGGGCCGATGAGGAGGTCAACGATGAACAAGTGCGGAGTTTTGTGTGCGGTAGCCGGGTTGGCTTTGGCGGTTACGGCAGTGCCGGCGTTAAATGCGCAGCGGGGATTCGGCCCTGGGTTTGGGGCGGGGTTCGGCCATGGCGAAGGGTTTGGCGAGTTCCACGGCCAGGTAACGACAGGTGCGCCTTTCAGCGCGACTCGGACCATAACGCGCACCCAGGCATTGACAGACGGCACGACAATCATCCACACCGATGTGATGAAGGAGGCGCGCGACTTCGAGGGGCGCATCTTTACGCAGACGCTGCCTTCGGCGACAAACGCGGGGTCTGGCGGCGAGGGACCGCACAACCGCTCGTTTGTCCGCGTTTTTGACCCCGTAAGCCACACGGCCATCACGTATTCGCCTGACTCAAAGCAGGCCAACGTATTGCACCTGCCCGATCCGAGCCAGTTCCACGGGCCGCGTAATGCTGATGGCGATATGGCGGGCGCGCGTTTCCACGGAAATCGCAATCTGCCGGCCCCGACGACGGAGAGCCTGGGCACGAAGACGATCAACGGTGTTGTGGCTGACGGTACTCGGACGACGAGGGTGATTCCCGCGGGCGCGCAAGGCAACGACAAGCCGATCACCATTACCCACGAGACATGGGCTTCTGCAGACCTGAAGGTTGTGGTGATGCGCGTCGATACCGATCCACGCGTGGGCGCAACGACGATGACGCTCACCAACATCAGTCGCGATGAGCCTGCAGCGGCGCTCTTCCAGACACCGGCCGGGTTCACGGTAAATGAGCGGACGGTGGGCGGGCGAAGTGGCCGTGGGTTCGAGCCGGAGCCGTAAGACGTGCTGGCTGCTTCATCGGAGGGTCTGGAGACCCACTGTGAGCCGGTCTGGGCGGGCTGCGGAAAAACTCATTGAGTGGAGTAAAGTTCCAGAAAAATCATCCCGCAGGGGTTAAAACCCCGCCTCTTTATTGCCCTTATCGGCACGACTGAAGTCGTGCCCTAACCTTCTTGTCCTCTAGCAGAGTTTTTCCGCAGCCTCTGGAGACCGGCGATACAAATTTAAACTCCGGGGAATAGAAATTACGAGCAATGGCGCGTACGGGCTAGCCCAGCTCGATTCGTCGTGGCTCCGCCGGCGACGCGCTCAAAGCGCAGGGTATCGCCGGGCGCCAGCCGTTTGCGATCAGTCGAGCGATACGTT
>CAVSYM010000038.1:0-80984 GCA_963732165.1 uncultured Acidobacteriaceae bacterium
TAAAATAGGCGCCCGGCACGTCGCTCCAATAGGTCCTCGTGTAGCGCTCGGGGTCGCCGTAAACGGTTCGGGCCATCGACGGCCAGGGCCTCTTTATGATTAGCAGGCCGCCGCTGCCCGCCGGAACAGTATGGTAGTGGCCGTTGGCGTCGGGGCGGGTGACGACTGCAGGCTCGATGCCGAAGAAGGGGCGCGTGGCCGAGCCGGGCTTGGTGGGGACTGCTCCCGGAATGGGAGCAATCAGGATGGCGCCGGTCTCAGTCTGCCACCAAGTGTCGACAATGGGGCAGCGGTTGTGGCCGATCTTCTCGCGGTACCACATCCACGCTTCAGGGTTGATGGGCTCGCCGACAGTGCCGAGCAAACGCAGCGAGCTGAGATCGTGCTTGTCGACGTATTCATCTCCCCACTTGATGAACGCGCGAATGGCTGTGGGCGCGGTGTAGAAGACGGTCACCTTGTGATCGTCAACGATCTTCCAGAAGCGAGAAAAGTCGGGCCAGTTGGGCGCGCCCTCGTACATCAGCACGGTTGCGCCGTTCTGCAGCGGCCCATAGACCACATACGAGTGGCCGGTGACCCAGCCCACGTCGGCCGTGCACCAGTAAATGTCTTCTTCGCGCAGATCGAAGACGTATTTGGTGGTGATGTAGGTTTGTACCGCGTAGCCGCCGGTGGTGTGGAGCAGGCCTTTGGGCTTGCCGGTTGAGCCGGAGGTGTAAAGAATGTAGAGCGGATCCTCTGAATCCTGCTCCGCGGCCGGGCATTCTGGCGCGGCAGCGGCCACAAGGTCGTGCCACGAATAGTCGCGGCCCTCAACCATGTTGACCGGCGTGCCGGTGCGCTTCAACACCACTATATGCTTGACGGTGTGACAGGCAGGCATGGCCTCGTCGACCGTGCGCTTGAGCTGAATCTCATTGCCGCGGCGATAGCTGGTGTCCTGGGTGAGAATAGCGATGCAGCCTGAGTCGTTGACGCGGTCGGCGATGGCGTTGGCGGCGAACCCGCCGAAGATAACCGAGTGGACTGCGCCGATGCGAGCGCAAGCCAGCAGGGCGATGGCCAGCTCGGGCGTCATACCCATGTAAACGGCTACGCGGTCACCCTTCTGGATGCCGAGAGACTTGAGCGCGTTGGCGAACTTCTGCACTTCAACGTGCAGCTCGGCATAGGTAAGGCGGCGAATCTCGCCCGGCTCGCCTTCCCAGATGATGGCGGTCTTTTTTGCCCGCTCGCCCAGGGCATGACGGTCGACGCAGTTGTAGCAGAGATTGGTTTTGCCGCCGACAAACCACTTGGCCCAGGGCAGGTTCCAGTCGAGCACTTTGTCCCACTTCTTGAACCAGTGCAGGTCGCTGGCGACTCCGGCCCAGAATTTTTCGGGGTTTTGGATGGACTCCTTGTACATGGCTTCGTATTGTTCGAGGCTCTTGATGTGGGCGGCTGCGGCAAACTCCGGCGGCGGCGGAAAGACGCGATTTTCGCGCAGGGTGGAGTCGATGTCGCGTTGGGCAACGGTTGAAACAGGCAAAGAAGACATGCAGGATCCTCGGAAGAGATGGTTGGAACAGTTTCCGCCGGCACGCCAGATCGGTGCTCACGCGGGAGAAGTCACGGCTCAAACTTTATCGGGCTGGACGTAGGATGGGCAAGTCAGACAGTCAGCCGGCGGCTACTGGCTACTGGCTCTTACAAAGCTACCACCGCAGCAGTGGCAGCAGGCTTGAGTAGTCGTCAGTCCAAAGGCGCAGGCCGGGCTTGAGAATGGGTGGTTTGGCTGCGGCGGCGACCTGCGGCTGGGTGGAGAAGTCCCCGTTGCTGCTGACCAGCACCCAGTAGGCGCTGAACTCGCCGCGCTCGTCGTTGGCCCCGCTCGAGATGCGCATTGCCTTCATGCCGGCCGATTGCGCGAGCAGCGCGATAGCGGGTTCGAGATCGACGTGCTGGTTGGAGATGTGGAAGGCAAGGATGCCGCCGGGCGCGAGATGGCGGCGATAGAGCGCGAGGGCTTCAGCAGTGAGAAGGTGCAACGGGATGGCGTCGCCGGAGAAGGCGTCGACTACCAGGACGTTGAAGTTTTGCGGAGCCTCGCGGGCCAGCGAGGTGCGCGCGTCGCCTTCGACAATCGAGACCTGCGCTCCCGACTCACGGATGTAGGTAAAGACATTGCGTGCGATGGGCTGGACGGCGGGGTTGATTTCGTAGAAGCGGATGCGATCGCCGGGCTGGCCGTAGGCGGCGATGGTTCCCGCGCCGAGGCCGATGACGCCGATGTTGCGCGGCTGATTGTGACAGCAGTAACGCAAAGCGATACCGACGCCGGAGTCGAGAGCGTAGTAGGTGGTCGGTGTTTTTCTCTGAATGTCGGTGCCGAAGATCTGCGTGCCGTGCTGGATCGTTCCGTTGGTGAGCGTGCGCAGCACTGCGTCGGGAAAGCCGAAATTCTGCTTCACCCGTAGCGCGCCGTAGAAGTTGCGGATGGCCACGGTGGTTCCGCGCTGGTAGGCGATGTTGAGCCAGATGGTGAGCACCAGCATAGAGGCAGTGGCGGCGGACCAGAGCAGCCGCTGTTGCCAGCCGCCGCGCCAGGTGGCGAAGAGCGCCAGCAATGCGGTGAAGAAGAAGGTAATGGCGAGATCGTAGCTATACGAGAAAAGGAGCGGAAAGGCGATGCCGACGATGAAGGAGCCGAGCGCGCCGCCGGCGGCGAACAGCAGATAAAAGACCGTGGACTCCGATGTGCGCTGAGGTCGTAGCGCGTAGGCCTCAACGTGGCAGAAGAGGCAGGCGAAGAGCAATTCGGCGAGGAAGAATCCGACACCGATGCGCATGGGCACTGTGACATCGATCTGCGCGAGCATGTATGCCAGGCCGGCCAGCATCACTACGAGAAAGCGGACAACGATTCCGCGCGGCAGCAGGCGTGGAAACTCGAAGGCCAGGATGATGGTGATGAGATAGACGCCGAGAGGGAGAATCCAGAGCAGCGGAATGGGCGCGATGTTGGCGGTGATGTAGCTGGTGACGGCGCTGAGCTGCATGGACGCGACCCATGGGCAGCAGCAGCCAGAGGAGCTTGTGCTTGAGGGTTGCCGCGGGCTGAATGGGCGCATTGGGTCGATCGCGGCGTCGGCGTACCGGCGCGGCAGTCGCGGCTTTGCGCGTGCGGAACGCGATAGCGGCGGAGAGGATTGCGAAAAGCGCGAATCCCGAGAGCCAGGCGACGCGCTGCGGTGCGCAGGGTGAAGTTGGGTTCGATGAGCGTGGGATAGGCGGCGAGCGCGAGCAGCGAGGCGAGATTCGAGAGCGCGAAAAGGCGGTAGGGAATGGTGGTCGCCTTCAATCTGCGACCACCACACCTGCAGCAGCGGGCTGGTGGCGCCGAGCGCGAGGAATGGAAGCCCGATCCAGATCGAGAGCGCGAGGAAGATAGTGGCGACTGGATGCGAAGATCCGTTGGAGAGATCGACGCCGCCGAGATGCCCAGTAGAAAGCAAGAGCGAGCGCCGCGGCCAGAACTCCGAGATGCAGCGCCAAGCGCGGGCGACGGCTGAGCCAATGCGCGTAGGCGTAGGCAACCAGGAGAGCGGATTGAAAGAAGACGAGGCAGGTGATCCAGACCGCGGCCGAGCCGCCAAGGAACGGGAGCAGTTGTTTTGCGGCCATCGGCTCGACGAGAAAGAGCAGGAACGAGGCGAGAAAGATGGCGGCGGCGAAAAACAGGCGGATGCGGGACACGGGTGGAACCTTTTGATCTTTCCGAATTGCGGGAAGAGCCGATGCGAACACAGACGGGCATTGAGATGCTGCGAAGGGATCCGCGGTAGAATTGCGCAGGTTCCGGCCCGCGATGGATTTTAACGCTGCACAAACGAACAGTGAACCAATGGCCGCATTCAGCCCGGCCCGCGCGGTTATCTCGAGTGAGCGAGTATTGCGGCATATACACAACCATTTGACTTAAAAGCGCGGTCCGAAAGGATGGTGGCGTCGGTACCGCCGAAGAATTTCTCGTCGGCTTGAGCGAAGTCCGTTCTCACCAGCACGGCCGGTCTGCCCGTAGGCGACGGAGAAGCGTAACGAAATCGAGGGGGAAAAAGCTCAAGATCATTCAGAGCGGCCGGACTATATCATGCCGGCGATCAATAATCGTCCAGCTTGGATCGATATATTCGTGGATAGAACGCTTGTCGGGATGGCGCAAGGGCGGATTTTGGTGGCTTTTGACCTCGCGAACTCGAACTTCAGGAAAACGTCTTTCACAGATTGGCCAGTCACATCCATGAAGCAGTTGCCCGGCAGTACGGAGAGTTGTAGACGAATGCAGACGTGTGGAAACTACACCTGTCTCGCAGCACTTTAGCAAACAGCATCGTCTTTTATGGGAAATTTTGCGGGTGTCCGGGTCGTCTTTGGTCCGCTATACCAGAGGTTCTATCGACAGCTAATGAGGCTCAACTCGAAAAGACCCAACGTATATCTCTGCCGTGTTAGGCGATGTGCACTGGAGAGAAGTTTGACCTGCTGCCCGGAACTGCGTATGGGGTATCAAAACTATTGCGGCTGCAGCCAGGAATACGTACGTTTTATAATGAAGCAACTATAGCTATTTGGTCTCGTCGAACAATCACAACGCCCTGCTGCTGTGGGCAAGGCGTCGTGCGATGAGCCAAGAATTATGTCGGAGCGTTATTTTTCCGCCGCCGAGGCCAGCTTGGCTTCGGCTTCGTTGATGACGCGGAGCGCTTCGTCGTATGCCGGTTCGCTTTCGCCGGCTTCGTTCCACAGCTTGTTGCCGCGGTCGAGCTGCTGCTGGGCGCGCTTGGTGTCGATCTCTTCGGGCTTGAGCGCGTCGTTAGCGAGAATCGTGACGCGGTCGGGCAGTACCTCGGCGAATCCCCAGCTGACGTTGTAGCGGGTGGAGTCCGGTGCCGAAGAATCAATGCCTGCGCCGGTGTGGATGCGGACGTCGCCCGCGCCCAGCTCGGCCATGAGCGGAGCGTGCCCGTAGAGCACTTCGAAGTAGCCCGTCTTCGAAGGCAGCTCGACAGCTGTCGCGTTGCTCTCAAAGAGAATGCGCTCGGGGGTTACGAGGCGAACGCGGAGGTTGTTGTCTTGATCTGCCATAGGCTCCTTTCAGTCGACAGTGGTCAGTTGTCAGTGATCAGTGATCAGTTAAAACCCGGCCACTGCCGATCTTGCTGATGACAACCCCGGCTCGCTTACCCTTCAATCAGTGTCAGTTGAAACGGATCGCAGCGGCTCGGAAAAACTGACCACTGACCACTGTTCACTGACAACTGTTCTTACACCGTCGCCTTCAACGATTCGGCCTTGGCCAGCACGTCTTCAATCGAGCCCTGCATGTAAAACGCCTGCTCAGGGATGTCGTCGTACTTGCCTTCGATGATTTCCTTGAAGCTGCGCACCGTATCGGCGATTTTTACGTACTTGCCGGCAATGCCGGTGAACTGCTCGGCCACGTGGAAAGGCTGCGACAGGAATTTCTGCACTTTTCTTGCCCGGGCGACCGTCAGTTTGTCGTCTTCAGACAGTTCGTCGATGCCCAGGATGGCGATGATGTCCTGAAGATCTTTGTAGCGCTGAAGAATCCGCTTCACGCCCTGGGCGACGTCGTAGTGCTCCTGCCCGACCACGCGCGCGGTAAGAATGCGCGAGGTGGAGGCCAGCGGGTCAACAGCCGGATAGATGCCGAGCTCAGACAGCGGACGGCTCAACACGGTGGTCGCGTCAAGGTGGGCAAAGGTAGTGGCTGGCGCGGGATCGGTCAAGTCGTCGGCGGGCACGTAGACGGCCTGCACCGACGTAACCGAACCCTTGCTCGTTGAAGTGATGCGCTCCTGCAGCTCGCCCATTTCGGTGGCCAGGTTGGGCTGGTAGCCCACGGCCGAAGGCATGCGGCCCAGCAGCGTTGAAACCTCGGAGCCGGCCTGCGTAAAGCGGAAGATGTTGTCGATGAAGAGCAGTGTGTCGGAGCCCTCGACGTCGCGGAAATACTCGGCGACGGTGAGGGCGCTCAAGGCCACGCGCAGGCGCGCTCCGGGGGGCTCGGTCATCTGGCCGTAAACCAGCGCGCACTTCGACTCCTGCCACTTGCCGGGCTTGATTACGCCCGACTCGCTCATTTCAAGCCACAGGTCGTTGCCTTCGCGGGTGCGTTCGCCCACGCCGCCAAACACACTGTAGCCGCCGTGGTTTTTGGCCACGTTGTTGATCAATTCCATAATGACGACGGTCTTGCCTACGCCTGCGCCGCCGAACAGGCCGATCTTGCCGCCCTTCAAAAAGGGCTGAATGAGGTCGATGACCTTGATGCCGGTCTCGAACATCTCTTCGTGGGTCGACTGCTCGTCGAAGAGCGGCGCGGGGCGATGAATGGGCATGAATTGCGTTGCGCCGATGGGGCCGAGCTCGTCCACGGGCTCGCCGATGACGTTGAGCACGCGGCCCAGCGTCTCTTTGCCCACGGGCATGCGGATGGGGCCGCCGAGGTCGATGGCCTGCATGCCGCGGACCATGCCGTCGGTGGCTTCCATGGCAACCGTGCGCACGCGGCCCTCGCCCAGGTGCTGCTGCACCTCGAGGACCACGTTGATGGGCGTGGGGACGGTGAAGCCGTCCGAGGTGACGCGCAGCGCCTGATAGATAGGCGGCATGGTTGCTTCTTCAAACTGAACGTCTACGGCCGGGCCGGAGACCTGAATTACTTTGCCGATGTTTTCTGCCATTCTCTTTTGCCTTTTCGAATACAAACTTGTTGCTAATCCAACTCTTTGTGAAGTCCAGAACGAATCGTATTGAAAATTTGCAAGTCTGACGTACGCTCTTCTTCGTCAAGCTTCGAGTTTGAATGCCATTGCAAATGCTTTTGCTGAATCAACATCTTCAGCTGCGCTTCACGAACATCTTCGGCCCGTTTCTGCTCAATTTCCATGCGATAGAAGATCAATCCGTTCGCGACCATATGATCTCGTAACGTCTAGGCTCGCCGATTCGCATCCTCGACGGCGGCCTTTGCTTGGATCTCAACGGTTGAGAACTGATCGCAATTGCAGTCGACGAGTTTTTCCAATTCCTCGATCTGCGGCAACGCGACTCTGCCAGCCCTGCGTTCTCCGCTGGTGAGCCAATACCACTCCACCGCAAAAACAGCTCCCAGCAGCAAGATCGAAATCCCAAGCACAACTCCTGCCGGTTTCAAGGACTTCCAAATTCGCCGAATGATTTTCCGTGAGGTTTCTTTGCTCCAAATCTCGGTTTGCAAAAGCTCGCGGATTCTCATTTCAGGTCCTTGCTAAACGTTCAAATCGCGTTCCCTCAGGGGCTAAAGCCCGTTCGAATTAATGGCCTCGATTCGGCACGACTAAAGTCGTGCCCTTTCAAGACTGTCAGAGTTGAAGCCCTGACCTGCCTGCCGTGCCCTGTTACAAAACTCAAAACTCCGATTGCGGAAACCTTGTTCCCTCGTTCCCTTGGTCCCTTGTTCCCTGCTTTACAGCGCCGCTGCGCCCGAAACAATCTCGATAATCTCCTTGGTGATCGCTGCCTGGCGCACGCGGTTCATGTGCAGCGTGAGCGAGTCAATCATGTCGGAGGCGTTGTTGGTTGCCGAATCCATGGCCGTCATGCGGGCCGCGTGCTCCGCGGCCACCGATTCCGTCATGGCGTGGTAAAGCATTGCAAAAATGTATTGCGGAAGCAGGCCGGCGAAAAGTTCCTCGGGCGGCTGCTCGTAGATGTAGTCAACATTGGCGGTGCCGAACTTCTTGGCTTCTTCTTCGGCCTCGTGCTCATCGGCCGGCTCGATCTCAATGCCCGCTGAAAGCGCCGCTTCGGCAGCGCGTTCTTTCTCTTCGGCGGTGGGCTCGGTGGCCTCGGTAATCTGCGGTGCGCCAATCTTGATGAGCGGCAGCAGCTTTTCAACCACTAGCCGCTGCTGGATGACCGACTTGAACTCGTTGTAGACGATGTAGGCCGCGTCAATCTCCTCGCTCACGTAGCGGGAGATGATGCTGTGCGCCAGTTCTTCAACTCGAGAGGTTTCGAGCTTGATCAGCATGCCCACATGATCGCCGGTTACTTCGACAGGCCCTTTGCGTGCGTTGCGAACCTGGTGGACAACCCCGCCATCGTCGGTCTTTTCGGTGTATTCGGCAATGGGATAGCGGCGGCGCATCATGTCGCGAGCCTTGCGGCCCACGGCCTCCACGTCGATCTCCTTGTCAGGGTTGCCGGAGATGAACTGGTAGGCGGTCTTGAGAATGTTGGCGTTGAATGCGCCGGCGAATCCCTTGTCGCCGCTGACCACGATAATCAGCACGCGCTTTTCAGGCCGGGTGACAAAGAGCGGCGAAGCAATGCTGCCGGTACTCTCGTCGAAGATGCTCACGCGGCGGGTGAGCGATTCGAGCACGCTGGTAATCATTTTGGCGTAGGGGCGGGCCGCGAGCGCGCGCTCCTGGGCGCGGCGCAGCTTGGCCGCCGAAACCATCTTCATGGCCTTGGTGATCTGCCGCGTGTTTTTCACGCTTCGGATGCGGCGCCGGAGATCGAGTACGTTTGCCATTGTTCTTAGCTGCTAGCTCCTAGCTACTAGCTTTTCCTGTTCAGTCTTGAAACTCTGCTCCAGCGCTTAGCCTCTGGTTTTTAGCTGGGAGCTAGAAGCTAGAGGCTAGAAGCTGCTGTTTTACTTCGCAGCCGTAGCTGCCAGCTCCTGTTTGAAGTTCGTCGAGTACTCCTTCAACGCCGCATGCAGGCGGTTGCGCAGGTCGTCGTCGAGTTGCTTCTTCTCGGTGAGGTCAGACACGAGCGCCTGCTGCGAAGCGTCGATGTACTTGTATAGTCTGTCTTCGAAAGCGCGAATGTCAGAGACTTTCAAATCGTCGAGGTAGCCCTGCGTGCCGGCAAAGAGAACGATGGCCTGCTGCTGCCAGGTGAGTGGCTGGAACTGCGGCTGTTTGAGCAATTCGGTGAGGCGCTGGCCGCGGTTGAGCTGCTTCTGCGTAAGCGGGTCAAGATCGGAACCGAACTGCGCAAAGGCTGCCAGTTCGCGATACTGCGCCAGGTCGAGCTTGAGTGTGGAACCTACCTGCTTTACAGCTTTGATGGCCGCCGAGAAGCCCACGCGCGATACCGAGAGGCCAACGTTTACGGCAGGGCGAACGCCGGAGTTGAAGAGATCGGTCTCGAGAAAGATCTGACCGTCGGTGATGGAAATAACGTTGGTGGGAATGTAGGCTGAAACGTCGCCGGCTTGAGTCTCGATAACCGGCAGAGCCGTGAGCGAGCCACCGCCGCGCTTGTCGCTCATCTTCGACGAACGCTCAAGCAAGCGCGAGTGGAGATAGAACACGTCTCCGGGATACGCCTCGCGGCCCGGTGGACGGCGCAGCAGCAGCGAGATTTCGCGATAGGCCATGGCGTGTTTTGAAAGATCGTCGTACATCACCAGTGCGTGCTTGCCACTGTCGCGGAAATACTCGCCCATGGCGGTTGCGGCGTAGGGCGAGAGATATAACATAGGCGCCGGCTCTGAGGCCGAGGCGGCCACGACGATGGTGTGGCCCATGGCTCCGGCTTCAGTGAGCGTCTGCACAACCTGCGCGATCGACGAGCGCTTTTGGCCGATGGCGCAGTAGATGCAAATCAGGTTGTTCCTGGCGTTGTTGATGATGGTGTCGAGCAGTACTGCGGTCTTGCCGGTCTGGCGGTCGCCGATGATCAACTCGCGCTGGCCGCGGCCGATGGGGATCATGGCGTCGATGGCCTTGAGACCGGTTGCCATGGGCTCGCGCACCGGCTGACGGTCAATGATGCCGGGCGCGAGGCGCTCAACGGGAAGTGTGGCACTGGTGGCGATGGGGCCCTTGTCGTCAATGGGCATGCCCAGCGCATTCACCACGCGGCCAATCATCTCAGGGCCCACGGGGACCGAAAGAATCTTGCCGGTGCGCTTTACCTCCTGGCCCTCTTTGAGCTCTGTGTAATCGCCGAGAATGACGCAGCCCACCTGGTCCTCTTCAAGAGAAAGAGCCAGTCCCGCAATGCCATGCGGGAAGCTGAGCAGCTCGCCGGCCATGACCTTGTCGAGGCCGTGCAGGCGGGCGATGCCGTCGCCGAGCGAGGTGATGGTGCCGACCTCGTCGACCTGCACCTTCGAGTCGTAATTTGCAATCTGCTCCCGCAGGAGCTCGGTTATTTCGTCTGCCTTTATTTGAGCCATTCTTAAATTCCTTGTCAGTCGACTTTCTCTAGCTTCTAGCCTCTAGCTGCTAGCTCAGTCCAGTTACTGCAACGCGAAACTTCCGTTCGGCAGAGACAAGCTAGTAGCTAGAAGCTAGTAGCTAGCCGCTGACCAGCGTTTCCTTCAATCTCTCCAGCCGTCCGCGGACGCTGCCGTCGTAAACGGTAGACCCGATGCGCACTATTGTGCCGCCAAGGATGGATTGGTCTTGCGTAAATTTAGCGTCGATCTTGCCGCCGGCAATCTTCGCGACCTCGGCCACCAGCGATTGGCGCTCTTCACTGGTCAATTCCCGCGCGGTGACAATTTCTGCGGGGCGGATGCCGAGCTGCTCCTGCAGCAACCGCCGGTACGAGGCCGCAACTTCAGCCACATGACGGATGCGATCGTTGTCGATGAGCACGGCGATCAGGTTGCGCAGTTCCTTTCGCAAGCCTAGCCTGGCGTTCAGCTTGTCCAAGATAGCGACCTTCTGCAATGCCGGAATCGCCGGATTCACAAAGAATGTGCGCAGCTCGGCGCTGCCGTTCCAGGTGCCTAGAAAATCGTCGAGCTGGCGATCAATGGCGGCGGTGTCGAGCTTTGCCGCTGTGACTACTTCAAGAAACGCCGTGGCGTAGCGGGGGACAAAGGCGGGCATCTAGTTCTTTCCCCCTTTGCCTGCGCCGCTGGCCGAAACCTGACTGATGAACTCTTCGATCAGTGCGCGATCGGTTTCAGGAGTGAGAACCAGTTGCTTCTCGGCGTGGCTGATGGCCATATCGGCGGCAAAGTTGCGCAGCCCGCGTCGGGCCTGCGCGGCGGCGGCGGCAATCTCCTGCTCGGCCGCGGCCACAATGCGATCGCTCTCTTCCTTGAGCGAGGCCTTGATCCGTTTCTCGTCTTCCAGGCTGTCCTGTTCCACCTGGGCGCGGAATTTGGCAATTTCCTCGTTGAGACCCGCGAGCTTGGCTTCAACCGCGCTGAGACGCGACTTGGCGTCTTCGGTGGCTTCGCGCGCGGTACGCAGATTCTGGCTCAAGGTTTCCTTGCGGTTGCGTAGAATGCGCGGCAGGAACTTTGCCAGCGGAATCACAATCGCCAGGAAGATTATGAGGAAGTTGAGAGCTTCGAAGAGCTTGCCGGTGGTTTCAACGTCCAGCCCCAGCTTTTTCCCGATTGCGGCAACGATGGGGGAGTGGCGGAAGACGTCGAGTTCTTTCTGCTCCTCTATGGCCTTATCCTCTTCATGCTCGTTGCGGGCAGCAGAGGGTGGCTGACCTGGCGCGGACGAGGCGGCAGGAGTGGAGTCTTGTGCCAGCACGGGATCTGGTGCGGAGTTCTGCGCCTGGAGGCGTTGCGGGGCCGCGGCCGCCAAGAGCAGCGCGGCCAAAAGGAATAACGGCAAAAGCAACGAACAGCGGCGGGGCAGCCGAGTGAAATTCCTCACCTGGACCCTCCGGCGGCTGCAGGCAGAACGGCGCGTACGGCTTGGTTGGCGAGATCGGCGGCCGAGGCCTCAATGGCGGTGCGGGCCGTGGCGGCTTCGCCGTCAATCTCAGAGCGGGCGGCGCTTACGCGGCCTGAGGCTGCTATGCGGCCCGTTTCGAGGGCGGCTTCGCGCTCTGCGTTCCACTGCCGGAGGCGCTGCTCACGGATCTTGTAGGCATCGGCGCGGGCCAGGCGCAGCTTGTCAGCATAGTCGGCAGTGCGCTTCTCGGCCAGCTCGATGGCCTTGCGGGCCTCTTCAATGGCTCCTTCAGTGAGTGCGTGGCGCTTTTTGAGGGTTTCGGTCAGCGGTCCCTGGACCAGAAACTGATAGGCCACGACCAGCACGATAAAGAGCGCAGCCGTAGGTATGGCTCCGACCAGAAGTGCCCCGACTTGTAGGAGGATCTCTTGCATGTTTTGGGGGATTCGCTCCGGTATTCAGGTAAAGAGAATTAAACGGTGAACACCCTTTTGTATCAGGCGCGAAACCTCCAAGTCAACGCGCGGAAGGGCCTTTGTACCGCGAGCTGTGACTCCTGTCACGAGCGGGCGGAATAAACCCAAAAAAGAGCTTGCTTTTACCCAAAACAGGCCTACACTGTACATACCACCTAGACCCGGTCCAGGGTCCAGCGGGCAGCCGGTTCAGGGAAGACCTTCCACTCCCGAGCCGGACGCCCGCTTCTTAATTTTTGGGGACATTTCAGCCATTAGCTTTCAGCGCTCGGCTTTTTCCGCCCCGAGGTGCGACCGTCATGGTCGACGCACGCTGCACCTGTCGGGTCGGATGCGCAACCCTCAAAACCGACTTGAGTTAACGACATTGAAAATACGCCCAAATCAAACCGGCCATAAGCCAAGAGCTGATGGCTGAAAGCCGAAAGCTGTCTTTACGGCTTCGCCGCCTCCGGCGTTAGCAAACCCCTTGCCCGCAGCCAGTTTTCAAGCAGAGCCGGCCATTGGTCGAGCGCCGGGTCGCCCTTGCCCAGGCCGGAACCGTGCTCGCCGTGGGCAAACACATGGAGCTCAGACTGCACTCCTGCCTTTACCAGCGCGTCGTAGTAGCGGAGCGACTGCTCGACCGGAACGGTCTGGTCGTCGAAGGTGTGGAAAATAAAGGTCGGCGGTGTGTCTTTGGTGACGTGCAGATCGGGCGAGTAGTCCTGCGTCAGTTGGGCGCACTGGTCCATTAGTTTGTATTCTTTGCAGTAATTCAGGTGAGTGGTGTCCGGCCCAATGGCCCCGAGCCAGGGGTAACCGAGCACCGTATAGTCCGGTCGGCTTGAGACGCGGGAGACGGCGTCTTCGGCCTCGGGGTCGCCAGGGACCGATTCCGTTGAAGCCAACGCGGCCAGGTGTCCGCCCGCGGAGAAACCGATGATCACAATGCGGTTGGGCGAGATGTGATAGTCGGCGGCGCGGGCCCGAACGGTTTGTATAGCCCGCCGCGCATCAAGCAACGGAACCGGCATCACGTATCCATGCGATGTGAGACGGTAACTCACAATGAAGGCGGTAAAGCCGCGGGCAGTGAACCAGTCGGCCACTTCGCGACCCTCAAGGTCGCCAGCGAGCATGCCGTAGCCGCCGCCGGGGAAGATGACGACTGCGGAGCCGTTGGCGGAGCCCTGGCGCGGGGCCATGATGGTGATGGCCGGGATGTCGAAACAGGTTGTTCCGGTGGCTTGCGGAGCGGGTCCTGGCCATAGGCGCACCGTCTGGATGCCGAGGAAGTCGTTGTTGGTGCCGGGAATTGCGCAGGAGGTGGTCTGGGCAAGGGCGGGAGCGGTAGCGACAAGGACAGCGAACAAAAGTGCGGCAGCGCGGTTCATGGGGATCTCCTCGGGGAGTTCGGGAGGATTATACGTCGGAGGGAGCAAGAGGGCAGGGGTCAGGGGTCAGAACGACGTGGAACCGGCTGACTTCAAGCGCGCTACTGACCGGATGCTCGGGTAAAAGCAAAAGCAAGAAGCAACCACAGAAGCAACCGCAGTTCATAGCCCGGCTGGATGAGAGGATCGCGGAACTGACGCGCCCTCACCAGCCCGTTCTGGAGAAGCTGGATGCGATACCGGGAGTTGACCGGCGCGTGGCGGAGGTGTTGATGGCAGAGATCGGCCCCGACATGACGCCGTTTCCGAGCGATGCGCATCTGGCCTCCTGGGCGGGCATATGTCCAGGAAATAACGAAAGCGCCGGCAAGAAGCGCAGCGGCAAGACCACCCAGGGCAGCCGATGGCCGAGGCAAGCCCTGGTGCAGGTTGCCTGGGCGGCCAGCCACAAGAAGGACAGCTACTTCCAAGCCCATGCACGCAACCTCATGCATCGTCGCGGACGCAAACGAGGACTGGTGGCAGTGGCACACTCTTTGCTCACGGTCATTTACCACATGCTCAAGGAGGATACCGCCTATCGCGAGCTCGGCCCACAGTTCCTCGATCGACTACGCGCCACCGAGCTGATTCGATTCCATGTCGGCAGGCTTCAGCATCTCGGCCTGCAGGTCGTGCTTACGCCAGCAGCTTGAATTTTCAGGGCAGATCCTTCACTGCGTTCGCTGCGGCGGACTTCGCTCAAGAGGTCAGCGGCTGGCGGAGAGTTTGTGATCGACAACGTGGGGTTCCAAACCAGCATCAGAACTGCAGAAGGCGGCGGACGATCGGATGTGGCCGGATCTGTTGCCGATACCAGAGGAGTTTTTCATGAGCGAAATACTGAGCAACAAGGATCGGGTCGATGTAGAGAGACTGACTACAGCCGATATTGCTAACCGTTCACGGTCCGCGGCCGAGTATCCCGACCAAGAGATTTCAGAAGAAGCGCCGTTGATGCCCGAGGAGGAGATCTCCTCAGAAGATGCCACGGCGCTGCCCACGGATCGCGGGCCTTTCGATCGTGTGCCGTCGGATCGCGCGGCTTCAGATAATGGCCGCGCGGATCAATTCGCTGTTGACAGCGAGGTGGACACGCGAAACGATCTACCTCACGCTCGACCTGCTGTTGCGGCGAGTGAGCCGGCGCAGACTGGGGCGCTTTTTGCGCAGGATGAGTTGAATGGCTATCGCGCGCGCTGGACTACGGTGCAAACCTCATTTGTGGACGAGCCGCGCAGGGCTGTGGAGCAGGCAGACAGCCTGGTGGCCAATGTGGTAACGCGGATTGCAGAACAATTCGCGGCTGAGCGCGAGCAGTTGGAGAAACAGTGGGATCGCGGCGATGAGGTGAATACCGAAGATCTGCGCCAGGCGCTCAAACGCTACCGCGCATTTTTCGACCGGCTGCTTGCTTTTTGATGAGCCCGGAGGAGGGTGAAGGGCGTTTCGGTCTGCCGCCGACGCCGCGAATGGGTAAAGATGGGCCAGGAACGGGTCAATCTGCGACCGGCCTGCGACCGGCATGTTTGCGACACGTACAACAGGAACTAACGGGAGCACATCCCATAGAAGGTGGTCGCTGCGGCGGAAGTCTGAGTTGCGGGCGGCGGCGAATCCTATCGAAATGCATAGAGAGGTGGATTTTATGGCACGTGATCTGGCACAGGACTTACTCGAGAAACAGGCAACGGTGGAAGAGATTCTCCACGAAGTGTCGCGCATGAAGGCCGTGGTGGCCGATGCGGTGGAAGAAGGCGTTGAATCGGCGTTGCGCGCCGTGAAGCAAGGGCGGGAAGTTGTGGAGGATGGGGTTCATTCGGCGGTGCGCGCCGTGAAGCAGGGGCGCAGCGTTGCCGAGGACGCGATCCATGACGCGCGTTATGCGATCAAGCGGAATCCGCTGCAGGCGGCGGGAATCGTGTTTGCAGCGGGGGTGGTGATTGGGGGTCTTATGGCCCTGGTCAGCATGAGGCGCGACTGATAGAGACAGCCAATAGCCAATAGCAAATAGCCAATAGCTAGAAGCTAGTAGCTAGGTCTCTGACCGCTTAAATTTGCACCAATGTGGGTGCCCCATCCTTTCCGCAGTTCCATCGCGGAAAGGGTGGGAAAGCACAAAATCACGCGGTCAAAGAACTAGTAGCCGATAGCTGGCAGCTGATAGCTGAGGGCTGAATTCAAGAAGCAGATACTTCGACTGCGGTCGCTGCGGCGGCCTGCGCTCAGGATGCGACGACTTTGTGCGCGACGGTTTCCTCATCCGCATCGGACTGGATGATCTTGTTGTGGAGGCAGTAGAGGGCGAGTTCGAGGCGATCGCTAACGCCGAGCTTGTCGTAGATCTTGCGCAGGTAGTTCTTGATGACCTGCTCGGTGGTGCCAAGCTGGAAGGCGATTTCCTTGTTGCGCTTGCCCTGGGTGATGCAGGTGATGATGGCCATCTCTTTGGGCGAGAGGCGGGGCTGGCTGCGGGGGTTGACGAGCGCGGCGGCCTGGGCGCGATAGGCTTCGATGACCCAGTTGACGCTTTGGTTGTCGATCCAGGTTTCGCCGGCGGCGATGCGTCGAACGCAGCGTACCAGCAGGTCGGGCGAGACGGAGCGCGAGACGATGCCGCGCACACCGCGCCGGTAGAGCTCGACGGTGTAGTTCTCGTCGGCGCTGATGGCCTGGACGATGAGCTTGACGTCGGGAGCGAGCCTGATGAGGTCGGGGATGGCGTTGGCGGTTCCTGCCAGCAGGCTGCCTTCAAGCAGGACAACATCGGTGGGGTAGCGTTGAATGGCCGCACGAAGGTTCTCCAGGCTGTCAGCCTGTGCGACCACGCGCAGGTCGTCTTCAAGGGCGAAGACCTTCCTGATGCCCACGCGATAGATCGCCTGTGAGTCAGCAAGGATGATCCGTACTGTCCCGGGCTTTACGGGGGAGTCAAGAACTTCGCCTTCAGGAGTGTCTTCCAGGAAATCCATAACCGGCATAAGTCAGCAGTATGCCTTATTGCTCAGCGAACTCATATTCATCAATAGTTGCAGCCGCAATATACAAATGTTGACTTAACGAGCAGCGTACCACACGTCCGGCGCATTGAACCAGTACATCGTGGGGGGTGCCGAGGACGGAACCGGGCATGCGCAGCGAAAAATGGATGCCGACGCCAGGGGCAATGTACTCGTCGAGTTCGAAGAGCGCACCGTTGGCCGAGATATTTCTGCTGCGGGCGGGTACATCGCCCTTGCTGGTGCTCAGAACTACAGGTAGGGCAATGGGAAAGCGCACGGCGCACCGCACTTCCTGCCGGGAAGACGCGGGGCCCGGGATCGTTGATTGTGCGGCGAACTCCTGTTTCGAAGTGGTCATGCGTGGGCGCCTCTAGGCCCATTATCAAACCTAATAGGCAACTCTACCTGAGATTACAAGAGGGGGGCAGGGCACCAAAGTTTCGAGAAATAGTAACTCTTTGAACCTGGAAATCAGTCTGATGATGCTGTGGAAAAAGCGGCTGATTTTGGAGGAGCTGCGAGGAATGTTGGGAAGAAGGCGGCGGATGCGCCGACCCAGCGCAGATCGCGGTTGTGGTCCACGCCCATCATTTTTCCGCGGCCGAGGCGCACCAGCGACAGCGCGGGTGTGAGGGCGTCGCCGTCTGGCCACGCGTAGAGAATGCGAATTTCGGCCTGGGTGAGGCCGTAGGGGGTCTCGATAGTGGGCTCGAAGCGCATCCGCTGCTGGAGCAGGAAATCGGATCGTTTGGCGGGGTCGATCGACTCGAGGAGCTGGTGGGAGGGGTGAAACTCGATGCCTTTGCCGGCGAAGGAAAACAGTGGTTTGAGCAGGAGTTGGTCGTAGACGGTGTCGGGGCTCGAGGCTTGGGACATAGGGACGCCGGCAGCGGCGAGGCGGGCTTTGCCAGGACCGGCAAGGAAGTCACTCAGGAAGACGGCGGGGGGAACGACGGTAGACGAGAGCCAGGGAACGGAGAACTTGCTGATAAGGAAATACCAGTTGGGGTGGCCGGCCCATTCGACGTCCCACTCGCGCTCAAGATCGAAGGGCAGCTGGACGCGTTTGGCGATGAGTTCGTCGGCGATGGCGCGGTTGTAGATGCGGTGGATGGGGATGAGGCGGCCGTTTGCGTTGCGGTAGTGCAAACGATTGCCGAAAGGCTCAAGGGCGCGGATATCGACTACTGCGATTCCCAGGCGGTGGGCGGTTACCTCGAAGTCGGGCAGGGTCTTCTGTTGAAGGGGATCGAGGTCGGTAAGCACTACATTCTCAGGATCGTGGCCGGCAACGATGGTCCGTAGCAGCAATTGCCAGTAACTGGCTTCATCGAGTCCGTTGAGGAAGACGCCGAGATTTTGGTCGAGGCTGTAGGCGTCTCGGTACGCCGAACAAAGCTCGGTCTGATAGCCGTAAACGGAAGGGAAGGCCTGAATCTCAACCAGGCGCGGAGCGAGGGCGCCGTGGGCGTCGCGAATGAGCGCAAAGTCGGCAGTGAGGAAGTTAGGATGGGCGGTCTCATTGGGCACCCGGTAGCCTGCGGGGATCGCCATCCGCGCCGCGTCGAGGCAGCGAGTGTCGCCGATGATGCTGAGCGCCAGGTTTGACCCGTGAGCTGCGAGTTTGTCGAGCAGAGCCGGGGTGACGAAGATTGGCGTTTCGGCGACGCGGAACTCGACACGAATGCCGCAGCGCTGTTCGAGCCGTCGGAGCAGAATGGCGTAGTCGGCGTCGGCAAACTGCATATTGAATCTGGCGCGAAGCTCGGGAATCACAGGTCGATCCTGATGGAGAGATTGGCCCTAGTGCGCGGATGGTTTTGCGCGGTCCGCATGGCCCATGATACCCGCGAAAAGTGGGCGGGCAATTATTGCGGAAACCCTCCAACATATGGGGCGAATAAAAAGCAAAACCAATCGAAAAACTATTCCTTTAGTAATATGTCGCGTTGCGGAAGTACTTAGAATCTGCTTGCTTAGACGCAAATTTGTGCAAAATATTACTTTTGTGGTAGATTGCATACCCGATCTGGGTTACTCTTACCACGAAAGTTTCTTTTCCGAACTAAGGAGATATACCTCTATGCTGGCTAATTTTGTTAGACTTCGCGCGGCAGTTCTTGTCGCAAGTTTTGCTTCCATCGCCACTGCTTCCGCGCTGGCGTCGACCGTCACGAATCCCACGGCACCACTTCCGCCATTCCCACCCGAAACCGGCAGCGTCGCGGTGATGAATCCGACAGCGCCACTTCCTCCGTTCCCGCCCGAGACGGGCAGCGTCGCGGTGATGAATCCGACAGCGCCACTTCCTCCGTTCCCGCCCGAGACGGGCAGCGTCGCGGTGATGAATCCGACAGCGCCACTTCCTCCGTTCCCGCCCGAGACGGGCAGCGTCGCGGTGATGAATCCGACAGCGCCACTTCCTCCGTTCCCGCCCGAGACGGGCAGCGTCGCGGTGATGAATCCGACAGCGCCACTTCCTCCGTTCCCGCCCGAGACGGGCAGCGTTGCGGTGATGAATCCGACAGCGCCACTTCCTCCGTTCCCGCCCGAGACGGGCAGCGTCGCGGTGATGAATCCGACAGCGCCACTTCCTCCGTTTCCGCCCGAGACCGGCAGCAGCGTTGCGGTGATGAATCCGACGGCGCCACTTCCGCCGTTTCCGCCCGAGACCGGCAGCAGCGTTGCGGTGATGAATCCGACGGCGCCACTTCCGCCATTCCCACCCGAGAGCGGCAGTGTTGCGTTGATGAATCCGACAGCGCCTTTGCCGCCGTTTCCACCCGAGACTGGCAGCGTTACTTTGGGGTAGCCGGGCTTGAGCCATGATGTCCGGGAAGATGCGGCAGGTGAAAGGTCACTGCACATTTTGTTGTAGTGAATTGGGGGCGTAGTCACTGCTATCCTGAATTTGATTTGTCGATAGAGCAGTGAAGGAACCCGACCGTTGGACTCGACGCTTTCTTTAGCGGGTATAGTTCTGGAAGCAGTTATTGTTGGGCTGCTTGCGTACCGGCGCGCCTGGCGTACATTGCCTGTTTTTTTTGCTTACAGCGTCTGGACTCCCGTGAGCGGAGTTGTTGAGCAACTTGTATACGCCCACTACCCAAGCAGTTATTTTCAGACCTATATTGTCGTAACGGGAATCGATTCGCTGCTCCAATACTGCGTGCTGGTGGAGCTGGCATGGTCGGTATTCCGACCCTTCCGAGCATCGCTTCCCAAGCACACGGTGTGGTTTCTCGCGGGCTTTATCACCCTTGCAGGGGCCGTGGTCTGGCCGTTCGCCAAGGACCCCGCCTTTGCTCGTCTCCCGTTCCAGTGGCAACTCATGGGCCGTTTCGAGCAGACAGACTCCATCTTACGGGTGCTCATCTTTCTGGTTCTGGCCGGCTGCAGCCAGTTGCTTTCGATCGGCTGGCGTGACCGCGAATTGCAGATTGCCACTGGTATGGGTTTTTATTCCCTGGTTGCGCTAGCTGTTACAGCGCTGCAAGCACACCTGAATGTTGCGCAACAGGGCCATTTGCAGCACTACCAGAAGCTTAATCAGTTTCTGGTGGCCAGTTACATTGGTTCGTTGGCGTATTGGGCGTTCAGTTTCGCACATAAACAAGCCGAACGGCGCGAATTCAGCCCGCAGATGCAGGGATTGTTGCTTGCTGTTGCCGGCTCTGCTCGAGGTTTGCGAATCGCTCTCACCGGTTCGTCATCTGGCAAGTCGAGGTCTGACAGGGATTTATGACAGTTTATTTACTTCTGGCCGATGGAGGTTACTTTGGTGCATTGTCCCTTCGATTGGCCCCATATGGCACAAAAGGAGCACGTTGCAACGATTTTTCTGTGGCTTTCCAGAATGTTTTCTGTTACTAGTAATAGTAACTTAATTGCGATTCCAGCAACTGGGATTTACGTGAACGGGTTACCAGTGCTAGGCAAAAGGGATCACCAATGATTCTGCCTTTGGTTGAAATTGCGGCGATAGCAGCTATTGCCTTTTACCTTGGTCGGTGGCGTGCTGGTGTGCGCCGTCGCAATTCTGAAACATGGGAAACGCTTCTAGCCAAGCTGCGGCCTGACTGGAGTGCGCGGGAATTGAGCGAGAACTTTCTTTGGAGGGAAGGGCTGAGCGCGACTCCAGAGGATGCATGGCACCGCATGGAAGGGCCAAAGGGTCTGTGGGTGATGCATCAGAACGCCCGCGTGATGCTGCAGATGGCAGATTATGCCTCCAGAAATTGCGAGGGCGTTGATCGACTTCTGATCGAGACCCTGCACAGCGACGCAATGCAGATTCGAGTTTGCGTTTTGATGGCACTTGCCCAATACGCCTTTACCCAAGCCAGCGAGGGTGTGAGGATCAACGCTTTCCGCGCGGCATCGATGTACACCGGAATGGCGGCGCGCATGACCAGCCTGTTGCAGGATCACGCGGCGATGATGGTTCCGGATTTTGTGGCAGCCATGTAGTTTTGAACTCCCTCCGGTCAAAAACCCGGCCAATTGGCCGGGTTTTTGTTTGCCTGAAATGTGATGGGCATTATTCTTTCGACTTGGATGAAGCACGCGAGCTCGTTAAGCACCTTCCGCCACAAGAGACGCGTTGATTTTCTGAAACTCCTCGTCGCTTAGCCGGAACTCAAGCGCCGGCGCCATTTCTTCAACTTGTCGCGCGCTGCGTCCTCCAACAATCGCCGCGGTGATGGCAGGATTCCTCAGGGTCCATGCCACTGCGATTACGCCGGGCTCGACGCCATGGCCGGCGCCGATCTCGCGCAGCAATTCCACCAATCGCAGATTGCGGTTCAAGCGAGGCTCATTGAATTCGACGTTGTTGCGGCGCCAGTCGTTGGCCGGCATGACAGCTACACGCTCCGCCGTCATTTTGCCGGTAAGCATACCTGAGAGCATGGGTGAATAATTGATGACTCCGATGCCTGCGTGCTGCGCGTAGGGCAGAATCCCGGTCTCAACGGCGCGGCGCAACATGGAGTAAGGCGGCTGCAGGCTGGTGATGGGCGCAATCTTCTGCGCGCGCTTCATCTGCTCGACGTTGAAGTTTGAAACACCGATCCAGCGAATCTTGCCCCGTTGTCTGAATTGCGAGAGAGCTTCCACTGCGGCCTCGATATCTTCTTCGGGCATGGGCCAATGAATCTGGTAGAGGTCGATGGTTTCAACGCCGAGGCGTCGGAGGGAATCGTGCAGCTCATGCTCGAGGGAATCAGGTTTAAGAACGCTCGAAATTGAGCCATCGGGATTCCAACGGCGTGAGCACTTGGTAAAGATGTATGGCTCGTGGCCTGAACCTTTGACAGCGCGGGCGACGATTTCTTCAGAATGGCCGAGGCCGTAGACTGCGGCGGTGTCGATCCAGTTGATGCCGAGGTCGAGGGCGCGACGGATTGCGGCGATGGAGTCGTTGTCGTCCTGCGGTCCCCAGGCGAATTTCCAGTCGCCGCCGCCGATGGCCCAGGCGCCAAAACCGATTGACGTGAGTTGAAGGTCAGAGTTGCCGAGAGTGTGAAGTTTCGCCGTTCCAGTAGCGCTCATACAACCAGATTAGATGAATTGAGTTGTTCGCAGTTTCGCGATTAGCGGCGTCGATGAATTTGTACTATCCCACCCAAGCAAAGCTTGGATGGGGCACCCGGCGGATTCAAGATCAGCACGCATCATGCGGCGATGAGGAAGCGGCCTTCGCGCATGATCTGCTCTTCGCCGGAATCGGACTCGAGCCAGATGTTGAAGCCTAGGCCGACGACATCGATATGCGTGCCCGAGGTCCATGGTGCGCCGGTGTGTTCGCCGTAAGGATTGCCGAAGGCGATGTGGATGCCGGGGAATTTTTCATCCTGCAGAATGTTGCCGATGACGCGCTCGATGCCGAGGTTGGTGCCGATGGCGAACTCGCCGACGCGGTCGGAGTTTTCGTCGGTGTGAGTGTAAGCCCAGAAATCGCTTTCGAGGCGTTTGTTGGCGCTCGCGCAGCATACGATGCGATTGCTTTGAATCTCGATGGTGAGCGGTGTTTCGGCGAGCAGACCGTAGCGCGCACAGAGCCAGTCGCCGACTACGCCGTCGACAACAAAGGTTCCGTTAACTTCGCCGGGGGCGGTGAAACACTCGCCGCCAGGCAGGTTGCCCCATTTTTCAGGGGAGATGATGCCGGAGGTTTTGAACCATTTGTAGCCGGGGTTCATTTCGGCGGCGATGCGAGTGCCCGCGGCGGTGGTGGCGCGAATGCGGCGGGCGCGGCGGACGCGATCGAGCACCTGTTGCGAGAGGCGATCGACCAGGTCGAAGTCGGCGCGCATGCCCTGGCACATGATCTCAGGCGTGATGTTGACCATGTGCGCGTGGCGCATGTGACGGCGATTGACGACGTCGGTCATCTGCATGCGCGAATGCAGCTCGTTGGGCTCAACCTGAACGGCGAAGATGGAGACTTGCGAGTTCTCCATGTCGGCGAGCACGGCGGCGGGCATGTCGATGAGCGGACGCGGGGCAAGATCTTCGAGAACGAACGCGTTCCATTCGCAACCGCGCGCGGCAAGCTGCGCGGCGAGCGACGCTGCGATGGGCTCGGTGGAGCGATCGGCGATGAGCGTCACTCTTTCTTCAGGCTGGATGCGCAGGCAGGTGGTGACGGCCGATTGCGCGCCGGGCGTGAAGTCGTCTGGATACGAGGTTGAAAGCAGTTGCGTTGCGGTCTGGTTCATGCGGCGGGTTCGTACTCCCTTGGAAGCGAAGCCCGCAGATTTGCGGACTTGCTATTCGAGGGTAACGGAAAATTCACGGAAATGAAATGGAGGGTTCGGTGAATCGTTTCTCAAGTCCGTGCGGGAAACAGCGGCAGGCAAGCATTTTTCAGAGGGCTGCTAGCAGGGATCCATGCGGGGATCGGTCTAGCGAAAGATGGATTCGAGAGTCGCTTGAAGTTCGGCGGGGAAATCGGGAACGGAGCTGGGTGCGGCAGCATTGCATGGCTGAGGATGGTCGGCGGCCATCTGCAGGCCGTAGATGAGGATGGATGCGCGGCGTGGGCTGATGCGACCGCTGGCGAGCCCATTCAGGACCTGATGAAGAGTTTTAACGATTCCATTGTTATCGAGCTTCGGCGAAATCTCGATGCGATCTTCGGCCGGGCTCTGCTTGCGGTGAGGAGCGATTCGGCGGCTGTGAGAGTAACAGAAGGCGTTGCCGCGCATGGCTGGTGATTGACAGTGGAGGCCGCTGGGCATGACGTGATGGCAAGTCCGATACATGTTTTTCCCTTTCGGAGGGTGCCCCCCCTTCCCCGCCACCCGATGGGGTGGTTTTGGCAACCTAGTGAATCGAAAAGGGTTGCGGGAGCGGTTCTACCCCAAGTCCCTTTGTTTTGAGGAGCTTGAACGGCAAGCTCGTGAAAAGAAGGAATTTGGAATTCGAGCTGGCTGCGGGATTTCGGGGCCTTAATGTGGCACTGGATTAAGCATAACGAATTCGCGAGAAAAGCTCGGCAAATGAGGGTTTCTGGTAAGCGGTTGAAAGCAAATGGCTAGGAGGGCGATGGAAGAGTCAGGGGGATTGACAGTTGATTTTTAAGGGCCGAGCGGGCTGTGTCTGCGATCGGCGAGGGCGGCGGGTTTAGGACGTCGGTTTCTGGATCGGCGTTTATAAAGACTGATCTCACAACCCTCCAATTCTGTTGTCACTGAAAGCCGGGAGCTTTAGAGAGCTGATCCCCCCAAAGAACTGCTATACAACAAAGCTCACTGGTGTGCAGAAAGTGGAACAGACCGACAGTTCAGTCCGTTTCACAATTAGGACGGGTCGCCCTGTCTATGCTATACTGGAGGGTTTCGGCCGGGTCCCAACATATAATCCGTCAATCTGTGAGGTCGCACGTGCCCGAACAGGCTCTGCTTCAGCTAATTGACTTGGCCTACGAGTCTTCGCTCCGACCCTCGCAATGGCCTACCTTCCTGAAGGCTCTCGCTGACGCTCCCCAATGGAATCACCGCAACCTACAGCTACGACGCCGGGTCGCAACTGACGGGGATCGTTTACCAAGGTGCGACACTGGGCACGGCAAATCTGGCCTATACTTACGATCTTGCCGGTCGACGGACTGGCGTCGGTGGGAGCCTGGCCAGCGAGCAGTTGCCTGCGCCGGTTGCGAGTGCGGTCTATAATGCCAACAACCAACTGGTCCAATGGGGCTCGACCACCATGAGCTACGACGCCAATGGAAATACGTTGAACGATGGGATGAATAGCTACGTGTGGGACGCCCGGAATCGCTTGGTGTCGGCTGACAACAATGGGGCGAGCTTTAGTTATGATCCCCTGGGGCGGCGGGTGAGCAAGTCGCTGACGTCGTCCACCACCAGCTTTCTTTACGATGGAGCGAACCCGGTACAGGAACAGAACGGTGGGAGCGTGGCAGCGAACCTTTTGACGGGCGGACTAGACGAACGCTTTCAGCGCACCGACTCAACCGGCGCGTACAGCCTTCTGACCGATGCTCTCGGCAGCACACTCGCGCTCACCAACTCAACGGGAACATCGCAGGTACAGTACAGCTACTCACCGTTCGGCAGCATGAGTATCACCGGCATTACGACCAGTAGTTACGGCTATACCGGCCGAGAAACCGATGGCCTCGGCATCGATTACTACCGCGCCAGATACTACAACCCAACAACAGGACGATTCCTCAGCGAAGACCCAATCGGATTCGCGGGCGGGATTAATAAGTATGCTTACGTTGGCGGTGATCCAATTGACTTCTTCGACCCATTCGGGCTGGATAAGAAAAAGAAGCCTTGTAATGATAAGAACAACAACCGAAGCCGGTTCTTCCAACAATTACCAGGCCTGAAGGCTGTTGCGCAGCAATTGGATGTCCCAACAGACTTCATCGTGGGATTGTCTTCATACGAGAGCGGCTGGTTTGACGACCACAATGTGGCTCTAAACAATTTATGGGGCCTCACACAGGGAGGGGGTAACAACATACACTTCTCGTCGGTTGCGGCCGGTAATGCGTATTTTGTAAATCAAGTTGGTCCCTACCTCCAAGGCGATCAAACGATTCAGGATTTCTTTGCTGACCTGCAGAAAGAAGGCTACAACTCAGCGAATCCGAACTACTTCAGCATGGACCCGAACGTCGGGATGCTATACAACAGGATTTCGAATATAGAGAAGTGGGGGAAGGCATGCAACGTTTCTTTCTAATTGCCGTGAGTGGAGTGTTCCTCGGAGTATGTTCGCAATCGGTGCTTGATGCCAATGCCCAAGCTACCCTCGAGTCGTCCGCGCATCCTCTTTACGAAAATCGTGCTTACGGATTTAGGGTTAGGCTACCTCGCGGTGTGACGTATACGAGGACGGTTCCACCAAGTCCCGACCATGGCATAGGGATCACGTTGCAAGAGCAGGGGAGGCTGTGGGTAGATGCTTCGTATACAGATTCCTTATCGACAGACGACGAGGCCACTATTCTTAGCGCGGGTTGTCGCGTCCAAAAAAGGCAGCCATCCATGCTAGGGAACCAGCCAGCTCTTGTGCTCCGCTTTTCGTGTCCGGCAAATGGACGAGCCTACGAAGAGCTTCTCGTGCTGACTGTTCACAAGCAAGGAGACCGATCTCTGGCAGATTATCAAATAGGCTTGAGGACGGACGCTAGTGGAATGCTGAAGAATAGAAGGCTGTTCGACGAAATTGTCGCCGGGTTTAGCTTTCAAAGATAGTGCCGGGTGGTGGCGCAGGTCTCGGAGGTGAAACATAAAGCTGGGTGCCCAAAGTCTCGCTTTTTGAGACCTGGGAATACCCTTACGATTCGAGGTTAACGGCTATGACGGGGTCCGAGCTATATGATGTCGGCGAAGTGTTGCACAGCCGATCATATTATCGGGCCAGATACTATAACCCGGCGATAGGAAGATTCATTTCCGAAGATCCGATTGGTCTGGCGGCTGGACCCAATGAGTACGCCTACGTTGGCGACAGCCCGATGGACTTCATAGACCCGCTTGGGATGGACAAGAAACAAAACATCTATTCGTGCGCTTCCGAATTCGCTTCCAAATACAGCATTGCTGGCGGACTCCAGTCACTGGGAATTGGCACAAGCGGCGTGGGCGGATTCGTTACTAACGCACTCGGAGGGAATGCATTCAGCGGCCTGACCGATTTGGTTCAAAGCTTCGCTACCGGTGAGGGTGGGGGCCATAGCGTCTTTTACAACATGGGCCAAGGAATTGTTGCCGGACCGACGCAAGGATTCGGCGCAGCTTTTGGCAATTCGATCAAAGGGACGCCATGGGCTTCCGGTCCGGCTGACCTTGCGACGGAAGCCATCACGGGAGGAGCTTTCAACGCAGTGACGGGAGCTGGAGAAACTGTTCAAACCATTAATGGTGCAGCGAGTCTGGCATCAGTTGGTGCTGATGCAGTTGAAGATTTCGCCACCGGAATTGGCATTCTCAAACTGATTTACGATGCAGGCTCTTACGGAGTTGGCCTCGTTCACTGCTACTAAGGGACCAAGAATGCACTCGATTGTATGGCTTCTTCTTTTTGCCCCTCCTTGCTTGGCGTTACTCACGTGGCTCATGACACGTGGCTGGACTGCGATGATAGCCAGAGGACGACCGAGACCCTGGATAGCCGTCTGGCAGAGATATGACTTTTGGATCATTCTTGGGATTCTTTACGTTGTGATGTGGACTGCCGCAGTCGTTGAGCATAAGCTCTAATCTTCGTTTCGATGCTCGTTCGGGTTCGCGGCTCAGGAATGGGCATCACTCCGGAAGGCGTTTGGCCTTGCCTGGCAGAAGCCTGAGCTGCAGCGCATCTCGGCTGAGCTGACGCTGGAATACGGCGAGATTTAAGAGCGACGGCGGGTGGCCCCGGTCCCGATGATAGTTCCAAACCACAGTGAGGGTGCCCCCTGTCCCTCGCATTTGGGGACAGGGGATACCACAGACGCCACCGAGTGCCAAAAATCGTCGAGTCGCTCACCGACACGGATTACTACCCGAAAGTCGGCAAGTGTCATGAGAGCTTAGGACCGTGGCTCTGGGGCTTGGGCGTCTTGACCCGCTATTCAGCGGTCTGAGGGCTGCAGCTTCGTCCGCGCTTGAGGGCGCCGGCCGATTCCGGGACAATGGCATGGCGGCGAATTCTTTCAGGCGGAGGATTCGCCGCGCCCATACAGGGCGCGAAATATGCTCCTGAACCTGTCCCAGGGTTCCGGATTCGCTCGCCGTTGCGAGCGAAACCTGCACCCTGGGCTAAATCGGCACGTCCCTCCGGGACGGAAGCCCGGCCGCAGCCAGCAGTTCTCAAAGGCGAATCTGGCGAGCTAGGGCATTTCTCCTTTTGCTGTAGAGTGGTCCCACCCTAGCCGCAAAAACAAAGACGCGGCGAGGGTAGGGCACCCGAGCATTACACCTTCAGGAGAAACGCTCTAACAAGATTACTTTCATGCAATCGCCCTGCGGCCGATTCATGGCGGCCCTAAATTCGGCTCGTCCCTCCGGGACGGAAGCCCGGCCGCAGCCAGCAGTTCTCAAAAGGTGAATCTGGCGAGTTAGAAAGAAACAAGACGGGATTTGCCGATGATTGGCCTATGTGGTCTCCCACCCATCGAGCAAAAGACGCTCGATGGATGGGGCACCCAATGTTTCATCCATCGTGGGGTCGGAGATGCCGGTGAAGGACTAACAAGATTACTTTCATGCAATCGCCCTGCGGCCGATTCATGCCGTCCTTCCGGGGCGGAAGTCCGGCCGCAACCAGCAGTTCTCAAAAGGTGAATCTGGCGAGTTAACAATATTACTTCCATGCAATCGCCCTGCGGCCGGGGCACCCGGCGTGATTCGTGGGTCGTGGATCGTGATTCGCGGTTTCCCACCCTAAACGGTCGCCGCGGCGACCGCGTTTAGGATGGGGCACCCAGGGGTACCCGCCGAGAGTATCGTGGTTTCCCAGGTCCCTGGGCCGCGGCGGACGAGGGACCTGGGGCACCCTCAACTTGATAATGCGCGGTATGACACCAGGGCCACCCACCAAATGTTGCCGTCACTGCTTCAAGTAACGAAGCGCAACACTTCCCGATTTAAAAATTTTTGACTCGACAAGTTTCAGTTGCAGTTTCTGCGGCAGGCTGACACCTTGCAACAACCGTCTTCCTTCTCCGGCAACGATTGGCCCAACCACAAAACGAAATTCATCAACCAGGCCAAGCTCTATGAGTTGTGAAGGAATGTCTACGCCGCCGACTAAAATATCTTTGCCTTGTTCTTGTTTCAGTTTAAGTATTTCGTCGTGAAGGTTGCCGCGAACAATGCGCGTATTGCTGTCGTCAACATTGTCTAACGATCGTGAAAAAACAATTTTGTTTATGGAGACAAATGCCCTGGCAAAGCCGGTATCGGCTTTTGTCGCAGACGGGTTATTGAGGACATCGGGCCAATAGGGAACCATCAGTTGGTAGGTTTTACGCCCAAAGACCTGCAGGTCAACCTCTCGCAGGAGGTGAGTAAAGAATTCAAGTTTTTCTTCATCGGCACTTTGCTTGGTGTGGTCAACGCAGCCGTCCAACGTAGTGTTGATTGCAAAGATCACTTTTCTCATCGATTGTCCTGGCCTCCTTTTATGTACTCGATCGTCGATCCTCTCGACTGTTCATCCTATAGTCGTGGCGCGGAGAGAAAATCGACAGCTGCCAATGAACAAGGTTCGTGGTCGAAGGAGATATCTCGACAAGGGCGGTTACGAAATGCCGCGCAATTGGCATTTGAAGGTAGAGTCTGACGACGACCGTTACGTCAGCCTCGATTTTCAAGAGAACGCCTTCAGGTTCGACTCGGCCTTCTTCGATTGGTTCAAGTCGTTGCCCGATCTAGATGAGCTAGACAAGACGGGCCCGAAGACGTCTGATTTCGGACTCGTTTGATTGAAGGCCCGCAGGGGCTAAAGCCTTGGACTCATTTTACGGTTCTCATCGGCACGACTAAAGTCGTGCCCTGATACGAGACCTGAGGTTCGAGTTCGTGGTTTCCCTGGTCCCCAAATGCGAGGGACCAGGGGCACCCGGCGTGATTCGTGGGTCGTGGATCGTGATTTCCCACCCTAAACGCAAAATGCGCGTTTAGGATGGGGCACCCAGGGATACCCGCCGAGATTATCGTGCTTTCCCTGGTCCCCAAATGCTAGGGACCAGGGGCAACCAGGTTTTGTAGGGCAACCAGCGTTTCTTAGAGGCCGGCCCGAGTTTCTTGTGCCATGTAATCGACTACTGCTTTCAGGTCGCCGTTGGTTTCTTCGAAGACTTTGAGCTGGCGGTCGGCGCCGGTGCCGGTCTTGAGGATTGTGCGGATGCCGTCGATGGCTTCGCGGCTGCCGAGCTCGTCGACCTCGGGATCGATGAGGGCCAGGTACTCTTCAATCAAGTCGCGCAGGGGGATTTCCTGTTGCTTGCCGAAATCGATGAGCTTGCCGTCGAGGCCGTAGCGGACGGCGCGGAATTTGTTTTCGGCGATCAGCGAGCGGGTGTAGTGGCGGAAGTCCTGGTTGGCTTCGTGCAGGCGGTAGAGGTACGCGGCAGTGGCCTGGATGAGCGCGGCGATGGCGACGGTTTCTTCGGCGCGAAGGGGAATGTCGCAGGCGCGGACTTCGACGGTGTTGAAGAAGGGATGGGGGCGGATGTCCCACCAGATTTTTTTGGCGTTGTCGATGCAGCCGGTGCGGACGAGCAGGCTGACGTAGTTGTCGAACTCGGAATAGCTGGAGAAGGCGTCGGGGATGCCGGTGCGCGGGAAGTTTTCAAAGACCTTGGCGCGGTATCCCTTGTAGCCGGTGTTGAGGCCGAGCCAGAAGGGCGAGTTGGTGGCGAGCGCCATGATGTGGGGCAGGAAGTAGCGCATCGAGTTCATGATGCGGATGGCGGCCTCGCGGTCTTCGATGCCGACGTGGACGTGGAGGCCGAAGATGAGGTTGGCGCGGGCGACGAGCTGCAGGTCCTTGACCACCTGGTGGTAGCGCGGGTCGGGATAGATTTCCTGCGTGCGCCAGTCGGCAAAGGGATGGGTGGCGCCGGCGACGAGTTCGAGGCCATGCTCGCGGGCGAGCTTGATCATCTCGCGGCGCAGATCGTAGATGTCGTCGCGCGCTTCCTGGATATTGCGGCAGACGCGGGTGCCGACTTCGACGACGGAGGTGTGCATTTCTGCTTTGACGCGCTCCTGCAGGCGCAGCTTGCCGACGGCCAGCATCTCGGTCTGGATGTGGGAGCGCAGATCGCGCGAGACGGGATCGACGGTCTGGTATTCCTCTTCAATGCCGAGGGAGAAAGATGGGCGCATGATGCCTCCGAAGACGAAGAGCTTGGGGTCATTGTAGCGGGGCTGCCAGCTGTTAGCTATTAGCTGTTAGCTATTAGCTGTTAGCTTTCAGCTTTGAGGGCGAGTGAAGGAGTTTGGACTCTAATGAAGTCAAGACCGGGGAGTCAACCGGGTTTAACAATGATTGCATCGGAGAACCGATAGGGTATTCTCGACAGACTGGAGGATCGAGACTATGCCATTGCCAAGCGATGAGCGAGTGGTTGTACTGGCCCGGGATTTGATGGCGCAATTTGATCAGATGTTTGGAGTGCATCCCGGATATCGGCCGGCGCATGCGAAGGGGTTGATGCTGAGCGGGAGCTTTACGCCGGCGGCGGGCGCGCAGAAACTAACCAAGGCCCCGCATGTGTTGCACGAATCGACGCCGGTTACGGTGAGGTTTTCAAATTCGACCGGGCTGCCACAGTTGCCCGACAATGTAGCCGACGCCAATCCGCGAGGACTGGCCATTCGCTTCAACCTGGCAGAGCATGTGCATACCGACATTGTGAGCCACTCGACAGACGGGTTCCCGACGAGGGATGGTTACGAGTTTCTGGAGTTTCTGCGGGCGGCAGCGGCGAGTGGGCCCGATGTGCCGTCGCCAAAACCAATTGAACAGTTCCTGGGCACGCATCCTGCGGCGCTGGCCTTTGTGCAGGCGCCGAAGCCGTTTCCATCGAGCCTGGCGCGCCAGACCTACTTTGCCGTCACCGCGTTTGAGTTCACGAACGCAGACGGGGAGACGCGGTATGGACGGTATCGGATTGTGCCGGTCGAGGGGAACGATTATTTAACCGACGAACAGGTTGCCGAGATTGCGGCGAACTATCACTTCGACGAGTTGGCGGAGCGCGTGGCGAAGGAGCCGGTTGCTTTTAAAATCCTGGTGCAGGTGGCGGAGCCGGGAGACACGGTGGACGATGCAACGGCGCATTGGCCGGAGAACCGCGAGGTGGTGGAACTCGGGCGCCTGGAACTGACCGAGGTGTTGCCAGATTCGCTCGCGCAGCAGAAGCACATCATATTCGATCCGATTCCGAGGGTGGATGGAATTGAGGCTTCGGCTGATCCTCTGCTGGAGCTGCGGGCCGCGATTTATCTGTTGAGCGGGAGAAGGCGGAGGGCGGCGGAGTAGGGAGGAAGCGAGTTAGCAGGCTAGCGTCGCTGCGCGACGTTGGCGAGTTAGCGTGCGCTGGTGCGCACGTGGCGGGTTGGGCCACCCATCTTCGTGCATGGTTCACATCTCCGAAGGCGAGGACAATTGCAAAGTCAGCGAGTCAGCGTTGGTGGCATCGAGTGGTGATGCGGAAGAAAGTCTTTTTGCAGGCAGCGTTGAATGGAGAGCGGGTTCATCCTGGGGCGCCGAGGAGCGCGCATGCGATTGCCGAGGCGGCGCGGGCGGCCGTCTATTCAGGTGCGCATTCAGTGCACGTGCACGCGTTCGACGATGCGGGGCGAGAGACGCTGGAAGGTGCGGCGTGCGCGAGGGTGTTGCGTGCAATTCGGGCGGTTTGCCCGGGGGTTCCGGTTTCGCTGACGACGTCGGCGGCGATTGTGGCCGATCCGGTGGAGCGATTGAGGATTGTGGAGGCGTGGGAGGAGATGCCCGACCTGGTGACTGCGAACCAGGGCGAAGCGGGCATTGTGGAGCTTTGCGAGTTGTTGCTGTCACGGGGCGTGGAGATTGAAGCGGGGTTGCTGAGGGTGAACGATGCGCGGGTGTTTGTGCGTTCGGGATTGGCTGGCCGGTGCCGTCGCGTGTTGATGGAGCCGCTCGATGCCGATGTTGAAACTGCGTTGGCGCATGCGGCCGAGATGGAAAAGATTGTGACCGCGGCAGGAATCACGCTGGAGCAGGTTCACCATGGCGAGGGCATTGCGAGTTGGGCGGTGAATCGGAGGGCGCTCGAGCGAGGGCACGGAATACGAACTGGTCTCGAGGATGTGACGGTGCTGACTGACGGCGCGGAGGCGCGAGATAACGCTGAGCTGGTAACGGCGGCGGTGGGGTTGATCGAGAAGTATGCGCGGAGTGGGTGAGGGCGTCAGCGAGTTATTGATCCGGCCCGTAAATAGTGTGTTGGCTTCCCACCCATTTCGCGATAAAACCTGCGAAATGGATGGGGCACAGTGGTTGTATTCATCGGCCAGATCAATAGCGCTCACAATCCCTGGGATACACCCGCACCTGAATCGCCCAGGCCTTCAGCTTGGACGAATTGAGGCTTGCGGCTCCATGCCGGACGCCATCCCGAGCCGGCGAAGGGTGACTGGACGCGGTGTCCCCACCAGGCCCACATGCATAGGGCCATGATGAAAATGAGCGGAACGATATAGAGGCTGCCTTCGGGGCCGGTGAGTCCACCGCTCCAGAGCAGCTTTCCAAGAGGATGTTCGCCGAAGAGATGGCCCTGGGAGATGAGGCCGCTGTCGCTGGTGCCATAGAAGTAGGACTCGCCCCAGTCCCATGCGGCGTGGAAGCCGACAGCCCACCAGAGCGAGCCGGTGTACCAGATGCTGAGGCAGAAGACCAGGCCGATGGCACCGGCGGCGAAGAGGCCGACCGGAGATTCTCCCGGGTTGCCGTGATGGCCGAAGCCGAAGATGAAGGATAGAAGCAGCGCACCCCACCAGAAGCCAATGCCGCGGGTAAAGGTGTACTGAACATAACCGCGTAGTAACGATTCTTCGCACAGGCCGACGAGCAGGAAGACGAATCCCCATTCGGCGGCGTATTCGAGGATGGACCTGCCGTGAAGCGATTGGCCATCGAAAGCGAGGAAGCCGGCTTTAAAGAGAGCGAAGACGAGGGCGGAGATGGCGATGAATCCCCAGAGCATTCCGGAGAAGAAGCGCAAGGTGCGATGGGCGCCTTGAAAGCCATAGGCGAAGAGGGATTTGCGTTCGATTAGCGCGAGGACGCCGGTAGCGATGACGATGACGAGAAACTGAATGCCTTCGAAGAGGATTCCCATGGGAGGGGACATGGGGGCGTTGCCGGCTTGATGTGCCGGATGCAGGAAATGCCGGACCGCTAATCGGACGCAGACGGCGGACGCCACAAAAGTAATGATGAAGAGCAAGATGCCCCAACCGGCGCGGAGTCCACTTTGGCCGATGAAGATCCAGCGGATGGCGTGCTCGGGCTCGGCTGGAACGGAAAAGAGTTCAGGGGATGGTTGCTGGGGCGGTACGGGATTTGGAGTGGGTTCGTCCACGGAGACTCCTGTTGATTTGTATGTTATGCGATACGGGGGAGTAGAAAGAACTGTTCCCTTTGCGGCGAAGGTTTGTTATACGCGAGGGCTGGCGAGTCGGGGTTCTGGGTTTTGATTTCGCGAGAGCGGAACTTGAAGAGTTGTGCCAAGTTCGCAAGCTGGCCGCGCTTCGCGCGTGATAGCGAGTTAGCGTGCGCAGGCACGCACGTTGGCGTTGCTCATGCAACGTTAGCGAGTGAGTTCCTGCTCAGTATATGAGTTTGAGGGAGAACTGGATCTGGCGCGAGGTTCCGGCGGTTTTGCTGATGAGGCCGAAGCCGGAACCCTTGATGGTGTTGGCGGGCAGGCCCATGTTGACGATGTTGAAGACGTTGAAGAACTCGCCACGGAACTGAAGGTCGGCGCGCTCGATGCCGCTGCGGCGATGGGAGATGGGGGTGGTCTTGATGAGCGCAAAGTCGAAGTCGTAGTAGGCAGGTCCGCGAAAGGTGTTGCGGCCCAGAGTGCCGAAGCGGCCGGAGTTGGGTCCGGTGCCGTCCGCGATACCGATGGGAATTGAAAAGAAGGTTGAGTTGTTTGTGCCCAGTCCGAAGTAGTCGTCGCGGCTGCGAGCGGAGCTGTGGGCGGTTGAGAGGTTCGGGATTCCGATCTGGTCGGGACGATCGGCGCCGATTGTGCCCGCGCCGGTTTGCTGGATGCCGGAGTAGATGGTGAAGGGAGAACCGCTGGAGATGGATGAGATGCTGAGCAGTTGCCAGCCGGCGGTGATAAGTCTTGCTCCAGCGGCTTGAGAGCCGAGGTTCTCGAAGTGCAGTGCTTCGGCTGCGCTTACAGAGAAGGAATGGGTGACGTCGAAGTTGGACGGACCTTTTTCAGCATGGGAGTCGATGGGATTTTGCGGGCTGAAGACGGTTACTGCACCGGTTGAGCCGGTTCCTCCGAGCACGCCGCTCACGTTGTCGATTGATTTGCCCCAAGTGTAGCCAGCCTGCACTCCTGGGCCGCCGTGGGGAATCTGGCCGGCAAGTGAGGTTTGCAAGGCGTGATATGAGGAGTGGGACATGCGCGCGATTACGGATTCGAAGCCAAAGCCACCGGTGACCACTCCGCTGCTCGAGAAGTTGGTGTAAATTGCCGATTCCGGATCGGCGCCCGGATAGGCATTGGGATAGGAAGATTGCGGCAGTTTTGAGGCGGCGGTGCCGACGTAGGCGGCGTCGGCGGTTAGCTTGCCGAAGGCGCGCTCAAGACCGAGGGTCCACGTATCAAGATAGCCGTTACCGAAGTGGGGGTCGACGGCGCTGAGATTGAGCAACGACAACTGATGATCGGGCGCGAGGGCGGCGAGATCGTTCTGGTAGCGATTGACGTCCATGACGGTGTTGGCCGGAATTTTTTTGGTGTCGCCGCTGGCGAGGAAGGAGACGCCTTGCGGCGTATAGACCTGCGGCAACTCGCTGGGAGTGATCTGGAAGCCGTAGGCAATTTCGCCGTTCTGGGCCGCGGTGACGTGCGGATAGACGGCGAAGGGCGTGGAGCCGGTGAGGAAATTGTCCTGCCAGATATTGGGCGGAATCACCATGATGGCGCCGCCGGCGTGGACGAGGACAGAATGGGGAGCTGTCCAGCTTAACTGCATGCGCGGACCCCAGCCATTCCAACCCATCTCGTAACCCGGCTGCGGATTGATGAGATACTCCTGCGGGGTTCCGGGAGGTGGAAAGGGATTGCGAAAGCTCGAGGTGCGATGGGCGCGCTCGGTGATGGGAGTGTAGAGCTCGTAGCGCAATCCGTAGTCGAGGGTGAGATGCGAATCGATCTTCCATGTGTCTTGCGCGTAGGCGTTCACGTCGTTGCGATTGATGGCCGCGGGACCTATATGCGGGCCGTTCGACATGTATGGCGGCGCTACGGCGATTACGTAGGAATAGGGGTAGCCGACGAGCAGGCTGCTGAGAGTGTCGGGTAGAGGGTCGCCGGGCTGCACGTCGTGCTGGCCGCTTGCGGACGGGATGAAGGCCGGTGAATAAACAGTGCCGCCGCCGAAGTCGTATTCCCCGTTGGGGCTGATGCCGAAGTAGGTGGTGTCGCGATTGAGGCGTACTTCACCACCCCACTTGGCCTGGTGCGCGCCCTTGGTGAAGACGAAGTTGAGCTGCCCGTGGAAGAGGTTGCCGAATGCCGACATTACGGAGCCTGCGGCGGCGTTGTAAGGCTCGTAGAGAGCGTCGACGAACTTGAGAGCGGGATCAGTGTAGTTGAGCGTGGGGAACGAGGGCGTGGTGCGGGTGATGCTGAGCGACGATGACCAGAGAAATCGCGGCGAAACGGTGCGCGTGTAGGTGAAGACGACGTTGCGCTGACGGTCGACATACTGGACGGCGAAAGTTGGATTGAGCAGAGTCTGGTCGGGGTTGGTGGTGGGTCCGGTGAGATTGTCGTAATTGAAGCGGCCGAGGAACTGACCCTTCGCGCCGAGTTTTTGATCGATGCGAATGGAGAACTGGTCGGCGTCGGTGTTGACGTTGGAGGGCGCGGCGTAGGTTCGCGCGCCGAATGCGCCGGTGGGGTTGTTGGGCTGGGGATAGAGCGCGAGGATGGCTGCAATGGCGGGATTGACGGGCACTGCGAGGGTGTCGGTGCTGCCGTCGGGATAGGTGACGGAGTCGTGACCGGAGCGCTCAGCGAGCGTGGGTACGGCGAGGACCTGCGTGGTTCCGAGGACCTGGCGGAATCCCTGATACTGGCCGAAGTAGAAGGTGCGGTTGCGGCCATTGTAGAGATGAGGCAGAACGACGGGGCCGCCGTTGGTGAATCCAAATTCGTTGCGGCGGAAGGGTGGGATGCGGCCAGGCTCGGCGATGGAGGGGTGGTCAAAGTAATTGCGCGCATCGAGGGCTGAGTTGCGCAGGAACTCGAAGAAGGAGCCGTGAAATCCGCTGCTGCCGGAGCGGGTGACGATGTTGGTGAATCCGGATGCGCCGCGGCCGATCTCGGCGGGCATCCACCCGGAGCTTGATTGGAGTTCCTGAATGGCGTCGACGTTAAAGTTGGTGAAGGTGCTGCCGCCCATCTCGGGATCGCTGATGTCTGCTCCGTCCATGGCGAAGGTAGCCTCAACGCCGCGCTGGCCGTTGATGGCAAATTGCTGCGTGAAGTTGGTGGCGCCGTTGGTGTCAGTCATGGTGCCTGCGGCGAGCAGAAGCAGGGTGCTGAAGTCGCGCCCGTTGAGCGGCAACTCGCTTACCGATTGGCTGGAGAGTTTTTCGCCGCCGGTGCCGGTGGAAGGCGCGGCTGGCCTGGCGGCGGATGTTGCAGACGGGGCGGGTTGGGGTGCGGCGGACTGCATTTCGACAGAGACGGACAGGATGTTCTGGTCGGAAACGGTGAGAAGCAGAGACGCGCCGGTGAAGTCGGCGGATACAGATGAGGTGGGAGTGCGGCCTGGGAGCGCGACGGCGATTGTGTGCGGACCGGTCGAGACGCCGGTTATGGAGAAGCGGCCATCGGATGAGGTGACGGCGGTGAGGGGCTTTTGATTTTCACCCGGAGAGGAGACGGTTACGGTGGCGCTGGAGATGGGCTGGCCCGTGGATGTGCGAACGATGCCGGTGAAGACTGTGCGGGGTGGTGCTGGTTGTTGCGCGCGGAGCGGGATCATGGCCAGCAGCGCGAGCAGAAGGAAGGCCTTTGCCGCGCGGAGAACTGGGCGACAAAGGCGTGCTACGAGGCAATGAATCGTATTGAGAAGTGCAGGATTGAGTTGGAGCGATTTGTTGACGGAAGAGCTCACAGGGCCGGCTGTCATCAAGCTGTCTTTTCTATCTTATTGAGTGCAGTTGTTCTAAGTTTACGCGAGACGGGTATAGATTGCGAAAGCGCGAAGTGTACCTGACGATTCGTGACGCCTCTATGGGGCTGCTGTCGTTGTGGTGCAGGCTACCCAGGACTGCGTCCTGGGCCAGGTTCGTTGCCTCCCTACGGGAGGCAGTTTTAGTGGATTGCGAGGCTGGCTGTGAGCGGTGTGTTGTCAGAGGATGGGCCGACCATTACCTGATATGCGCCGGGCGCGAGATTCCAGCTTTCATTGGCTTCATTAAAGGACTGCAAGGGGCGCGTGTCGATGGATACGGTGACGGTGCGAGATTCGCCGGGCGCGAGTTCGACGCGCTTCCAGCCGACCAGCCGCTTATAGGGCTCGTCGGCGCCTTGCGGAAGGCGTGCGTAGACTTCGGCAATCTCAGTGCCGGCGCGAGTGCCGGTGTTCTTGACGGTGAAGCGCACAGTTCTGGCGGCGGACTCTACCTTCAAGCCGGAGTATGCGTAGGTGGTGTAAGACAAGCCGTAGCCGAAGGCAAAGAGCGGCTGCTTATGCTGTGCCTCAAACCACTTGTAGCCGACCTCGGGACCTTCGTCGTAGGTGACTGAGTAGCCTGAACCGGACGTGCCGGCGTTGACTGCGTGGCTGCCCTGGCCGCGATCGCGAAATGAGAGCGGAGGAATGACGGGGTGCGGCAGGTCCTGTTCGGATTTGGGGAAGGTGACGGCGAGTTTGCCGGATGGGTTGACGTCGCCGACGAGGACATTGGCCAATGCCTTGTGGCCGGCGCTGCCCGCGAACCACGCCTCAACGACGCCGGCAACATTGTTGAGCCAGGGCATGGTGACGGCGGTTCCGGTTTCAAGCACGACGATGGTGTGGGGATTGGCCGCGGCAACCTGCTGGATCAATGCGTCCTGATTGTCGGGTAGCGAGAGGCTGCGAAGATCCATGCCTTCCGATTCCCACTGCGAGGCAAAGACGATGGCCAGGTCGGAGCTGCGGGCGAGGGTGGCTGCCGATTGCAGGTTGGTGCCGGGATCGAATGTGATTTTTGTATTCGGTAGTTTTGCCTGGAGCGCTTTGAGCGGCGAAGTGGGAAACCAGATGTGTTCCTGCCAGTGGGTTGCGCCCTGGCCGGGGGGCATAATGGCGTTGCCGCCGGGTGGGTCGACTTGCGCGGAGCCTCCGCCGGAGATCATGCCGACATCGGCGTGCGCGCCGATGATTGCGATGCTGTGTACTTTGGAGGGATCGATGGGGAGAATGGAGTTTGAATTCTTGAGAAGGACGATGCTGTTTTCTTCGACATGCTGAGCATCCCGCATCCCGGCTTCAACGTCGACAGTGCCGTGCTGGGGTGGATTGTCGACGACGCCTGAGACGAACAGGCCGTAAAGAACTCGGCGGGCGTGGTCGTCGATCTCCGACATTGGAACCTGGCTGGCATCGACTGCGGCTTTCAACTTAGGCCCGAAGAAGTCGGCCATTGGCTGCTCCTGATCGAGGCCGGCGGCAGAGGCTTTTTGCGTGCTGTGGGTTCCGCCCCAATCGGAGATCACAAAGCCTTTGAAGCCCCACTGTTTTTTGAGGACTTCATTCAGCGTGTAGGTATTCTCGCAGGCGTAATCGCCGTTGACGCGGTTGTAGGAGCACATGACAGCGCCGGGATTGGCAATGGAGACGGCGATATGGAAGGCGAGCAGGTCGGACTCCTGCATGGCGCGTTTCGAGATGATGGCGTTGACAATGTTGCGGCCGGTTTCCTGGTCGTTCATCGCATAGTGTTTGATGTCTCCCACAATGTGTTGCGCCTGCTCGCACTTCATCATGTTGCCAGTGAGCGTTCCGGCAAGCAGGGGATCTTCGCCGGCGTACTCGAAGGTGCGTCCGTTGCGCGGGTCTCGGTTGAGGTCCATGCCGCCGCCGAGAGTCATGTCGAAACCCTGTTCGCGGAGTTCGCGGCCGATGACCTCGCCGTAATGGCATTCGGAATCGACATCCCAGCTGGATGCCGCTCCGAGGTTCGAGGGCATGGCGGTGGAATACCGTCCGTTGGCGCCGCTGTCGCGCACTCCGTATGCAGCGTCGGAGATGATGAGAGGCGGAATGCCGAGGCGCTCGATTCCTTCGACATATCCCGCGCCGCCGTTCGACAGCTTGGTGAGGGGCATTTGCCACTGCGGGGCGTGAGCCATGCCGTTGCCGTGCAGGAGGGCGATTTTCTCGTCGAGGGTCATCTGCTTGAGGACGAGATCGGCGCGCTCTTCGGGGGAGAGCTGGGGATTCATCCACGGCTGGGCAATATTCTGGGCCGCGGCGCTGTTCTGGGCAGCGGCGTTGATGGCGCCGAGTGCAATTCCCGAAGCAGTTACGAGCGAAAGAAGAGTGCAGAGATTTACGTTCAACTTTTTCATGTCTTTTGAGCCACGGATCATAGTATCGCAACGCCCGGGCTTTGCGCGTTCGAAGCAGCTCGGCGATAAGCGGCTATTTTTGCGGTGGGGTGCGGGCGAGTTCGAGCAGGCGGATGAGCTCGACGATTTCAGATTGAGAAAGGTGGCCGAGGAGTTCCTGCGGGGCACGGTCGAAGACGGGGTCCATTTGGTGGAGGAGATCGAGGCCGGCCTGGGAGATGTGGGTGATGACGACGCGGCGGTCCTGGCGATCGCGTCGCTGACGGATGAGCTTGAGGCCCTTGAGGCGATTGAGCAGGCGAGTGATGTCTGGCTCGGCGGTGATCATGCGGTCGCCGATGGCGGCGCAGGGCAGGCCGTGGGGCTGGGCTCCGCGCAGGATGCGAAGGACGTTGTACTGCGTTGAAGTGATGCCCCAAGCGCGGGTGCGGAGCTGGGCCTCGCGCTGAAGCACGTCGGCGGTGCGCATGATGTTAAGGAGGGCCTCTTCTGCGGCACAGGCAAAGGGAAGTCCCTGGGCGATTTCGGTTTTGAGGTTGGGCATGGTGTGGTGCCTGATTCGTGAATCGTGATTCGTAGAGCGTTGTTTCTCGCCAACTTTATGGTTGGCGATCGACAGAGGGAATGGTTCGGATCCTGATTTTGCGACCCCGCTCAAGTGGAGCTTAAACGGGGCACCCGGCAGGTTGATGAGATCAGGTTCATGTTTTCCCACCCTAAACGCAAAAAGCGCGTTTAGGATGGGGCACCCGGCGTCAGCGGGTCAGGGTGCGCCAATGCGCACGTTGATGAGATTGGGTTCGTGTTTTCCCACCCTAAACGCAAAAAGCGCGTTTAGGATGGGGCACCCGGCGTCAGCGGGTCAGGGTGCGCCAATGCGCACGTTGATGAGATTGGGTTCGTGTTTTCCCACCCTAAACGCAAAAAGTGCGTTTAGGATGGGGCACCCGGCGTCAGCGGGTCAGGGTGCGCCAATGCGCACGTTGATGAGATTGGGTTCGTGTTTTCCCACCCTAAACGCAAAAAGCGCGTTTAGGATGGGGCACCCGGCACCCGGCGGGTTGATGAGATTGGGTTCGTGTTTTCCCACCCTAAACGCAAAAAGCGCGTTTAGGATGGGGCACCCGGCACCCGGCGGGTTGATGAGATTGGGTTCGTGTTTTCCCACCCTAAACGCAAAAAGCGCGTTTAGGATGGGGCACCCAGCGGGTTGATGAGATCAGGTTCATGTTTTCCCACCCTAAACGCAAAAAGCGCGTTCAGGATGGGGCACCCAGCGGGTTGATGAGATCAGGTTCATGTTTTCCCACCCTAAACGCAAAAAGCGCGTTTAGGATGGGGCACCCGGCTTGAATGGGAACTCCAAGAACCTTACTGCCTGATGACTTCGAGGTCGATATCGAGCTTGACATCGTCGCCGATCATGGCGGCGGGAAAACTGCTGCCGATGCCGAAGTCGGTGCGCTTGATAGTGGTGGTTGCAGTGAAGCCGGCGTGGGGCTTGTGATCCATGCCGGTGATGGGACCGGTGGGGCCCTGGCAATCGAGGACAACGGGCCTGGTTACGCCGTGCAGGGTGAGATTGCCGTTGACGGTAAGGTGGTCGCCGGACTTGACCACGGAAGTGCTGGTGAAGGTGGCCGTCGGATAGGTGGCGACGTTGAACCAATTGGCACCCTTAATGTCACCGTCGCGGGCGGATTGGGAGGTGTCAACGCTGGAGACATCAATGGTGGCATTGACGGTGGACTTGGTGACATCGGCGTCGTTCATGACGATTGTGGCCTTGAAGCTTCCGAAATGTCCACGGACGGTGGAGATGCTCATATGACCAATACTGAAGCCGATGTCACTGTGGGCTGGGTCGGGGTTCCAGGTGGAGGTTTGAGCGCTCGCGAGAGGTGCAGCGAGGGCAATGATTGCGGCGGTGAGAACGAGACGGTTCATGCGGGGAAGTCTCCTGCGGTAGCTGCTGTTCGGGTAGATGAGTTATGGGTAAGGCGGACCCGGGCTCGGTGCGATGCGCTAGAGATAGGATGGCGCAGGCGGGGTACTTGTTGCAACAAATAATTTGCCCGGATGGACGGCGGGTTTGAGGAGAGGTTTCCCGGGGCTGCATTCTGCTATTCTCCCGCCTATGTCGGTGATCGAGCATTTCAGGCGGCTTACGGCGGCGCAGCGGCATGTTTTTGCGGCAGCGTTCCTGGGCTGGACGCTCGACAGCCTGGACTATTTTCTGCTGATTTTCTGCGTGAAGGCGATTGCAGGCGAGTTCAGGACACGGCCCTCGGAGGTGCTGGGCGCGGTATTTATGACGCAGGCGTTCAGGCCGCTGGGCGCGCTGGTGTTTGGCATGCTGGCCGATCGCTATGGACGGCGGCCGGTGCTGATGGCCAACATTCTGGGTTTCTCGGTGATCGAGCTGGCCTGCGCTTTTGCGCCGTCGCTGAATGCACTGCTGGTGCTGCGGGCGCTGTTCGGTTTTGCGATGGGCGGCGAGTGGGGAGTGGGTGCGGCGCTGGCTTTTGAATCGCTGCCCAAGGAAGGCCGCGGGGTTTTCAGCGGCATTCTGCAGGAGGGGTATGCAGCGGGTTCGATTCTGGCGTCGGGGGCTTTTGCGCTGCTGTACGCGGGCATTCACTGGCATGGGATTGCGATTCCGGGAATCGGGTGGAGGGGGCTGTTCATGGTGGGTTCGGCGCCGGCGTTACTGGCGTTTTATGTGCAGGCGCGCGTGCCGGAGTCGCCGGCGTGGCTGGCGGGCGCGGAGCATCGCAGGGAGGCTGCGGCAAAGGCGCGCACGGGAAGGCTGGTCCCTGAACATCTGATGGAGTTTCTGCCAACGTTTCTTTTTCTCATTCTGTTGATGACGGCGTTTATGAGCTTTTCGCACGGCACGCAGGATGTGTATCCGACGTTTCTGGCAGTAACAGCGAAATTGACGCCGCAGACGATCGGGTTGATCGGCGTGCTGTACGGGGTCGGGTCGATCTTCGGAGGGTTTGTCTTCGGGATGCTGAGCGAGCGATGGGGGCGAAAGCGCGCAATTGTGACGGCGGCGTTGTTGGCGATTCCCGTGATTCCGCTGTTTGCCTACGGGCACTCGGCGTGGGCGTTGGGCACGGGCGCGGTGCTGATGCAATTTATGGTGCAGGGCGCATGGGGAGTGGTGCCGGCGTATCTGACCGAGCTTTCGCCCGCGCCGGTGAGGGCAACTGCGCCTGGGCTGGCTTACCAGCTTGGCGGGTTGATCACGAGTTGGAACGGGAAGGCGCAGGCGCTGGCCGCGGAGCGATGGGGAAACTATCCAATGGTTCTGGCGGTGACGGTGATTGTAGTGGCGCTGATGCTGGCGGGGCTGGCGGCGATGGGGAGTGAGGCCAAAGGGAGGGAAATGACGGCGACGTGAGGGAATCAGTGCCGCGGCGGTGTGAATTCGTGCTTTCCAAGGGTTCAAAATCGAGTTCTGGAGCGCCCGGCTTTCCCAGGTCCTCAACTGCGAGGGACCTGGGGCACCCGGCACCCGGCGGCTTGGCGATTTGGGACGATTCGATGCCGATCTAAGCGAGTTGATCTGGATTTCAGACGTCGATTGCTTCAGGAAACGGGATTCCTGCGCATTGGTGAGGGTTTGTGCCTGTGGGTGAGACGGCGTTGCGCGGCGCGACTTCACAATTCAGCCGGTTCGGAGCTACTATAGGCGCAACGAGGCCTTCTTCCCCGGGTGCACGTCGGGATTGTCGTACCGAAAGTATTGGGATCGATTTAAATCGGAAGCGGTTCAGTTTGAAGAAGACATCCCTCAGGGGCTAAAGCCCCGTCAAGCTTTGTGGGCTTTATCGGCACGACTAAAGTCGTGCCCTTTCAAAGCATCGAGTTTTTGCCAGTCTGTATTGCCGGTGCCCATTAAAGCCAGAAAAGCTGAACCATAATTTTCAGAATCCAGTACGCACTTTCGAAATTGCGGAGCGATGGCTATGCCGGATGCGGACGATGTGAAGCCGGACGAAAGCGCGTCGAGGACGATTACGCGGCGCAAGTTCATTATGGGAGTGATTGCGGGCGGCGCAGCGGTAGGAGCAGCGAGCTACCACTTTCTTTCGCCGTCGCACTACCATGCAACGGGTACGGGCGAGCGGCTGATCACATTAAATGTGAACGGCAGGCCGCGGCGCGTCGATGCCATGCGGCAGGAGACGCTGGCGTGGACGTTGCGCTACAAGCTGGGCCTGACGGGAACCAAGCTGGGCTGCGACCGAGCTGAATGCGGAGCCTGCACAGTTCTGATAGACGATGTGCCGCACTATAGCTGCAGCGTGCTGACGCATACCGTGCGCGGGCGCAAGGTGACCACGATCGAAGGGTTGGCCGCAGCCGACGGAAAACTGCATCCAGTGCAGCAGGCGGTGGTTGACAAGCAGGGATTCCAGTGCGCGTTCTGCATGTCGGGATTCATCATGTCGACGGTTGGATTTCTCAAAACCAATCCCAACCCTACGCGGACTGAACTGGCGCACGGCATCAGCGGCAACCTTTGCCGCTGCCAGGACTACACCAAGATTCTGGACGCGATGATGGAAGGCGCGGCGCAATCGCGAGGCGCGGCGAGCCCGAATGCTTCTTCGACGAGGAGGGCCTGACGATGGCTGAGACAACGCCCGCAGATGTGGTGAAAGTTGACGCGATGAAAGCCGACGAGATGAAAGCCGAGAATGAGAAGCCGCGCCCGTTCGGCACAGGGTACAAGCTGATTGGCAAGGACTATTCAACCAACGACCTGGTGGCGAAGGTGACGGGCACGGCCAAGTATGCGGAGGATTTTCGTGCGGAGGGGATGCTGTTTTGCCGGCTGGTGCTGAGTCCGATGCCGCACGCGCGAGTGAAGAGCATCGATGCGCGGAAGGCGCTGGCGATGCCGGGCGTAAAGGCGATTCTTACGCCGGCGGATGTTCCGGGCCACGCGGCATATATGAACGACAACGGAACCATGATTCAGCCAGACAAATGGGGCGAACTGGCGCTGGCGGACGAGCCGATGTACCAGGGCGAACCAATTCTGGCGGTGGCGGCCGTGGATGAGCTGACCTGCGCAGAAGCGATCGAGAAGATCGAGATCGACATGGAGCCGCTGCCATTTCAAACCGATCCGCTGGAGAGCCTGCGCCCGGGAAGCGAGAATGCGCGCGAGGAAGGGAACGTCTGGGTGAGGCCGGAGGGGCGCCGCGGGCCGGAACAGTTGACGGAACTGAAGTGGACGGACGAGGATTTTGCGGCGGAAAAGGAAGGCCGTATGCCGATGGGCCATGCGACTGAAACGTGGTCGTACGGCGATGTGGACGGGGGATTCAAGAACGCAGCGCTGGTGCTCGACGAGACGTTTCTGACGCCGGATGTGAGCCACCAGTGCCTGGAGCCGCGCACCACGATGGCTTACTGGCAGAACGGAAAGCTCTTTTTGTACACGGGCACGCAAAGCACTTTTCAGACCACTGCCGCAATCGCGCGCTGGATGCACATGGACGAGGACAAGATTGTCTTCATCAGCGAATATACGGGCGGCGGATTCGGCAGCAAGATCACAGGCGCGCTGACCCTGGTGATTCCTGCGCTGCTGTCGAAGAAGCTGAACGCGCCGGTGATGATGCGGGTGAGCCGGCAGGAGGAGCATTTTATCGGGCGCGCGCGGCCAGGTATAAGGTCACGGACGAAAGTGGGCTTTGCCAAGGACGGCCGCATCACAGCGGTGGATATGTTCCTGGTTTCCGACGCAGGCTCTTATGGGTCGAATGGAGACGGCGGCTCGTGCGCGAGCATTGCTTCATTGCAGTATCAGCCGCCGGCGATGCGGTTTCGCAACGTGACGGTGGCTACCAACACGCCGCCGCGCAGTGCGCAGAGCGCGCCTGGAGGCATGCAGGCCATCGCAATTATGGAGCCCATTTTGTCGAAGGCGGCGCGGCAACTCGGCGTGGATCAAGTTGCGTTGCGACGCGTGAATTGCCCTGAAGGCAAGGCGCAGTATGGGCCTCCTAATCACGAAGGCAAGCGATCATACGTGACAAGCTGCTTTCAGAAGCAGGCGCTGGACCTGGGCGCGGAGCAATTCAAGTGGAGCGAGCGGGTGGCGCAGCCCAAGCGGATTGGCAGCAAGGCGCGCGGCGTGGGCGTGGCGCTTACTGTCTTCCACGGCGGAAGTACGGGATTCGACGGGCTGATCGTCATCACTCCGCAGGGGCGCGTGCAGATCCAATCGGGCATCGGGAATCTCGGCACTGAAGCGGTGATCGATGTGCATCGCGCGGCGGCCGAGGTTCTGGACGTGCCGTGGGAAGCTTGTGACGTGGTGTGGGGCGATACGTCGAAGCATTTTCCTTACACTTGCGACTCCGGCGGAAGCCAGACTGTGCACGCCATGACTCGCGCGGCAATGGCGGTGGGAAATGAGTGCGTGCAGAGACTCAAGGAAGTGGCGGCGAAGAAGCTTGGCGGGCAGCCGGGAGATTACGCGGTAGCCAATCTGCGCGTCTCGCGCAAGGGCGGCGGCGCGGGGATGGGCTTTGCCGAGGCGGCGCAGCAGGCCATTAAACTGGGCGGCATCTACGATGGGCACGACGTGAATCCCGAGGTGCATAAGGCAACCAAACAAGCGGTTGCGAATTTGGCGGGACAGGGGCTGGTGGCTTCGGCGAGCGATAAGTATCCTCACGACGGCGATTCCTATTCGTACCTGGCGTGCTTTGCGGAGGTGGAAGCCGACGTGGAGACCGGCAAGTATTACATCGTGGATTATCTGGCGTATGCCGATGTGGGCACGGTGTTGCATCCGGCCGCGCTGGGCGGGCAGGTACTGGGCCGGTCGACGCTGGGGATTGGTCACGCCATCGGACAGAAGTGGGTGATCGATCCGCAATACGGCATTTCGATCGCAGAGCGTTTTTATCAGAACAAGCCACCGACCATTTTAGATGTGCCAGTGGACATGCAGTGGAATGCGCTGAACATTCCCGATCCCGAGACGCCGGTGGGCGCACGCGGGTGCGGCGAACCGCCGGTGGGCGGCGGATGCGCTGCGATTTTGAATGCGCTTGCCGACGCGGTTGGAGATAACATCTTTCAACGCGCGCCGGTGAATGCGGACACGATTCTGGCGTCGCTTGAAGCGGGACGGCCGATGCAGCATCCGCTGCTGGCGCACATTTAAAAGGCAGGCACTAGGGACTAGGCACTAGGGACTAAGGACTGAGGAGCGGTAAGGGGACAGAGCTATGGCAGTATTTCGCGACGTGATGCCCGCCTTCGACCTGCTGCAACCGAGTTCGGCTGCGGAGGCGCAAAGGCTGCTGGAAGAAAATGGCGGCGATGCGTGGGTGATGGCCGGGGGCATGGACAGCTTTGACTGGCTCAAGGACCGCATCAAGAAGCCGCAGGTGCTGGTGGATTTGAGCGGAGTGGATGAGCTCAAAGGGATTCGCACGACCAGCGACGGGGTTGAGATTGGCGCGATGACCACGCTGACTGAGATTGCGAATCATCCCGCAATCAAGAAAGATTACAGTTTGCTTTCGGATGCGGTGTCGGTGGTGGCTTCTCCGCAGATTCGCAACCAGGGCACGCTGGGCGGGAATGTATCGCAGGATGTGCGCTGTTGGTATTATCGCGGCGGATGGCCCTGCTATCGCGCGGGAGGAAACATTTGCTATGCGGATACGCCGGTGGGGCGCAACCGCGAGCATGCAATCTTTGGCGCAGACCGCTGCGTAGCTGTGCATCCATCGGATTCGGCGCCGGCGCTGATTGCGCTCGACGCTAAGTTTGTGGTGAAGACGCCAAAGGGCGAGCGCGAGATTGATGCCGAGGATTATTTTGTAGGGCCGGAGATCGATATTACGCGGATCAACATGCTGGAGCCGGGATTCTTGTTGACGGCGATTCGCATTCCGGGAACGTGGGCGGCAACGAAGTTTTATTTCGAGAAGGTGCGCGACCGCAACGTGTGGGACTTCCCGCTGATGAACGTGGCTTCAGCGATGAAGGTAAGCGGCGGAACGATCAGCGACGCGCGGATTGCGGTGAGCGCGGTTGCGCCGAAGCCGATGCGGCTCAAGAACGTTGAGGCGGCGATTGTGGGCAAGCCGGCCAATGCTGAGACCGGAATGATGGCCGGCAGGATGGCGGTAGAGGGCGCGGTGCCGCTGCAATTCAACGCGTACAAGATTCCGCTGATGCGCAACCTGGTGAAGCGCGCCATCGAAGGTACCGAGGAGCCGGCATGAGATTCATAACCTGGGCGACCGATCCGTGGGGCAAGCATGTGCCGACTCACGCTGCATGGGACTTGATCTGGGCTGCCGTGATTGCGGCGCTCGCTTTCATGATTGTGCACGCGCTTTACGTGGCCGTTGTTGCGGGGCCGAAGGTCTTCAAGAAAGTCGAACTGCCCAAGTCGAAGGAAGCGACGATTCCGGAGCGGGTTCCAAGGCACTCGCTGGCAGCGCGGCTCTTCCACTGGGTCATGGCTGCGTCCATGTTCACGCTGCTGCTCACGGCTTTCCTGCCCAAGGTGGGCGTGCAATTCAACTGGGTGCTCTACCACTGGATTGCGGGTGTGGTGCTGACTGTCTCCATCGTCTTCCACATCGTCCATTCGTTTTTCATGGACCCATGGTCGATATGGCCCGATAGGATCGATGTGCGCGATGCGATGCGGAGGACGCTGCGTTTTATGGGCAAGCCTGCGCCGCCGCCGGAACGATTTGCGAAATATCCGCTTGAGAACAAGTTCTATCACCTGGTGATTGTGCTCAGCGGCCTGGCAGCTACGGTGACCGGGCTGTTTATGATGAAGAGAATTCAGACCGGCATCTTCACGCGCAATCCGTATCTGTTCAGCGATATGACGTGGGGCTTGATGTATGTGCTGCACGGGCTTGCTGGGATCGGGCTGATTGCGCTGGTGATGATGCATGTGTATATGGGCATCAGGCCGGAGAAGCTGCCAATCACGAAGTCGATGATCTTTGGATGGATGAGCCGGGATTATTATCTCGAGGAGCACGATCCGGAGCGCTGGACTGTGGAACCGGCTACAGGAAAGAAAAGAGGCTACGCAGCCAGCGATGCCGACTGAGATCGAAACGCTTTGCGACACAATTGAAGATTGCTACGAATTCACGCTGAGCTATGCGGCGCGCGGGTCGACAACCGGTGAGGAAAGCGACGCGGGCCGGCAGCTGCGGGAGAAACTGACGAATGCGCTGGCGGCGATACGGGGGCTTGCAGCTGCGTCGAGAACGGCTGCTGCGCACATGCAGGGGGGACTGGGCGAGAAGTTCGAGGCGTTTGCCGCAGTTCTGAGCCGCGATGCGGATAGTTCGAGCGCCATGGTTGAAATGGTGCTGGCGCAGCCCGCCATCAGTTCGCAGCTGATCGACAACTTGAATGCGTCAATTCATCTGCGGGCGCTGTTGACCGACCTGTTCCTGATCACGGAAATTGTGGCGGCGCAGCAGACAAAGGCGGCAGGCTAGACAGATAAACGCTTTGGCCATAGGGGTAATTGCCATCCCCGGTCTCAAAATCGAGACCGGAGGCACCCATGTTGTCGCATTAATCCTGGATTCGATTGAAGGCGCATGTATTCGAAAAAAGTTCTAGATCATTTTGAGCATCCCCGCAATGCAGGCGCGGTCGCCGAGCCGGATGCGCAGGCAATGATTGAGAATCCCGCGTGCGGCGATACGCTCAAGCTGACACTCAGAGTGACGGATGGAAGGATCGAGGAGATCCGTTTTCAGGCGAAAGGGTGCGTTGCGTCGATGGCGTGCGCCTCGGCTATGACAGAGCTTGTGCGCGGGAAGACAGTTGAGGAAGCTCGCAAACTGCGCAGGGAGGAAATTGTGCAGGCAGTGGGTGGTTTGCCGCAGGCATCGATGCATGCGAGCCACTTGGCGATGGATGCGCTGGCGGCGGCGTTGGCGCGACTTGCTAAGAGGGAATGATTCAGTCGAGAATTACGTCCTCCCAGGTCCCCAAAAGCGAGGGACCCGGGGCACCCAATTCTCAGGTTGGTCTGAAGCGCGATTTCGCAATTGTTGAGGCGTATTCGTCGGGCGTGTTCATGTCGGCGGCGAGATTTGGGATCGAAACTGGGACCGAGATGAAGCGGCCAATGTGAGCGCGTTTGATTTCGCGCGCGTTGGAGGTTGGCGGCGCGGCGACGAAAGCGTCGATGAGTTCGCGCGAAACAAAGAGTGGGTGACCGTTGCGGCCATTGGATTGCGGTGCGACGGCCCAGTGACCGCTGGCGACGGCCTCGTCGAATTTCAGACGGAGCAACGCGAGAGTTGCTTGATCAAGAGGCGCGCAATCGACGGGCGTGATCATGGCAGAGTCGCAGCCGAGGTCGAGTGCTATGTTGAGACCGATTTGCAGTGAGCTGAATTGGCCGCGTTCAGGAGCAGGGTTGATAGCCAGGGTCGCTTCACACTCAGTGACGATGGGCGCGAGGAATTCGGCATTGTGACCAGCTACGACAATAATGGCGCGGGTAAAGGGCTTGAGCGCGGCAGACGTGGGCGGAGAGCAGAGTTGAGTTGCAGGATTGAGCGGGCTCTGGATCATTAGCGGGCCAGGGAAGCAGCGCCTTGTCTCGGCCCATGCGCGACGATGCGCCGGCCGCGAGAATGACGCCGCAAAGATCGGCCATGATTCATTCTCCGGATTGTGTTAACGAAGCTTCACCGTCAGCAGCTTCATCTGCGCGCGCGTCGTCGCCCACGCTTCCATCTCCGGCGAAGCGTCGCGAGTGGAACCAGCTCATGTGAGGCAGGGCGCGCTCAACATTGCGGCGATTGGCGATGAGCTCGGCGACGATTGCGACGGCAATTTCTTCAGGCGTGATGGCGCCGATGTCGAGGCCAATTGGCGAATGGACGCGCTCGAAGAGTTCGGGGCGAAGACCTTCGGCGGCCAGTTGGCGGTAGACGGTGATCGCTTTGCGGCGCGAGCCGATCATGCCGATGTAGCGAGCCGGGGTTTGGACGGCCCAGCGCAGGATGCGAAGGTCGTCGCGATGGCCGCGCGTGGCGATGACGATGAAAGCCGAGTCGCTGGGCGCAAGATCGGCGAGCGTTCGATCGAAGTCGGTAGCGATGATCTGGCGAGCGCCCGGGAAACGCTCGGCGTTGGCGTAGGCCTCGCGGTCGTCGGCAACGATGACGTCGAAGCCCGCGTTGGTGGCGGCTTTGAAGAGCGCGAGCGACACGTGGCCTGCGCCGAAGATGTATAACAGCGGCGCCGGCAGAATGGGTTCGATAAAAATTTCGAGCGTGCCTCCGCAGACCAGGCCGGTGTCGTATTTGGGGTCCTGGTTGAGATCGAACGTTAAGGTGCGGGGCTTTTCAGACGTCATGACATCGCGCGCGGCCTGCCAGACTTCGGCTTCAACGCAGCCGCCGCCGATGGTGCCGGCGATGGAGCCGTCATCGCGCACCAGCATCTTGGCGCTCTTAAAGGATGGAATGGAGCCGCGCACGTTGACGATGGTGGCGAGAGCTCCGCGCCGGCCCGAGCGCTGTAATGCGACGATTTCTTCGTAAATCTCCATCTGTTGCGATTATTCGTCCAAGAGAAAGGCAAGTCAATCGGATATACGCAAATCGCGGGCAGAGCGGGCGAGAAAGAAGCGGACGTAAAGCGTTGATTTGCCTGCCGGAGACGCAATAATCCCATTGCTCTTGGCGAGGATTTCAATTAACTTCAAAGACTCACAGCCTTTGTGCGGAGGCAGGGCAGCTATGTCACGTGTCGTACGATGTTCCATCATCCAGGCTTCAAATGCTGTGCCGGCAACAGAGCCGTTGAAGTCACAAAAAGACGCAATGATCGATAAGCACGTGGGACTGATCAAGCAGGCTGCCGCGGCGGGCGCGCAGATTGTGTGCCTGCAGGAGATTTTTAACGGCCCGTACTTTTGCGCCGAGCAGTCGGTGAAATGGTATGAGACGACCGAATCTGTCCCCGATGGACCGACCGTGACAATGATGCGCGCACTGGCCAAAGAACTGCACATTGCGATGATTGTGCCGGTATACGAGGTGGAGCAGGAGGGGATCTTTTACAACACCGCGGCGGTGGTGGCGAGCGACGGTAGCTACCTGGGCAAATACCGCAAAACGCATATTCCGCATGTAGCGCCGGGGTTCTGGGAAAAGTTTTATTTCAGGCCGGGGAACCTGGGTTATCCGGTTTTCGATCTCGGATTTGTGAAGATTGGTGTGTATATCTGCTACGACCGGCATTTCCCCGAGGGCGCGCGCTGCCTGGGTTTGAACGGCGCGGAGATTGTGTTCAATCCGTCGGCGACCGTTGCCGGGCTGAGCGAATACCTGTGGAAACTGGAACAGCCGGCACACGCGGCGGCGAATGGATATTTTATTGCGGCCATCAATCGCGTGGGGACTGAAGCTCCGTGGAACATTGGCGAGTTTTACGGCTCGAGTTACTTCTGCAATCCGCGCGGCCAGATTATTGCGCAGGCCTCGCGTGACACGGACGAGGTGTTGACGGCCGATTTGAACCTGGATGAGATTGCCGAGGTGAGGCGTACGTGGCAGTTTTTCCGCGACCGGCGGCCGGATTTGTATGGACCGATCGTGGCGATGTAGGGGCGGCTCTCACTGTGTGAAGTTATTGTTTGGGTTCGTGCTTTCCCACCCTAAAGCTCTCCGCTTCGCGTAGAACTTTAGGATGGGGCACCCGGTTCCTGACAAAAGCCACGTTGGGGGTTAGAGGTATCCCACCCTAAAGCTCTCCGCTTCGCGTAGAACTTTAGGATGGGGCACCCGGTACCTGACAAAAGGCACGTGGGGGTTTGAGGTATCCCACCCTGAAGCTCACCGCGTCGTCGCGTCGGACTTTAGGATGGGGCACCCCAGGTTTTAGGAAGGGCACTCCAGGTTTTTGCAAGGGCGAGTGGTCAGAGGTCAGGTGGCGAGGCGAATGAGCACAGCGACGATCCCTGATGATCCGCAACTGCGTGCGCGGTTTAGCGAGCTGAAGCCGTCGCTCGGCAATCAGGCCGCTGTGATCGAGGCCAATCGCTGCCTGAATTGCTTTGACGCGCCGTGTACCGCGGCTTGCCCGACGCATATCGATGTGCCGGGATTTATCAAGCGGATTGCGTCGGGGAATTTGCGCGGCTCGGCGACGCGCATTCTGGACGCGAACATTCTTGGCGCGAGCTGCTCTCGCGTTTGCCCGGTGGACGTGCTGTGCGAGGGTGCGTGCGTGATGCACCGCTACAATCGCGAGCCGATTGAAATTGCTTTGCTGCAGCGGCACGCGATGGATGCGTACTACGTATCGGACGAAACTCCAACAGTGAAGAGCGACGCGGCGCCGGGGCTGCGCGTGGCTTGCATAGGCGCGGGTCCCGCATCGCTGGCGTGTGCAGCAGAGCTGTGCAGGCACGGCGCGAAAGCGACAATTATTGAAAAGCGCGCTTTGCCCGGCGGATTGAACACCTATGGCGTGGCCGAGTACAAGCTGCGCGCGACCGAGAGTCTGCGTGAAGTTGAGATGATTCAGCGGATGGGAGTGGAAATCAAGTTTGGCGCGGCCGCGGATTCGGCAGCAGATCTGGAGGAACTGGAGCGGGAGTTCGATTTTATCTTTCTCGGCTTGGGACTGGGCGCAATGCAGCGGTTAGGGATTCCCGGCGAAGAGCATGAAGGCGTGATGAATGCGCTCGAGCTGATTTCGGCGTACAAGACCGGGAACCTGCGCGAACTGCATGGAACGGTTGTGGTGGTGGGAGCGGGGAACACGGCGATTGATGCGGCGAATGCAGCCAAACGGCTGGGCGCGGAAACAGTGTATCTGCTGTACCGGCGTGGCGAGGGCGACATCGGCGCATTTGACTTTGAGTATGACCACGCCAAGCAGGAGGGTGTGCAGTTTTTGTGGCGCAGGCGGCCGCTGGCGGTGCGCGAAGGGGCGCACGGGCGGCTGCTGCTTGAAACGGTGCAGGTGCGACAGACTGAGGGCGCGCTCGAGTCGGTTCCCGATTCGCAGTTCACCATTGCGTGCGATCTGCTGGTACCGGCGATTGGGCAATCACCGTTAACGGCGCTGGTTCAGGAGCTGCGCGGGGTTGAGGTGCGCGAAGGGCGCATCATTGCGGATCTCGCGACCGGGCGCACGGGGAATCCGCGCTACTTTGCAGCGGGTGATTGCGTGAACGGTGGACGCGAAGTGGTGGACGCGGTGGCAGGCGGAAAGCGAGCGGCGCTTGCGATTCTAAAGGCTGCGGAGGCCAAGTATGCCTGACCAGAATCCAGATTTGGGCGTAACGAACTTTGCGGGAAAGATCAATTCGCCAAATCCGTTCTGGTTGGCTTCGGCGCCGCCGACCAATACGGGCGAGATGATTATGCGCGCTTTCGATGCGGGCTGGGGCGGCGCGGTGTGGAAGACGATTGGTGAGCCGGTGACGAATGTGAGCTCGCGCTACTCGTCGGTGGATTGGGAAGGCCGGCGCGTGATGGGGTTCAACAACATTGAGCTCATCAGCGACCGGCCAGTGGAAGTGAATCTTCGCGAGATGCGGGAGGTTAAGAAGCGCTACCCGAAGCACGCGGTGATTGCGTCGCTGATGGTGGAGTCGACGCGCGAGGCGTGGCACGAGATTGTTGTGCGAACTGAGGATGCGGGGGCCGACGGGTTGGAGCTGAATTTCGGTTGTCCGCATGGCATGAGCGAGCGCGGCATGGGGTCGGCAGTAGGCCAGGTGCCCGAATATACCGAGATGATTACCGCGTGGGTGAAGGAGAAGGCGCGGACGCCGGTGCTGGTGAAGCTGACGCCGAACATCAGCGACATTCGCGCAGTGGCGCGGGCTGCGAAGCGCGGCGGGGCCGATGGGCTTTCTGCGATCAATACAATCAATTCGATTACGGGGATCGATCTCGATACGTTTACGCCGCGGCCGGATGTGGATGGGAAGAGCTCGCATGGCGGCTACTGCGGACCGGCGGTGCGGCCCATTGCGCTGAACATGGTGCAGCAGATTATGAGCGATACGGAGAGTGCGCTGCCGCTTTCGGGCATTGGCGGCATCGGCACGTGGCGCGATGCGGCGGAGTTTATGCTGCTGGGCTCGGGAACGGTGCAGGTGTGCACGGCGGTGATGCATTACGGATATCGCATTGTTGAAGACATGGCTGAGGGGCTTGAAAATTGGATGCGCGAGAAGGGCTTTGAGACGATCGAGGATTTTCGCGGACTCTCGATTAGCCGGGTGACGGAGTGGAAGCACTTGAATCTCAATTACAAGATTGTGGCGCGTATCGACGAGCAGACGTGCATCGGCTGCGACCTATGCCACATTGCATGTTGGGACGGTGCGCACCAGTGCATTCATTTGGATCGCGAGAGCGGGCCGGTGGATGGGCATGTCGAACTGCACGAGACGCCAGCGCAGAAAGAGGCGCGGAGCGGCGCGGCGATTGCTGTGACGCCGGTGACGCGGAGAGAGCGCGCGGCGCTGACAGAGACTGGGCCATATCCGACGCCACTCGAACGCATTCCGCGCGTGGATGAGACGGAGTGCGTGGGATGCAATTTGTGCTCGCTGGTGTGCCCGGTGGAGGGATGCATCACGATGGTGCGCGTGGATAAAGACGTTGCGGCGGAGACTTGGGAGGAGCGGACGAGGCAGGGAATAGGAAGTAGGGAATAGGTTATTCGTGCGAGCGGTGAGGGAAGTGCTATCCCACCCTAAACGCAAACGGCGCGTTTAGGATGGGGCACCCGGCACCCGGCACCCGATGACGACGGTAAGTCGAGAGAGCGAAAGCGAGGTTCGCGCTATCCCGCTCTAAAGCTCTCCGCTGCGCATAGAGCTTAAGGATGGGGCACCCCTTCTTCGTGCTGAGTTGGAAAAGATTTGTTTGGTTTTGTGCTACCCAACCCTGGCCGTAAAAAAACAAGAACGCGGCAGGGATAGGGCACCCGATGAGTGAATATTATGCCGAAAATATTGATTCAAAACGGAACGATTGTGAATGCCGACAACAGCGTCAAGGCCGATTTGCTGATTGATGGCGCGACGATCAAGGAGATTCGCGTGGGGATCGAGCCGAGCGCCGCGGAGACTGTGGTGGATGCGACTGGACTTCTGCTGCTGCCGGGTGGTATTGACGCGCATACGCATCTCGATATGCCGTTCGGCGGCACCAACTCAGCCGATGATTTTTTGACGGGTACGCGGGCGGCGGCGATCGGTGGCACCACGACGATCGTGGATTTTGCGATCCAGGCGCGGGGAACAAAGATGCGCACCGCGTTGGACACCTGGTGGAAGAAGGCTGAGGGCAAGGCGTGCATCGATTACGGGCTGCACATGATAGTGACCGATTTGCCGGATGCGGGTTTGGAAGACATGGACGACCTGGTGCGCGAGGGCGTGGCGAGCTTCAAGCTGTTCATGGCCTATCCCAATGTGCTGATGGTTGACGATGCAACTATCTTCAAGGCGCTGCGGCAGACGGCGAAGAATGGTGCGCTGATCTGCATGCATGCCGAGAATGGGTCGGTGATTGACGTGATTGTGCGGCAGGCGCTGGCCGAGGGAAAGACGGCGCCGATCCATCACGCACTGACGCGACCGACGCGGGCCGAGGCCGAGGCGGTGCATCGCGCAATTGCGATGGCGGAGATGGCTGGCGTGCCGGTTTACATTGTGCACCTATCGAGCGAGGATGCGCTGAACCAGGTGCGCGAGGCGCGCGATCGGGGATTGCCGGCGTTTGCTGAAACTTGCCCGCAATATCTTCTGCTCTCGCTCGAAGACAACATGGAAGGCAAGGGCTGGGAGGGCGCGAAGTATGTGTTTACGCCGCCGCTGCGCGAGAAGAAGAACCAGCCGAAATTATGGGAGGGTTTGAAGAAAGACAATTTGCAGGTGGTGTCGACGGATCATTGCCCGTTTTGCTTTGAGGATCAGAAGGCGTTGGGCAGGGATGACTTCACGAAGATTCCCAATGGTGGTCCAGGGATCGAGAACCGGCTGCAGTTGCTGCATCATCATGGCGTGGGGCAGGGGAACTTTTCGATTAACAGATTCGTTGAGCTGGTGTCGACTGCACCGGCGCGCATCTTCGGCATGTATCCCGGGAAGGGCGCGCTCAAGGCTGGCAGCGACGCGGACATTGTGTTGTGGGACGAAGGCATTGAACACACGATCAGCGCGGCCACGCACCACATGCGCGTGGACTACTCGATGTTCGAGGGATTCAGGGTGCGCGGCAATGCGCGCGACGTGTATTCGCGCGGGGAATTGATTGTGCGGAAGGGCGAGTTTATCGGCAATCCTGGGCGGGGGAATTATTTGCGGCGAGAGGCGCGGGGTGGAGCGTGGAAGTGAAGAGACAGCTTTCAGCTCTTAGCTTTTAGCTGTTAGCTTTTTCGTGCGCGGTCGAGATTCTTGCTATCCCAGGTCCCAGAATCGGGACCTGGGGCACCCAAAGGTCGTGCTGGGCGGAAATCGCAAAGAGTAAAAACAGATCCTTCGACCCTCTTCGGTCGCTCAGGATGACAGCACCCTTTTGTGCAATTAACTTTAAGGTTGAACGCAACGTCGCGGAGGAGGTCCTGTGAGCACGGTCGATCCATCATTATCGAACCGCGACCTTAGGCCCACTACGCCGGAGCGGCGTACGTGGGGCTTTTATAACTACACGGCGCTGTGGTTTTCGATGTGCATGGAGATTACTACCTACCAGCTTGCCTCGTCGCTAATTGCGAAGGGAATGGACTGGAAGCAGGCGATAGGCACGGTGCTGCTGGGCAATTTGATTGTGCTGGTGCCGATGCTGCTGAATGCGCATGCGGGAGCGAAATACGGGATTCCGTTTCCGGTGTTTATTCGTGCGCCGTTTGGAGTGCGTGGCGCGAACCTGGCGGCGATTTTGCGCGCGGTAGTTGCGTGCGGATGGTTTGGAATTCAGTCGTGGATTGGCGGCAGCGCGATTGACGCGATGCTGGCGGTGATCTGGCCGGGAGCGGCAGGGAGCAGCGCGATTCTGTGGGTGTGTTTTCTGGGGTTCTGGCTGCTGAACATGGTGGTGGTGTGGCGCGGAGTTGAGTCGATTCGGCATCTGCAGGCGTTCGGCGCGCCGTTCATGTTTGTGATGGCGGCGGCGCTGCTGATCTGGGTGCGGATGAAGGCGGGGAGTTTTGGGACGATGCTTTCGACGCCAAGCGCGTTCCACTCGACGCATGAGTTTCTGGCGGTGTTCTTCCCGTCGTTGACGGCGATGGTGGGTTACTGGGCAACGCTGGCGTTGAACATTCCAGACTTTACGCGCTACTCGAAGTCGCAGAGCGCGCAGTCGTGGGGGCAAGCATTTGGATTGCCAGTGGCGATGGTGCTGTACACGTTTGTGGGCATTGCGGTGACGTCGGCGTCGACGGTGCTCTTCGGCCACGCGATCTGGAATCCGATTGCGCTGATTGGAGCGTTTCATCAGCCGGTAGTGGCGTTCATCGCGCTGGTGGCAATTCTGGTGGCGACGCTCAATGTGAATATCGGCGCGAATGTGGTATCGCCGTCAAACGATTTCTCGAACCTTTATCCGCGGCTGATCAGCTTTAGAACGGGCGGGTTGATTACGGGGTTTCTGGGACTGGCAATGTGTCCGTGGAAGCTGTTGGCTACGCCCGACGCGTATATCTTCGGATGGTTGATTGGTTACTCGGGGCTGTTGGGGCCGGTTGCGGGCATCATGGTCGTGGATTACTTTTTGATTCGCGGAACTGAGCTTGACGTGAATTCGCTGTATCACCGAGACGGTGTGTACCACTACACCAAGGGCGTGAATTATCGAGCAATGGCGGCGCTGGTGCTGGGCGTGGCGATTGCGCTTGTTGGACTGTTTCTGCCGGCGCTACATTTTCTCTACGACTACGCGTGGTTTGTGGGATTCTTTGTTGCGGGCGTGAGTTATTTGGTGCTGATGAGGATGGCGGGGACTGCTCCGACTGCCGAGAGTGCGCAAGAAACTGCGTAGCGGCGTGGATTAGGGCTTGTCGAGGTTCTTGCTTTCCCGCCCAAGCAAAGCTTGGACGGGGCACCCGTTTTTCGTGCTGATTTGAGAGTGGGAGATTGGGGTATCCCGCACTTCTTGCGAGAGTAAATGGAGTGAGAGATTACTCAACGAGCGCGTCGGCGATGGAGAGGTGCTCATCGAGTGCGGCGATTCCGAGATCGAGTTCTTCTTTTGTGACGATCAACGGCGGGGCGATGACGAAGTGACTTACCCACGATTGGATTGAGACACCCTGGGCCATCATCTTGGCGGCGATCTGATCGACGACGAGTGGTTTGCCTTCAACTTTGTCGCGCATGGTGTTGAAACCCTGCTTCGTCGCGCGGTTCTTGACCAACTCGACGGCGAAGAAGAGGCCGAGGCCGCGCACGTCACCGATAGAAACGTGCTTTGCTTTGAGGGTTTCGAGTTTTTCGCGCACGTAAGGCTCGAGCGAAGCGGCGCGTTCGACGAGGTTGAGGCGCTGCATTTCTTCGATGGTGGCGACGGCGGGGCCGAGGGTGAGTGGGTGGGCCTCGTAGGTGTGGCCGTGCGAGAAGTAGTGCTCTTCGAAGTAATTGGCGATTTCGCTGGTGGTGGCGCACAAGCCGAGGGGGATGTAAGCCGAGGTGATGCCCTTGGCGGTGACGAGAATATCGGGCTTCACGCCCCAGTGGTCCATGGCGAACCATTTGCCGGTGCGGCCCCAGCCAGCCATGACTTCGTCGGCGATCATGAGCACGCCGTGACGATCGCAGATTTCGCGCAGTCGCGGGAAGTACTCAGGCGGCGGAATGAGCACGCCATTGGTGCCGACAACGGGCTCGAGGACGATGGCGGCGACGTCGCTCTCATTGCGGATCATGTGCTCGATGTAGTCGGCGCAGGCGATGTTGCAGCCGGGGTAGGTGTGCTTGATGGGACAGTTGTAGCAATTAGTTTCAGGCGCAAAGACTACGCCGCCACCTTTGCCGCCCGGTTCCATGGCCCAGCGGCGCGGGTCGCCCGTGGCTGCGATGGAACCCATGGTCGATCCATGATACGAGCGATAGCGCGAGATGATTTTGGTTTTGCTCGTGTACATGCGCGCGATTTTAAATGCGGCTTCATTGGCTTCGGTGCCACTGGTGGCGAAGAAGTATTTTTCTATTCCCTTTGGAAGAACTTCGAGGAGCTTTGAGCTTAGCCGCGCGCGAGCCGCGGTGGCAAAACCGGGGGCGGCATAGCAGAGCTCGCGGGCCTGCTCGGCAATGGCTTCAATGACGCGCGGGTTTTTGTGGCCGAGGTTGACACACATGAGCTGCGAACTGAAGTCGAGATAGCGCTTGCCCGCGCCGTCTTTGAACCAGCAGCCTTCGGCGTCGGCGATGTGAAGCGGTTTCCACGACTTCTGGAAGCGCCAGGTGCCGTAGTTGGTCTCGCGGGTGATGGCGGAGATTTGTTCGGACGTCAAGGTGTCATTGGGAGAAGCGTCGCTCATTGCGGCCTCCATAGATTTTCATCGTAGCAGCCGCGTCGCTGACTGTGTGATTTTGAGGTTTCCCACCCAATCGACCGGTCGCCGCGGCGACCCGTCGATTGGATGGGGCACCCAGATTGGTGCGACCTCAAACGCCTAAAGACCTAGGTCTTTGATCGCGTGATTTTGTGCTTTCCCACCCTTTCCGCGATGGAACTGCGGAAAGGATGGGGCACCCACATTGGCGCGAATTTAAGCGGTCAGAGACCTAGTTTGCGGCAAAGGTTTCTTCTTTGAGCACTCGCTCGTAGGCGGGCACGGTGAGGAATTCAATGAAGCGAGGAGCCCGGATGAGTTCGCGCATGAGGTCGGCGGCATTCTGGTAAGCAGCGAAACGCGTGGCGTTGACTGAGGATTGTTGCCGGGAGAGCTCAGCGTCGATGAGGCTTTCGACGAGTGCAACATCGACAACCTGGCCATTGCTTAGCTTTGCGCCGTGGTGGACCCACTGCCAGAGTTGCGCGCGGCTGATTTCGGCGGTGGCAGCATCTTCCATGAGATTGAAGAGCGGTACGCAGCCGATGCCGCGCAGCCATGCTTCAACGTAGCCGAGGCCGACGGCTACGTTCTGCTTCAATCCTGCTTCAGTGATTTGGCCGTCGGGAACCTGAAGTAGATCGGCGGCGGTTGGATGATAGTCAGGCAGTTGTTTCGAAATCTGGTTGGGCGCGGGCATGAGGCGGTTGAAAATTTCAAGCGCGACGGGGACGAGGCCGGGATGCGCGACCCATGTGCCGTCGTGGCCGTCTCCGGCTTCGCGTTCTTTGTCGGCCTGTACCTGCGCGATGGCTTTGTCGTTGGCAACGGAATCGGATTTGATGGGAATGTACGCCGACATGCCGCCCATGGCGTGGACGTTGCGGCGGTGACAGGTTTTGATGGCCAGTCTGGAATAGCTGCGCATGAAGTGCGTGGCCATGGTGACCTGAGCGCGATCGGGAAGGACGGCGCGCGGGTCGGCCGAGAATTTCTTGATGTAGCTGAAGATGTAATCCCAACGGCCGCAGTTGAGGCCGGCGGAGTGCTCACGAAGCTCGTGGAGAATTTCATCCATCTCGAATGAAGCGAGGATGGTTTCAATGAGCACGGTGGCACGAATGGAGCCGCGCGGGATTTCGCGGGACGCTTGCGCACGGAGGAAGATTTCATTCCAGAGGCGCGCCTCGAGGTGGCTCTCCATCTTGGGCAGGTAGAAGTAGGGCCCGCTGCCGCGGTTGAGCAGCTCGCGCGCGTTGTGAAAGAAATAGAGGCCGAAGTCGAAAAGCGATCCGGAGATGGGCTCGCCATCGATGAGCATGTGGCGCTCGTCAAGATGCCAGCCGCGGGGACGGACGAAGAGGACGGCGGGGTGGTCGATGAGTTTGTAGTGTTTGCCCGTGGAGGGATCGGTATATGCGATTTCTCGACGGATCGCGTCACGCAGATTGATGTGGCCGTCGAAGAGGTTGGTCCAGAGCGGACAGCTCGAATCTTCGAAGTCGGCCATGAAGACTTTGGCGCCAGAGTTGAGGGCGTTAATGATCATCTTGCGATCGACGGGGCCGGTGATTTCGACGCGGCGATCGAGGATGTCATCGGGGATGGGAGCGCCGGACCACTCGGACTCGCGGATGTGCCTGGTGTCGGGCAGGAAGTCGGGTCGCTCGCCTGCATCGAGGCGTTGTTGACGCTCATGGCGCGCGGCCAGCAACTGCTTGCGGCGAGTGTCGAAGGTGCGATGGAGGTCGGCGAGGAAACCAACGGCCGCGGGGGTGAGGATTTCAGCGTAACTCTCGGATACGGGTGCGAGAATCTCGACTCCCGGCTGGCTGATGGACACGGGCATGGTGCGGCCTCCACAAGGGAAGAGAACAAGGTACAGGATAACTGCCGGAGCGGGGCGTGACTACACAATGTGGAAGGGAGACTCGACGGTTCGAGCGCGTCTGGGCGCAGTCCTAAACGAAGGCATCGAAGTGCAACCGGATGTTATAGTTTGTGTTGCCTAACCTGAGTTTCTCGCAGTGCGAACAATGAGGCAGAATTCAGGGTTTGGCGAAGTCTGTGAGGGCCGGGAGGCCCTCAGTACAGCCGGTCAGGAGACCGGCGGTACAACCGATCTCCACCCCGGCGAATACAAATCACTCGCTGGGGGCCCCGGCCTGGAGGCCGGAGCAACAATTACGGGATTTTGAACGCGAATGACGGGAATACGACATGTCGATTTGACTGACACCGAGGTTGCTTCGAGTGAGACTGCGCGCCGAATCAATCGCGACATTATTCTTGAGCTGATTCGCGAGAACCAGCCGACATCGCGGATCGATCTGTCACGCTCGTCGGGACTGCAGAAGAGCACGGTCTCGCAGATTGTAGAGCAGTTGATCAGCGAAAACTGGGTGGTTGAGAGAGCGGTTGGCGCTACGCCGCGGGGCCGGCGCCCGACTTTGCTGGGCCTGAATGAGCATATCGTTGCGATTGCCGTCGATATTCATCCTCGGCTGGCGATTGTAGCGGTGGTGGATTTGAACGGTAGGCTGCTTTCGCAATGCAAGGTGCCGGTGACATCGGATCCTGCTGCATCGACCAGGCTGATTGTAGATTGCATCAGGCGATTCAAGGATTTTTTCACCGACCGCGCGATGGAGGGAATCGGTGTGAGCCTCCCTGGAAGGGTTGATCCGGCAACGCAACGGCTGACGTTTGCTCCCAACCTGCGCTGGCCCGAGTTTGACTTCAAGGGTGCGCTCGAAGCGGAGTTCGGGCTTGCAGTGAATATGGAGAACGCGGCCACGGCGTGCCTGCTGGCGGAGCTTACGTTTGGCCGCATGGATGGAATTCGCGACATTGTGCTTGTAACCATCTCGGAGGGGATCGGCGCCGGAGTGTTTGCGGATGGAAGAATCATTTCAGGAACGCACGGGATGGCGGGCGAGTTCGGTCACATACAGCTTGACCCCGATGGGCCGCGCTGCGGTTGCGGGCGCAAGGGTTGCTGGGAGACGTACGCATCGTGCCGCGCGGCGGTGCAGTATTTTCGCAAAATGCGCGCGGGCAATAAGGAAGTGAGTTTTCATGAGTTGTTGAACCTCGCCGAAGAGGGATCGAAGGACGCGCAGTCAGCGCTGGAGCAGCAGGCGCTGTACATTGCGCGCGGGTTGCGAATCATAATTGCCAGCCTATCACCGGCCGTGATTCTGATAGCGGGTGAGATCACGTCGGCATGGCATCGGTTCGAGCGGATCATCGAGAGGGAAGTGAAGTCGTATGTGCTGGCGGGAACGCCGCCGCGAATCGTCCCCACACATGAGGGGGATATTGCGCGACTGAGAGGCGCAGCGGCATTGGTGTTTCAGCGGCAGATCGCGCGTCCGCAGAACGCAGGGGCGAGATCACGGCAGGGGTGAAGAAGCCGATGCCGATGCGGGGGAAACTGGCCGGCGCAAGACGGTGGCTACCAGGTCGCCGAGTTGTTCAGCAGTGAACTGGTTGCCTTCGATGTTTGCCGCGAGCCTGCCTTCGCGGTCGATTACCACGGTATGCAAGGTGTGAGTGATGAAATCATCCTCATTCCAGAAATCCATACCGAATAACTCAGCCACATTGTGAACATCGTCAAGCTTGCCGGTCAGAAAGTGCCATGCTTTGGGATCGGCCTTCCAGGTGTTGGCGAATCGCGCCAGCGCTTCGCCCTGATCTTGATCCGGGTCGATGACGATGGTGATCAGGATGAGGTTGCTGCCCGCCTCAGCGCGAAAGCGCTTTTCCAGAACGAAGAGGTTGTTTGACAAGCGGAAGCAGTAGTTGGGATTGGGGCAGCGCGAATAGGCAAAGGTGAGCGCCACCACCTTGCCTTTGAACTGCGAGAGACGGGTCGCTTCGTTGGCCTGATCGAAGAGAGTGAAATCGGGAACGGGCTCACCGACCTTAACAATCTTTGCCGCCGCGGTGGGATCCATGGCGCGATGCAGAAATGTGAGCCGGGCAGCTTCAGTTGGTTCGGATTCGAAATTCGATGCATCGACTACCTGAAGGTGCTCGGCATAGGCCACTTGCCTTTGACTGAACCACGTCGAAGCGTACTGTGACGCCGGGTACGAGGGATTTGAGGTCCTTTTGTCCGCGAACGGTAAACGGCATAACCATGGCTTCCATGTAGCCGGGGACGGCGTCGCAGGACACCACAATCGACCGATGGGCTGGATTGACCTTGAGCAGAATGCCCTGGACAGGGTGCTGATTGGCAGCCCAAACGGGCGCAACTGCCGATAGCTGCGCGGTCGCAAGTAGACATGCGGTTGCCAGGAGCGTGCGTCTCATACCAGTCATACCTCCCTGATGAGAAACAAAACCGGCTGCTTGCAACTTGGGCTTCGTGGCATCCCACCCATCGAGCAAAAGACGCTCGATGGATGGGGCACCCCAATGTGTCATCCATCGCGGGTCGGAGACGCCGGTGAAGGACTGATACGTGCTTATTCGTGGCTCGGCTGATAAACGCGCCGCAAGCGGCTGGTTTGATTCACTGAAGCCGCAACGAATGGATTGTAGCAAGGTCGAAGCGTGTTTTTGAACCGGATTCAGCGGATTATTGCGGAAGAGGCGCCGTGGCCGATGGTCCGGGTTTGGGATAGTCGAAGGGATGAAGATCGCGACGCGTGTATTCCGTGGCGAATTCCTTGATTTGAATGAACTGGTTGACTGCCATACCGGTGAAATGCTGGCGCGTCTTTGAGGTGGGCCACCAGATATCGAGAGTTAAATTGTGCGCGTCAGGTCCGAGGCCGATGTTCTGTTCGACGGGATTGCCGCCGAACGAACTGTTCTGACCGACGGTTCTGTAGATCGAACGGGGAGAAGCATTGCCATCCGTGACGGTAACGTGGATCTGCGCGCCCAGGGCCTCGCGATTCGTCTTCACACCGATGAGGCGGACGTTGAGCCAGTTGTTGCGGGTGGTGGGGCTCTCGAATACACGCATCGTATGTTTGTCGCCGGGCACAGCACCGCCGATCACTGCCACAATATCTTCTCTGCCTTGCCGCGTCAGATCGGCAAAAGCGATGCCATGTCCCTTATGCAACTCGCCGGTGCCCGAAGACTGAGTGATGTCGACGAACTTCTTGCCCGCACCGTTACGCAGCAGCACATGAGGAAACATCGAAGTGTATGAAGGCGCGCCCATCCCAAGATACACATCCAGATAACCGTCGTTGTCGACGTCGCCGAAATTCGCACCCATGGGCATGAAGACCTTATCGAGGCCGACCTGTTTGGTTACGTCTTTAAATGTGCCGTCGTGGTTATTGCGGTAAAGCCTCATTGTCTCGGCGTTGCGCGGGCCACCAACGTAGGTCTTCACGGATTCAGTCACCGAGGGCAGGAAATTGTCCACCAGGATGTCGGGCCATCCGTCGTTGTCGTAGTCGAAGAACCAGGTGGCAAAGCTATACGCGGGCGCCTGGACACCGGCCTGTTTTCCTACGTCCGTAAACGTGAGATTCCCGTTGTTGCGATACAGGAAATTTATTCCATTTTGGTTGGCGACATAGAAGTCCATGTAGCCATCGCCATCGTAATCTGCTGCGGTTACACCTTTGGTGAAAGCAATCTGGTCAATTCCTGCCGCATGCCCGATCTCTTCAAACGTGCCGTCGCCTCTGTTGTGGAAAAGTTTGGCTGGGCCATTCTCGTTGCCGACGAAGAGATCGAGATACCCGTCATTGTCGATGTCGGCCCATGCCGCAGTCTGACTCTGGACCAGTGTGGAACCGAGTCCACTTGCGTCGGTCACATCGGTGAACGTCCCATTGCAGTTATTGCGCAAAAGCGACATACGCTGGGGAAACTCCCAACCGCCGCGCAGAATCAGAAAGTCCATGCAGCCGTCGTTGTTGTAGTCAGCCTCCACCATATTCAAGCCGCCGAGCTCATTGAGCAGCCCGGCCTCTTTTGTACGGTCTGTAAATGTGCCGTTGCCGTTGTTATGAAAGTAGTGGACAGGGTCGCACATGTCGACGCTTGAGACCACCACGTCAAGCAGCCCGTCGTTGTCGAAGTCATCGACAAGCACGCCGCCCGCGGCGCGGAGAATGTTGAGGCCGGCCTGAGGGGCCACATCGACAAATCGCCCGATGTTCTGTTTCGATTGAAAATCCTCGATCGGAATTCGATACTTAACGGGCACGCCGGAGGGATATTGGCCAAGCGTCATGTAGGCGAGATTCAGGAGCCATCGGACTTCCAGATCGTCGGGTTGCTGCTCGAGATATTTCTGAAAGTACTCAATCGCGTGTTTGGAGTCTTCGGTTTTTTCGAAACTGGCATGCGGGTGCAAAGGGGGGAAGATGTCGAGATCGGTGTTATTGAGATAAATGCCGTTTTCCATCTCCGACAAATGCAGGTAGCTTGCGCCGAGGCTTTCTTCGAGATTCGGAAGCGATGCCGGCTGCGCGGTCTCTGCCATGTCGTAAGCGGCCTTCCACTCGCGGATTGAGTCTTCCATTTCGCCGCTGAAGGCATAGAGTTGCGCGAGCGTGCTGTGCCCTAAGATCTGCTCGGAGGGTGAGAGTGCCTCGCGCAGACTGCTGCTTTCAAGGGCCTGCTGGATCGTGCTTTTGCCTTCAGCAAGAGAGTCTGTGCGGATCTTGCACGTTCCTTGGGGATCGTAACTTTGCCAGCCATGTTTCTTTGAGAATTCCTGAAACGCCGCGTTCGCTTCAGAGATACCTGAAATGCTGGGGCCAATGCGGATGGCTCCGGTGGCAACGAGAGAAGAGATGCGCTTGGAATTCAGATCGGTGGCAGGCGGGGAGGCGGAAAAGATCTTGAGGATGGCGAAGCCGGAAGGGAGCTGAACGATATTGGTGAGTTCGCCGGCGTGACGGCCGCGAAGCGCATTGCGCAGTTCAGGGCGTAGCTCCTCTTGGTCCATCTTGCCCAGGTATCCGCCGTCAATCGAAGTTGCGTCAGTCGACTTCTCCCTGGCCAGTACTGAGAAATCATCTCCGCTCTGGAGTTGCTTCATCACCGCCTGGGCTTCATTCATCGTTGACACAACGATGATGCCCAGATCTATTTGGTGAGATGGTTCCACAGTCTGGGCGATGACCGGAGCGCTGCGCACAGAGGTCATTGCCAGTGCCACGATACCGGCCATCAGCCAGCCAGCGCCATTCAACTTGTGTAGTCCAGAATTCCCCATGTGTCTCTTCGAGAGTATTGAAAGTTGGCGCTAGTGTGGTGTCCCAGAAGTTCGTTGAAGAACAACCGCAGATCCTTCGACTCACCCGCCCCAAACTGGAAAGCGTTTAGGGCCCCGTTCGCTCAGGATGACAGAGTTGGTTTTGTTGTGAACTTCTGGGACAGTATGCTAGCGATTTGAATCGGATTCATTGTACGCCTGCGCAGGCCGCGTCACTTGAGAGCCGGCTTTGGGATAGTCGAAGGGATGAAGATCTCGGCGCGTGTATTCCGTGGCAAATTCCTTGATTTGGATGAACTGGTTGACTGCCACGCCGGCGAAATGCTGGCGCGATTTCGAGGTGGGCCACCAGATGTCGAGAGTGACGTCGTGCGCGTCGGGGCCAAGGCCAATGTTCTGCTCGACCGGATTGGCGCCGAACGAACTGGATTGGCCGACAGTGCGGTAGATCGATCGCGGCGGAGAATTCCCATCCTGCACGGTAACGTGAATCTGTGCGCCGAGCGCTTCGCGATTGGTCTTGACGCCCACCAGTCGAACGTTGAGCCAGTTGTTTTGGTTGGGTGGACTTTCAAAGACCCGCGTTGTGTGCTTGTCGGCCGGGACTGCGCCGCCGATCACGGCCACTATGTCTTCTCTGCCGTGCCGGGTTAGATCGGCAAACGCAATTCCGTGCCCTTTGTGGAGTTCGCCGGTGCCCGAAGACTGGGTGATGTCTACAAACTTTTTGCCCTCGTCGTTGCGTAGCAGCGTGTGCGGCAGCAGGGCGGTAAAGGAGGGTGAGCCCATGCCCAGATATATGTCCAGGTATCCATCGTTGTCGACGTCGCCGAAGTTGGCGCCCATGGGCATGTAGACCTTGTCGAGGCCAACCTGTTGGGTGACGTCTTCAAAGGTTCCGTCGTGCTTATTGCGGTAGAGTTTCAGAGTCTCTGCATTGAAAGGGCCGCCGGTGTATGTCTTCACCGATTCTGCGACCGAGGTCATGTAGCTTATGACAAAAAGGTCGGGCCAACCGTCGTTGTCGTAATCGAAAAACCATGTAGCGAAGCTGAATGCCGGAGCCTGAACGCCGGCCTGTCTGCCAACTTCGGTGAAGGTCAGGTTTCCGTTATTGTGGTAGAGAAAGTTGGGGCCATTCAGGTTGCTCACGTAGAAGTCCATGTAACCGTCGCCGTCGTAGTCGGCAGCGGTTACGCCTTTGCTGAAGGCGGTGCGGTCGATGCCCGCACTGTGACCGATCTCAGTAAAAGTGCCGTCGCCATTGTTGTGGAACAACTGCGCCGGAGAGTGCTCGTTGGCGACGAAGAGATCGAGATAGCCGTCATTATCGATGTCGGCCCACGCAGCAGACTGGGTTGCGGTGAATGTCCCAACCAGCCCCGCGGCCTCGGTGACGTCGGTGAAAGTGCCGCTGCAGTTATTGCGCAGCAGGGTCTTACGCTGCGGAAACTCCCAGCCGCCGCGGAGCACCAGAATGTCCATGCAGCCGTCATTGTTATAGTCGGCCTGCACCATGTTCAGGCCGCCGAGTATGTTCATCAGCCCGGCATCTTTGGTACGGTCAGTGAAAGTGCCGTCGCCATTGTTGTGGAAGTAGCGCACGGGGTCGCAGACATTCAGGCTGGAGAGAACGACGTCGAGCAGGCCATTATTCTCGAAGTCGTCGACAATCACTCCACCTGCGCCGCGAAGAGCGTTCAGGCCGGCCTGAGGCGCAACATCTACAAAGCGCCCGATATTCTGCTTCGACTGAAAATCTTCAACGGGAATGCGATATTTTGCCGGCACGCTAGAGGGATATTGGCCGAGCGTCATGTAGGCGAGATTCAGGAGCCAGCGTACTTCAAGATCGTCGGGTTGACGGTCGAGATATTTCTGAAAGTATTCGATAGCAAGCTTGGACGCGTCGGTCTTCGCAAAACTTGTGTTTGGATGTATAGGCGGGAAGATGTCGAGGTCGGTGTTGCCGCGATACATATCGTTTTGCATCTCCGACCAATGCAGGTAGCTGGCGCCGAGACTCTCTTCGAGATTGGGGAGTGCCTCGGGTTCTGCTGTCAGCGCGAGATCGAAAGCGGACTTCCACTCACGAGTCGACTGTTCCATATCGCCGCTAAAGCCGTAGAGTTGCGCGAGAGTGGTATGCCCCTCGATCTTGTCTTTAACGGTCAGCTGCGCCCCGTTGTAATTGTCGGCGGAGAGAGCCCGCGTGATTGTTTGCTCTGTGTCCGCCATCGAGTTGTTGCGTATCTGGCAGGCCTGCTGGAGATCGTGGTTGGGCCACCCGTGAGCCTTTACGTACTCAAGAAATGCCGTGTTGGCTTCTCCGCGACCGGAGACGTGAGCGCCAAGATGGATGGCGCCAGTTGAAACCAGGGATGAAATCCGGTTCGGATTGAGATCGGTGACCGGCGGCGCGACCGTAAAGATTTTGAGAATTGCGAGGCCTGAGGGAAGCTGAACGATATCCGTAATGTCGCCTGCGTGACGGCCTCGCAGCGCATCGCGCAGTTCGATGCGAAGATCGGCGGGGTCCATCTTGCCAAGGTACCCGCCATCGGTTGCAGTGAGGTCAATCGATTTCTCTTTCGCCAATATCGAGAAATCCTCACCGCTCTTCAGCTGGTTCATCACCGTCCTGGCCTCTTCAATGGTTGGCACCACGATGATGCCGAGATCCAATTCGGGCGACGTTTCGAAGGTTTGCGCGTGCATGCCGACGCGGTTCGCAGCCGCTATCGTTAGCGCAAGCATTGGGGCGATCAGCCAGACCGTAAGTACCCTTTTGTGTTGTCCCGGAATTCCCATTTGACTCTTTTTGAGCACTTGAAGCTGGCGATAATTGTCAGCGCGATTTCAATCGCATGCAAACGAGCCTTCGAGAAGGCAATTGCGCACCGACGATCCCGGCGGAATCCATTGACCGGTTCGAACGGAATTCCGCGAATAGATCAAGGAACTTGCAATAGACACCCTGGCTCGTATGACAAGTTAACGCACCGCAAATTTTAGCACTCGGGTGTAGACCTCCGCATGTAACTGGAGGCGAGCTGGTGGAGAGAGCTTGTCCGAGAGGAATGCCAAGGAGGAATGCCAAGCTGGAACGAAGACTGGATGCCGCGAGGAGTTGCCGCAAGCAGGCTTTCAGGGAGCGGCTGCCATTTAACCTATGAGAGATTGAGCAGATTGGCGCAGATTCCTGGAGTGGAATTTTTTGCGATGGATCAGCAGGACAAAAGAGCTGAGACGGATGATGGCGTCATCCAGCCGTCGGACCGCTGGAACCGCGGAGCCTGGCTGTTTCGCGACCGGACTTTGCGGGGCATCGAGATTTTGCTTGATGAAGCTTTTCGCATACCCGGAACCAGCATCCGTTTCGGCATCGATGGCATTATCGGTTTGGTTCCTGGGATTGGCGATGTTCTCGCAGGAGTTTTATCGCTCGTAATTCCGCTGGCCGGCTGGATACGCGGCGTGCCTTATGTCACCCTGGTCCGCATGGCCGTCAACCTCGGTATCGGCGTACTGGTTGGTACTATTCCGGTCCTCGGCGATGCTTTCGACATCGCGTGGAAAGCGAACCGCCGCAACTACCGGTTGCTCACACGTCATCTCGGCGAGCCCCGCCGACACACGTGGAAGGATTGGGTTTTTCTCGCGCTGATCGCGGGCGTGCTGGGTTTTGTCTTTGCTTTGCCGGTGCTGCTGGCGCTTTGGTTGCTGGCATGGTTTCTACGGCGCTGACCCGTGCGGATACGGAGACTGTGCACACGATCCAGGGTCGCTGAAGGTCTGCGACCTGCACCGTGCCCGCCGACCGAAATTCAAGCTTCGCGATACAATCGAAAGAGCGTCGGGGCGTAGCGCAGTCTGGTAGCGCATCTGCTTTGGGAGCAGAGGGTCGGGGGTTCGAATCCCTCCGCCCCGACCATCTAACCTCTTCCCTTTCAATCGGTTTGACTGAGTCCGAGGGTTGGGATACGAACTGGGATACGAAACTCGCATGGGAGAGCCCCATGGAAGTGAATATCACCAAGCGTATCGACACCCCCGATGGCAGGCGTTTCTGCAGGGTCATCTTCACCCCCAACGGCCGCATCAAGCCCGATTGGGTTGAAGTCGACGAGCGGCAGGAAAAGCACCCCGAAGGCGCCTATTACCTCGACTGGACCGAAGACGGTCAGCGCAGACGCATGGCCGTCGGATCCGATCCGACTGTCGCCTACAACAGCCTGAAAAAGAAGCAATCGGAGCTCGATGCGATCGCGCGAGGACTAGTCGTCACCGATCCCGTCGAAGAAGAAGAGAATGCCCGACTGCGTCTGCGCGCAGCTATAGCGGATTTTCTCGAAGACACTCAGCTCTCCCGTCAGAGGAAGACCTGGCTGGGATACTGCCTCAAGCGCGAAGTCATTGCTTCGTTCCTGATCGCGCAATTATGGAATGGCCGCGTCAGTGACCGGATCGAGATTGAGCGCCGCACGGAGCAGTTCAATCGACTGGCCGAAGCCCATAATGCCGAGGCCGAGCGTGCGCTCTCTATGAAGCCTCAGCCCACCTCCGGCGAGGAACAGGCCGACTCCGAGCTCAAACGAACCGTCGAAGGCCTCGACAAGAGGACAGCGAAAGTGAATGCTGCGGACCGCAACAGCGGTGAGAATCGGCCTGCGAGCATCGCAGTCCAGGCTCAAAGCGCGGGAGCAACTACTGCCGGCTTGCAGCAGAGAAATATGATTCTGGAACGTCAGGCTGAAGCAATGAGAAATACAGAGGCCAATCTACGGCGCCGGCTCAATGACACGATGGCTCAACTCGACCAGGAACGGAATCGAAACCAGACCCTCAAGGGCGCGTAGGAGACGCACGGATGGACCGCAAACCACAACTCAAATCGCCGACGGACTTCGCCCATCCGGACGAATGGCGGCAGTACGTCCGGCAAACCGTCTCCCCGGACGAGATCGGTTACACACTTGCATTCGGCCGGACAATCATGTTTGCGCGCTTCTATGAGGCACGAAATCAACCGTTCCCCGACCGGTTTTTGAGCGAGATGGCGGCTATCGGCCAGCTTCACGATCCCGAAAGGACGGAGGCGTTGGAGACATTGAACGACCGAATCTTCGCCGACATGACGCAGTTTCTGTTGGCTGCTGCACGACTAGAAGTCTCCGAGAGAGTAGAGATCGCCACTCCCGTCTCGCCCCGTGAACTCATCGACGAACTGGCTGCATACCTGACTAAGGAGAACCCGTACTATGCGCTCTGGATTCGGTACACGTCGCCAGTGTCGGAGCCCAATAGCGAGCTTGCCTGGGAGGAGTATGTTGCGCACGAGCTTGGCGACGGAACTAGCGAGGAGATTGAATTTGCGCTCGTGGTTGGCCAGTTAGGCAAGTTGCTTACTTATTTCCGGCGTCGAAACTTTGCTTTGCCTCCCCATTTCTCCGGACGGGTTTGGTTCCTGCACTATCTGCCTGGAGCGGAGCGCAATGCGCATGCGCGCGCCCTTGTGCAGGAACTGGCTGAGGCAACCGGGTCAGCGTCGCTTATGGCGTACTTCGATTCGTCCTGGGCCAATCAATTCGCCAGCGCCCGTCCTGACATAGGTGCCCAAAATAAATGCTTCTGCGGAGTTCCCCGCGCATGATGGTAGAGCACAGCGGCTCTCTCGTAGAAGCCGCGAGTATGCCACGAATCCGCGAATCCGAACTTTTTGTAGTCGAGATGATGGCAGAATTCGTGACAGAGCGTACTCAGGAACGTGCCGTAAGAGGTGACGTCCTTGCGCACAGCCGTCCGCATCCACACCCGAATCAACATGGCTTCCGGGTCGTAGTCACCGAACAGCTCGGTCGTCCACTGTTCGCGAACTCGCAGGGGTCTCGCGGCAAGTACCCGGACGCCGCAGTCCGGAACGCGGTAGAACTCCGATGCAAACTTCAGGAACTCGGCACAGGCCCGGCGCAGGTTTCGAATCTGGTCGGATTTCATCGCCGACTCGATGGCCTTAGCGATGTCGGACAAGCGTGCGTCCTCTGGCAGATCGAGTGTCGTGATCCGATCGCTTTCCCGGAACCCAGTGAGGTATGACGTTCGCGGTGGGGCATCGGTAAGCATCGGTGTGAAGTTCCTTCGTGAACTCGAAACGGGACCATTGTACGTCGTTGCTCTCCGATTCCGACCCAGCGAAAGAGCTGCGATGCACCGCGGATGAAGGCGTTGCTCACGCTCTTCCCCGGACATTCAGCCGCGGTGATCGCGTCGCTGTGACGCAATTGTGGACTTCTGCGCGTGGTCCCTTCCATTCAAATAACCCTTCCTTCCCGCTGCACAACACAGTCATGTCCTGAAGTTTTCGGGCACCGAGCCTTCCCATTCAGCGCCCATGAAATCTATCCCCAAAGGAGTGTCTATGGCTCAAATCGAAATGCAAACTACTGCGACAAACGCGGCGAGCAAGACGAATCTGCCTCGCCGGTTTGTTGCTCGCCTCATCGTTAGTTCCATTTTGAGCGCCGCCGGATTGCTCAGTTTCGCCCTGACCGGCCCAATCATGTGCCGCATCGCGGCCATCGATCCGGCGCTCGAAGCGTTCTATCTCTCACTCGTCGCCGGGTGGTTCTGGTCTTTGGCCTGGATGTGGTCGCTCACCTTCCAGGTCCGGAGCCGCCGGTAAACAACCTCAACCCCGCCCAAACCAAATCCGAAAGAAAGGAGTGTCGCGCCATGCAACCCAGCTTAGGAAAGATGTCCGCATACAAGATTCTGAACTGGCAGGACCGGGCCGCCAGTTCCATTGAACAAACCGTCGCAGCCTTCCTCGAAATTGGGGAAGCAATTGCCACGCGGTGGATCCAAACCGCCAAAGGCGTTCTGCTCTTGCAGTTGGTTCCCGGTGACGATGCATCCGGAGCAATCTATGTCTTCGATCGTCGCTGCGACCAGTGGTTCATGTTGTCGTTCGAAGAGTGCGAGGAGTCGTGCAGTACCCCGCCCTTTCGGCGCGGAGGCGTCACACGCACGGCGCAGATGATACGTCACGCTCCAGAATCTGTCTCGGCCCTATCCGGGCGGGCTGTCTGCCTCGATAACTGCGAAACGTCACACACGCTGCGAATCCTTCGATTGGCGGATGAGTCGCTGCGTTAAAGGAGCTCTTAATGGGAGCCGAAGAAGAGCGTCCTCAAACATTAGTTGAATGGGTTCTGGCTCTGCTGGAAGAACGCTTTCCATGGCTGGGTTCAGGACGAGACGAACCCGTCGGCGGAGCGGACACGGTCGATGAACTCGCCGACCTGTACAAGTCGCTGATTGAGCAACGCGAAAAGGCACATCGCGAAAACGGTGATCCACGAGCGTAACCGGCATCGGTCGACACCTGGAGGATCTATGTGCAATGTGCGGATGATTCGAACAGAGCCTGGTCTTGTATCGATTCCTCTGGAGAAGGCCGTTTATTGTGAGAACTGCAGGATGGTTTCGTCCTCGGCCAGGCAGCGGTGCGGTCTTTGCGGATCGGAGAGGATCGTCCGAATTGCGCCCTTGATTCCAGAGCCGTGGGATCCAGGTCCGGTTCCGGCACTCGCATTGGCTGCATAGCGGTCAGGCTGCTGCGAGCCTCTATTTGATACTCGGTGATTTGCCACCATCCGAGATCCAAGTTGTTCCATGCGCGGTTATTAGAGGAAGCTCAGGGTGTCAGGCCGGGATGTCTACTCCACGAGAGACACTCGATGATTTGACTTTCTCCTTTTACCTATTTACTCTATGCATGATCTAAAAAGGCCTTATGGAAAACAAGGAAAATACGTCACGCGATTTGTTCCCCGGCGCCTTGGAGATGATGATTCTCGAATCGCTGCGCCGCCAACCAGCGCACGGATATGCCCTGGTCCAGCACATCCAGCAACGCTCGAACAACCTCCTCCAGGTAGAGGAGGGATCGCTTTATCCGGCCCTGCAGCGGTTGTTGAAGGCGAAACTTGTCCGGGCGGAGTGGACGGTTTCGTCCACAACGAATCGTCGCGTGCGCATGTACCAAATCACCAAGACTGGTTTACGCCACCTGGAGCGTGAGGTCTCGAGCTTCGACCGGATGCTCGAAGGCATCCAGATGGTGCTCGGCCCCGCGCGGAGTATCGAGAATTCTTAAGGAGTCCATGCGATGAGCTGGTGGGGACGAACCTTCCGTCGTCGGCATCTTTATAACGATTTGTCCGAAGAGGTGCACGAACACATCGAAGAGAAGACCGAGCAGTTGATGCGCCTTGAAAATCTTTCCCGAACTAAGGCCCGTGAGGCCGCCCTACGGGCTTTCGGAAATCCGAGTCTTATCGAACAACGTAGCCGCGAGGCGTGGCAGTGGCCGGCGATCGAGTCGCTGCTGACTGACGTGAAGCTCTCGCTGCGCCGCCTTAGGAATTCACCGGGATTTACGATGACGGTGATCCTGACGCTGGCCATCGGTATCGGGGCCAATACGGCAGTGTTCAGCGTAGTGAATGTCGTTCTCATCAAGCCCTTGGCTTATCCCGAGCCGGAACAGCTCGTGGCGCTCAATCTGAACGCGCCCGGTGCGCCAGGGCTCGCCGACTTCAGGGATGGACTACGGCTCTCTGCCTCAATGTATCTCACCTTTGCCGCACACAACCGCACCTTTCAATCGGTAGGCGTTTGGGAGCCTGCTACGGCGAACGTGACCGGGCTAGCGCAGCCTGAGCAGGTGAACACGGTGCTCGTAAGCGATGGCGTGCTCCAGACCTTCGCCGTTCCACCGGCGGCCGGCCGATGGCTCAACGCAAGCGACCAGGATCCCAGGGGCGCCAAGCGCGTCATGCTTGGCTACGGATACTGGCAGCGGCGCTTCGGCGGCGACCGCTCGGTCGTGGGGAGGACGATCGACCTCGATTCGCAGCCGCGTGAGATCGTAGGCGTCATGCCGCGCGGCTTCAGGATTCTCAATTACGATTTCGACCTATTGGTGCCGCTGGCTTTCGATCAGCACAAACAGATCCTAGCTGGCTTTATCTATCGCGGCATCGCGCGTCTAGAGCCCAGCGTCTCCATCCACACAGCCGACGCAGACGTGGCGCGGCTGTTGAATGTCTGGATGGACTCGTGGACCAATTGCCCAACCTGCGATCCGCACTTCTATCTCAACTGGAAGATTGGCCCGGCATTGCGCCCAATGAAAGACGAGGTCCTTGGCGGCATAGGCGGAGCATTGTGGGTGGTCATGGGCACCATCGGGGTGGTCATGCTAATCGCCTGCACCAATGTGGCCAACCTGTTGCTGGTACGCGCGGATGCGCGGCAACAGGAGCTCGCAGTGCGCGCGGCTCTGGGCGCAGGGCGCGCCCGCATCATGCGTGAACTGCTCCTCGAGAGCCTGCAGCTGGCCCTCATTGGCGGCGTCGGCGGGACGGCTGTCGCGGCGGCTGGACTGCGGCTGCTTCTGACCATTGCTCCAGCGAATCTGCCGCGTCTGAGCGAGATTGGGCTCGATGGATGGTCGCTCGCTTTTGCGCTGGCGCTGGCGGTTTTCTCTGGGCTCTTCTTCGGTTCCATTCCCGCGCTCAAGTACGCGCAGACGCGCGCGCTTGTTGCACTTCGCGCCGGCGGACGCACCGCCAGCCTCAGCCGAGATCGGCAGCGCGTGCGCAGCGCGCTGGTGATCGCACAGGTGGCCATGGCGCTGGTGCTGCTGGTCAGCGCCGTGCTCATGATTCGCACTTTCGCTGCTCTGCGCAACGTGGACCCAGGTTTCTCCAATCCAGCTCACATTCAGACTCTGCGTGTCGCCATCCCCCCGTCGCTCATCGCCGACAGGATAATGGTGACACGGACACAGAACAGCATTGCCGAAAAGCTTGCTGCCATCCCCGGCGTGGCATCGGTCGGATTCACCAGCGCGATGCCACTGCAGAAGTTTGAAGCCAACTGGGACGATTTGTTCTTCGAGCACCAGACGTACAAAACCGGCGAAGCGCCTCTGCGCCTCTACAACTATGTATCGCCGGGCTACTTTCATACCGCCGGCACAAAGATCGTCGCCGGCCGCGATTTCACCTGGACCGACACCTATGACCGCAGGCCGGTGGGAATCCTATCAGAAAATCTGGCGCGCGAGTGCTGCGGGTCTGCGCAGGCCGCTATCGGAAAGCGCTTCAGCGAGAGCGGCGGCGCACCCTGGCACGAGGTAATCGGCGTGGTCGAGGATGTGCGCATGGATGGTGTAGGTGATCCCGCCGCAGCCGTCGCTTACTGGCCCATCCTGGCCGATCTTCCCACTAACTTTGACCCCACGCGCGCCGTCACCTTCGCTGTGCGCAGCACACGCGCGGGTACTCCTGAGTTAATCGTCGAGGTGCAGCGGGCGGTTTGGTCAGCGAATGGGAGTTTGCCGGTAGCCGACGTCCGCACGATGGGGGACATCTCCCAGGAATCCATGGCGCGAACCTCTTTCACGCTGGTCATGCTGACCATCGCGGGGTCGATGGCGCTAGCATTGGGCCTTCTGGGCATTTTCGGCGTCATTTCGTACGCAGTTTCGCAGCGCACGCGCGAGATCGGCATCCGTCTGGCGCTGGGAGCGCAGAAAGCATCGCTTCGCTGGATGTTTGTTCGCTCCGCGCTGGCCCTCACTGGAGCCGGCATCGCCATAGGCCTCTCGGCGGCGGCAGTGCTCGTGCAACTCATGAAGACGCTGCTTTTCGGCATCCACCCCCTCGATCCCGTAACCTTTGCGGCCGTTCCCCTCGTCCTGGTCGCCGCGGCGGTGCTTGCAAGCTATCTGCCGACTGCCCGCGCTGCCGCTGTCAACCCGGCCGACGCGCTCAAAGCCGAGTAATCACAACCGGCCAGGACACTCCTTCTTGCAAATCGGCAATTTGCTCTAGGGAAGAGGCATCCAGTGTGCAGATGCTGGCGCGATAAGTCGATTGACGAGTACAGTAGGATAAGCGGCCAATGTTTCTGAGACGCGAAATTGCGGAATAGCTCGATGTAGCGCGGGCGAGAGAGGCGTTGTATTATCTTTCAGCCGGTTTTCTTATCTTCAGACAGAGCAACTCCAGTCGTGACTGAGGTGCAGATTGGCAAGAGCTGGAACCCTGAGCCCTGTGAGTAGCCAGGTCGGGTTCTCAACGGCCTTGGGATAGCTGGAATCCATTGTGCGCTGATGTTGCGATCGACGATGTGCAACTCCAATTACACAGCATGTCGTCGGCCTGGCGAAGATCGGGCGAGATCGGCACTTAAAAGCGCACTTTCAAGACACAATCAAAATAGGCAGACTATGGCCGGTTAACAGTCCAACGCGCTCATCCAGATCGGAAACCCAAGCTGGCTCATAGGCGTATTTCTTGAGAATTGTCACTTCACCCATAAAGTGGCAGTGAAAAGGAAGCATAAAGTGGCAGGAGTGTTTGGGAAGTCGTGTGTTTCGGTCCTAGCCTTCCGGACGAGTCGGATCACTTTGACTCATAAAGTGGCAGTCCGTACAGATGGGAAGTAAAAAGTGGCAGTAAGTTCCGTCGCTGGCGAAGCAGGCGGTGAAGCAGCCGGTATCCAGAAAGTAAACATTGGTCCTGATGCATAGGTGTAATATCACGCATGTACGATGAACAGGAACGAAACACCTGAAGATGTTCGGAAGTGGTTCTTGAGTGCATTGGAGCGAATCTGGCCAATTGCGCTCGGTTCGGTTTCCTTGCGCAAGAGCCCGTGCATTCGCGAGAACTGCTCTGCATGCCGGGCTGGCATCGGCCACAGTAGCTACGCACTTTCGGGCTATCGCGGGAAGGATCGCTTTTCGATTTACGTTCCAGATGAATTGGCGCCCGATCTTGAAAAGGCCGTGGAAAATGGCCGGAAGATCCAGGATCTCATGAAGGAGGCCGGTCTTCGCTACTACGCGCACGTAAAGGTGTGAAGAGATCGCTTCCTCGGAAGTAAAGCTATTGAACCCGTGGCATTGATTTTCAACCTCGGATCGAGGAGCCTTCCGGGGGATGCTCGGCACTCCACTCGGAGGGCTAGGCCAATGCTCCGTCCCGATGACTTGTCCGCATATTTCCAAAGGCTCGACCTTTCGGAGCGCGCCCGCGCAGCGATCAACCAGATCCGATCCTGTGGTCCATCTCGTAGAGTCGGTGGTGGTCGAAAAAGTGTGGCAGGGCGTTACCCAAGCCGGAAAATGGGCGTAACCATTCAATTCGAGAGCCATCGTGTGGAACTCGCCGGCATCTACGAAATGGAGCACGATCGGCGTGTAATCGAGTACTACGATCAGCCTGCCGCCATCAAGCTTGACTACGAAAGCGCAAATGGAAGGCGGCTGGGTGTCTATCACACGCCAGATTTCCTCGTGCTTCGGGAAACGGAAGCTGGGTGGGAGGGTGGAAAACCGAAGAGGAACTCAGGCGTCTGAGCGAACGAAATCCGAATCGGTATTGCGCCGGCGACAACAGCACATGGTTATGCCCGCCCGGTCGTCGATACGCGGAAATCCGGTCTTTATTACCGGGTGCGGTCGTCGGTGGAGATCAACGTAACACAACAGCGAAATCTCCAATCCTTAAGGATTATCTTCTTTGTTGCGACCCAGACGAGCCCAATGTGGAGAACCAGGATTTCGCGGTCGCGTGCGTCGCAGCGTTGTCCGGGTTGACGCTGGATTCACTGTTGCAGATGACCCAAGGCAGGGTTTCCGCGGATTGCATTTTCACGCTCATCGCTA
>CAVSYM010000039.1:0-15072 GCA_963732165.1 uncultured Acidobacteriaceae bacterium
AATTTGCCGGGTCATGTTCTCAAGGTTCAAATCAATCCGTCCTCCAGCACGCCTGCGGTCGTCACCGATCTCACCACCAATCCGGTAGTGAACGACATCAATACGCTCAACTATTTTGGTTACGACATATCGAGCCTCTTCATCGATCCTCACGACACCACCGGCGACACGGTGTACGTTACGGTAGCTGCGTTCGAATCCACCGGACAGTACGTACAGACCGTCTATCGATCGACCGACGGCGGAAATCATTGGAGCGACCTCACGTCGAACCTGCCCGATGTGCCCGTCAACGGCGTCGTCGTCGATCCCAATGGCGCTAACACGGTATACCTTGCCACGGACCAGGGAGTTTTTTTCACCGCAGCCGTGCCGGGCTGTGCGCTGCCGGCATCGGTTTGCTGGTCGCCCTTCGGCTCCGGCCTCCCCGCCGCACCGGTTGTGTCCTTGAGCGCCGCGCCTCTCAGCAGTGCTACGCCGCTCCTGGCGGCAGCAACATACGGCCGCGGAATCTTCACCACTGCGCTCTGGTCGTCGAATACCGGAATCACCACAGTAAATGTCGCGCCCGCGAGCCTGACCTTCGGCAGCCTGCCGGTTGGCACAGCAAGCACGGCTGAGACGGTGACAATCAAAAACACCGGAAATCTGGCCCTTCTGCCCAGCTCGATCACCCTGAGCGGCGACTTCACCGAGACTGACGGTTGCGTCAATCAGTCGATCGCACCCGGCAGCAGTTGCGCTATCCAGGTCGAATTCATTCCATCGGCGATTGGCGCTCGCAGCGGCGTGCTCACCTTCTTCTCCAACCTATACGGCGGGCAGTTGCAGCTTAGTCTGAGTGGAACCGGAACGGCGAGTGGCGTAGTCACGCTCTCGCCAAATCCGCTCAGTTTTGGGAAGTTCGAGGTCGGATCATCGACTCAGCTCCCGGTAACCGCCGCGAATTCGTCGAACACCTCCATTTCCATCACCAGCCTCACTATTAGCGGTCCATTCGCGATCGCCACAAATGCCTGTGGCACAACCGCACTCGCCGCCAGCGCCGACTGCCAGATCCAGGTTGATTTCAATCCCACCGCGACTGGTGCGGCTACTGGCACACTCACGCTGGTCGATGGCGCCGGGACTCAAAGCATTCAGCTAACCGGCACTGGCCTGGGCGCCGCCACCGACGCGCTCACCCCCACTTCCCTCAGCTTCGTCGACACGCAGGTTGGCCAGGCATCGAGCCAGCAAACTGTAACGCTCACCAACTCGGGCGGCGTTCCTTTGACCTCCATCTCAGTTTCGGTTTCGAATGGTTTTGAAGTCTCGAACGGATGCACAACCGAGCTTGCGGCAAATTCTTCCTGCTCGCTGCAGGTCGAATTCGCGCCCACCGCGGCAGGCAGTCTCAGCGGAACTCTGACTGTCTCCGACATTCTTCGCACCCAGACAGTCGCACTCTCCGGCATCGGCCTCGCGCCGGGAGTCATCGCTGTTTCCCCCACCAGCCTTACCTTTACGAACCAGCAGCCCGGCGTGGCCAGTGCTCCGCAAACCCTCAGAGTCACCAACACGGGCGGCGCATCGATCGCAAATATCGACCTTGCGTTCACTGGTGCGGCTGCGTCCAGCTACTCGCTTGGTGCTAATACCTGCGGCGCGTTGCTCGCCGCCGGCGCAAGCTGCGCCGCACAGGTCATCTTCACGCCTTCGGGCGTCGGTTCGGTTACGGCCGTGCTCAACATTTCTTCTTCTACGCTCGGCGTGCAGGCGGTCCCGGTCGCGCTCAATGGTTCCCCCGCCCTCTCCGGCGGCCTTACGGTGAGCCCTTCAATCGTCACTTTTGGCGTGGACGGAATGAGCCAGACAAGCAGCGCGCAAACCGTCACGCTTACCAACTCGGCCTCAAGCACCATCTCCTCGATCTCGCTGGCCGTGGCCGGCCCCTTTTCGCTCGTGACAAATACCTGCACTGGCAGCCTCGCCCCAGGCGCCGGCTGCGCGGCAGCGGTCGTCTTCTCTCCCACAGTTGCTGGTCCGGTATCAGGCACTCTCACAGTCAACTCTCCTTCGCTCGCTTCGCCCATCGCAGTTGCGCTCATTGGAACCGGCTTCAATTTCACCGTGAGCGCGGTGGCCACTTCAAGCCAGACCGTCGCCGCCGGTCAAACTGCCAGTTACACGCTTGCCATTAATCCCAGCGGCGCCCAGGCAACGTTCAGCTTTGCCTGCGGCACCTTGCCCCAATACGCTTCGTGCTCGTTCAGCCCAGCCACCGAGACCCTCAATTCGGGAGTGGAGGGCAATGTGACCGTGAATATCTCGACCGGCGAAGTTTCCAGTTCAAAGGTTGAACCAGCCGCAGGCTGGCAGGCCGCACCGCTCCTCTGTGGACTGCTTTTGCTTCCATTCGCACTCGCGCGCAAGCGCAAGGCGCTGCTGCTCGCGGTGCTTGCCTGCGTCCTTGCAGCGGGTGTTACCGCCTGCACCAGTTCGAGCCTTGGATCAGGCGGATCAGGCACGAAACAGACCTCAACTACTCCGCCTGGAACCTACACAATTCCAGTCACTACGCTCGCAAATGGCATGTCGCAGCCGGTCACGCTTACGCTTACCGTCGATTAAGACGGCGCGGCCTGCCTTTTCTCACGCAGTTTCTAGCCAAGCCGTCAGCCGATATACTTGAGCTTCTGGACACTCCGGACGCGCGAGCATCCTGGCGTGCCTCAGGAACTGGAACCGATCAATTCTGGAAAGACTTGAGTCAGGAACCGCCTAAGCGCATGACCGCAAAAGTCACCAAAGAAGTCGTGGACCGCGTGGCTGAGCTGGCTCATCTCGAGCTCAAGCCCGAAGAGACCACGCGCATGCTCACCGATCTCAACGCGATTCTCGACTACGTGGCCGAGCTCAACGCACTCGATACCTCGGGCGTTGAGCCGCTGGCCCAGGTGAGCGAATTGGGCGATTTTGCGAGCCAACCTCGCTCCGACGTGCGTGAACCGTCCCTCCTGCGTTCGGTGGTGATGCCCGAGGCGCCCGAGACCGATGGCGTCTTCTTCAAAGTGCTGAAGGTGATTGAGAGATAGGGAACGAGGGAGTAAGGGATTAAGGGACTAAGGACATTCGAGGGGATTCGATTGGCAAGCGACGTCAAAATTGCCGGCAGTTTTGTTGAGCAGCCGAAGACGGTTGCGTCTCTGCGCGAGCAGATCGCCGCCGGCCATGTGAAGGCCGCCGATCTTGCCGATGAATACTACGCACGCATCGAGCAGAAGAATCCGCACCTCAACGTCTACCTGAGCCTTACCAAAGACCGCGCGCTGGCCCAGGCTGCGCGCATTGACGCTCTGGCCGCCAAGGGAGATCCGCTGCCCGTGCTGGCCGGGATTCCTGTCGGCATTAAAGATGTGCTGGTGGTCAAAGGCGCGCCCGCAACGGCAGGCTCCAAAATCCTCAAAGGCTATCACCCGCCCTACGACGCAACCGTGGTTTCAAGGCTCGATGCCGCCGGCGCGGTGCTGCTGGGCAAGCTCAACTGCGACGAGTTTGCCATGGGCTCATCGAATGAGAATTCCGCTTACGGGCCGGTGCGCAATCCCGTCGATACCGAGCGGGTTCCGGGCGGATCGAGCGGTGGGTCGGCCGCCGCTGTTGCAGCCAACATGGCAGTGGGTGCGCTGGGCTCCGACACCGGCGGCTCCATTCGCCAGCCGGCCAGCTTTTGCGGCGTCGTCGGCGTGATGCCCACCTACGGTCGCGTCTCGCGCTTTGGACTGATTGCCTTTGCCTCTTCGCTCGATCGTGTAGGTCCCTTTGCCGCCAACGTGCGCGACGCCGCCACAATGCTGGGCGTGATTGCCGGCCACGACGCGCACGATGCCACCAGCTCACCCGCGCCCGTTGAGGACTACGCGGCCGAAAGCGATAAGCCGGTCGAAGGCATGAGCATCGGCGTGCCTGCAGAATACTTTGCCGAGGGTCTCGACCCCGAAGTCCGCGCAGCAATCGAGAAGGGAATTGACGCGCTCCGCACCGCCGGATGCACCATCAAGCCAGTCAGCCTGCCGCATACAAAATACGCGGTTCCTGTCTACTACCTCATCGCGACAGCCGAGGCCAGCGCGAATCTCGCCCGCTTTGACGGAGTGCGCTACGGCTACCGCTCGCCCGCATCGGCCACTCTCTCTGACATGTACTCCCATTCGCGCGACGAGGGCTTCGGAGCCGAGGTCAAGCGGCGCATTCTGCTCGGAACCTATGCGCTCTCGGCCGGCTACTACGATGCCTACTATCGCAAGGCACAGCAGGTGCGCCGCATCCTGGCCGAGGAGTTTCTCCGCGCCTTTTCCCAAGTCGATGCCATCGTTACGCCGACGTCACCCGTCCCCGCTTTTAAGATTGGCGAGAAAGCAGACGATCCGCTGGCCATGTATCTCGCCGACATCTACACCGTGACGGCCTCCCTCGCCGGCATCTGCGGGGTTACGGTCCCAAGCGGCACAACCAGCGCCGGACTGCCGGTCGGCATGCAGGTGCTGGCAACGCACTTCAGCGAGAGCAAGGCGTTTCGCGTGGCAAGAGCGGTTGAGGTGGCGGCGAATTAAGTCCAAAATCGTTCGACCAAGCTCTGTACCGCCGGTCTCCTGACCGGCGGTAGGGTGGGCGTCCCCGCCCGCCCAGATCTCGCCGAGCGTACAATCTGCCCATGGCAGATCGAAGCCATGCGCACACGCCGGAGTGGTTGGTCCAGGGAGCCGTGAAGCCCCGATTCGGAGAAATCAAAATCCGGGATCGTGGCCGGCTGCCACACTGGGAGAGGGAAGAAGGCCTCTATTTCATCACGTTCCACCTCGCCGACTCGCTCCCGCGGAAGGCCCTCGACGAGATGATTGAACGTAATAAGATCTTCGACGCTGCAAAACGCTCAGGCGCCCGTCTGAGTCCCGCCCAGGAAGTACTCATCGCGAAATACAGCCAGAAACGTATCGAAGAGTATTTCGATCATGGAATTGGGGAATGCGTACTGAAAGACTCGAGAGTCGCTGACGTCATGGCGGAGGCACTGCGCTTTTGGCACGGAAAGCGTTACAGGTTGATCGCGTGGTGCATCATGCCGAATCACGTTCATGTCATTTGTCGTTTCCTGCCGGGCCAAGACCTTGCGGATGTTGTGAAGGGCTGGAAAGTTTACTCAGCGCGCGGTGCAAATCGAATTCTAGGCCGGAAGGGACCATTGTGGCGGCGTGAATACTACGACCGTCTTATCCGTGGAGAGGGCGAATTCGACCGAGCAGTGAGGTATGTGTTGAACAATCCCGAGCGAGCGGGACTCAAGAATTGGAAATGGGCATGGTCCGAGGGCCAGCAGGCCCTCGGTACAGCCGGTCGGGAGACCGGCGGTACATAACTGCGTCGTGCCCTCCCATCCCAGTGACTCACCTCACAGCGCAGCGCGGCTCCGCAGGATTCAATAGCTGTGCGGGGGCTTGCGCAATGCGACGCTTGGTTGGTGGGTTATTTCTTCTTCTATTTTTGGTCGCGAGTTGCCGCTTCGGCTTCGCCGCTCCCAAACCCAAATCGGTAGTTTTAGGTGCGTCCCGCAAGGTCAACTACTCCAAGGCGGGCGACCCGGCCGGAGCTGCTCAAGGAGAAATCGAACTCAGGATCCGCGCGCTTTTCGTCAATGGCGTGCTCAAGGAGTGGACGACCGGCGATCCGCACGACGTGACCGATCGCAGTTTTGTTGTGCGGCGCGCCCTCCGGCTTAACGATGCCCTGCCAACCAACTCCCCAGACCAAAAGCCCGCGTCAAATTCCGCATCAGGGGCCAGCCAATGGGTATGGCAGCGCGGTCCGTGGCTATTGATCGACCGCGCCACCGGCCATATCACAGCTCTAAAACTGCCCGACTACGATCCGGGCGTGAGCCAGGTGGCCTGGTTCCGCGACTACGGCGCCTACTGCGGTGTCACGGCGAGCGGCAAAAGCCTATACGCTGTAGTTGCGCAGATCTCCGCGCGCAAGCCGGTACTGGCCAAAAAACTGGAGCCTGTCGACGCTGAAGATAAGTCAGCTCCCGCCTGCGCGGCAGCCGAGTGGCAGCGCGAGCCTCTCCGCGTTACCTTTCACCCTGCCGGCAAAGACGCGATCAGCTATGACATCGTTCCCGGCTCCGCGGTGCTGGTTGAAGACTCGGGCGACGATGACGAGACGCCCCAAACGCCAGCTGCGCAGCCGAAGTAGCAGGCCAGCTCCTTGTACCGCCGGTCTCCAGACCGGCTGTAGTGTGGACCTCCTGGCCCACACCACCTTGATCCACGCGTAATCTGTTTAAGCATGGAATCTTTTGACGAACTCTTGCGCCAAGCCGAAACTGCTCACGGCCATATGTGCGCGGGGCAGATTTTGGGCGTGCGCATGGCCTTGCTCGGCCTTGAAAGCCTGGGCATCGCCGATCCACGCGGCGCGGATCGCAAGCGGATCGTCACAATCGCCGAAATCGACCGCTGCGCCACCGACGCCATTGGCCTCGTGACCGGCTGCCGCCTGGGCAAACGTTCTCTCAAATTCCGCGACTGGGGCAAGATGGCCGCCACTTTCGTCGATCTTTCCAACGGCAAAGCCATTCGCATTGTTGCCCGCGAGGATGCGCGAGAGCTTGCGGCCCGCCTCTATCCGCATTTCGACACCAAAAAGCTGCAGCAGATGCAGGCCTATCGAGAGCGGCCGGCCGAAGAGCTTTTTCTTTCGCAATGGGTCCGTGTGGATATCGATCCGGCTGACGTGCCGGGAACAAAGTCGGAGCGAGTGATGTGCGAGGAATGCGGCGTGGGCGTGAACTTTGGGCGGTATGCCGACATTGGCGGCCGGCGTTTGTGCCTGAGCTGCGCCCATCCCGAATTGCGCTATTGGACACTGGAATAGCGGGCCGATTCAACGCCTGCGGCGTTCATCTTTCCAAAACATGACCAGAAACCACAGCATGAAACACACAGCCACGATCGCCGGAATCAGTAGCAGAGAATTGCGATCGACTGTGATCATTTTCTTGGCCTCTTTCGGCGCCTTACAGTTTGAGCAGACTCCTTTTGGGATTAAGAATGGCTAAACGTACCGGAAGGGTTTCGTAAAGATGTGGTGCGGATGGAGTGACAAAATGGACGTTGCCGTGGCCACGCAAATCGCCCATCCGCCTGCGTTTGGGTGTCCCCGAACCTTGACACGCAAGCGGCCGCGCGTATCTTATCTTTCTAGGTGATCTTTTCGGGTTCTGAGGCAGGAAAGGCTGGGGTTGGCCCAGATTTCTCTTTCATGCAGGAAACCGGAGGGAATACTGTGTCGAACAGGAAGCAGACGGCGGTAGGGTCACGGTTTCTCTGATTGCGAGCGGGTACCGAGTCTGGTCCCGCCGGCGATCCGGCCCTCCTTCCAGAGCCTGGGCCGGTATTACGAACGGCCAGGACCGTTCCCGGAGACAAATCTACTTCTCAGGCGCTCGCCGCGGCGGGTGTGCCTGTGCCCCGAATGCGGCGGAAGAATCCGCTGCCGGGTGAGTAAAGGATGAACGTGGCAACAGGTTTGGCATTCTTTTGGGCAGCCCCCGCTTCGGCATCCGGGGGCGGCATATCGCTGCTTCTGCCCCTGCTTTTAATCCCTTTGCTCTACTTCGTTATGATCCGGCCGCAACAGAAGAAACAACGCCAGTGGCAGCAGATGCTCGGCAGCATCAAGTCGGGCGATCGCGTGACCACCGCGGGCGGCATTCGCGGCACCATTCTCGCCGTCAAAGACGACTCGTACATCCTTCGCGTGGCGCCCGACAATCTGAAGATTGAAGTGGCCAAGACTGCCATCGCTTCAGTGACCACTGAAGATAAACCCGCCTCCTGAGCACGCTACAAGCACGGTCGTTTTTCTAGAATTGAAAAAGTGAACACATGAAGAAGAATCTCAAGAACAGAATTGCTCTCATCGTTGGCGTGCTGCTGGTTTGCCTGTACGGCATCTTCGGCACGCCGTCGGGAATAACCGGCAAGGCGCTCCTTGAGTCGATGACCAAGCGCATCCACCTGGGTCTCGACCTGCAGGGCGGCGTGCACCTGGTGGTGCAGGTGCAGGTGCTTGAAGCGGTCAGCGACGAGACCGACAGCGTGGTGGCCCGCATCCAGCAGGACATGAAAGCGGCCAAGCTCACCTATTCCCAGGTCTACAAGCCCCAGCCGCTGATCGACGACCCGGTAACGCATGCCGAAACCGGCAAGCCCGAGTTTATCAAGATTGAAGGGATACCGCCGGCCACCGCGGCCGCAGTTCGCTCGCTGCTGGACCAGAAGTACTCCAACGAGTACGACCTGAACAGCCAGGATAACGACACAACCTTTACGCTCACCATGAAGCCGCTGGTTGAGAAGGCTCTGGAAGAAAAGACCGTTCAGCAGGCCATTGAGACCATTAATGACCGCGTGAACTCGCTCGGTGTGAGCGAGCCCAAGGTAGCTCCCTACAGCCTGGGCGCCAACCAGATTCTGGTTGAGCTGCCCGGCATCAGCGACACCGACCAGGTGAGGAACGCCATCCAGTCGACCGCTCGTCTTGAGATTCACGCGGTTTTGGGGGGGCCCTACCAGGACGAACAGGCTGCACTTGCGGCCAACAACGGAGCCCTGCCCCCCGACCAGGAGCTGATGCACTACTCCGGCATCACCGGAACTGAAAACGACTCGGTGTATGTTCTCTCCCGCGCTCCCATTGTTTCGGGCGCCGACTTCCGCGACGCTACGCCCGGCACCAACCAGAACACCGGCCAGCAGCAGGTGCGGTTCACGCTTACCGACGAGGCCGGCAACCGCTTTTACGACTATACGAAGGACAACGTCGGCAAATATATGGCCGTGGTCATGGGAAATCGCATCCGTTCGGTGGCCAGCATCAAGGAACCGATCCACGACCAGGGCGACATCGAAGGCTCCTTCAGCCTCACCGAGGTCGAGCAGCTCTCCAAGCTGCTGCGCACCGGCGCGCTGCCGGCTTCGCTCGAGTTTCTTGAGACCCGCCAGGTGGGTGCGTCGCTGGGCGCCGATTCCGTTCGCCAGGGGGTTACCGCCGCGGTTGTCGGCGTGGTGGTGGTGATGGCCTTCATGCTCATCTACTATCGCTCTTCCGGCATCAACGCCGATCTCGCGCTCTTTCTCAACCTCGTCATCCTGCTCGGATTCATGGGCTACTCCCACGCCGTACTCACCCTGCCGGGAATTGCCGGAGTGATTCTGACCATAGGTATGGGCGTCGATTCGAACGTACTGATCTTTGAGCGCATTCGCGAAGAGATTCGCGCCGGCAAAGCCGCCTCTGCCGCTGTTGACCAGGGATTTCACCATGCGTGGCTGACCATCGTCGATACCCACGTCACTACCATGGTCTCGGCCGCGATCCTGTTCCTGTTCGGCTCCGGCCCGGTGCGAGGTTTTGCCACTACGCTCTTCTTTGGTTTGCTGGCCAACCTGTTCACCGCGGTCTATGTCTCCAGAGTCATTTTTGAGGCCCACCTGAACAAGCTCAAGCCGGGCGAGATGGTATCGATTTAGAAAGCAGCTTCTAGCTGCTAGCTAGTAGCTGCCAGCCCTGTCGCGGAGAGAACCTCGATTTCGGTTCCCGCAACAATAGGCTAGAAGCTAATAGCTAGGAGCTAAAGGCTTGGGGAAGTGGAGAAAAACAAGTGGAACTGTTTCATGGCGTAGATGTGGATTGGCTGGGGAAGAAATGGTACTTCCTCGCCTTTTCAATGATCTTCAGCGTGGCCGGTATTATTTCGATGGGCATTCACTGGGCACACCCGGTAAACGGGTTGCGCAGTCCGGTGCCTCTCGGCATTGACTTTCGTGGCGGCACCGAACTGCGCGTGCAGTTCAAAAACCAGGCTCCCAATATCGATAAGATCCGCCAGGCCGTGATTGCCGAGGGCATTTCCGATTCCAGCATCACCACCTTTGGCGACCCGTCGAACAACGAGGTCCTTATCTCTCTACCCGAGCAGACCAACGAGGCAGGTCTCGACATCGGTCGCCAAAAGATCGAAGCGGCGCTAACAACCCACTATGGCGTGCCCTTCACCATTCGCGACGAACAGGTCGTAGGTCCCACCGTGGGCCACCAGCTCGAGCGCCAGGCCGGTCTCGCCACCCTCTATTCCATGGCCGGAATGCTGGTTTACCTCTGGTTCCGTTTCCAGTTGATCTACGGGGTTGCCGCGGTTGTGGCTTGCTTTCACGACACGCTGATCACCGTGGGCGCGTTCGCGTTGCTTGATTCTTTTGGTTATAAGGGAATGGAGATCAGCCTCACCGTCATCGCCGCCATCCTCACGCTGGTCGGCTATTCCATGAACGACACCATCGTGGTCTTCGACCGCATCCGCGAGAATCTGCGCATCAGCCGCCGCGAGCCGCTGCCGGCCCTGGTGAATCGCAGCATCAACCAGACCCTGAGCCGGACGGTGCTGACCTCGGGACTCACCTTCCTTACCGTGCTCTCGCTCTATATCTTTGGCGGAGCCGTGCTGAAAGGCTTTTCATTTGCACTTGTGGTGGGTATTCTTATCGGTACGTATTCGTCGATCGCGGTCGCTGCGCCTATGCTGGTTGCCTGGCAGGAGTCGCGCGCAACAAAAGGCAAGGCAGTTTCTCTTCCGGCCGCAAAAAGATCGAGAGCATGAAAGCAACGATCGCGGGCGTACCGGAGCCGTCGCCCACGGCAGCGTATTGAAATGTTTCTTGCCAGTTGGCCAAAGCCCGGGGCGTCCCGGATGGTGCAACCTGGCATCGAACCAAACGGGCCTTGTGTGCAGATTCTGCACACAAATTGCAGCACTTTTTGCACCGGATCGCGTGGTTCTGATAAGGTTGACACGCTTCCCGGAAAGGTTTTCAGGCTGGGAACAATTGCCGTCCCCACGGTGTCTAAAGTAGAGGTAAACCACACCCGAATTCGAGGCTGGCCATGTTTGAAGATTCCACGTTTGAATCCGGCGGCAGGATCAAGACCAAGAGCAAGTATTGGATGATGGTTACGCTCATCACCAATGGCTCCATTTTGTTGCTGCTTATCCTGATTCCACTGATCTACCCTGAGGCGCTTCCCAAAGAAGCCATGGCAACCCTGTTGGTTGCCCCGCCTCCACCGCCACCGCCACCGCCTCCGCCGCCCCCGCCCGAGGTCCACATCGTCCACGTGCAATCTGAGTTGATGAATAACCAGCTCACGGCCCCGAGAACGATTCCAAAAAACATCCAGATGGTGAGTGAGAAAGAAGCTCCACCCAGCAGCTTCGGCGTCGTCGGCGGTATGGGCGACTCCAATGGTGCCGAGGGCGGCGTGATCGGCAGCATCTTCGGAAGTTCAGGTCCCAAGATCAAGGAAGCTCCTCCGAAGAAAGTCAATATCTCAGCCGGCGTCGCAGTCGGTATGCTGCTGCAGAAGACTCAGCCCATCTATCCGCCCATTGCCAAGGCTGCGCGCGTGCAGGGCACGGTAGTGCTGCAGGCGACCATCTCCAAGTCCGGCACCATTGAGAATCTCAAGGTTGTCAGCGGTCCGGCCATGTTGACGGGTGCCGCACTCGACGCGGTCCGCACCTGGCGCTACAGACCCTACCTGCTCAACAACGAGCCGGTCGAAGTGGATACCACCGTCAATGTGATTTTCACTTTGGGTGGTTGACGAGGTTCCTGGCTCCCCGGGGTTTCCTGGGGAGCTTTACTTTTGGCGCGAATGCGTTTCCGCAAGTCTCGCATTCCTTGTAACCGCCCGCTCGAGCGGGCACGACTTAGGTAGTAAAAGAAACTCCTAGGAGGAACGATTCAGTGATTCTCGCTCAGCTCGCACACTATGCTCAGCACACAGTCGGTAGCTTGGCCATGTTCCAGGATGAACAGACCGTCAGTTTCAGCCCTATGGGTCTATGGAGCCACATGGCATGGCTGGCACGCTCCGTGGCCATCATTCTTTTCATCGAGTCGATCTGGTCGCTGGCCGTTATGATCGACCGTTACCTGTACTTCTCAGCAGCTCGCAAGCAGTCGCGCGAGTTTGCCCCCAAAGTGGCGGGCGCGTTGAAGGACAGCAAGCTGGAAGAGGCGATCAAGATCGCCGACCGCAACAAGAAGTCTCACCTGGCCGAAGTGGTAACCGCCGGCCTTCAGGAGTTCCGCGCGTCGGCTGGCACGGCGACTGAAGAAACTATCGCCAGCTCCGGCCGCGCTCTCGAGCGGGCTGAGGCCATCGTGCACGCCAAGCTCAAAAGAGGACTCTCGGTTCTGGCCACCATCGGCGCGACCGCTCCCTTCGTCGGCCTGTTCGGCACCGTCATCGGCATTTTGCACGCATTCAACCAGATCGCCACGCAGAAGACTTCCGGCATCGGCGCAGTCGCCGGTGGTATCTCTGAGGCACTGGTGACCACGGCGTTCGGTCTGCTCGTGGCCATCCCTGCCGTTATGGCCTTCAACTATTTCACCGGACGTGTCGAGGCTTTCGACGTGGAGATGGACAACTCCTCGAGCGAACTCATCGACTACTTCATCAAGCAGAGCCACAAGCGCTGAGCGCTTAAGGCTGTGCACTCGGGCGAGAATCCTACGCGGGTGGGAGGGCGAAAGCTCTCCCACCCGGCGATTTGAAGCTCGCGCCTTCTTCCCTGATGGTTCATCATGGCGGGAGGGAGCCGAAGAAAAAATCAAACGCACGGAGCCCACACAATGGCAATTGCGGTTCGCAACGAAGGCAGTAAAGTTAATTCCAACATCAACGTCACCCCCATGGTCGACGTAATGCTGGTGTTGCTCATTATCTTCATGGTGATTACCCCCATGCTGCAGAACAAGGTGCAGATCGATATGGCCCAGGTCGTCAATCCGGAGAGTATGCCGGACGCCGACAAGGACGATGCCATCGTGGTTGCAGTAACGCGCGACGGGCGGGTCTTCCTGGGACAGAACCTGGTCGATCCCAGCCAGCTCGGTAGCCTGGTTCGCGACAAGCTCGCCGACAAGACCGACAAGACCATCTATGTCCGGGCGGATGCGCGCGCGCAATACAAGGCTGTTGAAGACGCCATCGACGATGTGCGCACGGCCGGCGTTGAAGAAGTTGGTTTGCTGACGCAGAAGAAGGAAAACGACCTCGCCGGAGGCGAGTAGTTGCTCCTGCTTTTGTGCGTTTAACGACATTCGAGGAATGAAACGAGGAGTTTAAGCCATGTCAATGTCAATGGGCGGCGGCGGCAGCAGCATGTCCGAGATCAACGTTACGCCGATGATCGACATTCTTCTTGTGTTGCTGATCATCTTCATGGTCATTGTGCCGACCGTCCCCAAGGGTCTGGACGCGTTGGTCCCCCAGCCCCCCAAGAACCCGCAGCAGCAGCAGCAGCCTAATGACCGTACCATCGTGGTCCAAGTGATTTACCGTGCTGGCCAGGCGCCGGCTTACAAGATCAATGAGACCGACGTGAATCACTCCGAGCTGCAGTCGAAGCTGACTGAGATCTACGCCAACCGGGCCGAGCGTGTGATGTTCGTCAAGGGCGACGACGATGTGGAGTTCCGCTACATCGCCGACGTCATCGACATCGGCAAGGCGGCCAACGTCGATCACATCGGGTTGATGACGCCCAAGATTCAGCAAGGCGAATAGCCGGCCCGGCGCAGTTTCCATCCGGCACGGGAGGGAGGGAACTACCGTCATGACGATGAATAGCAGCGATTCGCGCAGCATATCCTCTGAGATCAACGTAACGCCGATGATCGATGTGCTCCTGGTTCTTCTAATCATTTTCATGCTCATCGTTCCGCTTATCCCGAGGGGTGAGGCCGCATCGGCGCCTCAGCCGGCGAGGAACGACATGCCACCAACCGGTGCCGTTGTTCTGGAACTGACAGACGGACCGGGTGGCGAGGCAGGATACAGCATTAATCGGCACGCGGTAGCGCGCCAGGATCTTCAGGCAGCGGTTGCCGGGATTTTTGCTAATCGAGCCAGTCGAGAGATGTTTGTGAAGGCCGACGGGCGACTGGCATTTACCAAAGTTGCGGAGGCGATTGATACGCTTCGCTCTGCGGGTGTGGAACGGGTAGGTTTGCTTACCCCCGCTGTTGAGGCGGGCAGATAGCGGCAGTGAAATGATATGCTGCGCACGGCAGCCTGTGATTGCCGGCACAGCCGAGTGCGGTTGAACCGCTGAGGGCGGGAGTACAATTTTTACATCCCTGGTTTCGCTAGCTTTCGTACGCGGCCAGTTCGAAACAGTTAAGGCGCGGCCCGAGAGCTTTCGCCTGAAGGAGAAGGAAACAAACATGAATGGTCCCGCACATTTTTCGGCGATCGCGGTAACCTTGGCCGGCATGGTGCTTACCATGAGCGGGTGCAACCAGCTTGCCGCCCGCGACCAATTAAACAAGGGTGTGGATGCATACAAGAACGCCCACTATGAAGAGGCCATCGGCCACTTCCAGAAGGCGACCGAACTCGATCCCAACTTGCCTATGGCGAAAACCTATCTGGCCACGGCGTTGTCGCAGAACATCGTGCCCGGGCTCACTACTCCCGAGAACATGAGGACGGCCAACCAGGCGATCCAGATCTTCCAGGATGTTCTGGCCAAGGACCCGAGCGATGTCAACAGCATGAAGCAGATCGCCGGTATCTACTTCAACCTCAAGCAACTCGACAATGCCGAGGAATGGCAAAAGAAAGTTCTCGCCGTCGATCCCAAGGATCCCGAGGCTGCCTATACCGTCGGCGTAATTGACTGGACCAAGGCGCATGAAAACAAGCTTAAGGTGCTCCAGGATGCCGGGCTGAACGACGACGGCAAAGGCAACTCGAAGGCTCCCAAGAAGGTTATGGAACCGCTTGCCAAAGAGAATGCTCCGCTGGTGGACGAAGGCCTGAAATACCTGCAGATGGCCGTCGACAACCGCCCCAACTACGACGACGCCATGCAGTACCTCAATCTGATCTATCGCAACAAGGCCGACGTTGACTACGGCGACGAGCAATACGAAACTGAGCCGAGCAGCTTACAAG
>CAVSYM010000040.1:0-399865 GCA_963732165.1 uncultured Acidobacteriaceae bacterium
AATCCTGCTCGAAGATTTCTCCGCCAAGATGGACCCCGAGGCCCGTAGTCACCTTCAGCGCATCGTAGACGGCACCCAGCGCATGGGGCTGCTCGTCGATGAGTTGCTGAATCTGGCGCGGGTCGGCCGTCACGCTCTCCAACTCCAGGCCACAGGGCTGAATTCTATCGTCGAAGAAGTCGTTTTGCTGCTGCAACCGGAGACCAAAGACAGGATCATTAGTTGGAAGATTGCAGACTTGCCCCAGGCCGAGTGTGATCCCATCCTGATCAAGCAGGTTTTTCAGAACCTGATCGCCAACGCGCTCAAGTTCACCCGCACCCGGCAGGGCGCCGTCATCGAGATCAGCTCCCGTCCGAAAAACGGACAGATGATCATCCAGGTCCGCGACAACGGCGTCGGCTTCAACATGAAATACAGCGACAAGCTGTTCGGAGTGTTCCAGCGCCTGCACCGCGCCGAAGATTTCGAAGGCACCGGCATCGGCCTCGCCACCGTGCACCGCATTATCCACAAGCACGGAGGCCGTGTGTGGGCCGAGGCGGAACTGGATAAAGGTGCAACGTTTTATTTCACCATCGGAGCCGCCGAACCTGCCCGGATCGAACCAGAAGCGAAGGAAAGTGAGCCGGCGCAACAGACCGCTGCAGTGGGAGCTCAATCATGAATTCGCACGAAGTCGACATTCTTCTGGTCGATGACAGTCAAGACGACGTGGACCTCACCCTGCACAGCTTGCGGTCGCAAAATCTTGCCAACCGCGTCTTCGTCGTGCGCGATGGGCAGGAAGCGCTCGATTTCCTGTTCTGCTCGGGACCGCATGCCGAACGATCTTTCGATCATCCTCCGAAACTGGTGCTGCTCGATCTGAAGCTGCCCAAGATCGATGGCATGCAGGTGCTGAAGCGGGTAAAGCGTGACGAGCGGACCCGAAGCATCCCGGTTGTCCTGATGACTTCCTCGAAGGAAGAACGCGACCGGGTAATCGGCTACAACCTCGGGGTCAACAGCTACCTGCAGAAACCGGTCGATTTCGACGAGTTCCGGGGAATGGTGAAGTTGTTGGGCTTGTACTGGCTGGTCACAAACCAGCCTCCCGTATCCGGCGGCAGCCTCAATGCGGCGGGGCGGTCCAAATGAGCAGCACCGGAACCAAACTCGAAGCGCAGGGCTCTGTCCAGAGCGCGACCAGGCTGCGCGCCTTGCTCGTCGAAGACAACCCGCTGGATGCCACGCTGGTCGTGCGGGCTCTGAATAAAGACGGCTTCGATGTCGTCGCCGACGTGGTGCAGGACGAAGCCGCCTTCACCAGCGCAATTCGCGCCCACCCTCCAGAAGTTGTGTTGGCCGATTACAACCTGCCGGGCTGGAAAGGGATGGATGCACTCGACGCACTCCGCCGCGAAGGCCTCGATATTCCGATGATTCTGGTTTCCGGTGCTCTCGGCGACGTGACCGCCGTCGAATGCATCAAGCAGGGCGCCACGGATTACGTCCTCAAAGATGGCTTGGCGCGCCTGCCCGAAGTAGTTCGCCGCGCCCTGCGGGACAAGCGCGAACGCACCTTGCGTCACCAGGTGGAAGAAGACCTGGCCAGGAAAGTGGACGAACTTGCCCGCTCCAACGCCGACCTCGAGCAGTTTGCCTACGTCGCTTCTCACGACTTGCAGGAACCGCTGCGCATGGTGACGGCCTATACCCAACTGCTGGCCGAGCGCTATCGCGGCAAACTCGATGCCAATGCCGACAAGTTCATCGGCTACGCCAGCGAAGGCGCGCAGCGCATGCAGGTGCTCATTCAGGATCTGCTCGCTTTTTCACGAGTCGGAAGGAACGGCTTTACCAGCGTAAGCGTCGATTGCAATGCCGTGATGAAAGAAGTTCTGCAAACCCTGGCCGCAGCCATTCAGGAGAGCGGCGCGGTCATCAATCACGCCGAGCTTCCCGCCGTTTGGGCGGACCGCACCCAGGTGGCGCAAATATTCCAGAACCTGATTGGGAACGCCATCAAGTTCCGCGGGAAAACGGCGCCCGTGATTTCCGTGCAAGCGGAAAAAACCGCCGAGCTCTGTCGCTTTAGCGTCAACGATAACGGAATCGGAATTGCTCCCGAGTATGCGGAGAACATTTTTGTCGTCTTCCAGCGCTTGCACGCGCGTACCGAATACCCGGGCAACGGCATCGGCCTGGCCATCTGCAAGAAAATCATCGAACACAATGGCGGCAAGATTTGGGTGGAGTCGCAAGCCGGCTCCGGTTCCAGCTTCAAGTTCACCTTGCCCTGCCATGGCCCAGCTGTGGGAAACGGGGCGCGCCAGTGAATCTGTTGCTCGAACTCCTGGTAGTGGATGACAACCCGGCCGACGTGGCCTTGGTGGGCGAGGCGCTGGCTGGCAGCAAGTATTACAGCAAGATCAACAGCGTAGGCGACGGCGTAGAAGCCATGGCTTTTCTATGTCAGCGGGAAAAGTACGCGAATGCGCTGCGGCCCGATCTGGTCATTCTCGACCTGAATCTGCCTAAGAAAGATGGCCTGGCAGTTCTCGCCGCGATGAAGGCGGGCCCTGATCTGCGCCGGATTCCGGTAGTGATCTTCAGCACTTCCCAGTTGCGCAAAGACATTGTCCGCAGCTACGAAATGGGTGCGAACTGCTACGTGCAGAAGCCCGGCAATCTGACCGAATTTTTTTCCGCGGTCAAGTCGATTGAAGAATTCTGGTTCGGCTTTGTAAAGCTGCCGCCACGAGGAGAATGATGGATCACAAAACTATGGATCACCAAACCACGAACGTATTACTGATCGAAGACAACGCGGGAGACGCCGACCTGGTCCGCCTGCGCCTGGTCGAAGGCCAATCCCCAGTGAACGTGAATTGTGTGAACCGCCTGTCCGATGGCCTCGCCTCTCTAACCAAAGAAACGCCCTCGGTCGTGTTGCTCGATCTGAACCTGCCCGACAGCCGCGGCGCCGAAACCTTTCGCCGCGTGATGGAACACTCGCCCAACGTTCCGGTAGTCGTGCTTTCCGGCCAGGATGATGAAGTCCTGGCCATGAAGGCCATGCATCAGGGAGTGCAGGACTACCTGCTCAAAGGCGATATTTCCAGCAAGCACCTGGAACGAGCCATCCGCTACGCCGTGGAACGGCAAGGGCTTGTGCGCGCGCTCGAGATCACACAAAAGCAGCAACTCGAATTCAAGAACCAGTTCCTGTCCCACGTGTCGCACGAGTTGCGCACGCCTCTGACCTGCATTCACCAGTACGTCACGCTCCTTCTGGATGGTCTGGCCGGCCCGGTCGCTCCCGACCAATCCGATCACCTGAAAACCGTGCTGAAAAGCGTGAATCAGTTGCATGCCATGATCCGCGACCTGCTCGAAGCAACTCGCGCCGAGAGCGGCAAGATGCGCGTCGAACCGCGTTGCGTTTCCCTGCGGGATCTAGTGCAGCAGGCAGTCGCCATGTTGCGACCCACGGCCGACGAAAAAAAGATCGGACTCGAAATCGGACTCGATCGAAGACTGCCGCTGGCCCATGCCGATCCCGACCGCGTTCTCGAAGTGCTCATCAATCTGCTCGACAACGCGATCAAATTCACCCCGCCCGATGGGTCGGTCATGGTTAAAGCCTGCGTGGTCGAAGCGGACCCCGGCTATGTCTACATTTCGGTCACCGACAGCGGTCGTGGCATCGGTCCCGAAGCCAAGTCTCTGATCTTCGACCGCCTCTATCAGGACGCCGATTCGGTCGACAACAACCGCTCCGGATTAGGCCTGGGACTATTCATCTGCCGGGAAATTGTCCGGCTGCATGAGGGACGCATCTGGGTTTCGAGCGAACTCGGGCAAGGCAGCACCTTCACGTTCACCCTGCCCATTTACTCCCTGGCTAAGCTGCTGACTCCAGTCATCACGTATCAGAATCAATTGCGCGCAGCGTTTGTGCTGGTGCGTGTCGATCTGCGCCCGCTCACTAGCCCTCCGCGCGGCAATTGGAAGGAAACCTGGCAGCAGGCTTTGGAGATTCTGCGGCGCTGCGTCTATCTCGATAAAGACCTGGTCCTGCCCCCGATGGGAATATCTGGAGCGACGGAAACTTTCTTCGTCGTGGCCTCAACCGACATGGACCGCTCCGGCATCATGACTACGCGCATTCGCGAACAACTGGAAAGGATGCCTGATCTCAGGGCCAAATGCAGCCTGACCATCGCCAGCACCCCCCTCGAGCTTCCCTCCGATCATGTAGGGAAAGACGTCGAGCAACAAGTTCAGGCCGTGGCCGACTCCGTGACCCAGGCGATTATGGCGAGCGTTGATCGCGAGCTCTCGTTCGCTGCAAAGTACAAACTAGATTCCAACTAAAACGAACCCACAATCAAGGAGCACTCCAATGCCAAAACCGAAAATACTAGTAGTCGATGATGATCCCGATCTGCTGCGCGCCCTGCGCCTGCGTCTGCGCGCCAACAACTACGACGTAGCCACCGCCAGCGATGGCTATGCTGCCATCGCCTCGGCTCAGAAAGAGCGCCCGTCGCTGATCATTCTGGATCTTGGCCTGCCTGTCGGGGACGGCTTCGTTGTCCTCGACCGGCTGCAAAACAGCGACAGCCTCTCCGGGATTCCCGTAATTGTGCTGAGCGCCCGCGATCCGCAGAACAACGAAGAAAAAGCCCTCAAAGCCGGCGCCGCCGCATTTTTCCAGAAGCCAGCCGACAACGACGAACTGATGAACGTAATCCGGGTCAGCCTCGGTCCGGGGGTCGGAAAGTCCGCAGCGTGGCCGTCCTAGCCGGCCAAGGACAAGAGCTCGACCGCCGAGATCGCTGAGTGCGCCGAGAGCAGCATTTCCTAAACCTCGGCGTCCTTGGCGTGCTCGGCGGTAAAGAGTTTCTTTTCTCGCATTTCCACCTTTGGCTGTTAAGCCATTCCAACCCATTCACATACAAGATTCCACACAAACCTCCAGAAAAGCATACGCAGTTTCTTAAAACCCATCTATAATCTTGGAAGTTGCTTTAGATAAGGCACTTAGCAGTTCCGGGATGGGAAACGACATGGCAGCGAAGTTGCTCATTGAACCCCAGTCAGGCATTGAGTCGCCGGGGGGTGCTCTGCGGCCCGCCAGCCACCCCACCGGGGGGTCGCCGCCGAAAGCCATGAACCGGGAGAGCCAAGTCCGCTCCGTTGCTGTCCTGTTATTTCTTCTGACCGTGGCTGCGGTCGTCTTCGCGGGGTTCAATCTCAACTCCGAGTGGAAGTTCCTCGTTCCCGACGACGGCGTCTGGTGGGTAGAGCAAGGTGGACATCTCACCGCCGACCGGGTCGACCCCAACGGTCCCGGAGCGAGAAGCGGCATTAAACCCGGCGACCAGCTGGTTTCAGTCGATGGGCAGGAAGTACAGACCATGCCGGGACTGGAGCGCCAGCTCTACCGCACCGGCATCTGGTCGAAAGCCGAATATTCCCTGCTCCGGCAATCGGTTCCACTCGATTCCAGCGTCATTCTTGTTCCCGCCGAGCGGTCTCTCAACAACTGGTTGCGGTTGATTGCGCTTATCTATCTCGGCATCGGCCTCTACGTCCTGCTGCGCCGCTGGACCGCTCCCGGTTCCACGCATTTCTACATTTTCTGCCTCGTCTCCTTCATTGCCTATTCCTTCAAGTACACCGGCAAGCTGAACGATTTCGATTGGACGATTTATTGGGGCAACATCGCTGCCGGAGTGTTGCAGCCTGCCCTGTTTCTCCACTTCGTTCTCACCTTCCCGGAAAAACGCGAGACGGTGCGCAAACATCCCTGGCTTCTGGCCCTGGTCTATCTGCCGGGAGCATTGCTGCTGGCCGCACACATCGCCGCCATGCAGTGGCTGCAGGCCAGCGAGCGGCTGCGCTGGAACCTCGACCGTATGGAAATGTCCTACGGATCGTTGTACTTTCTGGCCGCCGCCGTCGTGCTCTGGTACAGCTACCAGCACGCCAGCACCACAATTCTGCGGCAGCAGTTGAAGTGGGTCACGCGCGGCACCATTCTGGCTATCGTTCCCTACACCCTGTTCTACGTCATCCCTTATCTAATGGGTTCGCTGCCCGGCGCAGCCATGAAGGTTTCTGCGCTGTCGCTGGCCCTGTTGCCACTCACCTTCGGCTACGCCATCTTCCGCTACCGCCTGATGGATGTCGACCTCATCTTCAAGCGCGGCGTGGTCTACACCCTCGCTGCCGCCATCGTTCTCGGATTGTATTTCGGCCTGGTCACGGGCGTAGCCCTGCTGGTGCACAACTGGCGGCCCAGCTCCGGTCCGGTAGGTCTCATACTCGCGGTCGTGGTCACCGCCCTGCTCTTCGATCCGGTTCGCAAGTGGATTCAGGATCGCATCGACCAGTTCTTCTACCGTACCCGTTATGACTATCGCCGCACCCTGCTCGAGTTCGGCCGCGAACTGAGTTCAGAGACCAACCTGAACACCCTGCTGTCTTCGCTGATCGACCGCTTATCCCACACTCTTGCGGTCGACCGAATTGCGATTTTCCTAGCCAGCGAAACCACGGGAAGGTTTGTGCCGGCCAAGTCCTTCGGCCTCTCGATGCCGCACCACATCGACCTAGCTTTCCTGAGCGCGCCCCGGCCGGAACCGGCGGGACATCTTTTCTTCGAGAACACGCACCAGGTGCCCCGCGAGACCCCGGAAGCGCAGCAGGCCATCGCCCGGCTCGATCTGAACTACTACATTCCCTGCCACGCTCAGGAGAAAACCATCGCTGTGCTCGGGCTGGGCAAGACGACCAAGGGCGACTTCCTCTCCAGCGAAGACATGGAGTTGCTCGAGACCCTCGGCGGCTATCTCGGCATCGCCATTCAAAACGGACAGCTCTACGCCTCGCTGCAGCAAAAAGCTGCGGAGTACGAGCGCCTGAAAGACTTCAACGAAAACATCGTCGAATCCATCAACGTGGGCGTGATGGCGCTCGACATGCAAGACCGCATTGAGAGCTGGAACGCGCAGATGGAAGTGATGTACGCGGTCCCGCGCTGGCAGACTCTCACCCAGCCCCTGAAAGCCATTTTCCCGCCTGAGTTCGTCGAAGAGTTCGATCGCATGCGGCAGGATGCAGGCATTCGCAACTTGTACAAGTTCCGCCTCAAAACGCCGGCCGGAGAAGTTCGCACCGTCAACGTAGCCATCGCGCCGCTGGTGACTCGAGCGTTCCAGGTTATCGGTCGGCTTGTGATCATGGATGACATCACCGAACGCGTCGATCTTGAAACCCAGCTCTCCCAGGCCGACAAGCTTTCCTCCATCGGTCTGCTGGCCGCAGGCGTGGCGCACGAAGTCAACACGCCCCTTGCCGTCATCTCCTCCTACACTCAGATGCTGAGCAAGCAATTGCAAGGCGATGCGCCAAAGGCCGGCCTGCTCGAGAAGATCACGCGGCAAACCTTCCGCGCCTCGGAGATCGTAAACAACCTGCTGAATTTCTCCCGCACCAGCGGCAGCGAAATCGGCGATGTGGATGTCAACAAAGTAATCGCCGACACGCTCGCCCTGCTCGACCACCAGTTCAAGGTGGCCAAGGTCGAAGTGCACAACACGCCTGAACCCAAGTTGCCCGCCATTCAAGGCAATGCCGGAAGATTGCAGCAAGTGTTCCTGAACCTGTTCCTGAACGCGAAAGACGCCATGCCCGGCGGCGGCACGCTGCGCGTGGCCACGCTCAACGGTGAGAGTGTCAGCGTGTGCGTCTCCGACACCGGGACCGGCATTGCCCCCGAGCACATTCAGCGCATTTACGATCCTTTCTTTACCACCAAGACTGCGCCTCGCGAAGGCCAGCCACGCGGCACCGGTCTCGGCCTTTCCGTCACCTACGGCATCATCCAGGAACATGCCGGCAAGATTCGCGTGGAGAGCCATCCCGGGCAAGGAACCACCTTCACCCTCGATTTTCCCCTAAGCCGGAAGGCTGTCCCCTCCAAGGCCGAATATGTCTGACGCCGCCGTGATCTCGCGCACGCTCGCGAACGGAACGCCCGGCCTCGCGGGCGCCGTCCTCATCATTGACGATGAAGCCGAGATTCGCGAGTCATTGCAGGCTCTGCTCGAGATGGAAGGCTTCGCCGTCGAAACCACAGCCACCGGCGAAGCCGGCTTGCAACGCATCGGCGAGCAGCCATTCGACTTGATTCTGCTCGATCTCGCTTTGCCCGGCCGCGACGGCATGGACATTCTCTCTGAAATTCACTCCCAGGAACCTCGCCTGCCCGTCATCATGATCACGGCCTACAGCACGGTCGAGAATGCGGTGCGCGCCATGCAGTCCGGCGCTGCCAACTTCATCAAGAAGCCCTGGGACAACGAAAAGCTCCTGGCAGACGTGCGCGCCGCCGTGGGTTGGCGCCGCGCCGAAGAAGAAAACATCCAGCTCAAGCGCGCCCTCAAGCTGCGCTACAACTTCGAGAACATCGTCGGCAAAAGCGAAGTGATGCTGAAGATCTTCGACCTCGTCGCCCAGGTGGCCAACAGCCGCTCCACCGTACTCTTGCAGGGCGAGAGCGGAACCGGCAAAGAAGTCATCGCCAAAGCCCTGCATCTGAACTCGCCGCGCCACGACCGGCCTTTCGTCCCGGTCAATACCGGCTCCATGCCGACCGACTTGCTCGAGTCAACGCTTTTCGGCCACGTCAAAGGCGCATTCACCAGCGCCATCGCCTCGAAAAAAGGCCTGTTCGAAATGGCCGACCGCGGCACGCTCTTCCTCGATGAAATCGCCACCATGGGCCTCGATACCCAGGCCAAAATTCTCCGCGTCCTGCAAGATCGCCGCTTCATGCACCTCGGTGGAGTGCAGGAGGTCCAGGTCGACGTGCGCATCATCGCTGCCACCAACATCGATCTGCGCCAGTCGGTGCGCGAAGGCCGCTTTCGCGAAGACCTCTTCTACCGCCTCAACGTCATCACCATCGACCTTCCTCCTCTGCGCCAGCGCAAAGAAGATATCCCGCTACTGGTCGACTTCTTCCTCAAGAAATACGCCGAGGAAAACGACCGCCCAGTGCGCACCATCACGCCAGAAACCTTGCGTCCCCTGATGTCCTATTCCTGGCCGGGCAACGTGCGCGAACTGGAAAACGTAATCGAGCGCGCCGTCGTGCTCTCGTCCGGACCCGAAATTACCCTCGACCTGCTGCCCGGCAACCTGCTGGGCCGCGGATCAGCTTTCGCCCTCCAAGATCCCCCCATGGATGCGTCCCTATTTGAAATCGTGGAAGACGTAGAGCGGCGCGTCATCACCGATATGCTCGAGAAGTGCAACTGGAACCAGACCGAAGCCGCCGAGCACTTCAAAGTCCCGCTCTCCACCCTGAATCAGAAAATCCGCCGCCTGAATATCGAGATCAAAAAGAAAACGCGGGGATGAAGAAAGTGGCCAGTGATCAGTGATCAGTGATCGGTGATCAGTGGCCGGAAACCCCGCGCCACATCTTCGGCGTGCACATTCCCTTGATCTTTCTGGCCACCGGCCACTGACCACTGACCTGTTCTGCTATAGTTTCGTGAAAGCGCCGCAAACTCGACCGCCGCGCTCCGAGCCGCATGGAACTCACCTCGCCCGCCGAACTCGTCAAGGACAGAGTCAGCACGGTTCAGGATTACGTTCTGTTCTGCGGCCAGGCGATCGCCAATATCTTCCGCAAACCACTGTACTTTTCCGACATGGTGCAGCAGTCTGACGCAATCGGCGTGGGCTCCCTGCCCATCGTGGTCCTCACAGGCTTCTTCACCGGAGCAGTGCTGGCATTGCAGGCTGCGAACACTCTCGAGCGTTTCGGCTCTATCAGCATGATCGGAGAACTGGTCTCCACTTCCATGGTCCGCGAGTTGGGACCGGTGCTGACCAGCCTCATGGTGGCCGGCCGAAACTCCTCCGGCATGGCCAGTGAGTTGGGTTCCATGGTAGTGACCGAACAAATCGATGCCATGCGCGCTCTCGGCACCGACCCCATGAAGAAGCTGGTCACCCCACGCGTGGTCGCCACCGTGTTCATGCTGTTCTTTCTCGCCATCATTTCCGATCTGGTGGGGTTGGCGGGTGGGTTGATGGTCGCCAAAGTGCTCCTCGGTCTGGACGCCCGTCAGTACTGGGCCAATGCCTGGCAGAATCTGGTTTTTCAGGATGTGTTCATGGGGTTGCTCAAGCCCGTTCTCTTCGGCTTTGTGATCGCAACCATCGGCTGTTTCTACGGGATGAACACGAAAGGAGGAACCCAGGGCGTGGGCCGCTCCACCACCCAGGCCATGGTCGCTTCTTCCGTGCTCATTCTCGTGCTCGACTTTTTCCTGACTCGATTCCTGATGCTGGTGCTCGCCTATCACTAAATCGCATGTCTGCCCCGACCTTACCGCTCGATTCCGCCTCGGTGACCACTAACCAGGAGTCCGCATCGGCCATCGTGTTTGAAAATGTGAAGCTGGCGTTTCCCGGCAACGACGTGCTGCGCGGCATTTCCTTCCGCCTCGCCCTGGGCGAGACCAAGGCCCTGTTCGGCGTTGCCGGCTCCGGAAAGAGCCTGATCCTGAAGCTGGTCATGGGACTGATCCGCCCCGACTCGGGCCGCATCATCGTCCTCGGCCAGGACGTCACAAAGATGCGCGAAGAAGACTTGTTCCAGTTGCGCGAAAAGATTGGTATGGTCTTCCAGGAGAGCGCGCTGTTCGATTCTCTTAGCGTCAAGGAAAACGTCGCCTACGGGCTACTGGGAGCGCACGGGATTTACAACGACGAAATCGACCACAAAGTGCGTGAAGCGTTGCGTTTCGTGGAACTCGAAAAGACCCTCGATCTCGATCCCAACGAACTTTCCGGAGGCATGCGGCGCCGCGTTGCCATCGCGCGCGCAATAATCACGCAGCCCGAACTGCTCCTCTATGATTCGCCCACCGGCGGCCTCGATCCCGTAACCTCGAACACCATCATCGAACTGATCGTGAAGCAGCGCGATGTCTACAAGACCAGCGCCCTGCTGGTCACGCATCGCTTGCAGGACGCTTTCACCATGGCCACGCACGAGTTCGACAAGCAAACCAACCACATCGTGCCCCTGCCGCCCGGCCAGCATTGCAGGGTTCCGTTGAGTTTTCTGATTTTGCGCGACGGCAAAGTGATTTTCGATGGCGACCTGCAACAACTCGCGAGCAGCCAGGATGAGTACATCAAGGAATACATCTCGTAGCAGTGACCAGTGATCAGTGGTCAGTGATCAGTGTTCAGTGGCCAGTAAGAACTCTCATCGGGGCTCGCTCGATGTCCACTGACCCCTGGCCCCTGACCACTGCCTTTCACTTCCCTGCCATTAACTTCTCTACCTCGTCCGCTCCCGAAGGCAACGCCCCGCTCAGCTTGATCAGCTTCCCATCCTGATCGACCAGGAAATCGTCCTCGATGCGTGCCCCGAGGTTTTCCTCGGGAATATAAATTCCCGGTTCTATGGTGAAAGCCATGCCCGGACCAAGCGGAACTGTGTAGTCATCGGGATCATGAACGTTGAGCCCAATATAGTGCCCCAGGCCATGGATAAAATATTGCCCCAGCGGCTGCCCATGCAGATCCTTGCCATGAGTGTTGATGTAATCGAACGCAACCTGGTAAAGCGAATCCGCGCCGCCGCGCAGAAGGTGCGACTTGCCCGACTGGAAAGCCGCCATGGCCGCCTGTTGCGCGCCGAGAACAATGTCATAAATCTCGCGCTGTCGCGCCGTGAAGTGTCCGTTGATCGGAAGCGTGCGCGTAATGTCGGCGGCATACATCGAGTACTCGCCCGCTGCGTCGATGACCACCACGTCCCCGGACCTCATCACATGGTCGTCGTCCGAATAATGCAGCACCGTCGAATAATAGCCAGACCCCACGATGGGTGCATACGCCACCCGCTCGCAGCCCCGCTTTCCCCACTCGTATTGCATCAGCGCAGAAATCTCGCGCTCGTTCACGTTCGGCTTCACCGCCTTGAACGCCGCAAAGTGCGCCGCCACTGAAGCATCCACGGCTTTGCGAATCAGCGCCACCTCTCCCGCATCCTTGGTGGTGCGCAGCGACCAGATCATCGGCTTCACGTCTTTAAAAGTCAGATACGCATTGAACCGCTTCATGAACTGCAGCGGTTTGTACGAAGCTGACGTCTCATCTTCATCCGGATCGACATCGGTGTAGAGCACCGGGTGGGCGCCGGTTACATAGCGGGCAACATCATTAGGAAGCTGCCCCATATCTTCCACATGATCGAAACCCGTAATGCTTGGCGCTTCAGGGTTCTCCGCCCCGAGTTTGGGACCGGTCCATTTCTCCTGCGTCAGATTGCGCGGCGGAAGAAAAAGAATCTCGGTGTAGGCGCGCGCCGGCTTATCGCCCTGCGAGTCGGCAGCCGACGCAATCAGCAGAGCCACGCCCGGCTCGATCGATCCCGACAAATAGAAAAAGTTATCGTCCTGCCGGAATCCGTAAAGATCGTTCGGACCGTCGTTCTCCGTGGCGGAAAACAGTACCACTACTCCTCCCACCTTCCTGGCCAGCGCTTCGCGCCGGGCGTGATAGTCGGCGTTGGGCTGGCGCTCGAAAGCAAAACTCGACGCAGCCGTGGCAAGAAAGAAAATGCCGGCAAGCAAACTTGCCAGAAAGAGAGAAGACTGCAATTTCCGCATCGTGTAATCCATCCTCAGTTTGACGTGCACCCGTCGCAGTCGTCACCTGCGCGGATGCTACTTCTGTCCGCCGGTCACGCTCTGCTTGGCTTGCAGAAACGACTCAACATTGCTCTTGTCGATCAGGGCAGAACCAGTATCCACAAACGAAGGGATCGGCGCAAAACTGTCCTTCGACCAATCCGTCACCAGCGACGGCGGCTTGTGGTGGTAGAGATTATCAAGCATCTGCATCCCGACAAAGGCCATGGTGTAAGGCTTCTGCGCTATGGTCGCCGCGATCCCGCCCTTCTGAATCCACTCCAGCGTCTCCGGATCGGTGTCCATCGCCATCACAACCTTGCCGTTAACGTGGTAGCTGTTAAGCACGCCCGCCACTTCCTTGCCTGATTGCGCTTCCAGACACACCAGGGCATCGACCTGATCTTTCTCCTTGCCGATGATTTCCGTCGTCGTATCGAAAGCAATACGCGGATCCCCCTGAATATCGACCACGCGTGTGATCTTGATGTTGGTGTGCTCAAACGCATCTCGATAACCGCGCAAACGGTCTTGCATGTTGTGCTGGTCGGGCATGGTAAAGACCACCACGTTGCCTTTCCCCTTCAACTCCTGCGCCAGTCGTTGTCCGCCAATCATGCCAACCTGATAGTTGTTGGTGCCGATGAAGAACAGGCGCTGGCTCGCGGGGGCGTCGGAATCCATGGTGATCACGGGAATCCCAGCCGCGATCGCCTTGTCGATGCTGTCCTTCAGCAGAACGGGGTCGGTCACGCCCAGCAGAATGCCGGTAGCTTTCTGCTGCACCGCCTTATCCAGCGCGTCGCGCTCAGCTTTCGGATCGTAGGTGTTGGGCCCGACAAAATCAGCCCGCACCTTCATCTGCGCCGCAGCCCGTGCAAATCCTGCGCCCGCAGTCTGCCAATACGGCACCTGAATATTTGCCGCTACGAACACATAGTACTCGTCGGCTTCGTGGGCGGAACCGCAACTGAGGAGCGCAGTAATAAGGAATGCGACACTGAAAAGAGAAGCCAGCTTGGGGAAGTGAAGCATCGGACCCTCCTTCGAACTGCGAATTGTTCAGAGCGCGAAGTTCAACCGGCGAGCCGGACCGATGAGAAACCTTTAGCGAGTCGGATTGTAATCGACCGTCAAAGCGAAAGAAAGCTTCAGCCCCGTGTCGTAGCGCCGGCGTCCCGCCAGCTGTAAAGCGAAGCGGCATACCGGCGTTATGTATTTCACACTCCCACGGGAAACGGTTTCGTATGCGTCTCCGCGCTGAGCCCCACGCCTGCGAACCGCCCCTGCAGCAGCGACATCAATCCCGTGTACCAATAACCCACCACGAACAGCAGCAGGAACGGAATCGTAACGTAATTCTCATTCTCGACCGCATAGTACACCGTGAGCGCGAAGTAGGCGCCGATCAGCAACTCAAGCCACGGCACAAAACCCAGGCGTCTGCGGTATTTGGTAGCTCCAACTTTGTCCTTCTTCGATTCCACGTGGTACTTGGGCGTGCGCGCAAACGCGCTCTGCTTGCCGATCAGCGCTTCAATCACGGCTTTGGTGTTCGTAATGGTCAATCCAATGCCGAGAGCCATAAGGACCGGCAGATAAAGCAGCGCACGCGGCCAGCTCTTGGGAAAAAGTTCACGCTGCGAAACCAGATAAAAACTAGAAATGGAAAACGTCGACGCCATGAACAGCGGAAAGTCGATGAACAGCATCTGAAACCATCCCTGATAAAAGCGGATGATCATCGCCGGCAATATCAGCACCGAGAGCACAATCATCAGCGGATAGCTCAGGTTCGCCGTCAAGTGATACCAGGCTTCAATCTTGGTGTGCAGCGGCGCATCGCTGCGCAGCACGCGCGGCAGAATCTTCTTTCCCGTCTGGATCAGCCCCTTGGCCCAGCGCGCCTGCTGCGTCTTGAACGCAGTCATCTCCACCGGCAACTCGGCGGGACATTCCACATCCTGTAGGTAGATGAACTTCCATCCCTTAAGCTGCGCGCGGTAAGAAAGATCAGTATCTTCCGTAAGCGTGTCGTGTTGCCAGCCGCCAGCTTCGTCGATGGCCGCGCGCCGCCACACTCCAGCGGTGCCGTTGAAGTTGAAGAAGACACCGCTGCGGGCGCGTCCCGAGTGCTCGAGCACGAAATGCCCGTCCAGCAGAATCGCTTCCACCTGGGTCAGAAAAGAATAGTTGCGGTTGATGTGCGTCCAGCGGGTCTGCACCATCCCGATCTTGGGATCGGTAAAGTGATGAATGGTGCGCAGCAGAAAATCCTCCGGCGGAGTGAAGTCAGCGTCAAAAATCGCAACGAACTCGCCTTTCGCTGTCTTCAATCCCTCAGCCAGCGCACCCGCCTTGAAGCCCTCGCGATTAGTCCGGTGATGGTAGCTGATCGGATTACCCAGCGCCGCATACCGTTCCACCAGGCCGCGCGCCACTTCAACGGTTTCGTCCGTCGAATCGTCAAGCACCTGAATGTCGAGCTTCTCCCGCGGATACTGCAGCCTGCAAATCGACTCCAGCAGCCGCTCGACCACATACTGTTCATTGAAAATCGGCAATTGCACGGTAAGGCGCGGCAATTCTTCGAAGCATGCAGCCGGTTCCGTGGTGCGCTTTTCTTTGTGCTTGTAATAGAGATAAACCAGAATGTAGCGATGCATCCCGTAAGCCGCGAGCAGCACGAGCACAATGAAATACGGAATCAGCAACGCGCGATCGAATACGTCGGTGTGGTAAAGCCCCTGAAAAGTCTTGTCCAACAAATGTTGGCGGAGGTAGGGCCCGATGCCCCTGGGGGCGGCCAATGCGGCCAGCGTAGAAGACACGATGAGATCAGAACACAGCAAGGGGTTGGCTGAAAACCTTTATTCTACCGGATTCGGCGGGTTCGATTCAGGCTCTCACGCGCGATTACCGGATGACGTGGACCCTCACATCCACTTTGAGCTTCTTCCACGCCTTCTCCGCGGTGTAGACAGGAGCTTTGAGCGCGATTCCCAGAGCGAGGCACGCACGGTCTCCCAACGACAGCCCAAGGTGACGGGTCTGAGTCGCCAGATCGCCCGCAATCCTCGCCTGTGCCTCGTCAAATGCCAGAACTTCTCGAACCGGGCTGGTCGCGTCTTCCCACGCCTGTTCGGAAGGCCAACCGCGACTCAGGAGCTTGGCTTGCACTTCGGAGAGATTCACCGCGCTGCCGACCGCTCGTGCCAGTAAATCAGGCGTAAGTTTCTCGGCTCCCGGCTCGCCCCCAATCACCGCGAGGATGGCAGAGGCGTCGAGTACAACCCTATTCACGCTTGGCAGCCGCGCGGCGTTCCGCGAGCAACTCATCAACCAGCGAGCCGCCCTTTACATAGTGTCGGGCGTGGCGTTGCGCTCGCTGGATGCGCCGCTGCTGTGTCGTTATGCGCAGCTCATCGTCCTCGATGCGCAGCACAACCTCATCTCCAACCTCGATGCCAAGAGCCTTACGAAAAGACGAGGGGATCACGACACGGCCGTTCTCATTCACCCGTGTTCGAGTTTCTTCTGGCATGTCACTCTCCGACTTTAATGACACCATTATACTATACTGTCATATACTGTCATTCCTGCCGCTACGACTACTACTGCCGCGTCGCCCAGGCCAGCCCGTCGGGATCATGGCCAGCCTCGATGCGCCCCACCACTTCCAGCGAATGCAGATCGATAACTGCAACGTACCCATCCGGAGAGCAAGCCACGAAGGCCCGTGCCCCGTCTGGCTGCATTTGAATCCCAGCCGCGCCGTGGCCAACCGCGATTCGTTTGACGATCTTGCGAGTCGCAGTATCAATGACCGTCACATCCGAGCCGCGCAAAGTAGAAATCAGCGCCAGCTTCCCGTCAGGAGTAAACTTCAGCCGGTTCGCTCCCCGCACCTCAGCCGCCAGCGTCTCGCGCATTCGCTTGCTCGCAAGATTAATGATCGAAACAGTTCCATCTCCAGCATTCGCTACCCAGATTTCTTTTCCATCCGCGGAAACATCAAATCCTTCAGAGCCATTGCCGACTCGTACGACGGTCTCATTCCAATCACCGCCCGGCGCGCCCAGCGCCGAGCCTTGCCCGGGAGGTCCTCCCGCAGCTTTGTCGATAATGCTCACCGTTCCGGAACTCACGTTGGTGGTGACAATCGTCTTCATATCCGGCGAGACGTAGATCATGTGCGTCCGGTTCTGCCCCGTGCCCAGAATCCAATCAACGCTCTTGGTCGCCGGATCATAGCTGCCAATCGCCTTCGCTCCCTCCGCAGTGAACCACGCCTTTCCGCCCACGAACATCAATCCATGCGGCCCGCGCAAAGCTCCCAAGTCGAGAGAAGGCAACGCCTTTTGCCCCACCAGATTCACCACTGCCAGCGTGTTGTATGCCCCGTATCCATAGTTGGAAGCGTAGGCAGTCTTGCCATCGCTCGATGCGATAACTTCGTGTGGATCCTTCCCTACCGGCACGCGCGCGATCACCTGCAGGCTTGAGGGATCGACGATCAAGAGCATGCCGTCTTGTTTCGCCAGGATCAGCAACGCATTCGCCGGCGTCTCCGCTGCTTGCACAAACCTGGCGCCAAGCATTTCGAGGGACAGGACGAAGAGCAGAACGAGGAGGGTGAATAGGCGTTTCATAATCCCAAAGCATACGCCAATGCAACCGGTGTCAGCACGAAGACCGGCTACTGCTGGTCTTCAACGGCTGGAATTACTTTCGCCTGCAAGCTCATGCGATCGCCTTCACTCACGCGCAGCGCCTTGCCGCGGCCTTCATAGCTCGCAAGGAATTCAGGATTATAGTAAGCATCGCCGTCGATACTCTCCCACGCAAAGATCGTGTAATCGCCTGGCGGCAAGCCGCGCAGCGTAAAGCGTCCACTTTGATCCGTGGAGGCCTTGCGATAGCGATCGGGACGCGTGCGAAACCGCGCTTCGGGCACAGCCACGACCACGGCATCAGCGACTGGCTTATCTTTCTGATTCGTAACCACGCCGTCGGCGCGAGCACCGTTACCGCTCGCCAACACATCCACGTTGGTCGCGCCACCGCTCACAGTGAATCCAGAATCCGCGACTTCACGCCCGCCCGCGGCCGCCGACTTCAGAAACCAGTCTGGCATATCGCTCGCGTCAGAGAGCTGAACGTAATAGCGCCCCGCGGAAACATTCTTCCACTCAAAGCTGCCATCAGCATTCACGTGCGCAAGCGTAGGAGAGCCCTCCCCAACCGTGACACCGCCCAGCGCATCGTCGTCACCGTCGGCAGAACGCAGCAGAAGAAACATCTGACTGGGGTCAGGTCTCGACACGCTGCCAGCCTCCATCCGCAAGCGTCCTCGAATCGAGCCGCCGGGCTGCGGCGCGAGTTGCAGACCGTCTACGTTCGCCGAATTAATCTGCAGCGCTTGCCGCGCCATCATCGGCACGGCAGCGTTATCTACGGTCGCGAAAATCGTATACGCTCCTGGGGAAACATCGCGAATCTCGAAGCTGCCATCGCGGTGCATCTCCGCCCCGTTCAGCACGAGACTGAAATCTTTCGATTGCAGCATGATCGCCGCCGTAGTACCCGGCGGCAGGTTCACCACCGTCCCGCGAATCGTCAAGGTAGGGCTTTTGGTGAGCGAGAAATTCGCCGGAAACTCGTCTCCGGCATGCAACTGGATCGGCTCGGCCTGCCCGCGATCCAGCGTCCCCGGATAATAAGTAGTCTGGTAAGCAGCCGGCGCAGCCTTCTCCGAGCCCGCGGCGCCGTTGCCATTCCGAGGCGCAGCCGCATTGCCCGTGGTCTCAATCAGACTTCTAAAGTCCGGCGGCGGCGTTACTGAAATAAAGTAATTGCCCGCGGCGAGGCCGGCGATGCGGTAATCGCCCAGGTCGTTGGTGCGCTCGGCTCCCACCTGCTCCCAGTGACTGCGTCCCGCGACAAAAGTCTGGCGCAGCACCGCGACCTGCGCCTCAGCCATGGGATCGCCATCTTCATCGGTCACGCGCCCTTCCACCACCGACGCGGCTTGCAGACGAATGACTAAATCTTTCAGCTCCTGCCCCGCGCCCAGCGTGAGCGCGCGGCCTTCGCTCCGTCGCTGGTGCTTGTCGATTTCCTGGTAGCCGGTGCGCTCCACAAACAGGCGATAGCTCCCGGGCAAGATGTTCTCAATGCGAAACCCGCCATCCACGCCGCTCAGCGCGGTGTAATTCCCGCCGTCACTCTGGCTGTCGGCAATCAGCTCGATCAGTGCCTTCTTCACCGGCTCGCTGCCGGGATCTTTGGTGACGATGCCGGCGACGACGGCACGCGTCGGTGTGGAAGTTTGCGCGGCGGATGAAGTTGGGCTCTGCAGGGAAAGCGCAGCAGCGACTGCGACGACGAGCCACAATAGACCTGCGGGAAGAACCTTCATCTTGTCTAGTGCTGGGGGCTGTCGGGAGTGCGTCGAGTCGTCGTCGTGAGGATCGGATCACGAGCGCTTCGACCTTGTCATTCTAACCTGAGGTGGGCCGTTGATCCAGATGAAAAAATTTGCAGATTTGCGCTCGTAAAATACCTGGAATCAGTAACTTGCGTTTTTGCGGTCTGGCTAAAATATTGACAGCAAACGACTTACTTGCAAAATATTCCATCCACAGGACTTACAGGATATCCCCTCGGCTAAGTGCCTTGGAATCAGCACCGGACCGTAAAATCTTGCATTCACGGGACTTATCTTGTTGCTATTCGACTGTCAAAGATGAGGTGCGCTCTGGCCAGCCTTCATGGTTTCCGGCTTGATCATTGTCGGCTGATGGGCCTGTGGATGGCAAGGTTACATGTCACATTGTTTGCTTTGTAGTCTTCGCGTTTCTTTGGGCACGACGGGACAGCAGGTTCCTCACCGGGCTTGGCGCCCGGTTCGGAATGACAAAGAGTTTTAATAGCTTTCTGCGAGTGGCTGTAGCAGGCTGCTTTAGTTCAGGAAGTACTGCCGGTAGAGCGTGTCGCGCTGGGCGGGGCGGAAGCCGGCGTCGCGGATTATCCGGCGCAATTCTTCTTCGGTGGTGCAGTTCGTGACGCCTGCGGCTCTTACTACGTTTTCTTCCAGCATGACCGAGCCTACGTCGTTGCCGCCGAAGCGGAGGCCCATCTGGCAGACTTTCAGGCCTTGCGTCACCCAGCTTGATTGCACGTTCAGGAAGTTTGAGAGATAGAGGCGCGAGATGGCCAGTGTCTTCAGATACTCGACGGCGGTGGCTTCGTCCCAGTGGCGGCCGCCTAGCGCGGTGTTATGCGGCTGGAAGCTCCAGGGGATGAAGGCGGTGAAGCCTCCGGTTTCTTCCTGCAGATCGTAGAGTTGCTGGAAGTGGTTGACGCGGTTTTCGTAATTCTCGCCTACGCCGAACATCATGGTCGCGGTGGTGCGCATGCCGATCTGGTGGGCGGTGCGGTGCACGTTGATCCAGTCGTTGGTGAGGCACTTGAGGCGGGCGATTTTGTAGCGGACTTCGTCGTCGAGAATTTCGGCGCCGCCGCCGGGGATGGAATCGAGTCCGGCATCGCGCAGGCGGAGAATCGTGTCGCGAATGCTGAGGCTGCTGTACTCGGCGATGGCGATGATCTCAGACGCGGAGTAGCAGTGCAGATGGATTTGCGGAAAACGGTCTTTGATGCCGCGCAGCATTTTCTCGTGCCAGTCGATCTTGAGATCGGGATGCAGGCCGCCCTGCATCAGCACTCCGGTGCCACCGAGTTCGACGGTCTCGCGAATTTTTTCGTAGATGGTGTCGAGGTCGAGAATGTAGCCATCCTTCGCCGCGGGGCCTTTGAGAGGGCGATAGAAGGCGCAGAAGGTGCAGTACTCGGTGCAGAAGTTGGTGTAATTAATGTTGCGGTCGATGATGTAGGTGACCGTGCCCTCGGGATGCAGCTTGCGGCGCACCGCGTCGGCTTCCATGCCGATGCCAATCAGGTCATCGGACTCGAACATTTCCAGAGCTTGGCGCTTGGTGAGGGACATGATCGCACTTCAATTCTAACGGAGGATGGCGGGTTGGGCCAAATGCGTCGATGCCGGTTTACTTCTTCTTCATTCGAAGATATTGGATCACTGATAGCACCGCGCCGATCAAGGCCAATCCGATCAGGATTGCCAGAGCCGGTTTGTAGTATTGCGAGAAGAAACGCAGAATATGCCTGCCGTAGCGGAATCCGAAATAGGCCTCGAGGAAATAGCGAATCCCGCGGCCGAGCACCAGGGCTGCGAGGAATTTCTTTCGCGAGTACTGCATGGCTCCGGCGGCCAGCAGAAATGGGAGAAACGGAAACGGCGGCGGCAGCAAGGCGGGAATCACGATCGACGCGAATCCCCACCGCGCAAATGTCTGGGAAAACTGCGCGGCTTTCTTCTTCGAAAGCTTGCGCTCCATCATTTCTTTGCCGCCGCCGCGGGCCAAGCCATAAGTAATATAGCCACCGAGCACCGCGCCGAGAGTTGCCATCAGGCCGTAGTAGGGCCAGGGTTCGAGATGACGGGCAGCCAGCCAGATAGTGAGAACGTCCATGCTGCCGGTGAGCGGAACCACGGAGTTGTCGGCTAGTCCCAGCAGAATCAGGCCGATGCCGCCCAGGTGGCGGAGTTTTCGCCAGAGAGGAACTGCCAGCAGCGGATTTAAATGAAGCAGCATTCGAGGTTGGATGAGTTTACAGAGCAGGCATGGTTTGCGTTGCTCGCCATCGCGCTGAATGCCGGGTTAAGCAATTGTGGCATTCGCGGTGGCATTCTCGGGAAGCAGGAAGCGCATCTCGGGCGCGGCGGGGAGCGCTCCGATCTCGGCCGCGTAGCGATAAAAGAGTTGCAGGCCCTCCAGGCAGGCAGCGTCGAGGTAGTAATAAATGTTTTCGGTGAGGTAGGAGCGGATGGTGGATCCTTCGAGGCCGAGGCGTGGAGCCCATTCGCGGGCGATGTGATCGAGGCTGGCGGGCTCGAGTCCGTGGTCGCGGGATCGCTGAAATATTGCCGCCAAGTCTTGCTCGAGTACAAGAGGGTCGCTGCGCGACGCGGACGGCCGGGAGCCTGCCCTGAGCTTGCCGAAGGGGCGGCTGTCCCCACGCAACGCTTCTTTCCGAACCGCCCAGAAGGCGAAGACGAAGGGCCTGCCGGTATGGCGAATCCACTCCTCAGCTAGGTCGAGTGTGTGATAGCGAGAGCGGTCGATTTGGAGAGCGGGATCGCCAATCAGTAAGCCGGCATCGTGGTGGGCTAACATTTTTTCGATGTCCGGTTCCATTGAGGTGAATGTTCTGCTGCCGCCTAGCCATTTTTCAAAGAGAACTTTGGTCAGCGCGACCGAGGTCATGGAAGATGTGTCGAGAGCCACGGTGCGAATCTTTTCGAGGGGCACGCGGCTCACCAGCAGAATGGAACGCACTGGACGGCGCGAAGCTATCGCGACCCCGGGCAGGACCATCAGCCCCGGGACTTTGGCATAGGCCGCGGCGGGGATGATGCCGATGTCGGCGGTTCCGGCCTCGAGCGCGCGGGCGCAGGCCGATGGCAGGGTGTAGGAAATTTCGAACTCGCGACATACCTCGGCCCCGGCCTCGGCGTGTTCGAAATCCCACATGAGGGGAGCGGTATTGAGATAGGAAATCGCAGAGATGCGCAGAGGTCTCATTCCTGTTTTGATTTTAGCAGACCTTTTTCGACAGGCCTTTGTGACGGCTTCCCTTGACACTGCTTTCGGCCAGTCGTTAGAGTCCGCCCAGTCTCCATCTGGAGGCCCATAGAGATTAGGAGTAGACGTGCCAAACGCAGTTGCCACATCGCCATCGGTTACCCACATTCTGGAGTGGCTCGCCATTTCGCTGACGCCGGGTCTGGGGCCGACGAAGGCGCGGAAGTTGGTGGAACATTTCGGCAGCGCCGAAGCAGTTTTCCACGCATCGCTGACGGAGTTGGAAAGTACGGGAATGCAGGCGGTCTCGGCGCAGTCGATCGCTACGGGAAAATCAGCAGAACTGGCGCGGGAGGAAATTGCTCGGGCTGCCGCAGCTGGGGTGACAGTGGTGTCGCTTGAAGATCCTTGTTATCCGTCGCGGCTGAAGGAGATTTACGATCCGCCGTTGGTGCTTTATGTGCGCGGCAATCCGGAAGTGTTGATGCAGTCCGGCATCGCGATGGTGGGCACGCGACACCCCACGCCTTACGGTTCGGGGATGGCCGAGCGACTGGCGTGTGACCTGGCGGCGCAGGGGTTGGTAATCATCAGCGGCATGGCGCGCGGCGTGGACACGGCCAGCCATCGCGGCGCGATCGCGGCCAAAGGCAAGACGATCGCGGTGTTTGGCACGGGCGTAGATGTGATTTATCCCAAAGAAAATTCGCGGCTGTCGGAGCAGATTCTCGCGCTCGGCGGGGCGCTTATTTCCGAATTTCCGCTTGGCACCGCAGCCTTTCCGCAGAATTTTCCTATTCGCAACCGAATTTTGAGTGGCATGTCGGTTGGGGTGTTGGTGGTCGAGGCTGCGGAATATTCGGGGACGCGCATTACGGCGCGTTGCGCGCTTGAGCAAAACCGCGATGTCTTCGCCGTGCCGGGCAACGTTACGAATAAGAATTCGTGGGGGCCGAATACACTGATCAAGCAGGGCGCGAAGCTGGTTGCGACATGGGAAGACGTTTGGGAAGATCTGCCGGCGGAAGTCAAGCTTGCACTGACTCCGGCGACCGCACCTGAATCCGGGAGCACGTTGTCGGCATCTCTATTCCCGGACGAAGGGCTGCCGCCGCATGAGAAGAAAATCTTGAGCCTGTTGAAGGCAGATGAGGCGACGCAGATCGATGAAATCGTAGAACGCCTTGAAGCGGAGATGTCCTCCTCGGAAATCTTCGCGGCGCTGTTTGAACTGGAGCTGACGGGGAAAGTCAGACAGATGCCCGGAAAGAATTTCGTGAAGAGTTTCTAAGCTGACAGCCGACGGCTTTCGCCCGGTAACTTGTTGCTTTCGTCCCATTCGTGCTAGGTTCAAAGCGAAAACTTAAGAACTGAGAGGACCATTGGTAAAGAGTTTAGTCATTGTCGAATCGCCGGCTAAGGCGAAGACCATCCAGAAATATCTGGGAAAGGGATTTACGGTCGAGGCCTCGCTTGGCCACGTCAAAGATCTGCCGAAGAGCACGCTGGGCGTGGATACGAGCAACGACTTCGAGACCGATTACGTTGTCATTCCCGGGAAAGAAAAGGTTCTGGCCAAGCTGAAGAAGCTGGCGGGGCCTATGGATGCGATCTTCCTAGCGCCTGACCCGGACCGTGAAGGTGAGGCGATTGCGGCTCATCTGGCGGGGGAACTGGCGCGCAACGGCCACGCGAAGAAGGAAAAAAAGAAGAGGAAAGAAGACGCCGCGATTCCGCCGCGGATTCAGCGCGTCACTTTTAACGAAATCACCAAGCGGGCGGTGCAGGCGGCGTTCGAGCATCCGCGGGCCATCGACCAGAATCTGGTGGACGCGCAGCAGGCGCGGCGCGTGCTTGACCGACTGGTCGGGTATCAGGTTTCGCCGCTGCTCTGGGATAAGGTTCGGCGCGGACTTTCCGCCGGGCGGGTGCAGACGGTTGCCTTGCGCCTGATCGTCGAGCGCGAACGCGAGATCAAGGCGTTCGAGAAAAAGGAATACTGGACGATCGACGCGCACCTCGCTGCCAGCAAGCCTCCGGCATTCGATGCGCGTTTCCTAGGCAAGGGCGAAGAGAAGATTGAGGTCACGAATGGTGAGGATGCGGAGAAGATCCGCGCGGCTCTTGAGCAAGCTGACTGGGTTGTCCGGTCGGTCGATAAGAAAGAGCGCCGCCGCAATGCTGCGCCTCCTTTTACCACCAGCAAGTTGCAGCAGGATTCTTCTCGCAAGCTTCGGTTCAGCGTGAAGCGGACGATGATGATTGCGCAGCGGCTTTATGAAGGTGTGGAACTGGGCGAAGAGGGACTCGTCGGCTTAATCACCTACATGCGTACGGATTCCACGCGGGTTGCGCCTGAGGCGATTCAGGAAGTGCGCGAGTATGTGGGGAAGGAATATGGTGCGGCATACCTGCCTGAGACTCCGAATACATATAAGGAGAAGAAGGAAGCACAGGCGGCGCATGAGGCGATCCGTCCGACTTCGGCGATGCGGCATCCGGATCAGGTTAAGCAGTACTTAAAGGAAGATGAGTTCAAAGTTTACAAGCTGATCTGGCAGCGTTTTGTGGCTTCGCAGATTATGCCCGCGGTGTTTGACCAGACCACGGTCGACATCGACGCCAAGGGCAAGAGCGAGACATTCTGGTTCCGCGTGACGGGATCGGTGCTCAAGTTCGACGGCTTCCTGCGAGTTTACGAGGAGTCGAAGGAAGGCAAGGACGAAGAGGACGAGGAACTCAAGCACAAGCTGCCGGCGCTGGAAGCGGGGCAGAAGCTCACGCTGAAGGAGTTGAAGCCGGAGCAGCATTTCACCGAGCCGCCGCCGCGATACAACGAGGCTTCTCTTGTGAAGGAGTTGGAAGAGCGCGGGATCGGCCGTCCTTCGACCTATTCGGCGATTCTGTCGACTATTCAGGAGCGGCAGTACGTGCAGAAGCTGGGCGGGAAGTTTACTCCGACCGAGATTGGATTGGTGGTTACCGATCTGCTGGTGGAAAACTTCCGCGATATTTTCGATGTAGCGTACACCGCAGGCCTGGAAGAAAAGCTCGACGAAATCGAAGAGGGCAAGGAGAAGTGGACGGATACGCTTGCCGAGTTCTACAAGAAGTTTACGAAGGACCTCAAATATGCCGAAAAGCATATGGAGAACATCAAGCGGATGGAGAAGCCCACGGACGAGAAGTGCGAACGTTGTGGGTCGCCGCTGGTGATCAAGTGGGGCCGACACGGATCGTTCTACGCGTGCAGCACCTACGACAAAGAAGATCCGAACACTTGCACGTTTACGAAAGAAAATCCGATCAACCTGCCTGATCTTGATTCAGCCGACGTGCAGGAGACCACGCAGGAAGAATATTGCGAGAACTGCGGGCGGGTGATGGTTCTGAAGCGCGGGCGCTTTGGGCAGTTCATGGCTTGCACGGGATATCCGGACTGCAAGACTACGCGGCGGCTTGATCAGGGCAAGAAGGTTCCAGACATCCCGCTCGATGAGCCCTGCCCGAAGTGCGGGCGGAACATGATGATTCGGCACGGGCGCTATGGCGAGTTCACGGCTTGCAGCGGATACCCTGAGTGCAAGTACGTGAAGCAGAATTTTATCGGGGTGAAGTGCCCGGAGTGCAAAGAAGGGGATCTGGTCGAGAAGCGGGCACGGAAGGGCAACACGTTCTATGGGTGCGGAAATTATCCCAAGTGCAAGTTCACTTCGGCGTACAAGCCGATTGCGGAGAAGTGTCCGAGCTGCGGCAGCGAGTATCTGGTGCAGAAATATTTGAAAGACGGGCCGGTGATTGCGTGCCCGAACAAGGAGTGCGAGTACGAGCGGCCGGCGCCTGAGCTGGCGGCGACTACAACCGCGTAGTACAGAGTCGAGCTTTGCTCGTCGGACAGCCCCTTCGGCTTCGCTCAGGGCAGGCTAAGGGCGGCTGTCCCCACATAAGCCTAACTTAACCGGCGGTAAACAAATCATACGGAGGAAATCCATGTCGAAGAAAGCAACCGCTACGGATGCTCAACTGATTATGCAACTCTACGACCTGCGCCGCGAGGCGGAAATTCGCAAGGCGCGCAACTGGTGGATCGGGGAGTTCTTTCCGCAGAGCGCCGACGATTTCATGAAAATTGCCGGGGCGATGGGCTCGCAGGAAAACAACTGGCTGCGTCAGGTCAGCGGCTACTGGAGCATGGCTGCTGCCTTCGTGGTTTCCGGGGCGCTGAGCGAGGAATTATTCCTGCAGCCTTCGGTGAGCGGGGAGATGGTTTTTGTATTCGCCAAAGTTCAGCCTTTTCTCAAGGAGCTCCGCGAAAAGATGGGCGACCCGCATATGTTTGAGAACATCGAGAAGGTGATCACGGGCTCCAAGTTCGGGCGCGAACGTCTGAAGCTGACGCTGAAGCGGCTCGAAACGATGCGTGAGAAGAGGGCTCTGGGAAAGGCAAGCTAGGGAGACGTTGACGTCGCGAAGAGCTGGTTGAGCTTCGCTCGACCGGGATCCTTCGGCTCCGTTCAGGGCTGGCAGGCGAGAGCGTTCCCCACATTAAGTCTGTGTTTGACCTCCACAAACTGGGACATTCGAGCATCTGTTATTCTAATTGGCTGTGCGGATGATCTGGTGGTTCCTGATACTGGGTGTGAGTACGCTGGTCGTGGTGTGCGTTGCGATCGCGTTGTATGTGCGCCTGCGGCACCATTTGCAGGCTGCTCATGCCGCCCACGAAGGAAGTTCCAGCGAAGCAGGGCAGGAACCGCGCAGCGTTGAGTAGTGATGCTCCAGTTGATATTCGGAGACCTTCCATGGCCAAACCGGCAGTACAAACCTTAAGCGCATCGCAAGAGCGGATTTTTGAAGGCGCGCGGCAAGTTGCTCTGGTAGTGGGCGGCAGCTTGCTGGTGGCGTTGTGCGCGCACATCACGATTCCCTTGCCGGGCACGCCTGTGCCCTTGACGGTGCAGAACTTCGGCGTGCTGTTGGTCGGGCTGCTGCTGGGCAGCCGGCGGGGATTTGCAGCGCTGGCGCTCTATCTGGCCGAGGGTGCGATGGGCATGCCGGTGTTTAGTCCGACGGGACCGGGAGGGATCGCGCAGTTGGTCGGACCGACTGGCGGATTTCTGCTGGCTTATCCGCTGGTGGCGTGGCTGGCGGGTTTTGTCATCGAGCGGGGACGGAAGAGTTTCGCGCGCGCCGCGCTGGGCGGTTTTCTTGCTGAAGTTGTGCTTTTCATTGGCGGGCTGAGTTGGCTTGCCGTGTGGACCCATTCGGTGACGCTAGCTATTCGCTGGGGGCTTTACTGGTTTCTTTTTGCCGAAGTAATCAAGGTGATGATGGCTGCCGGGATTGCGGCGCGCTGGCAGCGCGCTTCGGCCAGGCAACGGTAAAGAGCACGTGGGATAGGCAGTCTGGAGTTCAAAGAATGACAGTAATTTCGGAACAAGACGCGAAGCATTCTGGCATTGCGGCCTCTGAGGTGCGCGAGATCAGCATCGCCCATAGTCCCGATTCTGACGATGCTTTTATGTTTTACGGACTGGCTACTAATAAGGTGCGGGTTCCGGGATTGCGGTTCACGCACACGCTTTGCGATATCGAGACGCTGAACCAGAAGGCGCGGGAAGGCGTTTACGATGTGACGGCGATTTCGTTTCACGCCTATCCTTATATTCAGGATTTGTACGCGCTGATGTCCTGCGGCGGCAGCGTGGGCGAGGGCTATGGGCCGATGGTGGTTTCGCCGCGGCCGTTTACGCAGAATGAAATCAAGGAGAAGCGTATCGCGGTTCCGGGCACGCTTACTACTGCGTATCTCGCGCTGCAGCTCTTTGCGCCTGGAGTGGAGACGGAAGTTGTTCCCTTCGACCAGATCATTCCGCAGGTGCTTGAGGGCAAGTACGAGGCTGGTCTGATCATTCATGAAGGCCAGTTGACTTATGACAAGGCCGGGTTGCACCGCGTTGTCGACCTTGGCCGGTGGTGGCAGAAGATGACGGGGCTGCCTTTGCCGCTGGGAGGGAATGCGATTCGCCGCGCGCTGGGCCCGGAACTGGTCTCGGCGGTCAACGGCGCGTTGCGCGACAGCATTCAGTACGCGCTCGAACACCGCGAAGAGGCTTTGTCCTATGCCATGCAGTTCGCTCGCGATCTTGATCCGCAGACGGCCGACCGGTTCGTTGGGATGTATGTGAACGAGCGGACGCTGGATTACGGTCCGGATGGGCGCGAGGCCGTGGTACGGCTGCTTGATATGGGGCACAAGGCGGGGATTATTGGGCCTGAGGCGCGGGTGGATTGGTTGGGATAGAAAGTTTTCGCAAGGAGCATCCGCGCTTGTCCGGTACTGCCGAAAAAATCCAACAATCCCAAACGCTTCTGATCGACGCCGACGATACGCTCTGGGAGAACAATGTTTATTTTGAGCGGGCTATCGCGCGGTTCATTTCGTTTCTTAATCATCACGAGTTTTCTGCTGAGCAAGTGCGCGAAGTTTTGAACGATGTGGAGCGGGAATGCATTGTGAAGCACGGTTACGGACTACACAGCTTTTCGCATGCACTGGTGGATACGTTTGAGCGGCTTAGCGTGCAGCCGGTTACGCCGGAATTGCATGCGCAGATCACGGGCTTTGCTCATTCCGTTGCGGACCATGCGATCGAATTCCTGCCCGACGTTCCGCAAACTTTGCAGTATCTCTCCACCCGACATCGGCTGATTCTGGTGACCAAGGGCGCGATCGAGGAGCAATCGGGAAAGATCGAACGTTCGGGATTGAAAGAATATTTTGAAGCGACGGAGATCGTCGCGGAGAAAAATTCCGTGGTCTATCACGCGCTGGTGGAAAAGCACTCGCTCGCGCGGGATTCCACCTGGATGATCGGCAACAGCCCGCGGTCTGACATCAATCCGGCGCTGGCTGCGGGGTTGCACGCGGTTTTCGTGCCTCATGGAGATACCTGGATCCTGGAGCATGAGGAAGTGAATGCGGCTCCGCCGTCGCAACGCTTGCTGATCGTGGGACGGTTTGCGGAATTGCGCGAGCATTTCTGAGCGGCGGCGCGTGAGACGCGTGCCGTCCCTACGGGACTCGGTTCCTTCGCTGATCGCCTACCCCGCACTCACGTGCGGGGCTATTGAATGGCGTCGCTGACGCGACTTGGAGCTTTGCCCTGCCAGCACCAAACTAACCAACAACCTGGTCTCGCGAGGCGTTGTTCCCGCGTGCTACGCTCATTCTGCTCTGCATTCTCGCACCACTCGTCTTGGCCGTGGAGACCAACCATTTCCGCAGGCTGTTGCGCACCGTGGAAGCTCTCTCCGAACTGGGGCCGGAGCTGACGGCGGAGCGCGAATTTTCAGACACTTCGCGCCGCATGCTCGCCGCCGTAATGGAAGCTGCGGGCGCGCGCGAAGGTGCGCTCTTCGTGTTCAGCGACAAGCCTACGATGCTGACTTCGGTGGCGGCCGATGGATTCGCCATGCTGCCCGAGCCTGCGATTATTCCTCTTCTGCCGAAGCACGCGCACGCACTGGCGGCGGCGCGCGGACCGATTGTGCTGAACGCTTCGACCTACTCGATATTCCTCAGTTCGAATGGCAACGTCGCTCCGGAACTTTTCAAGTGCTTGGCTCCGCTGAAAGCTTCGGGCAAACTGGCCGGCATTGTGGCGCTGGGCAGGCGTCCGGGAGATGCGCCTTACGAAGAGGCGGAACTGGACGCGATGGACCTGCTGTGCAGCTACATAGGGCTGGCAGTGCAGAATCATGCACTGTCGCAGACGCTGGCGCAGCGCGTGACCGAAAATTTGCGGCTGATGGCTTCGCTCCACGGATTCTATGACACGGCGCTCGAGGCATTTGCCACCGCGATTGATGTTAAGCACGTCAACATTCACGGGCACTCTTTGCGCGTGGGACGCTATGCAGCCGCGATCGGCGAAGCGATGGGAGTGGACGCCGGCGAAGTGGCCGCGCTGCGCAGCGCCGGATATTTGCACGACATTGGCAAGGTGGCGGTCGACCGCCGCTTGTTCAGCAAACCGGGAGCGCTCAATCCCGAGGAGTTTCGCGAAATGGCGGACCACACCGTGGTCGGGCATCAGATTGTGAGCAGCGTCGAGTTCCCCTGGCCGAAGATTCATGAGTCGGTGCGTTGGCATCATGAGCGCAACGACGGGTCAGGTTATCCTGACGCGCTCGCCGGCGACGACCTGCCTATGCCGGTGCGCATCATGGCGCTGGCCGATACGTTTGACGCGATGACCAGCACTCGGCCTTATCGCGAATCGCTTTCGCTGGGCAGCGCCTTGAGCGATCTGGTACGCATGACTCCGCAAAAATACGATCCCAATGTGGTGCAGGCTTTTCTGATCCAGGTGCGGCGCGACGCGGTGGGCAGCAATCGGGCTCCGCTGCTGGCTGATCATATGCCGGTGAATATTGCTCCCGGCGATGTTGACCAACTGGCCGCGACTTTGCAGCACAAGGTTTCTCGCGGCAAGACGTATTTGACGTAGAAGCTTCAAGCCTCTTCGGGCACCAGTCTTTTGGTAACCACGCCCAGCAACCTTTTCCTTCGCTCCGGGTTGATAATGTAGGGGCTATCTGTCTCTTCCCCGGGGAATCCCATGCTCGTGGGCCGCACGAAGATCGCCACTTTTCTTCTCTGTTTTGGCCTCGCGTGTACTGTTCCGCAATTGCTGGCTGATAAGAAGGACCGCACGCCCACTCACGCTGATGACCAGAGACGCGCCTTGCATGCGCTCAACCGCCTTACCTTCGGTCCGCGCCCCGGGGATGTGCAGCAAGTGATGGCGATCGGAGTCGAGCGGTGGATCGATCTGCAACTGCATCCCGAAAAGATCGACGATGGAGCACTCAATGCCCGCCTGGAGCCGCTTCGCACCCTGCGCATGAGCACGCGGGAGATTGCGGAAGACTTTCCGGATGGGCAAGAGATCAATCAAGTAAGGAACGGCAAAAAACCTATGCCGTCGGATCTGGCGCGGCGCGCGGTGTTTCAGGTGCAGCTCGCCCGCCAGGAAGAGAAAAAAGAACGCAAGGAAGAGGCAGCCAAGAATGCGGTTGCCGATGCTGCTCCGGACAAACCCAACGGCGCATCGATGGATGGGTCCATGATGGCGCAAAGCGCGACGCGCGATGCAATGAACCCTGCTGCCGGCAGCAACGATTCTGCGGCGGACATGAAGAGCGTCCCGCAAGTTCAGGACACAATGGCAGCCGCCGCGTCGACGCCAGCAACGAAGCCGACGCCCGAAGAAGAAGAGCAGGCGCGGCTGCGCGAGGAGCGGCTCTACTCCGACCTCGAAGTGCAGCAACTGCCGAACCTTCCGCCGGACGAACGTTTCAAGAAAGTTCTCGGCATGACGCCGGAATCGCAACTCGCGCTTGCCGATTCTCTGCGGGGAGGCAAGGGGAAGGAATTTCTTGAAGGGCTGAATCCGAAACAGAAGGAAACTTTGCTGGCGATGAACAACCCCGGCGGAGTGGTCACCGATGAACTGGCGCAGGCGAAGATTTTGCGCGCGGTTTACAGCCAGCGCCAGTTTGAAGAAGTGATGACCGACTTTTGGTGCAACCATTTCAATGTGTTTGTGGGCAAGGGACTCGATCACCTGATGCTGACCAGCTACGAGCGCGATGTGATTCGTCCGCATGCGCTCGGCAAATTTGAGGATCTTCTTGTGGCTACGGCGAGTAGTCCGGCGATGTTGTTCTACCTGGATAACTGGCTGAGTGTGGGGCCAAACTCGGACCAGGGGCTGGGAATTCCTGCGCATCCTGGGCCGTATTGGCATCCTGCTCTCCGGCGGGGCAAGCGCACGAGCGGGCTGAATGAAAATTACGGACGCGAGTTGATGGAGTTGCATACGCTGAGTGTGAACGGCGGATACTCGCAGCATGACGTGACCGAAGTAGCTAAGGTCTTTACGGGATGGACCATCGACAAACCCGCAGAAGGCGGCGGGTTCAAGTTCGATCCGCGCATGCATGAGCCCGGGCCCAAGTTCATGCTCGGACATAAGATCAAACCCAAGGGTGAAGGCGAGGGATTGGAAGTGCTGCACCGGCTGGCGACAAGTCCGCAGACGGCGCATTTTATTTCGCTGAAGCTTGCAGAGCGTTTCGTTTCGGACGATCCGCCGCCGGCGTTGGTCGATCGGATGGCGAAGACGTTTTTGAAGAAAAAAGGCGACATCCGCGAAGTGTTGAATACGTTGTTCCATTCACCTGAGTTTTGGGACGACACGACCTACCGCGCGAAAGTGAAGACGCCCCTGGAATTCGTGGCCTCGGCAGTTCGCGCGACCGGCGCGGAGATTGACGACGCGCAGCCGCTGGTCGGGCAGCTCAACCGCATGGGGATGCCGCTTTACGGGGCGCAGCCGCCCACGGGATATTCCATGAAGGCGGAGACCTGGGTGAGCTCTGCGGCATTGCTCAACCGCATGAATTTTGCGCTGGCCTTGACCAGCGGCAAGATCAGAGGCGTGAAGGTGGATGCGGCGCAATTTGCGGCGAGCGGTTCGCCGCAGCCGGATGCGGCTGCGACGCTGGCGACGCTCGAAAGCAGTCTGGTCGTTGGCGGCGTTTCGCGGCAGACGCACGACTCGATCGTGGCGCAGATCGAGGCTGCAGGGAACACCGGCGTACAGGTGAAGGCGGATAATGCGACAGGAGTGCGCAAGCCCTGGGATGCAGCACGTTCTCCGGAAGTAAGCACGATGGCGGGTTTGCTGCTGGGGTCGCCGGAATTTCAGAGGAGATAGGTACTGGAAGCTTAGGAGCCGTTCTTATGTCCATTACTCGTCGAGTTTTTCTTCGCAACAGTGCTCTCGCTGTGGTTGGCACCGCGGCTGTGCCGAGTTTTCTGGCTCGCGCCGCCATGGGCGCGGCTGAGCCGGGTGCGCGCACCAAACGCCTGGTCGTGATCTTTCAGCGCGGGGCGGCTGATGGTCTGAATATTGTGGTGCCTTATGGCGAACCGCAGTATTACGCCATGCGACCGAGCATTAATATTCCGCGCAAGGCGGTACTCGATCTTGATGGATTCTTCGGGCTGCATCCTTCACTGGAATCATTCCAACCGCTTTGGAAGCAGCGCCAATTGGCGATTGTGCACGCCGCCGGATCGCCCGACCCCAGCCGCTCGCATTTCGATGCGCAGGATTTTATGGAGGCCGGGACTCCGGGCGTGAAGTCGACCGAAGATGGATGGCTGAACCGGTGCATGCACGACCTGCCGCAGCCGGGGCAGAAATCTCCGTTCCAGGCCATTGCCATGGGGCCGTCGATTCCGCGGATCTTGAGCGGCATCGAGCCGGCAATCGCTATGAATAACATCAACGACTTTTCGGTCGGCGGACGCAATCCGAAACCGTCGCCGGTTGCGAGCGCGTTCGAGGCGATGTATGACCACTCGACTGATACCGTGCTTCACGGCACGGGCGAGGAAACTTTTGACGCGGTGAATATGCTGAAGGCTGCCGATCCGTCGAAGTACAAACCCGCGCCGGGCGCAGACTATCCCAAGGGACGATTCGGTGACAGCTTGCGACAACTCGCGCAGCTTATCAAGGCGAATCTCGGCGTGCAGGTGGCGTTTGCCGATATTGGCGGATGGGATCATCACGTGAACGAAGGAGCGACCGAGGGACAGATCGCGAATGTGTTGCGCGACTTCTCGCAGTCGATTGCCGCGTTCTGGACTGATCTTGGCGATCTCGGGGAAGACACGGTGGTTGTGACCATGTCGGAATTCGGGCGCACCGCGCGCGAAAACGGCAATCGCGGCACCGACCACGGTCACGCCAACGTGATGTTTGTGCTGGGCGGGCCGGTGAAGGGCAGTAGGGTCTACGGACACTGGCCGGGGCTGGATCAGTCGCAGCTTTACGAGGGGCGCGATCTGGCGTTGACTACGGATTTCCGACAAGTGCTCGGCGAAGCGGTGGCGCGGCACATGGGGAATCGGAATTTGAGTGACGTGTTTCCGGGATATGAGAATTCGCCGGGGAGGTTCTTGCGGCTGCTGGGATAGCGGCTCGGCCGGCTAGATTTCGATCAGCACTTCGCCCTTTTCGATCTTCAGCGGATAGATCGCAACTCTTGCGCCGGGATTCTGCTCGGCTGCGCCAGTTTTTGGGTCGTAGGCCCAGCCGTGCCACGGGCACACGACTTTGCCGCCTTCGATCATTCCCTGCCCCAGCGGGCCGCCGCGATGCAGGCAGACGTTGTCCATGGCGCTGTAGACGCCGTTCACGTTAGCTATGCAGATGGTTTTCTCGCCGCAGGGAAATTCTTTGGCTTCGTCGGCGGGTGGGAGTTCGGATTCGGTGGTGAGTTTCGTGAAGTTTGGCATGGGCTGTGGAGATTGCAAGCCGAGCTTCGCTCGGCGGACGGGCGAAAGCGCCCGTCCCCACATGTTTGTCCTCGGGTGCACGGGACGGATCGAACAATGTCGGCTGCGCCGCAAGTACAAATGGCCGCTCCGCTTCGCGTCCCTGCGCCACAGCCTTTTCAGCCGCTGCAATATCCACGAAGCTTCCGCCCAGATGGACCGTAATCGCGCGCCTGCACTCTGCCGCTTTCCACGGCACTGGCTCCCGCAGCGCATAATCCACCTTGAACACTCCTGGCGCGCGCTTAAAGCGCGTGAACGCATTTCGGTATTTGCTGCTCATCCTCCCGAGCACAATCCCCGCCATTTGCCTCGGGTCCGTGTCAAACAACTTCAGTTCGTATTCCCTGTCCAACTCACGGAATATCTCGGCATCGATAGGCATCGATGTGTGCACTTTCCCGCCCAGTGACTCCAGCAATCCAATCAGAGCCGCGGCAATCGCCTTCGCCCCGCCGCGCGGAATCGGCCAGCCCGGCCCATGAACAGACGCGCCAAACATGAGGCCAATGGTGGCGCTGAGCGGCCGGTCGAAGCTGAGGAACGAGTGCCCGGCCAGCCCGGCGAACACGGCGCGCGTCCGCTCGCTTTTGAAGTAACTCGCCGCCAGCGTTTCCGCCGGCTGCAACACAGTAAGCCCAAACTTTGCTAACAGGAGCGGGTGACGCGGGATGCGGAGCAGCGGGCCGAATATGTCTGTGGCAAAATCGTTCCAATGTTCCGCCGCCGGGCCAACCAAATCCCGCCAGGCTTGGCCGTCCCGGTCAAGCGACCGTTCCGTCGTACTCAAATCGTGCTCAAGCACCACCGCCGTTCCATCATCCAATGGATGCGCGAGCGGTGCGTCGCCTGAGATCCACTCAAGCCCATGGTTGGCAAGCGGCAAGGAGGAAAAGAACGGCGATCCGGCGGCCAGCGGATGCACCGCAGATCCAAAATCGTGTACAAACCCGGGCAGGGTTAGCGGAAAACTTCGGGTCGCGCCCCCGGGTTCAGCCTGTGCCTCGAACACGTCAACTTCAAGGCCCGCCTGCGCCAGCACGATAGCCGCAGCCAGTCCATTCGGGCCCGATCCAATCACGCATGCGCGGCTCACTTACTAATCCCCCAATAAGCTGTATTACGATTTCTGTTTCCTGGCCCATTGCCCGTCAGTTAAGACACCTTTCTCGTGCCTTCTTGTCCCTTAATCCCTCGGCCCTTTGTTCCTTGTTCCTTCGTTCCCTCGTTCCCTGTCTTAGTCGTGTGGCGGAAGCTCCGCGGGCCACTCAACCACCGCATAGTCACCGTCCGCAGTCAACGTCAGTTCCGGTGCGTAAAGGCCTATGTATTCGCGGCGCCACCAGTTGCCGGTCCGCCGCTTTTCGTCTGTCGCGGTAAACCAGTACTGCCACAGCACTGCTCTCACATACCGAGGAGGCGCATTCGGAAACGGATTTCGCTTGAATAATGAAAGCACCGCCGGGCTGCTCACCAGCAGTCGCTCCTCGGCTGCCGGCACCATTTCGTTCTGTCGCCAGTCCCCAAGCGAAGCAAACCACAGGTTCCACTCGAATCGCGGCTGATATGGCGCATAAATTCCCGGAGCCCGGTCGAGCGCCTGCGGCTTGAAGCGGAACGGATACATCGTCCAATTGGTTCCGTCGTTCGATCCCTGAAACTCGATTTCATATCGCCCGCGCGTCATTACCGCAAACAGGCCGTACTGATTCGCAATTCTGAATGGTTCGAGCGCCCTGATTGGCGCAACCGGTAGCACGGTGCCGCGCATGGGCATGTCAATCATCTCAATCGTGGTGTCATACGCGATCCAAGTCAACATTACCGCGGTCACGGTGAGACCGGCCGCTCGCCATCCCACTTTCCACCATCGCCGCGATTCCAACTCCGCAGTCAACTCCCGTGCTCTGGCGATCAGCGCTTCGTTTGCTTCCTTTCTGCCTGGTTCTTTTTCGCCGGGCTCATCGGCCTCGCGCACGTTGAGGATTGAGAGCGAGGGCTCCTCCTCCGGCGCCGCTTCGATCGCCGCTTCCGGCTCACGCGGCCTCCATCGCGACGGCACAAAGCGCGTCAGGAATCGATCGTCGAGCAGCAGGAACCCAAGCGAAAGCACAAGGTAATTCAGGAAACAATAATTCGCCGTTAGAATTACGCCCAATTCCCACGGCGTCACGATGAAGAAGCAAATGAGCCGCACCCGGCGCGGGAAGAACATCATGAACACCAGACCCAGTTCCATCCCCAGCGTGGCGCCCACCGTCGCCGCATGAAACCAGTGCGGCAAGTGTTCCACGTACCATCCAATCCAGGTCGGCAGCGGGCCGTTCTGGTAGTACTCGTCCATGGCGGTAAAGTTGCGCCATTCCACATCGCCGCTCAGCAGCTTTACCATGCCCGACTCAAAGTAGATGCGGAACCATTCCCACTGCAGCAGGAAACAGGCTCATGCGCGGCGGAGGTTGATCCGCGCCCCATCCGGGCAGAATTCCACCCGGCGCATAAAACAGCGCAATAAATCCCGCCTCCAGCAGCATGCCGTCCGACTGGTACATCGAGAAAACTTCAGTAGCCGTCACAAACGAAAGGAAGCAGACAAAGCAGACAAAAAAGCTCAGCCTCGGCCACACGTTCACCAGCGCCACTATGGATGCAATCAGCCCGATCCAGGTCACTGCCAATAGCATCGTCGCGCTTGAAGATGCCCAGTAGAGCGTCGGCGCATACCAGTAGCGGAGCGGGCCCAGGGCATCGGCAACCGCGTGCAAGTACTTCTGCGCAGGCAACACGCCCTGGGGCCCGATGAGCCCATTGATTTGAAAGATGAGCGATAGAAAAGCCGAAAAGTAAATGAGCGCGAGTAAGCGCAAAAAAATCCATCGCGGAACAAGCCGGCCCCTGGGGCCGCGGCGCGAGTCAAATAACCAGCGAAATATGTTCCCTGGTCTTCGCCCCATCATGGTGCGATTAGAATAGCGTTTCTTGGGTCACCCCGCTCAGGTATCCTTTGGTTGTCGCTCAACAATGGTGGACTCCTATGCGTCGAATCGCTTCACTCATCTCTCTTCTCGCTTTTTGCGCTACCGCTTCGGCAGCGCCGGTCGCGCTCTTCTACATGACTGACAGTCCCGAGTCCATCCGGTCTTTTCTCGCGCATTCCGCCAAAATCGACCTGCTCGTACCCACCTGGTATCAGGTTGACGAAAACGGCTTGGTGACCGGCGCGCCGAACCCAACCGTGCTCGACACTGCAGCCCGGGAAAAACTGCCCGTGATGCCCATCGTTGCTCTCTTCAACAAGAAGAAGTTCCACACCCTCGCCACCAACGTTGAAGCCCAGGACCAGATGAACGATGCCCTGCTGCGCGAAGCAAAGCTGCATGGCTACGTTGGCTTCCAATTCGACCTTGAGAATGTGGACTACCTCGATCGCGACAACCTATCGGCCCTGGTTGCGCGCACAGCCGACGCGCTTCACAAGGCTGGCCTGCAACTTTCCATTGCCACCGTGCCCAATGCGCCCGGCTATCCCGGCCAGGGCGGATTTTCCAAGTGGATTTTTACTGACTGGCGCGGCGCCTATGACCTGGCCGCGCTCTCAAAATCCGTCGACCTCGTCTGCCTGATGACCTACGACCAGCAGACCCGCTGGACCATGCCCGGCCCGGTCGCCGGCTGGCAATGGACCCTCGACAACCTCGATTACGCGTTGCAATTTGTACCTAAGGAAAAGCTCTCGCTCGGCATTCCGCTCTACGGATATCACTGGTATACCGGCGCTCCCACTGAAGATAAATTGACCGGCGAATACAAGCCCAACCCGGCCGCCGATTACATCAGCACTCCCGATGCGCTGCAGCTCGCCAACGCATACGGAGGCAAGCCCGAGTGGGACGCCTTCGACCACACAGAATTCTTCTGGTTCTACCGCGACCAGATGCGCGAGTGGATCTTCTACACCGACATACACACCTTCAAAGACCGCTATCAACTCACCGCAGACCGCGGCCTCGAGGGCTTCTGTTCGTGGGTTCTAGGCTCCGAGGATCCGGGTATTTGGGATTATTTGCCCGCGCGCGTGAAAAAATAGCGCCAACGGCGGCTCAAGGAATATTCAATCCCCGAGGGTTGTGCTATTTCAGGTCCGAAAATCCAGACCTGGGGAACCAAGTTCGTGGTTGGTTGAGATGGGCAGAGTGAAGTTGGTAGTTCCCACCCAAGCGGAGCTTGGATGGGCACCCAGGTTCGTTGCTTCAGTTAGGAAATCACGGAGACTCGGAACTAGACGGCCATCACTTTCACGCCGCACGCCTCGAACGCGCTCACCGCTTCTTCGTTAATTCCATCATCGGTAATCAGCAGGTCTATTTCGCGCAAAGCGCAAATCACCGCCGGACTCACCATGCCCACTTTGCTTGAGTCGGCTACCACCACCACCTCACGCGACTGCCTCGCCATTACGCGAAACACCGCAGCCTCCTCGGGCTCAATCATCGTTGCGCCGCGCTCGGCGTCCACTCCGGTCACGCTCAAAAACAGCCGGTCGAGCGCAAACATATTCAGCGTCTCGATCGCCGCCGGTCCCACCAGGCTGAATGCCCCCGCCCAACGCATGGTGCCGCCGGTCAGCGTAGTGTCGAGCGCGGTTACCGAGCTCAATTCCATGCCGATGTTCACAGCGTTGGTCACGATGCGGATGCCGCGCCGATGCTGGAGTTGCCGCGCAATCAGCGTTGTAGTTGTGCCGGCCGCCAGCCCGATCGTCTCGTGTTCCTTCACCATCGCTGCTGCAGCGTGGGCAATGCGCTGTTTTTCGGCGGCAAAGCGGTCTTCGCGCACATGGAACGATGCATCGAACCGGAACGGCTCATACACCGCTTTGCCCGTCAGCATCGCGCCGCCGTGCGTGCGGTACACCAATCCCTGTTCCTCGAGCCGCGCAAGGTCGCGGCGAATGCTGGCCGGCGAGGCCGTCAGCTCAGCCGTCAGCTCCTCTACCGAGGTCTTGCCGTGCCGCAGCAGCAGCCTGAGAATCTCTTTTGCTCGTTTATCGGTCTTTGAAGACATGCTGCACGCTCACCCACCGACGGCGATAATGGGTGCCCCGGGTCCCTCGCATTTGGGGACCCGGGATACTACGAAATTACCAGGCTCCGATGTTCGCGGTGGTTCTCGGTCATTGTACGAGAGCGTTGCCATTCCTGGCAGCCGCTTCCAGCGCCCGCCGCAGCTTTCGAACGTCCTCTTCACGCACCACGTATCGCGCCAGCCCATCGGGATGCGTGCCGAAGCTCACCGCGTGATTCCAGTAGGTAACCGGGCTCATGGTCTTCGTGCGCAGCGCCGCATGCACTTCTTTCACGCCCGTCGTCCGCACAAACTCGCGTACATTGCTTGCGCGAATCCCTCCTGCGCCCACCAGCTCAACGCGGCCTTGCGCATTCTCCACCAACCGCGCGATCCTGCCTGCGCCGCGCAATCCATCCGGCTCGCCGCCCGAAGTCAAAATCCGGTCCGCGCCTGTTTGAACTACGCCTTCAAGCGCCTTGTCCAGATCCGCCGTCACATCAAATGCGCGATGAAAGGTCACCTTCATCGGCCGGGCTGCCGCCACAAGTTCGCGCGTCCGTTCCACGTCCACTTTTCCATCCGGCGTCAGCACGCCCAGTACGACGCCGGCTGCTCCCAGCGTACGCGCCTCCATCACATCCTCGTGCATCACGTCGAACTCGTCGGCCGTGTAGCAAAAGTCGCCGCCGCGCGGCCGCACCATGGCAAATACGTCGATCTTTACTGCCCCAAGCACCTGCCGCAGCAGGCCGGCGCTGGGTGTAATTCCTCCCTCGCGCAGCGCCGAGCAAAGTTCAACCCGTTCTGCGCCGCCCGCTTGGGCCGCAATCGCCGACTCAACCGAATCGACACAAATCTCTAGAATCATGGTGTCCCGATTCCGGTACTCTTTTTTCGGTGCTTCATTCCAAGTTAAACAATCGAGCGCCTTCGCGCGAAGCGAATTCTTCGCGCAGACCCGGCTGTCGCAGCGATGGACCGCAACAGCCGGTGAATTTCGGTCGTTTAGAAGTCGTAGTGCACCGAGAATTGCAGATGCCGCTCTTGCGAGCGCGGTCCCGCCAACGAAACATTGCCGAAGTTGGTGTCGGTGATGCCCGTGTCGGGGTTGCCGTAACTCACAATGTTGAAGGCGTTGAAGGCATCGAAGCGGAAGCCGATAACCTCCTCCCTGAAGGTGTGGAAATCCTTGAACGCCGAAAGGTCGGTGTTGAAGTATCCCGGTCCGCGCACCGCGCCGTTGCTCTCGGTGCCGAAAGTATTGACCGAGGGGATGCCGAAGGCGCAGGTGCCATCGTCATCAGCTTGACCGTTCGTGGATTGTCCGCAACGGTCGGTTGCCGAAGAGTCGGTGCCGAACCAGTGCGCATTGCTGCGATTCTTGATGATCAGCGGGCGGTACTGGTTCACACGGTTGGTTCCGTAGCTGTTGGAATTGCTCCCCCCGCCGGTGATGACCTCAGGGAAGCCCGAGTAGCCAACGATGGCCGTCGACAGTTTCCAGCCGCCCAGCACCTCGTCCATCAGCCGGTTTGAATTGGAGAGAAACTCACGTCCGCGGCCCACTGGAATGGCATAAACCGCGGTGGCAGATAAGTCGTGTTTCACGTCGTATCCGGCAGGACCGTCATCTGCCGCGCTGTTGTAGTAGTTCTGGAACGCGCCGCTGAACCCATTCACGTTGAGCGAATAGTTGCCCAGGCTGTTGGTCATCGCCTTGCCCCACGTGTAGTTCACCGTGTACTCAAGGCCATGATTCAGGCGCTGGCGAAACACCGCCTGCAGCGCGTTGTAGTTCATCATGGCGCGCGACTCGGTAATCAGCAGCCCGCCGTTGCCGTTAACGCCAAGCGCCGAGTCGGACATCGGGTCCGTGTTGGTTACGCCATTTCCGATATATGGGCTGTTGTAGAACGGGGCTGAGGTCTGGTCGTTGTTAACGGTTAGCTGGTTTACGTTGCCGTAGTCTTCAATGTGCTGCCCTGTTTCGCCTACATATCCAACCTGCAACGACGCCGTGTTCGTCAGCGCATATTCCACGGTCAGATTGAACTCCTGCACGTATGCGGGCTGAATGTTTTGCGGATAGGCCGTGTATCCGTTGTTGGAACTGCTGTACTGAATCGAAGTGTTTTGACCGGTAAAGCCTTCCTCGGCAGTATTGGGCGTTGGCTGAGTGGGATCGCTGATCGATGGCGCGTTCACATTGAAGCCCGCGGCCTGCAAAAAGGGCGCGATGGCCGTCAGGCGCTGATTGAACGAGTTGCCTTCATAGAAGCTCTCGGCGCCGTAGCCGCCGCGGATGACTGCCCGTGGGGTGAACTGGTACGCAAATCCGACGTGCGGCATCCACTGCCGGTAGTTTGGCTGGTAGCAAGCCAGAGTGGGGCACACGCCCGATCCCTGTAAGCCGGAGTTAGGAAGCAGAGCTGCCGCGGGTACGTGGCCGGCATACATCACTTGTCCGGTTGTCAGGTTGACGTTCCCTGTCCTGTCGTCCTCCTCGATCCAGGGCTCGTCGTACTCGTAACGCAAGCCGAAAATCAGAGTCAGGTTTGAAGTAAGCTTCAAGTTATCCTGGGCAAAGCCGGCAATGCGCCACTGCCGCTGGCCAACGTTCACGCTGGTCAGAGTCACTCCCCCCGACGAGACGCGATCCAGCACAAAATCCGCCGGGCCGTAACCGCTGGAACCGTTGCCATTCGACGTGAAGTTGCCGGAGTAATTCAGCGAGCCCAGGTAGCCGTCGTTGTTCCCGGTTGGATAGTTGTTTTGATATCGGAGCGCCTGGATGCCCATGCTCAAAAAGTGCTTGCCGCGCTGCCAGGTCAGGTCATCGATGTAACTGTAGGTATTATCGATGACCCCGCCGTTGTAAGCCGTCGTGCCCACGTCGCTCACATTCGCATTGAAACCCTGGTTGGTAAATCCGTTATACCTCTGGTCGGGGAACGAGATGCCCACCTTGGCGTTGCCCGAGGTTCCAAATAGCCCGGTTGTGTCTACCGGGAAGCCCTGGTTCCAATCGGTCCGCGTGAATCCAATACGCGCCGAATTGAGCAGCGTGGGCGAGAAGGTATGCACCCAGTTCGCACCCGTTAGCCAGGTCGGATAGAGATTGACGCCCGGAAAGGTAATGGCCAGAACCGCGACCGATCCGTCATAGGCGTGGGAATTCGAGTAGAATCCCGTAATTTTGTCGCTGGCGCGCATGTCGTACTCAAGTTTCACGTCGCCCTGGTTATTGCCCTTGTAACTGGGATTCGGGGCTTCGTAGTTGTTCTCCGCAATTCCATCCGTGGGCGACAGACATGTTCCGCCGGCCGGCACCGTGGGATTGTCGCCTCCGCAATCGGGATAGAGTTTGGGATTGGCAAAAAGGAATTTTGCAACCGGGTTGATAATCGGCACGTTCCTGTCGCCCGCATAAGGCGCGAAACCATTCAGCGAGTCGTAGAGCTGAATAGGAGTGCTGGCGCTGAGCAGCGCTGAGAAATCGCCGTTGCGCATGGCGTCGGGAATTACGCTGGCTTTATTCAGCCCTCCCTTGTGCCAGCGCGCGCCCAGATAGTCGACAAAGAAGAACAGTTTGTTATGCAGGATCGGTCCGCCGATATTGCCTCCGAACTGGGCAAACGAAAAAGGATTGATCGGCGTCGCCGGTATTGATTGCCCATTTCCGTAAGAGTTTGCGTTGAACCTGTAGTCCTGCACAAAACCGTAGGCCGAACCGTGAAACTGATTGGTCCCGCTCTTCAGCACGCTCTCTACCGCGGCCCCGTTCACGTTGCCCTGGTCGGTGGGCGAGTCGGCTGTAACCACCTTGATCTCTTCCAACGCCTGCGGCGCCGGACTATACGAGATCAGGTTGTTGTAGGTTTCGTTCATGTCGATGCCATCGAGCGTGTAGTTATTGGCCTGCGCCCGATTGCCGTTGAAGTTAGGCGTGTCGGAGTTATACGTGCTGCGCTCGAAACTGGTCTGACCTGAAGTTCCATACGTCGTCACGGCGCCCGGCATATATAAAGTGATGGCCGAAAAGTCGAGACCGTTTAACGGGAAATTCGAGATGGTGTTGGCCGTGAATGTAGAGGCCAGCGTGATGTTCTCGGTGTTCAGAATGGGAGCCGATGCCGACACGCTAATGCTTGCCGTCGTGCTGCCCACCACCATTTTCACGTTGAAATTCGCCGTCTGCTGCACCTCAAGCGAGAAAGGCGGAACGGTCGACTTCTCAAACCCCGCTGCCTCCACCGTCACCTGGTAATGCCCAATTGGCAGAAAGTCGATCCGGAACAGGCCTTCGCTATTCGTGGTCGCGCTGGTGCTCACATTCGTATCTAGATTCAAAGCCACCACGCTCGCGCCAGGCAACACCGCGCCGCTCGAGTCAGTCACTTCGCCGGTAATCGCGCCGGTAACGTTCTGGCCCCTCGCCGTTACGCACGCCAGCACTGCCAGCGCGCACGCCAGGAAAAACCGGAATGCATTTGTCTTCATCATGGTCCTCACTTGAAATTGGGTTCGCTTCTTGATCTTGGTTTTTTGCCGGCGTCGGAAGGATTCGGGGCTGTTGAACCGGCAACTCGCTTGACGTTAAGAAAGCTTTCTTTCGCTTTGTGAAATCGAGAGTAGCTCTGAAATGATCAAAAAGTCAATAAAAATGATCATTTTGATCAAAACATGCACATACATCATGCAGAATCAAGTTCTTACGCCCAACAAAAAAGGCCCCGCTGCCGGAGCCTTTCGATCAAAACCTCAGCCAAAACCCTTCCGCAGCTGTCTGTTCAGCGCTCACAGTCCCCGTTAACTTCCCACTGTCCACCGTTCACCGTTCACCGTCCACTGTCTTATTCGGGCTCCAGTTAATGACGTGATAGATGGCTGGCCACTGTCCGACGTTCCTGAACCCATGCAGGCTGTTCGACGCATTGAAGACTACCGATCCCGCCTCGACCCTGACCCACTCCCCGTTCGACAGAGTCTCGCACGTACCTTCTTTCAAAATAATCAGTTCCTCATTCACATGCCGGTGGGGCGGGTGCGACATCTCTCCCGGATTCAGCATTCCCACATGCATTTCCAGTTGATCGACGGTCGCAGTCGGCTGATCGCAGATCGATGCATGCGCTCCCACTGGACTCTTCTCAGGCTTCAAATCGTCCCAGTGAAACACCGCCGGTCCGAGGATCGGCTTTTGTTTTTCGACCGGCTTCTGTGCGCCCGCAGCCTGGGCTTCACCTGGCGTCGAGGCAAGCGTCCCAGCCAATGCCGCAAATCCCACCATCGCATCGCGTCTCGTCATCGTCATCTCGATTCTCCTCAGATAAATCCGTACTGACCCGCCGGCTTGCTGACTTGCCGACTCGCAGGGTGCCCCGTTCTAAACGCGATCATCGTGGAAAACGATGATCGCGTTTAGGGTGGGATAGCACTCCCGCCCAATTCTCCACGGAGCCGCTAGCTCGGCTAACACGCGCGAAGCGCGGCTAACTCCGCCAACTCCGCTATAACTCCAGCTTCACTCGCGTCGCATTCATCTGCGCCTTGACTGACAGCTCCGCGGCCAGCAGGCACTGATCCTGATCCTGCGCAACGTGCGTGCGATTCACAATATCGGCCACAAACTGCGGCCCGAATGGAAGCGGCATATTGTTGCAATCCACGGAGCGGGCTACGTCTTTGTCCACCATGAACAGGTTGTTCCCCTGGTGCGACACAGCAACATTGGCATACTTGCGCACTTCGATATATCCATCTGTACCTAGAATGAACAATCGTCCGTCGCCCCACGTCCCCAGCCCATCGGGCGTAAACCAGTCGAGCCGCACGTAGCTGAAGCCCTTATTACCGCGCAACACCATATCGCCAAAATCCTGGAACTCGGGATGCTCGGGATGCCGCAGATTTGCCACCTGCGATTCCACCACTTCGGCCTCCGTCGATCCCGTATAGAACAGGAACTGATCGATCTGGTGCGACCCGATATCGCAGAGAATTCCACCGAATTGACTCTCATGCCAGAACCACTCGGGCCTGCCTGAGCCGCCGCCGGCCACGCCGCCGTGCTGAAAAATCTGGTGCGGGGCAATATTGATCGTCTGAATCACCTTGCCGATTGCGCCCTCCTTCACCAGCTCGCCGGCGTACACCGCGGCCTTTACTTCAAGCAGTTCGCTGTACATGATTGCGTAGATCCGCCCCGTCTCCCCGATCGTCTGCCGCACCGCGGCCAGCTGATCGAGAGTCGTGATACCCGGCTTGTCCGACAGAAAATCCTTGCCCTGCTTCATCGCCTTCACGCCAATCGGCGCGCGTTCATTGGCAATCTGCGAGCTCATCACCAGCTGGATTGAAGGATCGTCGAGAATCTCCTCCTGCGTTCTCACTATCTTCACGTCGGGAAACTGCGATTTGAATGCGGCAAGCTTATCCTCTTCGCCGCCCCACGCCGACACCAGTTCGCCGCCGCCGCGTTCCACCGCGCCGATCATTCCGTAGATGTGGTCGTGGCTCATGCCGCACACGCCAAACTTGATGTGGTACTTCGGCGGCTCAGCATCCTGCTGCGGCAACACCACGCTCTCAATCACAGGGCCGCTTCCGTATTTACCGCCGGGCATTCCGGCAAGCGCCATCGCACCCTCCGGCGTCCCCGCCACCATCGCCGCCCCTCCGATCCATCCCGCGCGAAGCAAAAACTCGCGCCGTGCCGCACCAGTCAAATTCATCATTCCTCCAGGCGCAGGCCGATTACGTCTCGTTTGTGATCGTGCTTCGCCGCCATCCGAAGCATATAAGATGGAATTACTTCGTGTCCCGAACTAATATTGAGAATGCGATCCTGAATGAAGGATCGCGAGGCGAGCGATGAGCGAGAATCTTTTCGATTTGCATGGCCGCGTTGCCGTTGTCTGCGGCGGAACCACCGGCCTGGGCCATGCTATTGCGCTGGGGCTCGCCAACGCCGGAGCCGACGTTGTCATCACTTCGCGGCGCATGGAGCAGGTTGAAAAATCGTCGGAAGAAATTGAGGCCCTCGGCCGCCGTACCTTGCGCGTTACCAGCGACGTCACAAATCGCATCTCGCTCCAGGCGATGCACGACGCGGTCCTTGCTGAATTCGGCAAAATCGACATTCTGGTGAACACCGCCGGCACCACCCATAAAGCCGAGACACTCAAGGTCCCCGAGGCCGACTGGTCGCGCGTGATCGAGACCAACTTGACCGGCACGCTGCGCGCTTGCCAGATATTCGGCTTAACCATGGTAGCCGCCGGCTACGGACGCATCGTAAACATAGCTTCGCTCAGTACCTTCGTCGGCTTTGCCGATGTGGCAGCCTACTGCGCCAGCAAAGCCGGAATCACTTCCCTCACCAAGGTCCTGGCAATCGAGCTGGCGCAAACCGGCGTCAACGTGAACGCAATTGCGCCGGGAGTTTTTCCCACCGAGCTCAACGCCCGCCTTGTCAGCGGCACTCCACGCGGCGAAGAACTGCTGATACGCACGCCCATGGGCCGCTTCGGCAAGCCGCACGAGCTGGCCGGCGCCGCTGTATTCCTCGCTTCTGAAGCCGCATCGTTTGTCACCGGCGAAGTGATCGCAGTCGACGGCGGATTCCTGGCCAGCGGCGTGAACCAGTAAGGACGGAATTCAGGACTTGCGGAAAAACTCAACGGTAGCGCACGAAGTGTCAGGGCACGACTTTACAGGTTGCGGAAAACTCGCAGGGACGCGGTCTTGTATCAGGGCACGAGTTTACTCGTGCCGATAAAACCCCTCAAAACGAGTGCGGGCTAAAGCCCAATGTCACTTACTTTACAACGGCGACATGATGATTTGAGATTGCCGGCAGAGGCGATCGGGTTCAGTCTGGAGTTGCTCAGGGCTTTCCGCGGATAAGCCGCGATGCAGACAGAGGTTGACGATCGGTGGTTGCTGCGGTTGTTTGAGTCGGTTTTGCCGGTTGCGCGATGGAAAGCACTTGAAGGCCGGTCGAAGGCGCAGATTTATTCTCTGCGCGTGGTGGTATGGATGATGCTATTGCAGCGGCTGGACAATCGAGGTACGCAGCAGCGCGCCGTGCATGAGATTGCCCAGGGGCACCTGGAGCGGCTGCTGCCGGAGAGCAAGCGGGTGCGGGAGGGCAGGATTTCGCAGAACACCGGCGCTTATGCGCGCGCCTGCGGCCGGCTGTCGAAGGAAACCACCGCCGGGGTGTGCGATGAGGTGCTGGGGGAGTTGAGCAGGCGCATCGTGCCGGCGGCGGGGCTGGACCGTCCGGTGATGCTTTTGGATGGCAGCAGCTTGAGCGTGGAGCATAGCGCGGGCTTGCTGGATGCGTTTCCTCCGGGGCGCAATCAGCGCGGACTGGGCCATTGGGGGATTGTGAAATGGGTGGCCCTGCACGACGTGCGGACGGGCATCGCCCTGCGGCCGGAGTGGGGTCCGATGTTCGGTCCCGAAGCGGTAAGCGAACAGAAGCTGGCCCGCCAAGCCGTAGAGCGCACCCCGGCCCGAAGCGTGATCGTGGGCGACGGCAACTTCGGAATCTTCGCGTTTGCCTATGCGGTTGTCCAGAGCAAGCGTGAGGTGCTTTTCCGGCTCACGCAGGCGCGCGCCCAGGCGCTGGGAGCCAGGCGATTGCTGCCCAACGGGGAGTGCCGGGTCTGCTGGCGGCCAAGCAGCTTCGAGGGAAAGAAATATCCTGAATTGCCCGCCGATGCAGCCATCGAGGGCCGCTTGATCGTGGTCACGCAAAAGGGATTTCGCGACCGCCTGTATCTGTTTACGACGTTGAGTGAGCAAACCGAGGCGGCGCAGATCATAGCCTGGTATCGGCAGCGATGGAACCTGGAACTGGACCTGCGGACGCTGAAAGGCACGCTGCGCTTGAAACACATGCAGGGGAAAACCAAAGCGGTGGTGGAGAAGGAGTTGCTGATCGCCGTGGTGGCCTATGGAATGGTGCGCGCGCTGATGGCCGAAGCCGCTGCCCGAGCCGGCGTGCACCCGCGCGAACTGAGCTTCACCCGCGCGCATGGGTTGCTGAACGCGATGACCGGCAAACTGTGTTCTGCCGACGAGAAACAGCGCCAACAGGCCTATGACCGCCTGCTGGCCTACATAGGCCAAGCCAAATTACCCAAACGAAGTAAAACGCGCATCTACCCCCGAGCCGTGTGGGGTTCCGGAAAATACTATCCGCACAGACAGCCGGTTGGCACACCGAAGTAAAGTAAGTGACATTAGGCTTTAGCCCCTGCTGCATTGACTATGACGAAATTGCTTCGTTCAACGGGTTTTTCCGCAGCCTGTTTAGTCGTGCCGCAAAAACGCCCATCAAAACTTTGGGCTTTAGCCCCTGCCCGGATACACCGACCCTGAAAATGCTCTAGAAGCTAGAAGCTAGAAGCTAGAGGCTTGAAGCTCCCTACTGCCCACCCTGCTTCAGAATCCCTTCGGCAAAGTAGTTATGCACCTTGGCGTCATCCTGCAGCATCTCGAGGTATGCATTCTGCAGCAACTGCTTCTGTTGGTCGTGCAGTATTCCGTGGATCGCCTGGTGCACGCGCGGATCGTTCAATTCCCGTTGTCCTGCAGGCTCGCGTCCTGACAGCTTGAAGATTGCGAAGTAAGAAAGCTTGTGACCCGGCGTCGAAAGATCGAAGACCGGTACGACGTCAGTAAACTGATCGGGCTTCAGCTTCATGATCGCGTCGTAAGCCTCCGGATGCGTGTGCAAAGACGACTCAGGCACAAATCCCATGTCGCCGCCGTTCGGCGCCGTGTTCGGATCCTCTGAGAAATTGGCAGCCACCGAAGCGAAATCCTCTCCGCTCTCAAGCTGACTATGTGCCGCGTCAATCTTCTTTCTGGCGTCGGCCTCGCTCACAATATGCGGAGGCTGACCGTTCGGCCCCGCAACTGGACCCACACTCACCACAATCTGCGAAATGTGGTACTGCGGCTCTACAACGTTCCAGTCCGACTTGTTTGCAGCGTAATAACTGGCAATTTCGGCGTCGGTAATATTGATGCGCGACTCAATCTCCTTGTTGAGGAGCTTTTGCGTGGTCAATTCCCGGCGCAGGTTCTTCTTGTACTCATCCAGCGTCTCGTTCCGCTGCTTGAGCAGGTTGTAGAACTGTTCTTCGGTATAGGGTGCTTTGATCTCGGTAAGCCTTGCGTTCACGTCCTCGTCGGTGGCCGTAAGATTCAGCTTGGCCGCCCGCTGCTGCAGAATCTCGTCGTTGATCATCGTCTGCAGCACTTTCAAGCGCTGCATCTTCTCTTCAACCGGAGAGAGCTTCTGCGTCGTGTCGCCCAGGCTCGCCTTGTATAGACGGTCCAGGTCGGAGCGCAGAATCTCCTTCCCGTTAATGGTTGCGACCACGTCCGCCGACGGCGACCGATGGCAACCGGCAACCAACGGAACCAATACGGCTGCAATAGCAAGTGGAACCAAAGACCTGAGACGAATCCCGAAAAATGAATCGGCGTGCAACGTCGTTACTCCTGCGGAGCCGGTTTTTGGGCGCCGCTGCCGGATCAAACCGCGAGCCCGCTCCAATGCGCGCTTCGCTGCTTATTCCGGCATTCAAGCATAAATGTCTTACCCATCCTGGGCATAGTGGCTCAACTCGGCTTTGCGGCCGGTGTTGAACCTGGCGCCGGCTGCGCGCCTGCCGGCGCCGCATTCGGTGTGCCCGTTGCGCCAGGTATCACAGGGGGTTTCGCCGATCCTGGAGTGGGGGAGGGCGCACCGGTTGGCGCGGGCTGCGGCATAGGCGGAGGCTGTTCGCCTGCAGCCCTTATCGCACGGTCGATTACCGCCCACAACTCATCCTGGGGTACGGCGCCGCTTACCTTCTCCCCATTGATGAACAGCATGGGGGTACCCTCAAGTCCCAGTGCCTCTGCTTCCTTTGTCGAAGCCTTAATCGCGGTCTCATCCTGCTTCGACATGCAAACGTTCAGTACCTCTTCGTTCAGTTTGCCGAGCGTCGCCTCCTGGCGCGCGATGCGGTCCAGCGCGGCAAAGCTTCTCGCCGGGTCGCGGTTGTCGCCGGATATTTCCTCGGTATGGCCGTGCACGTAGTCTACAAAGCTCCAATACACCGTGCCGCTCTGCGCGGCCAGGCAATTCGCATCGACTGAGGCGTGCATCGCCCACGGATGCATATCGGTAAGTGGGCTGTCTTTGTAAACGAACCTGATCAGGTTTCCGTAGTGGTCTAGCGTCGTCGGGAACAACTCGGCGTGCATGCGCGCGCAGTAAGGGCATTCCAGGTCATCGAAGTTGACGATCGTCACCTTGGCCGCTGGATTGCCGCGAATCGGCCTGCCCGTAGTGTCGATCGATTCCGCTGGATCATTGCTCAAATCCCATTTTGTCATGTGAACAAGTGTCTTGTTGTCGGCCGAAATCAGCAGATCTATTTCCTGGGTTTTCGTGCCTCGCGACAAGGTGACCGGCAGGGTCTCATAGCCGGGAATCTGGCTGGGCGTCTTTGCCCCGATGCTTATCGCGATGTTCGGCTCCAAGTCGAATTGCGATCGCACCCGGTTTTCAATCTGTCGCTGCAGCGCGGCGTCCAGAGGCGCCGATGAGGCGGTTTGAGCTTTGCATCCTACGGTGAGGCCGATTGCCAGAAAACCAGCCAACAAACTGAATCGCGACAAAATAATGTCCTCTCAGGAAAGGATACCGCAGCGGCTCGCATTTCCCTGAAGATATGGAATGGACGCGCGGCGGGGCGAAAGGCAAGCGGATTCCCCTCGCATGGGCCGTGGTTTTATGGCCCGGGAATAGACCACTACGCGTCCGGGATGAGACGGACAGATCAGGCCCATGGCTGGAAACGTGAATTGACCTGCTGGCTACATGCAAACTGTCTACCGACGGGCCTGAAGATCACCTCAATCGCATCTTATCGCAACCATTGGGTCGACTTTGGCCGCTCGTCGTGCGGGCAAGAAAGCGGAGAACACGGTCATCGCGCTCACGACCGTGACAGCCAGAACAAATGTAGTCAGGTCCATAGGGTTCAAATCAAATAGCTGAAGCTTGATATATCTGGCCGCAGTGACGGCGAGGGGCAGTCCCAAAACAAGGCCGATTGAGAGGAGCAGCAGCGATTCGCGAAGAATCATCCACAGCACGGTGCGCCCCTGCGCACCCAGCGCAAAGCGGATACCGATCTCATTGGTCCGACGAACTACGTTGTAACTCATCACGCCATAGAGACCGATGGCGGCGAGCAGGAGGGCCAGCACTGAAAACATGCCGGTGAGCGCCGAAATAAGTTCGTCATGGCTCATAAGGCTTGAGACCTGATCGTGAATGGTCACGACGTTGAGCAGAGGCAGATTGGGATCAATGGAAGCGACTGCCGCGCGCAGATCGGCGATGCTGTGAGAGGGGTCGCCGGTGGTGCGCAGAATCATGTTGCTGGCGAAGCAATTGTTATTGGGCTCCGGCGGCGCGGGCTTGGCGGTTGCGCTTGCCGGTTGATCGGCAGCCGTAAACGGCGCAATCTGGGCCAGCGGAATGTAGGTCATCCTCACCGGGTCGGTGTTGCGCGGATCGGTCGATTTGCTGTCTCTGGCTATACCCACAATCTGCCACGGGCCGGCGACACTGTCGATGTCGATGGTGAGCATCTTGCCGATGGCATCGCCTTTGGGAAAGAAGTGGCTGGCGAGCGACTGGCTGATCACCGCGACCTTGAGACTGGTGGCTGAGTCTGCAGGCGTAATGGGACGGCCTGCGACGATGGCAATCCCCGCGGTCTCAAAATACTTGCCCGAAACGCGATTCAGAAGCGAGTACAAGTTCTCTTTCGGCGCGGGAGTATAGCCCGAGAGCTTGATTGAGGAAGTCCAATTGCCTTCGGAGATGGGCGCAGTGCCCGATATTGCAACCGAACGCACGCCCGGCAGTGCCGAAAGCCGATCGATGAGCTGTTGATCGAGGGCCGCAGCCTGGGTAGTTTTGTATCCCGCAAGCTGGGCGTCGAAGCTGGCCATCAGCAGATGGGTGCGTTCAAAGCCGAAATCCTGATTCTGCAGGTTGCGCAGAGAGCGCAGAAAGAGTCCAGCACCGACAAGCAAAAGCAGCGAAAGCGTGATTTGAGCAATGACCAGAGTTTTTGGCCAAAGGCGGCTCGATCTGCCTCCTCCGGCCTGAGCCGTTCGCGCATTTGAGGCGAGCGTAGTCGCGGCTCCAATGCGCGCCGCCGCAAGTGCGGGCGCAAGCCCGAAAAGCAGGCCGGTTGCCAGCGCGACACCTATGGTGAACAGCAGAACCGCAGCGTCGGGCGTGGGGCTGAGCGCGGTCACGCTCGTGCCACGCGTAACAAAGGCGATCAAGGCTCGGGTCGCAACGAACGCGATCAACAGCCCCAGCGCGCCGCCGGTGATCGAGAGCAACAGCGTCTCAATCAGGCTTTGGCGCACGATGCGGCCACGGCTTGAGCCCAGCGCCAGGCGCGTAGCGGTCTCACGTTGCCGCGCAGCACCGCGGGCCAGCAGAAAGTTGGCCAGGTTGGCGCACGCGATGAGCAGAACCAGCACCACCACGGCCATTAGGATGCTGAGAGAATCGCCATACTGGCCGCGCATCTGCGAAACGCCCTGTTGCGCGTGGAACAGAGCAACGTTGACCCGACTGATCTCCTGCTGCCGCGCGGCCGTGATCGAATTGCCTTCCGTCTCGCGAATGCCGGCTTGCACCTGCTGATTGACCCACTGCTGGCTTTGCGCAAATGCGTCGCGATTTGAAACCGCCTGCGGGCTGAGCCGCCCAAACAAATGCAGAAAGTATGGCGCGAATGTCGAAGAGAGGTACGACTGATCCTGATAAACCACCGGCTGCATCATGATCGGCGCCCAAAGAGCGGCAGGTTCGATTTCACTCTTGAAGCCTTGAAACTCCGGGGGCATTACGCCAATCACCGTGAAGGGTGTGCCGTTAATTGTGATAACTTTGCCCAAAATCGCGGGGTCAGCCGACAGGGATTGCTGCCAGAACCGGTAACTGATAACGGCCACTGCGCCGCTTTCCGGCGTGGCGTTGTCTGAGGGGCCGATCATCCGGCCCATCAACGGCTGCGCCCCGAGCAGACTGAAGTAGTTGCCTGAAACAAGAGTGGCGGGAACGGTGATCGCCTGCGTGCTGGCACCAGGCGCTCCAGCGTCAGAAGGACGACGGACGCTGACCGTGGGTGAAAAACTGCTGTACGAAGCAATGCCCTGAAACGGGCCGGGCGCGGCTTCGAGCTTATGTGCAAATGACCATGGGAACAAGCCGTAGGTGCCGAGATCGACGCCTCCTATGATTCCTCCGCCGATGGACTTGTCAAAGGTGACCAACTGCTGGGGATCGCGCACGGGAAGGTCACGCAGCATCACCTGGTGCATCAGCGTGAAGATTGCCGTGTTGCCGCCAATGCCCAGCGCGAGAGAGAGCAGGGCCACGACGGTGAATCCCGGGCTTTTGCACAGGGTGCGAAGGCTGAGGCGCAGATCCTGAAGCAGGCCGTCGAGCGTCGACTCCCATCGAGATGACCAGACCTGATGCTTGACGGAGTTTCGACTCCCCACCTCCGCCAGAGCAGTGCGTCGCGCGATTTCCGGAGTCATCCCGTTGCCTTGTTTGTCGGCGACAGACTCCTCCACATAGCTGCGCAATTCTTCTTCAAGTTCATTCTCGACGCGCTGCTTGTGGATGAGAGACATCAGGCCATTGACGAGATTGGTGAACCGCCTCATTGAGTTACTCCTCTGATGTTGCTGGCTGCGATTATGCTTCGAGGATGCGCGAGATCGCCGTTATCTGCCGCTGCCACTGTTTTGTTTCGGCGGCAAGAGCTTTTCGGCCCCTGGCAGTAAGCATGTAGTACTTTGCGCGGCGGTTGTTTTCAGTGGCGCGCCACTCCGACCATGCATGACCTGCCCGTTCCATGCGGCTGAGAGCAGGCAACAGCGAACCGGGATTCACGCGGAAGACCCCCTGACTGATCTGCTCAATCCGTAAGGCGACGCCGTACCCGTGCATCGGCTCCAGCGCGAGGGTTTTGAGGATGAGCATCTCCAGCGTGCCCTGGACCATGTCATGAGATTCGGGAGTATGCTGGCTGACTTCGTCTGGTTTGGCAGGCAAGGCGTTTTCCTCTCGATAATCAAGATGAGAATACATCTCATCTCGTTTGTCAAGAGGAGAAAGGAAGCCTCATGTTTGTTTGACCTGAACGGCGCGAGCGGGCTCGAGCCCCTGCGCCTACTGCCTTAATACGCCGGCGGAAGTGTCGGATCGTGGAACACGGCAGTGCTGCGCCTGACGTCGCCAACCGTGCCAAAGTTAGCGAAGGTAAAGCCATACAGCCACTCCTGCTCATTGCGGCTGGTTGAGCCTACGCTGCCCAGCTGGAATCGCCGGTAGCCCATGGTCAGGCCGCAGCAGTCCCAGTTGTAAACCGCCTGCACGCCGCCGTACTGAATTTTGTTGTCGACGAAGTCGTAGCCGCCGTTGGCCGCCAGGTTGAATCCGCGCCGGCTCTCTTTGCCGATTTCCAGGAAAGGCGTCACGATCTGGCTCTTCAGTGTTGGACTTGCCGTTCCAGGATTCTCATACAAGGCGTTCAGCAAGGCGTGGCCTACGCCCACCGTTGTGCCTCCCCAGCTGTACCCGGCAAACACGCTGTCGGCATTGATCTCGCCCTTCTTGGGGTCGTAATCCATATCCCATTGCACTCGCAGGTTGTTGATGGCTTCAAACCGCAGCCGCGAGATGATGGGCGAAAGACTGCGCGGCGAAGTCAGGAAAGTGGCGCCGGTCAAGTCAAGCGTCGACTCAAAAACATTGCGGCGCCCTGGAATAACAGCGCCGCCAAAGTTGGAATCGACGAAATACTCCTGCCCGATCTGCCAGCTTGCCCACTCGCGCATTTGCTGCGGACATCGCGTGCCCTCGTCCGCGTCGCACGGCTTCGGGTTCAGCGGGCGCAAGTAAAAGCGCTGCGTAAGCGAGAAGCCGCCTTCGTTGGTATTGGTCACAATATCGGTCGGATCGAAGAGCAAGACGCGCTGCGCCTGCTGGCCAATGCCGCCTACATAGCGGTAGGTGATTTCGGGCTCGATCACGTGTCGAAGTTCGCGATTCCATCCCCGCACGGTGAAGTCCCTCTCCATCGCCGGCGGCCGCAGGTCCAGCGACGCCTCAAAGTCAGTGCGGAACAACGGATCGTGGCTGATGTACGGAATCTCCTCATGCGCGCCGGTCAGGTCGGGGGTCTGGCTGATGGAGTAGTACGTGGTGCGCAAGCCGGCTTCCGGAACAATGCTCCATCCGCCCGAGTATAAGGGCAGCGCAACATGCGGGTAGAAGTCCAGCCGGCCCACGTTGCGCGCAAAAAAACGAGGCTCTGAGCGGTTGAGATAACTCCCTGATGAACCCAACCCCCACTCGAGGGGCGACCTGCCAAGAGGGCGGTCGATCACGTCGTAACGCACTTCAGGCAGATGAAGAATTTTGGCCTCGTCGCCGTTGATTGAGCTGGCGAATGTCTGGAACCGGTCGAACGAAGCCGAAGGAACCCACCCGTTGCTCTGGTGCGTGATGGCCAGGTCGCTCGCAACCTCAGAGCTGATGGCCTGCGAAAAGTTCTCCGCAAACACCAGCCGGTAAACATAGCTGGAGAGATACTCCACCACTCCTGCCACGCGCGTGTTCGGTGTCAGGTCCTTGCGTCCGAGCGCCACCACATCCACGCCGCCCTGGTTCACCAGCGCCTCGCCGGCTGGTCCTGGGATGAGGCCGGGCGAACCGGTACCTTTTGCCGAAGGGGTTGCGACCGTCCCGAATTCCTGCTCCACACCACGATCGATCAAGGCGTTCCAGCGCGCAGTCAGGTGGTCGTAACCGGGCCCCTTGTAGCGGAAGTCCCCATTGGGAGCCCATCCGCGCTTGCTGTAATACTCGGTGCCCACAATCATGTCCATGCTGCGGTTGATTGCCCAATACACCTGCTCGCCGATCACATAGCCTTTGATCGACGAATTGCTAGGCACCGGGATCAGCAGCCCGCTTTCACGGTCGCCCTCGGTAGCCGGATGGCGCAGGTAGGGCAGGTAAAAGATGGGCATGCCCAGCAACTCAAACCAAGCATTCTTCATGGCTGCGTGCTGATTTTCGAGCTCGATCGTCTTTGCAATCACCCGCCAGTCGGGGTGGGGCAGCCGGCAGTTGGTGATCGAACCATCGATGACGCGATAGCTGCCCTCGCCGGTTTCGAGCAACACCCGCCCCTTGAAAAGCATGGGGCTGGCTGTCGAGTATACGAGAGACTTGCCGTTGCGCCGCACGCCCTGCGAGCCATCGACGTTGAAAAAACGCGCCGTGTGCATATTCAGCCGCAAATCGCCCTGAGTTGCAGTGATGAACACGTCATTCGGCCCGCCGGTCAACTGCAGATGGCCGTCGGCTTCAACCTCAGACGTCGACTGGTGATAGACCACCTTGTCTGCATGCAGCGTGTAATTCTCGTAATAGATAGCCACATTGCCATTCAAGGTCCACACGTCGCCCTCGCGCTTTTGCTCGTTGGCAGTCCAGCGAATCGGCTCGCCCGCAGGCGGCGCCGGCTGCGGCTGTGCGACCGGAATCATTTCCTGGCTGGGATCGTCAGGGAGTTGGTCGAACTTGAGCGCCGGCTGCGCGGCAGTGGAACTGGATGCGGCTGTTTCGGCCGGCCTTTGAGGGGGGACCGCGTTGGTCAACGCTTGTCCACCAACTTGCAGGTGACAGAGAGCCAGCAGCGTGATAGATACTAAAGTACGAGGTCGCATTCCTGACCAGTGTTAGGCCAAGAATAGCAAAGATGGCCCGGCACCGATGGGACGCTACCCTCGCCGCTCTGGCAGCAACAAAAGTCGGGCTTTCCGGTTCGCCGCTCCTTCGCGTGAGATGGGGCTGCGTGCTTTTGTTTCCGCGACCAGTCCTCTCCTCAAAATTTGTGGCAACGCTGCAAGAGATGCTTTCTTTGAAAGTTCTCGCGCGGCTCAATCTGCTGAAACGGTCCGCAAGCTGTGATCGCAGACGCGCTGAAGGGATCGAGGAGCATTGAGCACATCGTTAAATCAGTTGCAGGAACCCGCGTGGAAGCAGGAAGTGACCAGGCGCGTCGCCGCCCACATGCACGGCAAGCCGTCTCCGGCTCAAACCGGTGCACGGGAACACGCCACAACCGCGCCCGACAGCCGCGCCGCCAAAGCCGCCGCCCGGGTTGCCCGTCGCTTTGCAACGGCGCCAAGTTACAACGAATTGCTCGCCACCGAAGCCCGCGCTGCGGTCGAGGCAGCTGAAGCCGCATCGATTGCCGCCCAGGAGGCTCACGCCAAGGCGCAGATGGTGCTGGCCGGCATTGAAGCTGCTTCAGATCCTGCGCCCGCCCAGGAACCCCTTCACGATTCGTTCCGGGAGCCGCAGGCTGCCCAGGTCCTGCCCTTTGCGCTCGCGGATCGCGAAACCCTTGCTTCGGCGCCCGGTGCACAGGCTCAATTAGCAGAGCCGTTCGAGATCCGCTGGGAACGCGAGCTGCCCGAGCGCCTGCCGACGGCAGAAGGTACGCGAGCCACGCACGGCACCAATACCGCGGATGATCAAAGTTTGCTTGAGCCGGAAAACGAATCGTGGTTCCAGTCTGCATCCCCGCAGGCTCAGCCATCAGGAATCGAAGTGATTGAGCCCGCCCAGCCCATCTTCGGCAATGTCATCGAGTTCCCGCGGCAGATTGTGGCTACCCGCAAAGTTCGCCCGCGGCTGGCCGAGGGTCCGCTGGCATCGTCCGGGGCCGATGCGCAGTTGAGCATCTTCGAGGTCGATCCCGGTGCGGTTTCAGTCGAACCAGATTTGGAGGGTCCGAGAACGATGGAGCAGTCCACCGAGTGGAGCGTCCCAGAGTGGCAAAGCATCAGGCTCGAACCTGCGCCGGTGCCCGAGTTCGAATTGCCTGAAGCTCCTGAGCCCCAGCCGGCGCAGGCTCCCGCAATCGAGCTGGCGTCTCTGAGCCGGCGAATGCTGGCAGGCGTGGTGGATGCCACGCTGGTGGCAGGCGCCTGTTTGGCGGCTGCGGCATTGGCTGCCAACAACTCAAGCGGGCTGCCCGCGCTGCGCGCACTCGAAATCGGATCGCTGATAGCTTTGCTGATTGCCAGCACAGCGTACAAGCTGCTGTTCTTCACGCTGGCTCGCGCCACACCGGGAATGAAGTACGCTCGGATCGCACTCTGCACATTGGATGGCGGAACTCCCTCGCGGGCGCAGCGCTATGCGCGGCTGGCAGCCATGCTGCTGTCAATTCTGCCCGTCGGTCTGGGATTCGCCTGGGCAATCTTCGACGACCAGCACCTGACTTGGCACGACCGCATAACCAAGACTTACCTCAGACTGAACTAGTGTCCTGAGTCTAAAGCCCATAACCTAAAATGACCTGTCATCCTGAGCGAACGGGGCCCCGAACGTCTTTCAGTTCGGGGGTGGTGAGTCGAAGGATCTGCAGTTGCACTTCGGAACTTATGCAATCAACTTTAGACTCAGGACCCTAGCGAGAGCGGGCCGTCGCATCGGCCTCGCGGTTTGATTTGAAAGAACCTCAGCAATCGCTTGCTCCCATTCCGGGCCGATCACAGCGTCATGATCCGCCATGCCTCGCACGTCATCGTTGGCCGCGGCATCGAGAGCAGTTCGAACATAGCTAACATTTCCTCCGGTCTGGTTCGTGCCCTCGCTGGTCAGTCGTACATCGACAGTCGTCGCAACCACTCCCGGAATGATGGCCACATACTGCATCCTGCCGCCGGTCACATCGTAGATCGTGTTGACCCAGATGCCGGTGTGCGGACCGTGCTGCACGGTGAAAACCGCGCCCGGAATGTCTTTGCCGGGTTGCGGATACGAGAATCTCGGCTGCCACCTTTCGCCGGCCCACCCTTTTTCCGAAATGGGCCCGAACAACAGCGCAGTCCGCGCAAACGAGGCATGTACGTCGAAGTTAAAACTGGTGCTTGCATGGGCGCATTCGGTCTCTTGCGGCATTGCGTGGCCTCCTCCGGCAAAAAGTATTGGGATGGTTGCGAAGAGCAGAGCGGTCCCCCGAATTCTCATGGCCTCTCCTTCAGGCGATGGCTGTCTGAGGCTCTCAACTTAAGGCCGTAGATAGACCTGAGTTGCTCTATTTCTTTCAACGTCTGTTGAGAAAACGGCGCCTTGCCTTCAAACGCGTGCAGCACGATTCCCTCAAGCAGGTCCCCCAGGCTTAGATCCTTCAACTCCGCCAGCCCTTTGAGAACTTTGAGAAGTCTCTTCTCCAACCGGACACCTGTCTGTACGCGTTCGACCTCGAGAGTGGTTTCTGTTTGCTTCGAATGTACCATGGTACAAATGTACCATAATTACAACAAATCCGCTGCGAACTATCTGCCGCTTCGCGCGATCGTCGGGAAATGGCCGCTCTTCACGCGATCAATGCATGTGAACTAACGCCGCGCGCCTCACCGCGTCGATCGGGTTGACTCCCCGCGTCCCCATGTGAGTAACTGGTTTGTTTCTCGGAATCTCTCAATTCATGTTGCCGATTGGATAAACCGATGCGCAATTATCTTCGCGTGCAAGCGATTGCAATCGCAGTTCTTTTCTCGCTCCCGGTCAGTTGCTTTGGTCAGAAGCAGCCAACCGCCGGAACCGACGCAACCCGTCCCTGGCTGAATACCACGCTGCCCACGAGCCAGCGCGTCGACGCGCTCATCGCGCAGATGACCCTTGAAGAAAAAGTTCAGCAGATGCGCGACCACTCGCCAGCCATTCCGCGCCTGGGCGTGCCTAAGTACGACTGGTGGAATGAGGGGCTGCATGGCGTTGCGTTCTCCGGCTACGCCACCAATTTTCCGCAAGTGATTGGGATGGCCGCCACGTGGGATGCGCCGCTGGTTCACCAGATGGGTCAGACCATCTCGACCGAGGCTCGCGCAAAGTACAACCAGGCGATGCGCGAGAACGACCACGAGGCGTTCTTCGGGCTCACATTCTGGGCGCCCAACATCAACATCTTTCGCGATCCGCGCTGGGGCCGCGGGCAGGAAACTTACGGTGAAGATCCTTTCCTGACCGGCCGCATGGCAGTCGCCTTCGTCACCGGCATGCAGGGCGACGATCCGAATCATCTGAAAGTGGTTTCGACGCCCAAGCACTTCGATGTTCACAGCGGGCCCGAAAGTACGCGCCACCGCGCCAACGTCGACATCTCAAACCACGATCTTGAAGACACCTATCTGCCGGCATTTCGCGCTGCTGTGACCGAGGGGCATGCGCAGTCGGTGATGTGCGCCTACAACTCCATCGACGGCGCGCCGGCCTGCGCCAACACCATGCTGCTTAAGGATCACCTTCGCGATGCGTGGCATTTCGATGGATACGTGGTTAGCGATTGTGCGGCCGTGGCCGACATTTTCGATGGTCATCGCTACGCGCCCGATATGGCTCATGCCGCGGCGGACGCGGTGAAGGCCGGCACCGATCTCGAGTGCGGCTACGGGCCGGGCCAGGCGTTTCCGTCGCTGGTGGATGCCGTGCGCCAGAACCTGATCAGCGAAGAGGATCTGAATCAGGCGCTGCGCCGGCTTTACCACGAGCGTTTCCGGCTGGGGATGTTCGATCCTCCAGCGAGCTATGCCTACGGGCGCATCGGAATGGACGAGAACAATACGCCGGGGCACCGCGCGCTTTCACTCAAGGCCGCGCGAGAGTCCATGGTGCTGCTCAAAAACGACGGCACGCTGCCGTTGAAGCCGGGTTTGAAGACCATCGCCGTGATTGGCCCCACAGCCGAATTGGTGCAGTCGCTGCAGGGCAATTACAACGGGCCGCCGCCGAATCCCGTCTATCCTCTCGTCGGAATCGAAAAGCGCTTTGGAGCGGCGCACGTTGTGTATGCGATGGGCTCGAGCCTGGCCGAGGGCTTTGCCATGCCGATCGAGCATACGGCGCTTCATCCCGCGGCGGGCAGCAGCGAGTACGGCCTCAAGGGCGAATATTTCTCTTCGGGCGATCTGAGCGGAACGCCGGTGCTCACGCGCGTCGACCGCAACGTCAACTTCAACTGGGACAAAGTCATTCCAGTAAAGGGCCTGCATCGCAACAACTACTCCGTTCGTTGGAGCGGAGTATTTGTGCCGCCGGCCGCAGGCGATTACCGGCTTGGCGTGCGGATCAACTACTGCTATGCCTGCGAGAACGCCGAAGGGTTCAGGCTGTATGTCGATGACAAGCTGATTGCCGAGAGCGGTTCAAAGAGCGGCGAACGTGGACAGGTCTTCGATTCCGCACTTCATTTCGATAGCACAGAACCTCACGCGATTCGCCTCGAATACCTGCACAAGACCGGCACGGCCGGCATCGATCTCACCTGGGAGGCGCCCGCCGAGGCGCTTCGCAATGAAGCGATCGAGCAGGCGAAAAGCTCCGACGTGATCGTTGCATGCGTAGGGCTTTCGCCGGAGCTCGAGGGCGAAGAAATGCCCATCAAGTTAGACGGATTTTCCGGCGGCGACCGCACCGATATTGTGTTGCCGGCCGTGCAGGAAGATCTGCTGAAGGCGCTCATTGCTATAGGCAAACCGGTTGTCGTTGTGCTGCAGAACGGGTCGGCGCTGGCGGTCAACTACGCAGCCGAGCACGCGTCGGCCATCCTTGAAGCGTGGTATCCAGGCGAAGAAGGTGGTACCGCCATCGCCGAGACCCTGGCCGGCGAAAACAATCCAGCCGGCCGGTTGCCCGTGACATTCTATCGCTCGCTCGCGCAGTTGCCGTCCTTCGACGATTACGCCATGAAGGGCCGCACGTATCGCTACATGACCGATGCGCCTCTTTACCCGTTTGGTTACGGTCTCAGCTATACGACCTTCAGTTATGGCGACGTGAATCCGGTTGCGAAGAGCGTGAAGGCCGGCGATTCCGTGGCCATTAAAGGCGAAGTAAAGAACACAGGCAAGGTGGCCGGCGACGATGTTGTCGAGTTGTATCTCTCGCAGCCGCAGACCGACGTCTCGCCGCGCATCGCGCTGGCTGGATTCAAGCGCATCCATCTCGCCCCGAACCAGGCGGCGAACGTGGAGTTCACGCTCAATCCGCGGACTTTGTCCGAGGTGGACGCCGATGGCAATCATGTAGTGATGCCAGGCGAATACAAGGTCTACTTTGGCGGCGCGCAGCCGCTGGGCGAAGCACCGGCGCCTGCGGCGACGTTCACCGTGGATGGGACGGTGGAGTTGGCGAAGTAGGAACTGGATTCTCTAAACTCGTTCCAAGTCGAGTCCAAATCTCTCACGCTTTGCCGAGAGTCGTACCGCCGGTCTCCCGACCGGCTGTAGTGTGGGCCTCCTGGCCCGCACATTTTCGGGGAGAGCACCGGCTCTTCTGTTCCCTATTCCCTATTCCCTGTTCCCTGCTTTTCTACCCCGCCACCGACCGCATGGCGCTGATGCCCGCTCCCAGCAGCGCCGTTTCATCGTCGGGCGGAAGAATCTCGAGCGAGAAGCTTTGCAGCGGCGTCATGCGCACCATGGTTTCAAGGTGGCTGCGTAGCAGCGGCAACTCAAGGTGGTGCACATTGTGGCCGGTGAAGTAGAACCGGCCCGGCCCGGCGAGGTGAATAAACGACGCCGTGGCCGCGGCCAGCGCGCGATGCCACAGATCGACGAAGTCACGGCACCGCTGGTCGCCTTTTTTCGCGTTGGCAAAAACTTCTTCCGGCTCCAGGTCGAGGAACCGCAGCCGCATGGCGCGCTGGCCCATGATGCTCTCAAGATGGCCCGCGCCGCCACATCCGCAGAACCGTTCTTTGGGGTCGAGAGTGACCGTGATGTGGCCGCCCTCCCATACGCCCTCGACGTAGGGCCAGCGACCGTAGCCAATGCCGTTTCCAATGGTCCATACGCGGGTAAGCTTGTTGAACCGGCCGTGGGTTGCAGCCACTGCGGCAGCAATACAGTCGGCGTCGTTGCCGGCATGCACCGGCGCCTGAATGCCGCGCGCCGCTAGCTCCTTGCCCAGTTCGTCGGCCAGGCGCATTCCCTTGATCTGGGGCAGGTTTGGAGAGTCCTCAACCACGCCGTGTCGAACGATGCCGGGAACCGCGACCCCGATCGCGTCAACCTTCCACTCAACCTCTTCAGCCAGCGCCGCCACCTGCGTGGCCATCAGGTCGACTAATTCGCCGCGGGGAATGGCGGTGAGGGCATCGGCGGTTTCATCTGCCTCATCCGGAAAGCGAAGCAGCTTGCTGGCTAGCTTCTGATCTTCGAGCCTGCCGGCGACAATGTAATCGGTGATTGCAATGCCGATTGCGGTGGTCACTTGCGACCTCCTTGGGAAAAACGCGGGCGAATTAATTGGTTGAGTTTTCCAGCTTCTTTCCGAGTCATATGTGTCGCTTCGGCAAAATGCAGCTAACAGCTAAAGTAAGCTGTTCTTCTACCCGGCCTGGTAACGGTGCAGCCGGCCCAGCCCGTTGAATGCCGCCACTTTGTAGCACTCGGCGAGCGTTGGATAGTTGAAAACTGTGTCGATAAAGTAGTCCACCGTGCCGTCCAGCGTCATCACGGCCTGGCCGATATGCACCAGCTCGGCCGCGCCCTCGCCAATGATATGAACGCCGAGCACCTTGCGAGTGTCACGATGAAAAATCAGCTTGAGACGGCCGTTGACGTCGCCGGTAATCTGGCCCCGGGCCACCTCGCGATAGTAGGCCATGCCCACCTCGTATGGCACATCCTCGTCGGTAAGCTGCTCTTCGGTTTTGCCAATGAAGCTGATCTCGGGAATGGTATAGATGCCGTACGGATAAAAACCCGGGTTTGACGTGGCAGCATGATCGTCGAAAGCGTGAGCCGCGGCGATGCGCCCCTGCTCCATTGAGACCGAGGCCAGCGAGGGAAAGCCAACCACATCGCCCACTGCGTAGATGTGCTCCACTTTTGTCTGGAAATGCTCATCGACGGCGATGCGCCCGCGCTTATCGGCCTCAATGCCGGCCGCGGCAAGATTCAGGTCGTCAACGTTACCCTGGCGGCCGACGGCATAGAGCAATGCGTCACCCGAAACTTTCTTCTTGCTTTCCAGGTTGGCCACCACCGTCCCCGGCGTCGGCTCCTCGACGCAATCCACCTCTTCGCCCATGCGCATCGTCACGCGGCTGTCGCGCAGATGGTAACTGAGGGTCTCAATAATCTCCTGGTCGGCAAAGTCAAGTAGTCGCGGGCGCTTTTCAATGAGCGTGCAACGCACACCCAGCACTGCGAACATGCAGGTGTATTCAACGCCGATTACGCCTCCGCCCACAACGATGAGCGATTTGGGCAGCGCATCGAGCCCGAGAATCTGATCGCTGTTGATGATCGTCTTGCCGTTGACCGGTACCTTGTCGGATACGGCAGGCTTGGTCCCCACCGCAATAATGATGCGCGCCGACTCAAGCGTAATCTCGGCCTGCGGGCCTTCCACGTGAACCTGGTGCGGATCGACGAATCGGGCGATCCCGTGCACCACGTCGATCCCGTTGCGCGAGAGCTGCGCCTCGGTTACGTCCACCTCGGTCTTGATCACGGCCTGCACCCTGAAGGCCAGGTCGGCCATGGTGATTTTTTCCTTCACCCGATAGTTGACGCCGTAGATGTTGCGATAGTTGTAACCGGAAAGGTGCAGCACCGCCTCGCGCATGGTCTTTGACGGGATGGTGCCGGTGTTGACGCAAACGCCTCCCACCACCGACCGAGCCTCGACCACCGCCACGCGCTTGCCTATCTTCGCCGCAGCCACGGCGGCGCGCTGTCCCGCCGGTCCGGAACCGATCACAACCAAGTCATACTTGATGGCGCTCATCCGAGTCTCTCTCCCAATGGTCGTTGTGCGATTCCGGCTGCGGCAAGCAGGTTTAATAAATAATGAATGAAAAAAGCAAAACCGGGCAGCGAGCCAGGATGGCTCGCTACCCGGAGCGTAACATAGCCGCGTGGGGCGGGGGAGGGCCGGCCTCAAGCGGCCAGTGGGCTCAGGCGCGGGCCGTTCGCAGCGGTCTTAGAGAGGCTGATCTCGCTGATGCTGTTTGCGTTCGACCTGCAGTCTTCTTTTCCTGTTGCCCATCTTCCAGCCGGAACTGGTGAATCAGGCTCTCCAAGTCACCGGCCAGTCCGGCCAGCCCTTTGAGAATCTCAACTGCCTCTTCCGATCCTTGAGCGTTCTCCGATGCGAGCTGCGATATCTGGCTGGTGGATTCCGAAATCTCTCCGGCAGCCGAAGCCTGTTCAGTGGCTGCTGTCGCAATCAGGTTGATCTGCTGTTCCACTTTCTTTGAGGCCTCGATCGTCGAGTCGAGGCTTTGACGAGCGCGATCGGTTTCATCGCGTCCGCTTTCAACCGCGGCGCGGCTTTCCTGCATCACTTCGAGCGTGTTGCGAGTCTCCTCCTGAATACTGCGGATAGTGGTGGCAATCTCCTCGGTTGCGCCCTTGGTCCGTTCGGCAAGGCGCCGAACCTCACCGGCCACAACCGCGAATCCGCGGCCATGTTCGCCGGCGCGCGCCGCTTCGATGGCGGCATTCAGGGCCAGCAGGTTGGTCTGCTCGCTGATCTCCTGAATCACGTTCACCACCCGGCCAATTTCTTCTGAGCGTTGCGCAAGTGAAGTCATCTTCTCCGCGACGGTCTGCGTGGCTGTCGCGATATGCTCCATGGTCGCTGCCGCGGCCTGCATCACGGCGCCACCCTGCTCGGCCGTTTCAGCCGATGCACGACTGGCGGCCGAGGCATTCTCCGCGTTATGGCTGATCTCGCTGATCGTGGCCGTCATCTCTTGTACGGCGGCGGCAATCTGGTTGATCTTGCCCGACTCGGTGCGCGCGTTGCCGGCAGTCTGCACGGCTCGCGAACTCACATCCGATGCGCCATTGGCGAGCTTGGCCGCGTCCTCCGACACTGAGCGCATAACCTCTTTGAATGAGGCGGCGCAGGTGTTGATGGCTGTACCCAGGCGGCCGATCTCGTCGCTTCCGGTGACTTTGACATCGATGGTCAGATCTTTGGCCGCCAGCCGTTCCAGCATCTCGGTGCCATAAATGATGCGGGGCGCCGTGACGCGCGTCAATGCGACGCCTATCAAGCAACACAGGCCCACAATCAATGCCGAGACGAGAGCGTTGATCCAGGTGGAACGATTGCTGGCCGTCACGCCCGCCTGCGTGCTTTCGGCGCCGCCCTTGGCGTTCAGAGAAAAATCCGCATCCATGGGGTCAAGCGCGGCAATGAACTGCGCGAATGCAGCATCTCCGCCAATCACTTCCTGCGCATCGTGAGTTTTGCCGGCGGCCACCAACGCCATCTCGCGATTGCTTGTGTCCAGATATTGAGCGTACGCTGCAGTGAACTTTTCGTAGAACTCTCTCTCTCCCGGGTAGCTGATCAACCCTTCGTATTTCTTGACAGCAGCCTCATAATCACGCAGCGCCTGCTGGCGCTGCGCGGAGTGGATGACTATGCACCCCGGCGTGCTGCAGAGTGCAACCGCAAGATCGTTGCGGCGCAAAGAATTCAAGCTTGCGCGCACATCGGAGAGAACCAGGACTGAGGGCAGGGCATTGTCGCGCACATCGATGCACTTGGATGCAATCTGACGAAATGCGAAAAACGTGTAGCTCCCCAACAGCACACAAAGCAAGCAAATCGCGCCGAAGGCACCAAAGTATTTCTTTGAAATCGGTAGATTACGCACGTAAGACATTCGCAGACCCTTTCCACGGAGATTCCTTCCCTTTATCGGCGGAATTGGGCCTGGCTTGAGGAAGACAATCGATTCAGATCAACTCCAACCCGGCTCCGGCGGGGCGCTTCCAAGCGCCATCCGCGCCGAATCACGATTCCAGCGTGCGATCAAGGTGAGCGCAATCACGATCAGCGCCAGCGTGAGCCCTATCCACAGGCCGTAGATTCCACGGTGCAGCACGAAGCAGAGAAAAAAGCCGAGCGGCAGGCCCAGAATCCAATAGCCCACAAAGTTGGCCAGCATGGGGATGCGCGTTTCGCCCAGCCCGCGCAGCGAACCGGTTGACACAATCTGGATGCCGTCGAAAATCTGGAACGCGGCAACAATCGCCAGCAGCGTTGGGCCGACGGCCAATACCCGCGGGTCGCGCGTGTAAAGCTCGATCAGCGGCCGCGGGAAAGAGATGAGCACAATAGCCGCCAGCGCCATAAAGCTGGTTCCGAGTGCGAGGGAGAGCCATCCGGCGCGGCGCGCGCGGCCTGGGTCGCCGGCGCCCAAAGCGTGACCCACGCTCACCGCCGCGGCCGAAGCAATGCCGAGCGGAACCATGTAAGTCATGCTGGCGTAATTAAGCACGATCTGGTGCGTGGCCAGCGCGACAGGCGTAAGGTAGCCCACGCCAAAAGTGGCAAGACTCCACGCGCCAACTTCCATCAGTATCTGGCCCGCGGCAGGCAGCCCCAGCCGAGCCAGCTCTTTCAGGCGTGCGATCTGCGGCCCAGCCCAATGCCTGAAGAGCGGATGGCCGCGCGTGCGTTCATAGCGCCAGGCGAAGCCGAGCAATGCCACCGCCATAACAATCCGTGACGCCACAGTTGAAATGGCCGAGCCTCGCACTCCCATCGCCGGGAACCCCAGCTTGCCGTAGATAAGAACCCAGTTGCCAAACCAGTTGACCAGGTTGGCGAAAACGTACGTCACCGTTATAACGCGTACCTCGCCCACACCCTGTAGATAACGTCGGGTGCCGCTGTAGAGCAGCAGAGGCAGCGTGCCCCACAGCAAAAGGCGCAGGTATTGGCCCGCCGGCGCCGCCACTTCAGCCGTGATGCCGAAGCGTGTAAAGCCGATGCTGGCCGCAACCAGCAGCAGCATGATGAACGGCGAAGCGGTTGCCGCGAGATACACTCCCTGCGCCAGCCAGCGATGGCATTCGTCGTGATCGCTTCGGCCATACGCCTGCGCCACCATGGTGTCGAGGCCCAGCAAAAGTCCCACACCAAAAAGCGACGGCGTGTAGCAGACGGCATTTCCCAGCGCCACTGCGCCAATAGCAGCCGGACCCAGGCGCCCCACCATGATGGTGTCCACCACGCCCTGCATCATCCAGCCGATCTCGCTCAGCACCACGGGAACGGCCAGCGCCACCAGGGTGCGCAACTCCGCGACCCAATCGGGGCGCGAGCTGGGGCCAGTTGTGGCGGCGGGCTGGGGAGCGGCCATAGAGTAACTCTACCGGGGCAGAATGAAGGCGCGCATTCCGTCCTGAACGCGGCGCCCCGCACAAGCTTCGCCTGTGCGGGATGAGATGCCGGGTGCCGCGGGTCGAGCCTTTGCCGCAGTTTGCCCCTTCTATTTGCCCGTATACACCACCCGCCAGACGCTGCGCGACCCGTCGTCGGTGACGTAAAGCGCGCCGTCGCGTCCCACAGCCACACCCACCGGCCGGCCCCACACCTGGCCGTCGGCAGTTGTAAAGCCGGTGAGGAAATCCTCATATTCGCCGAGCGCCTTGCCGTCCTTCATGGGGATCATCACCACCTCGTACCCGCCGCGGCGCTTGCGGTTCCACGAGCCGTGCTCGGCGGCAAACGCATCCCCGTCGTACTCGGAAGGGAAGCCCAGCAGGTGGTTGGGGTAGAACGTCACCTCAAGCGAAGCCATGTGCGGCTGCACGAGCACATCGGGCACCAGCACCTTCGACGACATATCCACCCGCTTGCAGCCGGCCGCCTGTGCCTGGGTCAGCGGCGCGGCAAGTTGCGGATTCGGCCCGGTACCGTCGGCGCAGGGTTGCGGCAGGCGCGGGTCCTTGTGGCCGCCAATGTAATACCACGGCCATCCATAGAAGCCGCCTTCTTGAATGTGCGTCACGTAGTCGGGCGGCAAATTATTGCCCAGCGCGTCGCGCTCGTTGGTCGAGCACCATAGCTCCCCGGTGGTGGGGTTGATAGCCTCGCCTACACAGTTGCGGATTCCGGTGGCATAAACCTCAACAAACTTGCCTTCGGGCGTGTACTCGAGTATGTCGGCGCGATGAAACTCGCGCGGATGCGTGTCGGGGTCGTCGATATTCGATCCGCTGCCCACCGAGACCAGCATGTACTTGCCGTCAGCAGTAAAGGTCACATCGCGGGTCCAGTGCCCGCCGCCGCGCAACTGCGCGTAGCCGGGAATGTTCGGAACGATGGTCTCGGGAGTGGGGTCTTCAGCTTTCAGGTCGCCCGACTTGTAAGCGAACCGCGCGATGGTGGTCGCATTGCCCACGTAAACCCACTTGGGATTCGGCCCCGAAGGATAGAACGCAATGCCGAAGGGGTGGTCGAGGCCGGTGGCGAACTCGCTGATCGTCGCGGCCTGGCCGTCCTTGGTCACTCCGCGAAGAACAAAGATGGACCCGGCCTGCGAGTCGGCAACAAACAGGTCGCCGTTAGGCGCGGTGCGGATGATGCGCGGCATCACGAAAGTTCCCGAAGTGGGCCCGTAAGTTTTGCGCACGTCGTCGGCGCGCTGCATGGGCTTGGCGGCATTTCCGCCCGCATAAAGCTCAACCTTGAAGCCTTCAGGCGCGATTGGCCAGGCATTAGCCGGCTTGGCGACGACATACGGCCCATTGTCAACCGATTCGGTGGCGAAGGGCGCGGGCAGGTCGGCCGCAGTAATCTTGCGCATGGTGCCGGGCTTCTGTTGCGACCAGTCGGCGTAGGCGGCGGGTCCGGTGATCACCTGCTGGGCAATAAGCGGTGCGGAGCAGAGCAGCGCGCCAGCAAGGATGGCGCAGAATGCAATCGAGCGATTTGCAATCGAAGAAGAAAAGTTCATCGCATATGCCTCATTTTTTGGGTCTTTGGGGAGTCAGGTACGGCGGTTAAGCAGGCCCGCCACCGCGATCATACAGAATAGGACGCGCTTCGCGCCGTCTTCGATTCGGACCACGTCCGGGATTCGACTGGGTTTCGTCCCGCTTACTGGGAAGCTCGGCGCCAACACCAATTCTCGCCACTGACTTTTCGAAAGCCCCATCCCACCCCTCAATTGTTGAGTGGGATTTCAATCCCAATTGAGCCTATAATCTAATCATGGCAGCGTATGTGGTCAAAAATCGAGTGCTCTCTCCTGAAGAAATGGGCCGCACCTTGGGTTTGAGCCCGAAGCGCGTCGCCTCGGTGCGCGTTATTATGGACACGCCATCGTCAGGGACCTCGAAGCGCTCGAACGGCAAGTCCAGGGCCACCGGGGCCGAGAGCCGGTCGAGCAAGAAGCGCTCAGGCACGCGTGCAAGCGGGCGACGGTAAGCAATAAGTGGCAAGACAGAAACGCATCCCATCTGTATTTCTGAATATCCCTTACGATTCGCAATTTGAGGATCTCTACCTCGCCTACGTTGTGGGTCTGACGCAACTTGGGCTCAAAATCAATTTGACACTGGCGCTTCCTAATCAAGGTCGACTCGACAGAATTGTTGGATTGATTGAGAAATCGGCTGTCTCCATTCATGATCTGTCCAGAATCGAGCTATCATCCGGGATTCCACGATTCAATATGCCATTGGAGCTTGGACTGGCACTCTACCGGTCCCGCACGACGAGGGGTCGGCACAAGGTTTTTGTGTTTGAGAGCAAGCCTTACAGAATGCAGCGCTCAACAAGCGATATCAGTGGCATCGACCCCCAGATCCATAACAAAACGCCGAAAGGTATTATGGCCGGTTTGCGCAACATTTTCTACCAGGCCAATGGGACCACAGTGCCAGAGATGCTTTCCAGCTACCGTGCTGTCAAGCGAAAGCTGTCCGAGCTGCGGCGAAATGCCGGCAGCCGATCGCTGTTTGAAGCGTCTGCATTAAAGGATCTCGTTGTTGCTGCGCTGGTAGAGAGGGAAAAAATCCTGCAACGTCGGGGCCGGGCCCTCTAATCTCTTTGCCCTGCCTGGGCATGCGTCCCGAAGATTGGCCCTGTTCGAGTTGTTGCCATTACGCCGCCGGTGTCGGCGGAGCAAGATTGATGTAACTCATTAGTCCACGCCATACTCTGATATTCAGAGGTTCTTCCCCATGTCTCCCCGCAGAATCGCTTTTCTTTTGCTTGCCTTGGCCGTAGTTCTGGTTGTCGCCTTTCGCGCCAGGGCCGCTTCGAAGGGGCCGATCCCGACGCCCACCGCCGATGATCGGCTCTCCAGCGCTTCCACCTCGAAGACAGCCGTCTTTGCCGGCGGATGTTTCTGGGGCACGCAGTCGGTCTTTGAGCGCGTAAAGGGCGTAATTGGCACCACTGTGGGCTACGCCGGCGGTTCCGCGGCAACAGCCACCTACGCCCAGGTCACAACCGAGACCACTGGCCATGCCGAGTCAGTGCGCGTGGTTTACGATCCTTCAAAGATCACCTATGGCACGCTGCTGCGCATCTTCTTTTCGGTGGCGCACGACCCCACGCAGGTTGGCGGTCAGGGACCGGACGAAGGGCCGTCATACCGCTCAGTCATTTTTTATCTGAATGACGACCAGAAGCGCATTGCTGACGCCTATATCGCGCAGCTCACCAATGAGCACGTATTCCATTCCCGCATCACCACCGAAGTGACGCCCCTCAATGGCTTCTACCGCGCCGAGGATTATCACCAGGACTACGCCTACCACAACCCGGACAACCCCTACATCATGGTCTGCGACCGGCCCAAGATCGGCGCGCTCAAAAAAGAGTTTCCCGATCTATTTGAGGAGTACACGCCGAAGCGGTAAACCCTCCGTGCAGATAATTACCTCTCCTCGCGCTAAACTTGAAGACGTGGAAAGACTAGCAGCGGGTTAGTTCAAAGGGCATGGACCTTACAGGCTGCGGAAAAGCTCGTCTTTGCGCCGCCTGCCTTTAAGTTGGTGCCGTTAAAGTCTTTGTTTTTCCATACTTGGCCACAACCCGCTGATTCCACGATATTTGCATTCGGCGGAATTAGGTAACGTGATGAAAAAAAGGATACTTCTTTGCAGAGACACCCGGGGAGTACTCTCCTGGGCAATGAAGGTGAACCTCGCGAAGTTATTCCCTCCCCGCGCGTCATGCTTTAGGCTTTCTATATGGAATTCAAAGTCATCGAGCTCGAGCGCGAACCAGTCGAATTTGACCTCGAATTCAAGCCCGGAGCAGTGGACCTGGGCGAGGAAGCCCAGCAGGTGGGTCTGCTCGGCGCCAAGGGGCGGGCTGGGGTCATCCACGAACATCGCGGCCCCAAACAGATTGTGGCCGATATCCGGCTCAAGGGGAGTTTCAGCGGCAGATTCGAAGTGCCTTGCGCCCGGTGCATTGAACCGGTCGAAATTCCCCTTGCCGCCGACTTCGACCTCATCTTCCGCCCCCTCGGCGTCGACGGCGGCGCCCCGGAACGGGCGATTACTGCGCCGGAAACCGAAATCGGTTATTATCAAGAAGACAGTCTTGCGCTTGAAGATGTGCTGCGGGAGCAGGTGCTTTTGTCCCTGCCGGTCAGGACCTTATGCAACCAGGACTGCAAGGGACTTTGCCCGCGCTGCGGCGCCAACCGTAACAACCAACCCTGCACATGCGATGAGGGTCCTAACGACCCCCGATGGGAGGCGTTGGGCGGTTTACGCAGCCGGATCAAGTCCTGAAAAATCATCACGGTGGGCGGTGAACGGTGGACGGTGACCGGAAACCGGGTTCGCGATCCACCAATATCCGCTGACGGTGAGAAGCGGGCGTGAGAAGAAGCTCGGTTCACGGTCCACCGCTCACCGTATACGAAGAAGGAATTTGATATGCCGAATCCGAAAAGGCGCCACTCCACGCGCCGTACCGCCAACCGCCGCGCCCACGACTTCCTCACCGCAACCGGGATCTCAGAGTGCCCCAATTGCCACGAGAAGAAGCTCCCCCATCGCGCCTGCCCCAAGTGCGGCGAGTACAAGGGACGCGCTGTTCTGGACGTAAAAGAAGCCGCAAAATAAACTGAGCCCCCATGCTCTACGACATCGCGCTTGACGCCGTCGGTTCCGACAACGCTCCCGAACCTGAAATCCGGGGCGCAATTCTGGCTTGCCGCGCGCTCCCCGTCCGGGTCCACCTGGTCGGCCCTGAGGCGGAGCTCCGCGATCAGCTCGACGACATGCTCGAAAACGAAGAGCAACCCATCGTTATCCACCACGCCTCAGAGCGTATCGGCATGGACGAAAAAGCCGCGCACGCCGTGCGCACCAAGAAAGACAGTTCAATGCGCGTAGGGCTCAAGCTGGTGCGCGAGGGCAAGGCCGCAGGATTCGTGACCGCCGGCAATACCGGCGCAGCCATGGCTACGGCCAAAATGGTGCTCACCGCACTGCCCGGCGTCGATCGGCCCGCGCTTGCCACGCCAATGCCCAGCGCCACCGGCCATCCCTGCGTTCTGCTCGATGTGGGCGCGAACGTGGATTGCAAGCCGCACAACCTTGAGCAATTCGCGATTATGGGCGAAATGTACGCCCGCACCGTGCTCAAGATTGAAAACCCGCGCGTGGGCCTGCTCTCGATCGGCGAAGAAGAGACCAAGGGCAACGATCTTACACGCGAAGCCTTTCCGCTCCTCAAAGCCTTGCCCATCCGCTTCATCGGCAACGTGGAAGGGCGCGACATCTTCAGCGGGCAGGCCGATGTCATCGTCTGCGACGGCTTTGTAGGCAACGTTGCGCTGAAGACGAGCGAGGGCGTGGGCCGCTTCGTCCGCGACGTGTTGCGCAAGTCGCTCACCAGTACCGTGACTGCGCAGGTGGGCGCGCTGCTCTCGCGCAAAGCATTCAACGACTTCCGCCAGCGGCTCGATTACCGCGAATACGGCGGCGCGCCGCTGCTGGGCGTGCGCGGCGTCTGCATCATCGGCCACGGTTCCTCGAATGACCGAGCCATCTTCAACGGAATCCGCGTAGCCTACGAATTCGCCAAAGGCGGCACCACCGAGCGCATCGAGCAGGAGTTCGCCGGCCGAATGAAGAAGCACCCCGGCTCCTCCGATCATCGCGGCGACGCGACCATCCAGTAAAGCAGTTGTCAGTGATCAGTTGTCAGTGACCGAGGGTCAGTGGCAATCCGTCGTTGGGTAGCCGCCTCGGCTCGTTCTGTAATCAATACCGGTATTCCGTCAACGATGGGATAAACGCGGCCACATGCGGCACAGGCCAGCATTTCATTGCTGAGATGCAACTCGCCGTGGCAGGCCGGGCATGCCAGGCGGCTCAGTACTGCGGTGTCGAATTGGGAGTAACTACTTGCTGGCATCGTGGCAACTTATCACTGACAACTGACAACTGATAACCGACAACTGATCACTGACAACTGTCTTCACCGCCTGCGATAAAACGGCAGCACAATCAGACCGGCCAGAAAGATGGACGCAATCAGCGCGAACGCGATCAATGAGTAGATCAGGATCAGGCTCGGTCCCTTCGAGCGATCTTCGTTGTCGCGTTCCAGGCTCGATTGCTCCTGCGGCTTAGGTTCGAGGTCACTCATACTTCAACGCATCCACCGGGTCCAATTGTGCCGCCCGCGTGGCGGGCACCGTGCCGAAGACCACCCCTACAAGCGTTGCCGAAGTGAGCGCGATAAACACCGACAGCCCATTCACCGGCAGCTTGTAGTCAGTAAAAAACCTTATGGAGAGCGGCACGGCAAGTCCCACAATTGTGCCCACGATTCCTCCAGTGAGCGAGATGATGACGGCTTCAGCCAGAAACTGCAGCTTGATCTCTCGATAGGTTGCGCCCAACGCTTTACGGATACCGATCTCGCGAATCCGGGCGCGGACAGTGGCCAGCATGATGTTCATAATGCCCACGCCCCCCACGGCCAGCGTAACTGCAGCCACCAGCACCAGCACCGCGGTGATCGCATTGGCGATTTCGTTGGCGATGGTCAGCATCTGCCTGAGCGTTTGTGTTTTGTAAACCGAGTTGGGCCTGTGACGGGACCGAATAATAGTCTTGATCTGGTTTTCCGCTTCGGGAACCTCATTCATACTGCGCATGGAAAAGTAAATCTGGCGCAGATTTTCAGTTCCGGTGAAGTATTGGGCCACAGAATATGGAATCAGTATGGTCTGATCGGCGATCTCCGATTCGCCGAAGTCGTCAACCGCCTCTTTGAAGACGCCAATGATGGTGAAGGGAATTCCTTCGATCTCAAAGGTCTGGCCGACTGCTTCGTCGTCGCTGCCGTAGCGCGCACGGGCAAAGGCCTGGGTTACTACGGCGCACTTGATGTGAGCCGATTCGTCTGACTCGTCGAAGAACCGCCCCACCGGGACAAGCAGGTTGCGGACATTCTGGTAATCCGGGCTTACGCCCAGGATCAGCGTGTCTTTGACCTGGCCCGCGCCATAGCTGATGGGCTCATGCATATCGAGCACCGGTGAGGAATACATGATGCCAGGCACCTGCTCGTCGATGGTCCTTTCGTCGTCGCGCGTGAGGTAGTCGTTGTACAGAACGCGCTCTGCCGCAGTGGTGCCGCCGCCGGCGTACTCCAGTTCCACTGAATTGGTCTCGATCTTCTGGAGTTCACTAAGGATGTAGTGTTTGCCGGTCAGGCCAATGGTGACCACCAGGATGACCGACGCGGTTCCGATGACCATGCCGAGTGCAGTCAGAGCGAAACGCGTCTTGCTCGCCCTGAAGCTGTCAAAGGCCAGCTTTAGAATCTCGCTCAACATCATGGTCCGGCGCGCACTCAGCAGTGTTTGCTCAAAGGTGCGGCGCCGGGCCTGTACGGTAGTCGGATTCATATCTATCTGTTATCCAGGATGCGCATCAGCCCTGCTGGGCTTCGCGAATCATGCCGCGGGCTTGCGAATTTACGATGTCAAACCCTTGATACTAGCTTACGCGTCCGAGGGCGCATGAACGAAACCCGAGGTCGTAACCCGGAACGAGAGGCGCTTCGGCTTCGGCAATATCGCTGCGTCCCGGGTCCTACTGTTTGTCCGACCCCTTCGAAGGCGTTTCATTCGCGGGACATTTGATCGAGTCCTTGCCTGACCACTGCGTTACATTCACCGGTACTCCCTGCATGCACATGGTGGGGCCCTCGTGCGGAACGCCGGTGAACTCGATGCCTTCGCCCACCTTTGGGCGCGCGCCGCCGATCAGCAGGTTGTAGAGCGTGCCTGAATTTAAGTCTCTTACCACCAGGCAGCCGGCCTCAACACCGCTGGCGACGCATCCCTGCCCATGCACTGGAACGGGAGCGGTTTTGGGAGTGGGCTTCTGCGCAAACGTGTACATACTCAATGCGAGGCAGACGACTGCAACTCGAATTCGAATCACGATGATTCTCCTTTCATGCCGGCGAGTTCTGCTGAGAGAGTCCGCCAGACGGCGGCAAGCAATTCAATGGAAAGCGACTCGGCCCTCGCCCGCGGATCGATTCCGGCCTGCTGCATTGCCGAGAGCGCCAACGCAGGCTCAACTCCGGCGGCACGAAGATTATTGGCAAGCGTCTTGCGCTTTTGCGCAAAAGCCTGGCCAACGAAGCGAAGAAAGCCGGCCTCTTCAACCCCAAGCTCGGCGAAGCGCGACGCAAACCGCCAGCGAAAGACCGTGGAGTGCACCTGTGGCGGCGGCGCGAACGCCTCCGGAGGCAGCGTGAACAGCGGCTCAACCGGTCCATGCCCCTGCACCATCACGCTCAGCAGGCCGTAGTCGCGCGAACCCGGCCGCGCCGTCACGCGGTCGCCCACCTCGCGCTGCACCATCAGCACAGCCGTATCGATAACGGAGTGGCTGGCCGCCAGTTTGCGAAGTATAGGCGAGGTGATGTAGTAAGGCAGGTTGCCGGCCACGCGCAGCTTTGCCCCGGCCCGCGCAGCCGGGGCGGCAAAGTCAAACTCCAGAACGTCCTGCTCAACTATCGCGACCGGCCCACGGTCTGTGACCTGCCCTGACGAAAATTGACTACGTAGCGCCGAGGCCAGCTCGCGATCGAATTCAACCGCAATCACGTGACCGGCCTTTGCCGCCAGCGCGCCGGTGATCACGCCTCGCCCTGGGCCGATCTCAACCACAGTTTGCCCGGTGAGATCGCCGAGCGCCGTCACAATCCGCTCAACCGCCTGGCCGTCGCGTAGAAAATTTTGTCCTAGCTTTGAGCGGGCTGGCATCGAGCCTCAAGTCAACATCATAAGATGTTAGATCACGGCGGTACTGGAGATATCTTTGACGGCACGACTTAAGTCGGGCCGATTCGACGCCCAAAATGAGTGGGTGGCTTCAGCCTGCATTTCTCACAGCCCAAGCGTTGGCCGGGGGGAATCGATGGCAGAATCGCACCCCCCCATATATAGGTGCTTTTGGGGGTTAAGCGGCTTGTTTTCATGGGCTTATGCCTTTTACCTTTTGACGTAAACCAATGAAAATGAATGGCTTATGGCGTAAAATAGTCGCGAATAAAGGGTTACGGCAAGCATTTTGCATCGTTTTTGGGACTTCCGCCTCCCCCGGCTGGCTTCTGCACGCAATTGAATGTATCGCAGGGAGGGGTAATTATCTGCAATGCCGGCGGAGTTCTGGTTGTGGGAGGCCTGCGCGCAGAGGGCCGTGGGAGGTTCAAGGTTGGCGCATTGGGTCGGCTTAAGGCGGACTTCTTACGCCCGCATTCGCGGGCTGGGTGCTGGACCGGCGCCGGTGTTTCTGGCTGGCCGTGAGAAAAGCGGGTTAGCGCCTGCGGACTCGGCTTAGGCGAAATTGCTTTGTTGAATGAGTTTCTCCGCAGACTATTTAGCCCCTGAGCTCTTCAAACTGGCTCGTCACCTCTCCAGCCGCTCACATTTGTGCATCCGCCGGCTTTTTGGTAGCATCAACTCATCATGGTTAGTGCATTTGAGCACCGCTCTTGTTGTCGCCTGTCGAACATCTTCGACGGGTGTAAGCGCTAATCTCTGATCTTCCCAGCAAAACCGATCAAAGAAGACACCCGTAGCTGAAGAGCCGCGCGAGTCTTCGTTTGCATACCGGCCCTCAGCGATTCCCCAAGAAATGAGGTGCCGACGATGCCTGCAGTTACCGCGACTTTCAATTCAAACTTCACTCCGGCATTGCGCTCTGAAAAGCGGCTGAGCCAAAACTGCCAGCGCCTCTCCCTGCTCAGATTGGGAGCAGCAACTCATCTGACCGGCCCTTGTCATCGGCTGCTGCACCTACCGATAGAACTTACTTCCTCTGCAAAGGGCAAACTTTCATGAGCATTGTTGATATTGTTTCCGAAGTAAGTGTGAAGCTCGATGAGGTGCGCGAGAAACTGCTTCAAACTCTCACCGGCAGGGGCGACGTCTGCCTTACATGCAGCTTTCAGGCCGAGGGCGTGCTGCTCGCCAGGCTTGCCAGCGAAATCGATCCCGAGATTCCCGTTCTTTTCCTCGACACCGGCTATCATTTTGCCGAAACCTATGCCTACCGCGATCGCATCGCCCGCGAGTGGGGACTGAACCTGATCAACCTGCTGCCCGCACAAACCGTCGCCGAGCAGGAAGCCGAATTCGGCAAACTGCACGAGTTTGCGCCGGACCGTTGCTGCGCACTGCGCAAGGTGGAACCGCTGTTCAAGGCGGTTGCGGAGTATCGCGTGTGGCTTACCGGCCTGCGTCGCGAACAGGCCAGGACCCGCGCCTCGCTTGAAGAATCGTCCATGTTTGCGCTGCCCGGCGGCAAGCAGGTGCTCAAACTTGCGCCGCTGGCAGCATGGACTACTCGCGACGTGTGGTATGCGTGCGAGGAACTCGGAATTCCGCTGCTGCCGCTCTACGCACGCGGCTACACATCCATTGGCTGCGAGCCGTGCACCACGCTGCCGCTCGATCCCAACGATCTGCGCTCCGGCCGCTGGGCCGGCCGCAAGGCGGAGTGCGGAATTCACATCCAGACAATCGAGCCCGCCCCGGCAAATTAAGACCGCACTAAGTACAACACTTGGGTGCCCCAGGTCTAGATTCTGAGACCTGGGAATTCTGAGACCTGGGAAACCAAAAACCAGCGCTGTCCCGTTGCGCGCGCGGCCGCAACGGAACCCCTATCAGCTCGAAACTTCGCTGTGTTGGTGCGGAAGGCGGGACTTGAACCCGCAAGCCTTTTGGGCGCCAGCTCCTAAGGCTGGTGTGTTTGCCATTTCACCACTTCCGCATTGCCCGGCTTATCGTCAACGACTGGCGAAGCTCGACATCGCGCCTCAGCCAAATCAAGTCTAACGCAAATTCAATTGCCGGAACGTTGGAATGAGGTTGAGCCCCGGGCATACGCCGATCAACGCACTTCGTAGACTGAAATCGATTGCGGCGGTTCGTCGATGTGAAGTGTTCCATCGTTTGCTGTCGCCACAACGGTCGCCGCAGGCGCCAGCGCCGCAAAGCTTGTGCAGCCAGCCAGCGCAGTGCCGTCCATCGGAATCCCAATCGACTTCGTCGTCTCCGAGTCGTTGACCGCGATCAGCAAGCGCGCGTCGGCCGCAGGCGTGTTCGCGCCGGCCACGCAGCCACCTTCATTGAGCGTGCGCACAAACACGAAAGCGTCGTCATCCGCGAAGAGATTCTGCTCTGTCCCCGCTTCGAGCGCGCGATGCTGGGCGCGTAATGCCAGAATTGCCGAAGTCCACGAGAAAACGTCCTGTTCCTCAGCCGTGCGGCCGGCCTGTGTAAACGCATTGTGCGAGTCGCCTTCAAAGCCGCCTGGAAAATCGTGACGGTTGTCGGGATCGGGCCCGCCGGTCATCCCGATCTCGTCGCCGGAGTAGATGAGCGGCATTCCTCTGAGCGTTGCCAGCAGGCCAAAGGCGAGCTTCAGCTTCGCCGTCGAGCCGCCGGCTTCGGTGATAAAACGCGTGGTGTCGTGATTGCCGATGAAGGGAACCAGCCTCTCGGGATGCGGATAGAGCGAGTCCCTGCCCAGCACATCGGCAAGCTCGGTCATCGGCTTGCCATGCGCCAGCACATCGCGCAGCGCAAAGTACACCGGAAAATCGAACGGCGTGTAAAGTTCCGTATCGATTCCCTGGTGCGTCGAGCCGCCGGCAAAATACGATGTGACCTCGGGGTCGCGATTAAATATCTCTCCCACCGTGGTCAGTTGCGGGTAGACACTGTGCAGCGTGGCGTCAAAGTCGTGCCAGAAGCTGCGATCGACGTAAGGAAATGTGTCCAGCCGGATGCCGTCGAGGTTCGCAGTCTCAACCCACCACAGCGCATTCTGAATCAAGTATTGCGAGACGAGCGGATTTCCCTGATTCAGATCCGGCATCGAATCGGTAAACCAGCCATCGACAATGTTGCGCCAGTCGCGCGGAGGCGCATGAGGATCCACGAGTTTTGAAAAGTCGCTGGCGACGGCGGGATGATGTGCACGCGAACCGTGGAACCAATCGGGAGCAGGCGGATCGCTCACCCACGGATGCTCGACGCCAACGTGGTTGGGAACCAGATCGATCACCAGCTTCATGCCGTGAGCGTGCAGTTCGCTCGAGAGATTGCGATAATCGGCAAGCCTGCCAAAGTGCTTGTCGACCGAGTAGAGATCGGTGGCAGCGTAGCCATGATACGACTCGGGCATGGCGCCGTTTGAAGCCACGGGCGTGGTCCACACCGCGGTCACGCCGAGCTGCTTCAGATAATCGATGTGCCCGGCGATCCCTTCCAGGTCGCCGCCGTGCCAGCCGCGCGGCACAGCGCGATCGTCTCCCGGTGGATCGTCGGCGCCCGCGTGGGCAAAGCGATCGGTCATGATCAGGTAGAGCACGTCCGCCGAATTGAATCCGCGATGCGCGTTGGGATCGGCGGAGCGCGCCGCGAAGTCATACTTGCGTTGAGCCGAGCCACCCGCGCCGGTTGCGGTCAGCGTGACCGTTTGCGGCGCCGCTCCTTTGGCATCGAGCCACAAAAAAGCCCAATGCCCGTTGGCGGAAACTTGTGTGCGCGTCAGCGAGATGCCGCTGCCCGCAACTGTGAACTGCGCACCCTTGAAGCCCTCGCCGTGAAGCAGCAGCATGGGTGAGGGGAGACCGGCAAACCAATCCGGCGGATCGATTTTATCGATCCGAGGACCCTGAGCATGCGCTCCGGCGAAGAAACATCCAGCCAGTAAGAATGCGGTCCAAAATCGCATGAAGTACTCCAATAAACCCCGGGCTCTAATTCAATCGACCAGATGAATGCGCTGGCTGGCGCAGAAAACTTTGAATGATTGCGCGATGACAAAGTGCGGCCGCGATTGCGGGCTCGCAGTTGCAGTCCCTCGAACGAAACTTCGAACGGCCGCTTGAACGGTTAACAAACTGCGCAGCAATCCGGCGGTCCCGCGTTTCACACGAACTCACGGGACACCATGCGTGGCGCGTTCAATCGCGGCAGCCGTAGAGGCTGCCGCGAGGGACTGCGACGGGTTGTCGGGTTAGAACGTGAAGCGAGCCGCCAGCTGGATCTGCCGGTTCGTATAGAGTTGCGTTCCTTCAATCCGACCGAAGTTTCCGTCCGTCACAGTGGCGTCCGGGTTGGTAAATTCGGGGGAATTAAACAGGTTGAAGGCATCGCCGTGCAGTTCGAGCGTGTACCCTTCGGCCAGGTGCAGGTTCTTCTGCATGCTGAAGTTGACTTCGCGGAATCCGGGTCCATGGATCTGATTGCGACCCAGGGTTCCCAAACGGGAGTATACGGTGCAGTTGCAGTCTACCCCTGTGGTCGTAGGTATCGACGTAGTCCACGAGTTTGAATTTGTATTGAGCGTAGCAACCGAAGCCGGATTGAACCAATACGCTCCGGGATTGCCGCTCGTGGCTTTGGGGTACGCGGTGGGAGAAAGCAGGTCGGGGCGATTTCCAGGGGTTCCAGTTCCCGTGGAGAGATCTACCGGAGTTCCCGACTGTACGAGACCGATCAGGTTGGTCTGCCATCCGCCAATCAGCCAGTCCATCGGACGGGAGACCGCGCCGCCAAACTGCTGGCCGCGGCCGAAGGGCAGCTTGTACAGGATTGAGGAGCTGAATATCTGACGCTGATCTTCGTTGGAGTTGCCCCAGTCTAACATCGGGTTGCTGTAAATCGCCGCGGTCTGTCCCTGGAAGGCGCCGGTGGAATCGTCCAGCGCGTGTCCCCAGGCATAGGAGAACGTGGCGACCAGGTCTTTGCCCTGGCGGTGTTCCGCGTGCGCCTGCAAACCGGCGTAGTTGGACTTGCCGTCGTAGTTGTTGTAGTTGATGCTGCCCAGTTTCGGGAAGTTCTGCAGTCCGGTCTCAAACTGGTTGTTGTTGTAGGGGTAGTAGGAGGAGAGGTGACCTCCCTCGGTGCCCACGTAGGAGATCGTGACAACGTCGCTGCCGCTAAACTGACGTTCCAACTGCAGGTTCCATTCCTGCACCTGGCTGTTCTCGTTGTGGGTGTTGACAGCGATCATGCTAAGGCCGGTCGGCGGGCTGTTGGGATTGAAGTTGGTAATAGTGCGGCTGGCCAGGGCCGTCGTCACCGTGGACGGGCTGGTGTAGCCGCTGCAGTTGTATCCGCCGTCAGCGGGGTTCGGCGTCACGCTGGAAAGCTGGCCGGTGAAGGTTGTGCAATAGCCATTTTTGGCATAGTAGTCGGAGTGGCCGCTGAAGGGCAGTTGCTCGCCGAGCTGGTTCCCGATGCCGCCGTAATCGAGGAAGTAGAATAGCCCGTAACCGCCGCGGACAATCGTCTTTCCAGTCCCCAGCAAGTCATAGGCAAAGCCCGCGCGTGGGCCAAATGCGTGATAGTCCTGAGCAATAATGCTGCGCGAAATGCCGTTCTGGTTGGCGATCATGATGGTACCGGTGTTCACGTTAAAGGCAGACTGCTGGTTGTGCTGTTCGTAGGGATGGGTGAGAAGATCCCAACGCAGCCCCAGGTTGACGGTCAGCTTACGGTTGATGCGCCAGTCGTCCTGTGCAAACAGGCCGTCTTCCTGGCCGATGTTCGCAAAGTAACCAGCCTGTGAGCCGAGCTCATAGTCATCCATGCCGCCGGCCAACAGTTCTGAGATCTCAAATCCTGTGAAGTCGACAGTGCCGCTGTCGATCCAGAAGTAGCCCTTGCCCTCCTGCGGATTGAAGTAAGATACTTGCCGGCGCATCAGCGTGCCACCGAATTTGAAGGTGTGCTTTCCCTTTTCCCAGCTAAGCGAATCCGTCAATTCATAAGTGTTCTGCGGAACCGAATAGAGGCCGTAGTCGCCGGTGTACTCCAGGTCGCCCTTCCATCCGCCGATCAGCGCGCCGCCGCTGGTTTCCTGGTTGATGTTGGCGTTCACAATGCCCAGGTTCTTGGAGACGTAGTCGCCATACATCGGGGGTGTGTAGCCGTAGTTATCGCGGTTATAGGCGATGTGCGCCTCGTTCACCATGCTCGATGAAAAAATGTGCGAGTAGCCAATGTCCCAGCCGCGCGCATGGGTGGGGTTGTTGCCGGTGCCGCCGCCTGCGGGAAGGTCAGCGAACTCCGAGGTCTTGGCATTGATCGAGTTGTCGTAGCTGAAACGGGCAAACGCCAGGTCCTTGGCGCTGGCATTCCAGTCCAGGCGAACGTCGAAAGTGTTGTATTTGTTGGTTTCCGACTGATTGTCGAGGTAATTGTTGTGGTAGCGATCTGTACGCGAGGGACTGGGGAAGGCGTTCAGGTAGTTCACCGCAGCGGGATTCAGACGGCCCATCGGGATCACATTGCCCTCAAAGGGCTGGCAGGTTGTGGGGTCGAAGATGTCGCCCGCATACGCCCCGTCGGTGGAATTGCCGGCAAAGGGGTTCCCCGTGACGGGGTCGGTGCCAGCAAAGCAACGCGGAAACTGTGAAGTGGAACCGCTCAGCGACGCCATGCCGCTGTTCTGCAACTCGGAAAAGACTCCGGTACGCATTAGCGCGGTGGGAACCGTCAGGTAATGTGAAGGAACCGCAACGGTCTCACGCAGCGCCTGGTAATCGCCGAAGATAAACAGCTTGTTGCGAAGCTGTGGCAGCACTGGACCGCCAATCGAGAAGCCGGGCTGGTTGCGCAGGAAGCCGCCCGGTGTGGATGCTGGAGCGCCATTGAACTGGTAGTTGGGATTGGAATCGAAGTTCTTATCGCGATAGAACCAGAAGGCCGAACCGTGGTACTGGTTGGTGCCGGACTTGAGGGAGCTGACGACGATGGCGCCGCCGGCGCGGCCATACTCGGCCGGGGCGACGCTGGTGTTGACCTTGAACTCCTCCGTGGCGTCGATGTTGGAGAAGAAAAGAATTCCGTTGATCAGGCCGTCGTTGTTGTCAACGCCATCGAGGATGTAGTTGTTGGCCTGTGGGCGGAGTCCGTTGATGGAGAGGGCGGCGTTGCCGCTCTCGTTGTTGCGCACCGTCTCAGCCATATTGGAGCTGCCGCCGCCGCTGGCAATGTCGCCGTAGGCGCCCCGGGTTACGCCGGGGGTCAGCAGGGCAAGCTGGGTGAAGTTGCGGCCGTCCAAGGGAAGATCTGTGACCTGCTCTCCCTGAATCGTCGCTCCGATGGTGGCGTCAGACGTGTCTACCAACGGCGTCGCCGCGGTCACTTCTACAGTGGTCGTAGAGCCGGCCGGTTCTAACCGGAAGGCCACCGTGGAGGCGGTTGTCACCGTGACCACCACATTGGCGGTGTCACTCTTGAATCCCGCTGCCGTCGCAATCACTTTGTAGTTGCCGCGTGGCACGGCCAGAATCGTAAATTCGCCGGCGCCATTCGCGGCCGCTTGCAGTTTCTGTCCGTTATCTGCGTTGGTGGCATTCACCGTGGCGCCTGGAATCACCGCGCCGGTGGGATCGGTAACTGTGCCTGTAATCGAGCCGGTGTCAGATTGCGCGAAGAGGCGTGGGCCCATCGCGAACAACATCAGCGCAGCCATCGCCAGCCACGCGGCGCGCAACCGGTTCCGTCCGGCTGGTTTCAAACTTATTCTGTTCAACATCACAATGTCCTCCAAAGCGGTTAACCAGCGTTGAATGTTGCCAGTGGTTTTAGCGGGGATCAACGCAGCTCCTCGCGACCACGATTGACAACCGGCGTCACTTGAGCCCGCAGCCTGCTCTGGCAAGGAAACCGGTGACTCAATGGCTCCGGTTCCCGAATGAGAATCGGAGCCTGATTTTCTTGGGTCGGGATCGAGCAGACGCCGCGGAACACACGATGGTCAATCCACAGCGCGGCAATTCGGGATCAATTCGTGTTTACCTGATAAATTGCCTGTTTTTATCGAGTTACTAAAAAACATCTCCCGCCATCTGCCCGCTTGTTTTTCTTTCTGCGAGACGAAAACCCACTTTCCCCGTTATTCTCGTACACTAAGAACCGGGGTTCTGGCCCCGGGGGCCATGACAACAGCAACACAAAAATCCGGTGCAAGCCGGGTGCAGTTCGGGATCTTTGAGGCCGATTTCACAACCGGCGAGTTGCGGCGGTCCGGGGTTCGTGTACGCCTGCAGAGCCAGCCCTTCAAACTCCTTTCCGTATTAATCGAGCATCACGGCGAAGTGGTTTCGCGCGAGACCCTGCAAAACGAGTTGTGGGGCGCCGACACCACCGTCGATTTCGATCACAGCCTGGGCATTGCAGTAAACAAGCTCCGCGAAGCGCTGGGCGACTCGGCCGACAATCCCCGGTTTGTTGAGACGCTGGCCAAGCGCGGCTACCGGTTCATCGCCCCGGTAAAGCCGATCGACGAACATGCGTTCGGTCATGAGACGATGGCCGCCTCGCCCGTCAGCGCTTCCACGCGCCTCTGGCTCTGGCTGGCCGCCGGCCTCGCCGCCGTTTGCATCGTACTGGCGCTCGCGCTTCTACTTCGCCCTCCCGCGCGTCTTCCCTACCACATCGAACAGGTCACTTTCACCGGCCATGTGCTCGACAACGATCTCGATGTCGAAAGTTTTTCAAGCTCGGCCAGCGACGGAACCCGCATCTACTTTTCGCACATGGATAACGGCAGCCCGGTGCTGGCGGTTGCGCTGGCCGCCAACGGCGAAATCAGCTACTTCCGCCTGCCGTCCGAAATCGGCGCGCCGCTGATTGGCTCGCTCTCGCCCGACGGTTCAAAGCTGGTGGTGCGCGGCCACCTGCAGGCCGAGCCCGAGCAACCGATCTGGATCGTTCCCACGCTCGGCGGCGATGCGCGCCGCGTGCCCAACGTGCTGGCCCACGACGCCACCTGGATGCCCGACGGCCAGCGCCTGCTGGTTGCCAGCGGCAACGACCTCACCGTCGTCGGAACCGATGGCAGCGATTCGCATCGGCTGCTCAGCGTTCAGGGCCTCGCCTTCTGGCTGCGCTGGTCGCCCGACGGCAAACGCCTGCGCTTTACCGTGCGCGACCCCAAACGCCAGACTGCCGAACTTTGGGAAGCGAATGCCGACGGATCGAACCCGCACCCGCTGCTTCCCGGCTGGAGCCAGCCTGCATCGGAGTGTTGCGGAAGCTGGACGCCCGACGGCGACTACTACGTTTTTCAATCCTCGCGCGACGGCAGCGGCCACGGCCAGATCTGGGCGCTGCGCGAGCGCCCCTGGTACAAGGCCGACAGTAAGCCGCGGCAAATCACCGACGGGCCGCTCGGCTACCAGGCGCCCGCCACGGCCCCGGGCAGCGACCGCATCTACTTCATCGGCGCAACCTCGCAATACCAGTTGCTGCGCGCCATGCCCAAGGCTTCAACGTTCACCACGCTCGACCAGAACCTGAGCGCCGCGGCCCTGGCCGAATACTCGCACGACGGCAAGTGGATCGCGTGGCTCAACGCGTCTGACAATTCGCTTTGGCGCAGCCGCGTGGACGGCAGCGAGCGCATCGAGCTCACCACCCCGCCGCTGCGCATCTTCACCATGAAGTGGTCGCCCGACGACCGGCGTCTCGCAGTCATGGGACTCGAGCCGGGCAAGCCGTGGAAGATTTATCTGATCGATGCCGAGGGCGGCAAGCTCACGCCGGCCTTGAACGAAGACATTAACGAAGCCGACCCCGCCTGGTCGCCCGACGGCCAGTCCATCGTCTTCGGCCGCCTGCCCGACCGCATGGACAACGCCCAGCCCAAAGCCATCTACCAGCTCGACCTGGCCACGCACAAGACGGTTCAGATTCCCGGCTCGGCCGGCCTCTTCAGCCCGCGCCTCTCGCCCGACGGCCGCTACATTGCCGCCATGCCGCTCGACCAGCGCGCCCTCATGCTCTACGACCGGTCGAGTCAGAGCGGGTCAGGCCAGCACTGGATCACGCTCACCAAACACGGAGTCGGCGACCCGACCTGGTCGCACGACGGCCGCTTCGTCTACTTCCAGGATTTTCTTGAGCCCGGCAAGCCCATATACAGAATTGCCGTGCCCGGCGGAAAACCCGAACCCGTCGCCACCATCCAGAGCCTGCTGCCCATCTCGGCCATCGACTACCGGCTCATCGGCCTCGCCCCCGGCGACCTGCCCATCGTGACGGCAAGAACGCCGGATGTAAATTTGTATTCGGTGGATTTGAACGAGCGGTAGAAAGACCGCCAGCGCAGAGTGGCGCCGAGCTCAACAGGCTGCGGAAAAACTCACTGAGCGAAGCACTTTTGCCATAATCTATCCGGCAGGGACTAAAGTCCGCACTCATTTGTAGAGCTTTGTCGGCACGAGTAAACTCGTGCCCTGATACAAAACCGCGTCCCTGCGAGTTTTTCCGCAACCTGTAAAGTCGTGCCCTGTTACAAAACCTATGCGAATTGAGTTTTTCCGCAGCCTGTAAAGTCCGCACTCATTTGTAGAGCTTTATCGGCACGAGTAAACTCGTGCCCTGATAAGAAACAAAAACAACTGCCGAGATATTGAGAGTCGTGCTGTCCCACCCTAACGGCAAAATGCGCCGTTAGGATGGGGCACCCAATGATTCATCCATCGCGGGTCGGAGACGACGGTGGCAGACTGATACAAAACCGCGTCCCTGCGAGTTTTTCCGCAACCTGATAAGAAACAAAAACAACTGCCGAGATATTGAGAGTCGTGCTGTCCCACCCTAACGGCAAAATGCGCCGTTAGGATGGGGCACCCAATGATTCATCCATCGCGGGTCGGAGACGACGGAGGCAGACTGATACAAAACCGCGTCCCTGCGAGTTTTTCCGCAACCTGATAAGAAACAAAAACAACTGCCGAGATATTGAGAGTCGTGCTGTCCCACCCTAACGGCAAAATGCGCCGTTAGGATGGGGCACCCAATGATTCATCCATCGCGGGTCGGAGACGACGGTGGCAGACTGATACAAAACCGCGTCCCTGCGAGTTTTTCCGCAACCTGATAAGAAACAAAAACAACTGCCGAGATATTGAGAGTCGTGCTGTCCCACCCTAACGGCAAAATGCGCCGTTAGGATGGGGCACCCAAAGTTTCATCCATGGCGGGTCGGAGACGACGGAGGCAGACTGATACAAAACCGCGTCCCTGCGAGTTTTTCCGCAACCTGTCAAGCCCGGGGCCCCGACGAATGATTTGAATTCGATGGGGTGGAAGCCCGGTTGTCGTGTGGGCGTCTACACCCGCACACGTTGAACGAGTGGCGAAGAACTCTAGACCGCATTATTCGGACAAATGCGCAGGGTCGCGAATTCGACTTTGCAAAGGCTCCAACGGGCCTGGAGGCCCACAGGACAACCGGCCGGAGGCCGGCGCTACCTATTTACTTAGCCGGCGGAGTCGAGGTTGAAGTAATTCTTGAAGAGCGGCGAGGAGCCGTATCGTCTGACGATTTCTTCTTCACTTTTCGGGAGCAGATCTTTCGGGTCGGGGCGAACGCGGCCGGTGTGGTAGTTGGATTTGCTTTTTGCGGTGCTGGCGGCGGTAGTGATTGGAACGGGTGCAGATTGAGCTACTCCGGGCCGCGTTTCGCTCGACTGCGTTTCTCCAGGCTGCGTTTCTCCCGGACTCGCATTTGCAGGCTGTGCTTCACCAGAACGCGCTTCTTCAGGCTGCGCTTCAGCGGGCCGCGGTTCTACATGTTGCGCTTCTGCTGGGCGCGGTTCTCCGGACTGCGGTTCAGGGGGTCGCGGTTCGGAAGTCGAAGGCTGCGGAGCTTCGCGGGGCGCTTCGGAGTTGGCTTTCATAACTTCCGAGCCGTCTTCGAGCAGGCGAGGGCATTTATCTCGGTTAGGACAGGTGGAGCAGTCGGTGTGCTCAACGCCTCCGTCGTCGATGCAGAGCGCGGGGGCAAGATCGTCGCCTTCGACGGACTGGGTGGGAATCAGGACGGGGTCGGTGAGCGGTTCAGGTTTGCGCTTGTGCGTGGAAGCGCCGACGGCGAGCCCGTAGAGCATGAGTCCGCACTGCTTGAGGGAGATGCGGGAGGCGAGCATGGCCTGAAGGGTTTGCGAGACGGCGAGCTGGACGGCGGCGGGATTCTCAGTGACGGGGAGAATGATGTTGTCCATCACGCCGATGCGGGTTGCGCCGTGCGCCTTGGCGTGGAAGTAGCAGAAGGCGTGGCCTTTCATGGCTGGAGACTTGCAACGGAGTCCGTTGGGTTTGATGTGCCGGCAGACGAGATACATGGTACCCCCCATATATACCCCCTTTTGGGGGTTAAGTGGTTTGTTATGAAGCGTTTCAACCTTTTACCTTTTGCCCTAACCCGGTGAAAACGAAGGGGTTGAGACGCAAGATAGTCGAGAATAACGAGTTACGGGCGGCGATTTGCACCGATTGGAGCGCGGAATCGCCGTGGCGGGCGGAAAGGCCAAAAAACGGAGACGGCCCGGGATCGGCTCGCCAGTGGCAGGCGAGCGATCCCGGGCCGTCATTCGTTCGAGAGGATTTTCTGCCCTGGGGAGAATGTAGCAAGAAGTGGGGAAATTAAATGCAAAACAGGGATCAGGGATCAGGGATCAGGGGAACGAGAAGGCGGGGCGAGGTCGATTCCGGGTTGAGGTTTGTGGCATCCCCGGTCCCCGAATGCCAGGGACCGGGGCAGCCTCATTTGTGTTTTGGAAATATCCGGGACCGGGGCCTTCGGCTTTTTGGAACCGCTTCAGGCCGTATGGCATGGTGCTATCGTCCCTCGGCGCCAACCTTGCCCGACGACCCGCTCATCGCGATAAGGCCGCGATGAACGGGGCACAGTTCCCGATATCAGGATGAGTGGGCCACTCGCCGACTGGCCTTCGCAAACGGGGAAGTCTGTGCCCCGTTCATTGCAGTTTTATCGCGATGAGTGGGCCGCGGGTTCTTGCCGTCCATTCCGACTCGATTTCAACGACTCCTCGGATTCCCGTAGCGTAGTGGTTGAAGCTGCTCCATCGGTACTGCTCAGGCGATGCGACCAGTCCCCGTTTGACAGGGTTTCGGTGGATATATCGGATCACTTCAGACCGGGCCGTTTCGCCATGGACGTTCGAGTCAAAGTAACGGTCCTGCCAGAACTGCGGGCGACCGCCTCGCAGCTTGCGTGAAGTGATCTGCTTGAGCGCCTTCAAAAACTGAGCCACCAGGATCAGCGGAGGTTCGTTCATCAACAAGTGGATATGTTCAGGCATCAGGACGTAAGCGTAGACCCTGGCCTGATGACGTGCGCGGGTCTGTTCCAGAACAGCCTCGAACGCCTCCTTGGGTCCCGGCGCTTCAAGGAACGGAAGACGATGAAAACAACTGAACGTAATGAAGTGAAGGGCTTCGGCTTTCTGGAACCGCTTCAGGCCGTATGGCATGGTGCTATCGTAACTCCGCTGCGACATTGCTCCGAAGACCCGCTCATCGCGATAAGGCCGCGATGAACGGGGCACAGTTCCCGATACCAGGATGAGTGGGCCACTTGCCTTCAGGCCATGTGGCATGGTGCTATCGTAACTCCGCTGGGACCTTGCTCCGAAGACCCGCTCATCGCGATAAGGCCGCGATGAACGGGGCACAGTTTCCGATATCAGGATGAGTGGGCCACTCGCCAGACCTTGCCCGAAGACCCGCTCATCGCGATAAGGCCGCGATGAACGGGGCACAGTTCCCGATACCAGGATGAGTGGGCCACCTGCCTCCAGGCCATGTGGCATGGTGCTATCGTAACTCTGCTGGGACCTTGCTCCGAAGACCCGCTCATCGCGATAAGGCCGCGATGAACGGGGCACAGTTTCCGATATCAGGATGAGTGGGCCACCTGCCTTCAGGCCATGTGGCATGGTGCTATCGTAACTCTGCTGGGACCTTGCTCCGAAGACCCGCTCATCGCGATAAGGCCGCGATGAACGGGGCACAGTTCCCGGTACCAGGATGAGTGGGCCACCTGCCCAGGCCATGTGGACTATCGTGCCGCTACGACCTTGCCCGACGACCCGCTCATCGCGATAAGGCCGCGATGAACGGGGCACAGTTCCCGATATCAGGATGAGTGGGCCACTCGCCAACCTTGCCCGACGACCCGCTCATCGCGATAAGGCCGCGATGAACGGGGCACAGCTTCCGATATCAGGATGAGTGGGCCACTGCGCCAACCTTGCCCGACGACCCGCTCATCGCGATAAGGCCGCGATGAACGGGGCACAGCTTCCGATATCAGGATGAGTGGGCCACGCGCCACAGTTCCCGATATCAGGATGAGTGGGCCGCTCGCTTTCCCCGGTCCCCGAATGCGAGGGACCGGGGGCACCCGCCGATTTCAGAGACTTTAAGGCCTCTGCTCCCTCCGGGCTCGGTCCGCCGCTCACGGATCACGGCTCACGGCCCACGGATCACGAATCGCACTCTCTTTATTCACAAAACTGATTGAAAATCTAGGTTATGATCATCTGGAAGGCCACATCAGTTCATTTCAGGCTTCCAAGGTCATGCTATGACGCTGTTTCCTCACGAAATGCTGCGCGAAATCTACGAGCAGCCCGAGGCGCTGAACCGCACGCTGGCGCTTTACCTTGACGGTAATGCGCTGAAGCCGGAGGTGGCGCGGCAGCTCTCGCAGTGGCTTGCACCCAACGGCGAAATTCTGATTGCGGCCAGCGGATCGAGCCGGCACAGCGGGCTCTACGGCGAGATTCTGCTTGAGGATTTGTGCGGGCTGGCGGTGGACGTGGAGTACGCGAGCGAGTACAGCCTGCGCGGCGTGTTGGATCTGCGGCATCCGAGCGTGATGGTGCTGTCGCAGTCGGGCGAGACTACCGACACGCTGGCAGCGCTCAGCGAGGCGCGGCGGCAGGGACACAAGACGCTGGCCATCACCAACGCGCCGGCGTCGACCATGGCGCACCAGGCCGATGTTTCGATGACGCTGGCGGCGGGGCGCGAGAAAGCGATTCCGGCGACCAAGAGCTTTACGTGCCAGTTGGCTGCGCTCTACCTACTCGCGCTGTACGAGGGCGCGCACCTGGGGCGGATGAATGCGGCGGATCTGGGCGAATTGATTCCGGAGTTAAGGGCTGTTCCGGATGCGCTTGCGGCGCAGCTCGATGGATGGCGCGAGCAGGCTGAGCGGCTCGCTGCGCGGTATGCGAGTGCGTCGACGTTTCTCTATCTCGGGCGCGGCATTCATTACGCGATTGCGCGCGAGGGCGCGCTCAAGCTGAAGGAGTCGTCGTATGTGCACGCCGAGGGCTACCCAGTGGGCGAGCTGAAGCACGGGCCTAACGCGCTGGTGAGCGACAGCGTGCCGCTGGTGGTGGTGGCGACGGTGGATCGCAGGCTGGCGGCGTCGATTCGCAGATATGAAAAGACGCTGCAACTGCTGGCCGATATGAAGGAGCAGGGCGCGCGTGTGATTGCGATTGCGAATGCCGATGACGAGGACGTGCCGGGGCTTGTGAGCGACTGCATTCCGGTGCGGCCGGCGTCGGAGTATCTGCTGCCGATTGTCGAAGTGGTTCCGCTGCAGCTGTTCGCGTATTCGATGGCGATCGAGCACGGCATCGACGTGGACCGGCCGCGGAATTTGTCGAAGGCGGTGGTGGAGAAACAGGGGTGGGGCTGATCGGGACGGGTTGGTTGAAGTGCGTGCTATCCCAGGCCCCCAAATGCGAGGGACCTGGGGCACCCAAATGTTTCATCGATCGAGGGTCGAAGACGCCGGTGGGGACTAATAAGAAACAAAACCGGCTGCTTGCAACTTGGGCTTCGTGACATCCCACCCATCGAGCAAAAGACGCTCGATGGATGGGGCACCCAATGTTTCAGTCATTGTGGGTCGAAGACGCCGGTGGCGGACTAATACAAAGATCCATGATCGCTGAAAGCTAGAAGCTAGAAGCTATAAGCTAGAAGCTGCCTTCCCCTCAAAATGCGCCTCAATTTCTTCCAGTGTCTTGCCCTTTGTTTCGGGCAGGAAGAACACCACGGTCAGGAAGTAGACGACCGTGAAGGCGCCGAAAAGGTAGAACATCGATGAATAGCCGTGCTTGGCCACGAAGGGCAGAAAGATTGCCTGCAGCGTAGCGGAGACCAGCTGGTTGAGCACCAGGGCGATGCTCATTCCGTTGGAGCGGATGCGCGTGGGCATCAGTTCAGAGAGCGCAATCCAGACGCACACACCGGGCCCCATTCCATAGCAGGCGACAAAGAGATAAAGGCACAACGCCACCAGCCATCCGTGCGATGCGTCGGGGACACTTCCGACCAAGGCTTTGCGAATGACGAGAGGCGCGGTGCGTGCGGCGTCGAGGTTGCCAAAGGGGTTGGAGAAGAATGCCTCCACTTTGCCGCTGGGAATGCAATCGGCCCGCGCGATGTGAATGGGCGGGGCTGAATTGTCGTCGGAGCGGACAAAGCTTGTGGTTGCGGCGAAGTCGCCGTAGGAGTAGATGATGGCGAGCGAGGCTCGGCTGCTGTCGATTTGACTGCCGGCGGCCTGGCCGGCGTTGGCGAGCAGGCGTGCGGCTTCAGCCTGGTCGAAGCGCAGAGTCAGCTCCTGATTGGCGTTGACCAGCGGTTGCAATTGCGATCCGGTATCGACCGAGACCTTCTCAGTGCGCAGAAAGAGTGTGCCCACGCTGACCATGGCGACGATGATGCCGCTGGTGCCGAGGATAAACAGGAAGCGGCGGCCCTTGCGGTCGACCAGAGTCATGCCGATGATGGTGGCGGCAAAGTTGCAAAAGGTGAAGATGACGTAGCCCCAGTGGGCCCACAGATCTGAAAGGCCGCTCTGCAGCAGGATGCCGGTATTAAAGCCAATAACGGAGTTGATGCCGGTTGCTGTATTGCAGGAGAGGATGACGATGGTGAGGACGAAGGGGATGATGTATTTGCGCTGCAGAAGCGATCCGGAAGCAAGCTTGCCCGCAGAGTCTTTCCGCGTAGCGACATGGGCGGTCTCTTCCATCTCGCGAATTTCGTTTGCGGCCTGCTCCGGTGTGCGCGATCGCAGCAGCGCAGCGAATGCCTTGTCGCGTACGCCGCGGCGAAAGAGCCAGCGCGGGCTCTCGCTTACGAAGAACCCTCCCAGAACAAACAGCAGGCCGGGCGGCAACGAGACCCAGAAGATGCGCCGCCATGCATCGTCTTTGAATTTGAAGAGGGTATCCGCGTTCGAGGTGAGTTCGACAGCGTGAACTCGGTAGCTGTAATAAATGCCGATAAGTGCGGCGACCACAATGCCGAAGGTAAGCAGCCATTGGAAGATGCCCGTGCCTTTTCCGCGCGAGGAGGCAGGCAGGCACTCGGCAAGGTAAAGCGGGACGACGATGCCAATGACCCCGGCGCTCATGCCCTGCAACAGGCGTCCCATGAAAAGCGGGCCGTAGCCATGAGATAAGGCGATGATAGGGATGCTGACGGCGAAAGCGGCGCCGCTCAGGATCATGAGCGGCTTGCGGCCCATCCAGTCCGCGAGCATGCCGGCAAAGAGGGTTGAGAAAACGCCGCCAAGCAGCACGGCTGCAACGATGATTGAGAGTTCCTGAGGGTTGAGATGCGATGTGGCTTCAAGATAAGGCAGCGCGCCGCCGATGATGCCGACGTCGATGCCGTAGAGCAGGCCGCCCAGTCCTGCAACCAGCAGGAGGAATGCGTTATAACGCTGAATGGTAGCCAGGGAGTTAGCGGCCGGTTGCGAAGCTGCGCCGTCTGGGGTCATTGAATGGATCCTCTCATCACGAAGTCCTAGTCTACAATGATCGTATTCATTTCAAATGCTCATAATTATGAGCTGAAGGTAGATTGAGATGCCTCGATTTTCGTTTCCTGCCCTTCGACAGAGCGCGATTGCGGTCTGCGCATCGGTTCTGTCGCTGCTTTTTCTGCTGGTTGCCGCGCCGTTGGCCGCCCGGGCGCAAAGTCAGGAGTTGGCGCAACAACCGTCGGCCCAGTCTGCGCAGGTGCAGCAGGTGCATTTGCTGCCTGCGCCACGCGAGGCATTCTTAGGCAAACCGACCGGCCCGCTCGGCCACATTATTGTGCTGGTTCCGGGCCACGATGAGGAGGACCTGTTTGCCGCGCGCGATCTTGAAGACGCGATCAAGCAGATGGAAAAGGCGCAGGCGCATGCCAGCCACGGCGATGAGGGCGGCGGGAAAGAAGTGGCTTATCGTGTCACGCTGCTGCGCCACGATACGGCTGCGGCGAAGGCGATCATCAAGCACGCCGGTCTGGTCTTCGATCCGGCGATGGAGTCAGAGGGCTACATTATTGTTCTCGAAGCGCACGAGGCTACGATTATCGGCGCCTCCGGTTCCGGCGTCTTCTATGGCGTGCAGACCTTCAAGCAGTTGCTGCCGCTGGCCGGCGAGCCGCGCGTGCTGCCCACGGGAACCATCCGCGACTGGCCGGCGATGCGGTATCGCGGAATCGACGACGATCTATCGCGCGGGCCGTTCCCCACGCTCGAATTTCAAAAGCACCAGATTCGCGTGTTTGCTTCGTTCAAGGCCAACATTTATTCGCCTTACTTTGAGCACACACTGCTTTATCCCGATCACCCGCTGCCGGCTCTGCCGGGGAGCGCGCTCACGCCGGCCGAGGCTCAAGAACTTGTGGCTTATGCGCGCCAATATCACGTGACGATTGTTCCCGAGCAGGAGGCGTTTGGCCATGTACATCACGTGCTGAAATGGGAGCTTTACCAGGATGTGGCGGAAACTCCGTACGGCTATGTGCTGGCGCCGGGCCAGGCGGGCACGCTGCCGCTCATCAAAGACTGGTTTACGCAGATTGCGCAGGAGTTCCCCTCGCCGTTTATCCATATCGGCGCCGATGAGACGTTTGACCTGGGCCGCGGCCGCACCCAGCAGCGCGTGCAGCAGGAGGGTTACGGGCCGGTGTATATGGACTTTCTGAAGCAGATACACGATGAGCTTGCGCCGCTGAATAAGCGGCTGCTGTTCTGGGGCGATATTGGCGACCAGAATCCCGAATCGGTTTCCGCCTTGCCTAAGGACATGATTGCGGTGCCATGGGGCTACGGCGCGCACGAGAACTTCGACAAGATGATCGATCCATTTTCAAAGGCCGGCATTGAGACGTGGGTGGCTCCGGGCGATTCGAACTGGAACGAGGTGTACCCGGCGGCGAAGAACGGCTTTTGGAATATTCAGGGCTTTATTCGCGAAGGGCAGAAACTGGGATCGACCGGCGCGCTGACCACGGTTTGGAACGACGACGGCGAGGGGCTGTTCAACCTCGATTGGTACCCGCTGCTGTTTGGCGCGGTGGCCGCATGGCAACCGGGCGAGAGCAACATTGCCGTTTATCAGGAGAATTATGGGCAGGACTTCAATATGGACCCGAGCGGCAAAATCAATGCGGCGGAGAAGGAGTTGATGGCGGCGCACGACGCGCTCGACGGCGCCAAGACCGACCTGACCAGCGACCAGGTTTTCTGGGTCGATCCGTGGAGCGCGGAGGGGCAGAGCATCTCAGCCAAGGTGCTGCCGGTTGCGGCTGAGATTCGCACCCATGCGGAGAATGCGATGGTTCTGCTGGACCAGGCGCGCTACGCGGACGCTGAATTGCGCGAGCCGGGCGCGCTTGAGGCCATGGATTTGGGCGCGCGCAGGCTCGACCTGATCGGGATGAAGTTTGAACTGGCGCAGGAGATCGCATCGAGTTATGGCAAGGCCGTGGCCGGGCAGCACGATAAGGCGCAGACTTCGAATGTCGAGAACGAGCTTGACGAGATCAGCAGCATGAACGGATTTTGCCAGGACCTGCGCGACGCGTATTCGGCCATCAAAGGCGAATACAGCCAGGTTTGGCTGGGTGAAAACCGGCCGTACTGGCTCAACAACGTGACGGTTCGCTACGATCTCGCGATCCAGATGTGGCAGAAGCGCGGAGACCGGTTCCAGCAGGCAGTTCGCGAGCGTTGGGATGGCAAAGACCTGCCGGCGCCGGCGTCGCTGGGTGTGCCTGTGGAGGCGCATTGATCGCAAGAGGCGGATATGCACGCAACAAGTTTCCAAACGCGGTTTTTCTCTGGGGAGACGGTAGACGCCGCATCAATTTCCGATGGATCAAAAACGATGACTGCAACCGGGAGGCGCGTAGACAAAGTGGGTTCATCGCGGCAAGAAATTGAGTGATGACCCATTTGGACCGCTGACAATAGAGCCATGTTCGGTTTAACAATGCGTAGGGATCAGGTTGCGGTCCTGCTCATCGATGACGACATGGTGAGCCGCGAAGTGACTGCCACGGTTCTTACGCTCAACGGATACGCCGTGCATACGGCTGAAAGCGGAGCCGCGGCGCTCGAAGTGCTGGCGGCCATGAAACCGGCGCCTGAGATCATTCTCATGGACACGCAGATGCCGGGGCTGAACGGGACGGCGCTCATCAAGAAGATGCGGGAGCAGAGCGAGGCGCGGATCCTGGCTATCAGCGGCAGCGCCTTGCCGCCCGAGGTGATCGAGGCAACCGACGGATTCCTGATCAAGCCCTTCGAGGTGGAGGCGATGCGGAAAGTGCTTGATCGCGGAGTGGCTCCGGCAGGGGCGCCCGTTACCGTGTCGATGCTCGAAACCAATGCGCCGGTCATCAACCTCGCGGTGCTGGCACAGTTTCGGGCGCTGATGCCTGAGCCGGCCGTGCGCCAGATTTACCGCGCCATAGTTACAGATTTGAATCAGCGAGCTTCGGCACTGGAACTGGCGCTTGCCACGGGCGATATGGCCGAGGCATCGCGCATCGGGCACGCCATCAAAGGCGGCTGCGCGATGGCGGGAGCCTCACAGGCCGCACGCCTGGGCGCGCTGATTGAAAAGGGCGCGCGCAGCGGCAGCGGTAACCACTTGGATAACGGCGGTGTGCTGGTTGGCGATTTACGTGCCGCCGCACGGGCCCTGGAGAGTATGCTTGATCCTGAATTGCCTGCATGATATCGAGCCCTGACTGGTAAATTGTAGCGAGGGCAGGGTTGTGGGCCGGCATGGAGTTTCGATCGAGTTTTGGTTGAAGATGGGGTTTCGATCGGAGCATGCCTTTGAAGTTGGGTCGGGAAACTGCGCCAGGAAGCGAGCCGCAAAGATGGATAAACCCATTCGCGTCGTGATTGCCGATGACCACCCGGTGGTCCGCATCGGAGTCACAAACATGCTGTCGGAGGAGGACGGGTTTCTGGTTGTCGGCGAGGCCGCCGACGGCAATGAAGCCATTACCCAGACCCTGGAGCTGATGCCCGACATTCTGCTGCTCGATTTGCAGATGCCGCATCTGCCGGGGCTCGAGGCGATGCGCGCCATCATGAACGGCACGCCTACGGCAAAGATCCTGCTGCTCACTTCGACCATCACCACGCAGCAGATTATCGAGGCGCTGCACATTGGCGCGCGGGGCATCGTGCTCAAAGACGCCATCGCCAGCCATCTGCATACCTCCATCCGCACCGTTCACGCCGGCGATTACTGGATCGGCGGCAAGCGGGTGGTGAACCTGGTTTCGGCCCTCCACGACCTGATGCAGCAGGCGCAGGTACCTGCGCGCAAGACCTACGGATTGACTCCACGCGAGCTTGAAGTGGTGGGCTGCATTGTCGAGGGCTGCTCGAATCGCGACATTGCCAAGCAGTTCACGCTGAGCGAGGAGACGGTGAAGCGGCACCTCTCAAACATCTTCGACAAGACCGGCGTTTCAACGCGGCTGGAGCTGGCGTTGTTTGCCATCGCCCACCACCTGGTAACGCCCGAGCAATAGATCGAAACGGGTTTCGTAATCATCGAGTTTTGTAATAATTGAGGCCTCAACTTGGGGTGGATTTTCAATCGCCATAGAGCGAGACGAAATCCACCTTTTCCATTTGCGGATGTTGGCTGGCCTTTTGCGTCACGGGTCAGTCAAGAAGACTCGCTGTCATCCTGAGTTTCGGTGGACGCGATTGTCCATGGAAGTTGACGAAAACTCCCGATCCCGCAACTCATCGATTCTTCGAGATGTGCGAGCGCGTTTTCGTCGCAGCGGAGCGAAGCATCTGCCCTGAAAATTCATGCTGCTGGCGAAAGCCGATGACTTGCCCAGAACCCGAAACAGGACTGTCATCCCGAACGCAGTGAGGGATCTGCCGTTGTCTTCAGGGGACTGCGCCTAAGAATTCTTAATTTCTGGATAGCTGGGTGGCCCACCCTTGGCTTTTTTCGTTCAACCACAATCGAGGGTGCCCCATGGTTCCCGCGTTCTGTGCGGGAAGGGTGGGAACCACCGCCCAGGCCAAGCCGCTCTCAAGCCTTCCATTTGGCGAGGTGTAGAATCGACCCGCCGTTTCGGGGCATCCGGATTGGGTCGTGCATTCCCACCCTTGACGCGATGAAACTTCAAGGACGGGGTACCCTCGCCTGTGGTAGAACCCAAGGGGGTGAAGGGTGAACCACCCGGGAGGCGGAATCTGGGTTGCATCGGGAATGCGCTTCCATAAAAGCAAATGCAACCGCAACCGCAGATCCTTCACTTCGTTCAGGATGACAGGCCTCTGCGCGGGAACGCAGGCTTGGGGCAGGGCTGTGACTTTCCAGGTCATGAAATCGGAAGGACCAGGAATCGGAATTTGCTTTGTGTGCCCGCTACTTCGCCCGCGGATGCGTCCGGTCGTAAACCTCGACCAGTTGCGCGGTGCTCATCTGCGTATATCGTTGCGTGGTCGATAGCCGCTCGTGTCCCAGCAGTTCCTGGATCGCCCTGAGGTCCGCGCCCTCTTCAAGCAGGTGCGTGCCGAAGGCATGACGCAGCGTGTGCGGATGCACATCCTCCGGCAGCCCGCGCAGAATCGCGATGCGTTTCACAATCCGCCCCACGCTTCGTGTCGTCAGCCGCGCCTCGCTGCCCTTCTCGAGCCCGCGCAATTGCAGATTCAAAAACAACGCCGGTGTGTGCGCATCGCTCCTCGTCGCCGCCAGCCGCGCCGACCGTTCCGTCAAGTAAGCGCGTACGGCCTGCGCCGCCGCGTCGCCCAGTGGAACGTAGCGCTGCTTCTGCCCCTTGCCGCGCACCAGCACCGCTTCATTCGCCCAATGGATGTCTTTGAGGTTCAGGCCGGTCAGCTCGGCGTTGCGGATGCCGCATCCGTAAAGCATTTCGAGAATTGCCCGGTCACGCGCCGGCCAGCTCGCCGCATCCTCGCTCACCGAATCCACTACGCGATTCATCTGTTCGATCGACGGCACGCGCGGCAAATGCTTGGGCAGCCTGGGCGTCGAAACCAGCCTTGCCGCGTTCTGCTCAATGTAATGCGCCCGCGCCAGCCACTTGAACCAGCTCCTGATGGCGGCCAGCGCCCGCGCCGCCGACGCCTTTGATAGGCCACGCTCGTACAACGTGCCAAGATAGGCGCGAATGTGCGTGTGCTCGATGCGCTCGACACTCGGTTCGGCGCCGCCGCCCGCATCGGCGCCCAATCCCGATTCAGCCCCGCTCACCCACGCAGTAAAATCCTCAAGCTCGCGCCGGTACGCCCTGAGCGTGTGCGCCGAAGCGCCGCGCTCCCCGGCAAGCATGCGCATATACTCCGCTGCCAATTCGGCGGGGCTGGCCGCAATCGCCGCGGGCGCGTTCATGCAATTCCCTCAAGCGTATCGCTGGTCTCCGATTTATTAATGGTAGGTACCTGTTTAACTAATCGTTCGGGGGCTTGGGCGGCTTGGTCTCCCGGGTCCCCAAGGGCGAGGGACCCGGGGCACCCATTCTCATTGTGCACTTCGGATACGCGCTCTTCATCCCGCCGCATCCCTCTCGGGTGATGCATGCGATGCACGGCCTTCAGCCTTCCCAGCGCGAGGTGCGTGTAAACCTGCGTGGTTGAAATGTCGGCGTGGCCCAGCAGCAGCTGCACGCTGCGCAAGTCGGCGCCGTGCTCCACCATGTGCGTGGCGCAACTATGCCTCAGCATGTGCGGGCTGGCATTAGGGTCGGCCATCTTCACCAGGTGCCACACCCATTGGCGCGTGAGCGGCATGCCGCGCAGCGATAGAAAGAGCCGCGCGCTGTCTTTGCGCTGATTGCGCCCGCCGTGCGCCGTGCTGATGCGGTCGAGATGCGGCCTTCCCTGACGCAAGTACTCCTCCAAAGCGAGAACGGCGGAGCTGCCCAGCGGTACAATCCGTTCCTTGTCGCCTTTGCCGCGCACCTGCACGCGGCCGGCATCGAGCACCAGGTCGCTGGTGCTGAGCGCAGTCACCTCCGACACGCGCAATCCGCCCGCGTACAGCAACTCCAGAATCGCGCGATCCCGCAACGCCGTGGCCTGCGCCTGCGGATGCGTGGCGGCCATCTGCGCCCGCTCCAGCATCTCCGCAACCTCCGGCTCGGCAAGCGATTTCGGCAGCACCTTCCATGTCTTGGGCGACTCCACATTCACCGTCGGATCGTGGTGAATGCGGCGGTCGAGCAGCAGCCACTTGTAAAATCCGCGCAGGCAGCTCAGCTTTCGCGCCGATGAACGCGAATCGATCCCGTGCGCCCGCAGATGCTCGAGAAACGCCGTCACGTCTTCCTGGACCGCCATCAGCAGTACGCCATTGCGTTTCTCAATAAACTCGGCGAACGTCCGCAGGTCGCTTAAGTACGCCTCGCAGGTCAGCGGCCGCAGCCCCTTCTCAACCCTCAAATAGGTCTGGTGATCGCGCAGGAGGCCCGTATTGCCCGTATTTTGGTTGCCCGTTTCCACACCTTCGATTATCCGCGCGTTCCGGCTTCGCCCAGCGCCGGCCGCCGGGTTACCGAACCACGTTCGCCAAGGAATCAACAATGGCACTATGAAGCTTCATAATGCGGCAACGCGTTGAGCTGAACTGCGTTGACAGGCTTCAAAGTGCGCCGCGAACTCGTGCCTGCCGCACCGTTTACCGAACCTTGACGTGCAATTCCGGCGCGCATCGACGAAAATAGAATTGGACATTATTGTGAGCAGGATTGAGGAACGCTTGTTGCGTACAGAGATAGAGGCTTCAAAATGGACCGCGGAGGAGTTTGAGCGGCTGGTGAAGGAGTGCAAGCCCCGCGTAGCGGTTTTCGATTGCGATGGAACCCTTTGGAGCGGCGACGCCGGCTACGGCTTCATGGTGTGGTCGCTCGAGCAGGGTCTGGTTTCACGCTCCACCAGCGACTGGATCGACACCCGCCACAGGGCCTATCGCGCCGGCAATGTAACTGAAGAAGCGATCTGCGGCGAGATGGTGCAGATCTACGCCGGCCTGCGCGACCAGGAATTGCGCGCGGCAGCCGCTCAGTATTTCAACGAATTCATCAGGCCCAACATTTTTCCGGAATTGGTTAAGCTCGTTGCCGATCTGCGCACCGCCGGCGCCGAGATCTGGGCCGTCAGTTCCACCAATCGCTGGGTGATAGCCGAGGGCGTGCGCGACTTCGGAATTCCTGAAGACCGCGTCGTCGCTGCCGAGGTCCGCGTCCAAAACGGCGTCATCACCAGCGATCTTGTCGATGTACCCACCGGGCCGGCCAAGGCAGTCGCACTCAGGCGCATCGGGCTGCCGCATCCCGACGCAGTCTTCGGCAACTCGCTGCACGACCTGGCCATGCTTGAAATGGCCCGCTGCGCCTTCCCCGTCAATCCTTCTCCGGCGCTGATTGCCGAAGCGGGCAAGCGCGGATGGGGCTACTTCAAGCCGAAGGGCGCCGAGGGACTCGATGCCGCCGTCAACGGCGAATAGCCTTTTCAATGCCGCTAAAATCGCGGCACGGCAACCCGTAAGCGCATCTCCTTTGTTTGGTTTACAATAAACGCGTGCAAGACGCCGCATCCAACGCCGGCCCCCGTACCCCAGGTGCGCTGCGCTTTGTGGCCGCCGCGCTCATCGTCCGTGAAGGCGAAGTCCTGATCGGTCAGCGCCGCCCCAACCAGCCCATGGCTCTGCTTTGGGAGTTTCCCGGCGGCAAAATCGAGCCCGGCGAAAGCCCTCAGCAGGCGCTGGCCCGCGAACTCCATGAAGAGCTCGGAATCCAGGCCACTGTCGGCGCCAAGGTCATCCACATCCGCCATAACTACCGCCATGGGGGCGCCGTCGACCTGCAGTTTTTTGCCGTCCGCGAATTCGAGGGCGAAATTCAAAACCAGATCTATGAGCAGGTCAAGTGGGTGAAGCTCGCCGACCTCACCGCTTATGATTTTCTCGCCGCCGACCGCGGGCTGATCCGGGATTTGGCGGCAGGCAAGCTGCTGTAAGAACAGCTTTCAGCTGTCAGCTCTCGGCTTTCAGCTCTCAGCTTTCAGCTTCGTACCGCGTTTCGAATCGTAGCGCCGGGCTGGAGCGCTACTCTTGGCCCGATCCCGGGTTAACCAAGAAGATTCGCTTTCGCCGAGGTCCCGGCCGGACGCACCCCATCCATGCGGCAGGCCCTCAGCCCTGGGCAGGTTGCAATGAACAACTCCGCGCCATTCCTTGCCGTTTACCGCGTCAAACGTACCGTTCGTTCCGGGGCCCTGGCATTGCTTGCCACCGGGCTCATCTTTTCGGCGGGCATCGTGAGCCGCGTGAAACTGGGCCTCGACCAGCCTTCAGCGGAAACCGCACTGATTATCTCGCTAGTAGTGCTTTGCACCGTGATTTTCGCGTTTCACACATTCACGTCGAGCCTGAGCTTCACCGCCGACGCCCTGGAAAAACGCTACCTGCTCACCATCGCCAGCATCCCCTTCAGCGAGATTCGCGGCCGCCGCCAGATCGTTCCCCGGGGCGACGAAAGCAACTTCCGCTTCTACGCGATCGTGCCCGCGCATCGGTCGCTGCCCACCATCAAATTCGGCGAGTACCACGACTTCGACGACGCGTTTTACGACTGGTTCCTGAGCCTGCCGGATTTGGATGCAAAGGGAAAATAGACCCGGAATTCCTTCATCGCGATCACAATCACTCTGTTTTTGCCAGTCCCGCGCCACTCTTAGGCTACGCGTTCGTATGGCCGGTGGTGAAGGCGAATCAACTCCTCCGATTGCAGTGCGGTCATGGCGTAGGTGCGCCCTTGATCGTCGCTAAACTCGACCTCGGCCACGGAAGGGGCAAGCAGTTCAACGACAGTTCCAACCTGGCGCGAACAAGTCCCTTCTCGGGTATGTTCTTGAGCACGGCTACCTCGGAAAGAAGTTCCAACTCGTTCATACGGCCCTCAAACTAATGTGGCGTGCCTTGCTATTTTTTACAACTTTGCGAACGAAAAGACATCCCTCGGCGGCTAAAGCCGCATTCATTTTTGAGCCATCACGGCACGACTGAAGTCGTGCCCTTTCAAAACGCGGTGGTCGGCTCTTATGCAGGATTGGACGCCGCAGAGTCCGCACCGCGCACAAACGAGCTAAAAGCTGAAAGCTAAGAGCTGAAGGCTGTTTTTAGTGTCCCGGCACCATCCCCCACAGCATCACGCCCGTCATCACGATCACAATAACGCTCGTCGCCCACGCAATCACATTCCAGAGGCGCGAATTGCGGTGCTCGCCCATGAGGTCTTTGCGGTTGATCAGCAGCAGCATCGGGATGATGACTACCGGCAGCAGCACGCCGTTCAACACCTGCGACAGAATCGCCACGTTGATCAACTGCGCATCGGGCAGCACCAGCACCGTGGCCGCGCCGCCCACAATCAGCGCCGTATAGAGCCAGTAGAAAAACGGAGCCTCTTTAAAGCTCTTGTCCACGCCGGACTCAACGCCGAGACCTTCGCACACGGTGTAGGCCGTTGAGAGCGGCAGAATCGAAGCTGCGAACAGCGACGCGTTGAAGAGCCCGAAGGCAAACAGCAGGAACGCGTAGTCGCCGGCCAGCGGCCGCATCGCCTCGGCGGCGTCAGCCGCCACTTGGATGGCACCCATTCCATGCACAAACAGCGTAGCCGCGCAAGCCACCACGATGAACCACGCAATCAAATCGGTAAAGAAGCAGCCCACGATTACGTCGAGCCGCGACGCACCGTAGTCCTTCACCGGTATGCCCTTCTCCACAACCGACGACTGCAGGTAGAACTGCATCCACGGCGCGATGGTGGTGCCCACCACGCCAATGGCCATGTAGATGTAGGTTTTGTCGCGCCACACCGATTTGGCCGGCAGCTTGACCGTGGCCAACAATGCCTCGTGCCAGTCAGGGTGCGCCAGCACGCCGCCAAAAATGTATGCAATGTATACCAGCGATGCAACCAGAAAAATCTTCTCGGTGCTTTTGTAGTCGCCCTTCAACACCAGCGCCCACACCAGGAAGGCGCAGATGGGCACGCTGATGAATTTGGATACATGAAACAGGTGCAGCGACCCGGCGATGCCGATGAACTCCGTGACCACGTTGGTGTAGTTCAGCACCACCAGCAGCACCATCATGATGAAGGTGAGCCGCAGGCCGAACTCTTCGCGGATCAGGTCGCTGAGGCCCTTGCCGGTAACCACGCCCATGCGAGAACACATCTCCTGCACCACGATCAGCGCGATCGTGATGGGAATCATGGTCCACAGCAGCGTGTATCCGTATTGCGCGCCGGCCTGCGAGTAGGTGAAGATTCCGCCCGAGTCGTTATCGACGTTGGCGGTAATAAATCCGGGGCCGAGGACGGCCAGAAACAGCAGTATCCGGATTCGCCAGCGCTTCCACATCGATGCGGATTCCCTATGGTGGATTCATTTGAAAGTTGCTTGTCGGCAAAAAGTTCCTCACTGACCATAACAGGCCGGGGGCTGCCGGGAAAAACGCGGCGAATCAAATTGGAAATCTTTCGATAGGCGACGGTTGCGGTCCCACAGGTTGCCCAACCGGATTAAAATACGCTGTCACGACCTAAGCCCTAAAGAGGACACCCAAATGAACTCGATCCGCTCGAACAGCAGCCTTCGCACCCGCCGCAATGTGCTCGGCGCAATCGCCGGCGCAGTCCCGGCCGCGGCTCTTCTCGCCACGCCTGGCACCGCGATCGCCGCGCCCCCTCCGCTTGACGAAGCATCGGGCGAAGACCTCTTTTCCCTGGCTCGCCTGCGCAATTACAAAAGCCGCCGTTCCTCAAGCTGGGATCGCACCGGCGGCAACGCCGACTCGGTTCCCGTCGATCCCGGCGCGTCGCACACGCTGCTCGAGGTTACCGGCGCGGGTTCGGTCACGCACGTCTGGTTCACCATCAACTCCGATGACCCGATGCATTTGAAGAACCTGGTCCTGCGCGCGTGGTGGGACGGCGAATCCTCGCCTTCGGTGGAAGCACCCATCGGCGACTTCTACGGTCTCGGCCTGGGCGAGTATTTCACCTATCAGTCGGCGCTGCTCACAGTCGCGCCGGCCAAGGCTCTCAACTCCTACTTCGAAATGCCGTTCGCCAGCGCTGCAAAAATCACCCTCACCAATGAGGGGCCAAAACGCACCGACAATCTCTACTTCGCCGTCGATTACGTAACTCTCGCATCGCTGCCCGAGGGCCTGGGCCGCTTTCACGCGCAGTTCCGCCAGGCCGCGCCCTGCCACGGCTGGACCAACAACTGGACCCACAATTGGAGCGATCCGGTAGGCGACAAGAAGAACCTCGATGGCGCTGACAATTACGTCTTTCTCGAAGCCACGGGCCGCGGCCATTTCGTCGGCGTCACGCAGTCTGTGTTGCAAAACCAGAATGATTGGTTCGGCGAGGGCGACGACATGATCTTTATCGACGGCGACAAGATGCCCACCATCAACGGCACCGGCACTGAGGACTACTACAACGGCGCGTGGGATTTTTACGGCCAGCAATTCGCCTATCCGCACAACGGCGCGCCGTTAATTACCGGCGGCGAGCGCATCGGCAGCCGCTACTCGCTCTATCGCTGGCACCTCGAAAGCCCGATCGCGTTCGAGCAGTCCATTCGCGTGACGATTGAGCACGGCCACGCCAACCACCGGTCAGACAATTTCTACTCGACGGCCTACTGGTACCAGACCGAGCCGCATGCGGCATTTCCCGCGCTGCCGCCGGTAGCGGATCGTGTTCCGCGGCTGTTTGACGTGGGCGGAGGGGCGAGCCCAGCGAAAGTGCCTTAACCCCTGGCCCGCACGCGGGTCTCCTGCTCCATCAAATTATTCAGGATGTCATTGATCCGGGTCAGATGGCCGTCGCCCTTCGAACGCAGCCACTCCAGCACCTGGGGATCAAGCCTTACGCTCACCGCAACTTTCCGCCTGGGCCGTCGCAGGCGTACGAGATGCGAAAGCTGATTTTCGGTCAGCCGCGGAATATCGGAGAAATCGATATCTTTATCCCGGCCAGCCTCTTGCGCACGCGCTGCATTGCGCAAAGCCTTCCTCTCGGCGTCAGTCAATTGCCTGTTCCTGATAGCTTCTTCGCTCATGCTTTTCAGCGCGCCGCGCTGAGATGATTCTGACGATCTCTTCGCCATTTCGATTCTCCCGGTAAGCATGAATCACCACCAGTACAGCCACAGCGTCCGCTTCAACCGAGACTGCTCCCAGCGCGATCCATCGCTGTTCCCCGTTTTCGTCCACCCGGTCCTTGCCAATCAGGCAATACTCGTCGTCGAAAACCAATGCCGCCAATTCGAATGAGATGCCTCCGTGCTTTTGTTGATTTGCGAGGTTCTTTCGCTCGTCCCATGCGTAGCGCAATGCGTATATACAATTGTATCACGACCTTCAAATCGTCCCGCTCTGCGTCCGGGTTGGTACGTCCGTCCCCGCTTTATCCCCGCCCACCCCACCTGCTATGCTGCGGACGCCCCAGAAAAGCGATTTATGGGAAAGCGATTGATACGCGGAACGGAGTGAAAGACTATGTGGTTTCTCGGGATGGACGTTGGCACCGGCGGCACGCGCGCGGTGATAGTGGATTCGAATGGCAAACTCATCGCGGGCGCATCGAGCGAGCATGCGCCCTTCCGCGCGGAGCATCCCGGCTGGGCCGAGCAGGATCCTGAGGATTGGTGGCGCGCTGCGCAGGAGGCTATTCGCGTGGCTATCGCCGCCGCGCCCCATCCGCAACAAACCATCGCCGCCATCTGCCTCACCGGCCAGATGCACGGCGCCGTGATGCTCGACGAAAACGGCGCGGTGCTGCGTCCTTCGCTTATCTGGTGCGACACGCGTACCCAGCCCGAGTGCGACTGGCTCACCAAGAAAATCGGCTACGAAAAGCTCATCGAGCTCACTTGCAATCCGGCGCTGCCCAACTTCACGCTGACCAAGCTGCTGTGGGTCAAGACGCATCAGCCTGAGATCTTCGCGAAGATCAGGCATGTCATGTGCCCCAAAGACTATGTGCGCTACCGCCTCACCGGCGAGTTTGCCATCGACGTGCAGGAGGCCAGCGGGACTCTGCTGCTCGACGTAACGCACCGCCGCTGGTCGCAGGAAGTGGCCGAGGCCGCGGGAATCCCGATGAGCTGGCTGCCCAAGGTATACGAGTCACCGGAAATCTGCGCGCGCATCAGCGAAAAGGCCGCGGCGCTAACCGGCCTCGCCGCTGGAACTCCGGTTGCCGCGGGCGCGGGCGATCAGGGCGCGGGTGCAGTGGGCATGGGCATATTGCAGCCGGGCAGCGTATCGGCCACCATCGGCACATCGGGCGTGGTGTTTGCGGCCACGGCTGAGCCGACCAAAGATCCCAAGGGCCGCATTCATACTTTCTGCCATGCGGTGCCTGGTCGTTGGCACGTGATGGGCGTAACGCAGTCCGCCGGCCTGAGCCTGAACTGGTTGCGCGGCACATTTTTCACCGGCCAGAGTTACGACTCAATGAACGAAGCCGCAGCTAAAGTGCCGGCATGCAGCCAGGGCCTTGAGTGGGCGCCATATCTGCTGGGCGAGCGCACGCCTCATCTCGACCCCGAGGTACGCGCGGGGTTTGTCGGCATCGGTGTCGAGCACACGGCGGCCCATTTTGTCCGCGCGGTTCAGGAGGGCGTTGCCTACAGTTTGCAGGACACCTTCTCGCTCTTCGCCGATCTCGGCATTCCGGTCACCGCCATTCGGCTCGGCGGCGGCGGCGCGCGCGGCAATTTGTGGCGCAAGATTCAGGCCGGCATCTACGGGCAATCAGTTGAGATTCTCACCGCTGAAGAAGGCGGCGCATTCGGCTGCGCGCTGATGGCCGGCGTGGGCGCAAACCACTGGAAGAATCTCGACGAAGCCTGCGCCCAGGCCATCGAAGTTGCCGAGCGCATCACCGCCGATCCCGCCGATGTGGCCGCTTACAAGGCTGGCTACGCCAAGTGGCGCAGGGTATATCCGGCGCTGCGCAGCCTGAGAAACTAGATCTGGAATCGCATCCGGTTACGGCAGCAATCCGAACTCGGCCACTCCACTCGGCGTTCCCACAAAGACCTGGCCGTTGGCAATGATTGGCGTAATGAACTTGTTCCCGTTGCCGAAGTTGTCGCGCCCATTCGCCGCCTGGGTGCTCGAGTAAATCTCTTGCAATGTTGAAGCGTTATACGCATGCAGCACGGCGGGAGACGTGTTCTCCACGGCCCAGACGATGCCATTGGTCGTCCCATTCGCGCTTACAGCCGGCGTGGTGCCGGGGTACCCAAAGCTGTTTGCGGATTGAACGCTGGCGGTTGCAGCCAACATTGCATTTGCGATCGGAAATGCCCTAAGCGTACCGAGGGCCGCGCCGTAGTAAACCGTGTTGTTGAAATAAGCCGGCGACGAGAATACGCCGCCGCCGAGGGCCCCTGAAATCTTCTGGTAAATCGTGGCATTACTCTGCGAGTCGAATTTACCCAAAGAATTACGATCGACAACATAAATCAAACCGTCTTTGCCGGCGCCGACGGCCAGTTGATGAACATTGCCCGATGCGTCCTTGAGATCGGGCAACACCAGTGCCCCTCCTGAGCCCAGGTCCAGGTCATCGCTTGTCTCGTCAACTGTGTTATAAGGCTCAAAGAAATCCGCGACGGCAAGATTTCCCCCGGTCATCGAAACCTTGATGAATCCGTTGCCGAAGTCGCCGTCGACCGGAAAGTTGTTGGCGTCGAGATTAGTGTCGAAGGTCCCATTGGCGTCGAGAAAATAGATGAAGCCATACGGGTCGGCCGCGATTCCCCCGCCCGACATCCAGATCGATCCGTCACTGCCGTTCGGTGTCAGGTTCAAGACCGCCGTCTGCGCAAGATCGGACTCGTTGTACGCCATCAGCCATCCGGTGTAGGGTTGCTGGTCGCAATGGCTGGTCCAGCCCAGGTAGATGGTGCCATTAAGCAGCAGCAGCCCCACGCGCTCGGCATATTGACCGGGGTCGAAATCAACCATCCCCAGAGAACTGTTGGCGCCCGTTCCCGGAAAAGAAGCGGAAATCTCTACCGGGCTGCCGGTGAGTTCTGCGCCCGTGGTCACATCGAGTGCGTGCAGGCGCTGGTGATAGGCGCCGGACTGATCCTCCGACATGCCAACAAGAAATATGGCGCCGTGTGCACCGGCGCTGCGATCGATTACCGGCGTCGAGGTAATCCCAATCTCCGGCGCAATCGCGTGGCACCCGTGGTCGTCGCTCGTGGTTTCATTCGCGCCCAGGACCGACGTCTTCCACAGCTGAGCGCCGGTGTCGGCATTAAAGGCGTAAACGCTGTCGTGCTCCGTCACCGCAAAAACCACATTCTGCGCATTTCCTGCCACGGTCAGATTTGAAAGGTAGAGCGGCTGCGCGTCCACCAATCCATCGACGGGCAAAATGCGCAGCAGTCCAAACTGGGATGAATTCACGTTGGCGAGAGTAAGAGTGCTTTCATTCGGATACAGGCCTGTTCGTTCCACGTCTTCGTGATAAGTAACCACGTCGGAGCCCGTCGCCATTCCCGGGGTTACAGTGAGGGCGAGCGATACATTGCTGCTCAGCGTTCCGGCAGTACCGGTGAATTGCACGGTGGCGGGGGCGGCCGCAGCCGACGACATGGCCGAGAAGCTGACCTGTTGCGGGGTTCCAGTCATAAGCGTGAAGCTGGAAGGAGAAACCGTAACGCCTGCGGGAGTTCCGCTGACCGTGACCGCAATCGATTGGGAAAACCCACTGACGGCGGTCGCGGAAATCGAAACCGTCTGCGTCGTGCCAGGCGCCACGCTAAGGCTTGTCGAATTCAGCGAGATTGAGAATCCCGGCGCCGGGCCTTTCTGCATGCTTCCGCCGCAACCGCAGATCAAACTCGCGATGGGTAGAACCGATAACGCGCGCAAAAATCCATTACCATTCCTAAATGCGATGCCGGTCAGCTTCGCAACATCACTGCGTCGAGTTTGTGTCATGGGGCCCCCTGGTATTCGAAGACTGTCAGCAGCCCTGGAACGGAAAACGGCCCAGGACCATAAACAGGCCCAGTCTTACATAGAGCAGTTCAGCTGTACAGACCTTTTGCTGATGGGGCCAGCAGCAAGTCGGCAAACACAAACCGCTCTCGCGTAACAATCTCGCCGCCCGCGATTTCAAGCGGCGCATTGAACATCGGCCCAGCATAGACGCAGGAGTGATACTCGCCCTTCTCTCCGCATGGGTCCGCGCTGGCCGGCAAATCTTTCAGCAGCGCTTCGTCGAATTCGCGGCCGGCAAACTCGGCCGGCAACTGCTCGGAGTCAATACATGTGAGCCGCGCGCGCAATCCGCCGGCAATCATCTCGCGCGCAAGTTGATCGGTGGGAATCTGCCATAAAGGAAAGATCGGCTCGAGACCCGTCCCCGCAAGCTGCCGCACGCGATACGCGCGCACGTCTACAAGAAACAGGTCGCCGAAAGCGACTGCTTCAATGCCTTCGGCAATCGCGCGGTGGCAGGCCTCGGCCATCAGCGCTTCATAGACCTCATTGCTGCACGGCCACGGCAGCGGAACCACCCACAGAGGCAACCCCGCGGCAGCCGCCTGCGCTTCAAGCACTGCGTGGCGCACGCCATGCATCGCCACACGATCGAATTCCTGGTTGAGCGTCGTCAACAGCGCGCAGACCTCAATCGAAGGATCGCGGCGCAGCACATGGAGGGTCCAGGCGCTGTCTTTGCCGCTGCTCCAGGAGAGGAGAACTCGTTTCATAGTCCCGATCATAACGGCATCCAGGCATCCAGACCTCGTTCCCCCCATGTTCCTCGCACCCCTGGTCCGCATCCAACCATAATGTGCGGCTCCATCGAGTTTTCATCTCATCCTATCTTCCGCGCGTCTCATCCATCGCGCTCGCATGGGCGCAACTCCTTGCCCTTGCAGTCGTTTTCACATTCGCCCAGAACGTTCGCGCGCAAAACGCCCGCCAGTTCGTCGAACAGGCCGTACAGGCCGAGCTTGCCGCCGACGACACCGACCACTCCCGCTGGCTCTACTACGAGGTGGACTCACGCCCCGGCAATTCGGTGAAGCAATGGGTTGCGGAAACAGCCGCCGGCAACCTGATCCGCGTGTTGGAACGAAACGGACAGCCGGTCCCTGCCGGGCGGCAACGCAGCAGCATGGAGAGCTTCATCAACGACGACAACCAGCAGGCACGGCAACACAAGAGCGAACAGCACGATGACAATCAGGCCGCGGAGATGTTGAGGACCCTCCCCAAGGCGTTCCTCTGGACCAAAACCAGCGACGAAAACGGAAACACGATTCTGCATTTCAAGCCCGATCCCGAATTCCATCCGCCGAATTACGAGGAGCGCGTCTTTGCCGCGATGGAAGGCGATTTGACCGTGAACGACGCGCAGCACCGCATCGTAAGCCTGAAGGGCACACTGATTCACGATGTCAAGTTCCTGGGCGGGCTGTTCGGGTACCTGCAGGCCGGAGGCTCGTTCGACGTGGAACGGCGCGAGACCGGCAAAGGCATATGGCAAATTACCGAGTCGCACATTCACATCCAGGGCCGCGCGCTGTTTTTCAAGAACCTCGGCGAGCAGGAAGACGACGTGAAGTCGAAGCTCAAGCAGCTATCTGACGACGTCACATTTGCGCAGGCCGAGAAGGAGCTGCTGGCGCAGCGGTAGCGCGTAAATCCTGCACATCTCTGCTCTTGCTGTAGAGCGATCCCACCCTAGAGCATTTTCAGGGTTGGTGTATCCGGACAGGGGCTAAAGCCCAAAGTTTTGATGGGCGTTTTTGCGGCACGACAAGACGGGCTGCGGAAAAACTCGCTTAACGGAACAGTATCGCCGCGGTCGATTCAGCAGGGGCTGAAGCCCACACTCATTTCTGGGGTTTTATTGGCCCGGCTGAAGCCGTGCCCTTGTTACAAAGCCTCTTTTGCCTGAACCCCGGCGAGTCTTTCCGCAACCTGTAAAGTCATGCCCTGTTACAAGGCCTTGCCTCGGATGCATCAACTCAGAATTTGGTCTAGCCGCAAAAACAAAGACGCGGCGAGGGTGGAGCACCCCAATTCAGACCAGCATCACGTCAGCTTGATTACCAGGGCGTCATCGGAGGGTCGGGCTTCGGGTATCTGCAAGACGAGACCGTTGGGACTCCATTCCCACCGAAGCGGCTGCGACGATCCGAGAAGCTCCGCGCTGTGGAGTGTTCCTGAGGGCAGAGGTGTGTCGCGATTGATTGAAGCAACCTCCACCTGGCTGCCCGGCGCTCCGAGCACATGGATATAAAAGGCTCGATCGCGCGTGGTGAAGCGGAGATCCTGCGCAGTGAAGTCGGTGTTGTGGTCGGCGACATAGTTGCCTGCTTTAACCCGGGTGGGGCCTTCGCCAAAGCTGAAGGCGGGCCGGGACTCGTAAATGGCTTCCCCGTTGATGTGAAGCCATGCACCGATCTTGCGGAGACGGCTCTCAATTTCAGCAGGGATCGTGCCGTCGGGTCGCGGGCCTACATCGAGCAGCAAGTTGCCGTTCTTTGAGACGATGTCGATCAACTGGTGAATGACGCGGGGGGCGGATTTGTAATTGGGCTGCGTCAGGTAGCACCAGGAATCCCAATCCAATTCGTCATCGGTCTGCCAGACGAAACTCGCCTTTTCAGTCAACTGGCCGGCCTCAATGTCGAGCACGCCGGAGGAAGTGGCGAAGTCGTGTTCCTTGTACGTCATCACGACCTGGTGCTGGGCGCCGTGGCTGGAATTGTAATAGTGTGCGAGCATCTGCATTCGGTAGAGCTCGGGAATCATGGCAACGCGCGTGTCGAAGTAGATAAGGTCCGGATGATAGCGATCGACCACTTCGATGACCTTGTCGCGCCAGATCTCGCAGAAGCGGGTTGACGGCGGCGGATCGGGATGGCTGTAGTTGAATGCGCCTGTATTGCCGGGCGAGAACTTATGCGGCCAGTAGAAATCGGCCAGCTCGGGCCGGTAAATATCCGCATCGAGCACCGGACTTGAGTACCAGCCCCATAACCAGGAGTGATGGAAAGTGGCGAGGAACTTGAGCCCCTGCTTGCGCACGGCGCGCTCCATCTCACCTACGACGTCGCGGCGCGGTCCCATGCGGGTCGCGTTCCAGCGATTGACGTGGCTATCCCACATGGCAAAGCCGTCAGCGTGTTCGGCAACCGGCCCGATGTATCGCGCGCCGGCATCTTTGAAGAGTGCAACCCAGGCATCGGGATCCCAGTGCTCCGCGGTAAAAGCGGCGGCAAAGTCCTTGTAGCCAAACGTATCGAGAGGGCCGTATGTGGCCAGATGATGTTCGTACTCCGGCCGGCCAGGCAGGTACATCCAGTGTGGGTACCACTCGCTGCCAAAGGCGGGAACGGAATAAAGTCCCCAGTGGAAGTAGATACCGAATTTGGCGTCTCGGTACCAGTCGGGGCAGGAATGCGCCTGCAACGATTCCCATTGCGGCTGATATGGGCCACGGCCGCCGAGCTGAGAAGGCTGCGCGGCCAGAGAAGATGGCAGCAGAGGCATAGCTGTCCCTGCTGCAAGCCACTCAAGCGCAGTACGGCGGGTGATGGACATGAACCCTCTCGAAACCTGGCGCCGCTACTGCAGCGTCACATCCGCGCTCAACGGAGTGTCTTCGCTCGAGTCGCCAACGCGAACCACAAACTTGCCGGGATCGATTTTCCAGCCGTGCGTCGCCTCGCTCCAGTAGCTGAAGGCGCGCGCGTCGAGATCGATCGTCACGTGCTTCGTCTGCCCCGGCGTCAGCTCCACCTTGTCGAATCCCTTCAGTTCGCGCTCCGGCCGGTCAACTGTGGCCGAGGGATCTGAGACATAAAGCTCGGCCACTTCAGCGCCTTCAACCTCGCCCGTGTCGGTGACGTCGAAGCTCACCGTCACGTTCGATCCAGCTGCCGCAGTTGCCGGCGCTTGCAGGTTTGAAAATTTGAAGGTTGTGTAGCTGAGACCGTATCCGAACGGATAGAGCGGATGCTTGCCGGTCGTTGTCCAGTAGCGATAGCCAACCATCAGCTTGTCGCCGTATTGGATCTGCTCGATGGTGTAGTCGCGCCCGTTGCCGTTATCGCCGGGAGTGTGCAGAACGGTGTTTCCGCCCGCGATGCCGTAGTACCACTTGTACGAAGGATTGTCTTGCCAGCTGCGGTCGAAGCTGACCGGCAGCCTGCCCTCGGGATCGTGCTTGCCGAAGATCACATCGGCCGCGGCCGTGCCGCCCTCCTGGCCGGGATAGTAGAGGTGCAACAATGCGGGAGCCTTGTCGATCCAACGCTCGACGTCCATTCCGCCTCCGCCGATGAGCGTGACAACCGTATGCGGATTGGCCGCGAGAACCGCCTCAGCCAACGCGTCCTGGCCCCACGGCAGCGTAAACGTGCGGTCGTGTCCTTCGCCCTCGGTCTCAGGATCGAAGCCCAGCGCCAGCACCACAACATCGGCATCGGCGGCAAACTTGCGCGCGTCTTCTGAAATCAGGCTCGGCTCATACGCAATTCCCACGCCCAGGCGAGTGCCGTCGGCATAAGGGAGATAATCCACCTGCACCTGGATGGTTTGTCCGGCGGTCAGGTCGAGCGAAACAGATTCGGGAACCTGGCCTTCGGCCCTCGCCTGTTCGACCACCTGCTTGCCGTCGACGAGTACTTTGAATGCATCGCCGCCCGAGGCCGCGGCCAGCAGCAGATACTTGCCCGCATCGCCGGCCTTGTAGCTTGCGGTGTAGCGCACGCTGCGCGCTTCACGCGATGGCGGCAGCCACTGGCCCGCGCTCCAACCCGCGATACCCCGCTGTGTGGCCGTCTTCTGCGTTCCCGTAAAATCGTTGCTCGGGAATGTATCGACGTTGACGTTGCCCGCCCAGTGCGTACCGCGGAAGATGTCTCTCATATCGGGCAGGCCGCGCGCATAGAGCACGTGCGCATTCTGTCCCAGCAGGTCGCCGATACCGGTCACCAGGCTTACCGGCGCAAACGCAGTTGCCTCCGACGATCCTCCGCCGCCTACAACTGCCGGCCATGCATCGGGACCAATCACGGCAACCGTCTTTACCTTGTCCGCATCGATCGGCAAAAAGTGGTTCTCGTTTTTCAGCAGCGTAATGCTTTCAAGCGCGCCCTTGAGCGCCACCGCGCGATCGGCCACCGAGTAAGTGGGATACTCGGGGCTGAATTGCGGCCGCGTTGCGAATCCATAGCGCAGCTCGGTGCGAAGAATGCGCAAAATCTTGTCGTCTATGGTTGCTTGCTTAACTTCGCCGCTTTGCACCGCCGGAATGAGGACCTTGGCGTTCATGAATCTTGGACCCGGCATCTCCAGGTCGAGGCCGTTGTTGGCCGCGGCCACGCCGTCGTAGGTCGCATCCCAATCCGACATCAGAATGCCCTTGAATCCCCAATCACCCTTGAGCACATCGAGGTTCAGGAACTTGTTTTGCGTGGCGTGCACGCCGTTCACCAGGTTGTATGAGTTCATCACCGCGTCCACGTGTCCACGCGTCACGGCGGCCTCAAAGGCGGGCAGATAAATCTCGCGCATGGTGCGCTCGTCCACCGTTACGTTGGCGTCATGGCGGTTGAATTCCTGGTTATTCAGCGCGTAGTGCTTCACAGTGGCAATCACGCCCTGCGACTCCACGCCCTGAATGTACGGCGCAACCAATTGGCCGTTCAGATAGGGGTCCTCAGACAGGTACTCAAAGTTGCGGCCGCCAACCGGCGAGCGCGCAATATTTACTCCGGGCCCGAGCAGAAAGTTCACGCTGCGGGCTCGCGCATCGCGGCCGAGACCCTCGCCCAGCTCGCGCGCAAATGAGCGATCCCATGTAGCGGCAAGGTCAACACCGCCGGCGTAGGCCGTGGTCGGTCCCCAGGTGCGCACGCCCACTGAAGCGTCAGACATTTTAAAGCGCGGCAGATCGATGGACGGAATCGCGTTGGTGTACATGCCGTCAACGCCGCCGATGAGCTTGATCTTGTCGTCAAGCGACATCTTTGCGAGCAACGCCTGTGCCTGCGCCTCGATGTCCGGCGAATCGGGTACGGGGGCTTGCGCCGCGCAACGGGTAGAGAGAGTCGAAGCCAGGACGAGAAGGAAGAACAAAGCCGGCAACGAAGAGGAATGCAATTTGGAGGACAGCCAGGGTGTGGATTTCATATCGCCGAAAGGTTAATGCATTGGGCGGCGCGGTGTACACCCTTACGAATTCAACGGGCAAATGGTTTCTCCCCGGGAGGCGAAGACAATTCCAAAAGTTGAAAGAAGTTCGGTCCGACCGGCCAGGCGGATGAAAGCAAAGGGGCAGCTGGAGAAGTTCGAACCGGCATTGCTGGCCGGCCGGCTTTGGGAACTACTGCTATTTACAGGCTGCGGAAAAACCCGTGGAACGAAGCAATTTCGTCATAGTCGATGCAGCAGGGTCTAAAGCCCCAATCATTTTGAAGGCTTTATTGGCCCGGCTAAAGCCGTGCCCTTGTTACAAAGCCTGCTTCGAATGTGCCTGGGCGAGTTTTTCCGCAACCTGATTTGGTCCTTTCGCGGCCTTGAATCGCCGTAAAAGAGCCTCTCATTTCGGCGCGCCAGCTCCCGGAAAACGCCGAATATCTGTCGATGAATCAGCAATTTGTAGCGTGTGATGTGAATCACACCCGGGGGTGAATGGGGTCACTGCGCACCCCCGCAGCCGAAGCGCAGACTTCGAAATTAAAGGGCAAAGAAGATTCGCAACACGGCGAGGCAACGATCTCGCACGGGAGCATTCCATGAGCTTTCACGATGGCTTGAAAACAATCGTAGTGGCGACAGACCTTGGGGGCCAGGCTGAAGCTGCGCTCGAGTACGCGCGCAAACTGGCGCATGCCTACGGCGCGCGGATTGTGCTTGCCCATGGGCTCGACCCGATGGAGTACGCAGATGTCGAGGGCGTTCCTGGCGCAGTGCTGAAGGGCTTGACGGCCCAGGCCCGCGCGGTTCTCGACAAGCTGGCCGGCGACCTGATGAGTGAAGGCATTCACAGCCACTCCGAGATTCGCCAGGGCGCAGTTGCCGAAATGATTCGGGACGTGGCCCTTCAGTATGAGGCCGGCCTGATTGTGATCGGTACAAAGGGCAAAGAGGGCGTAGGGCCGGTTGTGGTGGGCGCCATCGCCGAGCAGCTGGTGCGCGTTGCTCCGTGCCCGGTAATGGCCGTCGCGGCAGACTGGAATGCAGGACAGAATCGTCCCACTCCCGGCGGGCCGGTACTGTTGGCGCTGGAGCGGAATGAAGCCTGCGCCGCAGCCGTAGAGGCAGCATATTCGCTGGCCGAAACTTTTAAACGGCCGCTGATTGTTCTTCATGCTCGCACCGCGGCCGAGGTTTCGGCGATCCTGAACCCTTGCGCTACCACGCTCGAAGATTTTGGCATCAGGGCCGGCGGCAAGGTTACGGTTCGCAACGTGGTGAAGGACGGCAATCCGGCCCATGCGATCGGTAACGCAATTGCGCAATACCAGCCATGCATTCTGGTGGCGGGCGTAAAGCGCTCGAGCCATACGCCCGGGCCGCACGGCACAATCTTTGGGCTCCTGGCTGGCTCACGCGTGCCGGTGCTTTGCGTGCCGCCCGATGTTGTTCCAACCGGTAAAGAGCGGGAGGCTCAAATCGCAGTCGAAGTTCAATAGAAACTGCGGGCCGACGCCGTGCCGGGGCGCACGGAGACAGAATGTCGCAAAACGATCTTTTTTCTTAAAAACTGCAGTATTGAGTTGCCTTAACGTGCTCCACCGGCATTGAGCTCCGCCGGCCTTTAGGTCCACCGGCACTAAGGTCCACCGGCATCGACCGTAAAGGGACCCAATCCGATTTGCCAGCCTTGCGACCTCGCGTGGTCGCCGCAATCACGCTGGCTGGTGTCGCACACCACGGAACCGCACCTGGCTAAAATGGGAGAATCAAGCGTGCAATCCGAGGCAACATCCGAGCGCATTACGGCAGTGGCGGCGCATCCGCTTGCTGAGTTGCTGGAGTGCCCGCTCACGGCAGGCAACCTGCTCAATCAGTCGTCGAAGTGTGTCAGCGTCGACGCCGGCGAGGTTGTCTTTCGCCAATCTGGACCCTGCAAGGGGCTCTATGTCGTGGTGTCAGGCAGTTTTCAGCGCAAGGCCGAGAGGTTGAATTCCCGCGTGGTGCTGGGCCATGCGCGCTCCGGCGACCTGGTGGAGCTAGCAGCCGCCCTGGGAGACGGAAACCACACCTACACGCTCTGCGCCGTCTCAGCGGGCACGCTGCTGCTGCTGCCCATTGAGGCATTGCGCCGCGCCTTCGAAGGCTATCCGCCCCTGCGCATGCGCCTGCTTGAAGAGCTGGCTCGCGAGGTTTCAAGGGCCTATTATGCCTGCATGGTTGAGCGCGTGACACCCCGCCGCCGCAATCGGCTGGCGACGGCCTGAGATCCTTTTTCGAATCGAATTGATTGGTCCCGCGCCTGCCGGCCGACATAAAGCTCCGGCATAAGATCGCCGCTCGCCGACCGCATATGTGATTTAAATCACATTCTTCCTTCAGCCGGTCGCCTACAGTCATACTGTCCCCGGAGGCAGCCATTCAAAATGGGATATACTCCAATTAACCCCAGCGGGAAATTTATGGCCGTGATCCACGCTCATCACCCCCCGGAAGATTGCCTTAATTGCGAGCATCGCCATCTGCGCATGTTCTGCAATCTCACCCCGGAAGCATTGGCCGATTACGACAAAATCGGCATCATGATGAGCCATGCGCGCGGAGCCAAGCTTTTCACCGAAGGCGATGCGGCCCGCAACGTATTTGTCATCTGCTTTGGCCAGGTCAAAATCTCCTCAACCTCGCGTGACGGCAAGACTATGATCCTCAAAATCGCCGGCCCGGGCGATGTGATGGGCCTCAGCGCGGTGCTGGCCAACGTTCCCCATGAAGTGACCGCCGAAGCCATTGAGCCTTGCACGGTGAAGACGGTCCGCAAGCAGGAGTTCGTCGATTTCCTTGGCCGCCACGGCATCGCCTCAATGCATGCCGCGCAGTCGCTCTCCAGCGAATATCTCACCGTCTTCCACGACGCCAAGCGGCTCGCGCTTTCCGGCTCCGCTGCCGGGCGCCTGGCGCGGCTGCTGCTCGACTGGGGCCGCTCGTCGGCCAACGGCAAGCCCGAGATCCGCTTCACCATGGCGCTCACGCACGAAGAGATCGCCAACATGGCCGGCACCTCGCGCGAGACGGTAACCCGCCTGCTGAACCAGTTCCGCCGCGACCAGTGGATCACCATCCGCGGAACCAGCCTGACCATCGTCAAGCCCGATCAGCTTGAGCGGTTGACGGCGTAGAGCAGCTTTCAGCTCTCGTGGCTCCAGCGGCTCATTATCGTCCGCCCGTTCCCTCTTCCATCTGAGAAAAATGAACAGTGCGAGCGCCCAGCCGAACAGGCCTGCTTCGCAGAAGCACAAATGCCTGACGAGATTCCAAGCGTTGCCTGCTGGGATTCCTCGAAGGACTACAAGCGCTCCAACAACTACGTTGATTGCCAGGAAAGCGGCGCATACAAGCCAAAGGCCGTATTTCACAGTATCGCGCCATTGCTGTTTCGGCAGAACGATACCGAGCAATGTCGCCACACTTAGGCCCGCAATCAACCCTCGGGCGATTTCAAGTGAATCGAGTGGAAAAGGTGACCGGAAAACCGCCAGGCTCGAATGCGAGTAAATAACAATCGCCACGTAGAACAGACCCAGCGAGCCGGCGACGGTCGGCAGATTCCAGCGCCGGGACTTGCCTATTCGCGCATTGCCCGGCCAGCCGAGCAGAAGCATCAGGCTACCGGTGAGTTCCACACCTACCGTTAGCTTGTCAAAATCATTGAATGGCCGCTCCCTCAAACCCAGTTTGATCTGTGCATATGCATCTCCTCCATCGGCGGCCTTGCGATACCATCGGTTGGCCTCCACCAGATCACGTGGAACGCCAAACCCATAGTTGTACATATAGCCAAGGTTGGATTCAGCTGCCGCGTACCCCTTATCGGCCGAAAGCCGGTACCATCGGACAGCCTCGACATAATCCATCGCAACACCGTTTCCGTGGGAGTACGCATAGCCTATGTCTTTCAGCGCCTCCGGTTCGCCCTGGCCCGCGGCCTTGTGATACCAGAACAAGGCCTGATCAAAATCCCGACTGACCCCCCAGCCGTAGTAATAGGTGTTTCCGAGCTGGGTTTCGGCGCGCGCATTCCCCTGTTCCGCTGCTTTACGGCACCACTCGGCCCATGCGGTCAGATCCTTCGGCACTCCTAGGCCGTAAAAATACTTGCCCCCAAGCTCGTATTGGCTCTTCGCGTCTCCCTGCTCGGCCTTGATGCGGCAGGCCGCAAAAGCCTCGGCTGCCCGGCGCTCGCTTGCGCGCTTCCATAGCAGATAACCCGCGGCGCAGATCAAAGCCACGCACGCGACCGGCACGACGATCTCCCAGGCTGATTTCATGGGCTTGATTTTTCTGTTGCGGTGCTTACGCGCGATTGTAACGCGAACGCCGGGTGCCCCACCCTTAGCTTTTCTTTGATCAACCACAAATGAGGGTGCCTCATCCTTTCTGCGTTCTGTGCGGGAAGGGTGGGAACCATTAAGGCTCACAAGCCACTCTCAAACTCTCCGCTTCGTAAGGAGCAGAATCGAACCGCCATCACGGGCCATTCTGATTCGGTCCCGCCTTCCCACCCTTGACGCAAAGAACGCGTCAAGGATGGGGCACCCTCGCATGTGGTAGAACGAAGAAAAAGCTAAGGGTGGGCCATCCGCCAATCAGCCTTCAGCCCATCCGCTATATTCCCAATTTTTTGGGACACCTTTGAAACTGTCCCAATGCCCCGCCTGAGGCCGGCGCCATCGGCATAATCTGTCCTCGTTCGACCCTCTTCTCAGCATTTGCTCGCGGGCCAACGCGGTCGTCGCGCCGATGCAGGGTGAGACCATCGCCAAGGTTCAACCGCGACGCAAACCGGAGAAGGCAATCCGTTCCCGAAGGAGATATCTATGGCGGCAGATGTTCGGCAGTTGGAATTGTTTGTGAAGGAGTCGCTGCAATGCGGCAGAGCAAGAAACGAGATTGCGAAGGTGATGGGAGACGCGGGCTGGCCAGGTGCGCAGATTGCAAACGCTCTCGATGCCTACGCAGAGATCGACTTTCCTGTTCCCGTGCCCAAGCCTAGGCCCTCGCTGAATGCGCGCGAGGCATTTCTCTACCTGGTCATGTTCAGTACGCTGTATTTCGCAGCGTGGAACCTGGGCAACCTCTTCTTTACCTTCATCGAACGCGCCTATCCCGACGTGACGGGCAACCAGATATATTTTCGCGAGGCGCAACGCTGGTCCACCGCTGCCGTGATTATTGGGTTCCCGGTCTTTTTCTCCTTGGCGCGTTACATCGGCAAACAGATCGAGCTCAACCCCTTCAAGCGTCTCTCGCCCGCTCGCCGCTGGCTAACGTATCTCACGCTGTTTCTCGCGTCCAGCGCGCTGCTGGGCGACGTTACAACACTGGTCTACAACCTGCTTGGCGGGGATTTGACCGTTCGATTTGTGCTTAAGGTTCTGGTCGTGGCCGTCATCGCCGGATCGTGCTTCACCTACTACCTTCTCGACCTGAGAAAGGAGGAAAAGGAGTGAACACGAAGCACCTTGGAAGGATTCTGGCCATAGCGGGAGCGGTTACGGCCGTGGCGGCGGTTTGCGTCTCCATCGCTCTCAACCCACCCTCGGCCGTGAAGGCGCAAGCACTCGACCAGCAGCGCCTGCAAGGCATGCAGCAGATGGATTTTGCCATCAAAGCCTACTACCGCACGCACCAGGTGCTGCCCGATCGAATCGGAACTCTGGAGAACAACGGTCTCATGGACAGGTCGAATTGGAAGGATCCGGTAACACATCAGCCTTATGAATACGAACTGGTCGGCAAGACGTCGTATCGGCTCTGTGCGGATTTTTCAGCCGATTCCGTAACCGACGATCACCCTTACGGTACCGGCTTCCGCAAACACCACAAGGGCCACGATTGCTTCCAGGTGGATGTGAACGGAGATTAGCTGGAGAAGACTTTAAAACACCGGTGAAGGAGCCCCGATTCGGGTTCCCGGCGGATGCATGCAGCCCCCGCGAACGGTCCCACAATCCGGCTCAATCCAGTCGACCCCGAGAATGAGACTACGGCTGCTCGATCGCCATCCGCTCCGCAGCCACTTCCGCCAGCTCCTCCAGCGGCTCGCGCAGCGTGAGCACCGGGCAGCGCGCGTGGGCCAGCACGCGGTAAATAATGCGGTCGCGAGCCATATTCTCAAAAGCCGAGCGCTGCGTCGCGCCCAGAACAATAAGGCTGGCGTGCCGCTCCACCGACTCCGAGAGAATCTCAATTACCGGATTGCCGTGAACCACCACCGGCTCAACCGCCGAGCAGCAGCCCGCGCCCGTCTCGGCGGCCAGCTTGCGCAGCTCGTGCATGGCCAGCGAATCGAGCCCCGTCATCAGCCCATCGCGCATCATCTCATCGGCGGGCGGAAGCACATGCAGCAGAACCAGCCTCGCGCTCAGGTTCGCGGCAATCGAACAGGCAAGCGCTGCGCTCGGACGGGAGGTCTCTCGCAAACTGGTGGCGTAGAGCACGACACGGTCGCGTCTTCCAGAATCCACCGGGAGATGAGCCTCGGGACCCACGGTGATGACCGGGATGTTGGCCGAGCGCAGCACTTGTTCTGCAACGGAGCCGATGAGCAACTTGCCAATCTTGCTCCGGCTCCGTGTACCCAAAAGAACGCGGTTCACTTTGAACTGCCGAATTACAGTGGCGATCTGATTGGTGGGATTGCCCTCGCGCACCACGGCCTCGCAGAGAACTCCCTCGAGCTGGGCGCGTTCGCTCCATGCCAGCAACTGCTTCTCAACCGACTCCACCACGCCGGTTGTGTCGTAATAAGGCATGCCGGCCGCATCTACTGACATGGCTGCGCTCGAGGCGAGCACATGCAGCAGAATCAGGCGCGCTCCCGCCTCCGATGCCTGCTCGATGGCATAGGGCATCAGCCGCTCAAGGTCGTTCAGGTCGGTGGCGACAAGAATGACCCGCGGCTTGGCCCAGCGATGGCCGCAGTCTGACATGCCGGAAGATTGGCACCGATGTCGAAGGGAAGATGTGCCGGAAGGCACCCGTGGAAGTGACACAGCTCACCTGGTGGCTCGAACTGTCACAATCGCGCCTCGCCGGTGGCCTGAATCCGGCAGGTTTGCATCGGGTTAACGCAATCCGAGGGTCTTCCGATGATGGGAAGGTAGGATCTGCGCACACCCGGAGAATAGATGCGGGCCCAAATTAACGAGCGGCATGTGATTGAAGCGACTTCCCGGTTCTGGGACCAGATGCTGTCGATGAAGCTCGAACCTGAGGCGATTCAAAAGCAATACTGCGTGGGCCACCAGCACCTGCTCGGCCGCATTGACCTCAAGGGCGCATGGCAAGGCCGCATAGAAATTCGAGTGGCCGACAGCCTGGCGCGCGTGGCGACCGCGGCCATGTTGATGCAGCCCATTGAGACCGTGGCCGACGCCGACATGATGGACGCCATCGGCGAAGTGGCAAACATGATCGCCGGAGTCATCAAGAGCTCCCTGCCGCAGCCGTGCGAAATGAGCCTTCCGCATTCGGCAGTGGAGGCGTGCAATTTTTGCGGCATAGAGCCCAGCAGCAACGTGATCGATGTAGCCTTTCGCCACACTGACGGCAAGATGGTGGTGCGCGTCTGGGAAGACGAGTGAGCGCTATCGAGGCGATGTTTACGGCTGGATCAATCGATTCAACCCGAGCCCGCTCAGGCTCTTGGATTTGCGGCGACGCGGTCCGGGCTGCAATCATCTCTGTTTGAGTTCAGAGCCCATGATTGTGGCACCTGCACGCAGGCTCTGGCCATGGGGGATTAAGAGCATGAGAATCAGCCGGAAATTTTTGCTGGCCGCAACCGTTGCGGCCGTTTCGCCGATTTTGATGGCGCAGGGATGGCCGCCCACTCCCGACCACTTGACGATCCCGATATGGCCGGGCACGCCGCCGGATAGCGCGGCCCAGTCACACCCCGAGGCCGACCTCACGACACCCAAAGACCCTCTGATTGCCGGCCGCGTTCTCGTTCATCTCGGTTACGTCTCCATTCCCACCATCACGCTCTACCGGCCCAGGGGCATCAATACCGGCGCGGCGATCGTGGTGTTTCCCGGCGGAGGCTACAACATCCTGGCCATCGATCTTGAAGGCACCGAGGTCTGCGACTGGCTGAACTCGACCGGAGTCACCTGCGTTCTGCTCAAGTACCGCGTGCCCAACACGGGGCCTTATCCCAAGAGCCCGGCCGCGCTTGAAGATGCGCAGCGCGCCATGCGCCTGGTGCGGCAACATGCAGCCGAGTGGGGCATCGATCCCAAGCGCGTGGGCGTGCTTGGATTCTCAGCCGGCGGACACCTTTCCGCGGCCATCGGCAATCTCTACGATCAAAAGCTTTACGCACCCATCGACGCCGCCGACAGCCTGAGTTGCAGGCCCGATTTCTCCGTGGTCATCTATCCCGGCTACCTGGCGATTGCCGACAAAGACTTCGCTCCGAACTCCGCCATCGTTCCCACCAAAGAGACGCCGCCCACGTTTATTCTTCAGGCCGAAGACGACCCGGTGCACGTCGAGAACGCGGTGGTTTACTTCATGCAGTTGAAGAAGGCGGGAGTGCCGGCGGAGCTGCACGTCTATGCCCAGGGCGGTCACGGATACGGCCTGCGCCCAACCGACTTGCCCATCACGCATTGGCCAAAGCTGGTTGAAACCTGGATGCGGACAATCAAAATGATTCCGCCGAGTAATTAAGGGCATCAGCAAGCAATGTCGGGCGCCCCATCCTTTTCACAGCTTCATCGTGAAAAGGGTGGGAAACCATCAACGCATCTCGCCAGCAAACCACCTCAACGGTTCTAAAATCGGCTCATGCTGCTCGCCGTTCTCACCATCTCAGACCGCTGCTCTCGAGGGCAGATGATCGATACAGCCGGACCGGCTTTGGTATCCGAGCTCAAGGCCGCGTGGCCGCAGGCCGAGATCGAAACGCGCCTGCTGCCGGACGACGAAGAGCAGATCGTGGCTGCGCTGCTGGAGTTGTCGAGCCTGGGCGCGGCGCTTGTGCTGACCGTTGGCGGCACCGGACTCGGCCCGCGCGACCGCACACCCGAGGCCACGCGGCGCGTGATCGATCGCGAAGCCCCGGGGCTGGCAGAAGCCATGCGCGCTAAAAGCTCCGAGCGCAACCAATACGCATGGCTCTCGCGCGGGGTCGCGGGTTTGAAAGGCAGCACCTTGATCGTGAATCTGCCGGGCAGCGAGCGCGGCGCAATGGAATGCTGGGCCGCAATCGCTCAGTTGGTGCGTCACGGAATCGAAGTGATACGAGGCGGCCAGAGCCATCCTTAGGCCGTTCGGCCAGCGAATCCCGCCAACAATTGTCGATCAACAAACCGTTCCTTCGCTTGATTTCTGGTCCAGTAGCACGATTCCGGAAATCGTGTGTCTCTTATCACATCCTTCTGTGACTTTGCTGACTAGCTTTCGAGTAAGGGCATTTTTGTGAAGTTGGCGGCAACGACAATTCTGCTTTGGGTCGGCTTGCGAGCCACGGCCAGCGGCGCGAACGGCGTGCAGCTCTCCGGACGCGTCTCCGACTCAGCCGCCGGCCCGGTTGCCCAGGCAACGGTGCGGCTCACGCCCCAAAGCGGCAGCGTCCTCGAAGCCAACAGCGACGACGCCGGAAAGTTTCAGCTCAATGTCTTCCCGGGCGGTTACAGGCTGAGCGTTGAAGCGCCGCGCTATCAGCGTCTCACGGAGGCGCTCGCCGTCACTCCCGCCGGCGCGGAGCTGGAAATCCACCTGTTGCCTGCGGTCTCGCAATCTGTCACCGTCACTGCCGACATCGACCAGGGCGACGTGCTCTCGCCCGATCCCGCGGTAAAGGTTTTTGCAACTGAAAATCTGCTCGACGCCAATCCCGGCCGGCCCGGCGCGCCCATCTCCATTCCCGGCTATCCCATTGAGACCGCATCCAGCGGCATCAAGGCGCCGCAATATTTTGCACCCGGCGTGGCCGGCGATCACGGCGAGCCGATTGCGCAGTACATTCAGGTGGGCACCTATCTTGTGCCTAACAATCTTTCGGCTAACGCCCACGGAAACGGCTATGCCGATCCCAACATCTTTATCGCCGGCGCGATTGAGAGCGTCCAGGTCGACGGCGGCGCCTTCAACGTGCGCGAAGGCAATCACGCGCTGAACCTGGCCGCGACCTACGGACCGCGCACGCATCTGGCCCCGTTCCTCACGTTCACCGGCGACTATCGCGACCTGACCGCGACAGCCGGTATGAGTCCCGGACCAGGCTCATGGCTGGCCGCGGAAGGTTCCTACGGCAACGGCTTTCTCGATCGTCTGGAGCACCGCAAGCAATTCAAGTTCAATGGCGGACGCACATTTCACGCGGGCGATCATACGATCGCGTTATTCGGAATCGGGTACCTGGGTTACGGCTACGTCGCCGGCCTGCGCCCCATCTACGGATTCAATGAGGCAGATACGGCCGCCGGTTGGGTCGCGTATCCCGACACCATCGACCCGCGCCAGAAAGACCAGACTCACACCGCGCTCGCCGCGTTGAACGACGATTGGAAGCTCGGCTCAAATACCGACCTCCAGTTCTCCGGCTTCTTCCGCACCTACAACCTGTCTCTTTTTTCCGATTTCGGCTTGGGACTCATTCGGCAGAGCGAGTTCCGCACCGTGGGCGGCGCCAGCGCCGATTATGTAAAGACGCTCTCGCCGCAATTCACGCTGCTGGCCGGTGCCGACTACGAGCGTGAAGCCCCGCGGCGCGACGATCTTGACCACTACAACTTTTTCAATCCCGCTGCGCCCAATTCATACGGGCCATTCGTAAAGATCGACGGCAACAACGTAACCATCTCTCCGGTTTCGCCATACATTGCGGCGCAAGGCGCGTTAGGCAGCCACATCGATTACTACGCGGGCTGGCGGCGCGACGAAATTTTCATCGACAACCAGGACCTGATCGCGCCTGCGAATTCGTGGAACAAGCTGGTTGGTTTGAACTCGCCCAAGGCTACGCTGACCTTCGTTCCGGGAGCGCTGCGAATCGTTCCGCGTGTCTCGCTGAGCTTTGGCAAATCGTTCTTCACTGAAGATCCGCGCGAAGGCACCGCGCTCAATGGCCCCACAGCCGTCGATCCTGTTGAGACCGCGCGATCATATCAACTCGTCGCCAGTAAGACCCTCCACAAAACCGATGTGAAGTTCACGCTGGGCCACGAGACGCAGACCGCCGAGTACGGCAAAATCGATCCCGACCAGGGGTTGCAGTTCGACCTCGGCCCCGGCCGCATTCGATCTCTTGCCGTCACACTCCGCCAGACGTTCGCCCACGGCTCGCTGGAAGCGACCTTCGAGCAGGCCGATGCGCGGCTGATTCAAACTTCGTTTTCCATCGTGCCTGAAGCGCCACGATTGATCGGCGACCTGACCGGAACCTACGATCGACTTCCCTTTCACATCCAGGCCAAGGGCGAGTTTGAGTACGTGGGCCAAAAAGTTGTTGGCCAGGGCTGCAGCGAAGCCAGCTATTTAAGCGGCGATCCAAACGCATTGAATTACTACTGCCTCGGCGTGCCCGACAAGGAGTTTCGCTTTGCCGCGGCGCGACCGTTCGCCGGCGGAAGGTTCAACCTCGGCGTGAACACCATGATCGCCAGCGGCTGGACCGGCCAAACCACTGAGAACTTCGCCGCCGCGGGCGCATATGCGCCGGGCGCAGTCGGGCTCGCGTCAAACGGTCTCGTTCCCGCTAACTCCGTCAGCGAAGTTGTAGGCGTGCGCATACCTTCGTACGCCAGCGCGAGCCTGACATGGCGATTTGGCGGCGAAGGCCGGCGGTAGAGCAGTAACTTCCGGACACTCAACCATCCCCGGAGCCGCGCCTGGAGCGGCTAGGTCGCTGACCGCCCAAATTTCCACCAATGTGGGTGCCCCATCCTTACCGCAGTTCCATCGCGGAAAGGGTGGGAAAGCACGAAATCACGCGGTCAAATAACTAGGAACGCCTTGCCTGCCGATTATGCAAATTGCGTGAATTAATCTTTCACGCGCCCTTCGCTTTCCAGCCCAGCCAGTTCAAAATCCATCGCCACGTCCCGTCCAGCGTCCGGTCAGTTGGAGGCGGCGGCGGAGAGGCTACTGGAAAGTTGACAGGCTTGCCGCGATACGCCGCCGCAAGCTGCTTGAAGACGCGACCCTGGTCTTTCACGCGTCCGTCGTTGGTCAGCAGACCCAGCGAGTATTCAAGTGGATTGAATTCGAACTTGAGGTCAACGTCGTGGCTGTCCCAGTAACTGAACCAACTCACGCCCTGCTCGATTGCCGCCAGCACTGCCTTCTCGAGCCACTCGGCCTGGCCCTTTTCCGGCAGCTCTTCGATGCAAGTATTGAACTCGCCTGCCCATACCGGCTTTTGCCGGTTGCCCGCGTACGACCGGATCAGCGCAGCCATGGCAGCGAGCAATTTGACGCTGGGCGGATCCATCGCGCCGCCGTATTTCATCGCGCCCGTCCACCAGGGATAGCAGTGCATCACGGGAAAGCGCGCCGCCGCCAGCGCTTGTGGTGAAAATGTGTCAGTCTCGAACCACGGATGGTGATCAACCCCGTTGACGTGCAAACCATTGGGCAGCGCGTGGTTCATCGACTCGAACATCTTCGCCATCCACGCATCGCCCAGCGGTGTGGGAGCCTTCCAGCAGGTGTTCAGTTCGTTGCCGAAATCGAACCCGACGATGTTCCCATGCGGCCTCATGATGCGCGCCAATTCGCTGACAAAAAGCTCCTGCGCGGAGCGCATCGTCGCATCGGTATAAAACCCGTCGCTCAGGCGATTGAACGGCGGCAGAAAATACCATCCGCTCAACTGGCCGGTAAAAACCGTCACCAGCGCATCGAGATGTCGTTCTCCCATCATCCGAAGCAGCTGATCCAGCCGCTCCAGATGCGCGGAACTCACCCATTTTGGATTGGGCTGAAAAAACGGCCAGATGAGCATCAGGCGCAGGTGGTCGGCGCCAAGCGCGGCGATAGCGTCCAGGTCGCGCTCGATCGGATCGGTGTTCCAATCGTTCCAGCAAAACCACCAGTTGTGCGAAGGCGTGTAGTTGACGCCGAAGCGATGGCGGGTGAGATCGAGCCCGGTCATGGAGGCCGAGCCGGGCGGAGCCAGAGCGAACGCGCCAGGTGCGCCAGACACAGCAAAAGTTCCTGCGGCAGCAGCAGATCCGGCGATGAGAAATTTGCGTCGATTCACAGCATCGTCTCGTGACAACACATGAGACTACTCCGCTGCGAGCCAGGTGCAAAGCATTTTCGACTCCGGGCGCCGCGACAAACTCTGCGATCGGCTGCGCCCCGCTCAGCGATGCACCGGGCTAGCGTGTGTATGAATCGCTGGCAACGCGCCCACCGCCGTATACTGGCTCGCGGAGCTAAAAACCCTTCATGAATCGGCGCCATTTTCTTGCCGGCAGCGTGGCCCTCGCCGGCCAGCAAAAACTCCTGCACTCTATCGGGGCTCTTGCTCTGGACGCATCCGCGAAAACATCCCTCCAAGCGCCGCACAATCTGCTCGGCACGACCTTCACTGAAAGCTTTCTCGAGAGCCATCTAATTGGGCCCGGCGCCTGGCATCCGTATCCAACGGGCAGCGAGCGCGCCGCGTGGCAAGCGGTTCCAAACGATATTCGGGCAGCCGTCATCGCGCGCGCCGAGGCCGATCAAAAAGCCGGCTGGAAGTCGCTCCTGGCGTCGACATTTCTCGATTTCAAACGCAACGGAAACCGCAGCCGTTTTGAGGGAGAACAATTTGGCCGCCGCGCCATGCTGCAGCGGCTGGTTCTGGCGGAGTGCATCGAGGGCAAAGGGCGATTCATCGACGACGTTGTCAACGGCGTGTGGCTCATCTGCGAGGAAACTTTCTGGGGCGTGCCTGCTCACCTGGGCGCACAGAAAGCAGGCGTGGGCCTGCCCGACGTGAACGAGCCGATCATCGAATTGTTTGGAGCGCAGACGGCCCAACTGCTGGCGTGGACTTATTACCTGCTGAGCCCGCAGCTCGACCAGGTTTCGCCGCTGGTGACCAAACGCATCAGAATCGAAGCCGAACGCCGAATGCTGAAGCCTGCCCGCGAACGCAACGATTTTGGGTGGATGGGCCTCGACGATAAAAAGCATGAGACCCGCATCAACAACTGGAACCCATGGATCAATTCGAACCTGATTGTCACCAACCTGATTCTTGAAGACGATGCCGCTCTGCGCCTCAAAGAGACAGCGCGCATTGCACGCAGCCTCGATGCCTATTGGAACGAGTATTGGCCCGACGCTGCCGAAGAAGAGGGGCCCGGTTACTACAGCGAATCGGTGCTGGCGCTTTTTGAAGCGATCTGGGCGCTCGATTCGGCCACCGGCAACGCGGCAACCATTCTTGAGTTTCCATTTCTCGACGCCATGGGCCGCTTCATTCTCAATGCCCACATCGCCGGCGACGATTACCTGGCCTATGGCGACGCGCATCGTCACTCCGCACCGCCGGGCGACGTGCTCTACCGCTTCGGCAAAGCGGTGCACGACGCTGAGCTCGAGGAATTCGGAGCGCTTTACGCGGCCAAAGAAGGATGGAACGCCAAGGGGCCGGGCCTTGAGCGCGCGCTCGACGAGAACGAAACCAGCATGTCGCGCGCGCTTCCCGCAGTGCTGGATGCCGATGAGGTCCGCAACGCGCCGAAAGAGGATGTGCTGATTCGCGAGGCGTGGTATCCCGAGTTTGGGTTGATGACCGCGCGCGAAAAAGCCGATTCAACCGATGGCATGTATGTTGCGGTGCTATGCGCAAACAACGGACGCAGCCACAGCCATAACGATACCGGCAACTTTGTTATCTATCTCGACGGCCAGCCGGTTGCGATCGACGTCGGCGTTGAAGCCTACACCGCCAAAACCTTCGGCCCCGATCGCTATTCCATCTGGACCATGCAGTCGGCGTATCACAACCTGCCCACCGTGGGCGGCGTGATGCAGCACAATGGCGTAGAGTTCTCAGCAACGGATCGCAAGTATGAGACCAACGATCGATATGCGATGGTCTCATTCGATATTGTTCACGCGTATCCCAATGAAGCGGGCATCATCAAGTGGATTCGCACGGTAACTCTCGACCGCGTGCAGCATCGTGTCGTGATTGAAGAAGACTTTGAGCTGGAACGGCCGGAAGCGGTGCAGCTTTCCATCATTACGCCGCGCAATGCCGCGGCGGAGAAGAGTGGCGTGATTGCTCTCGCGCCGTTCGCAAGCGGCAGTAGATCCGCGACGTTGAATTTTCCGGGGTCCGACCTGAAATCCGAAATCGAAACCATCCGGCTTTCCGATGCTGACCTTCGCGCCAGCTGGGGTCGTCAAATTTACCGAATCCTGCTGAAATCGGCGTCCATCGCCAAAGGCAAGTGGACCTGCACATTCAGCGCTGCTTAACAAATGCCGAGTCACATCGACAGCGATCGAAGAACAACCGCAGTCATACATGCCGCGTTGCGGCACCCAGAGAAGATGAAAACGTGCGGCCAGGCAGAAGGGACGTGCGGGCGAGGACGCCCACACGACAACCGGGCTGGAGCCCGGCGCTACATTCAGGGGCGCTATTTTCAAGGCAGATCCTTCGCTCGGTTCAGGATGACAGCCGTTGATTTGGTTGTGAGCAAATTAAGATGAGAGTTGCATTTCGAAGTTAACTTCAGGCTCGGAAACTAGAAATTCACCCTGCGATTCGGGAACCAGGTGACCTGGATGTCGGTGGTGGTTACGGTCTGCTGGCCGGGCATATAAATCGGCGCGGTCCAGTGCTCCACGGTGAAGTTGCCGTTCACCTCAATATCTTTGCCAAGGCGCTTGACCACCTGGAAACCAATATCGTTAAGAGTGGTGCCTCCGGGCGGAAGGCACGGAGTCTTCGCCGTACACGGAGTTCCGGGACTTCCAATATAGTCTGCCGTGTTCGAGGCCGGGATGAAGTCCTTTACCGCTTTCTGGTTTCGCGCGTTTACCTGGATCCATTCATTGCCGCTCAGGTGCCAGGTCAGCCAGGCCTGGCCGCCCTTATCCTCGCGACCGATCCAGTCGCCGAAGAGCTGGCCCTGGTTGGTGTAGCCCTGGCGCTCGATGGTTTCCCAATACATGAAGCGGCCGTATTGGCGCCCGGTTGACGAGGCTGGATCGGTGGACGCGGCTTCAACACGCAGGTCGAGCCGGGGAACTCCGGGGAAATGGGAGAGATAAATTCCCGGCCGGTAAGCAGAGCGGCGCGGCGCGGAGATGGGTGAGACGTCGTCGTGCACTTCGGAGTCGGCGTAGAGGGTGAGCCATTTGCGCACGTAAGGCAGGCGCCATGAAAAGTCGAAGGCGCCGAAGCGGGCGCCGGGATCGTCACGGCCGCACTTGTCCGGGCAACTGCCGGCAACGGTACTGAAAAACGACCGCAGGAAATCCTTAATGGTGACGGGCGAATGGCCCTCGCCGCCCCAGAGGACAGTGCGCTCGAAGCCAAACTCCAGGTCCCGGGTAGGCCTGAAGCTGAGTTTTTCGACATGCACCCAGGGATCGCCGGGGGTGGTGACGTTGGGAGTGTCTGGGGCAGGCTTGGCCAGGTAGGCCGGATTCGGCATGTAGTTGTGGCCGCGCAGCGCACCCACCAGGAACTCGTAACGAAACGGGCCGGTAAGCCGGGAGAGTCCGGGGATGCGGAGGGGCTCGATGCGGTTGATCTCAAAGCTGTAAATGTTCTGGGCGTTGTTGGAGTATGCCATGCTGGCGCCCAGGGCTGGTCCGATCCACTGGTCCTGCTTGCCGAAGGAGATTACGTGGTTGAGAACCTGGCCGGAGACGTAAGCCTCAAGAAAGCGCCCGTCGTGCGCCGCGGAGATTGGGCCCGCGGGAATGGTGGGCTGGTTATAAGCAATGCCGGTGGCCGGGTCCGCGTACAAGACTCCGTCGACCGTGGAGAGGGCCTGGGCCATGTTGGACGAGTAACCGGTGGCAGAAGGCGCGCCCTGAAACTCGCCGCGCGCATAGAGAGCGAACCGTCCGAGAGTTACAAAGCCGCTGGCGCCTGAATAATCGTTGAACCCGTTTTCAAAGGGACGCCCGTAATCATTAACAATGGTCGATCCGAGGTGATAGCTGTCGCGCAGTGAAGGGCCGGAGATTCCCCGTTCCCGGGTGTAGACCGATTCAATGCGGGTGTGGCCCTGGCGAGTGAGGCAGGGGCCGGATGTGTCGGCGTTGATGAATTGATCGACGGCCTCGTAAATATCATCGGCCTGGTCCGCGGTCGAATCGCCGTCGTCCTGGGCGTCCTGAATGCCCACGCTGGCCTCCTCAAGCATGTGTTCAACGCTGGCGCGGGTCCAGGGGCGCAAGCCGACAAACATGTCGTCGATGTAACCGAGCGAATAAAGGCGGAGCATGGCCGGATAAACCCAGCTATCGACAGGAATGTAGGGAGAGCCCAGTTCGGCAGGAGAGCAAACCGGCGCGGGGCGGCTTTGATTGCCGGATACCTGCCCTGCGGCGCTGGAGGATGCAGGTTGCTCCGATTTGAGGGAGGCCACGCTTACCAAAAACAGGCTTGCAACAAGGATCGTGCATGGGACTTTAAGAGCCATGGGGAGACGCTTGCTCAAGTTCATACCTCACTCTATCACTTTGACTGCATTGACCATGGAGGGGTGAGACGCCTTCGAAATCCAGCCTGCCCGGCGGGTCGAACGGGTTGGGACGGCGGACTCTGAGCCCATTGAGGACCAGCGATTTAAGAAGCGAACAGCATGACGGACAAGGTGGAGCGACTACGCGCCAGATTCTACTTTTTTCCGGGCCGGACAATAGCGTTGGATGCGCGCTCCAGCTCGGCTGCGAATTCCCTGGAGATTCTATCTTTGACCGGCCTGTATGCGAGCCCCTTGCCGGCGAGGTAGAGTTCCATTTTACCAATTGAGCCGCGAGGTCCGCGTCTCTGGTCATTCAGGCGCCAGGGTTTCGAGTCAATCAGGGTTGGGCCGTTTCCGCGCCGGGCATGGGTAAGCGCCTCAGAGGTCGAGCGGTAGACCGCAACCACGTCGTCGCGGTCGACAACCATGCCGGGAACGCCGCATTGCTCTGCAACTGGAAGCAAGCCATCGGTATCTGCCTGGCTATGGCTTACGAAAAGAATGGGCAAGCGCCTCGCGGCGGCCTGACGCAGCGAGCATTCCAGCCGTTCGCGCGAGAGCACGTGCGAGGCGGCCGGCTTTGATCGCGGAGTATCGAGACCCAAAAAGAAGACCACCACTGAGCCGCTGTTTGTGGAGCGGAAGTGAGCAGCCAGGCGCAGGGCGGCTTCCAAACGTGCCGCAGCGGACGCCGCCGGCGAAATAACGTTGGCGCGAGCAACAACCTTGGGAACGCTTGAAGTGGGGTTGGCCCGCCAGTGCAGAAGCGTTTTGAGAGCGACCCCTCTGAGCGCGCATAGAGTGAGGTCGAAGGGCAGCGGGCCGATGGCGTCAGTTGGCGCGAGATCGATGGTGACTCCGACGGTGACAGCCTCGGAGATGAGGGGGTAGCGATTGAGGCGGGCTGCGGCGACCTTCCCAATACCATTCGCGATCATGCGGCACTTGAGCATGGCGGCGTAGAGGTCGAGCAGCTTTTTATGCGGGATAAGCGAGAACGCACCTTCACCCGGCGGCGCGGGGGTTACGCCAGGCTTCAATTCGCTTTTCTTCATGGGGTGGGCACAAACCTCAGATGGATGTAGCAGCGATTGTAACCCGAAGCGCATAAAAGTCTGTGCTGGAAGTCGGTTTTTGAAAGGGCACGACTCAACAGGCTGCGGAAAAACTCGTCTTGCTCGGCGCGAATTCTGAAAAACATTGCTCAGGGGTTAAAACCCTGCGGCGTTTATTGGCCTTATCGGCACGAGTGAACTCGTGCCCTTTCAAAACTGTGGCAACCATGGAGTTTTTCCGCAGCCTGTTTGTGCCGCAGGCTGCTAGGTCGAATAATCGGCGTTGATGTGGATGTATTCGTGGGTCAGGTCGGTGGTCCAGAAAATACAGTTGCCCGAACCCTGATGGAGATCGATGGAAATTGAGAACTCCTGCTGGCTGATGTAGGCATGGGCTGCGGCCTCATCGTATTCCGGTGCGCGGCCCCCGTCGCGGCAGATGGGCAGCGAGCCGAAGGTGATGTCGATGCGGTCGGGATCAATCTGCGCCCCGGAGTAACCGATAGCAGCGGCGAGCCGGCCCCAGTTCGGGTCGCAGCCGGCCCACGCGGTTTTTACCAGCGGAGAGTGGGCAATGGCCTTGGCCACGCGCAGGGCATGGGCATCGCTGGCCGCGCCTGCAATGCGCAACTCGACCACGTGAGAGACACCTTCGCCGTCGGCGACAATCTGCCGCGCAAGAGAAGTGCAGACCTGGGTCAGCGCAGATTGAAAAGCCTGGTTGCCAGGACCGATTTCAAGACCGCTTGCGCCTGAAGCAAGCAGCAGAACGGTGTCGTTAGTGGATGTGTCGCCATCGACCGAGATGCGATTGAAGCTGAGTTCGATGGCGGAGTTCAGATAGGCCTGCAGCACGGAAGGCTCGATGGCTGCGTCAGTGAGCACATAAACCAGCATGGTGGCGTGCGGCACAAGCTGGGGATGAATCATGCCGGAGCCTTTGCCGAGGGCGGCGATGCGAACTTCGCTCGAAGATTCATCCGCAGTGTCTGCCGGCGCGCCATGGCTGTCACGGCGTGGGACTTCGACGCGTGCGAATGCGGTCTTCTCAACCGTGTCGGTCGTGAGGATGGCTTCGGCAACTTCCTGGAACCGATCGGACTCGGGGCCCAGCGATGCGGCCAGCGCGGGCATAGCGGCGACCAGCTTTTCAACCGGTAGCGGGACGCCTATTACTCCTGTCGATGAGGGAAAAACCTGATGAGGACTGCAGTTGAAGACCTCGGCAGCGGCCACGCAGGTCGCGCGAGCGGCATCGAGGCCAGCCTGGCCCGCGGCGCAGTTGGCATTCCCCGCATTGATAGCCACAACGCGAACCTTTTTGCCCGACGCGTCCAGGTTTTCCTTGTCGATGACGATCGGAGCTGCGATAACCCGGTTCGAGGTAAATGCAGCCGCCGCGCTGGCCGGCCGGTCGGCGGCGATCAGCGCAAAATCGGGACGGCCGCTCGCCTTGAGGCCGGCTTTGGTGGCGCCGAATTTGAATCCGAGGGGAACGAGGAAGGGCGAGAGATCGCTCATGACAATGACCTTATCAATGTATCAGGCGAGCAGCGGCAAGTGGATTCCAGTTTAGGCATCGATTCGTAATTGGGAACGCGGTTACGTATGGCCGTTTTTTGTTACGCCAGAGTCATTGTTAATCCTGGATCAAAATGGTCAAATACCAACTAGCACTCATGTCAGATTTGTTTGAACGCGCGCGGGATGCGTTTCCGCAGGCTCCCACCGATGCCGGGTTCTACCACGAACTCCTGGACCAGATGAGCGACGGTGTCTATTTCGTCGACCGCGAGCGTCGCATTCAGTACTGGAACAAGGCCGCGCAACAGCTTACCGGCTACACCCCCGCTGAAGTTATTGGACGGTCGTGCCACCAGATCCAGCTGTGCCATACCGATGCGGAAAGCGGCTCGATTTGCAATGAAGGATGCCCGCTGACGGCGTGCATGGCAGAGGGTCAGGCGCAGGAAATCAACCTGTATTTGCGCAGCAAATCTGGGCGCAAGGTTCCGGCCGCAGTGCGCGTGAGGCCGATGTTGGCTGCAGGCGGCACCGTTGTGGGCGCCATTGAAATCTTTAGCGACGACGCGGCCAATAGCGATGCCCGGCGCAGGATAGAGTCGATGCAGAGGCTCGCGTATCTCGACCATCTTACCCAGATGCCGAACCGAAGGTTCCTTGAAACGACGCTGGCCTCGGCGGTGGCAAAGTTTCGCGTGAACTGTGAACCGTTTGGATTGCTGGTTATCGACCTGGACGAATTCAAAGGCATCAACGACTGCTTCGGCCACATGTTTGGCGACCGCGCGCTGCGCGTGGTTGGCGAAATGCTGAGCCACTCATTGCGGCCGAGTGACACGGTGGGCCGTTGGGGTGGCGACGAGTTTGTGGCCGTTGTACACAGCGTCGATCTGGAGATACTGAAGCGGCTGGCGGATCGTTGCGTGCGCCTGGTGAAACAGATTGCGGTTCCATGCGACGTTGGGCAGGAGATTCCGCTCTCAGTGTCGATTGGCGCGGCGCTCTCGCGCCCGGGCGAAGATGCGGAGGAGATTCTGCATCGCGCCGACGAGCTGATGTACCGGAGCAAGACCGCGGGACGCGGCTGCGCGCACGCCGGGTAACCGGGGCACATCCGAATTCCAGCAATGCGTTAATCTGAGACCTGTGAAGCCTGAGGCGGACGGTCTTACGACTCAATCGACTGAAATCCATAAAGAGGACGCGAAGGCGAAGAACGCCGCCGTCGCGTCGGAGTTCCTCGAGCTGCGCCAGGTGAATGTGGCGCGCGGCGAACGGATCGTGCTGCACAACGTGAACCTCAGCATTCGCACCGGAGAGCATGTTGCGATTCTCGGGCCGAACGGCTGCGGCAAGTCGACGCTGATTCTTACCATCACCTGCCAGATTTATCCGGTAGTCGAGCCGGGCATGAAGGTGCGCATCTTCGGGCGCGAGCGCTGGGACCTGACCGAACTGCGCAAGCACTTTGGCGTGGTGGGCGCCGACCTGCCGGGCGAACGCACCGCGGTTACACGCGGCATCGATGCCGTGGTGGCGGGATTTTTCTCGGCATCGACGCTGTGGCCCAATCTGCATGTGACAGACGAGATGCGCGAGCGCGCAGGCGAGGCGCTCGAGCGCATGGAAGCGACGCACCTGGCCGGGCAACTGGTGGGCACCATGTCGGCCGGCGAAAAAAGGCGCATTCTGATTGCGCGGGCGCTGGTGCACCGGCCCAGACAATTGCTGCTCGATGAGCCGTCAAACGCGCTCGACCTGGCCGCGCAACGCGAATTGCGCGAAACACTGCGAAGGCTCGCGGCGGAAGGCACGGGACTGGTGCTGGTGACGCATCATCTCGGCGACATTCTGCCCGAGATCGAGCGCATCATCCTGATGCGTGGCGGAGAGATTGTGGGCGACGGTCCGCGCGAAGAACTGCTGACCGAAGAGAGACTGAGCGAACTGTTCCACACACCGATAAGAATTGGGCGCGACGAGGAATGGCTGCATAGCTGGTGAGAAACGGGGAGCGAGGGAACGAGGGAACGAGAAAGACAGGGAACAGGGAACAGGGAACAGGGAACAGGGAACAGGGAACAGGGAACAGGGAACAGGGAACAGCATTCTGAGACTGAAGTTCGCCCCGAAAAACGCGCTGTCATCCTGAGCGTAGCAAGCCGCGTTTTCCGCGGCTTGCGGAGCCGAAGGATCTGAGGTTGCTTCTCAAGGGATGTTCACGATGAATCCAACAATCGCAGATTCGACCGTGCGTTGGAAAACTTTGCTCGCTTTCGGAATCATCTATTTTGTCTGGGGTTCAACTTTCTTTGCAATCCGCATCGGCGTGGAAGAAGTGCCGCCGTTTTTGCTTGCCGCGATGCGCTTCCTGGCCGCGGGGCTGGCGCTTTACCTGTGGATGCTGGTCAAGGGTGAGCGCAATCCAACGGCGAAGCAATGGGGATCGGCGGTGTTGCTGGCTACGCTGATTTTTGTTGGCGATTACGGATTGTTGTTTTGGGCCGAGCAGCGCGTACCATCGGGACTCGCCGCAGTGATGATGGCTACGATTCCGGCATTCATGGCGCTGGCCGAGATATCGATCCTGCGAACACAAAGGCTGACGTTGCGACTGGCGATCGCGCTGGCGATCGGGTTCTGCGGCGTGGGCGTGCTGGTGCTGCGGTCGTTGAACCTGGGCGGCGCGCCGATTGATCGCGCGGGCGCGCTGGCGTTGGTCGTCGGCGCCATCAACTGGTCGCTGGCATCGTCGCTATCGCGCAAGCTGCCGCTTCCGCACGCCAAGACCATGAGCTCGGGTGCGCAGATGCTGGCCGGCGGCGTGCTGCTGGCGGTGGCTGCCGCACTTCGCGGGGAGTTCGCGGGTTTTCATCCGGCCGCCGTTTCCGGGCGCGCGTGGCTGGCGCTGCTCTACCTGATTGTTGCCGGCTCGATTGTGGGGTTTACCGCGTATGTGTGGCTGCTGCACCATTACTCGCCGACCAAGGTGGGTACGTACGCTTATGTCAATCCCGTGGTTGCGGTGCTGCTGGGTTATTTTGCAGGCGGAGAGCCGCTGGGTGAGCGCACCATTGTGGGCGGCGCCTGCGTGTTGGCCAGCGTGGCGATGATTACGACGGCAAAAACGATGAAGGCCGCGGAGGCGAAGAGTTAGCAGCATGGCGGGGAAAAAGTCGAGTGAGAACGCAAAAGAGTTTTGCCGTGCGGTTGAAGCTGCACTGGCGCAGTTGGCGGATGCGGCAAAAGCCAAGGGCATGCGCGCCTACATGCGCGACAAATTCTTATACCTGGGCATCACCACGCCGGAGCGGCGCGCAGGTGTAAAGGTGTTGATACGCGGATTTGCGCCCGTAGAATCTGCGGCGCTGAAGATTGTTGCGAGGGCACTGTGGCAAATGGAGCATCGCGAATACCAATACGTTGCCGCCGATCTACTCGATCGGCACCAGGCTGCATTTTCACTCGAAGATCTACCGTGGCTTCTTGAACTCGCGCAGAGCAAGCCCTGGTGGGACACGGTCGATACTTTTCCGAAGCTGGTAGGCGGCATCGTCGTTCGCTCCGGCGTAAAAGGCCGGCGCGCGATGGACCTGGCGGTGAAGCATGAAAGTTTCTGGGTGCGGCGCATCGCCATGCTGCACCAGCTTGGCATGCGCGAAAAAACCGACACGGCGAGGCTGTTTAAATACGCCGACGGGCTTGCACCGGAGAAGGAGTTTTTCATCCGCAAGGCAGTTGGCTGGGCGCTGCGCGACTACGCGTGGCACGACTGGCGCGCCGTGGAAAAGTATCTGAAGCAGGCACAAGCAAGGCTCTCCGGGCTGACGTTCCGCGAGGCGAGCAAGAACTTTGCGGCGCTGAAGAAGGGGGGCTGAAGACGCCGCCTCTTGACTCCTGACCCAGCGTCGGGTAATTTATGCGTACACGGGAAAGGAGGATGATCCAGCCTATGAAGATTGATTTACCAAGTAGTACGGTACGTGAGGTGACTGAGGCCTAGGGCATCGCGCCCAAGCCCCAGAGCAAGTCCCTGCGGACTTGAGTCTTCCGCCGGGTCCCTGGCAGTCGCGGCAGCGCGATGGCCTTAGTCCAATCCCAACAGATCACCGGCAGCGGCCTGGGAACAATGGTTCTCAGGCCGTTGTTGTTTCAGAGGCAGGGAGCGAGGGACCAAGGGGACAAGAAAGACCGGGACTGAAGGGAAAAGGAGATTAAATGGAGCACAAACTGGAGAAATCGATTGCCTTGCTCGAGCGCACGCCGGCTGCCCTCGATGCGCTGCTGCGCGGCTTGCCTGCCGATTGGACCGCAAACAATGAGGGCGGCGAAAGCTGGAACGTGCCCGGCGTGATTTCCCACCTCATCCACTGTGAGCACGAGGACTGGATGCCTCGATTACGAATGATTCTCGAGTTTGGCGAGGGGCGCACGTTTACCCCGCTCGATCGCGAGGGGTCTGCGCGCGCGGGCGCCGGCAAAACGCTCGACCAGTTGCTGGATGAGTTTGCCGAACAGCGGGCAAAGAATCTCGCCGAACTGCGCGCACTGCGACTGACGCCGGAGGACATGAATCGCCGCGGATCGCACCCCGTGTTCGGCTCGGTCACGCTGTCAGATTTTCTGGCCACCTGGCCGGCGCACGATTTGACGCATCTGCATCAGATTTCGCGCATCATGGCGCACCAGTATCGCGAGGCGGTGGGGCCGTGGGTCCGTTTCCTGGGCGTGATGCAGTGCGAAGGGCACAGCGCGCAGGCGTGAGATTCCACGACATGCCCCAGATCCAACGGCTTTCCAGCCTGCTCCATGCCGAGTTATGATGTGACTCCATGTTCCCGTACGACAATGCGCTCGTCGCCGCAGTTGCTGCCAGCCCGCAAACCGTCGCGGATGTGGTACAGGCGCTCGAAAACATTCAAGCAATATGCGTTGACGGGGATGGATTGAAGTGGTTCAACGGGCTTTATCTTCAGGTCACGCAAGCGGTGCAGGCGCGATGCCAGCTGGAAGGAACGGCCGCGGGCGGATTTTCAAATCCACAAGGGATGGCGGCGCTCGATGTTCGGTTTGCCAGCTTCTACCTCGGCGCGGTGAAAAGTTCGCTCTCGGGAGCAGCGACGCCGGGCTGTTGGCAGGCGGTGTTCGCCGTGCGCAACGTGCGTGAGATCGCGCGCATCCAGTTCGCTCTCGCCGGAATGAATGCGCACATCAATCACGATCTGCCGCAGGCGGTGCTGGGCATGTGCAAGGCGACCAGCGATCCGCCGCAACACGGCACCGTGCAATACAACGACTACACGGCGATCAACACCACTCTCGATAGCCTGGTCGATGCGTCAAAGCAGACGCTTCATGTGGGCCTGCTGGGCGATGCGCTGCCTCCGGTTGGCAGGCTTGAAAATGTGCTGGCGGCGTGGGACGTATCGGCGGCGCGCGAAGCGGCGTGGAACAACGCCGAGCTGCTGTGGAACCTGGGTGCAGTGCCTGCCGTGGCCGACACGTTTCTCGATACACTCGACGGATTGACTGCGGTGGCCAGCAAGGCGCTGCTGGTTCCGGTTCTTTGACGGGATTGAGCTCCCACCCAAGCGAAGCTTGGATGGGGCACCCGGCACCCGGCGTGGGGCACCCGGCATGGTGCTGCAACGATGCCGTAAAATCCACATAGCATGAAGTGTCCATATTGTGGTTTCGGGCAGGATCGCGTGGTGGATTCGCGCGAGAGCAAAGAAGCCGACTCGATCCGCCGCCGGCGCGAGTGCGAGAGCTGCGGCCGCCGGTTCACCACGTACGAGCGCATCGACGAAATTCCTTACATGGTGGTGAAGAAAGACGGACGCCGCGAGCGCTTCGACCGTCAGAAGATATTGAGCGGCCTGCTGCGCGCCTGCGAAAAAAGGCCGGTTTCGTCGGGACAGCTCGAAAAGATTGTCGATGCGACAGAGAGTTTTCTGGTGGACGCGCCCGAGCGCGAACGCAGTACCTCCGAGATCGGCGAGCTGATCATGCATCATCTGAAGAGCCTAGATACCGTGGCGTATATCCGCTTCGCCAGCGTGTATCGGGACTTCAAAGATGTGAACGAGTTCAAGGAAGAGCTGGAAGGGCTGCTGGAATCGCACCGGGGTACGCGAGGCAAGAAGTAGCGTAAGGGGCTTGAAATTATGTCTGAGCAAAAGACGCACAAAATCACGTTGATCCCCGGCGACGGCATCGGGCCTGAGGTTACGCAGGCGGTGGTTCGCATTCTTGAAGCTACCGGCGTGAAGTTTGAGTGGGAGCGCCACGCCGCGGGCGCCGAGGCGTTTGAGATTCACGGCGAATACATTCCTGCGGTGCTCTACGAGTCGATTGAGCGAAATAAGGTCGCGCTCAAAGGGCCGGTCACGACGCCGATCGGCGGCGGATTCAAGAGCATCAACGTAACCCTCCGGAAGAAATTTGACTTGTTCGCAAATTTCAGGCCGATCCGCAATCTGCCTGGACTTGAGACGAAATATCCCGGCGTCGATCTGATTATTGTTCGCGAAAACACCGAAGGCGAGTACGTGGGCCTGGAGCACGAAGTTGTGCCCGGCGTGGTGGAGTCGATCAAAGTGATTACCGAGAAGGGATCGACGCGCATTGCGAAGTTTGCGTTTGAGTATGCGCGCAGGCATGGACGCAAGAAGATTCACTCGGTGCACAAGGCCAACATCATGAAGCTCTCTGACGGGCTGTTTTTGCGTTGCGCACGAACGGTGGCCGAGGGGTTTCCTGACATTCAGTATGGCGAGCACCTGATTGACAACACCTGCATGCAACTGGTCATGAATCCCTACCAATACGACACGCTGTTGCTCGAAAATCTCTACGGCGACATCGTGAGCGACCTGTGCGCCGGCCTCGTAGGCGGCCTGGGGCTTGCTCCCGGCGCAAATCTCGGCGTGGATTGCGCCATCTTTGAAGCGGTGCACGGCTCGGCCCCCGACATCGCGGGCAAAGACGTTGCGAATCCCACAGCGCTGCTGCAGTCGTCGATCCTGATGTTGCGGCACCTGGACGAGATGGCCGCGGCGGACCGGGTACAGAAGGCGCTCGAGACGGTGTACAGCGAGCGCAAGACGCTGACCCGCGACGTGGGCGGCACGGCCGGAACCAGCAAATTTGCCGATGCAGTGATTGCAGCGCTGGGGTAGGAATTTCCAGAGAAGATGAGAATGCGGGCAGGGACGCCCGCACGACAACCGGACTCCACCCCAACGAATACAGATCATTCGTTGGGGACCCCGGAGTGGACAGGCTGCGGAAAAACTCATTGAGTGGAGTGAAGTTTCCGAAAAACCATTCCGCAGGGGTTAAAACCCCGCCTCTTTATTGCCCTTAGCGGCGCGACTGAACAGGCTGCGGAAAAACTCGTTGAACGAAGCATTATCGTCATAATCTATCCGGCAGGGGCTAAAGCCCGCACTCATTTGGCGAGCTTTATCGGCACGAGTAAACTCGTGCCCTGATACAAAACCGCATCCCTGCGAGTTTTTCCGCAACCTGTGAAGTCGTGCCCTGACACTTCGTGCCCACAAGCCGAGTTTTACCGCAGCCTGTGGAGCCCGGCCCTACTCCTGATTACCTCTGTTCGGCGGACGCGCAAAATTATTTCTCCCATCCGCGCAACTTCCCTTTTGTCGTTGGGTCATCAGGGTATCGACCCGGGCCCAACACGACAGTAATGCCCGCCTGTCAAATACCTCACTCTTTGGGGAAGACGAGATTAAAGGGGGACCACCATGAAGCGCATTGCGCTTGCTCTCTGCACCACTCTGCTTACTACGCCATTGATTGCATCCGCTCAGGAGCGGCTGATTCCAGCAGGCTCTCTGATCGGATGCACCGTTTCAGAACCGAAGATCAACTCGAAGACCATGGCCATCGGCGATCCCGTGCTGTGCCAGGTGAGCGCGGCGGAGCGCTATGGCCGCTCGATGCTGCCGTACAACAGTTATCTCGAAGGGCGTTTCGAGGATTACAAGGACCCCGGCCATTTTGTGGGCAAGGGCTGGATGGAATTGAAGTTTGACCGCATGGTGATTGAGCCCGATACGGTGATCCCGATTGATGCGCGTGTGGTTGACGTGCCCGGATACCGAGTGGATCAATACGGGCGGATTCTGGGCAAGGGGCACGCGGTGCGGGACACGGTCACATGGATGATTCCGATTCTGTGGCCGATCGATCTGATCGAGCTTCCGCGCCGTGGACCGCGGCCCACGCTCAAAGAAGAGACGCGGCTGACGCTGAAGGTGATGGACGATCTTAGCGTGCCGGATGTGAATCCGCTGCAACAGGATCCCTCCGGGCTCTATCGCAGGCCTTCGGCAGAAAACGAGCCTCCGCCTGAGGCTGCTCCCGAACCTCAGCCAGCGCCGGCCGAGATGGCCGATAACGAGCCTGATCAGCCAGACCAGCAGGCTCCGCCGCCTGCGAACGAAGCGCCCGCGCCAATGTATGCAGTTCCCCCGCCACCGATGTATGCGGCTCCGATCCCCATGCCCGCGCCAGTTGTGGTGGCGCCTCCGCCGGCGTACTTCTATGGCGGAGTGGGCGTATATGGTTATGCGGTTCCGCGTGCGTACGGGTATGGCGGGCGGCCCTACGGCTACGGTGCGAGAGGATATGCGCCGCCAAGGCCCGGATATGGATACGGGCCGCGACCCGGTTACGGATATGGTTACGGCGCCCGGCCAGGCAGTGCGATGGCGGCCCGTGGAGGATACGGCTATGGCGCCCGGCCCGGTGCGGGAATGGCGGCTGGCCGCGGGGGATACGGAGCGCGCGGGGGATTTGCTGCTCGCGGTGGATTTGCATCGCGCGGCCGATAGCTTCAATCTGATTGCGAGCCGGGCCGATGGCGCGTGACGCGCCATCGGCCCGGTGCGCATTGAATTTGCGAATGGCCGTATAATCACCGACTATGCAGGCCCTGCTTCGCGATCTACGCTTTGCCGCGCGGATGTTTGTTGCAAGTCCCGGTTTTACGCTGGCCACGATCTTTACGCTGGCCCTGGGCATAGGCGCCAACACCGCCATCTTCACCGTTACCAATGCGCTGCTGTTGCGGCCATTTCCTTTTCGCGACCCCGCGCAGCTTGCGGCCGTGGCCGGCAGAGAAAAATCGGGCGACCAGCCCACAAACCTGCTGCGCTACGAGTTTCTGCGCGATCACAGCCATTCGTTTTCTGGAGTGGCTGTGTGGGCCCAGGACAACCTGAATCTTTCAGGAAACGGCGATGCAGTGCAGGTTCCGGTGGCACGCGTGTCGCCGAGCTTTTTTACTGTGCTTGGCGTGACGCCGCAATTGGGGCGCACATTTACTGAAGACGAAGGCACGCCCGCCGGTCGGCCGGTCGTGATGCTGAGCGATGCCCTTTGGCGCAGCCGATATCACGCCGATCCAAAGATCGTGGGCAAGACCGTGACACTCGACTCAACCAGCGATACGGTGGTGGGCATTCTGCCGCGCAACGTCGAGTTTCCGTTTGTCGGCAAGGCCGATGTGTGGACGCCGCGCTACTTTGAACTTTCGCTGATGACTCCCGAGCGGCTTCGCCAGGGTGTGGGCTATCTGAATGTTCTGGCACGACTGCGCCCGGCAGTGACCCATGCGCAGGCCGACGCTGAGTTGGCCGTTCTCGATCGCCAGTACCGCGAGCAGAATCCCGGCATGCCCGACGCCAATCCTTCGATAGCGACAACGGTTGGGGATTTGCGCGAGACGGTGGTTGGCGACATCCGCAGAAAAGTGATGGTACTGACCTGCGCGGTGGGCTTTGTTCTGCTGATTGCCTGTGCCAATGTGGCCAGTATGCTGCTGACTCGCGCGCTGGGACGGCGTCGCGAGATTGCTATGCGCGCGGCGCTGGGAGCGGGCCGGGGCGCGATTGTGCGGCAACTGCTGACAGAGAGCATGCTGCTGGCGATGGCCGCTGGCGTTGCAGGTACGGGACTGGGCTGGGCCGCGACCCGCGCGCTGGTGAAATGGGGCGCAGACCGGCTTCCTGAGGGATTCTCAATCGGAGTCGATCCCCAGGTTTTGCTATTCACGGTTGCGATTTCGCTGGCTGCAGGGATTCTGTTCGGACTTGCGCCGGCGGTACAACTGGCGCGCATCGACCTGAACGCAACCCTGCGCGACGAAGGCCGCGGCGCCTCGGCTGGCCACGGACGCGCGCGGATGCGAGGTTTGCTGGTGGTGAGCCAGGTGGCGCTTTCGCTGCTGCTGCTGGTAGGCGCGGGTTTGCTGCTGCGCAGTTTTGCTCAACTGCTGCGCACCAATCCAGGATTTGACGCGCACGGCATGTTGACCATGGACATTTCGCTCTCCACCCAACGCTACGCCAAGCCCGCACAGCAGATCGCGTTTTTTGATGACGTATTGCGCCGGGTGGACACCATTGCCGGCGTAAACACCGCAGCCATGTCGGCCGCACCGCCGCTCGGCTTCATCCGCATGACGCCCGTGCTTCCAGAGGGCCAGCCCGAGGTGCCGCTGGCGCAACGGGCGTTTGTCGATATTGAAGCCATCAGCCCGAAGTGGTTCGCGGCCATGCGCGTGCCCATGCTGGCCGGGCGAACGTTTTCATCGGCTGACGATGCGGATGCGCCCAAGGCCGTGATTGTGAATGAGACCTTTGCGCGCGCGTACTGGCCGGGGCAGAATCCCGTAGGCAAGCACATTGCCGTGGGCCGCTGGCCTGGGGCTGAGGTTGTGGGAATGGCCGCGGACGTTAAGAACCAGGGTCTCGAAGAAAAAAGCCAGCCCCAGCTTTATCTTTCCTTTCCGCAGATTCCATGGGGAAACATGCATCTTCTGGTTCGCACCAACGTGCCGCCCATGGAGGTGGCCTCGGCGGTGCGGGCACAGATTGCCGAAGTTGACAAGGACCAGGCAGTGACCGGCGTGCAAACGGTGGATGATTTGCTGGACACTTCGCGCGCGCAGCCGCGCTTCACCATGGTGCTGATGGGCGTTTTTGCTGCTACCGCGCTGGTGCTGGCAATGATCGGTATCTACGGAGTTCTGAGTTACACGGTTGCACAGCGGCGGCAGGAGTTTGGCATTCGCATGGCTCTCGGCGCGGAGCGAGCTGAGATTCTGCGGCTGGTTTTGCGCGAGGGTTTGGCGCTGACTTTGGTGGGGATCGGAGCCGGCCTTGCGGCTGCCTTGCTGCTTACTCGCCTGGCCGCCAGCCTGCTCTACCAGGTGGGCGCGCATGACCCGGTAACGTTTGTCGTGGCGCCCACAGTGTTTCTCGCCGTCGCGCTTGCGGCGAGCTATCTGCCTGCGCGCCGCGCCACCAGGGTCAATCCCGTCGAAGCCATGCGTTGACCGCACTTCCTGTACACTGAAATGTTCAAGGCCATGAAATATAAATATCCAATCGGCATCCTTGGGGCCACCGGAATGGTGGGCCAGCGCTACATCCAACTGCTTGAAGAGCATCCGCTTTTCGAGATCGCCTGGCTTGCGGCCAGTGACCGGTCAAGCGGAAAAACATACGGCGAAGCGGCCAAGTGGCGGCTCGATACGCCGCTGCCCGATCGGATCGCGCGAATGACCGTATCGCCGGCCGAGCCTCCCTCCTCTTCCAATGCCGCGCCAAAGGTAATTTTTGCCAGTGTCGATGCAGCGATTGCCCGCGAGATGGAGCCGAAGTTTGCGGCGGCGGGTTGCGCGGTGATCTCGAATTCAAGCGCCTTCCGCATGGCGCCGAATGTGCCGCTGGTGATTCCCGAAGTGAATGCCGAGCACCTGCACCTGATCGAGGAGCAGCCATGGCGCAAGGAGTCGGGCGGCTACATGGTGACCAATCCCAACTGCTCGACGATTGGGCTGGTAATGGCGCTCAAGCCAATCGAGGAGCGCTTCGGCATCGAGACGATTTTTGTTACCACAATGCAGGCGGTGAGCGGGGCTGGATATCCGGGCGTGGCGTCGATGGACATTCTCGACAACGTGGTTCCTTATATTGGCAGCGAAGAAGAAAAGATGGAGGCGGAGACGCTGAAGCTTCTTGGCGAGTTGAGGGGCCAGACCGTAACGCCGCTCCCTGCAAGGGTGACTGCGCATTGCAATCGCGTGCCGGTGATTGACGGCCACACGGAGTGTGTGTCGATCAAGCTGGGCAACAAGCTGGGGCGCGCAGTGACGCGCGACGACATTCTGGCGGCGTGGGCTGAGTTCAAGCCTCTGGCCGGACTGGAGCTGCCGTTTGCGCCGGAGCAGCCGATAGAGTGGAACGCATTGAACGACCGGCCGCAGCCACGGCTCGACCGCAATCGCGGCAAGGGCATGGCGGTGACGGTGGGACGGTTGCGCCCCTGCAATGTGCTCGACTGGAAGTTCGTTCTGCTCTCGCATAACACGGTGCGCGGCGCTGCTGGAGCGACGATTCTGAATGCAGAGATGCTGGCTAGCATGGGGAAACTGGAGCCGGTCGGGGCTGCAGCGCACGCGTAAGACTGTGGCTTCCGACCCTTTCGCCGATGAGGCCGGCGAAAGGAAGGGGCACCCAATGTTGCGTCGCATTTCAGAATCGAGACGTGGGGCACCCAAGAGCGGCAGTTGATTGGCAAAGTTCTATGAGCTTGGTGGTGATGAAATTCGGCGGCACGTCGGTGGAGGATCCAGCCGCCATTGGGCGCACTGCGGCAATTGTCGAGAGCCGCGTTGCGCAAGGCAAGAGCCCGGTGGTGGTGGTGAGCGCGATGGCGCGTGTTACCGACCAGTTGCTGCGGGCTGCGAGTTGCGCGTCGCAAGGCGATCGCACCGGAGCTTTGGCCATCAGCGCGCGACTGCGCTCGCGCCATCGCGACACGGCGGCGGCGCTGGTAAAAAAGCCTGAAGATTCGGCCGCGTTGATTACGCTGATCGACAACAAATTCGATTCGCTCGACGAAGTGCTGCGCGGCCTGGCCGCGATTCTCGAATTGACACCGCGCATCAGCGACCTGATTGTAAGTTACGGCGAACGCATTTCGAGCCAGATTGTGGCGGCCGCGTTTCGCGAGCGGGGCATGGATGCGGCTCATGTTGATGCGCGCGACGTTATCATCACCGATTCGGAGTTCCAGAAGGCCGTGCCGATCGATGCGCTCATCGAGCAGCGCGCGCAGGAGCAGTTGATTCCGCTGGTGAAAAAAGGCAAAGTGCCGGTGATAGGCGGCTTTATCGCTTCGAACGAGGCAGGCATGACCACCACGCTGGGCCGCGGCGGCAGCGACTTTACGGGCGCGCTGGTTGGCGGCGCGGTGAACGCCGATGCAATCGAAATATGGACTGACGTGGACGGCATTATGACTGCCGATCCGCGCGTATGCCCCGATGCGCTGCGCGTCAAGATCATCAGTTTTGAAGAAGCCGCCGAGCTGGCCTACTTCGGCGCCAAGGTACTGCATCCGGCCACCATTCTGCCGGCGGTAAAGAAGAACATCCCGGTGCTGGTGCTGAACAGCCGCAACGCAACATGCGAAGGCACGCGCATCATCTCAATTGCGCCGCACTGCAAGAGCCCATTCAAGTCGATCGCGGTGAAAAAGAAGCTCGCCATCATCGACGTGGTGGCCAGCCGCATGCTTATGACGCATGGCTACCTGAGGCAGATATTCGAGGTCTTCGACAAGCACAAGTGCGCGGTGGATATGGTTTCGACCAGCGAGGTAAGCGTTTCGCTCACGGTGGACTCAAACGCGAGCCTGCCTGAGCTTTCGGCGGAACTGGGCAAGCTGGCCGACGTGAAGTATGAGGGCAAGAAGGCGCTTGTCTGCCTGGTGGGCGAGGATATTCGCGGACGGAACGGCATGGCCGCGCAGGTGTTCAACGCCATCAAGCACATCAACGTGAGGATGATTTCTCAGGGTGCGAGCGAAATCAATATGAGCTTCATGATTGAGGAAGAAGACGCCGATGAGGCAGTGCGGTCGCTGCATGCGGCCTTCTTCAAAGAGCCCGATCCTGCGGTATTTGACGTGGAAGCGAGAAAGGAAGCTATTAGCTCCTAGCTTCTAGCTGCTAGCTCGGCACGGGTTAGAGCGGGTCAGTGATTTTCGTGGTCGACTGTTATAGTGCGTGGGCTGATCGGAACCGCCGTTTTCACTAGATTCATCTGACGCTAAGAAGCTAGAAAAGCTAGAGGCTAGAGGTTAGGAGCTAGAAGCTTGCCATGAACATACTGGTCCTCGGCAAAGGGAAAACCGGCTCGCTGGTGGTTGAGGTGGCGCGCGAGAGGTGTCACGGCGTGCGCTCGCTCGACATAAACGAGAACGAGCACGCCGCAGCGCTCACCGCGCCAAACCTGGCCGGAATTGAAGCGGTGATCGACTTTACCGCACCCGAGGCTGCGGTTGAGAACATGCGCGCGGTGCTCTCGCTGGGCGGCCGCATCGTGGTGGGAACGACGGGATGGTACTCGCACCTGCCCGAACTGAAGGCTCTCGCCTACAAGCGCGGCGGAGCGCTGCTTTATGGAACTAACTTTTCAATGGGAGTACAAAAACTGTTCAAGCTGACAGGCGATCTGGCGCGGCTCGAGGGATACGATTTTTCGATCGTCGAAACGCACCACACTTCGAAAGTGGATGCGCCGTCGGGTACGGCCATCACGCTTAAAGAGATCATCCAGCAGGCAAGGCCGGGAATCGAAGTGCCCATCGTTTCGCATCGCATCGGCGACGCCAAGGGTGAGCACATTGTGAAGGCGAAGAGCGATACCGACGAGATCGAGATTCGGCATGATGCGTTCACGCGGCGCGGCTTTGCGCTGGGCGCGGTGCGCGGGGCCGAGTGGATCCAGGGCAAGAGCGGCGCGTGGGAGTTCAGGGAGATTTTCGACCAGCTGTAGCTGGCAATTTTCTTGGTCCGCCTTGTAACAAGGGCACGGCTTTAGCCGGGCCACAAACGCCTCGGCCTCAAACGTCGGGCATCAGCCCCTGCCGCATATCGCGCCCGCAGAATCATGTTTTCGGTGAGCTCGTGAGTCGCGGAGCTATAATTCCCGCCAGAGAACGAACCTATGTTTACGCAGCTTGATTGCGGCCGGCGCTCGCCGGTTGTGCTGTGTTTTGTCGTGCTTTTGTTGAGCGGTTCAATCATAAGCCTTCGAGCGCAGGCGCCGGCGAGTGCATCGCCGCAGGTTGCGGATGCGAACAGCAAGCCGCTTGCCTATGAGGTCGTTTCGATTAAGCCGCACCAGCCTGGGGACCTCCGCGCTTCAATCCAGTCACCGCCCGACGGCTACCGGTCTATCAACATGCCGCTGTCTGACCTGGTTTGGGGAGCGTATGTTAACGAACCCGGAACCGAAATCAAAGGCCTTCCTGATTGGGCGAACTCCGATCCTTACGACGTTGAGGCGAAAGTGGACGCGGAGACTGCCGAGGCGTGGAGCAAGCTCCCTCCGGCTGAGGTCCGAAAACAGCGAATGGCGATGATGCAGTCGCTGCTGGCTGACCGGTGCAAACTCAAAGTGCATTGGGAGACCAGAGAAGGGCCGGTCTACGACCTTGTGATTGCCAGGGGCGGGCTCAAGATGAAAGCAGCATCCCCGGACGAAGTAAGCGGACTGTTCGGGGACAGCAAATCGAACAAGCAGCATCTCACGGCCCACGCGGTGACCGTGGAGAGTGTCATCGGTTTTGCAGGCGACGCGGGTCGCAAGGTTGTGGACAAGACCGGGCTCGGCGGGAAGAAGTTCGATTATGAAATTGAATGGACGCCGGACGGGGAAGCAACCGCGGACGATCCGGGCATCTCGATCTTCACGGCGCTTGAAGAACAGCTCGGTTTGAAGCTGGTTCCATCCAAAGGCCCGGTCGATACGCTGGTCATCGACCACATCGAGAAGCCGACGCCGAATTGATGTGGCAGAGCCAAGGCAAGCTGAAGAACAACCGCTGATCTTTCAACTGCGTCCGCTGCGGCGGATTTCGCTCAAGATGACAATCCCTTGTTGGCGAGTTTTATGGGCAGAGGGGAGAACGTTATGCAATAACAAAAATTGACAAAGCCTGTTATTCAGAGGACCATTCAAGTCAGGAGAATTTCCTCATGAATGTTTCGCTTACTCCCGAACTCGATAAGTTCATTGCAGACAAAGTCGCGTCAGGCCGTTACACCTCGGCGAGCGAAGTGGTGCGTGAGGCGCTGCGGCTGCTCGAAGAACATGAAAAGCTCCCGCGCCGCAAGACTGGAAGAATTTAATCGCGAACTTCAGGCGCGAATCGATGCGCTTGACAGGGGCGAGCGAGTGACGGCAGACGAAGCGCGCGAGCACTTTCGACGTAGATCGATAGAGCGGCGAAAGCAGATTGCATGAATCGGTATTCTCTAAGCAATCAAGCGCTCAGCGAACTTGACGACATTTGGAGTTACATTGCCCAAGACAATCCAGAAGCCGCAGAACGCTGGATTGCCAAACTTCTCGATGCATGGAGAATGCTCGTGCCGCCCCTACGGGGCTGCGGACTCTTTCTTGCAGCTACCCAGGACTGCGTTCGCTAAGCGCGAACTTGTCCTGGGCTAAATTCCTTGCCTCCCTCCGGGAGGCGTCTCATCACCCGAGTCAACTCGTTCCATTTCATAACGACGAGGGACCAAGGCACCTGCTACATACGCCCCGATCTTGCACCGCGCATTTTATCCTGCCATTTCAGTCTAACCACGCCGTTATAAACTTGTCCTGTGATGGAAACGACAGGCTGTGGTACTGCAATCATTACGCCTTTCAGGGCGGATGGATCGATTGATGAATCTGCGCTGTGGGAACTGGTGAACTGGCAGATTGAGTCGGGCATTGATTTTCTGGTGGCGTGCGGATCGACGGGCGAGGCTGCGACTCTCGACGAGGTTGAGTGGCTGAGCGTGGTGCGCATCGTGATTGAGGCAGCTGGCGGCCGTGTTCCGGTGTGGGCGGGCTGCACGCATAACTCCACGCGCACGCTGGTGCGGCAGGCTGCGCTGCTCAAGCGCGTGCCCGGTGTGGCTGCGGTGCTGAGTGCGAATCCCTACTACAACAAGCCCTCGCAGGAGGGGCAGTACCAGCATTTTATGTCGCTGGCGCAGACGGTGAGCCCTCTGCCGGTGTGTGTGTACAACGTGCCGGGGCGCACGGCTGTGAACCTCGATCCCGACACTGTTGTCCGGCTGGCCGCGGGCGCCGGCAATATCCAGGCGATAAAAGAGGCGAGCGGCAAGCTGCCGCAGATTGCCGAGCTGGTGCATTCGCTACCGCGCGTTTTCAAGATCTTCTCCGGCGACGACAACCTTGCGCTTGCAGCCATCGGCATCGGAGCCCACGGGTTGGTGAGTGTGGCGTCGAATGAGGCTCCGGCGGAAGTGGGACAGATGATTCGCGCGGCGCTGAACAATAGCTGGCACGAGGCGCGGGAATTGGAGCGGCGCTATGCGCGGCTGTTTGAGGCCAACTTCTGGGAGTCGAATCCCGGTCCGGTAAAGACGATCTTAAGTCTGATGGGGCGCACCACCGATCATGTGCGGCTACCGCTTGTTCCGCCGACATCCGCCACGCGCGCGAAGCTTGAGAAACTGGCCGGCGAACTGGGACTGCTGAAGTACGCGCCGCTGCCCGAAGGCTACCAGGCAGAGGTGTTCTAAGCCGCCTTCGAGCGAATATTTCGAGCGAGGGCAACGACCCCGCAGAGGCTAAAGCCCGGTACCTCTGAGGCCCGTGTCGGCCCGACTGAAGTCATGCCCTGACACTTGGTGCTCAATCCATTCAGGGTGGCCTCCTGTTATTCCATTGAGATTTCCAGCAAACAGAAAATCTTTCCGCAACTTTTGTGAATCCTTTGGGGTCTATGCTCATCGACAGCAGGCGGTGAATTTGCGCTGCTCCCGCTGTCTATTCTTCAAACTTAGGCGCAGGCTCAGTGCGCGAATGCCACCGGGTGTGGCGATTCTCAAAAGGGTTGCCAAAAAGAGGAGAGAGCCTGATTCGGCTAGCTGCCTTGGTGCGCTCGAATCAGATTCAGGCTCCGGCGTTTGTCCAAATTCAATCGCAGCCAACATGGGCTGCTTGACGTTCGCTTCACAATTCAATTGAGCCGCGCAGGAAAAGAGGCCAACATGTTCCGTAGCGCAAATGCAATCACTTCTCGCCTGGCGATTCTATTTCTGAGCGCCGCAGTTTTTGTGGCGGCAGGCTGCAGCAGTTCCACCACTTCAACCGGTACGAATCCAACACAGAACGCACAGACAGGGCCGTCATTCGTGGTTGGCACCGATGCTCCAATGGCCAGCGTAATATCGTTCGCGGTGCAGATTGAGAGCATCGACGCAATTAACTCGAGCGGAACAAGCGTTCCTTTGATGAGCGGCACGCCCACGGTGGATTTTGCACGGTTCAACGGGCTGCAGACGCTGCTCGATATGAATGACGTTCAGGCCGGCACCTATAACAGCGTAGTGATCACGCTGGGCACGGGCACGCTGAGTTATCTCAACACCAGCGGCGGCGGAGCGCCAACGGTCGAGACCATGAACGTGACGTACACTCCTTCGTCGACGGTGACTATTGATCTCAACAATCCTTTCACGGTGGTTAACGGCGGATCTCCCGTCGGACTGCGCGTAGACTTCGACCTTGCTCAGTCGATTCAAGTAGACAGCAACGGCAATATTAACGGCATGGTGGACCCGAACTTCGACGTGAGGGCGGTTACAAACAGCGATGGCGGCGCGTATATCGACACATTCATTGCAGGCGTGGTCAGCGTGGGTTCGCAATCGTTTGTGGTGCAGGGTCCGCACGGCGAGAACTTCACTGTCAACGTGAATGGAAACACCGAGTGGGATGGCGACGCCAGCCTGAGCACTCTGAATTCCAGCAGCATTGTTGAACTCTCAGGCGTGCTTGACAGAGCCGACCAGACTCTCGATGCCGATGAGGTCGCGGTGCTGACCGACAGCGGCTTCTACGCACGGGGTCAGATCACTTACGTGACGCCGTCGAGCGGAGCAGCATCAAGCTTTGACCTGTATGTGCGCGGACTTCTGCCAACCGATACCGGACTTACGCTGGGCCAGATCGCAACGGTGGATTTGAGCGGCAGCGAAAAGTACTTCATTTACTGGATGCACAACCAGTTCACGAATTTCCTGTTCAACTCGAGTGCGCTGGTGGCCGGCCAGGATGTATCGATTGGCGGACCCGCTACGGGTGCGGCGAACGCCGACGACGTGACGGTGAAGCGCATCCATTTGCGCAATTGGGGCTTTAACGGCACAATTGTCGCCAGCAGTCCTGACCCAAATAACGGCACATTCCAGATGCAGATCAAGGGCTTTGCGGGAGTGCTGATTCCGGAGACGGTAACCGTGTACCTGGGGCCCAAATGCGACTTCCGCTATGGGCTTGGCGGGTTCAGCGATATGAGCACAGCGACCAACATTCGCGTGGTGGGATTGCTGCTCAAGAATCCGATTGACGGGAGCGTAGTGCTGCTGGCGCGGCACGTGGATGGGACCAATTTTACGGATATGACCACGGCAATGTGGCAGTAGATTCGAAAAGTTTGCACCAACGCCTTGCGGCGAGACTCATAATGGGTTTCGCCGCATTTTTATATGGGCTACCTGCGAGGGTTGGCAGGGGCTTGACCCATGCCGGCGGATTCGCGCCGCCCCTACGGGGCTGAATTCATTTCTATGCAGATTACCCAGGACTGCGTCCTGGGCTAAGGTCGTTGCCTCCCTACGGGAGGCGGGTTAGCGGCACGTATTCAAGTCGTGCCCTTTAACAAACTCATATGCCGCCGAAGTCTTTCCGTAGCTGTTCAAAACAAATCTGCAATCGGCGGAAACGTGAGCAGAATTCCCAATGCCAGCAGCACCAGTGCGGCGGAGCCGATTGGTGCAAAGCGCACATCGCGACCGCGCCAACGCATTTGCAGAATTACCCACGTAGCCAACCAAGCAAAGACTGCGCAAGTGGTGACGCCGGAGAGTGGTCCAGTTGGATTAGAAAAATTCATCCAGCGACCGATCGAAGGAATCTTGTCGGCCAAAACTGCGAACACGCCGAGGGCGAACGAGCCAATGCCGGCGCCAAGTACCGCGGCAGCGCCGGGGCCGTTGGGGAGAGATGTCGGGGTTTCGGCAGTCGAGTTCATTTTGCTTTTCCCTGCACGAGATGGATGGTGTCTCCGCCTTCGACAGGCGCGTTCTTGTTGAGCATGGCGCCAAAGAATCCTGCAACGCCGGCCGACAGGAGCGAGGCCCACACGAAGCAGAGAACCGTATTGCGCAGCGGCGGATGATCCTTGAGCCTGCGGCCATACTGCAGCACCACAGCCGCGGCCATGGTGATGGCGATGGGCACGATCCAGGCGATGTACTCTTTCCATTCCATGCCCAGGTTGTGCCACGCGCTGGTTGTGGGGCTCGAGAGCAGAAGGCTGCGCGGAAATGCGGAGAAATTCGTAGTGCCGGCGGGCGGCTTTGCGCGATACCACGGATAGACGATGTAACTGCCGGTAATGACGGCAAGCCACGCCAGCGCGGCCATTGCCGTGAGATACACGCGCAGGAAGGTCTCATCGCGCCCAGTGGGCTGCGCCGGATTGTGCGAGCAATAACGGCGGTAGAGCTCAACCAGCGCGCCCGAACAGGCCATCAGGTAAAGCGCGCCGAAGCCCATTCCGTGAATCATCGTCCACAGGCTGCGTGTGGTGATCTCCATTCAGATTCCTTTCCGGGGTGCGGCTGTGCGTTCGATGCCTGAAGCAACGCTAGTTCCCGTTGAAAGTTAAGCCACGATTGTCCGGCGGCCCGGGGAGCAGCGCGCTGTTATCCGGCTTGCCCTTGTCCTTACCCCAGGTCCAGTACATTCCCACGTAGGCGTAGTTCTCGGTCTGGCCCGCAACAGAGTGTCCGTAACAAAAAAGAAATTGCTCATTGGGATTGCGCTTGAAGTGGTAATAGCCACCGAGATCGATCAACGTTGAAGCCTGAGTTTGCGGGGCGGCTGCACCTTCGGCGCCATGAGAAAAGACTTCGCCTCCGAACTCCAGCCGATCGCCCGGGAACGTGTATTTAAGCAGGAAGCCGCCATAAGGAAAGTCACGGTAGCCGGTCTGCGGAACAACTGTTTCTCCCGCGCCCCCGTCAAGGAGCCAGGGGCCAATATTCTTTTGCAGCCAAACCGGGAGCCTGTACCAGACTTTTCCCACGCCGAGGCCCTTATCGAAATTGCCGGTGGGCATTTCGAACATGGTGAAGGTTCCGATCTGCGGGAAATGTTTTGACTCCTTGATGTAGGCGATCTTTGCGCCGAGTTCCATATCGGTAATGCCGAATGCATCGGGACCCTGGCCCGAGGCCGGCGCGTAGACGGCGTGGTTCAGCGGCGCGACAACGCCGAAGGGCAAAATGCCGTGAAGCTGAACGCGCGGAACTGCGCCCCAGTTAAATTCGAAGGCCGGGCCCGTTGAGTCCATTTCAACCGGCGTGCCGTCAGCGCCGCCGAAGATGTAGAACTCGTAGTGGCCGTAGTCGACCGGCACGGGATCGTCGGTCTGGTACGGCGGTCCCTGCGCATGCAGTCTTGGCGCCGCTGTTACCAGAGCAAGAATGAAGGCGAATTCGAGGAGTCTGCCGACGGACTTTATGTACTTTTTCATTGTTAAGGGAAGTTGAATGGCGAGCGGCGCCATCTGCGGGAAACTTTATATCGAAATTCGATAATAAGCAAGTCGATTCGGTGCGCAGCGGCGGTATATTTGAATTTCAGATGAACCATAAGCGGGAATTATTCGATGGGTTGATACGGCTGCATGTGTTGCTTCATGCGGCGCATGAGCCCATCTTTGGCCTGGCCATGATGCAGGAACTTGAACACCACGGCTACCGCGTGGGACCGGGCACTTTGTATCCGCTCATGCATGGGCTGGAGCGCGCGGGGCTATTGAGGTCGAGCATGCAGCGAATGGAAGGTCGGCGACGACGGCTCTACAAGATCACGCCCGCGGGCAAGCGCGCTTTGGAGAAGGCGCGAGAAAAAGTGGATGAGTTGCATGACGAATTGCACGAAGCGCTGCCGAGACGGCTGGGGAGTGAGGGCACCGCATAGGGGGCTTCAAAAGCGATGATGCCCGCCGCCTGAGTGGCCGCCGCCCGAGTGGCCACCGCCAAAGTGGCTGCCTCCACCGTGCGGCATTTTGGGAGCCTTCTCGTGGCCAAAGCTGTGCGACTCATGCCCGCCGCCGTAGAAGTTTTTAGGAGCGTGGTAGCTCGAACGATTGGAATCGCGGCCGCCACCGAACATGTGAAATCCGCCGGGCTTTTCGTTTCGGGCGAATGCATTGCCGTAGGATTCACTGGGACGCGACGCATACGCGCGAGGCGACTCATACTGCGGGGCGCGATTCTCGGGAGCACGGTACGCGGGTGCGCGATAGGGGTTCGAATAGGCCATGCCAGGCCGTTCCGCATAACTTTGTGCCGGACGGTCATAGTTATAGGCGTTCGGCGAGCGGCCGTACAGTGCCATTGCCGTAGTAGCTGCGCTGGTCATATTGCTGACGCTCTGCATAGGGTTGCGGCCGTGCCGCATAAGGCTCCGCCGTGCCGCGTAGTTCTGCGGGCGAGGCGCGTAAGCTTGCGGGCGACCAGGCGCCGTGAATGGTGCGCGGCTATACCCCTGCTGAGCGGACCACGCGGGGTGAGTCGTTCCGAAGACGGGGCGAGGTTCACCTCGGTTCCAGCCGTTGTTGGCGCCTTCAGCGAGCCGGTTGCCCTGCGGTGAGTAACCCGCGCCGCGCCCATTCTCATAACCTCCGGCGCGCGTATACGGTTCGGGGTGGCCGCCAAATCCAGGGCGACCGGGGCCGGGATTGCCGCGCCAGCCATGGGCACGCGGGCCGCCGTGCGGAAAGCCCCAATCGTCCACCGATGCTGAGTGGGTGTAATAGTTGGAATGGTTGAACAGAACGGATTGAGTCAGCCAGTTCAATCCCCACCCCAGCCATCCCCACGGCGTGTGTTCGAACGCGGCCATTGCGATGCCGGCGCCAAACTCGAGTCCGCCAAATGCGGAGTGCGCGCCGTATCCGCCCAGCATATTCAGCAGCGAATATGAAAAGCCGGGATAAGGCGCGATCGGTGCGCCATACGACACCCACGGGTTGTAGGCCGGAACGTAAGCAACATCCGGCGTGGCTGGTGCCAGATCGATATTGCCCTGGTCGTCTGAGACTTCTTCCTGCGGCGAGCTCTGCAAGGTTCCAGCCTGCTGACCGCGGTCACGCAGCACTTGAACAGTCTGCATTACATCCTGCGGCTGGTTGTAATAGGCGTTGCCGAGATTGGTCGTCCACCCCAAGTTCTGGTTGAGCATGTCAAGAACCTGAGGGAATGCGGTGAGCGCCTTTACGCTTGGATCCCAGCCGGTTTGCGCATCGGCTCCGGCAACGATCTGGTTGGGATCGCTATAGCCCTGGGCCTGCATCTGATGCAGCCATTGATCGGCCGCGGCAATTTGCGCCGGATAAGTGGAAGCGGCAAGAACTTGTGCCAGCAGAGCGTCAGGATATAGAGCGACGGGCGCCAGCAATTGATCGAGCTGATCGGCGCTGAGCGGCGGCTCGGTGGGAGTGGACGGTGTATCGGGACCGGTCAGCTGGTCGTAGGCATTTGCCGCATCGTCATCCGCGGCTGGGTGCGGGCTGCGCGTATTGCGGCTGCTGCGGATAAGTTGGGCTCAGCGCCCTGTTGCGCGTAAGGCGATTGTTGAGGATATTGCGGAGCAGGCTGGGCGTATTGCGGCTGCGCGTACTGCGGGGTGGCCGGGTATAGCGTAGGATTGCTGGGCGCGCAAAGCCAGCGGCACAAGCACAACAAGAGCCGCGGCTATGGTGACGTTGCGGAAGCGGAAAGAGAATGGCAGGTGCCCGGATTCAATTGAACTTGTCAAGATGGAAGTTGGCACCATGGAATTGGACAAGCGCCCGATTACTCCGTCGTTCATCGTCATCCGCCTTCCGCGCCGCGCCCCGTTCCAGAGAAACATACCGTTCCGCCTCCCGGACAGCTACTTTTGGGCAGCAAGCCCCGGCCGCTCCGGGGGAGGGTTGAAAGTTGAAACCCGGCTGGAGGGCTTAAGTTTCGGGCTGGAAGGGAATTGTTTGTGGGCCGGCCGACTGCTTGCGGCGAAACGCGAATTTGCAATGGCTTTTGGAATTGTGCGCTCGGCCTTCGATTATTTGTAAGTGGCTGAATCGGTGGAGCGAACCATCCAGGCATCACTCAAGGGCTGAACAGGTTGCGGAAAAACTCATTCGGGCGCTGGCATAGGAAGCCTTGTAACAAAACTGGTGTTGGGGTTCGTGCCATCCCACCCAAGCGAAGCTTGGATGGGGCACCCTCTATTTGTGCGTGATTGAGTTCCCTGATTCTTCGCGCCTTTGAGTTGAGTTTTGCCGCAGCCTGTGAAGTCGCGCCTTTTCAAAATGATCCAATATAGGCAACTGCCGACGAGTTGAACCTTTGCCTTCTCATGCGATGTTTAGTTCAGCATCATGGCGCGCCGATGAGAGACTGTCGGAGAAAAGCCGCTTGAAATGCGCGGCCGGAACGGGCCTGCCGAACAGCCAGCCTTGGCCGCGGATGCCGGGGTGGGCGCTGCGGAAGTAGTCGGCCTGCCTCTGTGTCTCGATGCCTTCAACCACAACCATCAGGTTAAGTCTTGAGGCCATATCGAGAATCTGCGGCACGACCGAGGCGGTAACGGCCTCAGTTCCGACGGTGTTGGTAAATGCGCGGTCGATCTTGATGGCGCTGACTTTGAGGTCCTGGAGATAGGCAAGGCTGGAGTAGCCGGTTCCAAAATCGTCGATGTATACGGGATGCCCGAGGGACCGCAGGCGTTCGATGGCATGGATGACGACGTCACGGTCGGCCGTGGAGCGCTCAGTTAACTCAAAGCCAAGGGAGTGCGGAACGATTCTCGATGACTTGACACACTGCTCGACGAATTGGAAGAACGCCGGGTCGCACAGGTCCTGGGTCGTGATGTTCACAGTGGCCGTAAAGTCGTCGAGCTTGAGCAGATCGTCGATCTCCTCGGTGACGCAAGTGATGACCACGCGCGTGATTTCGCCGACGAAGCCCTTGGTCTCGGCCGCGGCGATGAAATGTTCGGGAGGGCACTGATTCGCCAGATTCGGTAATCCAGCGCACCAGGGCCTCAGCGCCCACGATTGCTCCAGTGTCGAGGTCAACCACGGGCTGGTAGCGGACGGAGAGCTCCCCCTTCTTGATAGCCCTGCGAAGGTTTCTGACCAGGCTTCGCTGGCGATTGAAAAAGAGAATGAGAGTGAGAGCCCCGAGTGCTCCCACCAGCGCGCCGGCGCACCGCCGGCATCAGGAGCCGCGTACGGCCCTGTGCCGCCATCGTCGATCTGGACTCGTAAGCGACCACGCAGACCACAGAGATCTTTGAGCATAGAGGCAGATAGTAGTTTCCGTTCCGCTCCAGCATGGATTGGGCAGCGATTTCGGCCGGTGAAAGGGGGACGGGCTCGCCGAGAAATGCCATCGCCCGGCCGGCTCCGGGATCGTAGACAACGGCGGAGAAGTACATGGGAGGCTGATTGAGCTGCAGGTAATCCGCCGGATTGAGGACAATGGTGACCCCGTTCGATTCGATAATGATGCCCCGCGCCTGAGGATTGATGAGCAGAGGGCTTGAAGCAAAGAGTTTTCTGCCGTTGATGACAATGTCGCCGGGACTGGTGGCGAGAGGCGGATTGAGCCTGCCGAGAGCGGTGGTGCAGTATAGATGGCCGTCTTTAACGCGGCCCATATCGCGAACATGAGCGGCATTGAAGACCCATTTGCGCAGGTAAGACAGTTCCTGGTCGGAGCAGAAGGGGAGATGGTCATTGAGGACGACGTTGTCGGCGTCGCGAGTCTCGCGTACTACCTGTTCTATCTGGGAAAGCAATCGGACGGAGTAGCTCTCGAGCATTGCCCGGCCGGTATTGAGCTGAACCAGGCGCCCGGCTCCCATGGCTAAGGCGCCGCCCAGCACCGCCCCTGAAAGGAGCAGCGCAACCTCGGTAGCGCGCTTGCCGATGTGAATCAATCGAGTCCCTGTAGATGTCGTGCGCTTTCTGGATGAATGCAATTTTCCATCGAATTCGGGACTGCCGGGCCGATTGCAACTGCGTGGCCGGCGAACAGTGCGGCCTGACAGTATGGGAAGTGTACCTCAGGCAATGAAAGCGATGCGAGAAATTGCGAAATGCGCGCTGGAGCCAGTGCAAGCGGGATGAGATGACCGTAATACAATGACGGAACAAGAAAGCAGATTGCGGTACGCGGATAAAGGAGGTTTCGATGCGCATTCTTGCCTTGTTAGCCGGCGTTGCCTGTTTATGCATTGTTCTTATTGACGCCTTCGAGACCATCATTCTTCCGCGTCGTGCGACCGGGCGTTTCCGGCCGACGCGCATTTTTTATATCGCAACGTGGAGGCCTTGGTCGTTTTTTGCGCGGCGAATTCCGAATCCGCGCAAGCGGGAGACGGCGCTGAGCTTTTACGGACCGCTGTCGCTGATCTTTCTGCTGGTAGCGTGGGCGGGCTCGATGGTGCTGGGATTCGGGCTGATTTACTTTGGGTTGGGCAGTCCGTTCAACGACGCGACGGGACACGGCGGCCTGGTGTCGGATTTTTATGTAAGCGGCACCACGATCTTTACGCTGGGGTTGGGTGACGTGACTCCGCGCGGGCCGTGGGCGCGCGGGCTGATCATTCTGGAGTCAGGCACGGGACTCGGCTTTCTGGCCGTAGTGATGGGCTACTTTCCGGTTCTGTACAGTGCGTTTTCGCGGCGCGAAGTCAGTATTTCACTTCTCGACGCGCGGGCCGGGTCGCCCCCAACGGCGGCGGAGCTGCTGCGCAGGCATTCGCCCAAAGGAGCGGAACAGGCGCTGGTGCTGCTGCTCACGGAGTGGGAGCGGTGGTCGGCGGAGTTGCTGGAGAGCCACATTTCGTATCCGCAGCTTTGCTATTTCAGATCGCAGCACACGAACCAGAGCTGGCTGAGCGCACTGACGGCGATACTGGATACCTCGGCACTGCTGATTTCAGGAGTGACGGCGCAGGAGGCGCGGCAGGCGCAGTTGACCTTCGCCATGGCGCGTCACGCGGTGGTGGACCTGGCGCAGATTTTCTCGCTGGAGCCGGAGAAGGATGTCGCTGACCGGCTGCCTGCGGGGCGCTATGAAAAGCTGCGCGACATGCTTTGCGAAAGCGGGGTGAGTGTTTGCCGCGACCAGCTTTCGAGCGAGCGGCTGCGGGTGATGCGAGCGCTCTATGAGGGCTATGCCGAGGCATTGAGCCGGTATCTGCTGATGCCGCTGCCGCCGTGGCTGGCCGATGAGCCGCATAAGGACAACTGGAAGACGGTGGCGAGGCTGCGGAAGCAGACTGAGGATGCGAATGCAGGCGAGGCGTCAGAAGCTCAAGACAAAGCGGCGGAGGCGATTGCTTCGCTGGGCGAACATCGGCACGACTTTTAGAGCGCTTCGATGCCGCGGCTCTTCCGGCTGCCAGCTTTCTTCCCGCTCAAGCAGAGCTTGAACGGGGCACCCGGCCGTGGGAGCGGGCACATCAGCCCGCCAGGCTCTTCTTCACCAGTTCGCTCACCAGGCGCCCATCGGCGCGGACGCCAGTGGCCTGCAGCTCTGGCCTGCACGGCTTTCATCGACGGCCCCATGTCTTTCATCCCAGGCTTGTGACCGAGAGTGGTTTCGAGTTCGGCGAGTGTTGCGGTGACCAGCGAAGCCAGGCCGGCTTCGTCGATGGCCTTGGGCAGAAATTCGTCGATGATGACGATCTCGGCGGCCTCTTTGGCGGCAAGCTCGGGCCGGTTGCCGTTGGTGAACTGCTCAATGGAATCGCGGCGCTGCTTGATCATGGAGGTGAGCGTCTGCTGCTCTTCGGCAGGGGTGAGCGAGGCATTTCTTTCGAGGGCCTTGTTCATCAGCGCCGCCTTGATGAGGCGCAGCGTGCCGGTGCGATCGGCATTGTGGGCCTTCATGGCTTCTACAGTCAGCTTTGTAATCTGCGCGGCCAATGCGCCTGGATCGATCATCGTTGCTTAGCTCCTGGCCGCTAGCTAGTAGCTTCCAGCTGCAGGCACTCGGGTCAATGCTCGCTGAGCGAAATTGACCAAAGAAGCATTGTATCGATTCGAGGGCTGGTGACGGTAATGGCTGGCAACGGTACTCGATTAATGCCGCCACTCTGCGTTCGCGGCTCTACACCTTCTGCAACTCCTCTCGCCGCAGTGTCCTCAACGCTCCATACACCACAACTCCCAGCCAGAAAGCGTCGATCGACGTTATGACTGCGCTTTCAAAGGCAAACTTTTCTACGCCGCATTGCGACGTAGTTCCAAATCTCAGAATGAGGAGCCCTCGAAAAGCGGCTGCGGCCAGGGCGACAATGCACACAGCCAGGAGCGCGCCGCGACGGTTCTCTCGCGGATTTCGTGCCATCGCGGGTTGAGTCGGAGCCGTGGTACGGAACCAGTGCCGGCACCACAGCAGCAGCACAACGGCGCCAATCACCGTGCTGCCATGTTGGATTACCCGGTCATACTGCATCGGTCCGTAAACAGGCACGCGAACCGTCCCATGCAGGAATTGCCAATGGCGGTAGGGCCAGAATTGCGGATGCGTGAACGAGTCCCACAGGATATGAGTCGCCTCCCCGATCAGGATCGACAGCAGAATCATGGCGAAATGCGCAAAACTCCTGATTCGCAGCGCAGTTGGGCCAAGTTCGATCCGTCGCTGCACGCTTTCAGGCAGCCACGCATAGAGCGGCTCTTTTGCATACGCATGAAAAAGCCATAGCGCAATAAGTGCCAGCGGCAAATCGAGGACAAAGACCCCCGCTAAGGTGTGACCAGACCCTCCCTCGGGCGAGAGGCGAAGGAAGTATTCGAAATCGGGCGCCATGCAGCCGATCACCAACGCCGACATAACCAGGGGCGTGCGGCGAAATGGAATTGCGGCAGCAACGTGCGAAGGGGTAAATGGCATTAAGACCATTATCGAGCCAGATGGCCGATACGCCAAAGACGGCGGGTCCAGCGATGCACGAGCCGCGCGAAAGATGCAGGCGGTGACGAGTTCGCTTCAGTGTTGCAAAACCGAGATTGCGGCACACGCAGAACCTTTGCTCTGTATTCGCATTTATTAAAGTGTGAGGTGAAATGCGATGAGGCGATGGGGATTGGCGATCGCAATGGTGGGGTTGGGGCTGCTGAGCATTCCGGCATTTGGCGCGGATACTCCGCAGCCGGGCATGGAGAACACGAGCACGCCGCAGCCAGGCACGGTGAACTACGTTGAGGGTCCGGCATTCATAGGGGGCAGGCCGATCAACAACCGGGAGGTGGGCAATCTGCAACTGGATGCGGGCCAGGAGTTAACTACCGGCGCAGGCAAGACCGAGGTGCTGCTGACGCCGGGCATTTTTCTCCGCGTTGACTCGAACAGCGCCGTGAAGATGATTACGCCGGACCTGGCGAAGGCGCAGGTGGAGCTGGAGCACGGGCGCGCCGGCGTTGAGGTGGATCAGATCTTCCCGCAGAACTGCGTGCAGGTTATGGATGCGGGCGTGACAACACAGCTCATCAAGCCTGGCTATTACGAGTTCAACGCCAGCCAGCCGGAAGTACAGGTGTTCAAGGGGCGCGCCGAGGTTCTGTTGCGCAACGAAAAATGGGAGTCGGTGAAGGACCATCACGAACTGGCCTTGAGCTCCGATGCGCACCTGAAGACAGTGGATTTCAACGCCAACCCGCAGAACGACGAGCTCTATAACTGGAGCAGCCTGCGCTCTCAATACCTGGCTGAAGCCAATAATCAGATTGCCGGCGAATACGATTACGGCGCCGGGTTCTATCCGGGGTGGTACTGGGATCCCTGGGCCTACGATTACACATTTATCGGATGGGGTCCGTTTATGAGCCCGTTTGGATGGGGATTCTACCCATGGGGCGGCTGGGGTGGATGGTACGGGGGCGGCTTTTATGGCCGAGGGTTCTATGGTGGCCGAGGATTTCATGGCGGCGGAGGCTTCCATGGCGGCGGCTTCGCGGGAGGAGGCTTCCATGGCGGCGGATTCGGCGGCGGGGGAATGCGCGGCGGTAGATAACGAGTAGACAAGGATTTATTGGGCTAATACTGGCGGCGTCCGGAATAATTTCCGGACGCCGTTTTTTTAGGTTTGCTGGGAAATCCCCGAATGGCCTTAAGGAAGAATTTCGCAGATTTCAACAGAGGGGAAGCCACAAAAACCACAAAATTGTGTATTATGTGATTTCCGGGTCAGGCAATAACCTGATCCGAGGCGAGGGAAAAATGATCCGCAAGACCCGGCTTTTTACTCCAGGACCGACTCCGCTGTTGCCCGCCGCACAGTTTGCCATGGCGGCGGCCGACATGCACCACCGCACCCCCGAATTTCGCGCGCTCTATCAAAAGGTGTTGGCACAGTTGAAGATATTCGTCGGGACCAGGAACGACGTGATCCTGCTTTCGAGTTCGGGCACGGGCGCCATGGAAGCCTCGATCACCAATTTGACCTCGCCCGGCGATAAGGTACTGGTGCTGACGGCCGGAAAGTTTGGCGAGCGCTGGACTGGCCTGGCCAAGGCCTTTGGATGCGTGCCCGACGTGCTGGCTGCGCCTTATGGGCAGACCTTCGACCTGGCCCAGGTGAAGGCGGCGCTGAACCCCGAGCACAAGCTGGTGCTGATGCAGGCGACCGAGACGTCTACTTGCGTGCGGCACGACGTTGAAGCGGTGGCAAAAATCATCAAGGAGGCGGGCAGCCCGGCGCTGCTGGTAGTGGACGGCATCACCGGCCTTGGCACCACGCACTTTGACGCGGATGCGTGGGGCATCGACGTGCTCATCGGTGGATCGCAGAAGGCGGTCATGATTCCGCCAGGGCTGGCATACATGAGCGTGAGCGAAAAGGCCTGGGCGGCGATGGAGACGAGCAAGAATCCGCGCTACTATTTCGACCTGCGCAAGGAACGCAAGAATGCGGTGAAAGGCGAGAGCGCGTACACGCCGGCGGTGGCATTGGTGGCCGGGTTGGGTGCGGCGCTCGACTACATTGCCGGCCAGGCGGGCGGCGATCTCGAAAAAGGGCGCATTGCGCTGGTAAACAACGCCGAGGTGAATGCGGCGGCCACTCGGGCGGGACTTGTCGCGCTCGGCTTCACTCTGTTTGCGCCGACGGCGCCGGCTGCGGCAGCTACGGCGGTTGCAGTGCCTGAAGGCATGGACTCGGGCGCGGTGGTGAAGGCGCTCAAGGCAAAGTTCGCGCTGGTTACGGCCAACGGACAGGGCGAGATGCAGGGCAAGATTTTTCGCGTAGCGCACCTGGGCTACTTCGACTATCTCGACACGGTTGCGCTGCTCGGCGCGATGGAACACATCGCGAAAGACACGCTGGGGTTGCCGGTCACATACGGGCAGGGCGTGGCCGCGGCGCAGGCGGTGTACGCAAAAGCAGCTTCTAGCTTCTAGCTTCCAGCCTTCAGCAGGTCTGCGATTAGGCCGGCAACGCGGTGTCCCATCCGTTTCCCAAAATTCGATTAGAGGGACGGGCACGAGGTTTTTGGCTAGAAGCTAGCAGCTAGCAGCTAGGAGCTGTTTTCAATGGCTGAACTGACTTTCGGAGAGAAGCTGCTGATCGCACGCAAGCAGCTGGACCTGTTTCAGTACGAAATGGCCGAGAAGCTGGGCGTTCATCCCAACTCGCTGACCAAGTACGAGCGCGGTGAGGGCAAGCCGCATGCGGCCGTGGTGCGCATGTTCGATTTGCTTTGCGAACAGCAGGGCGTGCGATTCGACGAATACGAAACCGCGAAAACCCACAAGGGAGAAGCAATGAAGATCGTATTGGCAGAGAAGGTTTCACCGGCCACTCTGGCGGTGTTTGCGGCAGAATCGGGATGGGATGTAAAGACGCACGATCAGTTGCCGGAGGGACTGCCGGCCGCAATAGCCGACGCCGATGCGCTCATTGTGCGCAGCGCGGTGCAAGTTGACGATGCGCTGATGGAGCGCGCTCCGAAGCTGCGCGTGATTGGCCGCGCGGGCGTGGGCGTCGACAACATTGACGCCGAAGCGGCAACGCGCCGGGGTATTGTGGTGATGAATACGCCGGGCGCAAACGCAGTTGCCGTGGCTGAGCTTACGATCGGGCTGATGCTGGCGCTGGCGCGCAAACTGCCTGCAGCTAACTCGACAATGCACGCCGGCAAGTGGGAGAAAAAGAGTCTGCAGGGCGCCGAACTGCGCGGCAAGACGCTCGCCATTCTTGGCCTGGGCCGCATCGGGCTCGAGGTTGCAAAGCGCGCGCGCGGCTTTGGCATGGAGCTGATGGGCAGCGATCCGTTTGTATCGGCCGCAGTGGCGCGGGAAAACGGAATCGCGCTGGTGAGCGTGGAAGAACTGTTTGCCAAGGCCGACTACCTGACTTTGCATGTAGGCCTGACGCCGCAGACCGCGAACATCATCAACGCAAAGACGCTGGCGACGATGAAGAAGGGCGTGCGCATTATCAACTGTGCGCGTGGCGAGTTGGTATGCGAAGCGGAATTGGCGGCTGCGCTAAAGAGCGGGCAGGTAGCCGGAGCGGCGCTCGATGTGTTTGCAGAGGAGCCACCGAAGAACTCCGCCTATGCCGAACTCGACAACGTGATTCTGACTCCGCACATTGCCGGATCGACGGCCGAGGCGCAGGAGGCCGTGGGCATACAGATTGCGATGCAGGTGCGCGAGTACCTGAAGTTGGGCGTGGTGCAGAACGCGGTGAACCTGCCGTCGCTGAGCCACGAGGAGTATTTGAAACTGGCGCCATTCATCGATCTTGCAAGTCGGCTCGGTGCGTTCCTGGGGCAGGCTGGCAAGAGCGGCATCGAGTCGATTGCGCTGGTTTATGGAGGCGCTCTGGCCGAGGCGAAGACCGACCTGGTGCGTAATGCGGCCATCGCCGGCCTGCTGCAGGGCTCAGAGAATGTGAACCGCATTAATGCCGCGGCGGTTGCGCAGGAGCGCGGCATTCGCGTGCACGAGGAGAAAGAGGAGAGCCATCGCGGCGGCGCGGCCAGTGTTCTTACGATCGCATTGCATACAGCCTCGGGTGAAAGCCGCGCCAGCGCCACGGTCATTCACGGCGAGCAGCCTCGTCTGCTGGCATTCGACAATATCGACATTGAAACACCGCTTGAGGGCAATCTGCTGGTGTGCCGCAACTACGATGTGCCGGGCGTGATCGGCAAAATCGGTACGACTCTTGGCCAGCTTGGCGTGAATATTGCCAACTTTGCGCTGGGCCGCGAGCGCGCCGGAGCAAAGCCGGTGAAAGCGCTGGCCGTGGTGCAGGTGGACGAGCCGGTCTCGGAGGCGGTTCTCGCCGCGCTCATGACAATTGAGGCGCTGCTCGAAGCGAGGCCGGTGAGTTTGCCGGATGGGGAGAGCGACTTGTAACGCTGGCTGCTGCCCGGTCGCGCTGAGGTTGGAGTAGAGCGATCCCACCCATGCGACAGAAAAAAGTCGCATGGATGGGGCACGGCGCATTTGTAGCCAATCAAAAAATAAGCGCGATGCGGCTCAGCCGAAATGTCTCAGCGAATGTGAATGCTGCCAGAGCCACTATCAACTCTGACCGCGGGGCCGCCGCCGTTGAGTTGAGCGAGCAGATGGTGGTGGTCTTCATCCGATTGCATCGCGGTCATCGACTGATCCGTAGTGATTCTGCCCGATCCCGTCGACGCATCGAGATTCATCGGCGCATTGCCTGTTGTCAGCTCGATTGACCCGGATCCGGTTTGGAGCCTCCAGGCAGATGACGGCGTTCCAGCAATCTTGATTTCGCCGGAGCCGGTTTGAGCCTTGAGCCCTCCGTGCACGCCCTTCACATCGATGTCGCCCGAGCCGGTCTGAACGTATGCATCGCCCTGACCGCTGCCGTCGACCGAGATGTTGCCGGAACCGGTCTGGACTTTGAATCCACCTTCAAGTCCCGTCGCCGTGACGCTGCCGGAGCCGGTGTTGAGCCTGGCGTCCTGGCCGACGCCGGTGTCGGTAATGTTGCCCGAACCCGTTGCGGCGCTCAGCGTGGCGTCAGCGGGCGCTTCAATGTCGTAATCAATGCTGATGTTGCGAAATTTCTCTTGATCCTGATCCCGACGGGCGCCGATCGTAATTTTGTTTCCTTCCTGCTCGATTGGCGGATTGGCGGCAATCTCCTGCACCTTCGAAGGATCGCCGTCCCGATTTGTTTTGACGACGCCGTGGATGCGAAGCTGGTTGGCGGAGCCGCGGGTGATTGTGATGTGGCCCGAGCCGGTGGAAACCGAAAGCTCAAGCTGGCCGTCGAAAGTCAGGTTGCGATCGAAGGTGGCTTCAGCCTCCGATGGCGCGTTGCCCTCCGCAGCGGGTGGTACGGGAGGAGTGGGCGCGACTGCGAGCGCCATTTGAGGAAGCTGCGACGGGGTATCGACGGCGGGTTGCGGCGGCTCGGCCGGTGTGGCCTCAACTGGAATAGAACTGGTTGCCTCGAGTGCCGAGTTCGGTGCGGCTTGCGCCGCCAGTGCTGGAGCGTTTGCCGCGGCAGAGTTGGCTGCGATCGGGGCGATGACTGCTGCGGTGTGCGCGGGCTGGGTTGCGGCTTGCACGCGAACCAGTGCGGCGCCGGCGAAGAGCAGGACGGGCACAAGCAGAACGGCAACACGGGCGCGTGCGCTGGCTGAAAATGCGTGGCGAAGATAGCTGTCGTTGAGCAGCCGTTCGATGCGGCGGGAGATACTGCTGGGACGGGCCATGGCAACTCCTATCAGTGTTGGGCGCGGCGCGGCCGCGAATTCAAGGAGAATCTGGGCGTATGCGGAACGGTTTGAAGCCGCATTAAGGCCGGAGCGATCGCTGATGGCTTCGCCAAGATCGGAGAGTTTGTGTTTGAGCCACCACCCCAGCGGGCTGAACCAGGTCACGGCCGCATAGAGCGAGGCGAGAAAGAGCAGGTGAAAATCGCGCTGGGTTACGTGAGAACTTTCGTGCGCAAGAACGATGCGGAGTTTTTCCTCGGTCCAGCTTGTATAACCGGCCGGCAGCACGATTCCCGACCCGATGGTGACCGGAGAAGAGACTTTTTGACTGGCGCGCAGGTTCAGGTCAGCGCACAAGAGCGCCCTGCTGCCGGGGGCAATGGGTGTGGCTGAGCGCCAGAGCCGAACTGCCGTCACGAAACCCAGAACGAGACGTGCGAGAAGCATAGCGGCGACGAGGAAATAGACAACAACAAGCAGACTTAAGACGGATAGATGCGGGAGTGTGGGCTGTACGGGCGGAGTCAGATCGAGAACCGGCGTGCTGGCAGTACGTGGAGAAATGGTTTGAGCGGGATTCACGCCGGTGATAGCCGCACCCGCTTCAGGCGCCGCGTGGGAGCGATGCGGCACTGCAACCTGGGTGTGAAAAGGGGCAACCAGAATGGAAACACTTGACGGCGCGATAAGCGGCGAAGCCGAAGATGCATCGGGTGAGAGGGCGGCCTGCAGGCGATGTATGGGAGTGGCAGCAGGAATGGTTGCGAACGAGAAGCCGGCCCAACGCGCGGTAAAAGGCAGCAGGAAGGGCATGAGCAGGGCCCCCGCAAGAACTGCGGTCCACACGAGCCTTTGGTAGATGACATTGCGGACGCGAAAGGCTCTGAGCGCGGCCCAGACGAGCACCGCGAGCGCGAGAGAACGAAGAGTGGCTTCGAAAAGACTGGAAAGCACAAATTCACCTCCGACCTAGGTTTTGCTGTCGTTCTTGCGCTTGTCGTGCTCGCGCACTGCAGAGATACGATTTGCGAGGCGCTGGAGTTCGGCGCGGTCGAGAATTTTCGAGTCCACCATGCCCACGAGCAGCGTCTCGACTGAACCCTCGCAAAGCCAGTCGACGATGCGTTTGGCGGCATGGCCGGCCACGCGCTGGCGCGACTCCGCGGGGCGATAGATGAAGGCGCGGTTTTCGATCGAGTGGGCGATGTAGCCTTTTTCTTCAAGGCGTCGCAGCATGGTTCGGACGGTGGAGTCTTTGAGAGGCCGGTCGAGCGCTTCACGCACCTGCTCGGCAGTTACCGAGCCCAGCCGCCAGACGATGGAAAGAATGTTGCTTTCGAGTTCGCCTAACTCGGCGGGGTCGTGCCGCATTGGATCGCGATCGGTCATTGTGTTACCGACAGTAACACAGTATCGGGGCGCGATGTCAAGGGCGTTTTTGAAGATTTTGTGAAAGGTGAGGTGGGGGACATGGGACGTGGTCGTGTCGTCAGTCGCGGAGCACGAACCGCGACCCACAACTAACAACTCAGGAAGCGTCATCCCATGAGGCCTTTGTGGCCCAGCCAGACGCGGAGATATGAAGCTTGGCCGACGTGGCAGGTTTCGTGGATGGCCATGAAGTTGACGATACCGCTGATCTTGCCGTCGCTTCCGGGCGCGCCCTGCGGTGCGGGTTGCGTCAACAAATCTTCGGTGACCGTTTGAAATGCAGCGGCCAGGGCGTGTCCGGCCTCGCTCCAGCTAATGAGCAGCGACTCCGGCGAAGGGTAGGCGGAATCTTCCAGAAGCTTCTGTCCGCGCCCAAAGATCTCAAGTTCCGGTTGCGGCCATTCGACGCCCATGAAGTGCAGCAGCCGGCTGCGGCTTAGTGCCAGGTGACCCACGATCCACGCGATGTGGTTCAGCTTTTCGTCGGGGCGCCGGAGCCACTCCTCGGGCGAAAGGTCGCTGACGGTCTGCTTCAGGAAGCGCGAGTTGAAGCGGTAGTTTTCGGCGGTAGCTGCGATGACAGCTGGGACGGGCATGGTTCTCCTTTGGTACGCATTGGGATGCGGACCGACTAACAACCGAATATCGGAGTGAGAGCGAACTGGTCAAGTTGTGTCTTGCGCTTTTCACAAAAAGCAAGTGGCGCCCCGAAGAGCGCCACTCGATATGCTTAGATCCCAGAGCCAGAAGTCCGCCTGAATCAAAACTTGCCGCCCGCTGCATCACTTCGCAGGCTGCGCGGTCCCGTTCTTCAGGCTGTCATCGATAATGGATCTCACCTTCTGGTCGGCTTCGCGGGCCAATTTGCCTTGCTGGGCGCCCAGGCGGCCCTGCTCTTCGCCCAACTTGCCCTGTTTGGCGCCAAGTTCACCCTGCTTCGCGCCAATCTCGCCTTCTCTCGCGCCTATTTCTCCCTGAATGGCGCCAATCCGCGCCTGCACTTCAGAGAGACTGGCTTGCAATGAATCGGTGGTGGCCTGCGTTACTTGCTGGTCAATCTGCGACTGGAGCTCGGCGAGCTGTTTCTTGAGCTTCGCCATCTGCTCGTTCATGTCGGGCGGAGGCTGCCTCGCGGCCTCCTGGGCTTGGCTCAAGGCTTCTTGCAGTTTCCCGAGGGCCTCCTGCCGGCTGCCGAGCGCCGCTTGCTGTTTGCCCAGTTCCTGAATTGGCTTGTACATCTCGGCAATGTGCTGCACCGTCGCCGGATCGGTAACGACGTACGACTTTCCGTCGTGCCGGAACCATAGGAAGCTGCCCGTGCCCGCCGACTTGCGCGCGCGTTCGATTTCTTCGCGCTGGGCATCGTTCCAGTTGCCCGAGTACGCGATGTTGTCGTCGTTATTCAGCACCAGTGCGTAGGCGTCGCCATCGTCTGAATTCGAGTAAACATAGTAGCTGCCGTCATTCGAATAGGAGGAGTGATGGCCACCCTCGCTGTTGATTATTACGCTACCGGCCGCCGAGTCGTCAGCGGAGTAAGCAGTGCCTGAGGCGTCACTCATCGCGGGGGCGGGAGCGGAGTCAGGATGCGGCGCGGCCTGCGACTGGTTTTGCGGCCTGGGTTGCGCATCGGCGGAATCGAGAATGGGCGCAGCGTCGGGATGAGATTGCCCGGAAGTGGAGGTTTGAGCCTTGACCGGAGCGGCTTCAACGCGGACAAGCGTAGAGGCGGCGAACAAAAGCAGCGGCGCTATGAGCGCGGCGAGCAGGACGCGGCGGCCGCCGGCAAAGGCCTGGCGGAAGGCCGATTCGTTGAGCAAGCGTTCCATGCGGAGAGAGAGACTCGAAGGACGGGCCATAGCAACTCCAATCAAGGCTGTGCGCGGCGCAACCGCGAATTCGAGAAGGACCTGGGCGTAACTGAAGCGTGAAGCGGCTTCGGCGAGGCCAGCACGATCGCTGATGGCCTCGCCCAGGTCAGAGAGTTTGCGTTTAAGCCACCAGCCAAGGGGGCTAAACCAGACCAGAGCCTGGTACAGGCCGGCGAGCAGTTGGAGATAAAAATCGCCCTGGCGAACATGCGAGCGTTCGTGCGCAAGCACGATGCGGAGCTTCTTCTCATCCCAGTTTTTGTAGTCGGCAGGCAGCACAACACCTGCCCAGATGTTGACCGGCGAAGATACGGCGGAGCTGGTGCGCAGTCGCAGTCCCGGCGCCAGGCGCGAGGTGTCGAGAGAAACCGGTTGGGCTTTGCGCCAAAGACGAAGAGCGGAACCAAGCCCGTAGACTAAACGGACTAGAAACACACCGGCGATTGCGAAATACAAAAGCCAAGCTAAGTTCGAGATGGTGAATCGAGGAGCCGCGGGCGCCGGTTCCTGCGCAGCAACTGCTCCGTGATCTGGCGAGATGACAGGCGCAGGGGAACGCCCATGGGGAGCGGGTACAGCAGGCGAGAGCTCGTCATGTCGCGATGGGGCTGTACCGGCTGAAGCGGCATTAATTTGCTGGATTCCGCGAGTGGGAGCCACGGCCTGGGGCAGCGAAATCGCCGGGATGCGCAGCGTTGCCGCCGGCCACACTTGCCATTGCGCGGAGACCAGAAGCAAGACCGGCGTCACAAGTGAGGCAGCCAGGACCACAGTCCAAGTGCACTTTTGCGCCAGCACATTGCGCACGCGCAAGAGTCTTAAAATCGTCCAGGCGGCAATCGCCAGCGTTAGCGCACGCAACGCGGATTCAAGAATCAGCAGGCTCATTTATGGGCCTCCCTGTTCTTTGCTTTAATTACTTTTCCCGGTTGGATTTCGACGAATGAAGAGTTTCTTTGGGCTTCGGCGATGCGCGCGGCCATTTTCTGCAATTCGGCTCGGTCGAGGATCTTTGAATCAACCATGCCGACGAGCAGTGCTTCAACCGAGCCCCCGCAGAACCAATCCACGATTCGCTTTGCGGCACGCCCGGCAACCCGCTGCTGCGACTCCGCTGGCCGATAGATAAAGGTGCGGTTGTCAACTGCATGTGCCAGGTAGCCCTTTTCCTCGAGTCGCCGAAGGACGGTTCGGATGGTTGAATCCTTGAGCGGCCGGCCCAACTCCTCGCGCGCCTGCTCAGCGGTCGCCGAACCGAGCTTCCAAACGATCACAAGAATGTCCCGCTCCAGTTCTCCCAGCTCTGCAGGATCGTGGTCGGGCTCAGTGTTACGTGTCATAGTGTTACAGACTGTAACATATAAAGAAGGTAAGCTGTCAAGGTGTAGTGTTCAGATTTTTCGGAACCGGCCGGCTGGGGTTTGGCATTACAGCTGAAAAGCCGCACAAGAGGGAGCTGTAGTTGAGCAAAAAAGGGGGGGAAGCTGGCTTGCCCAAAACAACCCCGCGATGTTGCCCGGGGCCGATGCAAGTTGCATAGTGCACTGTCGTTCAATGAATCCGGTAGACGAAGGCATCCTCGAGGTACTTGTCGCCGAAAGTTTGTCCTCCCAGCCGCATTCCACGCGTATCTGCTGCATCACCGAACAGACGCCGCAAGGCCTTAATCATGGGATTATCCATAGGTCTCAAGAGAATTGCGGGCTGTTTGTAACTCGGGATTCGGGCTTTCCGAATTGCTTCGTTGATTTCTGAGTAGCCCGAAGTCGGCGATTTCTGGTCCAGGTTGTCCGAGGCCAAGACAAGCCGCCAGTTCTCGTAGTCGGGGAGTTTCGCCCAAAGTGCCACCTTTGGCGCTTTACCAGCGCTGTCCAAAGCCTTGATCACGTCGTCACCGTTCTCAATGTCAAAACTTACCAGCGTTGTCGGAGCCATGGTAATACCCCTCCATTCTGATTTTCGATGGCGCTGAGCAGGTCCGTTGCCTCTTGGGTAGTCCGGCTTGCTTCGTAGCGGCTTTCTTCCGACCAGTTTTGTACAACGGTCCAATCGGTCTTCATGATTGCATCAGCCTGGACCGCTTGACTCAGTTCGACCTGCAACTGCGCGAATGCAACCAGATCCTCCAGGTCGTGGCTGTAGTACTTATGCGAGCCCTTCTCTGGAAAATCATGTTCCTGAGTACGCTTTGCAATGCAAGCCTTCAACGCACACTCGACTGCATACCCTGCAAGGTAGTATGCACCATCCGCAAACCCGTCAGTTAGGAGCGCTTTCGACTCAGCAAGCCGCAAATTCGAAAGCCTTTGAAACTCGGTCCGATTCATGCGTTTGCCTCTGGACCCGTAACTTGTCTATGCGCGGCTCATGTACGCGCCTTCGCTGGTGTCGACGCGGATCTTTTCGCCTTCGTTGATGAAGGCTGGAACCTGGACAACGAGGCCGGTCTCGGTCTTGGCGGGTTTGGTGACGCTCGAAGCCGTTGCGGATTTAAGGCCTGGCTCGGTTTCGACGACGGTGAGCTCCACAAAGGTCGGCAAATCGATGCCGACCGCCTGGCCGTCGTGGTAGCTGACCTTGATTTGAAGGTTTGGCGTGAGGTACTCGATGGCATCGCCAAGGGTAGAGCCCTTGAGCACGGTCTGCTCGAAGTCCACGGGGTTCATGAAGTAGTAATCGTCGCCATCGGCGTAGAGAAACTCCATTGAAACTTCGTCGACTACAACTTTCTCAATTGCGTCGGCGGAACGAAAGCGGTGCTCGAACATTGCCCCGGATTTGAGGTTGCGCAGTTTCGCCTGGATAAAGGCGCGCAGGTTGCCTGGCGTGCGGTGCTCGACTTTGAAGACCAGGTGAAGATTGTCGTTGTGCTTGATGATCATGCCCGGACGTAATTGGGTGGCGGGAATCGCCATAGGGTGGTGCTCCTTAATGTGCTTGCGACAAAGTACGCAAAAATATCGGCCTTAGCCCATCTCTCATTGTATCTGAGAGGTGCATGGCGCGGAGGCCACAGAAGTCACCGCTGACTGGCCTCGCCGGCAGCGACTTTGCGATTGAATTCGGCTGAAGCTTGCGGGGAATGGTGAGCGACTGCCAGCGGTCGCCGGCAAAATGCCGGGCCAGCAGTACAATCTGGCCGATGTGGTACTGGTAGTGAGCCACCTGGCGGTTGATGGCCTGCATCACGGAGTGGGCCTCGCCACGAATGAAAATCGTGCGCGTGAGTTCGGCGTCGGCGAGTGGTTCGATGGCCGAGAAGAGACATTTCCAGCCCTGCTCCCACAACTCGAGAACTTGAGTGCGGGTCTGCGAAGGCGCTTCAAACTCGCTGTCGCGGTTACGGTCGGGCTTTTCGCCGTCCGTGGTCAGGAAGTCGGTCCAGCGAGAGCGCATGTTGCCGGCCAAGTGTTTGACGATGACTGCGATGGAGTTGGTTTCGGGGCCTAGTTCGGTGAAGAGATCGGCATCGCTTATCTGCTCGATGGCTCGCTCGGCCAGCCGCTTGTAATGACGGAAGATGGTGAGCGAATCCTTGAGATATGAGGTTGTGAACTCAAGCGCCATGCAGACAGTTTAATCGCCCTCGCGCTCATTGTGAGGCCGGTTGGTTGACAACGCATAATGGCGACTCCTATGGTGGGCTCGCGCCGCGCTGAGTCGACGCGGCGTTGTGCAGCGATAATCTGAGGTTCAATCAAATGATGTTGAATCGCCGTGAAGTTTTAAAGGCGGGAATTGCCATGCCGCTGCTGGCGGGAGCGGGCGGACTGGTCGAGCCGGCATTGGCGATGCCCGACGGAAGCCTGGCGCCGGCGAGCGTGGCGGCCGGTCCCGCATGGCCGAAACAGCTCGGCCGCATCGGCCAGTTGAACATGACCGAGCACGATCCGGTGAGCCTCGACATTGAAGCGTGGGCCGATTATTGGGCGGGGCTCAAGGTGGGCGCGACTTTCATCAGCGTGACAGGCATCCTGGCTTACTACCAGACCAAGGTGCCTTTTCATCGCAAGGGCAAATTCCTCGGCGACAAAGATTTTTTTGGCGAGTGCAACCAGGCGGCGAGAAAACGCGGCATGCGGACGATCGCGCGCATGAGTCCCGATCTGAACTGGGAGGACGCGACCCAGGCGCACCCTGACTGGTTTGAGCGTGACCAGGAAGGAAAGCTGCATGGATCGAAGGAGGCTCCGGGATTGTTCCAGACTTGCATGTTCTCCGATTACATGACGGACTACATTCCGGCAATCATCAGGGAAGTTACGAGCCGCTATGAAGTGGATGCCGTTTATTGCAATGGATGGCCGCCAATTGGTTCGCTGCCGGTTTGCTATTGCTCGATTTGCCGCAAGCTGCCGCCGCCGGGAACGCCAGCTTACTGGGACAAATTCAACGAGCGCATGGTTTATTTGTGGAACTACTACGACAGCCTGGTTCAGAAGACGGGTAAGGAGAAGTTTTTCTTTCCGAATATGGGTGGTGCCGTGCGCGCCGCCATGAATCTGGATGAAGTGGGGAAGATTGCGCAGTGGTTTCAAGGCGACAACCAAGGGCGCGGCGGAGATGCCACGCCGATCTGGGGCTGCGCGCTGCAAGGCCGGGTGTGCCAGGCAATTATGGATGGCAAGATGGCGGCGAATGTCACGGGTGGATGGTCGACGGGGCCCATCCGGTGGAGAAACGTTGGGAAATCGCCGGTCGAAGCAGAGATGTGGTTCAGCGAGACGAGTGCGAGTGGGCTGGTTCCGTACTATCACGTCGTGGGGGCCGAAACGGGCATGGGCGTAGACCGCCGGGAACTCGATGTGCCGCGCGAATACTTTGGCTGGACAGCGAAAAACGAATCGCATTTTGCCAACAAGAAGACCATTGCGCGCATCGGCGTGGTGATGGGGCAGCGCACGCATCTGTTCCACAAGACGCAGCCGAATGAAACGATGCAGCAGCATTTAAACGGCATGTATTACGCGCTGCTAGATGGGCGTTTCCTGTTCGACTTTGTTCACGATGACCGGATGGATGCGGAGCGGTTGAGCAAATACTCTGCGCTGATCTTGCCCAACGTGGCTTTATTGAGCGATGCACAGTGCGCGCAGTTGAAGGCATTCGTAGATCGTGGCGGCTCGCTGCTGGCTACATTTGAGACGAGCCTTTATGACGAGTACAATCACCCGCGAGCGAATTTCGGACTCGCCGATGTGTTTGGAATTGAGAAGACGGGAGACGTGATCGGCACCAATGGGAATGCTTATTATGCGCGCATCGAGAGGGAGCACGAAATTGTGCGGGATTTCAAGAACACGGGCTGGCTGCCGGGTGGCGAGTATCGCGTGCCGTTGGCCCAGGTAGAAAATCCTGTGCTGACAGTGGTTCCGGGCTTTACGGCCTATCCGCCTGAATTGGCCTACCCACCGACGCCAAATACAAACGTGCCCGCGATGGTGCTGCGCGAGAAGGGCCAGAGCCGCCTGGCCTATATTGCGGGCGACGTGGAACGAAGCTTGTGGGTTTCTGGCGATATCGATTTGAGTCGATTGCTGAGGAACACGATCAACTGGATTACTCGCGACCAGCGACCAGTAACGATAGAGGGGCCGGGCTTGATTGAAACTTTTGCCTACGAAACCGAACCGGGATTTGCTCTGCACGTTTTGAACTATACGAATCCGAATGCGCATCGAGGGCTGATGCGTGAGTTCAATCCGATTGGCGAACAAAAGGTGAGTTTTACATTGCCGGAGGGGAGAACTGTAAAGAGAGTGCAGATGCTCAGGAGCGGGCAGGAAGCGCCGTTCAAACACGTGGGGAACCGCGTTGAATTCACGATCCTTGAAGTGAAAGCCTACGAAGTGGCAGCAATTTACATCTAGTGTCCTGAGTCTAAAGTTGATTGCATACGTTCCGAAGTGCAACCGCAGATCCTTCGACTCACCACCCCCGAACTGAAAGACGTTCGGGGCCCCGTTCGCTCAGGATGACAGGCCATTTTAGGTTACGGACTTTAGACTCAGGACATTATCTGCAGATAAGTTGGATTTGTGTTGGATGAGTCCGCAAATTGACTCGATCCTTTGGCGAATGAGATTGTTAAGCGGAGCGGCGAGTCCTGATGGACTTGAAGCGAATCAAACTATATAGAGGAGAGGAAGCAGCCGCGAATGACGATTTTCATCCCCACGCCGTTACGTGCTCTTGCCGGAGGCAACAAGTCGCTGGAGGTGAGCGCGACGACGGTGGCAGGCGCACTCGATGAGTTGACGAGCACCTATCCTGAATTGAAGAAGCATTTGTTCAACGAGCAGGGAAAGATTCGGGCATTTGTGAATCTTTATTTGAACGACGAAGACGTGCGCTACCTTCCGCAGAAAGAGGAGTCGGCGGTCGGCGCGGGCGATACGCTCTCAATCATTCCTTCGATTGCGGGAGGGTGCGTGGAGCACGGGCAATAGCGGGCGATGGACCGGGAGAACTACTTGTCGCGAATGGCGGTTTATTTCATCTGGATGATTGCGGCGCTGCCTTTGTTCGCGCAATCGATCGCTCAGGTTTCGCCTGGCGTGATGGAGTTTCGCGATCCGGCCAACGGGGTGAGGTTCCGTTATCCCGAGGCGTGGACGTTCACTCATGATGAGCCCTTCATGTTTGCGCCCAGCATCGCGAAACCCGGTCCAACTCCGCACAGCCTGCTGCGCGGATTGGTCCTTACCCGGTCGATGCCAGGGATTCAGTTCTGGCCGGTTACGGATTTTTCCGGCGTTGAGTTTGCTTACGATGCGCGGCCGGCCGTCTCGGACGCTGCGTGCCGGGCGGTGCTCGCAGGTATCGCCGACCCTGCTTCCGGGATAGACCGGCCGACGATCGATGGAATTGTTTATTGGCATCGGAACGCTGGAGATGGGGGTATGAGCAAGTACACCTCTGAAGACATCTACGCCACTTACAGCCGGCTCGCCGGCTCTTGTCTGCTCTTCGATCTTGCTGTCCATTCGACGTACGCCGCAGGCGCTCAAAAGGGTTCAAACACAGGGATTGTGCCGCGCGCTCTGAGCCCGCGCGAGAGCGCCGCCGTTCGCCAGAGCCTGATGCAGATCCTTTCTTCGGTCCGCATTTCCGCGCCGCGCCGATAAACTGAGATCGAGAGAGAGTTGAATCATGGCAACCACAACTGAACCCGCAGCGCTCCCCGAACTGACCACCGAAGAACTTGCGCGCTACTCGCGTCACCTGATTCTGCCTGAAGTGGGCGAAGAAGGTCAGAGAAAGCTGAAAGCCGCCAAAGTGCTGTGTGTGGGCACGGGCGGATTAGGCTCTCCGCTCGCGTTTTACCTGGCTGCTGCCGGGGTGGGCACGCTGGGGCTGGTGGATTTTGACGTGGTTGATGCAAGCAATCTGCAGCGACAGATCATTCACTCGACTGCTGACATTGGGCGAAAGAAGCTCGACTCCGCCGCGGAGAAGTTGAACGCCCTGAATCCCGCGATGAATATCGTGAAGCACGAGACGATGCTCTCGAGCGCGAATGCTCTTGAGATTCTGAAAGACTACGACATTGTCGCCGACGGCACCGATAACTTTCCCACGCGATACCTGGTGAACGACGCATGCGTTCTGCTGCGCAAGCCCAATGTGTATGGATCGATCTTTCGTTTCGAAGGGCAGGCGAGCGTTTTTGCCACCGAGCAGGGGCCGTGCTACCGTTGCCTTTATCCCGAGCCGCCGCCGCCCGGACTGGTGCCGAGTTGCGCTGAAGGGGGCGTGCTGGGAATCCTGCCGGGACTGGTTGGAGTAATTCAGGCGACTGAGGTCATCAAGCTGATCCTCGGCGCAGGCGAACCGTTAATCGGAAGGTTGCTGCTGGTGGATTCCCTCGCCATGCGCTTCCGCGAACTGAAGCTGCGCAAGAATCCTGAGTGCCCGGTTTGCGGCCCGAATCCCACGGTAACCAAACTGATTGACTACGACCAGTTCTGCGGGATTGCGCCCGCGACGAAAGAGGAGACCAAGGTGAAGAACGGAGTTCCACAAATTACGCCGGTTGAACTGAAACGGCGCATCGATGCGGGCGAAGATGTGTTCATCCTGGATGTGCGCGAGCCATTCGAATACCAGATCGCCAATATCGGCGGCAAACTGATTCCGCAAAACGATGTGCCGCAGCGGCTGGCGGAGCTCGATCGGGAGCGCGAGATTGTTGTGCAATGCAAGTCAGGTGGGCGCAGCCAGCGCATTGCGGAGTTCCTGTTGCAGAACGGCTATCCCAAGGTCGCCAATCTGGCGGGCGGAATTCAGGCGTGGTCCGATCAGGTTGACCCGAAGGTGCAGAAGTACTGACACCATCGTTGGAATTGGTGACAGCGAGATGCAAGTTTTAATTGGCGGCGAGTGCCTTCCGCTGGCCGAAAATTGCGTAGGCCACCAGAGCAGCCAGGCCGGCCAGGTCGAGCCACGCGAACCAGTCTCCCCATAACGCATAGAGCGTGGAGTCGTGGCGTACCGGAACTGAGACCAGCATGGTGACAAGGCTGCCGTCGGAGTGGGTCGCTTCCTCGGCGAGGATTCGCCCGCGATCGTCGCTGGCGGTGAGCAATCCCACCTTTGCATCACGCACCATCGTGAAGCCATCTTCCACGCCGCGCATCAGGGACAGGTGCCCGTGCCAGTATGCGTCGACGCCGAGGCCTTGATCCCAGGCGGGCACGAGGACAAGTCCTACCTGTTGCTTCGCATAGAGGCGTGCGGGCTCGGCATAGTCCATATCGCGACAGATTTCGATGCCAATTTTTCCTTCCGGCTGCGTGAGCACGGAGATACCGGTGCCGGGAGTGGTGCGGGCTTCCCACGTGGGCACGAGATGGTGCTTGCGGTAAACGGTTTCGATGGCGCCGGTGGCGGAGTAGAGACGGGCTTCGTTGTAGGCGCCATGATCGGTGACGTGGAGAATATCGAGAAGCACCTGCACATGGGCATCGCGCGCTGTCTGCTGCCAGAACGCATCGACTTTCGCCAGGGCTGAGTCGGGAATCAGAGACGTCATTTCAGGAAAGACGACGAACTGCGCGCCACGGGCGGCGAGGGGCTGCACCTGCGCGGCATAGTCCTGCATCAGGGCCATGCTGGATGGCGCGTCCGGAGGAAAGATATTCTTGCCGGCGTGGGTTTCCACCAGACCGACGAGAACTGAATCGGAGGCTGGAGGCGTGGTGTTGAGGCGCACCGCACCGCAGGCAAAAACACAGGCGTAAAAGACAGCGAGAGCAACTGCCATGCGAAGTCGGGGCTTTGCCGGCGCGAATACGAGCACAGCCAATCCGGCAGAAAACAGGTTGACACTGAAACTGATTCCCCACAGGCCGGCAATGGCTGCGAGCTGGAGAACGGGAAGGTTCTGCAATTGGGTATAACCGGTGTTAAGGAATGTGCCCTGGGAAAGGCTGATTAGATATTCCTGAGCTAACATGGTCACGGGAAATGCAAGCATCGCGAGCCAGGGCGCGCCCTTTTGCAGCAGTCCGCGATAGAAGACCACGGCGAGTGCGAACATGGCGGCTGGAACCAGAATTGTGGCCAATGAGAGTAGGAGCGGGAGTTGGACGACGTCGCGTATATATTGCCAGAAGTCGAGAGCGGCAAACGCGCGCGCGGCCAAGGCAACAGTGAACGCCTGCCAGGCTCGCAATCTAGGAGCCACGAGAAGAACAGGAAGTGGCGCAAGCCATACCGGCCACCAGAGACGGTGAAGCCCGGATGATACAAAGTATGCGACCGCGGTAAGGATGATGGCGGCGGCAACGAGCAGGCCGTTAAGGGCACGATTGCGATTTGAATCCATAGAGTGACCTCCGCAGGGAACGATGGACAAGGTTACGGAATTCGCGTTCCGAAAGGTCGAATCGGCCCGCGCGATAAAGCATAAGGTAGCCGTGCACGTGCGCCCATAACTGCATTGCCACTTCCCACACATCGTCTTGCTTCAGCCGCTTCGCCCGGATCAGCGACCGAACAGTATCCGCCAGAATGTTAAGCGTTGGCGAGCGGCGGGCGCGAAAGTCGCGTGGATAACGCCGCGCCGCGGGACGGGGACTTGAAAACACATACTCGAATATGCGGGGATGGGCGAGAGCGTAGTCCACATATCCATCCATGATGTGAATCATCTGGCCTTCGAATGTCCGCTGGCGCATTGCGCGTTGAAAATACTCAGCCAACTGCTCAAACTCGCTGTCTACCACAGCACCCAGCAGCGCCTCGCGGTTCTTGTAGTGGTGGTAGAGCGCCATGGGTGTCACGCCGATTTCCTTGGCGACACGGCGCATGGTTACTGCCTGCGCACCCTCGGCTTCTAGAACCCGCAGGGCGCATGCGTAAATCTCCCGGGATGTCTCGTTCTTTGCATCCATGTATACACTGTATATTAAAAACTATACAGTGTACAGTCGGTAGGAAGATTGAACACAAAAGCCGGCCGGTTTGCTGCTTTGGCGCATGTAGCCGCGGGCACATTATCAGCCGCTACCCGGTGTGATACATTTGCGCCATGGTGAGCAAGGGTAAGGCTATCCTTGCCCTGCTGCTGTTGGCTGCGCAGGGCGCCGGGACGATTAGAGCACAAGCCGACGGGCAAGTCTCCCCAACCGTTCAGTCCGCTCCGAAAACGTCTTCGACTCCGGCCACTCGTCCTCAGACTCCGGCCACCCGTCCTTTGACTCCGGCCGTTCGTCCCCAGACTCCGGCCACCTATTCCGCGGCTCCATCCACGCATTTACCCGCACCGGCCGCAACGCACAATTTACCTCCGAGTCCAGGCAGCGGCGCGAGTGTCAGCGGCGGCGCGACTCCCAACTGCGAGGAGGGGCCGTGCGACGCGCAGCCGGCGCACATCACCATAGCCACTCCTGCTCCCGCGCCGGCGCCGTGGCAATGGCCTGATCGCGTTGCATGGGTTGCCAGGATTCTGCTGGCAGTTTTGGGCTATGTGGGGATTATGCTGGGGCTTTCATTGCTCAAGAAGATTGAGCGCCAGACACAATATGCTGAAGCGGCGGCACAGGCCGCAGCGGACAGTGCGCAGGCGGCATTGCTGCATGCGCAGGCCATTATTCGGGCCGAGCGGCCTTGGATTCTGATAACCGCTGAGCCGTCGCGCAGCCTGGACAACAGCTTTACCGTGACGGCAACGAATCGCGGCCGCGGACCGGCGAGAATAATTTCAACCGTCGACAAGATCACGACCGCCGTCGACCAGAACCACTTGCCCGATCAACCGGAATTCGACGAGGTAAATCCGAGCGCGGCGTTGTCGTCGGTTGTGTTGCTGCCCGGCGAATCAACGGGGATCAAATCATTTAGCCGCGATGAAGTGAAGGATTTCTGCGGCAGTGACGAGAAGGTGAAAAGAGTTGAGAAGTGGGAAGAACTGATCCTGCTATACGGCAAGGTGGTTTACCGGGACCTGGTGCAGGCGGGTGAAAGCCAAACGCACGAAACTACCTGGTGCTGCTGGTATATTCACGGCCGTCAAAAGAGTGGAATGGTGATGGCCGGACCGGCTGCATATAACATGCACACGTAGAGGCGATGCGTGGCGCCATGAACGCTAAGAGCCCGCGGTGAAAGTTCGCCGCGGGCTCCGTTGCAGATCAAGGGAAAAAGCAGCTCTATGCGGTTCTAGTTTCGCGCAAGCCGGCCTCGGCGAACTGGGTATCGGCCTCGGCGAGACGCAGCAGCCGGTGGAGATAGGCGCGCGAGATGCAGAGGCTGCGGGCGGCCAGCGTCTTGTTGCCGTTGTGCTCGCGGACCGCGCTCACCGCCAGCTTGATCTTGTAATCGCGCAACTGGCGTTCGAAGGAACCGTCGGGATGGTAGTCGGCGAAGTTGATTACAACGTCCCCGCTGGCGGCAACTTCGTCTTCCTGAACGTTGATGCTGAGATCCTCGATGCGAATACTGCGACCGGTAGCAACAATGATGGCGCGCTGCATCACATTTTCGAGCTCGCGCACATTGCCGGGCCAGGAATAGCTCTGCAGAATCTCGAGCGCTTCCGGCTCGATCGATTCGATCGGCTTCTGAAAGACCTGCGAATAACGTTTGAGGAAATGCTGCGCGATCTGGGGAATGTCCTCAGGCCGATCCTGAAGCGGCGGCGACTCGATGCGCATTACGTTGATGCGGTAGTAGAGGTCCTGGCGGAACTTGCCTTCAGCCACCAGCTTGGCCAGATCCTGATGGGTCGCGAAGATGAGCCGCGCCTGCAGCGGAATGAGCTTGTTCGAGCCCAGGCGGCTGAACTCCATCTGTTGCAAAACGCGCAGCAGCTTGACCTGCGTAAACAGGCTCAAGTCGCCGATTTCATCCAGGAAGAGGGTTCCATCTTCAGCCTGCTCAAAATATCCTTCGCGAGCGCCCACCGTCCCGGTGAAAGCTCCCTTTTCGTGACCGAAGAGCTCGGCTTCAATCAACGTCTCGGGAATCGCGCCGCAGGAAACGGCGACGAACGGCTTCTTGGCGCGCGAGCCGAGGTTGTGAATGGCGCGGGCAATGAGTTCCTTTCCGGTACCGCTTTCTCCGGTGATGAGAACCGAGGCATTCAGGCTGGTGACGCTGCGGACCAGCTGAAAAACGCGGCGCATGCCGGGGGACGAACCCAAAATCTGATCGCAACCGGCCGGCTCCTCGATGCGCTGCTGCACGGTATGCAGTTGCTGCTTGAGCGAAGAGTTTTCGTAAGCCCGCTGCAGCATGGTCTTCAGGTCGCGGATGGAGGGTGGGCGGCGGCAGTAGCCAAATGCACCCATTCGGACCAGTTCGAATGCCGTAGTGCGAAGAGTGTCGTCGGCGAGCAAGATGGCGGGGATGTTCGAAGCGATCATGCGCCGCGAGCACTCGATGCGCTCCTCCAGCGTATCGCGATGCGATGAGAAATCAAGAATGATCACATCGCATTCGCCAGCCGAGATGAGGCTGTCCATCCCATCTCCGTCCGACTCCAGCAAAACCTGAAACTCTTTACCAAGGGCGGAAGAAAGAAGTGGTTGCAAGGTCCGGTCTTCAGAGTAAAGTCCGATTCGAATCATTGGTCGAGGCGCTGCCTTCTCCGGGATTCCGTCGTGCCGTTCCAAGGGGGAACAAACGAAAGTGTTCGGCGATGTACCCCCATACTCCGACATCGGAAAATCTTTGCCAATCCCTGATTAGTGCTAAAGAATGCGACATTGGTAATCCAAAATGCGTTGAAGTGCCAATGAAAATCAATGATTTAAGACGAATTTGGCGGCCGATCCGAGTGCTTGTGCCTTCGGCCCGGCATCGCCGGCCGTTATTGTTACCCCATGCCGAAAAGGACGCGAAGTAGACGGGAGGTTGTCATAAAACATTGTTTGTCAATATCTTATGCAAACAAAAGAACCGCTAGAGGTTGAAATTCGATTTCGGCAATAACAGAATAGCCATAGACAAGAGCATTAGAAAACCATAATGTGACCAAAGAGAGTAACCTAAGTAATAACCACGAGTACCTTAAAGGCCGGAGCTCTTTCTCAAAACGTCGCTGAATATTTGGGATTGGCACAAGAATTGCTCCCTTTAATCCTCGGCTTTGGCTCGCCACCACAGCCGCGGGTCCGAATTGAGCAGCTGTACGACGCTCTGGGGAGCGTGTACTTCGGGCTGAAACCGATTGCTGGACTATGGGTCGACGGCGGTCCATAATGATTTTTTTACCATTGATCTGAGTGGTGTATCTGTTTTAATTTGAAACAGCTGATCCACGAATGAGCTAAAGGGGATTTGGAGACCGGCTGAGAGGTAAAGGCCGGCTAAGGATTCTCCATGATGAGCCTGAGTGTTTTATCGTTTGGCCACCGGCGTGTATACGACTTGTTCCACAGCCGGAATGGTTGCGTAAACAGGCGTGTACAGTGGGGGTTTTGACCGAGGTGTAACATATTGAATCCTCTGGTTATACGGGTATAGTTATTTGGATGGCGAATTGCTCTTATTGATTTATCCCCTGACTGTAACGGGGTAAAGAGGAGCAGGGGATGCACTCGTTTGGCTGGTGGCCTGCAGTGGTTGTTTTGAGTGTGGCGACAATCACCGACCTACGCGACAGGCGCATTCCGAATTGGCTGGTCTTTCCTTATTGGCTGGCCGGGATCGTGGTTCAGGGCGTACTGTTCGGCTGGCATGGCATTTGGCAAAGCCTGGCTGGGGCGGGGCTTGCGGTCGGTATATTTGGCGCTCTTTTTCTGTTGGGTGGCATGGGAGCCGGAGACGTAAAGCTCTGTGCCGCAGTGGGGGCTTGGATAGGTCCCGCGCAGATGGTGTTTGCGCTGATCTTTACCGCTTTGGCGGGCGGCGTAATCGTGATGATCTGGGCGGCGCTGGGCGGATTCTTGCTTGACTTGTTCAAGGGTACCGGAGATTTGATGGCGGGTTGGAAGCATGGAACACTTCGCGATCCAGAAGCCACTATCGAGAACCCCCGGCGGCGCAAGATGCCTTATGCACCGGCCATTGCCGTCGGAACGCTGTTCTCATTTTTCATCCGTTGAAGGGTGAGGGAGCAGACCATGGCAGGCGCGCGCGGAAAAGATCGAAGCTGGAAATACGTGCAAGGCACTACGAGCGAATTAAAGCACGAGCAGGGAAAGTATCAGGAAGTAAGGAGCGAAGGCACGGTGTCAACGGATTCTTCCCCGTTTTTCGGATCTCAATATCCCGACTCGATCGGATCGGAGGCGCTTTCAATTGCCCTGGTCGGTCCGAATGAGGATCGGCGTGCTTCCGCTTTGCTCGCCCTGGCCGGGACCTCGGGGAACGATGTGCGTGAGTTTCCGTCCTATCCTCCCGGACTGGACGACGTAGCCCGCGTCCTTGAGCAGCATTACGACGTGATCATCATTGACTTGGACTCCGACCCGGAGTACGCCCTGGAGCTGGTTGAGAGCATTGGCGCTACGGGAGCGGCAACGGTGATGGTCTACTCCGCCAAGACTGATTCCGATCTGCTGATGCGCTGCATGCGCGCCGGAGCTCGCGAGTATCTGACCGTGCCGTTTGACCGCAATGTTGTGGCTGAGGCGCTGGTGCGCGCGGCCGCACGGCGGCCAATGAACAAATCAACCAAGAAGGTCGCCGGCCGGCTGTTGACTTTTCTAGGCGCCAAGGGCGGCTCGGGTGCCACCACTCTGGCCTGCAACTTTGCCGTGGCTCTGGCGCAGGAGCCCGATCAGAAGACGCTGCTGATCGACCTTGATCTGCCTTTGGGCGATGCGGCTCTCAATTTGGGCATTGTGGCCGAGTACTCCACGATCAATGCGCTGCAGGCCGCCAACCGCCTCGACGGCGCATTCCTGCATCAGTTGCTGGTGAAGCACAGCTCGGGAGTCTGGGTGTTGGCGGCGCCCGGCAAATTCCTTCAATTCGAAGCCAAGGACGAGGACATTGACCGGCTTCTCGCGGTGGCGCGCCAGGAGTTCGATAACGTCGTGGTGGACTGGGGATCGCAGCTGAGTTTTGAAAGCTCTTCGATCCTGAAGGAGTCGACGACCATTTACCTGGTGACGCAGGCCGGCATACCGGAGCTGCGCAATTCGAATCGTCTCATCACGCAGTTCTTCACCGGCGGCGGGCCGCGGCTCGAGATTGTCATCAACCGCTATGAAGCGCGTTCGATGGGAGTATCGGAGGAACATATCACCAAGGCTTTAACGCGGGCGGCGCAGTGGAAGATTCCCAACGACTACACCGCGGTGCGCAAGATGCAGATCAACGCTACGCCGCTGGCGCTTGCCGATTCCCCGATATCGCGGCTCATCAAGCAAATGGCGCGGGCGGCGATTGGCCAGGCAGAACAGCAGACGACTACGAAGAAGAAAGGGTTCAGCCTGTTCGGATAAGGCGGGCCGCGTCCCTTATTGCAAGGGTCAGCGCAGAGAGTTGGAAGGTGCAGCATGGAATTGATGAATCTGGAGAAGTACAAAGCGGAAATACACCGGACGCTGATCGCGAAGCTGGATCTGGAAAAGCTGTCGCGGGTCAATTCCAGCCAGGCCCGCCAGGCCGTTTCGAGCATTGTGAAAGAGATCATCGCGGATCAGCGCGTACCGCTCAACTACGACGAGCAGGAGCGGATCCAGGCCGATTTGCTCGACGAGGTATTCGGGCTCGGACCCCTTGAGCCGCTGCTGCGCGATCCCAAGATCTCCGACATCCTGGTCAATGACAAGGACCATGTGTTTATTGAAAAGGGCGGCCTTCTGCAACGCGTGAATACATCGTTCCGCGACGACCGCCATCTGCTCCAGATCATCGACCGGATCGTCTCGAGGGTAGGCCGGCGCGTCGACGAATCGTCGCCGATGGTCGATGCGCGTTTGCCGGATGGATCGCGTGTCAACGCCATCATTCCTCCGCTTGCGCTCGACGGGCCGTCGCTCTCCATTCGGCGTTTCGGCACCGGGCCTCTAGCCGCCAATCAGCTGGTTTCGCTTAAGAGCATTTCGGCCGAGATGATGGAAGTGCTCTCGGCCGCGGTGAAAGCCAAGATCAGCATTGTGGTCTCGGGCGGCACCGGCGCCGGCAAGACGACGTTCATGAACATACTTTCGCAGTACATTCCGCACAGCGAGCGGCTGGTGACGATCGAAGACGCGGCTGAATTGCGGCTGGCGCAGGAAAACATCGTGCGCCTTGAAACCCGTCCGCCCAACATTGAAGGCCAGGGCGCGATCCGCCAGCGGCAGTTGCTCAGCAACGCTCTTCGTATGCGACCCGATCGCATCATCATCGGCGAGGTTCGCGGCGAAGAGGCATTCGACATGCTGCAGGCCATGAACACCGGTCACGAAGGTTCAATGACCACCGTTCACGCCAACACGCCGCGCGATGCCATTTCCAGGCTGGAGTCGATGGTGGCGATGGGCAACCTGAATCTGAACGAGAAGTCGGTCCGCCAGCAGATTGCCTCGGCTGTGCAGATTGTTGTGCAGGCTACGCGCATGACTGACGGCACGCGCAAGGTGACGAGCGTTACCGAGATCACCGGCATGGAAGAGGCCGTAATCAGCATGCAGGAGATATTCAGCTTCCAGAAGAAGGGCATCGGGCCCGATGGCAGGGTGATTGGAGTATTTCAACCGAGCCGCATCCGGCCCAAGTTCCTCGAACGTCTGCGCGTTTCGGGCATCGTTCTGCCGCCCACGATCTTCGAGCGGGAAACGCTGGTCAACTAACCGGGAGGAGAAGCCGTGCCAATCATATTTGTTCTCGTGTTCATTGGCGTCTTTGCGCTGATCGTACTGCCCATGGTGGCTGCCGGCTCGCACCGCACTTCAAAGCAGGTGCTGGCGTCTCTCGACTCGGCGTTGTCCACCGACGCACCTTCGACGCGCGAGCAGATTCTCAATATCCGCAAAGATTCGACCATCAGCAGCATCCCCTGGCTGAATAAGAAGCTGCTCCAGTTTCAGATTGCGCCTTTTCTGCAAAAGCTGCTGAGCCAGGCGAACCTGAAGTGGAGCGCGGGACGGCTATTGGCGCTTACCGGTCTTTGTTTTGTGATTCCTTCTTACGGCGTCTACATGGAGTTCAAGAACGGACCGGTTGCGCTGCTGATCGGTATTGCCATCGGGATTGCTCCCATCGGCTGGGTGGTGTTTTTGCGCAACCGCCGTTTTCTCAAGTTCCAGGAGGGATTGCCCGAGTCGCTTGACCTGATGGTGAGCGCGCTGCGCGCCGGACACAGCCTCATCGCGGCCATGGGCCTGGTTTCGCGCGAGTGTCCCGACCCCGTGGGCATGGAGTTCAGGGGATGCTTCGAGGAACAGAACTACGGTTTGGAATTGAAGGTGGCGCTGGACAATATGACGCAGCGCATGCCGATTCAGGATCTGGCGATTGTGGCAACCGCGATCATGATTCAAAAAGAAAGCGGCGGTAACCTGGCCGAGGTGCTCGACAAAACTTCGCACGTCATCCGCGAGCGATTCCGGCTGCAGCGGCAGGTCAAGACGCATACCGCTCAGGGACGGCTCACCGGATGGATTCTCACCGGACTGCCCGTGGTGCTGGCGTTTCTGCTCTTCTTCATCAACCCCGACATGATGAGCGTTCTGTGGCACCGGCCCCTGGGCATCAAGCTCATCTGGATCGCGGTCGGCATGATTTTTGTAGGCGGGCTGATCATCCGCAAGATCGTCACACTGGATTATTAGAGGCAAAAGTATGATTGCTATTCTCACATTCATCGTGATCTTCGTGCTGCTGGGTAGCGGGCTGCTTCTTCTGTTTTATCGCGAAGCGATGATCAAGCGCATCAGCGAGGTGATCAATCCCAAGTCCAAGCAGCGGTCGCTCATGGAGACAATCCAACAGACGGGTAGCTCGCTGGGCGGCATGGTTGAGCATTTCGAGCAGGTGCTGCCGAAGAGCGAGGCCGAAGTGTCGGTGGCCAAGCAGCGTCTGGTGCGCGCCGGCATCCGCGAAGACCAGGGGATCAAGTTCCTTTACGGCGCCAAGGTTCTGCTTCCGCTCGTGCTTCTGGCGATTGCATTTGCAACGGGATTGGCGTCCAAGAGCATTTTCATGTCATTTGCGGTTGCCATCGGCGGCGGCTTTCTGATTCCCGACTTTTACCTTGGCCACTTGATCTCCAAGCGGCAGAAGGCGATTCACCGCGGCCTGCCCGATGTGCTGGACATGCTGGTGATCTGCATCGAGGCGGGACTGAGCCTGGACCAGGCAACAGCGCGTACCGCCGACGAGCTGGTAAAAGCGCAGCCGGAATTGGCCGATGAACTGCACGTGGTGGTTCTGGAGCAGCGCGCCGGCCGCCCTCGCGGCGACGCGTGGAAGCGCATGGCTGACCGTACCGGCGTCGACAGCGTGCGCAACCTGGTATCGATGCTGGTCCAGTCGGAACAGCTTGGGACCAGCGTGGCCAAGACGATGCGCGTGCACGGCGACACGCTGAGGACGCAGCGGGTACAGCAGGTTGAAGAAGAGGCGGCCAAGACCTCGGTCAAATTGGTTTTCCCGCTCGTGTTTTTCATATTCCCATCGCTTTTTGTCGTGCTTTTGGGGCCAGCGGTGCTCATCATGATGGATTCTTACAAAGAGCTGATGAAATGAGGCCGTAGAGAAGAAGTTCGTTCCGATCCGCAACGAAGACGCGGAGACTGGATGCGGGAAGCTGGGGTCATGGTTCCGATCGTTTCGATCGAATGCCGCATACCGCGGATTGAGTAGTTTTCAAACAGGGCTGCACCAAGGTTGATTCCAGTCGAACGCGGCGGCGAGGGATCAGGGTTGCGGTTTAGATTTTCAAACCGCGTTGAAAACCGGGATGAGTAAACCCGGAGGCAGTAGGAAGAGCTGAGGGAGAAGGAATCTATGGACACCACAATGCTGATCCGGGTAGTTTCCGGTGTACTGGTCGTCATCATTTTGATCGTTTTGATTCAACGCCGCCGTACGCGGGTGAAATAGGTTTGAACCAACAGCATCGCGCGGTGTAGGGAGAAGAGCCTTCGCCGCTGCGATGAGACCGCTGACCGATGGGCTGCGCCGAACTGGCGACAAATGCCCGAACGAGCTGATTCAGCAGCGGGTGGGGAGGAGTGTATCCTCTTGGCACCCATAGGCTAATTTCAGGCAGGTAATTGAGTGGAATTCAGGCACGAAGGGAAAGAAGGCAGACCAGAAGTGAAGGCGCCGGGCCAAGCCCCCGAGCGTGCGCCCAAGCTTGTAGAGACGATGGAGACGAGGACACATTGCGCTTACAACCAGACCCGGGAGTGCTTTCTGGGGCTGGAGATAACGATCGCGGATCTTACCTACGCGGGCATCGTAGACCTGATGTCTACAGTGTCGTTGAAGTCAGGTGAAGGTTTGTGGATCGTGCCGTTCCGCGATATTCCCGCTGCCGGTCTCCAGGCACCTCTCGACCTGATTTATCTCGACGAGGATTGCCGCGTGATCGACCTGGTCGAGTCGTTTCCAACCTTCCGAGTCAGCTCTTCCAGTCCTAAGGCGGCGAGCGTACTGGCGCTGCCTGTTCACTCGATCTACTCTTCGCAGACGCAGACCGGCGATCAGCTTGTGCTGTGCATTGCCGAAGAGATGGAGAGGCGACTGGAGCGGATTTCCGGCATGCGCACCGATAACGGAAGCGCGCCGGCGGCTGTAGCTGCGGCGAAGGACAGGGAGAAGCCGCTTTGGTCGAACGAATCGTCGCTTTTCGAGCCTGAAAAGCGAGGTGACAAGGACTCAAGGCTTTCTCGAAGAGGCGCTGAGCTTCCACCTCCGCCGGCCGTATCGCCGTACCCGCCCAAGACGTGGCTGGAGCGATGGCTTTCACCCGATCCGCGCAAAGCGCCGCGGGAACAGTTTGAGGGATTGACCGCGTTCTACTGGACCGGCGCTTCACCCCAGGCTCATGCTATCCGAGATATCAGCGCCACGGGAGTCTACATCATTACCGAGGAGCGGTGGTATCCAGGCACACTGGTTTTGATGACGTTGACGGCGAATGCCGGGGATGACAAGGCCGAAGAGCGGTCGATTGTGATTCAGTCGCGCGCGGTGCGCTGGGGTAGCGATGGAGTTGGCCTCAAATTCGTACTGCCCGACGCACGAGCCTTCCGCCACGGCCACAACGTTCTGACCGACGGAGCGGACCGGCGAGAGCTGGATAGATTCCTGGATGAATTGAGAAGGTCGAAGTAGGCCGAAGATCGGTACCCCCCGTAAATCGAACATCGGTAACTGGCTAGAGTTCCGACAGCGGCAGGCGGTTCACCATTTCGTGGTATTGCCGGGCCGGTAGGTAGGTAAGAGAAGATGAAAGACGAAGTTTCAAATCGGTGGATGAGCAAAATGCGGCTATTGTCCCACAGGGTCAAGCGGACCTCCAAAGACGAGATTGTGTTGGAGCGGCCGCTCTCGCTGCGGCAGAAGCTGCGGGCATTTTGGGGCGTCAGGGAAGAGGGCGCGCAACTGGTTGAAATGGCGCTTGTCGCGCCGATCTTGCTTGTTTTGATCGTGGGAATCGTCATCGTCGGGATGGATCTGAACAACTACATTATTCTCACTGACGCGGTGAGCGCCGGGTCCCGGGCGTTTTCCCTGGCCCGAGGACAGACGTCCCCCGCCCTTGCGGGAACCAATCCCTGCTCATATGCGGTGGGTGTGGCGAATGCTGACGCGACCGGTCTGAACACGGCCAATATTACCTACACCATTACCTACACCCCATTTGGAGGGTCAGCAACCGGGGAAGGCAGTAGCTGTGCGGGACTTGCTCTGAATTCGCAGGACACGGTCGCAATAAAGGCGACCTATCCGGCTTCAATTCCCCTCGTGGGCCAGAATGGCTATTTCCTTTTCTTCCACGTTGGGGCATTGACCCTGACTGCCCATAACACTCAGCTCGTTCAGTGAACTACTCATTCCGACCCAGGAAGCAGTACGCGAAGTCAAGAAATGAAAACGGGAACCGGCCAGACGAATTGAAAGGAGATTGTCTCATGTTACGACTAGAAAGATTTAGATCGGGAAAGGCCTCGGCAGAGTTGCAGCAGGCCTCGCTGGCGCACGGCGCAGACTGTCGGCTGCAGTCGTTTTTTACAGCGGCGGTAGAGGACGAGCGTGGGCAAGCGCTTATCTGGCTCACAATGGGGCTTTTCGGATCTTGCCTGCTTTTTGGAATCGCTGCGTTCGCGCTGGATACCGGCCACGCCATGATGGTAAGGAAGCAATTGCAGGCTTCGGCCGATGCGGCGGCTCTGGCGGCAGCCCAGCACCTGTCAGACGGAACCTACGAATCTGTGGCCATGACTTACAGCGACGAGGGAACCACAAACGGTTACGGATACACCGTAGATACACCGGTGATCACTGCCAGGTGTTCAACCACCATCGAGGGACCGCCCTGGAATATTCCCTGTACATCGACCGAACCAAACATGATCACCGTACAGGAAACCGCAACGATGAAGACTTTCTTCGCCGCGGCGATCGGGTTCAAAACGCTCAAAGTGAACGCTGTTTCAGCGGCATCGAAGGGAGCCAAACCCCAGCCGTATAACATCGCGATCCTCCTGGACACGACCAATTCGATGACCCTCTATGATTCCAACTGCGGCGCGACGCAGGAGGCATGTGCGGAAAATGCGGTCGCGACAATCATGGAGGGCCTCGCTCCAACCCAGGACAATGTGGCCCTGTTTACTTTTCCGGCCATTAAAGTCCCGTCGCTGGCATCGGATTACACCTGCACTGGCAAGCGAGCGAATGGCGCACCTTACACTTTCCCAGCACCGGGTTTGACTACGCTTGAGACAATGCCCTTCACAACCACGTCGGGTGGCACATCGACCACAGTGCAGACAACTTACCAGATTCTGGGTTTCCTCAATAACTACCGGTCTTCCGACACAGCCACATCGATCAATTCGAGTTCCGATCTGACCAAAGCAATCGGCGAGGCTTCGGGGTGCCCCGGTCTGGTACCAAACGACACGCAGAATACGTACTTTGCTTCAACCATCTACCAGGCACAGGGAGCCTTGCTCGCCGAGCAGGCCGCTAATGTTGGCACGAAGAACGCCATGATCATACTCAGCGACGGCAACGCCACTGCGGTAAACAACAGCTACTTCTCAGATATGGCTGCGGGCACTGCGGCCACCACGGGTTGCGCGACCGGGCAGACTTGCCAGGGCGTTAACAACTCGAGTAACGGACTATACCCCAATTTACAGGGGGAGTGCGGACAAGCTGTGGATGCCGCGGCCGCCGCCCAGGGTGCGGGTACGCTGATTTTCTCAATCGCCTATGGTTCTCCGTCAACCTCGACAGGTGGTGGCACTTATGGAAATGGGGGAAACTGCGGCACTGACGTTGGTGCTGGCCAGCACCCCGGTATCACACCCTGCCAGGACATGCAGCAAATGTCCACCGGCTGGAACTCCACGCCGCAGGATACATCGCACTTCTTCTCGGACTACTATAACGCGGCGCAAGGTGACGCCGGGTGCCAGGCGGCAGGGCCGAATAATACGATTACCAGTCTGCAAGATATCGCTGCATCGATCGTTGGCCTCTTGAGTGGTGTGCGTCTAATTCCTCCGAACACTCCATAGGCATCGGGCTCCATGTGCCGAGAATGTCTCGGCACTGCCCAGCCTGAAGCTGATCTTCGTTCCGTCGCATACGTGAGTTCCTCATCCTTGACGCGGTTTTATGGCGTCAAGGATGGGAAGGCACTTGCCAAAGCGCTAAAGCCCGGACTCGTTTGAGCCCGGGCTTTTGGTTTGGTGCGCCCGGCCGGGCGCACTCACCTGGCGGTGAAAGTCCTCTACACACCTGGCAAGGGAAAGTGTTAGACCAAATTCTGAGTTGATGTATCCGAGGCAAAGCCTTGTAACAGTCCTTCATCGGCGTCTCCGACCCGCGATGGATGAAACATTGGGGTGCCCCATCCATCGAGCGTTTTTTGCTCGATGGGTGGGATGCCACATACGCCAACCATCGGCAAATCCCGTCTTGTTTCTTTCCAGGGCATGACTTTACAGGTCGCGGAAAAACTCGACTCGGAAAGGTTTTGTAACAAGGGCACGGCTTTAGCCGGGCCAATAAGAAGCCCAAAATGATTGGAGCTTTAGCCCCTGCTGCATCGACTATGACGAAATTGTTTCGTTCAATGGATTTTTCCGCAGCCTGTTTAGTCGTGCCGCAAAAACGCCCATCAATAGTTTTGGGCTTAGCCCCTGCCCGGATACACCAACCCCGAAAATGCTCTAGCCACTGAAACCGGAGCGGTGAAGTACCGAACACGACACACTGAAGTAGGAGGGCAGGCCTCGATGCAAAACGATAAGACCTAGGCATTCCCAACTATGGCCAGAATAAAGGGGCAGGTGAAGCCAAGCTTAATCTTCCTCGTCGGGGATAACGATCAGCACTTCAGTGCGGATTGGTTTGCCATTCCTCGCCGCTGGCCTGAACTGCCATTGGGTCAGCGATTGCAATACGAAATCAGTCATCGGGAATGCGGGCGGGAAGACGACTTGAAGATTTTCAAAGCGGCCGGCGGTGTTGATGAAACCGTGCACCATCAGCGCATCGGAATCGATGGCACCGGGAGCCAGATTGGGTCGCACGATGTTGAACGGCCAGGGCGCGTCGAGTTGGCCGATCGATCCGGTTACGGCTGCATCCACGGTTCGTGGAAGCGCGTATTGCAGGACCCAGCTCTTGGCCAATCCCACGTGGAGGAATACGGTGTAGGCCATACGGCCTTGCCAGACATCGCCCATCCCGGGGTACTGATCTTCAAGTGAGGTGCCTACCACTACCGCGCCAAAACGGCCCTCCGGAGGCAGGGCTATTTTTGTTGCAGTCGGCCGGTCGCCATCGCCGTTTCCATTGCCGGCCGTTTGCCCTGACCCATTGGCAGCACCATTACCACCGCTTCCCGGCTGCAAGGACTTACCTCCACCGGCTGACGGAACTCCTGAATTGCTTGTGCCCACGCCCGGGTGGCTGCCGGCGGTTTTGGAGCTGCCGTTACCGGTCGCATTGAAAGCGGCGTTCTCGTTTCCGGGGCCGGGCTGCGGCTTTGAATTCGCCGCGGTCATCGAACCATTGGCATCGCCCCGAGCTGTCTGATTCACGGGAGGCAGAGCAACATTGGCGTCCTTCATTGCAATGTCGGAGAGCGACATGACGGCCGCGGGCGTGGGCTGCAACTGAGACTGCGCGGTAGAAACCGGAGTCACGTCGATTTGTTGCGAAGGCTGCGGAGCGACGATTGGTGTGGTGTTGCTGGCTGGCGCCAGTGGTTTCACCAATAAATTGTTAGTCGATGCCAGAGGAATGTCGGCCAGTTTCACTTCCTGGTTAGGAATTTCGACCTGAGGCTTCACATCGACGCTGGGAGGTTTTTGGGGCTTGGGCGCAACAATTTTCTTCACCTGCACCTTGCTCGCCGACCACAGCACAACCTTGGGAAGCGGAATCTCATGGTCGAGCAAAGCGGCGATCTTCAAATCCGGCTGCATCAGAGTCTGCGGTCCGATTTGGGTATGGGGAATGAGTTTTGGAGAAGGCAGGTGGGCGGCTTCATCGCCTCGCATTCCGGGAGTTTTTTGTGCAGACAGGGGCCCCGGATACCTGATGGAACTGGAGTCAAGGCGCGAGGGATTGTTCTGCGGCGAGTCCATAGTGAGGACCCGCATGTCGTAGTGGACCGTTGCATGGATATCGACTCGCGGCGCATAGAGGAGAGCGAGGTAAACGAGAGCAATTACCGCGCCATGAACAGAGATCGATGCCACGAACGAAGTCTGCGGCTGGCGGAAGTTGGACTGGTCGCTGAGAAGCGTGATTGTGGGGGAATACATCGACACTCTGACCGGTCCCTCCATGCCAAGGTGGGTGATTTAACTGGGAAGTTATTTGGTAACTCAGATAGTAAATCATCGCTAACTGATGAGTACTATCAGGTCAAGAAAAACCAGCGATTCGCACAATTGTTTTCCGGGGCATCAAGCAACTCAACAGTACAGGGAATTGAATGTCCTTTGAGGAGGACTACCAGCCATTCTGCAGCCTTGTTTGGCGCCGTCTGAAAACCTGTTTCCAAAGTGTATACCCCAACATTTTCGATGCAATTCTACTTTGGTGTAAGGTGCGCCGATCGAAAGCAGCAGAACCTTCAAATGCGTGAAAAATTCCCTTGCTTCAGCATCGTTCATTCTGTAGCCTAGGGCTCATAGCTCTCTTGATACCCCATGTGCCGAAAAAAATGAACTCGATTTGAGTTTAATTCGCATGAAGAGGATATACTGAATCGACACTGTCCCCCTCAAGGCTCGAGAGACATCGACGTGGTCCCCGGCTGCAGTCGCGAATCGATGGCCGTTCAACTGGGCACGGCGATCGAATTCGGGGTTCAGAAAGGTGGAGTTGGCTAAAAGGCGCCAACTCGGATCAGCTAAGGAATGAATCGAAGACTGCTTACGATCCTTCTCGTTGCGTTTGTGATAGCCGGCGTTTGCGCGTTCGGAGTCTATCGCATCGTTGGTACCAAAATGTCAACGCAGCAGCAGTCGCCGACAACGTCCATCGTGTCAGCGGCCGCCGATTTGAAGCTGGGCACAGTTCTGACTCAGGCCGACCTCGGCGTAATCAAGATTGCAGGAGCGCTTCCTAAAGGGGCAGTCCCGGAGCAGCAGCGCCTCAGCCTGGTAGGCAGAGGCATGATTACCGATATCGCTCAGGGCGAGCCGATCCTGGATAGCAATCTTGCGGCTGCGGGCTCGGGCGGCGGACTGGCGGCCACAATCCCTCAAGGCATGAGAGCCTGCGCGATCAAGGTTGACGACGTTGTGGGTGTATCCGGATTCGTCACGCCCGGCATGCGGGTTGACGTTCTCGCATCGGGCATCCCGCCGAACGCACCTCCTCAATCGGGAACTGTAACGACTACGCTATTGCAGAATATCCAAGTGCTCTCGGCCGGCATTAACATTCAAAAGGACGCCGAAGGCAAGCCGGTATCGGTGCAGGTTGTCAACTTGCTGGTGACTCCCGAACAGGCACAGACGTTGAGTCTAGCGGCCTCCCAGTTGAAGATCCAGCTGGTGCTGCGGAATCCGCTCGACACCAAGGTGGAACCGGTTCCGGAAACAGGTACGCCGGCCTTGTTTGGAGCAGGGAAGCCCGCTCAGCCCGTGCGCGTGGTAAGGCGTCAGGCTCCCAAGCCGCCGGCTCCAAAGCCCTACTCCATGGAGATCATCAACGGGTCGGCTACATCGCAAGAGAACTTTGGTTCTTCAGAGGGACAGCATTGAGAGCAAAGTCTGCAATCACGATTATGTGCATCAGCGCTGTGGGGGTTGTCCTGTATGCTGCGCAGGGCCTTTTGGCTCAGGCCTCGAACCCAGCCGCGCCCACTGCCGGAGCTCAGGATTCAACAAACGACCTTTCAGTGGTCGTAGGTAAAACTGTACTCGTTGATACCGCTGCGCCCATTGCCAGGGTAGCCATCGGCCTTGGCAACTTTGCCGAGGTACACGGTGTAAGCCCCACCGAGATCATGGTCATGGGTAGAGCCCCGGGCGAAACCAGCTTGATTATCTGGGACATCCATGGGGGCCGCGAGTTCTTCAACGTCGCGGTGCACCCACCGCCACCGGTTTCGAATGACACGCTGGATGCTGTGCGGCGCGAGCTCAGGACCGAGCTCCCCGGGCAGTCCATCAAAGTTTCCTTCGACAATAACAACATTTTCCTGCGCGGCACAGTCGGCGATCTCACAGACTCAGAACGAGCGGTGCAGATTGCGGGCACATCCGGCACCAAGGTTGTGAACTTGCTGGATGTGAACGTACCGGGCACCGACCCGCAGATCCTGCTCAAGGTTAGATTCCTGAGCGTTGATCGCAGCCTTGAGAAGCAGTTGGGCATTAACCTCTTCGACGTGGGTCTGGGCAATGCATTCGGTGGAATCACTACCGGACAGTACTCACCACCTTCGGTTACCGCTGGGGGCACGGGTTCTTCGGGGGGCGGCCTTTCAAATAGCGGCGGTTCAGCCACGGTTTCAAGTGATTTGAATCTTCTTGCACTCTTCCCCGGCCTCAAATCAGGCGCAACTATTCAAGCCCTTCAGACCAAGGGTCTCCTGGAGACGCTGGCGGAGCCGAACCTGTTGGCAAGGAACGGTCATGAAGCCAGCTTCCTCGCGGGCGGCATGTTCCCATATCCTGTCGTACAGGGCACTTCGTCGGGCGTAGGTGGATCTGTAACAATTCAATTCCAACAATACGGAATCCGTCTGAATTTCATTCCCACCGTTACTCCCCAGGGAACGATCCGCCTGCAGGTGGCTCCCGAAGTGAGCGCCCTCGACTATACGCACGCAGTAACGATTTCGGGCTTCGAGGTACCGGGTATTACATCCCGAAGAGTGAATACCGAAGTCGAATTGCGGGATGGGCAAAGCTTTGTACTCGGCGGCCTGTTAGATAACGAGGAGACCGAGAGCTTTTTGAAGGTTCCATTTCTCGGCGACATTCCGATCCTGGGCAAACTCTTCCAATCGATGACCAGGACCAAAACCAACACCGAACTTATGGTGATTGTTACTCCCGAAGTCGTGGCGCCCATACCGGCCGGGCAGGAGTTGCCGGTATTGAACTACCCAACAAAGTTCCTTCCGCCCAACTCGAACATCGCCATGCACTCTCCCGATGCCAAGACGCCTGAGAACACCATGGCTGCGGCACCAACCGTCGTACCGGTTGAGACCCTTATCGATAGCATGAAGCCGGAGAAGCCCTTGCTGATTGAAGGCGGGGGTGGCCAATTTGGAGGAGGCGGCGGAAACCTGAGTTCAGGTGGTGCGGCGGTTCCAACTGGGGCTCCTAGTGGCGCCGGAAGCGGCCCGTAGCTCCGATTTATTACTGATGACGACCAACCTTTCCTGAGGCAGGGGATGAGAGCAGTTCGCTTGATCGCAGAACATCTGCGAAAGCTGTTTGCGCCGTCCCCTCCGTCCAATCCAAAACTGCGCATGCATGCCGCCAACATTACGCGCGGCACGATGCTTGCTTCATCTCTCGAGGTCGCAGATACAGGTCCTGCGCGGAATAAGGGCCTGCTGAAGAGAGATGGCCTCGCGCCCGGAGGAGGGCTGTGGATCGTCCCCTGCCAGTCGGTACACACTTTCTTCATGCGGTTCCCTATCGACCTGGTCTACATCGACGGCCGAAAACGGGTGAAAAAGGTGAGGAGCGCAGTCGGCGCCGGACGCATTTCCTTTTGCCTCACTGCCCGATCGGTGATTGAACTGCCTGCCGGCACGATTCAACAAACGCAGACGCAACGGGGCGACTTGCTGGCGATTGAGACCGCCGAATCAGCCGAGCCGGATGTGTAGCCCAACGGCGGGCGTTCTGCAAATGCAGAGCAAGTTATCGGTAATCAGCATAGGTCTTTCGATAAACTGCAGCAGGGTCGAAAGATGTCATGCGGTCACCGATCTCCATGTAAATCCCGGCGGCAACTTGCGCCATCCTGGATGCTGGCGCAATACGCGGCAATCACTACCGCTCAGGCTCAGGCGTGGGGCTGAGAGCAGGAGGAGCGCGGTCATGCCGGCCTGAGTTTGAGCTTCTTTCTGCGCCTGGCCGTCAAGATTAAGTCCGCCAACTTGTTCAACGCCCAAGCCCACGGAACAGCTACGACCAAATCGGGCAGGTAGTGCTCGCCGGTGGCAAGTGTTGCGACTGCCGTTAACCCGGCAAAGACGGCGAATACTGGGCGGATACGGCCCCGGGAATTCATCCAAAGCAGGAGCGCCCAGGTCAAATGCATTGACGGCATACAGTCTCGAGCCGCCGCGGGATCGCCCACGTGGACGGGGCCCACGGCAGGAAATAGCAAGTAACAGGGAACGATCAGTACGAAACCAAGGATCATCGACAGCAGCAAGCGGCTTCTTTCACTCTTCGCCAGGAATGCTGCAAGCAGCATCGCTTCCGGCAACGCTAGATAGGCCACCGTAATCGGCTGGAGAAACCAGGTGTGGGCCTTGGCGAAGATCCAGACTCCGCGCCCGACGCCAAAATCCAGCGCCGAGAGCTGCGCATCGATCGTGTGGGGCGTCAATTTTCTGATTGCACTGTTGGCAACGCCCATCATGGCGAATGAGGCCGGAACCCCGAACGCTATCGCGAGGTCGTCCGGTTGCGCCAGATGCGGCCATAGCGTGCGCCGCAGGATGAATGGAATTCCGCCGGCAACGATTGCAGCGAAGACAGGGGAAACCGGATAGAAGATGACGGCGAGCACCAGCCATGCGGCGAGTTGGGCAAATCCAAGTGCGTCAAACCGCTGCGGATTGCCGGTCGCTACTGTTCCCACCGATTCCCCCTTCTTCGTTATACAAATCAGCGCAGGTTGCGTTGAAGCATTGTTTCAGTGCCGGCGATGGATACATTCAGGCGAGCACTACGGGCCGTTCCAACCTTAAAGGCCGACCGCGAGTTGTGAGCTGCAGTGGGATCGTCCTCAGTCTTTTGAGTTTCGAGGGCGGCGACCGCAGGTTTTGAGCGCCATTCCCTCCATACAGCGACGGCAACAAGCATCAGCGTGAGCGCCACGCCTGACCGCAGCAGCAGCGGATGGGCGATGAGAAACGCATTCCCGATGCGAACGGCAAATGCCCATGAAGACGCTATGACCAGGAAGCCCGCTGCCTGGCGCAGTCTCGCCAGGCCCACGCTGGCTGCGAAGGCCCCAAAAGCGAGGCCGGGAATGAGATCGATGACATAATGCTCGCCGGTGGAGAGCGTAGCCATACAGGTCGCGGCCAGAAAAACCATGGCGCACGCTCGCGTCAGCCGCGTTGGAGCAAACAACACAAAGACGAGCGCGGTGGCGGCGTGAAGCGAAGGGAAGGCGTTCGGCATGCCGCTGAGCCGAATCGTGTCGGCAGGCACAGCCGGTGGATGGAGCCACTGCGTACGGAAGGCGTAGATTGGGCCGCATCCAGGCACGACAGAGTAAAGGAGCGGTCCTACCGCAAGTTCGGCGGCGAAAGAGAGAATTACCGAGCCACGGTTGCCATAGCGGCTGGTGACCAGAAACCAAACAATCATCATGGGAACCATCGCCTGATAGGCGATCATGAGCGGAAGCCGCCAGAAGCCCTGCAAGGGCCGCGCAATTGAAGCGGCATGAATCCCCAGCGATTGATCCAAATGATAAAGAATGTGGTCGTATTTCCAGGGGAGGAGGCTGCCTTCGCCGGTCATGAACCTGGTAAAGAAAAACCCGTAGAAGAGATTCATAACCAGGGCTACCACCAGCCATGGCCGATTTTTATCCTCCGGTTTCCGAAGCATCCACCAAATTGAAAAGGCGAGAAACAGGATGCTAAGGAACGCCTGGTTGAACAGCATGGAAAGTAAGTGCATTGCTTTTGCCGGGCGCTCCTCCGCTCAAAAAAAGGTGAATACCGAAGTTAAGACTGGGCCATTGCCGGAACGGGAATTGCCTCCGCGGCTTGGGTGGACCTGCGCGCCAGAAGATACCAGGCGAGCCAGGTGGGAGCCACCCAGATGTAGTAGCCGGAAACGATCCTCACATTCCAATTCTCAACTTCAATGGCCAGCAGGATGAGGGCGAGCAACGCAAGCATGACACGGGAGCGGGACTTGTACATTCCGTGCATGAGGGCGGGAATCACGAGGCACTGGTCGGGCGCAAAACAATAAGGAGCGGCAGCCACCGAGACCAGCAAAAGCAGGCTGCCGTTTTCCATCCAATCCCAGTTGCTGCGGCGGCGCCAGAAGTAGATGAGCGCCCATACGCTGGCTAACTCGACGGGCAAATACTGCAACCAGATCCATTGCGGATGGATCCAGAAACGGATCGCGTCGCTCAAGCACGGAACAAATTCGAACTGAACGCGATGGGAACGCATCAGGGTGAAATAACGTGTCCACGCCTGCGGATCGATCCACGAAGCCAGGGCGGAGCTTACAGCCATGGTCAGGGTGAAGCCAGCCAGGATCTTGTAGCTTCGACTCACGATGATCCAGGCCAGCAAGGCCGCGGCGAAAGGCAAAAGCAGATGCGGCTTGAGGGCGCAAAGCCAAAGCGCGAGCCCGGCGGCAAATGGATGGGTGCGATGGAAGCGCAGGAACAGGACTATGCCGAGAAGCGTGAACAGGCCGGTTTGGCCCATAATCAAGCAGATAATGGCAGGGGTGAATGCGACACCCAGCCAGTGGACATAATTATTGGGCGAACCGTGCATCACCCGGACCAGTTGTACCGAAATCAGCAGGCAACCGAGCAGGATGATGTTCCATAGAAAAGCGCCGATGCGCAAATCAAGAAAGCCCAGCGGGTAGGCGAGGGGCAGAGCCCAGGGCGGATTCCGCATGAACAGCACACCCTTCGCATCCAGATGCGCCGCGTGTTCCAGAGCCATCATCTGATCCCAGTTGTAAGGGTCTGCATGATGCCTCAGCTGGACGCCGGTCGACCAGTAGGAAACGAAATCGCGTGAACCGGCGATTTTTCCCGAAAATAGGACCGAGACAAAAAAGACGGCGAAGATGGCCAGGATCAGCCCGCTGACGATGGCAATCGCAAAATCTGCGTAGTCGATGCGTGGCAGGGGTTTGGATGGGTTCGGGCTCGACGCCATGGTGGCAATTGTACTTGCAATTTGTCTGGGCAGGGGTAACTATCGGGAATCACAGTTGTTACACCTTTGTGTGATGTATACGTGGACTTTCTAAGAAAGGTAGGACTGTAAACAGGAGTATACAGGGGGACAGTCAACGGAACCCGCAACAGTTTATAAGTCACGGAATAAGAAGAATTTAATCTTTGATAGCGAATGGCATACCAGATGCTATATTGGGGTTGCCCCGGCTGAGGCTGGGAGATTCAAAACTGGAGAGAATACACATGAACACCCTTTTTCTGAAGATGTTGGTTAAAGTGCAGGACCTGCTGAACCGTGAGGAAGGCCAGGACCTCGTCGAATATGCTCTGCTCGTCGCTCTGATCGCCCTGGTTGCTGTGACCGGTGTGAGAGCTGTTGCCACGGCAGTCAACACCGTATTCAGCAACATCAGCGCAACTCTTGCCTAATTCCTGGCGTCTCGCCAAAATGGAATCCACCAGTACCTCAGCACCTTCGTGGGGGAGTATCGTTAACCTCGATACTCTCCCCGCAGGGGTTAATGCTGATTCATGTCGGCAGCAGGTAGACGACTCGCCTGCTTGATCCGATCTTACCGGAGGTTGCCGGCCTGAACCTCTGGAGCTGGCACCGGAATAGAACACCCTCGCTTGGCTGAGGCCAGGCAGCGATTGGAGGGTCACATATGCCCGATCCGCTTCTATGGCTGAAGGTAAAAATCTGGCAGTGGGTCGTAAGCGAAAGTGGCCAGGACCTCATGGAGTATGGCCTGATCGTAATGCTTGCCTCACTTATTGCCATCAGCCTCCAACAGAATATCGCTTCCGCTGTCGCGGGTGTTTTCACCAAGATCAGTTCGACCTTGGCGTAACCTGGGCGCATCCTGGAGAGCGTTGCGTGCATATTTCTATTTGCTCGCGCGCGGGTGCTGCCCTGCAAGACCGTTCATCCTTCCCCGCGTGAAGGTCTGAAGACAGGCATTTCAACAGACATCGATTCCGCGGGAGAGTTCAGCAGGATCTAATCGATTGGTCTGATCGATTTAAAGGTGCGAACTCTTCCCCGCCCCCCTTATCATTGACATCGATGCGCAGTTCATCAGGCTATATCAAAGGCTGCCTGCGCCTGAATCCCTCTGGGAACAAGGTAGTCAATGCTTTCGCCCGCAACCCCGCACAACCATAATGGTTTTCTGATTCTCGATGTGGGGATGTCGTTGATCGGCATAGCGTTGAGTTACGCCTGGCCGACTTTGGGACTGGGTTTCTTTCGCAGTATTGAACGGGCATGTATGCCACTGGCGAGGAAAAAGAGTCTGGCAGTTGCAGTCGTCGGGTTCTCGGTTTTTCTGTTCCGCCTTGCGATCCTGCCGATCTTTCCCGTCCCCATGCCCTTCGTTCCTGACGATTTCAGCTTTCTGCTCGCGGCTGAGACGTTTGCAAAAGGGCGCCTCGCGAATCCCACGCCGACGATGTGGAGGTCCTTCGAGACCATCCACGAAACGATGAAGCCAACTTATATGTCCATGTATTTTCCGGGACAGGGGCTTCTTCTTGCAGCGGGCAAGGTCTTATTTGGCAACCCGTGGTTTGCGCTGTTGATTGCAAGCGCGCTGATGTGCGCTGCACTTTGCTGGGCGCTTCAGGCATGGTTGCCACCGGGCTGGGCGCTCTTTGGCGGCTTGCTCGCTGTGGTGCGGCTGGGGCTCTTTTCCTGTTGGACAAACACTTACCATGCGGCCGGCTCACTGGCTGCTCTTGGCGGAGCGCTGATCATCGGCTCTGCGCCAAGGCTGATGAAAACCGCGCGTCTGAGATATGGCCTGTTGATGGGAGTTGGCATTGCCATCCTCATGCTTACCCGTCCGTTTGAAGGCATGCTGCTTTGCCTGCCGGTTGCAGTGGTGCTTGGACGGTGGGTGATCAATGGCAGGAACCGGCCGCCGATGCCTGTTTTGCTTCGCCGCGCCTGCCTTCCAGTCGCAGTCTTTGTTGGCGCCGGCCTATGGCTGGGCTACTACGATTACAAGGCCTTTGGCAGCCCACTCACGCTTCCTTACACGGTCGATCGCAATACTTACGCGGTTGCTCCTTACTACATCTGGCAGCATCCGCGTCCAACTCCGGTGTACAGCAACAGCGCGATGCAGCGCTTTTACACTCACGACGAATACGAGTTCTACGCGAAGATGCATACGCGCGGCGGATTCGTCCTGATGACGATGCTCAAGGTGTACCTGACTTTTCTCTTCTACGCAGGTTTCACACTCATACTGCCTCTCATCATGATCCGGCGCGTGTTTCTTGATAAGCGGCTCCGTTTTCTGATGGCGTGTTGTCTTGTGTTGCTGGCCGGAATGTCGATCGAGGTCTACCTGCTTCCGCACTACGTGGCGCCGTTCACCGTGGTTTTTTATGCTATTGGACTGCAGTGCATGCGCCATCTGCGCGTTCTAAAGTCGAACCGGCAGCCGGTCGGATTAACGCTGGTTCGATGCATCGCTCTGGTGATTCTTGTGATGGCGGGGCTGAGGCTTGTTGCGCACCCGCTGGGGATCGGCGTGCCATGGGAGCCTACGAGTGGGTGGAACTCCACGTGGTTTGGCCCTGACCATTACGGTGACGAGCGAGCCCGCGTGGAAGCGCGGCTTGACGGTCTCTCCGGCCCGCAACTGGCGATCGTGCGCTACGGCCCCGATCATGACAACCTCAACGAGTGGGTCTACAACAGCCCGGACATCGATAATTCCAAAGTCGTATGGGCACGTGAGCTGGATTCGGCAGATAATAAACAATTGATTGACTATTATCGGAATCGCACTGTGTGGCTGGTCGAACCCGATACCGACCCGGTCGCGATTGACCCATATCCGGTTCAGGTTAAGAACTCTGCCGGCGCACCCTAACCAACAGTGCGCGGCGATGGCACGGCGGAACAACAGGAGCGCGAAGCATGATCAACGGCAAGCGCATAGCAGTCGTGATGCCGGCGTACAACGCTGAGAAGACGCTGGCGAGAACGGTCGCCGAGCTCACTGACGTTGTCGACATAAAGATCCTCGTCGACGACTCGAGCAAAGACGGCACCGCGGTCCTCTCAAAGAGCCTCGGCGTGCACACATTTGTCCATGACGCCAATTACGGCTATGGGCGCAATCAGCAGACCTGCTATCGCGAGGCCCTCGCCGCCGGCGCCGATATCGTTGTGATGTTGCATCCCGATTACCAGTACACGCCGCTTCTCGTTCCCGCCATGGCCGGCATGGTAGCCAGCGGCATCTACGACATGGTACTCGCCTCGCGAATCCTTGGAGCGGGCGCGCTCAAGGGTGGAATGCCGCTTTACAAATATGTTTTCAACCGTTGTCTCACCGCGTTCCAGAACCTGTTTCTAGGCATAAAACTTTCCGAGTATCACACCGGGTTCCGCGCATTTTCGCGCAACCTGCTTCTTACCCTTCCGTTGCTTGAAAACTCCGACGACTTTGTCTTCGACAATCAGATGATTGCCCAGGCCGCGATGTTCGGCTTCAAAATCGGCGAGATTTCGTGCCCAACTAAGTATTTCGAAGAGGCATCGTCAATCAACTTCAAGCGCAGCGTAAAGTACGGCCTCGGGGTCCTGGCCACTACGGTCACCTTTGCTGCGCAAAAACTCGGCATTATTCATGCACCGATATTCAATGCCAGCGGCCGCAAGCTGGAGTACCAGTATTACTCTGAAGCCGGACAGAGAGCCTGACTCGTTTCGCGGGATTGGCGTTCTTATGCAGATGCGGGTGCCCCATCCATCGAGCGTTTTTTGCTCGATGGGTGGGATACCACGAGGCCCAGGTTGCGAGCAGTTGGTTTGTTTCTTATTATTCCGCCACCGGCTTAGCCGACGCGCGATGGATGAAACATTGGGTGCCCCACCCTCGGCGCGTCTTTGTTCTTGCGCCTAGGGTGGGAGACCGCAAATTTGGGTTGACCCGCAGTTCGTTTTGTTTTTTTATTTGAAGTTTGTCCTTCGGGATTAGTAGAGATTTTATCGGGAGCAAATGATGCGACTGGATGCGGAGGACGCTCAAGAGCGGCGTCGCTCATCCCGCAGCGGCGATGATGCTGGATCGCATTCGGTTGCAATCCACGAGAGCGCGAAGACCAACATTCGATCGCATTGGCCGGAATGGTCAATCCTTGCTCTCTATTCTGCGCTGATTGCATACGCCATTCCCTACCATGAGCCCTTTGCCGATGAGGCCCAGGCCTGGCAGCTCGCGCGCAGTCTCCCCCTCACCACGCTGTTTCACAGATTCATCCGATACGAAGGTTCTCCCGGACTCTGGCACTTCCTGCTGTGGGCCATGAACCGTATCCACATCGGCTATGCCGGAATGCACTGGATAGCGGGAGCCATTGCAGTATGCGGCGTGGCCTTGCTCCTGTTCAAGTCGCCGCTTCCCGGTTGGTTGAAGTTTACGCTGCCGTTTACCTACTTCCTTCTCTTTCAATACCCGGTGGTTGCTCGGAACTATGTACTCGTTCCGCTGCTTCTGTTTCTGGTGGCAATTGGTTGGAAGAAGAGCCCGCTTGGAGTAGCAGTCGCGCTCGGTCTGCTTGCCAATACCGCGCTTCACGCAGCAGCAATCTCCGGCGGCCTTGCCATCGTGTACGCGATTGAACGGTGGCGCGATCGCGCGCGGCATCACTCGAGAGGAACGGCGCAAGCTACTGCTCTGCACTTCGCTTTTGGTGGCGTTTTATGCCTTTGCAATCTGGACGGCGTGGCCTCCTCATGACCTCGCGCTTTCGCGGGTTCGCGGGGAGCATCCCAACTATCTGCTTTCCGCCGTGCAATCGCTTATCTGGGGAATCTGCCAGCCTCCATTTCTCTCTGTGGCATTCTGGGTGATTGTCGGCCTCTGGTTTGGGGCACGGCGGAAGATTCTGTATCTGCTACCGGTCCTGTTCTTTGCCGGCATGTCGGGCTTTGCCTACTTCACGTGGTGGCATGCGGGCCTTCTCGTTCCGCTTATCGTCTGTATGCTTTGGATTACCTGGCCCGAGCACGGCGCTAAGCCAATCCAATTCGAGAAAACGCTGCGTGTTGCCCTCGGCGTGATGATTGCGACGCAGATTCTCTGGGCCGGCTATGCGTATGTCTTCGATCATTACCGCGCGTTCTCGCCGGACCGGGCGGCCGCTGAGTTTCTTGAGCCGTATGTTGCCAGCAACACTCCCATCGCAGTTACGTACATTAAAAGCGTGAAGTGGAATGGCTATGCATACCCGGCCGTGGGTATTCTGCCGTACTTCGATCGCAACATCTTCATGAATTTGCCGTACACGTTCTGGTGGTGGAGCGATCAGGATCCAACCGAGAGACGATTCCACGAACTCTTGCCCTTTCATCCCCGTCTGGTTCTTGTCGAGGTGGTTGATCCTGGCCCGATTCAATCGATTCAATGGAGCGATCCGGTTTTTGACTCCCTGTTCCGGAATGGCTACCAATTCCGGAGCGCATTCTGCGGCAGCCAGCCCCAGCGTTTCGAATCGGCAATTTCAATTTGCCATGTATTTCTTGAATATCCGCAGCACTCGGCCGCGACTTCGCGATAAATGTCGTCACGCGCCGGGTGCGGTTCGGCTTAGGCTCAAGTAAGTCGCGGCTCGATTGAGAATTCCTGGATCGGGTGTGGCGCGAGAGTTGACCTATGACGTTTTGGGCAACATGCATGTCACATGCATCGAGACTCGTCGCGTACCGGAGTGCCAGAATCTATGGGACAGTTGCGGTGTAGATTAATCCCGGGATTTGATTGGGTTCGGCGTGCTTTTGCCTGCGTGCTGCTGGGCTGCAGTTCGTTCGCATGTGCGCAACCTGCGGCGAGCCGGCAAATCGTCGAGCTCACGGTCGTCGATGAAACCGGCGTAGCAGTCGATGGCGCGCAAGTCGTTATTGTGCAGCCCGGACAGGCCCCCATCGAGATCCGCACCGGCTTCTCAGGCCAATGCAAGTTCACGTTGACTTCTGCCGCTCCCTACGCAATCAAAGCTGCGAAGCCCGGTTTCTATCAGGCCGCTGAAACAGACGTCGATCCCCGCTCGAGCAGCTTGAAAGTCGTTCTGGCTCACGAACAGATTGTGCGCGAGCAGGTCAACGTTTCGGCATCGACGCCGGGCATCGATACCACTCAGCCGTCAGACGTATTTACCATGAACACGCCTGAGATTGTGAATATCCCTTATCCAACCTCGCGCGATATCCGCGATCTTCTTCCCTTTTACCCCGGGATTGTGCGGGATTCATCGGGCCAGGCGCACATGGCGGGCTCGGAGACTTGGGAGACAATCGACACGCTGGACGGATTCGATATCCGCTCGCCCGAAGAGGGCACGCTCGATATGCGTGTAAGCGCCGACGCGGTTCGATCCATCGATGCCGAGTCAACTCGCTATCCCGTCGAGTTTGGCCGCGCCACCGGCGGGGTGATCGCTTTTTACACCGGCATGGGCGACAACAAACTCCGTTTCAACGCAACCAATTTCGTTCCTTCATTACGCGATCTCAACGGCATCCGATTCGACAAATTCGTCCCACGGTTCACCTTATCCGGTCCACTGGCACGCAATCGCGCTTGGTTTTACGATGGTCTCGAAACCGAATACGACAATATCTACATCTCTGAGCTGCCTTCAAACGCCGACACCGATCCGCTCATCCGCGGCAGCAATCTTTTCAAGGTTCAGGCCAATGCATCGCCCAGAAACATCGTAACCGCGGGCCTGCTCTTCAACGATTACCACTCGCCCTACGATGGCATCTCCGCATTGACCTCGCAGCAGAGCACAACCAATCGCGACACAATCGCCTGGCTGCCTTATCTGCGCGATCAATGGTCCATCGGCGGCGCGTTGCTCGATATCGGCATCGGCGTCATGCGCTTCCGTGACGGCTTTGAGCCGCACGGCGACAAGCCGTATCAGATCACTCCGGAGCTCGCAACGGGCAGCAATTTTCAAAATCTGACCGGCCGATCGCAGCGCGTTGAGGGAACCGCGGCTTTATATCTGCCTGCACGAAAGTGGCTGGGCAATCACCAGGTCAAGGCCGGCCTCGACCTGGATCGCATCGGCTACGGCGAATTCGTTGCGCGTACTCCAGTGAGTTATCTGCGCGAAGACGGAACCCTGGATCGGCAGAGTGTCTTTGCTCCCGCCGCGCCGTTCACCCTGCATAACGCTGAGTTCGGCGCCTATGTTGAAGACCACTGGCAAATCGCAAAGCCGCTGCTCGTCGAACCGGGCCTGCGGCTCGACTGGGATGAAATCGTGCGCAAGCCTCTGTTTGCGCCTCGCATCGCAGCCGTCTATGCGCCCAGCGCCCGCGATGGAACCAAGATCTCGGCCGGCGCAGGTCTTTATTACGAACACACCGATCTCAGCTACCCGGCTCAAACTTTCGCGGGTGTCCGCTCCGATACCTATTACGAGGCCGATGGCGTTACACCATCGGGTCCGGCCCGGGAATCGACATTCACCATGACACGCGGGTCACTCGTGGCTCCCCGCGCATTGAACTGGAGCGTCGCGGTCGAGCAGAAACTGCCGTGGTCGCTGATTGCAGGCGCGAATTTCATTGAGAAGCGCACCACCAGGCTGTTTGCTTTTGCGAATCAAAGCGGCACGCATGCGCTTGCCGGCGATTACCTGCTGACGAATCCGCGGCGCGATACTTATCGATCCTTCGAGGTGCATGCGCACCGGATCTTTGCCGATAACTACACCATCTTTTTTTCCTACACGCATTCATCGGCGCAAACCAACGCTGCAATCGATTACCTTCCCACGCCGTCGCCGCTTGGTCCGCAACAGAGCGGGCCACTTGGCTGGGACGTACCCAACCGGTTCGTCTCGTGGGGCTGGTTGCCGGTCGCAATTCCGCGCCTCAAAAAGAACTGGGACCTTGTCTATTCACTCGAGAGGCGTACCGGTTTTCCTTACACATCGATCAATGCCGCTCAGCAGGTGGTGGGTGCAGCCGGCTCAAGGCGATTTCCGGATTATGTCGACTTCAGCCCGGGCCTGGAATGGAAGTTTCATCTTCGCGGAGCGTATTTCGGCTTGCGCGGCGTAATGGAGAACGCGACCGGCGCTGCCAATGCGACGGTGGTGAACAACGATGTTGACTCACCGCAGTATGGAACCTTCAGCGAGCCCGAAGGCCGGGCTCTCACGGCGCGCCTGCGCCTTATTGGATCAAAGTAGTTGATCGGTTGAACAGTGAAACATTGAAAGAGCGAAACCATGGAATAGAGAAAGAGGGAAACAGCCGAAGATCGGCTGCCTTCTGTTCAACAGTTTCACTGCTTAACTGATCTCTGTTCTCTGATCTCCGACCCCTGACCCCTGACCCCTGACCCCTGATTCCTGATTCCTGTCCCCTGTTCCCAAAATTCTTTCGGCGTAAAATCGTCGAGTAGGGGCCGCAATGAACGAGATCGGCAAGTTCCTTGTAGGGATTGGACTGTTGCTCGTGCTGGTTGGCATATTTGTGATTGTTGCAGCACGCATCGGCCTGCCGCTCGGCCGTTTACCGGGCGACATTGCTTATCGCGGCAAGCACGTTTCGGTGTACATCCCGCTCGGTACCTGCATACTCATCAGCGTCGTGTTCACGCTGATTCTGTATATCATTTCCAAATTCCGCGGCTGAGACATCGCTCTTAGACGGGCTGGCCCGTCACACATCAAACCCCTTCCGCACAGCCATTAATGCGGACTCCATGCGCGGTGTTCATGCACGCCTTATTCCTCGAGGGCTACAATTATTGTGTCGGCCTTCTCCCGTTGCGCTCTATTCGTTCTTGCAGGTGAAGCATGTACGCACTCCTTTTCACAGGAAACAAGCGCGCTGTTCTGTTGCGAGCGGGCATCATCATCGCCCTCATTGCGCTTGTTGATTGGAAGGTGGTAGATCCGATTCCGCTTGGTGTTCTCTATTTGCTGCCGATGCTCATGGTGGGCAGCGTGGTGGGGCGCGGGCCGATCATCGGGGCAGCTCTGCTGTGCGCCTATTTGACTGAGATATTCAGCTATCTTCAATGGACTTTGCGAAGTGGGCTTTCGCGGGACTTGCTGTATTTTGCCGCCTTTGCCGGGGCCGGGCTGTTCATCAGGCAGATAAACATCAACCGCCAGGCCGCAGCAGACAATCTGAGAGAAATCGAGCGCGAGCGGGACGCACGCCGCGATGCCGAAGAGCAGTTGAAGATTTTGTTCGAGAGCAGCCCCGTGGCAGTCTTTACCGCTGAAGCCAACGGGTCGGTACTGATGGCCAACGAGGCCGCGCACCGTATGCTGGCGGTGGCGGAGGGGACGCTGGTTGGCAAGCGCATTCACCGCTACTTGCCCGCACTCACCAACATTACGCACCACGATGATTCGCTGCATTTGCTGCGCGCGGTGATGCAGGCGCGCGGGCATCGCGATGACGGCGAAGCTTTTCTTGCCGACATCTGTTTCTCGACCTACCAGACCAACGCCGGTACCCGGCTGGCGGCCATGGTGCTTGACGCCTCAGATGATCTGCGCGCGCACGAGGTCGCTGGCATGAATCAACTGTTGGAAGGCTCGCGGATAGCCGTCGGCGCGCTCTCCCACGAGATTCGCAATATTTGCGGCGCCATTGCCGTGGTGCATCAGAACCTGAAAAATGCGGCCTCTCTAAGCGGCGACAAGGACTTTGAAGCTCTCGGCAGCCTGGTGATCGCTCTGGAACGGATCGCAAGCGTTAATCTGCGGCAGTCGGCAAACCAGGCCTCTGAAGTCGATCTCAGCGTGCTGCTTGACGAACTGAAAATTGTCATCGGCCCGTCACTTGGCGAGGATGAAATCGAGTCGGAGTGGAACGTCGAGCCCGGGCTTCCGCTGGTGTGGGGCGACCGCTCAAGCCTCATGCAGGTGTTTCTTAATCTCATTTCAAACAGCAGCCGGGCGCTGTTGCGCAAAAGCGATCGCGCGCTCTCCATCAACGCCAGAAAATCGGGTAATCAGGTGTGTGTGGAAGTTATCGACAACGGCGGGGGCGTGGCGCAGCCCGAACATCTCTTCCGTCCATTTCAGGCGGGCGCTGAGTCAACCGGCCTGGGGCTCTACATGTCGCGCGCGTTCCTGCGATCCTTCCGCGGCGAACTGCGCTACGTCCCAATCGAAGATGGCGCGTGTTTTGTGGTCGAGCTGTTGCCGGCAAGCGAGGTTGCGCAGGAAGTGCAGTACGCGCGGACGGCCGTCTGAGACCCCTTGCTCGCGATGCTTTGACCGGTGGCCGACTCCGGTGCCGATTCCCTCCCGCAACTGCGCTCGACCCACGGACCACGCCCGCGTGTTAAGGTGAAAAACGGAAAGGCGCCGAATGAAGACGGTTCAAGTGGTCACCACCGGAGGAACCATCGAGAAGGCTTACTCCGAGCAGTCGGGCGCGGTGCTCAACACGACCAGCAAGATCGGCCAGTATCTCCAACTTCTGCGCCTGCCCGATCTCGAGGTGCATGTCACTCCGCTGATGAACAAAGACAGCCTGGAGATGAGCGCCGAAGATCGTGCGCGCCTGGTGGCGGAGGTGCGCAAGCTGCTTGCTCTCAACCAGCCCATCGTTATCACGCATGGAACCGACACGATGGTCGAGAGCGGGCTGGCCATCGAACAGGCTTTCCCTGCGCCCCCTGCGCCCATCATTCTCACCGGCGCCATGAGCCCGCTCGGCTTTGAAAAGAGCGACGGCCTGCAGAACCTGACCGAGAGCCTGTTCGCCGCGCGGGTGCTCGGTCCTGGTGTCTACATCGTCATTCATGGCCAGGTTTTTCCAGTAGCTCATGTGCGCAAAGATCGCGAGCGGGGTACGTTCGTCCCGGCGTGAGGGACTAAACTCTCAGAGTGACCGGAGGCGAGCAATGAAAGCGTTAGTCAAGAGCCGGGCCGAGCGTGGACTGTGGCTCGAAGAGATTCCCGAGCCTGCAGTCGGCATCAACGACGTGCTGGTGCGCGTCCACTACACCGGCATCTGCGGCACCGATGTGCACATCTACGAGTGGGACGAGTGGGCGCAGAAGACCATCCCCGTTCCCATGGCCATCGGCCACGAATTTGTGGGCGAGGTGGTGACGGTCGGCTCCAACGTGAACGACTTTTTTGCCGGCGACATTGTGAGCGGCGAGGGCCACGTGGTTTGCGGGCGCTGCCGCAACTGCCTGGCCGGGCGGCGCCACTTGTGCGCGTACACGCAGGGCGTGGGCGTCAACCGGCCCGGCGCGTACGCCGAGTTCATTTCGCTGCCCATGTCGAACATCTGGCGTCACAATCACGGCATCAACCAGGAAGTTGCGGCCATCTTCGACCCCTTCGGCAACGCAGTGCACACAGCGCTTGCGTTTCCGGTGCTGGGCGAAGACGTGCTCATCACGGGCGCCGGCCCCATCGGCATCATGACAATCCCGGTGGTCCAGCATGCGGGCGCGCGGCACGTGGTCATCACCGACGTGAACCCATTCCGGCTCGAGCTGGCCCGCAAGATGGGCGCGTCGCTGGCTGTCGACCCCTCCGAAATGCCTCTCAAAGATGTGCAGAAGCAGCTCGGCATGACCGAGGGGTTCGACGTGGGGCTCGAGATGTCGGGCAATCCCAATGCGCTGCGCGACATGATCGCCCACATGAGCCACGGCGGCAAGATCGCCGTTCTCGGCATTCCGGCCAAGGAGATGACGATCGACCTGCGCCAGATCATCTTCAACATGCTCACGGTTCGGGGCATCTACGGCCGCGAGATGTACGAGACCTGGTACAAGATGACGGTCATGCTCGAGTCCGGAGTCGATATCTCGCCCGTGATTACGCATCGCTTCGACTACACGGACTTCGAAAAGGGCTTCGAGGCGATGGTCTCGCGGCAGACGGGCAAGGTGATTTTGGACTGGACGACGGCGTAGGAACAGCGAGTCGGCGAGTCAGCAAGTCAGCAAGTCAGCGAGTCAGCAAGTCAGCGAGTCAGCGAGTCAGCAAGTCGGCAAGTCAGCAAGTCGGCAAGTCAGCAAGTCAGCGAGTCAGCAAGTCAGCAAGTCAGCGGCTAGTCAGCGAGTCAGCAAGTCAGCGGCTAGTCAGCGAGTCAGCAAGTCGGCGAGTCAGCAAGACAGCGAGTCAGCGAGTCAGCAAGTCAGCGAGTCAGCGGGTCGGCAAGTCAGCGGCTAGTCAGCGAGTCAGCAAGTCAGCAAGTCAGCGAGTCAGCAAGTCAGCGGCGAGTCAGCAAGTCAGCAAGTCAGCGAGTCAGCAAGTCAGCGGCTAGTCAGCGAGTCAGCAAGTCAGCGAGTCAGCAAGTCAGCAAGTCAGCGAGTCAGCGGGTCGGCAAGTCAGCGGCTAGTCAGCGAGTCAGCAAGTCGGCGAGTCAGCAAGACAGCGAGTCAGCAAGCGGCTGGCGCGCACCCCCCCATATATACCCCCTTTTGGGGGTTAACTGTTTTGTTTTCAATGGTTTCAACCTTTTACCTTTTCGCGTATCCCGTTAAAAACAAAGGGGTTAAGGCGCAAAATAGTCGGGAATAAAGGGTTACGGGATCGATTTTGCGCGGTTTATGGGGCAATTTGAGCCATGAGCGTTCTTCCTCCGGTTATGAATGTAGCGCAGGGAGGGGGAATTGCACGCAAAGGAGAGTCGAGCGCCCGCGGTTGGAGGTGGTGTGAGATTTCGCGGTTTCCCACCCTTGACGCGATGCAACTGCGTCAAGGATGGGGCACCCTCGCTCTTGGAATAACGAGCACAGAAAAGACAAGGGTAGGCAAGCCGCCGTCTGTGGGGAATAGGTATCATGTCCCCCTATTCGCCACATGTCCCCCTATTCGCCAGCAGCAACCTCCGGTTACTTTGCAGCAACCCGCCGGGGGTGACGTGTCGCAGCGTACACCCGATGCCGAAGGCAGCGCCGCTCTTGGGATGACGGCCCTGGCACGGAACCGAGCACTGCCAGAGACAGCCAGGCCGCCCCGAAGAGCGGCCTGCCGCCGAGAACATCAAGGGCAGATTTCAGCTCAGAGAACTGGCTCCGTCGCTTCTTGGCATCTGTTTCCCAGCCGCTCTCGTGGAAATGACCTTCAGCGCCCTGTGGTATATGCCGAAGTAGAAGATTGGAACACTCAACAAGACCGACGCAACAAAGCCGCCAACAGTGTCCCTTGGATTCATGAGGCGCAGCTCGATGCCGGAGTAGAAAACCGCAACAACAACCGCAACGCCAAAAAGCGCCACACTTGTGCCCCACCCGCGAGCCACCCGCTTAGGCGAAGCACCACGCTCCTCCCACTTCCTCAGCCACCAGATTAGCGGCATGACAACCACCGCTGGCAACGCAAAAGCCAGATATGGACCTGCGAGATCTCCCGCAGTTTTGTTGAAGACCTGCTTGGCTATGAGAAATGGCCCAAGTTCCAGGGCAAGATAAATGCCAAGGCCCCAAAGCAACCACACCCAAATGCTTTCCCCCGCTTTTGAGATGGACAGCTTCATCGTCCGCCTCCCTATGGTTCGCAGGTAAACGCCTGCTTAATGCCTGAAATCGCTTCCCCAGCATCATGGACCGCTAAGCCGGTCAATATGGCACCGCCAGTCCCAAAAGTAGCCCCAACGAAAACGCCGCCTGCGCAGGTCGCAGGTTCGAAGGGCGTCGGGTCAAGACATCCAGCTGTAAGTGCGGCGCCTGCGAAAAAGAAATGAATCCCAGCAAGGTTAGCGGCAATTAACGCGTCTCCCCCTTCCCATAGCGCTTTGCCCACTCCTACCATTCGGGTTCCTGGGGGACACGGGTTCTTCTGGGGTTGTTGCGGCTTCGGCCCGTTATTTGGGGCACCTCCGCCCCCACCCCCCGATCCAGAGGGCGGTCCGCAGGTCACCCCCGGGGGACAGGAGCCGGTCCCACTGGTGGGACAATAAACCTGTATGGGTGTACCCACATTCGCGTAAAGCTGGCCGTTTGGGCCATAGGACGTAGAGTATGTATAAACGTAAAGACAGCCATCCGCCCCCCAATAAGAATCCTGGCCTGACGACCCTGGCGGTTGCATTTGACCATTACCGAAAAGCCCAAATGAGTCGATGAAGGTCGTAGGGTTGTTCATCACATACGCATACCGGTTGAAGCTCTGCGGATTGGTCAGGTCCACAGCCCCCCAGCCATAGGGATCGGGGATCATCCAGCGTCCCGCCGAGGGGTCATGCTTGCGGAAGAGGAAGTCATACACACCGGTGCCGCCGCTACCTGTAACCACATCCTGATCCTGGCCGGTGAAGCTGCGGTCCGCGGTGCCTGCTTCGTCGTATGTTTCACCGAAGGGCGCGTAGGCCTCCTTCGCGTAGACACCGTGCGTCCATGTGGTCGCAAGACGTGACGAGCCTAGCCAGTCGGTATGGCGGATGAAATTCAATCCGCTTGCATTGTAAACTGCCGTCTCGCCGCCGGGAAGAGGGACCGTGCCCTTAACGAGGCCGCTGGTGTCGTTATAAACCGCCAGAAGAGTTCCTGCCGGACTGTAAACGAATTGCGTGTAGGGCGATCCCGAGCCGATTTCGACCATGCGGGCGGGTGGCGCGCCCATGTTTTCATCTGCGTCCCTTACCATCGAGGGTGCCCCATCCTTCGCCTCTTTTCTGGCGAAGGGTGGGAGAGTAGGAAGCTCAGTGATCCTCTTCGGCGTAGCGGAGATACTCTGGCAGTTGATTCCCACGCCTGAGCGCCGTCCATTTCGACTCGGGAGATAAGGGGACATGATACCTATTCACAAAGAGGATTGGCTAGCGCCGGTTGCCACGCTGCGCACCGTGGTGCGGAAGCCCCGGAACCACGATAGGTGCGAGTCGCCCCATACGCATCCACGGACTATATTGCTACGCCGGGGGATAGGTATCGTGTCCCCTATTTCCCTATTTCCCATGGGGAATAGGTATCATGTCCCCCTATTCCGCCCTATTCCGGGCTGTCATCGTTTCCTGCCACTGCTGGCCGGTCATCACGCCGAACGGAGATTGGGCAACTGACCAGGAACTAGCCCCGTTGCAGCTCACGCAGTTTCCGTTGCAGGTCGCTTTGCGCACGTTGTAGATGGATGAGTCGACGGCCACGAGGATGCTCTGATTATCCGCCTCGATGCCAACGATCTCCGCGCTCCCTTCCTGCGTGCCTGGCGGAATGACGTTTCCGTCGAGGTCGGGGCCGGGGGTGGCCATGATTTCGGAAACATCGAACATGTATGTGGCCCTGGGGGCGAGATTGACGAGCCGGTCGTAGTGGCCGCCGGCAAAGAAGAGACGGAAGATGAAGCTCTGCTGCTCGTCGGCGGGGTTCCAAAGGGTGACCATGGTGTCGTCGCCGTTGCCGGTGCTCCAGTAGGACAGCGACTTGCTGGCGCTGGGCACGATGCCCCGCGCCACTATCGTGTCTCGCTTCAGGGGCTCACTCCAGTATCATGTCCCCTTTTTCCCGCCCTAACAAAGTTAGGACGGGGCACCCCAATCTGTGAAGGCGAATCATATAGAAGAGATTATGGGGTGGGCCAGCCGCCGCCCAAGAACTATTCCTGATGACGCGCGACGAGTATTCCTCTGGCTCTTCCCGAGATCACTGGATCTCCATCCTTTAGCATGGTGCGGACCATTGCTAAAGCTTCTGGCTCTTTCATACTCCCGAGCACGTCCAGAGCACTCATCCGGGCCACCTGCCAGTTCGCCGGGTCTAGGGCTCTCCCCAGTGGCTCAATTGTTGAAGCGGTTCCGATTGATGCAAGGAACTTAACCGCCAGTAATTGAATGAGCCCACCCGGCTTAACTTCAGGCTTGACGTAGGTCGCCAGCACCGACACCGCCGATTCTCCTAGCTTGCCGATATCTGAGTAATCTTCGGCGGTGGGCGGGACCCAGGAAATGCGCGTGACTCCCTTCACCGGTTCATGGTTCTGGTTCCAACCATCCACGACGCTGTAATCCCTCGCAAGGGCTCTTTTCATGACTTCGGCCACTTTCAGTTGAGCAGCAGCGTCGACAGCCGACGCCTGCGGCTCTGTGGCGCTTTGAGCGACGGCGTTGAGCCGGGCTGTAGGCAACAGAACTGCAGCGCTTAGAGAGAGTCTAAGCACCATCTTGGCAATATCAAAAATCTTCATTCCACTGTTCCTGAGACTATAGTTTCGTTCTGCGTGGTGAGGTTTCCGGAGATTGTTACCGATATACCCTCGGTGCATTGATCGGAGTTATAGACGGTCGAAATCGAAAAAATTGTCGCGCCGAAAAGCGATTGGTGGATGACAGTGGGGCCGTCTCCACAGACCTGTCGGCCTGCGGGGACTAGGTAGCACCCCCCAAACGGCGTGTCGCTGAATGTTCCCGAAGGCGTAGTTGTTGGTGGGGTCGAATAACTCTTGAATGGTACGTTAGGGTACGATTCTTCCGGTTCAATTCCTGCTACATTGATTGCATCTCCGAGTTGATCTGCAACAAAGTTGTTCAGACTCACCCAGTAGCCGTAGCCCCCTGCCTCCGTACACGCCGGTGGCTCGGGAACCTGTGGATAGGTTGTGGTAACGAAGTACGATGGCTGTTGAATGGTGACCAATTTCGTCTGGGTGCCAGCTTGGCCTTTGAGTGTATACGTTACGGTCAGAGTTGAGACGCCCTCTGATGTGCCAAGCACGGTGACCGTCGCTGTCGAGGCATTCTGAAGGGTTACGTCAGAATTCGATGCCTTCCAGGAATACGTCCCCCCTGATGGGTTTCCGCTTGCAGTAAGCTGGATGCTCGGTGAGCCCGGACTGCCGTTCGAGATCATCACTCCTGACGGCCCCGAGATACTCACAGTGGGTTGCGAGTCTCCCGACCCGCCGCCTCCGCCGCCCCCATAAATCGGGCACTCCGGGTAGGGGCTGCAGTCGTTGGCGTAGACAGGGATATTCGAGATATTTGCGCTAGCTGTAAAGGAGCCCGGGGCGACGCCGTGAACCTGTCCAGGAGACGGGACCGTGGCCACACTCGTATTGCTGCTGCTCCAGGTTGCGCTGCTCGTATAGTCGTACTGCGAGCCGGTGTTCCATTGGGCCTGGAGCGACTCGCCCGTGCTTGAGCCTACGGCGACGCTGAATGGGCTCGCGGCAACCCAGTAAGACGTTGTGCCGTTACAGGTTGTGCACTGCGTATAGCAGGTCGCCTTGCGGACGTTGTAGACCGATGAATCCACGGCCACCAGGACGCTTTGATTGTCTGCCTCGATGCCGACGATCTCTGCGCTTCCCTCTTGTGTCTCCGGCGGAATTACGTTTCCGTCGAGGTCGGGGCCGGGGGCGGCCATGATTTCCGAGACATCGAACATATAGGTTGCACGGGGGCCGAGATTGACCAGGCGGTCGTAGTGGCCGCCGGCAAAGGAGAGACGGAAGATGAAGCTCTGCTGCTCGTCGGCGGGGTTCCACATGGTGACCATAGTGTCGTCGCCATTGCCGGTGCTCCAGTAGGAGAGCGACTTGCTGGCGCTGGGCACGATGCCCCGCGCCACAACCGGGAAGACGTAGTTGAAGGTCTGGTCGACGGCGCCTGAGGCGAGAAGCAGGCCCGACTGACCTTGAGTATCGAAGTCCAGATTGACGCTGCCGCTGAAATCCTTGAGGCCCGCTGCGGCGAGGAGCGCGGGCACGTTGAGGGTGCGGGTTTCAAGCGGAGCCAGGGTGAATCGGGGTAGATCGAACGATGCGGGGGTGCTGCCCTGCATCCACCACGCGGTTGGCGTTACGGAGATGGGAGCGGCGGAAACATTGCGCAGCACCGAATACGGCGTGAATACGGTTCCCGAGGGGAAGTGCATCCATGGGTCGGCGTCGCCGGTCATGAGTGCGAGTTCCGCGATGCCTTGCGGCACGGTCGGTTTTGACATTGGCGGGGCGGCGTGCGGCGGGGAGGCGAAAGGGATATTCGCGGAGTAGCCTGCGCCGATGTCCTCGAGTCCTCCGCTGACGATGAGCGCATCCTGCTCGCCGGCGTAGGTGATCCGGATGCCTCCGGCGCTCGTCGAAGCGGACTGAAGCTCCAGCAGGTCCAAGGTCTCCATCGCATGCGGAGCGATCGTGATCGAATGGGTGCCCAGCAGGGACGAATGGTTGTCGCTCACATCTATCTTTGACGTGATTGGCCGCGACGTGGTGTTGGCGAGGGCGAGAAAACCGGTTACGCGGGGCTCCTGCTTCCACCACATTCCCTCGGTTATTTGCGGGCCTGGAGTGTGATGCGATTGAGGATCGAGGGACTCAGGAGTTCCGAAACCGAAGGTGAAAACCACACTGCGCGTTACGTCCACGACTCTGATCATGGCGCAGATCGGGTTCCAGGGCCAGTTGTATTGAAGCTCGACCCAACCGGACAGGGTTGCATTGGGCACAATGCCCAGGGCTTCGAGGCTGGCGTCGATATCGACTTTGGCGATGCCGGAGGGTTCCAGTGGCACAGCAGGCAATTTGTATTCGGAGCCGTCGCTCAAGTGAAGGACCGGCGTAACGGTAATTGCGGAGGTCTCGACAATGTTCTTGATGAAGATGGTCGACTGGGAGTGGCCGTCGACGATCCACGGCCCGGCTGCGGTTGTGCCGGGGGCGGGTCTGAGGGGCATTCGGGTTGTGGCTCTCGGGGCTATTGGGTCGTGCGGAGCCAGGACCTTGGGCTTTTGGGCGGCGGCGGAAGTTGCCAGGGCGGCGATTGCGGAAGCTAGAAAGAAGGTAAAAAGCTTGAACCGGAATGCGATAGGGCGCATTGCGTAGCCCTCCAGAGCTGCGTTGGTTGCGGATTCAAGATGTAAAGCAAGCAGGGATTTCCCGTTTGGCGGGGCTCGACAGAAAACGGCAAAGTTTGGACTGGCCTATCCGCTTTCGCGGGGCCCTATGCGCATTCCGGAGAGAAGTGGTGCATTGGCTCTTGCGGCAAGAGCGCGATAAGGGAGATGCAGAGTCGACTCGAGCGGTACCCGTGACGGATACAGCTAAGGACTAATCGAAACCACGGTAGCTCTGAACGACCGATCTGTCAAATTAAAAAGCGTCGTGTTTCTCGGTTTTGGTGCGGGGCTCAGTTGGCGGCCCACCCGTTTCACGGCGATGGATGGGGCACGCGGTCCGTTTGGGCGGGCATAAGAAGTGCATGGTGGGCGGCCAGGGACTCGAACTTGAGCCGTTTTGCGGGCGTGACCTTGAGAGAAGAGAAAGGGTGAGCCCCGCAGGCGAAATCCTGAGCCGCAGCGAAGGACCGTTTCCAGCAGAAAATTCAATTGTTGTATGGTGGGCGGCCAGGGACTCGAACCCCGGACCTCCTGCGTGTGAAGCAGGCGCTCTAACCAGCTGAGCTAGCCGCCCGAAAGGCATGAGGGAAGGCTTCCCTCAGGGGCTAAAGCCCCGCCTCGCTTATGACCAATTACGGCACGAGTAAACTCATGCCCTTTCAAAACTGCGACTTTTATTGAGTCTTTGCAACTTTGAGGTTCCGGCTCGTGCCGCCCCTCCGGGGCGGCGAATCTTGTTGCTTGCCTACCCAGGACTGCGTTCGCTGACGCGAACTTGTCCTGGGCTAAATTCTTTGCCTCCCTACGGGAGGCGGTGCGCCAATGTCTGCATTTGCCTCCCTATGGGTGGCGTGTGCCAGGGTCTGCATTTCCTCCCTGCGTGAGGCGGCGTGCCAGGGACTGCATGGGTTAGAGTAACACCAGCAGGGCTTTAGAACCAACCCGGGATTGGCGCGAAAGAGCCTCCCGGAACGGCCGGTTTTTTGTACCAGTCACACATGCTCCGGATCGTCCGATCACTCATCCGCGGAGACCTCTTCCCCTGGTTTGGGGACGGAGGGCTTTGCCTCTCGCCGGCGGGTTGGCCTGCTTGGAAAATGCTTCCCGGGAGCGGGGGGCCGACTGCGCATCCGGCCGCTCCGGCACTGCTGGCGGCGATTGCCCGATCTGCAGGATCGGAAGGGGGTTCTGGGCATTCCGGGACCGGGAAACCGGATCCCGATTCCAACCCCGATTCCGGCCCTGAAATGGACCCCGATTCCGACCCGGATTCCGACCCGGATTCGGACCCCGAAAAGGACGCGGAAACGCAACCTTCCGAGGAAGATGGGGTTCCAGAAGATATGGCGACCATGGTCCTGGACAGGACGGTTATCGACCGAGCGGGCATGGGAGCGGGCTCGGCGGGAATCCAGATCGACCCGGCGGCGGCCGCGAGGGCTGAGACCGATCCGGCGGGCGACGCGGCTGTGATGTTGCGGGTTGCGGCGGGGGACGAGGCGAGTTTTAATTACCTTGTCGAAAAATACCACCGGCCGATGATTCACTTCCTGTTCCGGATGGTGCGGAACCAGGCGGTTGCCGAGGAGTTGGCACAGGAAGTGTTTTTGCGCGTCTATCGAGCCAGGGAGAGTTACCGGGCCGAGGCGCGTTTTACCACGTGGCTCTACCGGATTGCGACCAACCTGGCAGTGAACCACGCGCGCGATACCCGGCACGAGCGGGCTGCGCAGACGGTGTATCTGGACGAGCCGGACCAGGAGACGGGCACGACTCCCGATCTGGCTGACGATGAGCCTTCGGCTGAGCAGCGGCTGCTGCGCAATGAGCGCATGGCTGCGATCAAGAGTCACGTGATGGCGCTGCCGGAGCGCCAGCGCATGGCGGTGCTGATGCACAAGTACCAGGGGATGGATTACCGGCAGATAGGGGAGGTGCTGAAGCTGAGCGAGTCGGCAACGAAGTCGCTGCTCTTCCGCGCCTACCAGACGTTAAGAGACAAGTTGAAGGATTTTGTGTGAGTTGAAAGAAGCCGGAACCAACCGGCGGAGAGCGGGGTGGCACCCATGACGGACCTGATGAAATTGACGAACAAATCGAAGTGCTCGGGGATGGAATCGAAGCTGGCGGAGATGCTGCTCGATCCAGCCCGAGTGCCTGCCAAGGTTCACGCGCATGTGGCCGAGTGCGAAGGTTGCCGGCGCGAGATCGAAGAGCTGAAGAGCACAATGGGGCTGCTGGATGCCTGGGAGGCTCCGGAGCCGAGCCCGTATTTCATGACCCGGATGCAGGCGCGGATGCGGGAAGAGCGCGAGTCCGCGCCGGCGGGTTGGTTGGCGCGCAAGATTGCGAACTTCCGCGCGGGATTGACTTACGGGTCGCGCAACCATGCGCGGCCGCTGGCTGCCATGGCGCTTACGGTCATGCTGCTGCTGGGCGGCGGCGCTTATCTCGACCTGGAGATCTGGAACCAGTCGAACCCAGCCCAGCCGAATAATTCTGCGGTGGTTCACGACCTGCAGATACAGGAAAACAACGCGCAGGTGCTGGACCAGATGGAAGCGATGACGAGCGCGGACTCGAGCAACGGAGACTAAGTCACTTGGAGCTTTCAGCCACGAGCGGGAAGACGCCCAGGAGCGGAAAGAACGATGAAGGGGACGGCCAACGCGGGAAGAATGCGCCTGAGGGCATTGCTGGCGGCGCTGTTCCTGTGCCTGGCGCCGGCGGTGTTGCCGGCTCAACGCCCCGCTGAGCGTCGCGCCGCTCCGGCGGCCCCGCATTATTCCGCGCCCAGGAATGGGCAGGGCGCCCGGATGCGTCAGCCGCAGCGGCAGAATCGCGTGCAAGGGCGTCAGAACGGGCAGTTCCAGCGGCAAAACCAGGGTCAATTCCGACGTCAATACCCGGGACAATTTCAGGGCCAGAGTGGGCAGACGCAGCGCCGGCCGGGCCAATTTGACCAGCCCAACAGGCAATATGAGGGTGGATACCGGGCAGCGCCTGCCGGTCGTCCGGCGCAGCCGCCAGCCGGCGCCAACCGCTTTGCAGCGCCGCAGAGATATGCTGCACCGCCGGGCCATCTGGGCGACTGGCTCAACCAGCACCGCAATCTTCCCGTGCAGGACCAGGAACGTTTGCTGCGCAACAGTCCGAGCTTCAACCGCCTGCCTGCGGAACAGCAGCAGCGCCTGGTGCAGCAGCTTCATCACCTGAACCAGATGCCGGAGCCTGAACGGCAGCGCCGCCTGGCATGGGGTGAGGCCATTGAGCACATGTCTCCGCAAGACCGGGCGAGCCTGAACAACGCGAGCCACCAGTTTGCGACCTTGCCGCCGGACCGGAGGGCGGTGGTGAAGCAGGCCTTCCAGGATCTGCGCACGGTGCCTCCCGATCAGCGGCAAACGGTGTTGAACTCTGCGCGCTACCAGAACAACTTCTCACCGCAGGAACGGGACATCCTCAACAATTTTCTGAAAGTGGAACCGTACCGGCAGCCGGCGCAGTGAGCGGTGTCTGACGCATCCCGATGCCGTGGATCTTGTGTCTGGGCGCGACTTTTAGCCCGCTTGAGCGAAGCCGAAGAGTGCCGAGAATGCCCGGAATTTGTGTGGGCTTTGCAGGTTGCAGAAAAACTCAGTGAACGAAGCAATTTCGCAAGAGTCGATCCGGCAGGGGCTAAAGCCCGCGCAGGTTTGGGAGCATTATCGGCACGAGTAAACTCGTGCCCCGATACAGGACCGTATTCCGCCGAGCTTATCCGTAGGTGGCAGCCAATTTGAGGGTCAGAACACTGGCTGCGGAAGTTCATTTTCTATTCAAACGCCCCACAGATAATTAATCATTCAAATCAGGACTGATACGATCAATTGGAAAGGTCGATCACTCCACTTCTGCTGCCTTGAGGGGCAGGAGTCTGGCAGGAGTGAAAGGGAAACCGCGGATGAATGAGCCTGTTTCAATTTGCGTGATTGGGTCGGGGTATGTGGGCCTGGTGGCGGCGGCCTGCTTTGCCGAGATGGGGCACCGGGTTCTGTGCGTGGATAACGACGAAGCCAAGGTGAAGACCCTTTGCGAGGGCGGTGTGCCGATCTTCGAGGGCCACCTGCCCGCGCTGCTTGCCAAACACAGCAATCGGGCGCTTTCGTTCACCACCGACCTGGCCCATGCCGTCGAGCAGAGCGAAGCGGTGTTTATCTCGGTGGGAACGCCGCAGGAGATCGACAGCGGCGCGGCGGATCTTTCGTTTGTGGAGGCGGTGGTTTCAGAGATCGCGCGCTGCATTCGCGGCTACAAGGTGATAGTGGAAAAGAGCACGGTGCCGGTTTACACCAATGAGTGGATCAGTCGCGTGCTGCAGCGGCATGGCGTGCCGGCCAGCGAATTCGACGTTGTCTCGAATCCCGAGTTTCTCCGCGAAGGCACCGCGGTGAAGGACTTTCTTCATCCCGATCGCATCGTGGTGGGCGCCGGCTCAGAGCGTGCGGCCGAAGTTCTGCGGCGCATTTACGCACCATTGACTGAAGGCACCTACTACTCGACTCCGGGCGCGCTTGCCGGTCAATTCAGCGAGTCAAACCCGGCGCGGCTGCTGGTAACTTCGCCGCAAAGCGCCGAAATTATCAAGCACGCATCGAATGCGTTTCTGGCGCTGAAGATTTCGTTCATCAATTCGGTTGCGAACCTGGCAGAGGCGGTTGATGCGGACATTGAAGACATTGCCGCCGGAATGGGCATGGACAGCCGCATAGGCGGGAAGTTTCTGCGCGCGGGACTGGGCTACGGCGGTTCGTGTTTCCCCAAGGATGTGGCAGCATTCCACTGGGTTGCGCAGCAGCGGGGGGTCGACTTCCAGCTGCTCGCTGCCGTGCGCAAGATCAACGACGCGCAGAGAGATATTTTTTACAACAAGGTGCTTTCGGCGTTGTGGACACTGCGCGGCAAGCGTCTGGCCGCGCTGGGCCTGGCATTTAAAGGGGGAACGGACGACATTCGCGAATCGCCGGCCATCGACGTGATTCGCCGATTGCTGGCAGGGGGCGCGACCATTGCTGCCTACGATCCGGCGGCACAGGAACGGGCGCGCGAGGTGCTGCCGGAGAGCGACAAGATGCAATATGCGGCGAGCGTCTATGAAGCCGCGCACCATGCCGATGCGGTGCTGATTCTGACCGACTGGAAGGAGTTTGCCGAGATCGATCTGGCCCGGCTAAGCGAGGAGATGCGCTTCCCGATCGTGATCGACGGGCGCAATCTCTTCAATCCGGCAACCATGCAGGAGCACGGGTTTACCTATGTAAGCGTGGGCCGGCCCGCGAATTACAAGGCGCAGCAGGGAGAGCGCCGGAGCGTTTCGATTTAGCCGGCATTTCTCACAGCGCATACAGAAAAGCGAGAATTGTGACCTGGCGGCCTCGTCGGCGGGTCTGGAGACCCACCGTACAGCCGGTCTGGAGACCGGCGCTACACTTTAAGGCCGCCTGTGAGAAATGCAGGTTAGAGCCTATTCGCCTCGCCGGTTTTCGGCGATTCATACTGGTTTGGAGCTCGATATTTGAACATGCGCGTTCTCGTTACCGGTGCCGCCGGATTCCTTGGTTCTCACCTCACAGACCGTTTGCTCGGCGAAGGGCACACCGTTGCCGGTGTCGATAACCTGTCGACGGGAGAGCGCGAGAACCTTGCTCACCTGGCCGGCGAACCGCGCTTCACTTTTCTGGAGTGGGATATCTGCCAGCCCTTTGCTGCGGCGGTCGACCCCGGCCCGGTGGACTACGTGTTCAACTTTGCCTCGCCCGCGAGTCCTCCGGAATACAAGCGCCTCGGGATTGAGACGCTGGCGGTGGGATCGACCGGCACCAGGAACATGCTTGAGGTTGCATCGCGGCATAAGGCAGGGTTCCTTCACGCGTCGACCTCGGAGTGCTACGGCGACCCGCTGCAGCACCCGCAAACGGAAGAATACTGGGGCAACGTGAATCCGGTGGGCCCGCGCTCGGTTTACGACGAAGCCAAGCGATTCGGCGAGGCGCTGGTAATGGCGTACAACCGCAGCCGCGGCGTTGACACTCACCTGGTGCGCATCTTTAATACCTACGGCCCGCGTCTGCACCCCGACGATGGGCGCGTGGTTTCGAACTTCATGATGCAGGCGCTGCGCGGCGAGCCGCTTACCATCTACGGCGATGGCAGCCAGACGCGCAGCTTCTGCTACGTCGACGATCTGATCGAAGGGATCGTACGGCTGTCGCGCACCGACGAGCGCCTGCCGGTGAATATCGGCAACCCCAACGAGTTCACGATACTGGAGTGCGCCCAGACGGTTCTCGAAGTTACAGGATCGGAGAGCGAGATGCGCTACGGTGCGCTGCCTGAAGACGATCCGGTGCGGCGCCAACCCGACATTTCGAAGGCGCGCCGGTTGCTGGGATGGGAGCCGAAGATACAGCTCAAAGAAGGGCTGACGCGCACGCTGGAGTTCTTCAGGAGCAAGGTCAAAACTCGGTAGGCGTGGGTCCCTGGTTTGATTTGCGAGTCGCGGACGAAGGGTGTGAGTCAGGAGACTCACACTACAGCCGGTCGGGAGACCGGCGGTACAACCGGTCTACCACCCCAGCGAATACAAATCATTCGCCGGGGGCCCCGGTCTTCCACCCCAACGAATACAAATCATTCGCCTGGGGCCCGGTTGTAGCCCGGCGCTATGCACGCTCCGGTGCTGCGGCCCGCTCGCGCACAGCCCCACCCGCCCGCATCGGATATAGTGTCTTGTGGCGCGAATGCGCTTTTACGCAGGATTTGAATTTTTTAGCGGCGGATTGCGCCGTGCAAGGAGAGAGAGATGGCGATTTGGGGTAAAACCGCGGATGGAACGGCTGTAGAGATTTTTACGCTGAAGAGCGGTGACATTGAAGTGCGCGTGATGGCTTACGGAGGGCACCTGGTGAGCGTGAAGGCGCCCGACCGCAACGGAAAGATTGCCGACGTGGTGCTGGGATACGACGACCTGGCCACGTATCTGAGGGTTCCCAACTCGTATATAGGCGCGCTGATCGGGCGATTTGGCAACCGCATCGGCCATGGCAAGTTTTCGCTGGGCGGAAAGACATACCAGATTCCGCAGAACAACGGCGTGAACGCGCTGCATGGCGGGCCGGTGGGCTTCGATCGCTACGTGTGGAAGGCTGAGAAAGTGCCGGGCGGCGTGGAGTTCACGCACGTTAGCTCCGATGGCGATATGGGGTTTCCGGGAACGCTTACGGCGAAGGTGAAATACACGCTCCACGGCAACACGCTGCGGCTCGATTACTCGGCCACCACCGACAAAGAGACGGTGGTGAACATGACGAACCACGCATATTTCAATTTGCGCGGCAACGACGACGGAAACATTCTGGGGCACAAGGTGCAACTGAGCGCCGATCGTTACACGCCGGTTGATTCGGGACTGATTCCTACGGGCGAAGTTGCGCCGGTCGCGGGAACGCCGCTCGACTTTCGCACTCCGCACGTGGTGGGCGACCGGATCGAAGACCAATTTGAGCAGATGGTGCTGGGCCACGGCTACGACCACAACTTCGCAGTCAACGGCGCGGCGGGGACTTTGCGCCATGCGGCGACGGTGGTTGAGCCTGAGAGCGGACGCAAGCTGGTGGTTGAAACTACTGAGCCAGGCGTGCAGTTTTATAGCGGAAACTTCCTCGATGGTACGTTCACAGGCCGGCACGGAAAGGTCTACGCGAGACGCACAGGATTCTGCCTTGAGACGCAACACTTTCCCGATGCGCCCAACCATCCCGAGTTCCTGAGCACCACGCTCAAGCCGGGTGAGACGATGCATTCGACTACTACGTTCACGTTTAGCGTGGAGTAAAGGCAGCGGGTCAGCAAGTCAGCGAGTCGGCGATTGTGGTCTCCCCGGTCCCCAAAGGCGAGGGACCGGGGGCACCCTCGTCGTGGTCTCAAAAGGGGTCACCGAGATCGGGGCCTCCCGCCCCTAAGAACAACCACAGATCCTTCGACGCCCTCGTCCGGCGCTGCGGACTCGGTTGCTCAGGATGACATAGGCGGGTTGAGGGGAGTGCTATCCCACCCTAACGGCAAAATGCGCCGTTAGGATGGGGCACCCGCTTGTCGCGGTTTATTCAATTTCCTCTAGACGCCGCACTACGATCACTTCGCCCGCGCATTCAATTCATCCAGCGTGTGTTTCAGGTCGTCTAGCTTTTGGCCCGCTTCGGAGAGTTTGCCTTCTGACGTCAGGCGCTGATAGTCGGCGAAATCGCTGCTGGCTCGCGTGATAAGCGCTTTTGTGTCGGAGGTGGGCTGGGCTGCGTTGCTGGCGGATGCCGGACGCGCCGGATGCCGTGGGACCGCCGGGCTGCGACGGTTCTGACTGGGCGATGGACGCGACTTCGGAGCCAAAGAGCGAAGCTGAGCGCGGCGTCGAATGTTGGACCGTAGGCGAGGCGGTCCTGCAAGGCGAGCACGACTAAGCGCAACTCGGGCATGGGGCTGCGCTGGGCCTGCAAATAAATTGGCTCGGCGTAGAGAATGGCCTGTCCGCAGGGGATGACGAGCAGGCTGCCGCGAATGACGTGCGAGCCCTGCTGATTCCACAAGGTGAGCTGGCCGGAGAGTTGCGCGTTCTGGTCGATGCGGGCCTCGATCTGTTGCGGGCCGTCGACGAGGCGCGTTTTGGGGAAGTCGAAGACCATGGCGGTGCCGTAGTGGTCGCCGTCGCTGCGCGCGGCGATCCAGCCGATCATGTTGTTACGGCTGATGGGAGTGAAGGGAAGAATCTCGACGAATTCGAGATTCGATTCGCCGGGCAGCGTCATGAGTACGAAGTTGGGGCTCATAGGCGTGGGGCCCTGATCGCCATCCTGCTGCGAACTGTTCTCGGTGGCTACGGTCCACTGGTCTTCGCGATTGTAAAAGACCTCGGGGTCGGTCATGTGATAGAGGCCGTAGAGCTCGGCTTGAAGGCTGACCAGCATTTCAGGATAGCGGACATGGGCGCGCAGCCAGGTGGGCATGGCCGACTCGTCTTTGAACAAGTCAGGAAAGATGCCGCGCCACGCCGCGAGGATGGGATCGTTTTTGTCGAAGACGTAAAACGTGACGCTGCCGTCGTAGGCGTCGACCACCGCCTTGACGCTGTTGCGGATGTAGCTGACCGGTTGGTTGGCGAGGCTCGACTGGGTGGAGAAGGGATAGCTCGCCGAGGATGTGTAGGCGTCGATGATCCAGGAGAGGCGGCCGTCGTCGCCGACCACGATGTAGGGATCGCGGTCGAAGGTGAGGAACGGGGCGATGGCCGCGACACGCGCGACAATGTTGCGGCGCATGAGCAGGCGGCTGGTGGGGGACACGTCGTCGCTGAATGGGAGCTTGGTGAGGTCGCCGCGATTGAAGGCCAGCAGCGCGCGTCGCATAAATCCGCCGATTTCGATGCCGCCGGTGCCCTCGTAGGTTGAAAGATTGTTGGTTTGCCCGTTGGGGTAATTGAATTCCTGCTGATGGGTTTTGACGTAGACATCGGTGTCAGTCAATTCGCCGAAGTAGATTTCGGGCCGCGTCACTTTGAGATCGGGCACGGTGCTTTGCACCGGCATGTTGCTGAGGTAGAGCGTGGGCAGGCCTTCGGGCGTGAATCCGTTGACGGGATTCATGGTGATGCCGTAGCCGTGGGTGTAGATGAGCTTGTCGTTGATCCAGTTGCGGCTGCTCTCAGGCAGCTTGTCGACGTTAAGCTCGCGCACGCCGAGCATGACCTCGCGCAGCGATCCGTCGATCTTGTAGCGATCGATGTCGATGCCGGGAAAGTCGTAGTAGGTGCGGATTTCCTGCACCTGGCGCAGCGTGTCCTGCAGCGCATTCACGTCCCACAGACGGATGTTCTGTAGCGTGGCCTGGTTGTGTTCGGGATCGGCGGCGGCGATGGTGGTGTCGGCGGGAAACTCGCGCTGCGTGAAGGTGTCGAGGCCGTAAGCCTGGCGGGTGAAAGCGATGTTGTCGGCGATGTAGGGGCGCTCGCGATCGAGCTGGTTGGGTTTGACGATGAAGGTGGTGACATACCAGCCGGCGAGTCCGAAGACGATGTAACAGACGACAGCGGGGGCGGCGGCGGCGACGAGCCAGCGCGCTCCGGGACGGAGCAGGCCGCCAAAGATGGCGATGACTGCGCCGGCAATGAGCGCGATGCTGATGCAAGCCATGCCGAGGATGGTGACATGCGCATCGACGTAGGCGACGCCGTCGAAGATGGTGTGGTGCTCGAAGAGCAGGGCAAAGCGGCCGATGTATTCGCGGATGGCGAGGGTGAGCAGGAGGAATCCGGCGGCAACGGAGACGCCGCGCCAGGGCATGGATTCGCGGAGATGACCGGTGAGCACGCGGCCGCTGCCGGCGGCGAGGAAAAACACGACGGCAAGAATGCCAACGAATATAGCGAGCGAGAAGAGCCAGCCGGAGACGAGCTGCCATGCGGGGAGCGTGAATAGATAGAAGCCGAGCGGACGGCCGAAGATGGGATCGGCGATGGATTGAGCGGATTGCGGGGCGTACCGGTAGAGCGCCAGGGTGGGCCATTGCGACTGCATGGCGAAGCCGGTGGCCAGTGAAACGACCAGCGCCGCAATGACGGCGACAATGCGCAGAGCCTTTACGACGGGAAGATCGATGGCGCGGGGGCCGATGTAGATGGTATGGGTCTCAGGCAGGTCGCCGGCATGATGATGGCGCAGCGCGAGGAAGGCGGCGAAGAGAATCACGAAGGTCAGCAGGGCGAAGACTGCAAAGGTTCCCCACTCGAGGCTGAACGATTTCCAGAAGACGGCGGCGTAGCCGAGCGAGCTGAACCAGAGCAGGTCGACCCAGTAGGAGATAGCGGTGCTGCCGCCGAAGAAGATGAAGACGATGACGGCAAGAAGGAGATAGAAAAAAGGATTCAGGCGGCGCGGCTTGTCGCGCGGCTGCCAATCGATAACTTCGGGCATGAGCCACCTTGCTCAGTCGAAATGCGGGCACTGAGTCACGCAAGAATTGTACGCCCGTGGGCCTGTCAGATCAGTTCTTTGCGGCCGGACTGGCTGAGTTCTTTCACGACCTTGCCTACGTCCTGAGAGTGGTCGCGATGAACGATCAGGAGCGCGTCCTCGGTATCGACGATGACTAGGTTTTCAACGCCGACCAGCGCAACAAATTTGCGTGGGCTGAAAACGTAGTTGTCGGCGGCATCAATTGAGAGGTGGCCGCCGGTTTCGGCAACGTTGCCGTCGGGGTCGCCGCGCAGGCGGGTTTCATGCTGGTACTCGTAGAGCGAGGCCCAGGAGCCGAGGTCGTTCCAGCTGAACTCTGCGGGGATGCAGAAGAGGTTCGACAGGTGCTCGCCCTTGGCCGAACGCGGCTCGATGACGGCGTAGTCGACCGAGATGTTTTCGCACTTTGGATAGAGGGTGCGGAAGACGTCTTCGAACTCGGGCTCGCCGTAGGCTGCGGCGATGCCTTCAAGCAGGGGCGCCGTCTCAGGCAGGTGCTCGCGGACGGCGTTGGCGAGCGTGCGGGCCGACCACAGGAACATTCCGGAGTTCCAGTAGTAGTTGCCGGCGGCCACAAACTCTTCGGCGCGATTCTGGTTGGGCTTCTCAATAAAGCGGCGGACATGCAGTGCGGAGTCGTCTTTGGCTAAGTCACCGGTTTCGATGTAGCCGTAGCCGGTTTCGGCGCGCTGCGGCTCAATGCCCAGCACCACGATGTTGTCGCCGGCGGCGGCCACGGCGATGCCCTTCTGCAGGGCCTTGAGGAAGCGCGGCTCGTCGGAAATCACGTGGTCAGACGGGAAGACGCCCAGGACGGCGTCGGGATTATCGCGCTCGATCAAAAATGCCGCCAGTCCGCAGGCCGGAGCGGTGTTGCGGGCGCATGGCTCCTGAATGAGTTGCGCGGAGGGCAGGCCGGGAAGCTGATCGGCGATCTCCTGGGCCAAATATTCGTTGGTGACGATCCACGATTTATCGAGCGAGGCAATGGGTTTTAGCCGCTCCATCGTCTGCTGAATCATGGAGCGCTCACCATCGAGCGCCAGAACCTGTTTGGCGCGGGCACGGCGGGAACGAGGCCAGAAGCGCGTGCCGCTGCCTCCAGCGAGTATGACGGGACGAAAATCGATTGCTTTCGACATTGAAAAATCATCCTATAAGAACAAGATGGTACTTGCACAGTGACGAATAAACTATTCTGCCAGATTCTGGTACCTGGGCGTGAGACGCGGGCGGGCGCGGCGCGAAAGGCTTTGGATAGGGTGCAATCGGCTCTGGGTGGGGCCGGAATGGCGGGAATGGAGTAACCTATCTCCAATGCCTAGCTTGCGTCAGGGTGCGATTCACCTGTTCCGCGTCTCCGGGATCGACGTTTTTCTCCACTGGTCCTGGTTCGTGATCGCGATTTTCGAGATTGGCGTCCGTCAGGGGCGCTACTCCAGCTACGCGTGGAGCGCGCTCGAGTACCTCGCGCTGTTTTTGATTGTTCTGCTGCACGAGTTCGGCCACGCTTTCGCCTGCCGCAGCGTGGGCGGGACGGCTAACCGCATCATGCTGTGGCCGCTGGGCGGCGTTGCATACGTCGACCCTCCGCAGCGCCCGGGAGCGCAGCTCTGGAGCCTGGCGGCGGGGCCGCTGGTGAACGTGGCGCTGGCGCCCATCCTGGGCGGTGCGTATCTTGCAGCGTCGACGTTGGGCTGGAAGCAGTCGAACCCCGACCTTTACCAGTTGGCCTACGGCGTCTTCATCATCGACGTCGTCCTGCTGGTGTTTAACCTGCTGCCCATTTACCCGCTCGATGGCGGGCAGATTCTGCGCTCGCTGTTGTGGTTCCTTATGGGCAAGGCGCGCAGCCTTCAGGTCGCAACTATCATCGGTTTCGTGGGCGCAGCGGGCCTGGTGGGCCTGGCGCTGCTGATGCATTCCACCTGGACACTTTTGATTGCAGGATTTGTGGTGCTGAACTGCTGGGGTGGTTTGCAGCATGCGCGCCGGCTTATCAAGATCGAGAAGCTGCCGCGGCGGGATGGATATGAGTGTCCGGAGTGCCACTCGAAGCCGCCCATCGGCTCGTATTGGCGCTGCTCGAGCTGCAATTCAGCGTTTGACACCTTTGCCTGCCAGGCTGCGTGCCCGTTTTGCGGCAAAGAGTTCACCACCACCGCGTGCCTGGATTGCGGGCGGTCGAGCCCGATTGCCGCGTGGGCGAAGCCGAACCAGGGTGTGCTGAACGGGGTGGAGATTATTCCGCCGGGGTCGACGACTTACGGGGGGTAATGAGAGGATGCGCGGGTCAGGAGACCCGCGCTACAGCCGGCCGGGAGGCCGGCGGTACAACCGGTCTACCACCCCAGCGAATACAAATCATTCGCCGGGGGCCCGGTCTGGAGACCGGCGCTACGCGAGCTTGCCGAGGAATTCCTTCATGCGGCGCGTGCCCTCGTCGATGTTTTGCTTGGTGACGGGGTACGAGATGCGGATGTGCTCGCCGGTGCCGAATGCCTCGCCAGGGACGGTGACTACATGGGCCTCGTGCAGCAGGCGGGTGGCGAGTTCTGTCGCGGACTTAACGCCGCCCTTGCCGATGAATGCGCCGATATTGGGGTAAACGTAGAACGCGCCTTCGGGTTTGGTGCAGGTGACGCCGGGAATCTCGGCGAGCTTAGCCAGCATGTAGTCGCGCAGGTCGATAAACTCGGCGCGGAACTCGGCCACGCACTCCTGCGAGCCGCTGAGCGCCGCGACGGCGGCCTTCTGCACAACGCTGGTGGCGTTTGACGTCTGCTGCGATTGCAGCTTGCTGAGGTTTGCGACAATGGCCTTCGAGGCGAGCGCGTAGCCGGCGCGCCAGCCGGTCATGGAATAGGTCTTCGAAAGCGAGCCCAGGATGACGATGTGCTCCTTGGCCCAGGTGTACGAGCCGCCGGAGACGCACTTGCCGGCATAGTTTAGATAGACGTAACACTCATCCAAAAGTAGAAAAATACCGCGATCGTGAGCGAGCTGGACGATGCGCTCGAGATCCTCACTCGTCACCACCGAGCCGGCCGGGTTCGAAGGCGAGTTGAGGATGATGGCCTTGGTGCGCGGCGTAATGGCACGCTCGATTGCATCGGCCGTGATGCGGAAGCTCTCCGTCTCTTCGGTTTCGAGGTAGACCACTTTGCCGCCGGCGTACTGGATGATGTCTTTGAAGCTGACCCAGTAGGGGACGGGCAGGATGACCTCGTCGCCGTGGTCCACCATGATCTGAATGGCATTGAAGAGAGCGTGCTTGCCGCCGGTAGTGAAGATGGCCTCGTCGATTGCGTAGTCGGAACCGAAGTCGCAGGCGTGGCGCTCGACAATGGCCTTGCGCACGTCGGGAATGCCGGGCACGACGGTGTAGCGGGTGAAATTGGCGTCGATGGCGGCGATGGCGGCGTCTTTAATGTGGCGCGGCGTGGGGAAATGCGGCTCCCCGGCGCCGAAATCGACGAGGTTGGCGCCCTGGGCGCGCAGCTTGGCGGCCTCGGCGGCTACCGCCATGGTTGCTGACACTTCAATGCGGCCGATCCTGTCGGCAAAGATTTTTGCAGGGGCTGTGACGGTCATGACAATTTTATTGTTACAGATTTTTATGTAGAGGGAAACCCGAGGGCCGGAAGAGGACGGCGATTCGTCCGGAGTTCGTGCTATCCACACCTAGCGACAAAGACAAAGGCGTCGCGAGGGTGGGGCACCCACTATCCTGCCTGAGACGCAAGAACAAAGTCGCGCCAAGGATGGGGTACCCGCAGTTTCCTGGCACTTTTTGCCTCGCCGCTGCGTACTGCCTAAAAACAAGCTTGCGGGCTCGCCCCTCGACTGGGGTATCGTCAATTAACCGGGAACAGCTCAGCCAGAACCGCTTACCGATTCCCGTCCTCAGCTTCTATCTATCAAACGCATTCCTGATTTCAGGAGGATCAACCGGCATGGAGCTTCGAATTGAAGGCCTCACCAAGGTGTACAAGGGTGGTGTTCGCGCCCTCGACAACGTGAACCTGACCATTCCAACCGGACTTTATGGGCTGCTGGGGCCGAATGGGGCTGGTAAATCCACGCTCATGCGCACGATTGCCACGCTGCAGGAGCCGGACTCAGGATCGATCAAGATGGGCGAGCTCGACGTGCTGCGGTCGAAGGAAGAGGTGCGGAAAATTCTCGGCTATCTTCCGCAGGATTTCGGCGTGTATCCGCGCGTGAATGCCGAGGAGATGTTGGACCAGATTGCGCTGCTGAAGGGCATTGTCAAAGGCAAACAGCGTAAAGAGGTGGTGCACGAGATGCTGCATCGCGTGAACTTGTGGGATGTGCGCAAGAAACGGCTCACCGGTTTCTCGGGCGGCATGCGCCAGCGCTTCGGCGTTGCACAGGCGCTCATCGGCGACCCGAAGCTGCTGATTGTGGATGAGCCGACTGCGGGCCTCGACCCCGGCGAGCGCAATCGCTTTTACAACCTGCTGGCCGAAGTCGGCGACAACGTCATCGTGATTCTATCGACCCACATTGTCGAGGATGTGACGGACCTGTGCAGCAACATGGCCATTATTCATCTGGGCAAGGTGCTGTATGCCGGCGCTCCCGATCTCGCGGTGACCAGCCTTGAAGGAAAGGTATGGCGCAAATCGATTGAGCGCGCTGAGGTGAAGGCGTACGCCGACCGCATGCACGTGATTTCGAACAAGCTGGTCGCGGGAAGACCGCAGATTCACGTGTTTGCCGACGCTTTGCCGGAAGACGGATTTATTCCTGTGCCTCCGGATCTTGAAGACGTGTTCTTCGCACGGATAGCAGGGCTGAATTAGGAGGGCGCCGGTGATGCTGTATTTCTTCTGGTTTGAGATTCGCTACTGGCTGCGCTCGGTGATGTTGTGGGTGTTCACCGCGATTGTTGCGCTGCTGGTGATGCTGGCGATGAGCACCGACCAGGTGACGATTGGCGGGGCCATCGGCAACACCTTCCGCAACGCGCCCTTCGTGGTGGAGCAGTATTACTCCATTTTCTGGTTCATTACGCTGCTGATGGTTACGGCGTTTGTGAATTCGGCGGCGGCGCGCGAATTCGCGTCGAACATGCAGCAGATCATCTTTACCAAGCCGATCAAAAAGAGCGATTTTCTGCTGGGGCGGTTTCTCGGGTCGGTCGTGGTCTCGACCATTCCCATGGCAGGCATTTCGCTGGGAGCGCTGCTGGCGCCGTTGATGCCGTGGGCCGATAAAGACCGGTTCGGTCCTGTGGTGGGAGCCGCGCACCTGCAGGGGATACTTGTATTCGCGTTGCCTAACACGATATTTGTCGCGGCCATCATTTTTGCGATTGCCGCACTCACGCGCAGCACGGTGGTTTCGTTTCTGGGTGGGCTGGGGCTGATTGTTGCCGATATCGTTTCGAGCGTGATGGCTCAGAAGCTGGACAATGAAAAGCTCGCGGCCATGATCGATCCCTTCGGCAACGATGCCTTCGGATACGTGACCAAATACTGGACGGTTGCGGACAAGAATACGCACGTTCTTACGTTTGTGGGTCTGCTGCTTTGGAACCGCGTGGCGTGGCTGGGCGTGGGCCTGCTTATTTTTGCCTTTGCCTACTGGCGGTTCAGCTTCTCAGAGCGCGCGGGCCGCGCAGGAAAGAAACAAGCTGCAGCCAAGGAAACCGCCAGCACGGAGATCAAGCCGCTTGAAGCCGGAAAGGTCACTCTCGATTTTGGAGCCGGCGCGCGCTTGCGCCAGTTCTTCGGCATCGTGCGCGTTGAGTATCGAAGGCTGTTCAAATCCATCGTCTTCATCATTATTACCTGCTTTGCGCTAATCAATTGCCTCGCCTCGCTGATCTTCAGCGCGCGACAGGGATTCGGCCTGACTACGCGTCCCGTCACCTATATGTTGATCATGATCATCGCGGGCACGCTGTACCTGTTTCTACTGGCGCTGATTACTTTCTTTGCCGGCGTGCTGGTGTGGGAGGAGCGCGACGCGCGCACCGACGAAGTGAACGATGCGCTGCCGGTGCCCGTTTGGCCGGGTTATCTGGCAAAGTTTATCGCGCTCATAACTGCAATTGCCACCATCCTGGCGGTCGTGATGCTGGTGGCCATCTGCGTGCAAGCCTTTCACGGATATACGCGCTTCCAGCTTGGCGTTTATATTGAAACGCTGCTCGGGCAAGACCTGTTGGGTTTCGCGTTGTTTGCGGTCCTGGCGTTCCTGGTTCACGTGCTTTCGCCTAATAAGTACGTCGGCTACTTTGCCTTCATCGCAATTGTGGTGGCCGATACGTTTATGTGGCGTCCGCTGCACGTGGGGACACTGATGGTGCAGTTCGGCACCATGCCGAATATGACTTATTCGGATTTCTTTGGCTATCAGCCGTGGATGAAGAGCTGGAGCTGGTATGCGTCATATTGGACGCTTTGCTCGATCCTGCTTGCGATGTTGAGCATCCTGCTGTGGCAGCGCGGAAAAGATACAAGCTTCAGGGCGCGCATGATTAATGCGAGGCTTCGCTTCGGTGGCGCGATCCGCGTATGGACGCTCGCCGCGGCTGCGGGGTTTGTTCTGGTTGGGGGCTGGGTCTACTACAACACCGAGGTGCTGAACACTACGGAGAGCCAGTACGACGCGCAGAAGCGCAATGCAGATTACGAGAAGGCGTACAAAAAATACCAGAATCTGCCGCAGCCGCGCGTGACCGATGTGCATTACAACATCGCCATTTATCCTGCCACCCAGGAACTGGTGATGCGCGGCCAGGAGCAGATCAAGAACGAGACTGCGAAGCCGATCGACACGCTCTACCTGACGCTCGACCACAACTTCACCTCGAGCATCGAGCTTGCCGGAGCGCAACTCAACAATGACGACAAACGGCTCAATTTTCAGATCTATAAACTCACAACACCGCTGGCGCCGGGCGAAGTGCGCACCATGAACTTCGACGTGGAGTCGCATCCGAAGGGATTCGAGAACCAGCTGACGATGACCGGAGTAGCGCCGAACGGGTCGTTTCTGAATTCCGGCATCGTGCCGCAGATCGGCTACCAGGACGGCAACGAGCTGACCGATCCCAACGATCGCAAGCGCTTCGGGATGAAAGAAAAACAGCTGATGCCGGAGCTGGAACAGAACTGCACCGCCGATTGCATGAACACCTACATCAGCAATAACTCCGATTGGGTGAATGTGGATACGGTGATCAGCACCAGCGGCGACCAGATTGCGATTGCGCCAGGATCGCTGATCAGGCAATGGCAGCAGGACGGCCGGAACTATTACGAGTACCGGCTGGACCACTTTGCGCTGAATTTTTATTCGTTTATGTCGGCGCGTTATCAGGTGGATCGCACTAAGTGGAACGGAATCGACGTTGAAGTTTATTACCTCAAAGAACAGCCGTGGAACGTGCCCAAGATGGTGAATTCGGTTGAGAAGTCGCTGACTTACTACACCACCAACTACGGCCCGTATTACAACAAGCAGGCGCGTATTATCGAGTTTCCGCGCGTGGCCAGTTTTGCGCAGGCTTTTCCGGGGACGATGCCTTATTCGGAGTCGATCGGATTTATTGCCGACATTGAAAAGCCCGACGACATCGACATGGTGTTCTACGTTGTGGCCCATGAGATGGCGCATCAATGGTGGGCGCACCAGGTGGTAGGCGCAAACATGCAGGGAGCCACGTCGCTCTCAGAGACGCTGGCACAGTATTCGGCGCTGATGGTGATGGAGCATGAATACGGGCAGGACACTATGCGTAAGTTCATGCAGTACGAGATGGACAATTACTTGCGCTCGCGCGGAACGGAGCGGCTGAAGGAACGGCCGCTGATGCGCGTGGACGCAAGCCAGGGATACATCCATTACCGCAAGGGAAGCGTGGTGATGTATTACCTGCGCCAGATGATTGGCGAAGATGCGATCGATCGCGCGCTGCGAAAAGTATTGGCGCAGTATCGGTACGCGCCGCCGCCATACCCCACTTCGTACGCGCTGGTCGATGCGCTGCGCGAGCAGACCCCGCCGCAGTACCAATACCTGCTCAAGGATTTGTTCGAAGACATTACGCTGTTTTCGAATCGGACGCTGACGGCGACGGCGAAGAAGCGGCCCGATGGAAAATACGATGTGACGGTGCAACTGGAGACGCACAAATACAAGGCCGATGCCAAGGGCGTGGAGACTGAAGTGCCGGTGGACGATTGGATCGAAGTGGGCGCGCTTGCGGCTCCGGAGAAGGGCAAACGATTCGGAAAGGTGCTGGCGCGGCAGATGATTCACATGACCGGCAAGGGCGGCACATACACGTTCGTGACCGATACAAAGCCCGATAAGGCGGGTGTCGATCCGTTGCTATTGCTGATCGATCGCGTGCCCGACGACAATTTGAAGAAGGTGGATATTGTGAATTGAGGGAGGCGTGCCGAAGTCCTGGCACATGTCCCTTGGATTCGTGCTGTCTCACCCTTGACGCAAGAACGAAGACGCGCCAAGGATGGGGCACCCAGCGTTTTGGGTGAATGAGACGGGTGATCGAGATTGGTGGGATCCCAGGTCCCCAAAAGCGAGGAACCTGGGGCACCCAGTGTTTTGCGTGATCGAGACGGGTGATTGAGATTGGTGGGATCCAAGGTCCCCAAATGCGAGGGACCTGGGGCGCCCAGCGTTTTGCGTGATCGAGACGGGCGATTGAAATTGGTGGGATCCCAGGTCCCCAAATGCGAGGGACCTGGGGCACCCAGTGTTTTCAGTTAGCCGCCGTTGTTGATGCGGGCGCGCAGCCGCTTGAGTACGTTGGGCGGGACGAGGCCGGTTACGTCGCCTCCGAAGCTGAAGACTTCTTTGACCATCCGCGAGCTGACGAACGAATAGCGGCCGGCCGGCTGCAGAAAGACGGTTTCGATCTCGGGCGCGAGGCGGCGATTCATGAGCGCCATCTGGAACTCGTGCTCGTAATCGCTAATGGCGCGGATGCCGCGCAGGACCGCGGTCGCGCCCTGCTGGCGCGCGAAATCGACCATCATGCCGTCGAAGGTGGCGACGGTGACGTTGCCGAGGGCGCTGGTGACTTCTTCCAACATTTCGACGCGCTCTTCGACGGTGAAGAGCGGATTTTTTACTGGGTTGACGAGGATGGCGACGGTGAGGTTGTCAAAGATTTTTGCGCCGCGCTGGATCAGGTCCACGTGACCGTTGGTGGGCGGGTCGAAGGTGCCGGGATAGAGCGCTTTAACGGGCATTGCGGGCTCAAGGCGATTTTAGCAGCCAATGCGCGCGGGCGTTTCACAGTTGGGTCAGCTCCTGGTGGATTCAGTAGCAGGTTCGGACTCCACCTGTGCCTGGAAGGCGCGGGTTCGCTCGCTTTCGCGCAGCATGGCGCGGCGCCGGCCGGCAAGCAGCTCACTGAGGCCGACGCTGCCGCAGATCTCGCTTGTGGTTCTGTCTATCACCGGCATCCGCATCACTTCCATCGTCACCATTCGCTCGGCGACGGAGCGGCAGGTCTCGTCGGAATAAGCAAAGGCATCGCCAATAGCGAGGGCGTTATAGCCGATGCTATTGGGTCCAGGCACGGTCTTCATAACTTCAGCAACATAGATAGTTTCTAGCGGGTCGACTCCGTACTCGCGTGAGAGATGGTGGCCGCGGCGGGCAAGTTTTTCAGTAAGGATCGACCTCGGCATGAGCAGGGAAGTGACGAGATATGCGCCGACGCATGCGGGAATGAGCGGCAAAAGCGCAGGCATGGCATGCGTGAGTTCGAGCGAGAAGAGGATGGCGGTGAGCGGCACGCCCAGTGCGCCGGCGAGCATGGCGCCCATGCCGATAAGCGCCCACATGGCCTGCGCTTCGGTGGGAAGATGGGCAAGCTGTGCGGCGGCTTCTCCCAGCGCAGCGCCGATCATCAGCAGCGGAGCCAGTACGCCGCCGGACGTGCCGGAGCTGAGTGAGAAGGCCCACATCAGCGACTTGGCAACGATGATTCCGACGATAAAGGTGACTGGCGCACTACCGCGCAGCAGCTCGGCGATATTGTCGTAGCCGACGCCGAGCGCGCGAGGAAAGAAATATCCGCCGATGCCGACTCCAATACCACCGATGGCCGGCCACCAGGCCCAGTGGACGTGGAGTTTGCCGCCGATGTGCTCGAAGGCGTCTTCGAGTGTGTACATCAGGCGGCTGAGTCCCGCGGCAGCCAAGCCGATGACGATGCCGAGAGGGAGGGCGATAAGGAGCGGGCGGGCAATGGAAAAGTTCGCCGGCAGAGAGACGGGAAAGAGAGGTCCTGCGCCAAGCCAGACGATTCGCAGAGCGGCGGCCACAACGGATGCGGCAGCGACGGGAACCAGCGAGCGCGGGCGCATTTCAAAGAGCAGCAGCTCGACGGCGAGCAGGATGGCCGCAACCGGCGAAGCGAAGGTTGCCGACATTCCGGCGGCCGCGCCGGCAACCAGCAGTGTAGTGCGTTCGGCGTCAGAGAGGCGGAGCCACTGCGCGACCAGCGAACCAAAGGCCCCGCCAGTCATGATGATGGGGCCCTCGGCGCCGAATGGTCCGCCGGAACCGATGGCGATTGCCGCGGAGACCGGTTTGAGGACTGCTACCTTTGGCTCAATGCGAGCGCCGTTCAGCAGGATAGCCTCAATCGCTTCGGGTATGCCGTGGCCGCGAATTTTCTCGGAGCCATAGTAGGCCATAAGGCCGACGAGGAGCCCGCCAACGACAGGCACCACGAGGGTGAACCAGTGTGGAGAAGAGGAGCCGGCCGGGCCGACCATGGCGATGCTGAACCGGTGGTAGTAAAAGAGGTTGGTGAAAAAGGCGATGGCGCGAAGCAGGAAGACAGCGAGGGCTGCGGCGCCGGTACCGATGACGAGCGCGACAGCGGTGAGCATCCACACGCGGCGATCGACGGTGAAATCGCGCAGAACGGAGGAACGTGAGTTCATGCAGGCCTGCCTGGGGATGCGGTTGAGTGGTTCTGAACGCGCTTGAGGGTGCGCACCAGCAGGGGCGCAAATTCGTTAAGCTCACGGGCGTGGTCGCGGGTGAGGCGCGCGAGAAGCTGGCTGCCCTTGCGGGTGATGCGCAGGATGGCGCAACGCTTGTCGGCGGGGTCAACAGTGCGGTTGAGCAGGCCTTGACGCTCGCAGCGATCGACAAGCTCGACGGCGCTGTTGTGCTTGAGTCCGAGGCGCTGGGCGGCGTAGGCGATGCTGGTTGCGATGCCGGCAGGAGCGCCGGCAAGTTGAAGCAAGAGTTGATGCTGCTGCGGCTCGAGCCCGGCCTGGCGCGCGGCGGTCTCACTGAAGTGGAGAAAACGGCGCAACTCGAAGCGGAATTCGGCAAGAGTTTGGAGCAGGGGGTCAGAAACGGCAGCTGGAGAAGAGGCCTGCATAAATATATCGTATCACGATATATTTACCGCGACGATGCCTTTGGCTCGAACGAAAACGATGATTTGGCAGGAGCTGGGAAGTCTCTTAGATCACTTTGCCGTCGAGGTCGGCAAAGAATCTGATTCCTGGGATCGACAGCTTTCGCAGGTCGCGGTCGTTGGTAAAGAAGATGTCGACGCCGGATTCGGCTGCCGTGGCAAGATGAATTCCGTCAGCCTGACTGACACGATTCGCGCTGCGAATGATGCCGTATTGATCCGCGGTCTGCTCTGTGAACGGCAAGATTTCAATTGCGCCGCTAAGAAAGTATTTCTTGGCCGCGTCAACACCGGAAACAGAGCCCCGTCGCCGTGGTCCGGTCAAGACTTCGCCAATTGTAAAGACGCTGGTGCAGAGTGCGTCTCCACGACTCACGATCTGATGAAGAATCCTCTTGGCCATTGGGCCGAAAACCGGGTTCGCCTCAAGCATGTAGATAAACAGCATCGAATCCCAGTAAATTCGACTCACTTGCGATTCTCCTTGCGTGCCTTCTCTTCCATCTCATAGCGTTCCCAGGCGTCGGGTCCCCAGTTCCTCTCAGCCTTCAGATAAGCCTCGCCGCCGCCCAATTCGGCGTAGCAGTCAGCGAGAATGCCATAGAGTTTTTCCAGACCGGCGCCGTTGGGCACGGGCTTGGCTGCCTTGGGGGAGGTGGTGGGTTCGTCCAGAACTTTATACACAAACTGTACGGTTGTGCTCGGTCCTCCTGAAACGGGACCTCCGGTCTTTTCGACCAGTTCGACGCCGGCTTCTCTCTGGAAGTTTTTAGAGGCCAAGGTCGAGAATACGGAGGGAATACGGTTTGTCCAGCCCAACTCCTTCTGGACGGTTCCAACCTTGACCCGAATAGTATCGACGCCTCTCTGGCGCGCAGGTTCAACGTAAGCCGAAATAACGTGCTTCTTCGTCAAATCTGTGGGTTTCACTTCAATCTCCTTATATACATTCATAACTATACATACATTACTAATCAAATGTCAAAAGAACAGCCTGCGCGAAAGCCTTTTCTCTTCATTGGGCTTTCAGAGCACTAATTCGAGTACACGACCTCTTTATTACTGCGCTGGGCGGCGTGGGAGGCGACGTAGAGCGACACCACAGTGATGTCGTCATTCTGGCCGAAATGTTTTGCGGTTTGCGCGATGTAGCGGGCCGACTCGTTGCTCACCTGCTGGGTGCGCTCAAAGCCGAAGAGTTCGCCGTGCGCATTGGTGGCCTCAACTACGCCGTCGGAGATGAAGACGAGCCTGTCGCCGTGGTTGAGCTGGAAGGTAGTCTGCTCGAACTGGGTGTCGGCGATGACTCCCAGGGGCAGGCTTGGCGTGAGCGGAACTTCGCGGCCGTCGCGGTAGGGGCCGAGATGGCCGGCGTTGGCGATGGTGGTGGCGCCGTCGGGATAGATTCTTGCGCAAAGGCAGGTGGCGTAGCAGGGCGCGCAATCGAGGTCGGGGACGTTGCCTGTGACCGGCACTGCGCCGATGAGAACGCGGTTGAGGTGTTCGAGTACCGTGACCGGATCGTGGGAAAGCTCGTTGCGCAGCGCGCCCACCAGGGTGCTTGAATTCATGGCAGCCTGGAGACCTTTGCCGCTCACGTCGCCGACCACGATCAGCAGCGAGTCGTCTTTGAGCGGCAGCGCCTGGAAGAAATCTCCGCCGACGCCGTTGATGGGTAGGTAGGCGCTTTCGAGGACAAAGTTTTTGTTCGACGGCAGGTGCGTGGGAATGAGAAGAGCCTGGACGCTGCGGGCGGCCGAAATTTCAGCGGCGGAGCGCTGCTCCACTTCGCTGATGCGGATGAACCGGTAGAGGATGACGGCGATGATGCTGCTGAGGAAAATTACATCGGTGATGTTGCCGATGTTGTATGCGATAGGACCAAGATGAAAGGTGCCCGAAGAAAATTGCTGAGGGAGCCAGCGCTCGTTGGTGGCGAACTTGAGGGTCGAGTCGACCAGATCGGTTGAGGCAGCGAGAAAGAAGGGCAACAGCATCGCTCCGGCGTCTCCCTGACCGCGACGCCAAGCCTGAAATAGCAGCACCGTAACCAGGGCACAGAATGCTGCTTCAGCTGAAAGTGAAACCGTGCTGCTGAAAGCTGTCGATGGCACGAACTGCGCGAACGGGACGAGCAATACGGCGATTTGCAACGACCTCACGGTGCGGCGCGCCTTGCTGCCGGTGAAGCGGAAAACAAATTCGAGTGTGACCGCGGCGAAGATGAAGCCGGCAGAATTGCTCAAGACCCGGTAAACCGGGAATGAAATGAGCGCCAGTCCAAACACGGCATGCGCCACTCGGCCGAATGCTGCGGAAACACAAAGAATCGCGAGCCACAGGTACTCGGAGTGATGGCGCTGGGCCAGGTAAAGCGCTCCTCCCAACACAGCGACGGAGAAAAAGAGAAAGGCCACGATCGACGCCGAGATGACCTGCTCGTTCCATTGGCTGCCGGCGGCCATCGACAGCCTCCCGGCCATGTCGTTGCGGGAGCCGAGCTCTACCCGGGTGAGCAGTCCGCGGCCGATGGAGACAGTGGGACCCGCCCAGGTGCGAATGGCAACGTTGATGGGACCCGAGCCAGAGAGTGGGACGAGAAATGGCGGCGACCGATACTCGCTTGGCGAGTCGGTCATGCCGCGGGTGTGGCCGGACTCAACGCCATTCACGTAGACGGCGATCTGGCCCACCGAATCTGCGGTGACGAGCACAGCTGGTTGCGGGTTGCCCGGCAGGCCTCCGAATTGGGAAACAAGATCGGGCTGCAGCCGGATGCGATACCAGGCGTAGCCGGAGTAGGTATCGAATCCCTGGTCGGTGAGCGGCTGCCCCAGCGTGACCGTTTGCCAGCTGGAATCGTCGAAGGCGGGATCGGCGTAGCGCGGGTCGTCGCCGGTGTGGAAGCGCCATGCGCCGTCGAGCGTGACAACGCCGCTAACGCCGGCCGGCAGGCTAACCGGGGCAGAAAGGGTTGGTGAAGCGGTAGATGGGGCGGGGCTTTGCGCGGCCAGCGGCAATAAGCCCAGGCCAAGCAGCGCGAACGATGCAACAGGGCGCAGAGTGGGCGAGAATCGGCCGCAGGGGATATCAAGGCCGCCATGCGTTCGATAGTTTTCATTCGCGTTTTTATTTTAGAGCAGAGGCAGCCCCGGCGATCCATGACCATTGTGGCTCTGTACGGGCTGGCAGCATCGATTGTTCCCGCGCCGCTCTGCGAGTGACCTCGACCTTGCCCTGCACTTCAGGTTAGTCCCCGGCTTAATTCGGAGCCTTGACTTCGAATTCAAGGGTGTTACTGCGTAACAATTTCCCCGAAAAATCGGGAAACTCGACGTAGACAGAGTATTTGCCGGGCATATCAAATCTGTAGAAGTTCCCCAGAACGATTTCCCACGCCGACGATTGATGTGCCTGAATTGAATGGCTTCTTCTGCTCCTATCAGGATAATCCGGCTCCGGCCCTTCCATGAAACCGTACTGCCGCGTCCCGGACTCGTGGAGACGTTCGCGATAATATGTCGTCTTGGCCACGTCCACCGAATCCCGCTCGACGTGCGGGAAAAAGTCATCGCCGTCGTAGCTCGTATAGTCGTCGTTTTGCAATTCGATCTGAATCGTTGGAACTCGCTGAAGTGAAATGACTGGCTGCTGCATGTTGATCGTCGCACGGACGCGCGGCGCGCCGGCGTGAGCCTCCCAAACCTTCACTTGTTCCGGGGTGATCTCAAATTGCGCTGTGTTTGTGCGCTGCCACTTTGCGGCTTGATCACACGTCTCTTCCGGATCGTGAACCTCAAGATACACAGAGTAGTCGCCTGGCTTGTCCACGAAGTAATATGCCATCAAAGGATATTTGAAAGAAATGGTCTCACCAGGCGCGTATTGTGATTTGCCGAAGCGCGAAGCGCAATCTACATTTAGAGTTATCGGTAGCTCCGGGTAACCGAACTCATGGTTGAGTTGGCGATACCAGATAGATTTTGATGGAGTACTGTGAACGCCCTCCAGATGAATCCTTGGGAATAGCTCGCTGTTTGTGCTATCCAAGGTCTTGCACGTCAAAGTACGACCACTAATATTTCTGACCGATAAATTAATGAGCGGCATTTGATGCTCGTCGAGCGTTGTCCTGATGCTCACAGCGATCGAATCTGTCTTGCCGCATGAGGATTGCGTATCGGCGGTGACGGCGTAAGAGGCGATGAACACAACCGCGGCAAGGCATCGTACGGTTGGTCGAAGCGGCCGCATTTCCCCTCCCCAACTCCGATTTGGGTGCTACCCCTTGCGCCCGCGAACGGCTTCTTTGGCCTCGGCGTGGCCGCCTGTCGGGACCTCGGGTACTTCGGCCTTGGATGCGCCGATGTTGAGCCGCGTGCGCAGTTCGGAGTCCATCTTCGCAAACACTTCCTTATTGTCTTTGAGGAAGGTGCGCGTGTTTTCGCGGCCCTGGCCGATGCGCTCGCCGGCGTAGCTGTACCAGGCGCCGGACTTCTCCACGATATTGTGGGTGACGGCCAGGTCGAGCACGTCGCCCTCGCGGCTGATGCCCTCGCCGTAGAGAATGTCGAACTCGGCTTCGCGGAAGGGCGCGGCGACCTTATTCTTGACGATCTTGACCTTGGTGTGGGAGCCGACCACGGTGTCGCCTTCTTTCACGGCGGCGATGCGGCGAATGTCGATGCGGACCGAGGAGTAGAACTTGAGCGCGCGGCCGCCGGTAGTGGTTTCGGGGTTGCCGAACATCACTCCGATTTTTTCGCGGATCTGGTTGATGAAGATGAGGGCGGTGCGGGATTTGGACACGCTTCCGGTGAGTTTGCGCAGGGCCTGCGACATAAGGCGGGCCTGCAGGCCCATGTGGGAGTCGCCCATTTCGCCGTCGAGCTCGGCCTTTGGAACAAGGGCGGCGACCGAATCGACGACCAGGACATCGATCGCTCCCGACCGGACCAGGGCCTCAGTGATTTCGAGGGCCTGTTCGCCCGAATCGGGCTGGGAGACGAGGAGGTTGTCGACATCGACGCCTAGCTTTTTGGCGTAGCCGGGGTCGAGGGCGTGCTCGGCGTCGACAAAAGCTGCCAGGCCGCCGGCGCGCTGGGCCTCGGCAATGACCTGGAGGGTGATGGTGGTTTTGCCCGAAGACTCGGGGCCGAATACCTCAGTCACGCGGCCGCGGGGAATGCCGCCAACGCCGAGAGCGGCGTCGAAGCTGATGGATCCAGTGGAGATAACCGCAATGGGCAGGAGGGCTTCACGCGAGCCGAGCCGGACAATGGACCCCTTTCCAAACTGTTTTTCGATCTGGGCAAGGGCAAGTTCAACTGCTTTGGCGCGCTCGTCGGCAACGGGCATGGGTGGTTCCTCCTCAAAGGCAATCCAGAAAGGCGATTCAAGACTTTCCCGCTGATAAAAAGAAGCGGGCAAAGGCTGCGCCTGGAAGGCGTTTCGAAGGGATTGTAGCAGGGCGTAATAGGTATTGGCAGCTAAAAAGGCGAATAAACGGGAAAAATGTGTACAGGATATGGACACAGGCGTGATGGGCGACACACGGGTGCATCAAATCACCGTTTGATGCTAACGTTATAGATTTGCATCAAAATAGAAAATGATGCAGAATTGATCAATGAGAACCACTATCACACTTGATGACGATGTGCATGAATACGTCTCGAACTATGCGGAGGCCAAGGGAATGACCTTGAGCGCCGCAATCGGGGAGCTGATCAGGAAAGCTGAGTCGGCGCCTCAGCCCGAGAAGGTGGAGCTAAGACGAGGGTTGAACGGTTTTCCCCTCTTGCCGCGGTCCGGCGGAGTGATTACAAGCGAAATGGTAAAGCGGCTCTCGGAGGACGATCTTGGGTAAGAAGTACCTCCTTGACCTGAACGTTGTGATCGCGTTGACCGATGACGAACATGAGCATTATGCGAGCGCGCACCGATGGTTCAGCAGTTTGAGCGGCGAGACTTGGGGCACCTGTCCACTTTCAGATGCCGGCTACATAAGGTTGGCGACCAGTCCCGCGGCCAGAATTGGATCGGGAAGCTTCTCTACTGCCGTAGCGGTGCTTGCCGAACTTGCGATGCGCCCTGGCTACTGTTTCTGGCCGATCGCTGACGGATGGGCACAGTTGACTACGCCCTTTGCATCTCGAATCTTCGGTCACCAACAGGTGACGGATGCTTATCTGCTGGGATTGGCAATCAAGGAAGGCGGCGTGCTGGTGACCTTCGATCGCGGAATCCGGTACATGGCGGGAACGGAGTTCACTAAGAATGTGCTTGTGCTTCAATAGGCGCGGCCATTCACAGGGTCGGCCGAATTCCGGGCAGGCCCTTGGGCCGATTACATTGATTAAAGCGCCGCGAAATTCCCATTCGCGCAAGGAGCTACCGTGTCATCGCAAATAAGCAACCAGCGCTCCGCACCCGACAAAGTCATCGCAGACATTGCCGACTATGCGCTGGGGTACGAGATCGCGAGCGAACTGGCTTATCGCACGGCGCGCTACTGCTTGATTGACACGTTGGGCTGCGGGCTTGAGGCGCTTGAGTATCCGGCATGCACCAGGCTGCTGGGGCCCATCGTGCCGGGGACGGTGGTTCCCAACGGCGCGCGCGTGCCGGGGACGGGTTACGAACTCGACCCGGTGCAGGCCGCGTTTAACATCGGCGCCATGATTCGATGGCTCGACTTCAACGACACGTGGTTGGCGGCGGAGTGGGGACACCCGTCAGACAATCTCGGCGGCATTCTGGCCACGGCGGATTGGCTTTCGCGCACGAGGCTGTCTGAAGGCAAGGCCCCGCTCACCATGCGCGATGTATTGACGGCCATGATCAAGGCGCACGAGATTCAAGGCTGCATCGCGCTCGAGAATTCGTTCAACCAGGTGGGTCTCGATCACGTGGTGCTGGTGAAGGTGGCGTCGGCGGCGGTCGTATGCGCGCTGCTTGGTCTCACGCGCGAGCAGACCATCAATGCAATTTCACTGGCGTGGGTGGATGGGCAGAGCCTTCGCACCTATCGGCACGCGCCCAACACCGGCTCGCGCAAAAGCTGGGCTGCCGGTGATGCCACCAGCCGCGCTGTGCGGCTGGCCTTGATGGCGCGCGCGGGCGAGATGGGCTATCCCTCGGCGCTGACGGCAAAGACATGGGGCTTTTACGATGTTTCGTTCGGCGGGCGCGAGCTCAAATTCCAGCGGCCCTACGGGTCGTACGTGATGGAGAACGTGCTTTTCAAGGTCAGCTATCCGGCCGAGTTCCATGCGCAGACGGCTGTTGAAGCGGCGATGAAGATACGTACGCACTTATGCGAACGCGGCTTCTCTGCTGAATCGATCAAGCAAATCACTGTGCGGACGCACCAGGCGTGCCTGCGGATTATCGACAAAAAGGGGCCGCTGGCGAACCCCGCCGACCGCGACCACTGCATTCAATACATGGTTGCAATTCCGCTGCTTTATGGGCGATTGACGGCGGCCGACTATGAGGACTCCGTAGCATCCGACCCACGCATCGACTTGCTCAGGGCAAAGATCGAGTGCGTCGAAGAGCCGGCTTACACCACCGACTATCACGACCCCGAAAAACGTTCGATTGCGAATTCGCTTCGTGCCGTTCTCGACGATGGCACGGTGCTCGAAGAAACTGTCGAGTACCCCATCGGCCACAAGCGCCGCCGCGACGAGGGGCTGCCGCTGCTGGTGGAGAAGTTCAGGACCAATCTGCGGCGCCAGTTTGCCGAGGACCGGCAAAACCGCATCCTCGACGTATCGCTCGACGCCAACCGGCTCGATGCCATGCCGGTGAACGAGTACGTCGACCTATATGTCCACTAAAGTAACGAAAGATTCTCGGGACACACCCGGACGCATCGACTATATTTAATCACCAGAAATCCTTAGCCCATCCGGGAGCCATCTTAATGGAGATCCGTAAGTGCGTCCCTGCCTGTCTAACTTTGACCTTTCTTGCAACTTCCAGTCTTCTGATCCACGCGCAAAAGGCGCCGAACACGAATGCAGTTTACCAGCAGCTTCGCAACCTGATGCCGGCCGGCGCGACGATCACCGTCAACAATTTCGCTTTGAAACGCGACGCGGCCGTCTTCACATTCAAGAGCGGCAGTTTCGCGTTCTACGGCGAGGTGAACGGAAAAGTGACGGGAGCAATCTTCCGCGGAGATGGCCACGTGCACATCACGCCGCCCACCACACAGGAGCAGAACAACCTGGCGCTGTTCACGCACGCCCATGAGTTCGACGAGGACTTTGACCAGGCGGTGTTGCGCTTTTCCGATGGCACCGCAGCCGAACTCGAAAAGGTGTCGGCGGGCGCGGGGCAGGACGCCGGCTCGTTCGCGAAGCCCGCGCAGGATCTGCAGTCGCTGTTGCGGCACCACTCCATACAAACTTATGGCAGCGACAACGGGACTTTTTACGAAAAGATTCTCTATGGAAACGTGGATCTGCGACTCTTGGAAGACGTGCTGAGCCCGGCCACGGGCGATTTCTTCATGGCCGATCTGCACAGCGGAAAAAACCTGCAGCTGTTTTACATTGTCGACCCGCACGGCGTCGACAGCGACGTTGAGCCCGATGAAGTTGCGTTGATGGTGTGGGATCCAGCCGCTAACGGGACGATATATCCTCTCTCGTTTCGTCTTGCCTCGGAGTACGCGAACGGCACGCCCTCGGGCGATGTGCAGAACGCAGCGTACAAGATTCTGAACGAGGACCTCGACGTTTCAATTGATAAAGGCGGAGCGGTTTCAAGCGTGGCCACGGTAGAGTTGCGCGCCGACCAGGATGGCCTTGCTGTTGTGCCATTCGATTTGTATCCAACGCTGCGCGTGAGCCAGGCCACCACCGGTAAGGGAGACGCGCTGGATTTTGTGCAGGAAGAGAAGGACCAGGATCCCGACTTTGGAGTGCTGCTTGCCTCGCCGCTCAAGAAAGGCGACACGACGACGATTCGCATTACCTACGGCGGCAAAAATGCGGTGATGAACAAGGGCAACAGCAATTACTTTCCTGTTGCGCGTGAAGACTGGTACCCGAGTTCGAACCAGGGTCTGGGTGACTATGCCAACTATGAGATGAAATTCCACGTTCCCAAGGGCCTGCAGTTGATTGCCACCGGAACCAAGGTGAAGGAAGGCAGCGACGGCAAGGAGACCACCACCGAATGGAAGACCGAAACACCGCTTCCGGTGGCTGGATTCACGCTTGGCGACTTTCAATCGAAGGAGGCGACGGTGGGATCTTCGGGGCAGCCGGTGTTGACGATTGACGCCTACGCCAACCGGCAGCCCCCGGATTTCTTGTCGAATTTAGATGGAGACGCGCTGGGGACGCTGCAGCCGGGAGCGATGCTGCCCAATGAGTTGAGCCAGGCGCAGTCCGCCGCGCAGGTTTACACAAACTTCTTCGGTCAGATTCCTTTCAGTCACATCGCGCTCACGGGACAGCCCAATTGCGATTTTGGCCAGAGCTGGCCAATGCTGGTTTATCTGCCTGTTTGCGGATTTCTGGATGTTACGCAACGGCACAACCTGGAGTTAGACCTGTCTGACCCGCAGTATTGGAGGGTGGTGACGCCGCATGAAGTGGCGCACCAATGGTGGGGACAGACGGTGGGGTTCCGCGGCTACCGGGATCAATGGATGAGCGAGGGATTCGCCGACGCGTCGGCCGCGCTCTATCTTCTTCTCACCCGGCCCAAGCCAGACGATTATCTCGATTTCTGGAGGTCGGAGCGGAAGCTGCTGACGGACAAAAACGAGTTTGGGTTCAGGCCAATCGATGTGGGCCCCGTGACGATGGGCACTCGCCTGAGCTCGCCCAAGGCGGGCTGGAACATCTATGGCGACCTGGTTTATCCCAAGGGAGCATTCATTCTGCACATGGTCCAGATGATGATGTGGAATCCGCGCGATGGGGACCAGCGCTTCAAGGAAACAATGCAGGACTTTGTGTCGACCTACAAGCTGCGACCGGCCACTACCGAGGACTTCAAGGCGATGGTGGAAAAGCACATGAGCCCGGCGATGAATCTTGACAGCAACGGCAGCATGGATTGGTTCTTCAATGAGTACGTGTACGGCACCGAGCTGCCGTCGTATCACTTTGAGGGCGGTGCCACGCCAACCGCCGATGGTAGCGCGGTGCACATCAAGCTGGTTCAATCGGGCGTGTCGGACTCATTCAAGGGGCTGGTGCCCATCTATCTGGAATTGGCGAACGGCCAGATTCTGCGCGCGTGGCAGATGAGAATGACCGGCAATGGAACGTATGAGCACACGTTGAACGTGCCGAAGCTTCCGGCGCCGATCAAGAAGGTGAGTATCAACTATTACTACGATCTGCTGTGCACGGAAAATTAGCTGGAGCGGCCGGAAGCGGCATCCATCGAATGATGGACGACGGCTGACCGCCGGGATGGGATATACTCCGACCGATGTTATGGGAGGAGTTTTAGATGCGGGGTAAGGGAATGAGAAAGCTTCCATTTGTGGCCTTGTTGGTGGTGATGGCGGTTCCGGTTGCGCTCACCGCGCAGGCGGGCGACAAGATTCTGAAACCGGCAGACATGCAGAAGTTGGTGCCGGCGAGCGTGTATTACGACGGCCAGTCGGCGCCGACGCAGTTGCGCAACTCGGGCGGCGTGAAGTTTGCCGACGGGCACTATGTGCTGGCCACGCTGGTCGACACGAGCGGTTACTCGACGGGCATTGCGGCCAAGTACCAGGGGTACTTAATTGTGGAGGAGCCGGTGAAGGTCGGCGGCCAGAGCCTGGCGGCCGGCGTTTATGGTTTCGGATTCGTGAGCGATAACAAGTTTGTGGTGACCGACGTTGGCGGCAACAACGTGGTTACGGTGAGCTCAGTCAATGACTCGGCGATGGCGCGGCCGCGGCCGCTCGAAGTGACTTCCGATCCGGCCGGAGGGTACCGGCTGTATGCGGGAAGAAACTACGTGGGGTTCAGCAAGTAGGGCTGGGCGGGTTGAAACGCCGAACGCGGACCTCGGGGTCCGCGTTCGTGCGATTCAGGGCGACGACAGTGCGCGCTTGGGCCAGTACCTACTCTGCCTTCTTCACCATAATGCTGACCGGCTATGCGGCGCGCGGAAATGCTGCAACTTTGGGCCGTTTTCGCCGCGAGGCGTGCCAGAGGTCGTACTGCTGTTGCAGATCGAGCCAAAGGCGCGGCTCGGTGCCGAACGCGTCAGAGAGGCGCAAAGCCATGGCTGCGGTAACCGCAGCGCGGCCGTTGATCAATCGCGAGAGCGTCGACCGCGCAACTTTCAAGCGCTTTGCGGCTTCGCCCACAGGCATAGTACCGAGATACTCGCGAAGCAACTCACCAGGGTGGCACGGGTTGTACATCATCCTATCCATCGTCTGTCTCCCCATTCTTCAGTGGTAATCCCGATAATCGACGAGAATCGCATTTTCATTCTCAAACGTGAAGGTCATTCGCCAATTGCCATTGACCTTCACTGACCAATGGCCTTCAAGATTACCCTTCAAAGGGTGCAGGTCCCAACCTGGAAAGCTCATTCGGTTGGCGTTCGGGGCCGTATTTAAGACGGTTAGCTGGCGCCGAAGTTTTTCGGCGTGTGCAGGCTGAATTCCCGCTTTGCTGCCCGTATAGAAGAACTTTTCCAGCCCAGCGTGCCGGAACGACCGGATCATGCAACCAATGTAGCGCGTAGCGCCTCACGCGTCAATATGGATCACCGCTACGCTCAGGGTAGCTGATTTGCTCGCGTCCAAGAATTCGCTGACTGCCCACGCCGTGCTAAGTGATTTGAAATGGGATCTTCGAAATCGAAAGCCGGTCCGGCGGATAGCGCTTCTGTTGAAGAAGGGTACCCACGCTTGTGCGGCTAATCTCCGGGTGACGGCAAGGCCCTACCATGATTTCGGAGATCGGAAGACGATACGGCTCGGAACGAACCCAGCCTTGCGGTTGTAACGGGAGGTGGCGCGACATCATCGTGACTCTCTGTTTGAATTGGAGGCTCTCAAGGTCGGACGCGGTATAGCCTTTTGCTATTCGGTATTCCTTCTCCTTGAAGAAGCCTGGGTCTTTGACCATTGGAGCGATCATGACAATCTGTTTTTCCCACGCTTCCAGGAAATCTTGCCCGAATTGCACCAAATCCGTAGGTCTGTATTTCTGGACGGCTTCCTTGAAGAATCGAACCATTTCCATCGCGGCCTTCTTTGCCAAAGCCTGATGTAGCTCCGAATCGTAATTCACACGGACGAGCATACTATTCGGAATTCCGCAGAGGTCAGCCGCAAGAAATCCAATTGCATAGCCGTTTTCTCCTCCCCCATAAGCTCTCCATTGGCTGAGGTCGTCCTTTTCCTCACTGAAGCAGCTAACGAAGTGAAATGAGGCGGGGGAGTAACCAAGGTTCTCTTCAAAATGCCGAGTTGCGCCGTCCAGGAGCTTTTTAGACAGCTCATCATTGCCCGTTTCCGTTCGAAGATCATTGAGAGCTGTGTGAAAGAGCCTCGATCCGTATTTCAATTCCGTCGAGTCATTCAGGCATGAAATCTGTGTCGAATAGATCTCATTGGAATTGAGGATTGAAATCAATGCCGCCCCATTTGTATAGTGCCAGAGCATTTTGTCGGGGGGGCATTGCATTGCCCCCAACTCCTTGGCTACTTCCAAAATAAACGCCTGGTACAGGGCGATTTCTTCACCTGGTATGGTCATATCGCAGATTTTAGCGCTTGAAAGAGACTGAAGTGGAGGCCTAAAGATAAAACGCGGACCTTGCGGTTCGCGTTCGGCTTGCTTCACATTGAAGAGTTGTGATTGTGCGGGCGGGGACGCCCGCACTACAGCCGGTCTGGAGACCGGCGCTACGGCAGCCTCACGCCTTCGCCACCACCGGCGCGTTCAATCGCTCTTTCACCAGTTCATGCCCGCGCGTGAACAGTTCGTCGAGCGAGAGCTTGCCGGATTCTACTTCGGCCAGGATCGCTTTCTGCGCGTGGTATTCCTTGTTCACGATGCCGGCCTTGGACTGCAGCATGCGCCACGCCTTGCGCCGCTCCACGCAGAACATCACCAGCTGGCGCGAGAGCGCGTAATAGGTGACCTTGCCCTCGTTTTCGACCGGGATGTAAACGCCGAAGTCGGGAATGAAGCTGCGGTGTGAGGGGTTGAGATAGTAGCGGTAGACCACATCCTGCTGCGTGATGCGCACCAGCATGTTGTCGAGCGACGTCAACTTTTCGGCCTGCTCTGGCTTGATCTTTTTCAGGTGGTTGCGGAAGCGCGCTTCGGTGGTGCACCAGTGAGCCACGGTGTAGCGTCGAATGTCGCCAGTAGTCTTGTCCTTGGTCTCGTACCAGTCGAGATCGATGGACGGGTTGCCCTTGATGTCGAGCGCTTCCTGATAGCTTTCGCCGAGCCGCGGGTTGAAGACGAACTCGGGCACGCCGCGCGAGTCGCGCACGCGCTGCGCCTGGTGGAGGGCCATGTCGTCGGGGACGCCGTGCTCCGGCTGGCAGGTGGTAAAGGCCTGCAGGAACATGGTGCCGCGATACTCGAGTCCGTCGAGAATGGCGCGGTAGAGCTTGGGCGCGTTGGCCATGGAGCATTGCGCCACAAACGGCGAGCCGTGGCCGGCAAGGAAGGTCTCGGCCACTGTCTTCTTCTCAGTGTTTTTGCCCTGCGTGGCCGCGCCAAACACGTTCATGTCGTTGCCGCCCAGCATCGGTGTCGAGTCGGAGTTCTGGCCGCCGGTGTTGGAGTAGACCTGCGTGTCAAGCATGACGGCCTTCACGTTGGGCCGGTTCTGCAGGATGACCTTCGACATGTTCTGATAGCCGATGTCGCCCATGCCGCCGTCGCCGCCAACCACCCAAACCTTGGGCAGCTCCACGATCTCCTGGTCGGTCATCAGCGCATCGGTAAAGTGCGTGAAGTGGTAATACTCCTCGGCGCTGAGGCCGCAGTCGCGGAAGAGCAGGATGTCGGCCAGGCGCTCAGGGATTACGGAGCGGCGCGCGTGATCGACGATGAAGCTCTCGCCCATCAGCCAGCCCACGGTGATGCCGTCCTGAAAGAGCGAGTTCATCCATGGATAGGGATGCGGATTGTTGGGCGCTGTGGAACCGTAGACCGTGTTGCAGCCGGTGTGCGCGGCCATGGCCATTACGCTCATGCCGTTAGCCAGGCGTCCATCGATGGGCTGCAGGTTCTTGTGATTGAAGGCCTCGGTGAGCAGCACTGCCGCGACGGCTTCAACCAAGTGTGCATCGGTAATCGTGCCGTGCTCGGACTCATGCGCTGCGATGCGCGCCTTGGTGTCGGTTGTGTCTTCGCCGCCCAGGCTCATGATGAGATGCGCGATCGCCTGGCGGGTGCGATCGTACTCTTCGGGGTTAGCTGCCTTCAGCGCCTCGAGTTTGGCGACGCCGGTCTTCTCAAGTTCGCCGGCCTTGGCTACGAAGCGGTCGCTTTTGGCGTGGAAAGCGGGGCGCATGTACGCCTCGGTTACCGCGGCGATGGAGCGCAGCACAGACTTTTCTCCGCAACCGGCGCAGGCGCCGTCGCCGGCCACCAGCGCGTCGTAGTTGCGCCGCACCATAAGCATGTTGCGCAGCGTCGCGGTCTTTGAGTCGGCCGGGTTGGCGTTGTTATAGAGACCGAGGAACTTTTGCGACGTATCGGGGAGCAGATCGAGGAAGTGCGTGCCGGTCTCGTGCATCGCGTTCACGTCTTCAGTCTCCTGCACCATCTTGAGGGCCTGGTGATCGCCGCAGGCCGTGACGCAGGCCGCGCAGCCCTTGCACAGGTCGCTGACGAAGATGGAGAAGATGCCGCCCGAGCCGGCGGTCTTGCGCTCCGGCGAACTGAAGATGGCGTTCACCTTCTGGTAGGCCATCGGCACTTTTTCGAGAATGCTAAAGAACTGCGTCTTGGCCTGGACCGAGAAGCCGTCGACGGAATCGGTGACTTCGCGCAGAATCGTCTGGAGCGGCGTGCCGGTTTTGAATTCAGCCAGCATACGCTCGCGGGTGCGCTTCTCAATCTCAGGCAGCGCGTGCAGCAGCTTATTGCGCTCAGCCGGGTCGCCAACGTAGTAGCTCACGGCCGTTGACAGCACCGTGCTCAGATCCTGCGAGCAGTTGGGCAGCGCGGTGTCAGGGCAGACTGAGATGCACTCCATGCACTGCGTGCAGTTCTCGGGGATGTAGAGCGGGGTTTCGCGGCGGGCAACGTATTTCGATGCAGTGTCGCCGGTGGCCGCGGCAATAACACCCATGGCGGAGAGCGGCGTGGCCGGCTGGTTGTAGCCGAAGTGCGAACGGAACTCCGCGTCGAATGCGGCGACGGTCGATACCGGCGTGCGCGGACCCTGGGCCGCGGGAACTGGTGTGGAGCGGCAACCCGTTCCGCAAGAGCCACCGGCTGTGGCCAACTCGAGAATGGGCAGCAGCGCTTCGCCGCGCAGGCTGGAGCGATCGGCGGCTGCCAGCGCGCCGATTTCAATTTCCTTCACCTGCTCGAAGCCCTGGGTCATGATTTCCATGTTCGACTGCACAACCGCGTCGCCGAGCTTGCCGAACTTCTTCACGTACTGCTTGAAGACGACGTCGCGGTACTGCTCCTGCGGGATGCCGAACTCGTCGAGCAGCGTGCTGACGCGGAAGAACGCGCCGAGGAACGCATTGCCCTGCATGCGCAGTTGCAGATCGCCGCGGTCAGTGGCTTTGCGGGCAATTGCGAAGCCGGGCAGCGTGAAGACGCGAATATTTTTCTCGATAATCTGTTTGCGCGCCCACTGCGGCAGGCGCTCCCACGCCTGCGCGCCTTCTTCTTCCGACTCCCATACAAGGCAGCCGCCCTCCTGCATGCCATCGAGCGGGTTGGTGTGGGTAAAGGCCTTGGGGTCGCAGCACAGGACGACGGTAACGTGGCGCAAATCGCAATTCACGCGGATGCGCTCCTTGGCCGCAACCATAAAGTAGCTGGTGGGCGCGCCCTTTTTCTCGGAACCGTACTTGGGGTTGGCACTGACGTGAATCACTTCCTTGGGATTGCCGAGGTCGTCCTTCAAACCATCGCGCTCGTAGAGCAGGTCGTTGAGGTCGCCGATGATTGCGCCCAGGTTTTTGCCGGTGGTAATGGCTCCCCATCCGCCGATGGAGTGGAGGCGGACGGCGACTGCGCCCTCGGGCAGCAGCGATGGAGTTTCATCGCCGACGACCGCGTAGGGGTGGTCGATGCCGAGGACGATGAAGCTGACGCCATCGGCCGCTGTCTTGCCGTCTTTGCGCGCGCGTCCCGCGGTGGCGTACTCGAATGCGCCGATCACGTGCTCGGGGCGGAAGTCGCGCGAGCCCAGGCCGTAGGTGCCGGCGAAGAAGCGCGGCACTTCGGCGAGCGTAATGGTTTCGATGCCCTCGGTACCTTGAACGGCCTTGGAAAATGCGGTGCGAATGTCGCGGCCGAGCGGGTTGTCGCCCGAAAGAGCCTCGTCAGTTCGTTCGAGGATGATGACGTTCTTCTTGCCCTTGAGCGCGGCAACGATGGCCGCTTCAGGGAAGGGGCGAATGACATTGACGTGAACGGAACCGACCGATGCCCCGCGCGTCTGGCGAAGGTAATCGACTGCGGCTTCGATGTTCTCAGCGGCCGAGCCGAGCGAGACGAAGACAGTGTCGGCGTCTGCAGTTTTGTATTCGGTTACCAGTCCGTAATAGCGGCCGGTCAACTCGCCGAAATCTTTGTACGCATCTTCAAGGAAACCCAGGATTGGCTCGGCAAAGTTGTTGCGGCGCGCGACCACACCCTGCATGTAGTGCTCTTGATTCTGCACGGGCCCAAGCAGGATGGGGTTGGTGAGGTCGACCATCTTGGGCACGCGGCGGCGCGTAGGTCCGAAGAGAACGCGCTGCGCCTCGGTGGGGCAGTCGATCACATCGTCGGGCGCTCCCAGATACTCGCGAATCAGCTCGGACTCGTGCTTGTAGAAGGTGCGCTCAAGGTGGGTGGTCAAAAAGCCGTCCATGATGTTCATGCCCGGTGTGAGCGAGAGCTCGGTAACTCGGCGAAGGATGAGGGCCTGGTCGGCGGCTTGCTGCGCGTCTTTACCGAAGATCATGATCCAGCCGGTGTCGAGCGCGCCATAGATATCGTCGTGGCCGCAGTGCACATTGAGCGCGTGCTTGGTGAGCGCGCGGGCGCCAACTTCGAGCACCATCGTGGATCCCTTGCCGGGCGCGTGGTAATACTGCTCAACGCCGTAGACCACGCCCTGGCCCGAAGTGAAGTTGACCACGCGCTTGCCGCAGACAGAGTGGGCGATGGCGCCGCCCTGCGCGGCATGCTCGCCCTCGGTCTCAATGGCGATGGTGTTGCTGCCGAAGACGTTCAAATGGCCTTCGGCATAGGCCTGCTGGAACAGCTCGCCGCCTTCAGTCGACGGGGTGATGGGATAAAACACGCCGGCGTCGGCAATCCGGGTTTCGGTATGGTACGAGACAAGCTGGTTGCCGTTGGCGGTAACTCGGATGCCAGGAAAACGAGGAGCAGCTTTCATTTGGTCCCTCTCTATATCGAACACAGCAGATTCTTTTGAGCGTCAATGCCGGGCCCTTGGGAGATCGGTCGTCCGTCCCGGTGTCCGGCAGTCGTTAAATCGATTTTTCGAGCAAAGCACACTTCCGAACCTTACCCGATCGCCGATTCGTTGCGTTCTGGCCAGATTCGTTCAACAAGGCCACATCTATATGCAGCCCTTATGGATAGCAGCCCCTGATAATGGTTCAATGTACCGATCGCTCGGCCGGCTGGAATTAGAGAGAGACACAGGGGAAGGCTTCTCTCGCATAGTACGACCTACATAATAAGTATGCACCCTTGGATGGGAGACGGTGTACCAACAGGCGGGATCAATCACATGGCGCGGCAGTCCGGCGCGGGCATACACTCGGTACGCCGGAACAACTCTTGTCGAGAGAAGAGCTTATGAAAGAGAAAGAATCGCGCTATGGCCGTTATCCGAGCCTCGACGGCCGCAGGGTTTTAGTGACCGGCGGGGCCACGGGCATCGGCGAGGCCATTGTTGCAGGTTTTGCGCGGCAGGGCGCGCGCGTGGCCTTTCTCGATGTGCAGGACGAGCAGGCGCGGGCGCTGGCTCAAACGCTTGCCGCCGAAGGCTGCCCGGAGCCAATTTACAAGCATTGCGACTTGGCCGACGTGGCCGCGCTCAGGCTAGCGATTGAGGAGATCGCGGGGGAACTGGGCGCGATCGACGTGCTGGTAAACAACGCCGGCAACGACGAACGGCACAAGATTGAGGACGTGACGCCTGAATACTGGGAACAGTCGATGGCCGTGAATCTGCGGCCGCAGTTTTTCGCGGTGCAGGCGGTGCTGCCACACATGCGCAAAACGGGTGGCGGGGCAATTATCAATATGAGCTCGATTTCGTGGGTGATTCCGTCGACGGGCCTGCCGCTGTATGTGACGGCGAAGGCGGCGATTGTGGGCCTTACGCGCACACTGGCGCACGAGCTGGGACGCGACAATATTCGCGTAAATTGCGTGATGCCGGGAGCCATTGCCACCGAGAAGCAGAAGCGGATTGTGTACACGCCGGAGTACTCGGCCGAGATCCTGGGCAACCAGGCGCTGAAGCGGCAGATTGAGCCGGAAGAGGTGGCGCGGCTGGTAATGTTTCTGGCCGCCGACGACGCGAGCGCGATTACGAATCAGAACTATGTGATAGACGCGGGGTGGGTGTAGCGGAGGTGTAGGTCAGATGAGCGAGATTGAAAATCTTATTGATGCGATGAAACGAGGATCGGCGGGGGAAGCGAGGGAGATCCTCATGCGCAACCCGGAACTGGTCAATTTGAGGGACGAGGAGGGCGCGACCGCCATTCATTACGCCACGTTCGGGGGCTTTCGCGAGCTAGTGGATGTCTTGCTTGAGTTCGGCGCAGATATCAACGCTGCCGATTCGACATACGGAGCTACTCCCGCGGGTTGGGCGATCGAGTATCTGCGTGAGCGGGGCGGATTCCTGGGCATTGAGTTGAGCGACCTTGCGTTCGCTATCGACAACGGGCATGTGGAATGGGTGCAGAGATTCCTCACCCGCTTTCCAAGGCTCAAAAGCGCAAGGAATGCCGATGGTGTTCTCTTTAAGACGCTGGCCGAGAGCAGCGGAAACCGGCAGATCGCAAAGCTGTTTGAAGACTAAGGATTTCCCCCAAGCCGCGATACTGGCTCTGGTCAGTCTTAAATCGAACCCGTGCCCACCCATGCGACTTCGTTTCGTCGCAGGGGTGGGGACATCATGACCCCGGTTCCGGTTCGCGGCGCTAGCGGCTCCCCGTTATTTTTTGGCGGCGGGTTTCTTCGCCAGGTCCTTTGCGCCGTCGAGATGCTTCTGGAGTGTAGGCAACGTCGCCGCGGCGTAGCTCTTCACATCGCCGTTCTGGGCGTCGCTCGATTCCTTGGTGTAGACGGCGATGGCCTTGGTATGGCCCTCGATCATCTCGTGGATGTAGCGCTGGTCGAACGCTTTGCCATTGAGTTTGTCGAAGGGCGCAATCATCTTGTTGCGCTCTGCGTCGAGCCCCTTGGGAACGGTTAAGTTGTCTTTGGCGGCCAGTTCGGTCAGCTGCTGGTAGTCACTTGTGTGGTCGGTCACCAGCATTTGGGCGTAATCCTTCACATCCTGACTCGCAGCCTGATTAGCGGCCATCTGGCCCAGGTGCGCCTCAAGCATGTCAGTCTGCGCAGCCATATCGATAAACTGCTGATCGGTCATCGGGGTCGCGGCCATTCGGGCTGCATGTGCATGTTTCTTCTGCGAAATGGCGGGGGTGGCGAGGAGAGCAAGGCAGCAAGCCGCTGCAAGAGCGCGATTCATTTTTGATCCTCCTGCACAGTAAGAGGTTCCGGGGCGCGATTGGGTTATCTGGCCCATGGAGTTGATTTGATTAGGTCTGCAATCGGGCCTCAGCCCCCCGACCCCCAACCTCTGTTCACCGTTCACCGTCCCCCGTTCACCGACCCCCGTTCACCGTCCCCCCTGCGCTACCATTGACATATCGAAAGCACTGTCGGGGACCCGCATGTTCGTCGTAGTCTGGCAGTTTGAGATTGCTGAAGAGAAGATCGCCGCGTTTGAAGCCGCCTACGGACCTGAGGGTTCATGGGCGCAGCTCTTCCGCAGCTCGCCCGAATACCTGGGTACCGAGTTGCTGCACGATGCCTATGTGCCCGGCGCGTACATAACCATCGACCGGTGGAAAAGCGAAGAAGATTTTCGCGCCTTCCGCAGGGCCCACGACCAGGAGTACGAGGTGCTGGACCGCGCCTGCGACGCGCTTACCAGCCGCGAGACGCGCATTGGGGCGTACACGGTTTAATTCCGTTGCAGATAATTACACCCATCCGGCGCACAATTCTAAATAGAAGGAATAGCGACGATCATGAACCTCGATCCACACAACCCGCCCCAATCCAAGCCGAACTCCCAAGTCTCAGCAGGGTAATAAAAAGGCGCTGTGCAACTGTCCAACTGTGCTCTCAATGAAATCAATTAGTTAGCGGTAGAGCCCTGCACAGTTGCACAGTCGGGCTGCAAACTCAGGCCGGCCCCGTTCAACTCCGCTGCTCAATCGGCACAAACTTCAAATCTTCCGGCCCGGTATAAATCGCCGACGGCCGGATGATTTTGCCGTCGTCGCGCTGCTCGATAACGTGCGCGCACCAGCCGGCCGTCCTCGCCATCACAAACAGGGGCGTGAACATGCCCACGGGAATGCCCATCAGGTGATAGGTCACGGCCGAGTACCAGTCGAGATTGGGAAACATGCGCTTGGTAGAGTGCATGGTTTGATGGATGCGCTCGGCGACTGCGTAGAGGCGCTGCCCTTCAGGCGTAGTGGCGAGCGAGAGTGCCGAAAGCTGGATGATGTCGCTGCGTGGGTCAGAGATGGTGTAAACGGGATGGCCGAATCCGATGATGACCTCGTGCTCGGCAATGCGGCGGGAGATATCGGCCTCGGCCTCATCGGGCGACGAGTAGCGAAGCTGGATTTCGAGTGCGGCCTCGTTAGCGCCGCCGTGCCTGGGGCCCTTGAGTGCGCCGATCGCTCCTGCGACGGCCGAATAAAGATCGGAGCCGGTGCCGGCGATGACGCGTGCGGCGAAGGTGGAGGCGTTGAACTCGTGCTCCGCGTAGAGAATGAGCGAGGTCTGCATGGCCGCAACCCACTCGGGCGGCGCCGCAACCGTGTGCAGCATGTGCAGAAATTGTTCCGCAATGGAGTCGCCGCCGGCCTCGACGTTGATGCGCCACCCGGTGCGTGAAAAATGGTGCCAATAGAGCAGCATGGATGGGAGCGAGGCGAGCAGCTTGTCGGCGATGGCGCGCGCGCCTTCAGCGGAATGGGCTTCGTCTTCAGGCTGAATGCAGCCCAGAACCGAAACGCCGGTACGGAGCACGTCCATAGGGTGCGTGGAGGCGGGCAACAATTCGAGAGCCCTGGTAACTTGCGGGGGTAAACCGCGCAGCGAAACCAGACGGGCATAGTAAGCAGCGAGCTCGCCGGCAGTGGGCAGCTTACCGTGAACAAGCAGGTAGGCGACCTCTTCAAATTGGCAGTTTGCGGCCAGATCGGCGATGTCGTAACCGCGATAGTGCAGATCGTTGCCGCTCTGGCCGACGGTACAGATTGCCGTCTCGCCCGCCGCAGTGCCAGAGAGGGCGACCGACTTTTTCGGTTTGAAAGCTGGGGGAGCGGCGCTCTCAGTCATAGTTCGACCCCTGAGAGCTTCAACTTAAAGGATGGGGAGCGGGCGTGGCAAGCGCAGGGAAGTTGGCTGGACGTACGACTTTAGAGCACAGCCTCTGACTCGATGGCGGCAGAGGGCCGCGGCATATAGGTTTATCTGCAGGAGTTGAAGCTGCTATCGCTTGCCCCCGGCGAAGAGCTCGTCGAGCTTTTGTTCGTAGGCGTGGTAGTCGAGATATTTGTAGAGGTCGGCGCGGGATTGCATGAGCGGTACAACGCTCTTCTGTGTGCCCTCGGCGCGGATGGCCTCGTAGACCTTGAGGGCCGCGGCATTCATGGCGCGGTAGGCGCCGCAGCAGTAGAGAACGATGTCGACGCCGGCTGCGGCGAGCTCGTCGCGAGTCCACAGGGGTGTTTGGCCGAACTCGGTGATGTTGGCAAGGATGGGCACGCCGACAGCCTCTCGGAACCTGGTGTACATGGCGAGCTCGGTCACGGCCTCGGCAAAGATCATGTCGGCGCCGGCGGCAACGTAAGCCTGGGCGCGTGCGATGGCGGCATCAAGGCCCTCGTTGGCGAGGGCATCGGTGCGGGCCAAGATGACGAAGGCCTGGTCGGTGCGGGCATCGACCGCGGCTTTGATGCGATCGCACATTTCTTCGGTGGGAACGAGTTCTTTGCCGGGGCGATGGCCGCAGCGCTTGGCGCCCACCTGGTCTTCGATATGCACGGCGGCAGCGCCGGCCTTGATCATCTGGCGGATAGTGCGTGCGATGTTGAAGGCCGAACCCCAGCCGGTGTCGATATCGACGAGCAGCGGCAGGTCGGATGCGTCGGTGATGCGGCGGACATCGGTGAGCACGTCTTCCATGGTGCTGATGCCGAGGTCGGGAATGCCGAGCGAGTTGGCCGCCACGCCGCCGCCGGAAAGGTAAAGCGCGCGGAAACCAACGGCCTGGGCCAGGCGCGCGGTGTAGGCATTGATGGCACCGGCAATCTGCAGGGGCTTTTCAGCTTCGAGCGCTGCGCGAAAGCGCCGGCCAGGCGACGGAAGTGCGGGAGGCTGGTGCATGCAATGCCCGCATCATAACAGGATTTTCATGTGAGCTTCCGCAGCCGGGGTTTCCGAAATGGGGCGCGCGGTGCGACAATTCTGGCGTTGGGGCCAATGGCAGCAAACGCGGCCCCCGCCGGAGGAGACAGATTAAAATGAAAACCCTGCTTGTATGTTCAGGCCTGTTGCTTGGCGCAACCACTCTGCTGGCCCAGCAGGCCGCGCCCAAGGCTCCGCCCAAGAGCCCGCCGGCGACGGCAATGGCCACCATCGACGGCAAATCCATCACCATTACCTATAGCTCGCCGCGGGTGCGCGGACGCGAGGGCAAGATCTTTACGTCAGACGGACTCATCAGCCACGATCCGCACTACCCGGTATGGCGCGCGGGCGCAAACTCCGCCACTACGCTCTTGACCGACGGCGACCTGACCATCGGCGACCTGACTGTGCCGGCGGGGAAGTACACACTGTTTGTCGATATCTCGAATCCCGAAGCATGGGTGCTGATTGTGAGTAAGGCGACAGGCGAGTGGGGACTTGCGTATGACGCGACGAAAGACCTGGGCAGAACCACGATGACGATGTCGAAGCCGGACTCGATGGTAGAAGATCTGGCGTGGAGCATCGGCCAAAAGCAGATTACGCTTGAGTGGGAAAACATGAAGGCGTCGGTGCCGGTCGCGGTGAAGTAAACGGGAGCTTGAGGCAGATCCCTTCGATCCAGGACTGCCTGGTGAACTTCTTGGTGCCCCAGGTCTCAAAATCGAGACCTCCACCCCGCGAACGAAGACCTGTTCGTGGGGGCCCCGGACCTGGGGCACCCGACCGGCCGTTTGCAGAGATTTCCTCAACTCCCGATAGAATAGATGGTGGGAGATGATTCCCCTGGGAGTTGAGAACTTTGCCACTCTACCCGTACCGCTGTACAAAATGTGGTCACAAATTCGAGAAGATTCAACACTTCAAGTCCGAGCCTGAAACGGTTTGTCCCCAATGCGGCGGAGTGTTGGAGCGCCCGCTCACCGTGCCCGGTTTTAACTTCAAGGGCGCGGGCTGGTATGTGAACGACTACGCGTCGAAGGGCAGCTCGTCAGACAGTTCCTCGAACGATTCCTCGGCCAGCGAATCGAAGACCGGCGATTCAAAGTCCAGCGATTCAAAAAAGGGCGATTCAGGGACCAGCGATTCAGGCGGTAAGTCCGCTCCGGCCGAAACGAAGCCTGCCACAAAGACCGAGACGGCGAGCGCGGGCGCGGCGCCTGCGTCGAGCACGGCGGCTGCTGCGTCGAGCGCGAACTCCTGATAGTCAGCGAGGACTGTCAGATGAGCCTTCGAACCGATTCAGGCGCGTGCAGTCAGCGCGTCCAGATCTGAAACCCACAAAACCAGTGCCCTTGCTCGATCCCATTCCGTCGCCGGTTGCGCAAGCCGATCTGGCTGCGCTTGAGTGGGAGCCGCTGGTTGAGCTTGTGGCAGGATTTGCGTCTTCGCGCGTAGGCCGCGAAGCAATTCTGGCGCTGCGCCCCTCAACAGACGAAGAATGGATCAGCCGGCAGCATCGCCTCACCAGCGAAGTTCGTTTACTGCTCGAAGAGCAGGTCTCGGTGCCGCTGGGCGGGCTATTCGACCCAACCGATTTGGCGGCAAAGGCGCGAATTCCCGAGGCTGCTCTCGAAGCGAATGAGTTGCAGGGTGTAGCGCGGCTGGCCAACGATGTCGCCGCGTGGCAATCGCTGTTGCGCGAGCCTCCGGCGCGACTGGTGGGCAGGCTGATGGGGCTTGCCGAGTTGTCTGCCGCGCTCACCGGAAACCTGCGCGGGTTGGCCGAAACGATAGAGCGCAAAATACAGCCCGATGGTTCGCTGGCCGACGATGCATCGCCGGAACTGAACCGCATTCGCCGCGAGCAGGAGCGGCAGCAGCGCGCCATTGAAGCCAGCCTTCGCTCGGCGCTGCGCAAGCTCTCGGGCGAAGGGTCCACGCAGGATGACGTGATTACGATTCGTGGAGACCGATTCGTGATTCCGGTGCGGGCTGAGCTCAAGCGGCGCATTACCGGAGTAATTCACGGCGCGAGTTCCTCGGGGCAGACTGTTTTTGTTGAGCCACTCGAGACCATCGAGCAGAACAACGAGCTGGTGCGGCTGATTGAAGAAGAGCAGGCGGAGATTCACCGCATTTTTGTTGCGCTTACGCGGCAGGTGGGTGCGTATTCTGCAGAGCTTGTGGCCGGCGCGCACGTGCTGGCGTTTGTCGACAGCCTGCTTGCGCGTGCCCGTTTTGCACGCAGCTTTAACTGTGTTTCTCCTGGTTTTGGACGAGAGCAGCTGCTGATCAAGCGAGGACGTCATCCGCTGCTCGAGAAGCGTTTGCGCGCGCAGGGGCATCCCAACGACCCCAGGTCTACGAACCACCAGTCGTCGGAGACGCCGACGGGCGGTGAAGTTGTTCCGCTGGATTTGGAACTGACGAGCGAAGAGCGGCAACTGATAGTCAGCGGCCCCAACACGGGCGGTAAAACGGTTGCGCTCAAGACGACCGCGCTGCTGGCAATGATGGCGCAGGCCGGAATTCCGGTTCCGGCGGAGCAGGCGAGCTTCCCGGTGTTCACGGCGTTCCTGGCCGATATCGGCGACGCACAGTCGATTGAAGCGGCGCTTTCAACGTTCTCGGCGCACATTACCAATCTCGACCGGTTGGCGAGGCTGGCCGATGAGCACTCGCTGGTGCTGCTCGATGAGCTGGGATCTTCGACCGATCCCGAAGAGGGCGCCGCGCTGGCTGTGGCAGTGGCTGCTTTCTTCTTGAAGGCCGGCGCGTGGTCGCTCATCTCGACGCACCACACGTCGCTCAAGGTTTATGCAGCCAACACGCCGGGAGTGCTGAATGCAGCGGCTGGCGTGGATGAGAAAACGCTGGCGCCGAATTACCAGTTTCACCTGGGCGTGCCGGGGGCTTCGGCTGGAATCCAGACGGCCGAGCGGCTTGGCCTGAATGCAGCCATTATTGCCGGGGCGCGCGAGCGGCTTGGCTCGCAACAGGCCGATGTGGCGAAGTTTCTGGAAAAGCTTCACGCTGAACTTGCAGAACTCGAGCAGGAAAAGAAAAAGACACGCGAGCAGCTGTACGCGCTCAATCAGGAGCGGGCACGGCTGGCGCGGGAAGGCGACACTGAATTGCGCAATCGCACGCGCGAACTGGAACAGAAGCTGGCGTCGCTGCTCAAGGATTTCGAATTCCAGATGCGTGAGAATGTGCGCGCGGTTGAGGACCGCGCTGCGCAACAGAAGCTCTCGAAAGAGGCCGAGCGGCGCATCAACCGGCTCAGACGCGAGTTCCAGGAGAGCTTTAACCAGACAGTGGTTGCTCACCGCAGCGGGGCCGATCAAGGCGATGCCAATGCGCAGCCGCATGTGTTGCGGCATGTTGCGGCCGGCGACCGCGTGCTCATCAAATCGATGAACAAGATTGGCGTGGTGCAGCGCGAGGTTGAGAAGGATGTTTTCGAGGTTGCGCTGGGGCCCATCAAGATGAGAGCGAAAAGAGATGAGCTTGCTGAAGCTGCAGGCGGCGGCGCGGCAAAGACGACTCCATTAGCGGCCGTCCGACAGCAGAAGGGTGTGCATGTGACGGTGACGAGTGCCAACACTGACGACATGCGCATGGAGATCAACCTGATCGGACGCACGGTGGATGAAGCGACTGACGAGCTTGAGAAGTATCTCGATCGCGCATTTCTTGCCGGGCTGCCGCGTGTACGCGTGATTCACGGCCACGGAGCGGGGATTCTGCGGCGTGGCGTGCGGGAGTTTCTGAAAAGCCATCCGCACGTGGCGGGGATCGCGGAAGCTCCGCAGAATGAGGGCGGACAAGGTGCGACGCTGGTGGAGCTTCGGCAGTAGGTTGCCGTTTCCCACCCCGTCCCGCCTGCTGAACCGCATTTACAATTTGATGACAATGAAACTGTGGCCGGGATGATAATGAGACGTGTATCGTCCCCAAGGGTCAAATCTGGAGGTCTTATGCGGAAACTGATTTTGGCATTGATGATGTGCGCGGCAGCCACACTGCAGGCGCGTGCTGCGAACATCTACGACTTTACAATGAACTCCATTGACGGGCAGCCGGTGAGCCTGGAGAGCTACAAGGGCAAGGTGGTGTTGCTGGTGAATGTGGCCAGCAAGTGCGGTTTCACTCCGCAGTACGCGGCGCTTGAAGCTGTGTACGAAAAGTACAAGGATCGCGGACTGGTGATTGTCGGAATTCCTGCCAACAATTTTGCGCAGCAGGAGCCGGGCACGAATGCGGAAATCAAGACCTTCTGCACGCGCAAATACAACGTGAGCTTTCCCATGATGTCGAAAGTGAGCGTGAAGGGCGACGACCAGACACCGCTCTACAAATTCCTCACCGATAATTCAACCGATCCGCAGTTTGCCGGTGACATCAAGTGGAATTTCACGAAGTTTCTCTTCGACCGCGATGGCAAGCCGGTGGCGCGGTTTGAGCCCCCCGTCACACCCGACTCACCGCAGGTGACGGCGGCAATCGAGGCGGCGCTGGGGCAGTAGGTTCGTGCTTTCCCCAGTCTCAACAGCGAGACCTGGGGCGCCCAACGCCATTTGGGGAAATTGGGGCAGGCACTAAGGAGCGGAGTCGTGTCATTCGACAAGGAACGGCTCTCTTACTGGCTCGCTGGAGTCCTTCTTGCGTGGACGATGTACGTCGCGGTGTTCGGCATTCCGATCTTCCACTTGCTATTAGGTATCGCAATACCGACGATAGTGTCGTTTGCTGTCTATGCTTGCGCGCTGCAATTGGCGATTACACCCTGGATTTTTTCAGCTCGGGTCACACTCCAAAATCCACAGGGCAAGATCGGGCAGCGAACCGCAGCGATAATCATTTGGTTTGTTTCAACCGCTTCGCTCCTTCTTTATTTTATGCAGCGCAGGCATCACGCGCCTTCCGAAGGGAATGCACTACGCGGATATTCATTCGACGCCGCGGTCGTGCTGATCCCAGTCGCTCTGTTTATAGTTGAGGCGGTTTGGCGGAGCCGAAGGAGACTTGTCGCCCGAACTTCAAAGTAGGAGGAGTCGAAGCGAGCAGCGTCAAGAGCAACTGCAGATCCTTCGACTCCCTGCCCCTTCACTGCGTTCAGGGTCCGGTCGCTCAGGATGACAAAGCTTCGATGGGGTTCGTGCTATCCCACCCTTGCCGCGATGAAGCTGCAGCAAGGATGGGGCACCCTGATTCTGTGGCTGACTTGCTGACTCGCTAACTTACTGCTCCTACGCCATTGCTTCGCGCCCCAACGGCTCGAAGCGCAACTGGTTGCTGTTGCGGTCGGCGTCGATTCTTACATGCGAGCCGCGGAGCACTTCTCCGTCGAGAATATTGATTGCCGGCCGCTCTCGGAGCTTGTGCTGCGAGCCTCAAATTCCCTTGAGAATCGTCTCTTTTTCTACGGCCTTATGCGCGGCGATTGCGGAAAGGATTGCGTTCAGAGTTCCAATGCGCAAGGGGTCGTGCGCGGGGACGGCAACTCGATGGTGGGTGGGATCGGACGTTTGCAGAATCACATGACTGCCAACCTGATGGACTTGTTCGTAGCGCCATTGTTTGCAAAGGTGCTTCACAAGCTTGATTCCGCTGAGGTCGCGCGGCAATTTCATGCGACCGCCAGCACCTCGTCGCGGACAAGGCGCAGCCGGACGGATGTGGGCGGAGCCGAATCGAAATAGAACGCCGCAACAGCCTCGCGGACGTTGGCCCTCAATTCCTCCCAGGTGTCGGCCTGTGTGAAGATACTTTCGCCGAGGGCTTCAGCCGTGTAGCCGCCGTCTGCCTCCTGCGCGACTTCAAATACGAGTTCCTTCATCGACCTGCCTCCCACGTCCCTCGATTTTACCGCATCCTCAGGCCATTGCTTCGCGGCCCATCGGCTCGAAGCGCAACTGGTTGCTGTTGCGGTCGGCGTCGATTCTTACGTGCGAGCCGTGCAGCACTTCGCCGTCGAGGATCTTCATCGCCAGCGGGTCCTGCACCATGCGCTGCAGCGCGCGCTTCAAGGGCCGCGCACCGTAGGCAGCATCGGATCCTGCGGCAAGGACCAACTGCCGTGCGGGCTCGGTGAGCTCGAGCGAGATCTGCCGGTCTTCAAGCAGCTTGCTTACCTCATTCAGGCGCAGGTCGAGAATCTGGCTCAACTGCGCATGGGTGAGCGGACGGAAGATGACCATGTCGTCGACGCGGTTCAGGAACTCCGGCCTGAAGTGCTCGCGCAGCACGCGCATCACGCTCTCGCGAGCCATTTCAAAATCATGCTCGTTCTTGAGCGTGTCGGCGGCGAGCATGGCCGCGCCCAGGTTCGAGGTCATGATGAGCACCGTGTTCTTGAAGTCAACTGTGCGGCCCTTGGCGTCGGTCAGGCGCCCGTCGTCCATCACCTGTAACAGGATGTTGAAGACGTCGGGGTGCGCCTTCTCGATTTCGTCGAAGAGGATCACCGCGTAAGGCCTTCTGCGGATCGCTTCGGTAAGCTGACCACCCTCGTCGTAACCCACGTAGCCCGGAGGCGCGCCGATCAAGCGAGCCACGGCATGTTTTTCCATGTACTCGCTCATGTCGATGCGGATCATGGAGTGCTCGTCGTCGAATAGAAACTCGGCAAGGGCGCGCGCGGTTTCGGTTTTGCCTACGCCGGTTGGTCCAAGGAAAATGAATGAACCGATGGGGCGGCGCGGATCGCTCAAGCCGGCGCGGGAGCGGCGAATGGCGTTGGCAACGACGCTCAGCGCGGCGTCCTGGCCAACGACACGTTCGCGCAGACGATCCTCCATGGTGACGAGCTTCTTGACTTCGCCCTCGAGCATGCGGCTGACGGGAATGCCCGTCCATTTAGAAACGATTTTGGCGATATCCTCTTCGTCAACCTCTTCCTTCAACATGCGCGCGGGGCCTGAACCCCTGGCGGCGCCGTCCTGTGCGGCGTTGAGCTGCTTGAGCTCGGACTCCAGCTTCGGCAGTTCACCGTATTGAATCTGCGCAGCGCGTTCGAGCTGGCCCTTGCGGGTCTGCTCCTCGGCCTCGAAGCGCAGGGCTTCGATTTTCTTTTTCAGATCGCCGATGCGGTTGATGGCCTCGCGCTCCATGGTCCAGCGCGCACGCAGGCTGGTAATCTGCTCGCGCAGATTGCCGAGCTCGTGCTCCACGGCCGCCATGCGCTCTTTGCTATTTTTGTCGGTCTCGCGCTTCAGGGCCGCGCGCTCAATTTCGAGCGAAGTAGCCTGACGCTCAAGCTGATCGATCTCGGTCGGGACGCTGCCGATTTGAATCGCGAGCGACGCAGCAGCCTCGTCCACCAGGTCGATGGCCTTGTCCGGCAGAAAGCGGTCGCTGATATAGCGATGCGAGAGGGTGGCCGCGGCAACAATCGCCGAATCTTTGATGCGCACGTTGTGGTGCGCCTCGTAGCGCTCCTTCAGGCCGCGCAGAATCGCGATGGTGTCTTCAACATTGGGCTCGCCCACGTAGACGATCTGGAAGCGGCGCTCGAGGGCCGCATCCTTTTCGATGTACTTGCGGTATTCATTGAGCGTGGTTGCGCCGATGGCCCGCAGCTCGCCGCGCGCAAGAGCCGGTTTGAGCATGTTGCTGGCGTCGATGGCGCCCTCGGCCGCGCCTGCGCCGACGAGTGTATGCAGTTCGTCGATGAAGAGGACGATCGCGCCGTTCGACTCCTCGATTTCTTTGAGCACGGCTTTGAGGCGGTCTTCAAACTCGCCGCGGTATTTTGCGCCGGCGAGCATGGAGCCGAGGTCGAGCGAAATGACGCGTTTATCCTTGAGGCTCTCCGGCACGTCGCCGGAGACGATGCGGCGCGCGAGGCCTTCGACGATGGCAGTTTTGCCAACGCCGGGCTCGCCGATCAGCACGGGATTGTTTTTTGTGCGCCGCGAGAGCACCTGCACCACGCGGCGAATCTCTTCGTCGCGGCCGATTACCGGGTCGAGCTTGCCGCGGCGGGCTAGCTCGGTCAGATCCTTGGCGTATTTTTCAAGCGCCTGGAACTTGCCTTCGGGATTCTGGTCGGTAACGCGCTGCGAGCCGCGGACGGCCGTGAGCGCCTTGAGGATGGCGTCCTTCGTGGCGCCGAGTTCGACCAGCGCATCGCGGGCCGCGTCGCCCTTCTGGTGCGCGACGCCCAGCAGCAGGTGTTCGGTAGAGACGTATTCGTCTTTGAAGTTGGAGGCTTCTTTAAAGGCCTGGTCGAGCACGCGGGTAAGCGGCTGGCCGAGGCCCGGCTGATTGGAGGCTCCGGCAACGCGAGGCAGTTTTTCCTCGATTGCGTGCAAGTTTGCCTCGAGCCGCTCGATGGGCACACCGATCTTTTCGAGCACGGCGGGGATGACGCCCTCGCGGTCTTCGACCAGAGCGAGCAGCAGATGCACGGGCACGATCTCGGGGTTGCCGAGCTCGGTGGCGCGGTTGCGCGCCTGCTCAATTGCCTGCTGCGACTTGACGGTGAATTTGTCCCAACGGATGGCCATAAATGCAGCTCCCAGCTTTCAGCTCTCAGCTTTTAGCTTGTTCCTTCTCGATCCAACTGTCGAATTCAACCAAAACCATGTTGCAAAACAGAAGCGCCAGGGAGGAATTCAACGATTTCCTTCCCCGGCGCAAATTCTAGCTCAAAACGACGCTGTCTACGCCAGCACACTCAGCTGATAGCTGAAAGCTAAGAGCTGAAGGCTGCTCTTACGCCGCCAGCGATTTGCCCACGTTGACCTTGATCTGCTTGGGCTGGGCTTCGGGCTTCTTTTTCAGTTCGAGCTTGAGCACGCCCGCGTTGTAGCCGGCTGCAACGCTCTCGGTATCGACCGTGTTCGGCAGAGTGAAGGCACGATAAAAGCTTCCATAGCGCCGCTCGATGCGATGGAAGTTCTCTTCCTTCTCTTCTTTCTCGAACTTGCGCTCGCCCTTGACGGTCAGGGTGTGGTTTTCAACGCGCACGTCCAGGTCCTTCTCTTCAATGCCCGGCACTTCTAGCTTGAGGACGACCTTTTCGTTGTCTTCATAGACGTCGACCGCGGGAATGAAACTGGCTGTGGTCAACGGGCCTTCGCCTTCGTTCATTTCGCGGAAAAGGGAATTGACGCGGTTCTGCAGGGTAGCAACTTCACGGAACGGATCCCAACGAGTGATTGTCATATTGATTTCTCCATGTGAATCAAAGATTTGTGGGTGAGGCGAGGAGCACCAGCTCCCAGCCGCTCAACTTGTCTGATGGAACTATAGCATAAACGATTCATAAAATATGAGTGTAATACGCTAATATAACATAAACAATGAGATAAGCGCTTGTTTTTGTTTGACTTGTGTCGAGAAAATTTTGATGCAGTGTTGGGCAAGGATCTTGACGCTTGACCGGGAGTGGTTTCCGAGGCTGAAATGGCCCAGCGCCAGGGTCAGGGCAGTTCGGCACGCCGGGTGAGCGTGAGCACTGTGATGTCGTCTTCCTGTCCGAACAGCTCTGCTGTCTTAGCGATCTGGTCAGCGGTCTTGCTGGAGATAGCCGCGGTCCGCTCGAAGCCGAAGAGTTCTCCGGTAGAGTTCCGGGCCTCCACGACGCCGTCAGAGAGCAGGGTTAGCTTGTCGCCAGAATTCATACGGAAGTGCGTTTCAGGGTACTCCGCGGCAGGGTCGAGGCCGAGCGGGAAGCCGGACTCCAACTCGATTTCGCGTCCGTTGCAGTAAGGCGACAGGTGGCCTGCGTTGGCGAATGTAACGGAACCGTCGGGCATGATCCGCAGGGCGCAGCAGGTGACGAAGCCGCCCTGCAAATTTCCACTGAGGCCGCGGTTGAGGGCCTGGAGCATGAGCGTCGGGGATTGCTCCGGCATTGCGCGCAAAGCCCCAACGATGGCAGAAACTGAGAGGGCAGCGGGCAGTCCCTTGCCGCTGACATCGCCCACGACGATCAGCAGGCTTTGGTCTTTGTAGACGCGCACGTGAAAGAAGTCGCCGCCCACTTGCGCAGCGGGCAAGTAAGCGCTTTCGACCAGAAAACCGGGAGTATTGACGGCCGGCTGCACAAGCTGCCGCTGCACCAGGCGTGCGGCGTCCAGTTCCGCTTCGGCGTGGGCCTGCTCGCGGCTTACGCGCATGAAGCGGAAGAACATGACCACGGCGATGGCCACGAGGAAGAGTAGATTGGCGAGGTCGATGGGCTGCAGTTGGAGCAGGCCGATTGGTATAAGGGAATCGAGAAAGTCGAAGCGGCCCCAGCCGAGCAGGATGGAAGCAAACCCAAGGTCAAAGAGCGCGTTCATGGTGAGCGGAAGCAGGCTGGGAAGAATCAGCCATCCGGCTTCGCGATTGCCGCGCCGGTACCACACCAGCAACAGAGTGGTGAGTATAAACGCCGCCGGAATAGTGATTGCCGCTTCAATCAACGCGTAGGTGTCCGACGGAAAATGGCCGTTCCAGCAGAGGAAAGCGATGATCCACGGCAGCAGCAGCGCGACCTGGTAGATCCGCATGGCGCGCCCGGGATTCTTTCCCACAAAGCTGAAGGTGAATTCGATTTGGAGAATTGTGTAGACGTAAACCAGTAGATCGGAGCCGAGAAAGTTGAGCGAAGTTGGCGCGACGCCGGATTGTTGCAGGTTCCAGAGGCCGTTAGCCAGGCCGAGTACGAAGAGATAGAGGCCCAGGAAGAGATAGTCGCGATGCGCGCGCTGGCCAAGATAGAGGCATAAGACGGTAAGGCCCGCAAGGCAGAGCAGGAGATTGATTGCGATAGAGGGCCAGGCGCCGTCAAGGCGGTTGGCCTGGAGCGCGGCGCGCTCGTAATCGATGGCGAACTCCGATCCAACGGTCGCGGAAAGAAAGAGCGGCAGCTGGTAATCGATATAGTTGGCCGGCGCATGCGTGCGCAGCGCAATGGTAAAGTCGCCATTGTCGCTGTGCAGTTGAAAGGCGCGCTCAGTAGGCCTATAGACATTAAACGACGAGTGCAGGCTCGCGCCCGGGAGGCGGACGCCATTCGCATAGGCTTCGTAAGTGCCGTCACCGCCCTCGAAAAGCAACCACGCATCGGCGTGGCCGGGCCCCAGGTTCACGTGTTTGCGAAACCAGTGCCAGCCGGTTTGAGCGGCGCCAATACTGTCGAGATCGACACTGGGCCACTTGCTTGCGTCAAAGTCCTGCCTGGCCCAGGCCATGTTGTCGCCGTCGTGCTCGGCCCAGTTGTCGCTGATCTGGATAAACCCGGACCGCCATTGAGTAAGCGGCGCAGCCTGCGCCGAGATGGGCGGTACGGCCAGCGCGGATGCATGCCCGCACAATGCAATGAAGGCGGCGATCAGGACCGGGGCTCTATGCATGGACGGCTCCGGCGGGCGCAAGTGTGAGCGTGAGAACAGTGATGTCGTCTTCCTGTCCGTAGACCTGTGCTGCATGTGCGATTTTCTCCGCGGGTTGCGGAGAGATGGACGCGGCGCGTTCGAAGCCGAAGAGCTCACCCGTTGAGTTGCGAGCTTCAACCACGCCGTCGGTAATCAACGTGAGGGAGTTTCCCGGCTCAAGGCGAAGGGTAGTTGTGGAGTAATGCGTATCCGCATTGATTCCCAGCGGCAGGCCGGGCTCGGTGGCGACCTCCCGGCCATTGCGATATGGTGGCAGGTGGCCGGCGTTGGAGAAAATCACGGACCCGTCGGAGGCGAGGTCGGCGCAGAGGCAGGTAGCGAATCCACCCACCTGGCTATCGCGCAGCACCAGGTTGAGGTGATCGAGAAGCTGAGCGGGAGAATCGGCCCCGCGCCCCTTGGTGGCGCCAATCAGGAGTGCCGCGGTCATGGCCGCGGCTGTGCCTTTGCCGCTCACGTCGCCAATGATCACGCGCTGCCGGCCGCTGGGCAGTGCATCGCAATGGTAGAAATCGCCTCCCACTTCGCGCGCAGGCAAAAACGCGGCGTCCACACTCCAGCCGGCGGCCGGCTTGATCGTTGCTGGTACGAGGAGCTGCTGGATACGGCGGGCCGCATCCATCTCGCCCTGCAACGCGGCGCGGTCGCGATTGGTGGAGCGCAATCGCTGTACCAGCAGCAGGGTCATTGCGACGACCACTCCCGCAATGGCCGCGGAGCGATAGGGCTGAATCTCGAGAAATCTTGTTGTGATGTCGATGCCCAGGAAGGGAAACTGCACGAAGAAGTACGCGAAGTCCATCGCCATCCATACGTGGCAGACGGCAGCAAGCGGGATCTGCCAGCCGCGAAGGTTGCGCAGAGGCCAGAAGGCCGCGGTGACGCAGGTGGCCGATACAACCGATGCAATGATCTGAATCGTGGTCATCCAGAAGGTTACTTCAGTATCAAAGCGCACAAGCATACTCAGACGCAGCGGCAGAAGTGCAGCCACGGTTAGAGCGACGCCGTAGTAACCGTCGATGACCAGGGCGATCCTGAAGAGCACGGGCACGCGTCGCCTGTTCAACGCAAAAAAGAATAGGATGGTGAAAACCTGTACGTTCTGACCAATGGCGTAGAGGAAGAACTCAAGGAAAGAGGAGTAGTGCACCGAAGCCGCAACGAGGAACTCGTTGATGCGCAGATCGGCGAGCGAGAGCCAGGTAAGGCCAATCCAAAGCAGGAAGCGCTGGGTGCGATCGAACCAGTAGAGCGCAAGAAAGAACAAGCCTGCCGAGGCGATGAGCGCATAGCAGACCCAGGTGACCCACTGATCCTGGGTGCGTTCGTACACTGCGCGATAGTAGGCGTCGCGCTGGAGCAGCGCATCGCCCAGTGCAAGCGCGGGTAGCCGTTGCGCTCCATTGACCTCGGGTGAGAATGTCATGCGCACGGCTACGACGATTGGATGGCTTCGGTCAGCGAATTCCGGCGCTGGGTAGTCGATCGCCAGGCCGGCGGTATGCGCGCCAGTCACCGGGTTGCCCGACTCGCCGATCGTTCTTCCATTTGCGAAGACCTGCCAGGCGAGATCGCCGGAAACTTGCAGTTGGGGTTCGACCGCGGTCGCAAGCTGGCCGGGCTCGAAAGTGCAACGCAACCAGAAGAAGGGCCTGGGGGTTGCAAGCCCGGTCCACTCCGATACGGGTTTCCAATCGGAATCGTCGAGCGACGGCGCTGCCCATCGCGGATCGTCGCCCTCTTTCCACACACAATGCTTTGGCGCGATCCTGAGAGAAGTCTGCGCGGCGAGAGACAAGGGAAAGAACAAGAGGAGAAGAATTGCCCTACGCATGGAGCGCCTCCGCAGCGGCAAGGGTGAGCGTGAGAACCGTGATGTCGTCCTCCTGACCAAACTGTTCCGCAGCGTTTGCGATCTGGTTGGCGGCTTCGGTCGAAATTGCCCGCGTGCGGTCAAATCCAAAGAGTTCGCCGTGGTGGTTGCGGGACTCGACCACGCCGTCTGTGAGCAAAGTGAGTCTGGACGGCGTGGCAAGCCTGAAGGTCGACTCAGCATATTGCGTTTCAGCGGCGAGGCCGAGGGGCAGTCCGTTTTCGAGCTTGAGTTCGGCGCCGTTGAGATAGGGCGCGCAAGATGCCCGGCGTTGGCTGCGGTCAACGTGCCGTCCAGGTCGATGCGCATCACAAGACAGGTTGTGAATCCGCCGGATGAGCGGGCCAACATGCGCTGGTTCATGGCTGCCAGAATTTCGCCGGGGCTTTGTGTATAGTGGGCGAGAGTGCGGACGGTTCCCACCAGCAGAGAGACAGTCATGGCCGCGGGCATGCCTTTGCCGCTCACGTCGCCGATCACGATCAACGCGCCGCCGCTATTCAGGGGCACAATCTGAAAGAAGTCTCCGCCAACTTGGCTTGCCGGGTGGTAAACGGTCTCAACCGCGAAGCCGGGAATGGCAGGCACTTCATCGGGGATGAGAACTTTTTGAACGGCGCGGGCTGCTTCGAGCTCCGACTCCAGGCGCTCTTCGTCCTGGCTGGTGCGCACGTAGCTGCGCAGCAGGATCACAAGAACGGCGTACATTTCAACCAGACCAACCACGTCGAATGCACTCATGCGGAACGGCCAATAAATGGCCCGGCTCAGCAAGCGCACAATCCAAAATGCCCAGTGCGTCGAAGAAAAGGCGGGTAGGGAGCAGAGGTTGCTGAGCACATGCAGAGCAAGCATTACGCAGTTGGGAATGAGGAGCAGGGCTGCGTCGATCCTGTTCCCGCGTCCGCCTCGCCATAGAAGGGCCACAACAAGGCTCTGCGTCAGCGTTCCGCTGAATGCCGCCAGCAGCCGGTTGGAAGCCGTTGCAGGCGCCCAAACAAACATATAAGTCAAGCCAAGGCCGGCGACAATTGAGACAACCGTACTCCAATACAGCCAGCCTCTGCTCTGCCTTAGGAACGTAACGTAAAACTCAAATTGAAAGTAGAGAGCCAGCGCACTTACGAGCTCGATCAATACATAGGTGCTGAAATAAGGCGAAGTTCGGAAGTTGCTCCAGAGATTTAGCACGATGAAGACGGACCATAGCATCTGGCTCATGCCCCACCACAGGTAACCGCGTTCCTTGGGGCGCAACAGAAACAAACCGAGTCCCGCGAGGGCGGTGAGAATATTGCCGTATAACTCGGCAATATCGCCGGAGACGAGTGAGACCACATAATGCGATTGGAGTTTGCGCCACAAAACGATTTGGCTGGCGTCGCCAATCCGCGGAACTTCGTCGAAGCCGCCGCGAATGGGGCCGGCGATTGAAGTGCCCCAGACGCGCGCGGCCAGCATCAGAGGTTGTCCCTGAACCATTGTGTCCATCGGTATCCGGAACATGTTGCGGTTCGATTCCACGAGCTTTGGATGCGGAGGCAATTCTCCCACCTGGCCGATCATGCGGCCATTGGCGAATACCTGGTAACAATCCTCAACGTCAGGGAAATAGATCGCGAGAGGGCCGGAGTGCGCAGGAACGGCAACTCGTAGCCTGTACCAGCCCACGCCGGAGTATCCGCGGTAGCCTTGCTCGCCCCAGGGTTTTCCGGCCATGAGCAGCGACCAGCTGGAGTCGTCGTAGCCCGGATTGGCCCACGCCGGGTTGTCACCGGCGTGGAAGCGCCACGGACCGTGGAGGTCAGTCATGGCGACGCGGTTCTGGCGGAGGTCGACGGCTTGCGGGTGCGCTACACTTGCGCAGGCAAGCGAGATAAGAACCGTGGCGAAGATGCTTCTACGCATGGCAGACTTCCTTAGCGGCAAAACTCAGCGTCAACACGGTGATGTCGTACTCCTGGCCAAACTGCTCCGCGGCGGCGGTGCCCGGCCGGTTCGTCGGGGGTGGCGTATTGGGTGATTGCGCGTTGAGAAGAAGAGGAGCGGCACACACAATTCCCAACGCGCAAAATATGCAGCGGGGAAGCATGGTGTGAGCATATCGCAATGCAATTTAACTGCGATAGCAAAACCCGGTAGCTCAATGGTTTTTGCGCGGCTCCCCTAAAATTAATCCAGATGGCACATTTCATGGGCATCGCGCCCGACCTTACCTGGCGCTGGATCTGGCTGGTGACGGCTTCGTTTCTGGCCGGCGTACTGAACGCCGTGGCCGGCGGCGGGTCGTTTCTGTCGTTTCCGGCCATGCTAGGCATGGGCGTTATGCCGGTGCAAGCCAACGCCACCAATACGGTGGCAATCTGGCCCGGGCAGCTTACTTCAGTCGCCGCCTACCGCTTCGAAGTGCGCCGCAACCTGGCTATGGCGTGGATCATGGGCCTGGCCGGATTGATCGGCGGCACTGCGGGCGCGGTGGTGCTGCTGAGTACGCCACAGAAGACGTTCATGCGCCTGGTGCCCTGGCTGCTGCTCGCCGCGGCCTCGATCTTTGCGGTCAGCGGCCCGATCTCGCGCTGGCTCGAACGCAGGAAGGGATCGGGCGACGGATCGATGATGGGCGCAACTCACGCACCGCGCCGTATTCCTGTTTTTATCGCTACAACCATTGTGTGTTTTTACATTGGCTATTTTGGAGCAGGCGCGGGGTTCCTCATCATTACGCTGATGTCGCTCTTCGGGTATCAGGATCTGAATACCATCAACGCGCTCAAGGTGGTGGCAACCACGCTGGCCAACGGCATCGCATTCACCATCTTTATTGTCGATGGGCAGGTAGTGTGGCGCTATTGCCTGGCGTCGATGATTGCCGCGGCCATCGGCGGCTACGCTTCAGCCAGCGTAGCCCGGCATATTCCGCAAAAAGTGCTGCGCGCGAGCGTGGTGGCGATCGGCCTGGGCATGGCGGCGTGGTTCTTTTGGAGGCAGTGAAACAGCTACTAGCTCCTAGCCTCTAGCTTCTAGCTTTTTTTTCGTTCAATGGGCCCCATAATGTGGCCCGGAACTTCTCCTCGTCAACGAGAAGCTAGTGGCTAGAAGCTAGGAGCCAGAAGCTAGAATAGACTCATGAGCCACGAGGGCATACGCTTCGCGTCGAAACAAGAACAGGCACAGCAGGAAGCGCAGAGCCAGCCGCTGCCACGAATCGCCGTGACGCCCGACAAGGTGCGCGTGCTGCTGACCGAGGGCAAGGGGCTGGAGATCGATTGGCAGGACGGTCACCGCAGCGCGTGGGCTTTCAACTGGCTGCGCGAGGCCTGCCCCTGCGCCACCTGCGTCGATCAGCGCAATAATGAGGGCCGCAAGCCAGGCGAGGCCAAGCCGAAAAATGCGGCGCTCTTGCCGATGTACACGCCACCGCCCAAGCCGGCCAGCGCGCACGCCGTGGGCCGTTACGCAATCCAGTTCAACTGGCAGGACGGCCATAATAGCGGCATCTATTCGTGGGAGTACCTGCGCCGCATGTGCCAGTGCCAGGAGTGCAGGTTCAGCCGGGAAGAAACCGAAGGCACGCCAAACTAAAAGACAGTGGTCAGTTGTCAGCGATCAATGGTCAGCGTGAACGTCCGCATCGAAAACAAATGTCAATAATCAAAATCGATCGTCGGAGCTTTGTTGCCGGCACTCTGGCTGCTGCAACTCTTCCCGCGTTTAACAAAATGGCGCGAGCTGCTGAAATCACTGCCGCGCCACGTGCCCTGCCCTCAGCCGACATTCTCGCCTGGCAGGACCTCGAGATTGGCATGTTCGTGCACTTCGCCCCGAACACGTTTCAGGACAAGGAAGGCGACGATCTCTCCACACCGTTGAGCGCCATCAATCCCGACATCGACACCGACAACTGGGCGCAGTGCGCCGTGAATCTCGGCGCACGTTACATCGTCTTCGTGGCCAAACACGCCGGCGGCTTCTGCATGTGGCAAACTGAAACCACTCCCTATTCGATCGGTCACACTCCCTGGAAAAACGGCAAAGGCGACGTGCTTGCCGATCTTTCCGCATCGTGCCGCAAGCGCGGGCTCGGCCTGGGCGTTTATCTCTCGCCGCGCGACGATTATTTCGGCGCAAATGTTGGCGGCATATGCAAAGATCCCAGCCGCCAGCCTGCCTACAACGCGATGTACCGTCAACAGCTCACTGAGGTGCTCACGCGCTACGGCTCGATGGTTGAGGTCTGGTTCGATGGATCGAGCGTGGTGCCCACGTCAGACCTCGTTCGCAAATACGCCGCCCATGCTGCCATCTTCCAGGGCCCCGACGCTACCATCCGCTGGGTCGGCAACGAAATGGGCTTTGCGCCCTACCCGCTATGGGATACCGAATCTGAGTCCGACGCCCGCAGCGGGGTTTCGACTTCGCTGCACAGCGACCCCGACGGCGCTGCGTGGATTCCCGTAGAGTGCGACGTATCCATTCGCCGCCCCGATTGGTTCTGGAGCACGAAGAACGAACGCAATCTCATGACGCTCGATCAGCTCATGGAGGTTTACTATCGGTCGGTTGGACGCGGGGCGCAGCTTCTGCTCAATATTCCTGCCGATCGCCGGGGCCACATGCCCGATGCCGACTTTGCCCGTGCGCGCGAGTTCGGCGGCGAGATCCGCAGGCGCTTCGGCAAGAGCGTTGCCGAGACTTCTGCGACTGGTGTGCGCATCGAGCTGCCAATCTCAAAAATCGGCGCTCCCGTGGATCATGTGATTTTTGAGGAGGATTGCCGCTTCGGCCAGCGCGTTCGCGCCTTCCGTCTCGAAGGCCTTGCCGGCGGAAATTGGAGTGAGATTTATTCCGGCAGCTCCATCGGCCACAAACGCATTGTCCCATTTGCCGCGCAGCCGTTTACCGCGTTACGCCTGGTTGTTACCGAGTCCGCGGGCCAGCCGCGGCTCCGCCGGTTTGCCGCCTTCAACACCGGAGCGGTCGCTCCTGCCACGTGGGACGCACCCGCCGGCGCCGGCGCCGACGATGAGGTCGGACGCTGGCAGGACGGAAAGTTCGAGATCGACATCACAAGTCGTATCAAAGATGCGGCGCAGTACCGCGTTCGCTTTATGCCTGAGAGTGGCCGCGTCACCGGTATCAGCCAGTTCCAGCTTTTGCTCGGCGGAGTATCCGCTCCTCAACTGGTGCGACTTGATCCAACTGCGCCGAACGTCCTTATCTTGACCATGACCGAGATCGGCCAGAAAGCCATACTCAGCGGAACGGTGGCGGGCGCTGAGAGCGGAGCCATCCTGCTCGAAATAATGTAAGCTGCTCTGTTCAGAATCCCCGCGTGTGCAGATAAAAGACGGCGGCTGAGGCGAGCAGGCAATACACGCCGAACCAGTGCCAGCGGCCCGATTCAAGCCAGCTGCTGAGCCACTTGAGCGCGAGCAGTCCGGCAATGAATGAGAACAGCATGCCGAGGAGGCTGGTAACCATCGCGCCGTGCAGATCGATCGGCGTGCCGGCGGCGCGTGCGTCGTGCGCGGCGTGAACCAGCCGCATAGCTTCAATAAACACCACGGGGGGCGTAAGGACCACGGCCAGCGCAAAGCTGAAGCGCTCGGCAGGTTCCTTGGCCGCTCCGGTCAACATGCCCGCCGAGATGGTCGAGCCCGACCGCGAGAATCCGCGAAAGGGCAGCGCCAGCCCTTGCACCAGGCCCATCCAGCCGGCTTGATAGAGAGTTAACGTTCCTTCGCCCGAGGACCGGTTGCCGGCGATAACCGATTCGCGGTGTCTCTCGAGTAACCCGGCGATGAGGATGAGCGCTCCTGCAGCGGCCAGCGCGGGCGCGATGAGGTCGAGGCGGCCGAACAGATCTTCGATCTGTGCTTTGGGCGCGCCGCGGAAGAGTGTGAGCTCGATGATCTTTTTGAGCGCTTCGCCAACGATGCCCGTGAGCAACGTGGCCCATACAACCAGAATGGCGAAGCGGCGAAAGGCATCGCGGCTGGAGAAGTAAACCCGTTTCCAGGTCGTCCAAAAGTAGACGATCACGGCAAACATGGTTCCGGTATGCAGCATGACGAGAAGCAGCGTCATTTGCGGCGACGAGGGGTCGAGCCCCATCAGTTTTTCGGCGACCACCACGTGCGCCGAGCTTGAGACGGGAAGCAATTCGGCGAGTCCTTGAATGATGGCCAGGATGATGACGGAATAAATCGGCATTAATTCATTTTACCGGGGCGCCGCTTAAGAAATATTTACGAAATCGTAATTCCGGATGCGGCACGAAGTTCAGCGGTTTTTAACTGGCCAGGAATCGTTTTTCGAGCTGGTCGAGGATGCCGTCGGTTCCGTCGCAGAGGCCCGAGTGCACGGGCGATGTCTGGATGATGGTGCTGCGTGCAGAGACCAGCCAATGGAATCGTTCGCGCTGCGAGAGCGCGGCGATGGGTCCGGCTGCGGGATCACCGGCGCAGACGCGTTCGATGGCTGCGAGATGATCGCGCACCAGCGCGACGTCTGTGTCCGGCCACAGGGCTATCAGGCGCTCCTCGTCGAGGCGGATACGTGCGGCCAGGAACTTCTTCTCAAGACAGAACGCAATTACGCCTGCGTTGACAAACTCCTGCCGCTCGACGCGGGGTACAACGCGCACGATTGCGTAATCAAACGAGGCGGGCATGGGCGCGAGCTGCCTCCTCTTCGAAGATAGGGGATGCCGTCAGTCTGCGCAGGAAAAAATCGATGTAGACGGCGCGAATCTCTTCCGGATCGGCGCCCGCCTGAGCCGCTTTTAACCACTCGTCGGGCACGCCGGCCAGGATCTCGGCAAAGACGGCGCCGGTGAGCCGCTGATGCGCGATCGCCGCCGCTGCGGGAATCTGCGAAGCCCACGGGAGCAGAATGTGTTGCGCAATCTCGGCGAACGGCGATTCGATCTTTTTGGGCATGGTGGCCCAATCGTGGTGAAAGTAGAGCGCTGCGCCGTGGTCGATGAAGTAAGGCTTGCGGTGCCACATCAGCAGGTTGGCATTGCGCGGCGTGCGATCGACATTTTGCGTGAAGGCATCGAACCAGACCGCGAGCGACGCGACTTCGGCTGTGATCTTGTCGTTGGCGGCGCGGTCGAACATGGTTGAGCCGGGCAGATAGTCGAGCGCGAGGTTCAGGCCGGCACTTTTCTTGATTAACTCGCGAATTTCGTAGTCGGGCTCGTTGCGGCCGAGGGCTTCGTCGATGTTTACGAAAACGATTTCGGGGATATTCAAGCCGAGGGCGCGGCCAATCTCCCCGGCTACAAGCTCGGCCACCAGTGCGAGCGCGCCTTGACCTGCGCCGCGAAACTTGACCACGTAGAGCCCCAGGTCGTCGGCTTCGACGATAGCGGGCAACGATCCGCCCTCGCGCAGCGGGAGCACGTATCGCGTGGCGTTGACGGTGCGCAGCATGGTTCCTTCAGTCTACGGCTTTGCCATGCGGCAAATACTCCTTCACTCGCCACCGGCCACCGTTCACCGGCCAACGTCAACTAGAATCTTCCCATGAGGATTGGCTTTCTAGGCTTGGGCAATATGGGAACGCCGATGGCGCTGCGGCTGATTGGCGCGGGCTACGAGCTTGCGGTGTGGAATCGGACTGAAGGCAAGACGGAGCCGCTGCTGCGCGAGGGTGCAATCGCCGCGGCCACGCCGGCCGAAGCCGAATTGGGCGCCGATGCCGTGATTACGATGCTGTTCGACGATGCGGCCAATGAAGAGGTGCTGTTTGGCTCGAACGGACTGCTCGATGCGCTCGAGCCCGGCAGTCTTCACATTGCCATGAGCACCATCAGCGTGGCGCTGAGCGAGCGGCTGACCGTGGAGCACGCAAAACGGGGCATCGATTTTGTGGCTGCGCCGGTGTTTGGCAGGCCCAACATTGCCGCCGACGGTAAGCTCTGGATTGTGGCCGCCGGGGCGCATGAAGCAATCGAACGGGCGCGACCCGTCTTTGCGCCGCTCTCGCGCGGAGTAACCGTGATTGGCGAGGAGCCAAGGCAGGCGAATGCGGTGAAGCTCGGCGGGAATTTTCTGATCAGCGCCATGATTCACTCGCTCAGCGAGGCGTTTGTATTTGCCGAGGGGCAGGGAATTGAGCCGGCGGTTTTTCTCGATGCCGTAAACAGCGCGCTGTTTCAATCGCCGTTTTATGCGGCGTACGCCAAGGTGATGCTGAATCCGCCGGAACATCCTGGAGCGACGATCTCGCTAGGTGCAAAAGATCTACGCATGCTGCGCGAAGCGGCCGCCAGCCGCAATACGAAACTGAGCCTGGCTGAGAACCTGGCGCAGGTCTTCGCCGATGCGCGCGCGGCGGGGCTGGCCGATGAAGATTGGGCGGTGGGACAGTATAGGATGGCGCAGCGGCGGGCGCGCGGCGTATGAGAGCGCGAGTCAGCAAGCCAGCGAGTCGGCAGGTCAGCAAGTATTGGCGGTGTTCTGCTTACTCTTCCTATCTGAAACCGGGTCTCTCGTTCTGGAGAATCGCCGCTTTTCTTGGGGCAGCGTTCAGCCGTGAAAGAATTCGCCACTACGTGCGACATCTCCAAAGTGAAGAACTTTGGGCATTATCGTCTTCTTTTTGCCCCGCCTCAAGATCAACTGGGGCTTCTCACCTATGAAATGAAGTGCCTTGGCATAAGCCCGCATGAGAAACTCCGGGCCACGTAATGGCGGCCTGTTTTTTGGTAATGTTTAACGATTCCGTACGGGCCGAAACGGATCAAGTCTCGACGGCTGCGGTGTGACGCCTCATAGAGGGCGCCAACTATTTTGATCTGGTCGCTGTACCGCTCAGCGAATTTCGGCTTGTCGAGCGGTGAACTCGCGGGCAGCGGGATGGTCGCTCGGGTAAATTGCCAGCCCACACTGGTCCCGAAAATGTATCATGCCTCGATCTACGTCTTGGCAAATTATCTTCCATCTCCGACGACGAGGCTTTCCACGTTGGCCCTTGTGAACGCCAGGGTGAAGAATGAGACCCTTGGGGGCCCTCCGAACTTCTTCGAGCCGCGCCTGATTGCCTTCCGTATAAAATGATTTGATTGCTTCTTGAATGCCCATGGATATCGATCTCCGCGTTCGAGTCTGACTGACATTGGAGTGATTCCACAATTGTACTTCCGCACCGAATGTTAGACTTGCCACATCTTTGATAGAGGCCCAACTCATGCGACAACTTGCTTTTGCTGCGTCTGCGCTGATTCTGTCTTCCTGTTGTTGCCTGACTCACGCGCAACGAATCGAAGTCACCGTACCCGCGACCGCTCCGTTGCACGGGCACCTGATCCTGGTTATCGCCAAAGACGGCAGCCCCGAGCCGCGCATGCAGATGGAGGAGACCTACACTTCGGCGCAGGCATTTGGAGTTGACGCGGACGGCCTGGCTCCCGGCCAGCCGCTGGTCGTGGATGCGAAGACCTTCGGCTATCCGCGCCGCTCGCTTGCCGATCTCGATGCCGGCGATTATTTTGTGCAGGGCGTCTTCAACGTGTATGAGCAGTTCCACCTCGCGTCGGGCAGGGATGTGTGGCTACCGCCCGACAAGGGCGAGGGCCAGCACTGGAACTCGAAGCCCGGCAACCCGTACAACAAGCCGGTCAAGATTCACTTCGATCCCAAATCTGGAGACGCCATCAAGCTCACGCTCGACCAGGCTCTGCCGCCCATTGAGGGCACCGACCGCGACCCGATGGTGATTGCGGCCAAGAGTCCGGCGGCAAAATGGCTCAAGTACAAGCGCTTCAAAAGCGATGCGCTCTCGAAGTTCTGGGGCCGCGATGTGTACCTGGGCGCATGGATCCTGCTGCCCGACGGCTTCGACGAACACCCCAATGCAAAGTTCCCGGTTATTGTCTATCAGGATCATTTCAATCCGGGCTTTCGCTTCCTTAACCTCACCGAAATTCCGCCCGATCCCAAATCGCCGAATTTTGCGCGCGAGAAGAGCAGCTACCAGTTCTTTCAGGACTGGACATCGGGCCGGTTGCCGCGCGTGATTCTTGTCTACGTGCAGAATGCCAACCCCTATTACGACGACTCCTACGATGTGGACTCTGCCAACGTGGGCCCGTACGGCACCGCGATCAATCACGAGCTGATTCCCGCGATTGAGAAGCAGTATCGCGGCATCGGCGAGGGATGGGCGCGCGCAACCTACGGCGGCTCGACTGGAGGATGGGAGGCGATTGCCACCCAGGTCTTCTATCCCGATATGTACAACGGCGCGTACGTGGCCTGCCCCGATCCGGTGGATTTTCACGCCTATCAGAACATCGATCTCTACGACGACACGAACGCTTTTGTGCGCAAGGGCGACTTTGGCGAGATTCCCATTGCCGCCGACCGCAAGCCGGACGGCACCGTGATCGCTTTGTCCGGCGCGGAATATGCCTATGAATACGTGCTTGGTACACATGGGCGCTCCACCGAGCAGTGGGACATCTGGCAGGCGGTGTTTTCACCTGCCGGCGACGATGGATACCCGGCCCAGGTGATCGATTCAAACACCGGCGCAATCGACAAGCAGGTGGTTGCTTACTGGCACGATCACTACGACCTCACCGCCATCGTCAAGCGCGATTGGCCCACGCTGGGGCCGAAGCTGGAGGGCAAGCTGCACTTTACGGTAGGCGACGGCGACACGTACTTCCTGAACAACGCCGTTCATCTGCTGCAGGATCAGCTTGACGCATCGCGCAATCCGCATAGCGACGCGACGTTCCAGTACGGACCGCGGATGCCGCACTGCTACACCGGTGGACCTGCGGAGTACACGATGAGGGAGAACAACGCCGACTGGACGCAGCGCATATTGCCGCTGATGGTGGCGCACATGCTGGCCACGGCGCCCGCGGGAGCCGATGTAAAGAGCTGGCGCTACTGACGGTTGAAGCGCGCCATTTCACATGGTGCGTCGGAGCACTCTGTGCCTGTGACGCACGGCCTTGTAAGACCGGTTCTTTTGGATACGATTAAGCTATGAGCCTACAAGGGAAGATTGTCTTTATTACCGGTGCGAGCGGTGGAATCGGCGAAGCTACGGCAATGAAGTTTGCTGCCGAGGGTGCGCGATTGCTGCTCGCGGCGCGGCGCGCGGGCAAGCTGGCCGAAGTTGCATCGAAGGCCCTGGCCGCGGGTGCGCAGGCGGTTCACTCGTTCGACCTTGACGTGCGCAGCCGGCACGCGGTGCAGAGCGCGGTTGACGATTTGCCCGCCGAGTGGGCCGAGATCGACATCCTGGTGAATAACGCCGGCCTGAGCCGCGGCATGGAAAAGCTTTACACCGGCCGCATTGAAGACTGGGAGGAGATGATCGACACCAACGTGAAGGGCCTGCTGTATGTGGCCCGCGCGGTGGTGCCGGGAATGGTGGTTCGCAACCGCGGCCACATTGTCACGCTGGGTTCGGTGGCCGGTGAGCTTGTTTATCCGGGCGGCGCGGTATATTGCGCCAGCAAGGCCGCCGCGCAGTTTATCAACGACGGCTTGCGCGACGATCTGCTGAGTACGAAGGTGCGAGTCACGTGCGTGAATCCCGGGATGGTGGAGACCGACTTCAGCGTGGTGCGCTTCCACGGCGACCATGGCCGCGCGGCCAAAGTCTACAAAGGGCTTACGCCGCTCTACGCCGAAGATATTGCCGATGCGATTCTGTGGGCAGTGACGCGTCCCGAGCACGTGAACATTGCCAGAATCACGCTCACTACAGTCAATCAGGCCAACAGCATTCTGATTCACCGCGAAGAGCAATAGCAATGAGATGCGGCAATGGCTGCGGGCCAACCGCGCTTCAGGCAAATCTCCGCCGGTCGAAACCGAACAAGAACAAATTGAGGCCGGCCGGTTAAGACCGATCTCGATTCATGCCGATTTAGCCGATGGCGGCGATCTGCGCTTCAATCTCGGCCAAAGCGGCCTCGAGAGCTTGCCGGCGCGCAGGATTCGACGTTCTCTGCGACAGGATGTTTTCGCGCTGCAGATTGAGCGCCTGCCTGTGGCGCTCGCGGGCAGCGCGTTCCTGCGTAACCGTCCGCCGCTGGTTATCGTTCATCGCACCGGAGCCTTCGAAGCCGTTTGACACTTGTTCCTCCACCGATTTACTTTCCCAACCTCGGGCCATATCTTCATTTTACGGGTGTTTTGTTAAAACGATCCCACGATTTGACAGCGGCACCCATTTAGATATTGAGGTTTTGGGCGATGAAACTTTGGCAGATTCCGAGCTTTGGCATTGATTCGCTGGAGTTTGCAGAGCGCCCGGCACCCGTACCAGGACTCGGCGAGGTGCTGGTAGAAATTCATGCGGTCTCGTTGAATTTTCGCGATCTGCTGATGGTAAAGGGAATGTACAACCCCAAATTGAAGCTGCCTCGCATTCCCTGTTCCGACGGCGCCGGGGAGGTTCGAGCCGTTGGAGAAGGCGTGGCTGCGTTCAAGCCCGGCGACCGGGTGGCCGGAATATTTATGCAGAACTGGCTCGAAGGCCCGCTGACCGCAGCCAAGGCGCGCGGTGCGTTGGGCGGCGACATTGACGGCACTCTCGCCGAGCAAATCGTGCTCAAAGAACAGGGGCTGGTGCGGATTCCCGACCGCCTGAGTTTTGAGGAGGCGGCAACTCTGCCCTGTACCGGCGTTACCGCGTGGAATGCGCTGGCGGCGGGCGACGTGAAGCCGGGAGGTACGGTTCTGATTCTGGGCACCGGTGGAGTTTCAATCTTTGCATTGCAGTTTGCAAAGTTAGCTGGCGCGAGAGTTTTGGGGGTTTCAAGCAGCGACGAGAAGCTAGAGCGGGCGCGGGCGCTGGGCCTCGATGCCGGACTGAATTACAAGGCATCGCCCGACTGGGATCGATGGGTAATGGATCAGACAGGTGGTGAAGGGGTTGACCTGGTGGTGGAGGTGGGCGGAGCGGGCACGCTGCAGCGGTCGCTCAAGTCCGTTCGCTATGGCGGAGTGGTAGCGCAGATCGGCGTGCTGGTGCAGGCAGCCGAACCGTTTCCGGTTCCGCTGATTCTGCATAAGGCGATTCGAGTGCAGGGAATTTACGTCGGCTCGCGGGCTGATTTTGTGGAGATGAACCGTGCGATTGTTCAGGCCGGGCTGCGGCCGGTCTTTGAGGCCTTCCCGTGGAGCGAGACGCGTGAGGCGCTTGGGAGAATGGAATCGGGCGGACACTTTGGGAAGATTGTGCTGGAGGTGGACTGAAGTCCATCGTGAAGAAGTGAAGTTGTGAAAGAGTGAAACCGGGATCCGGAGGGCGGTTGGGCGTGCGGTGTAGGTTGATTGTAGTTGCATTTGGAGTTCTCCTTTGCGTGGTTATTACGGCCTCGTCGTTTGGGCAGTCATCGGCCCCTGCCTCTGGATCGACACCACCAACTGCGCAGGCCTCGCCTCCGGCTCGCCCTGCGACACCTGTGCGCGATCCGCATACGCCGGGATACGTCAAGGCCAGGCAGCTGCCCGATGGCGAGAACGCGCCGGCGAATAAAGACGGCAATTTCATCCTCGGCCCCACGCACACGGCCGCGCCTGAATCCACCGAGCAGGCCGGCGTGCCGAAGGGAAACGTCTACGAGTTCACCATGAGCTCGGCCGACAGCAAGTTTTACCCGGGCATCGCGCGCGACAAGGGAACCTTCGGGACGCCCGACGCTGACAATCCCGCAAAGTTGATTCTTACTACCAGCCATCCGGCGCCTTACACGCGTCACGTTGCGGTTTACGTGCCGCAACAGTATGTGCCGGGGACTGAAGCTCCGTTCATCGTGGGCGCGGATGGCCCCGACCGGCTGCTGTTCACGGCGCTCGACAACCTGATCGCCGAGAAAAAGGTACCGGCAATGATTGCCATCTCCATCGGCAACGGCAGCGGCGATGCGCAGGGCAGCGAACGCGGACTCGAATACGACACGATGTCGGGCAAGTATGCGGAGTGGGTGGAGAGCGAAGTGCTGCCGCTGGTCGAGACCAAGTACAACGTGAAGCTGACCAACAATCCCGACGGCCGCGCGACCATGGGCGGCAGCTCAGGCGCGTCGTGCGCGCTCATCATGGCCTGGTACCACCCGGAGTGGTATCACCGCGTGCTTTCATACTCGGGCACATTTATCAATCAGCAGTGGCCGTGGAACGCTGAGACGCCGCACGGTGCGTGGGGATTTCACGATCAACTGATTCCCAATAGTCCGCGCAAGCCGATCCGCATCTGGATGGAAGTTGGTGACAAGGATTTGTACAACCCCAACTCGATGCGCGACGGCATGCACGACTGGGTGCTGGCCAATGAGCAGATGGCGAAGGTGCTCGCCGGCAAGCATTACCACTACCAGTTTGTGTTTGCGCAGAACGCCGGCCACGTCGACTACGCGACCAAGAAGCAGACGCTGGCCGAGGCGCTTGAGTATGTGTGGGCGGGATATCCGAAGTGACCGTGGCTGCTATCACAGAGTGCGCATAATGCGATTCTTCGAGTTAGCTCTCACTCTATATAACCCTTTCTTGTTCAGATGGTTACGCGCGGTTTTCCGGGTCGCATCAAAAGCGCGTATTTCGCTGCAAAGCACGGGAATTTTCGGCGTAAGTCCTTTAAATCGCATTTTCTCGCGAAACGGATGTAACAGGTTTCTTGTTTCATTTTCTTGGCTAACTATCTTTAGTTGCAGTTATTTGATTTCTAGATATCCTATTTACTTTCTGAGCACCCCGGGGGTGGGGGGGGTAGTGTTTTTCGCGTTTTCAGCCCAGCACTGGGCGTAGGCGAGGGTGAACGACAGGCTGAGACAGTTGAGCAGAATCCGTCACATGAGAACAGTATGCGGCAGGACGGGGTAATTAACTGCAAAAGGCAGGGAATGAGGGAACAAGGGAGCAAGGGAGCGAGGGGCGATTTCCCTCCCACCCAAGCGGAGCTTGGATGGGGCACCCGGCTCCGCTACGCTGCGCACAGGAGGCGCACCCGACGTCTTGGCGATTTGGCAGCGGGCTGCCTACACCACCTGGGCATGGGTCTTCGTCGAGGCGTGACGATTGACGCGCAGGTTGTCGAGCGCGTAATCGACGAAACGGGCCTCGAACCGCGCCGGCATCTGCATAAAGCGGCAGGTTGCCACTACCTGATCGACGATGAATCTGGGCTGATAGCAGGCCAGTTCCATTCCTTTTTCCACGGTGATTTTATAGATGATGTCCTGCATCTCCTCCCGCGACATTTCCAATCCCTGCCTGGCGCATTCCTTTTCGAAGATCTCGGTAAACTGATCGACGTGGGGCGCGCCGACCTCGATCTTGTAGGGGAGGCGGCGGAGGAAAGCGGGGTCCATCAGGTCTTCGGGCTCCAGATTGGTCGAGAACACGATTATTTCTTCAAAGGGAATGGTGAAGGTCTTGCCGGTGTGGAGCTTGAGATAGTCGATCTTGTTTTCAAGCGGCACAATCCAGCGGTTGAGGAGATTGGTCGGTGAAACGAGCTGGCGGCCGAAGTCGTCGATGACGAAGCACCCGCCTAGCGCCTTGACGTGCAGCGGCGCCTCATAAAAGTGGCCGGATGCGTCGTAACGCAGATCGAGCATGTCGAGAGTAAGTTCGCCACCGGCGATGACGAAGGGACGCTTGCATGGCACCCAGCGCTGGTCATATACCTCTTTGCGGACCAGCGAGAGAGAATTGTCCTCGTCCAGGCCGGCAGGATCGACTGCCTGGTGAATGCTGGGGTCGTAGATGCGGATGACCTGACCTTCGATGATGACCGAGTAGGGCACATAGATAACATCGCTGAAGACGCTGGCCATGCACCGCGCCACCGAGGTCTTGCCATTGCCGGGCGGACCGTAAAGAAGCATGGCGCGGCCGGAGTTCAGCGCCGGACCGCACTGCTCGATGAGCGCGTCAGAGAAGGTGAAGGCAGCTGTTGCCTTGCGAATGCCTTCGAAAGTGATGATTTCGTTGGTGGGCCTCTGCAGGTTCACCTGCTCGGCAAAGGCGGCAACCGGTATTGGCGCGGGACCGATGTAACCGGACCGGTTCAGGTTATCAATGGCCCAGCGCTTGCCTTCTTCGGTGAACATGTAGCGCATGTCGGCCAGGCCTTCCTGGCCGCCGGTGCCAAGCGTGATCAGCAACTTGCGGTCCGTGCCCATTTTCACCAGGTCGAGCACAATGAGGTAGGGCAGCTTGATAGCTTCCTGGAGTTGGCGCAGGGTTTCAAGGCTGTTCACGTACATGAGCTTGAGCAACAAACCCATCAGGTCGAGGCCGTCAATGCCGGTCGATTCAATATCGTGGGGCTCTCTGGGAAGCCGGTGGATAAAAGCATCGAGCCGCTCATGGGTGATGGCACCGATAGCCACCAGTCCGTCGCCCAGGCGTCCGCCGTTTTGCGCCTGGTGTGCGAGCGCGCGACCGATATCTTCCGCGGTGACCAGTTTGCCGCGGATCAGCAAATCTCCTAAGCGTAGTGACGTTCCGATGTTAGCCTCCCCGAGCCTGGACAGGCCTCGCGGCAATACCAGTTATCTACAAACTGTTGATGGAGGAGTTCTTTGAAGACTCAGCTGAACCCAAGTACAGGGTGCGGCACGTAGCTATCTTCAAGCAATGCAACTTCCTGGGTAGTTAATGACACTGATAGCGCAGCGACGGCATCGGTGAGGTGATGCGGCTTGGTTGCGCCCACAATCGGGGCCGTGACAACCGGCTTTGCGAGCAGCCACGCCAGCGCCAGCTGAGCCCGCGGAATGCCGCGTTTTTCGGCGAGCTCGCCCAGGCGGTTGACCACTTTGCGGTCGGCCTCTTCGGTTTGGGAGTACATCTTGTTGCCGAAGGCGTCGGTCTCAGTGCGTTTTGTGGTTTCTGACTGCCAGGGGCGGGTGAGGCGGCCGCGGGCGAGCGGGCTCCAGGGAATGAGCGCAATGCCCTCGGCCTGACACAAAGGCAGCATTTCGCGCTCCTCTTCGCGATAGATGAGATTCAGGTGGTTCTGCATCGAGACAAAGCGCGTCCATCCGTTAAGGCGGGAAATATATAGCGCCTTGGCGAACTGCCACGCGAACATGCTTGACGCGCCGATGTAGCGCACCTTGCCGGCCTTCACCAGGTCGTGCAGGGCTTCGAGGGTCTCCTCGATCGGGGTTGCGTAGTCCCATCGATGAATTTGATATAGGTCGACATAATCGGTCTGGAGCCGGCGCAAACTCTCGTCGAGCTCATGCAGGATGGCCTTGCGCGACAGGCCGTGGCCATTCGGGTCTTTGCTCATGAGGCCTTGAACCTTGGTGGCCAGAACGATAGTCTCGCGCTTGGTATTCGCTTTCAGGAACCGGCCCAGGACGATCTCGCTGTCGCCGCCGGAGTAGACATTGGCGGTATCGAAAAAATTGATACCGAGATCGAGAGCCTGGCGAAAGAAGGGCGCGCTCTGTTCTTCGTTGAGCGCCCATGGCTGGCGGCCGGGAAGAAGCGGGCCCGTGGCCGGCGTTCCGTAGCTCATGCAGCCGAGGCAGATGCGCGAAACTTTGAGGCCGGTATGTCCGAAGTTGACGTAATCCATAAGTAGCTCCCGACTCGAGTTTAAGTCTGACGGATTGGTTGCGTTTCATTTATAGCGGGTTGGTGGGGCCCAGGCCGGGTTCATGTTTGAGAAATTGCACTATGCGCAGGATTCGCACCGGCCCTACGGGGCGGTTTGGTTCAATCGCGTGCTTTCCCAGGGTTCCGTCGCCGCGGCGACTGCACCCTGGGCTATTTTCGTTTCGTCCCTGCAGGACGAAGGGCTGTCGCCCCATTTAGCCATGCTTTCTACTTATCGCGGAAAAATGAGCGACAATAGAGGAACCACCCACCTGCGGCGTACCGCAGGCCCAAAAGCCGTTTGTGCACACGCACGACGGCTTTTGCTTTCTCGAGAAACTCTGCCCGAATTGCAATACGTTAATCTTGAGGGTAGACACGAAAGTTGCCTTGAGCGTCGCGGGGAACCCTTTGATCGTCGAAATTGAAAAGCTGATTAAAATCTACGAGTCCAAGCTGCGGGTTGTGGCGCTGGACGGGATCGATCTGGAACTCGAGGAGGGGGAGATTTTCGGCTTGCTGGGGCCGAATGGCGCCGGCAAGACCACCACTATTTCGATTGCGACCACGCGTACGCTGCCGACCAAAGGAACGGTGCGCATCAAGGGTATCGACGTGGTGAAGCATCCGGCTCATGCGCGGCGCCTGATTGGCGTGGTGCCGCAGTTCAATACGCTCGATCGCTCGCTCACGGTGTATGAAAACCTCTACTTCCACTGCCGCTATTTCGGGTTCAGTCATGGTAACGCGCGGGCACGCAGTCTTGAGTTGCTTGAGCAGTTTCTTCTGAGCGAACGAGTGAAGGTGTATCCCAATCAGCTATCGGGCGGCCTTGCGCAGCGCGTGCAAATCGCGAGAGCCATCGCGCATCGGCCCACCGTGTTGTTTCTCGATGAGCCAAGCGCGGGGCTCGATCCGCAGAGCCGCATGGCAATGTGGGACGCGGTGGCCGGGTTGCGCAAAGAGGGCATTACGGTTCTGCTCACGACGCACTACATGGAAGAGGCCGACCAGTTGAGCGACCGGCTGGCGATTATCGATTACGGCAAGGTGCTGGCGCTGGGTTCGCCGGAGAAGCTGAAGATGACCTATGGAGCGCATACGATTTTCAACCTCAAGCTAAAGTCGTTGGATAGACTGGAACCGGTGATCGAGAGCTTGAAGAGCCGCGAAGATGTGAGCGGAGTAGAAACGACGGCGGATGGATTGCGCGTGATTGCCAACGTCGCCGACGGCTTGCTTCCGGAGCTGGTGCGCGCGGCCACCGGCCACGGATTGCGCGATTTGACCATCACCGAGCCGAGCCTTGAAACCGTGTTCATCCAGCTCACGGGAAGAGATCTGAGGGAGTAAAGGGGGCTGAACAGCGAACGACCGGCGAATGGCGGGTCGATGAGGGAAGGACCATTTGGCTGAGGGATATTCTACTTTTGTCATGTTGACGGCAAGTAGGCCGAAATAGCCATTGGTGCTTCCATTGGAGCCCGTTAAACAGCGTGGTCCTGGACTTTGTGCTCGAGTCAGTGGTGACGGCGGTTATTTTTCCTGTGGCTGCCGATCCCGTTTGGGAGAGTGCGTGTTTTTGCATTGTCCGGGCCGTTTGACATGACGCCTGGAGGTTGTGTTGGCCAAGGATAGGAAGAAAAAGAAGGCGCATGGGCTGGTGGCGGCACCGGTGATGGAACCGAACGCGGCCGGGGTGGACATTGGAGCAACTGAGATTTACATCGCCGTTCCCGCGGATCGGGATACGCAACCAGTACGGCGGTTCGCGGCATTTACCGAGGACTTGAAAGCGGCCGCGGACTGGCTTGAACACTGCCGAATCGAAACGGTGGCCATGGAGTCGACCGGGGTGTACTGGATTCCGCTATTTCAGATTCTGGAAGCGCGTGGGATGAAGGTGTGCCTGGTCAATGCCCGGCACGTGAAGAACGTGCCGGGGCGCAAAACGGACGTGAGCGATTGTCAGTGGCTGCAGTATTTGCACGCGGTGGGACTGTTGCGGGCCAGTTTCCGGCCGTCGGGGCAGGTGTGCGCGGTGCGGTCGCTGATGCGCTACCGGGAGAGTCTGGTGGGGATGGCGGCGGTGCATCTGCAGCACATGCAGAAGGCGCTGGATCAGATGAACCTGCAACTGCACCATGTCATCAGCGATCTGAGCGGGACGACCGGGATGGCGATTCTGGATGCGATTCTGGGCGGAGAGCGCAACCCGCTGAAGCTGGCCCAGTTGCGCGACCCGCGCATCAAGGCCAGCGCGGAAACGATCGCCAAGTCGCTGGTCGGAGACTACCGTCGGGAACATCTGTTTACGCTTCGCCAGTCGGTGACCGCGTATCGGAGCTACCAGCAACTGCTGGCCTGCTGCGATGTTGAGATCGAGCAGATGCTGGGCGAATTCTCCGATGGCGCCGGGCCGGACACAGCTGTGCTGGCTGATCCAAAAGACCGGCACAGGCCGCGGCGCAATGAGATGAAGTTCGACCTGCGCGGTCATCTGTATCGCATCTTCGGGGTGGATCTGACCGAAGTTCCCGGCCTCAATGCGCTGACCGCCCATACGTTGTTGACCGAAGTGGGTCCTGACCTGTCGGCGTTCCCCAATGTGGGGGCCTTCACTTCGTGGATGGGGCTATGCCCGGACAACCGCGTAAGCGGCGGCAAAGTGCTCAGTTCGCACACCCGCAAGGTGAGCAACCGCGTGGCAAGGGCGCTGCGCATGGCCGCGCAGTCGCTGTTCCGCAGCCAGTCGTGGCTAGGCCAATACTATCGCCGCATGCGTGCCAAACTGGGAGCGCCCAAGGCCATCACCGCCTCGGCTCACAAACTGGCTCGCATCGTCTTCCACATGCTTACCAACCGGCACGCCTACGATGAAACGGTCTTCGCACAGCAGGAAATACAAAACCAACACAGGCTCCAACAAAAGCTCATGCAGCAGGCAAAAAAATACGGCTTCCAACTTATCCCAATCACACAAAACTAGATGTGGTCCTTGGGAGGCTGCGGAAAAACCCGTTTAACGGAAGGAGTTTTGCCATAATCGAGATCTGGCAGGGGCTAAAGCCCGCACTCATTTGGCGAGCTTTATCGGCACGAGTAAACTCGTGCCCTGATAAGAAACAAAAACAACTGCCGAGATATTGAGAGTCGTGCTGTCCCACCCTAACGGCAAAATGCGCCGTTAGGGTGGGGCACCCACTGTTTCATCCATCGCGGGTCGGAGACGACGGTGGCAGACTGATACAAAACATACGCCCGCAGGCCCTTTTCACGAAGCTGTAAGGCCGTGCCCTTGCAAGACAATTGAGACCAATATGGAATCCACTTCACTCAACTCGAAGATATTCATCCAGGCGTTCTTCGGCCTGCTGCTGCGCGATTTGCGCGTGCTCTCGCGCGAGTTCGGGGTCTTTCTGGCGCGCGTGGGCATGCAGCCGTTGCTGTTCCTGTTTGTGTTCACGTTCATCATGCCGCGCATGGGCGGGGCGAATCCATTGGCCGGCGGAACAGGCGGGCTGGATTTCGGCACGATTCTGCTGCCAGGGTTGATGGCGGTGGCCATCATGTTCTCAGGCATTGCCGCGGTGGCGCTGCCGCTGTCGCAGGAGTTTGGTGTTACGCGCGAGATCGACGACCGTGTGATGTGCCCGCTGCCGCTGTGGGCCGTGGCGTTTGAGAAGGTGAGTTTCAGCGCGCTGCAAAGCATCATCGCCGCGCTGCTGGTGATTCCCATGGCGTATTACATTCCCGCAAAGCCCGTAACAGCCGACATTCACAACTGGTTCCTGTTTGCGCTGGTGCTGGTAATGGCCAGCTATCTGGCGGGAGCGCTGGGGCTGTTTATTGGGTCGACTGTGAACCCAAGGCAGATCGGGCTTGTCTTCTCAATTCTGGTCGTGCCTATCACGTTCCTGGGTTGCGTTTACTATCCCTGGGCGCTACTGAAAAACATGAGATGGCTGCAGATCGGCGTGCTTTTCAATCCAATCGTGTACATGAGCGAAGGACTGCGTGCGGCAGTTACGCCCAGCATCGCGCACATGCCGTGGTGGGCGATCCTGGCGGCGCTGGTTTTTTTCACGGCAGCGCTTGGCCGGTTGGGGCTGAAGGGCTTTCTGGGCCGGGTGGTTTCGTAGCGGAGTGTTTTCCTATTCCGGATTCGGGTCTAAGGGCGATCAACATGCAGAATTAGTGCTACTTTGCCGGCTTGCGCCCGATGGAGACAACTATTGTTTGATGAATAAGGTCTAATATTGCATTGCGGCGTATTATCTAAGGCCCGGCAAATGTGTGGCGACGAGCGCGGGGAGATCAGCGGGCGATCCAGGCAGCCGTAAGTCATTGAATTATTTCTATCGATTGCGGAAGGCTATAGACGCGTCTTGACATCGACTACTCCAGCATCGACAGAATCAGACCGGTTTGAAGCGAACCGGCGCATGAAGGCGCGCAGAAAGCAGCCGGCGCTGCGGTTGCTGGTTGCCGCCTTGGCACCCGCCGCGATTGCGCTGGCCGGCTGCGGCGGGGGAACCGTCACCGGAGGCTCGACCAACACCACGTTCACAGTCTCGCCGGGCACTGCAAGCATTGACACCAATTGCACCGGCTGCAATGGGAGCAGTTCGTCGACCGGCAGCGCTTATGAGCAGTTTTCCGCAATGCTTTCGAATGGCGGCGCGGCCACTGTGAAGTGGAGCGTGAGTGGTGGAGATACTCTGGCCGGCGCAGGCACCATCAATTCGAGCGGACAGTACACGCCGCCCAGTTACCTGACCGCAAACACGGTGCAGGTGACGGTGACGGCCACGTTGACGTCGAGCTCGAGCGTCACCTCTTCGGCGACGATCAATGTTACTCCGGGATTCCTGCAGCCCCTCACTCCAGAAAATGTGGCTCTCGGCGCAAACGGCAGCGTTACGGTCACCGGCTACATTGCCGAGGCAGGCGGAACGGACGGAATCAATTATGCAATCTCGAGCACGGCTACCGGCTCAAGCGGTGGCGAGGGGACGCTGGGTACGGCGAACTGCACGCGCAGCAGCCAGCAGTTTACCAACTGTTCGGTAACGTATACGGCTCCCTCCACGCTGTCGGCCACGGCCGCAATCTATGTTGTGGCGACGGTGGGCAGTTCCTCGTCGGTCACTTCGAGCGAAGTGCTGTTGAATACGGCGGGAATCGACAGCAATGCAGCCGCGCACCAGGCGCAGCTGGGCATGCCGATCGCACTGGGCAGTTCGGGTGGCAACAACGACGATTACGACACCAATTCGAAGGACCAGGTGACCGATTGCTGCGGCGGCACGCTTGGCGCGCTGGTGGAGAATTCGAGCGCCACGCAGTACATCCTGAGCTGCAACCACGTGCTGGCCCGCAGCGACCAGGCCATGACGGGCGAGCTGATTGTTCAGCCGGGATTGATCGACGCCAATTGCGTGCCCTACGACCAGGGCGGCACTGAGACGCCGGTGGGGGTGCTGAACGGATTTGTGAAGCTTAATGGCTCGGGCAACGTGGATGCGGCTGTGGCCCAGGTGAACTCGGGCGCGGTGAACACCAGCGGCAACATTCTGGAGCTGGGCACGCTGCAGGCGAACGGCAAGCTGGCATCTGCGCCGCCCGGAGTTTCGTCCACCGGCGGAAAAGGCGAGACCGGCACGCTGAGCATGACCGTGGCCAAGAGCGGGCGGACCACTGGCCTCACCTGCGCCTCGATCGCCGCCGTCGACCTCGATGTGCAGGTTGCCTATTACACCAACTGCGCCGAAACCGACCCCTATTACACCAAGACATTCACCAATCAAATTGGCATTGAAGGCAATCAATTCAGCGACGCTGGAGACTCGGGATCGCTGCTGGTGGATGCATCCGATGCCGAGCCGGTGGGGCTGTTTTTTGCCGGAGGGATGGACCAGACTTCCGGAGTCAGCGAGGGTATTGCGAATCCTGTTGCCGATGTGCTGAGCGAGTTGGGCGCGCAGATGGGAACGACGTATACCTTCGTGGGAACGGCCGATCACCCGGTGAGCTGCCTGAATTACGGCAACAGCGCGGCCACAGCGGGACAGTCGCGTGCGCTGCCAAATAGCGAAATCAATCGCACCGAACAGGCAATGGGCGCGGCGCGCATGCTGGTGAATCCGTCGCAGGGAATCCTGGGCGTAGCCATGGGCAAGAGCAGCGACCATGCCGGCGAGGGCGCGGTGATTGTGTACGTAAGCCAGGGCGCCAGCGTAAATGTGCCCGCGACGATTGCAGGCGTGCGGACGGTAGTCATTCCCACCACGAGCAAGGCGGTAGCCGATGGCTCAGCCCCATTAAGCGCACTTGAAACGAATCAGCCCGCCACGCTCTCAGGCACGGTGCTGAATGCTGCCGTCAGTGTGAAGCAGCAGATTGCCAAAAGCCTGTTGCGCTCGAATCCTGCATTCTTTGGCGTAGGTGTCGGGCAGAGCTACGACAATCCCAGGGATGCGGTACTGGTGATCTACGTTGACCGGCGGCAGGTGCCTGCATCGCTGCCGGCCACGATTGGCGGGCTGCGCACGCGTTACATCGTCATGGACCGGCTGCACGTAACGCGATCGTACGCCAAGGGCCTTGAAACCCGCAGCCGCTGCATGTCGCACGCGGTCCGCGGCGCCAGCGCGAACGATCCCTTCGGGATCGACGCAAAGATGCGCTCGTTGAATCTGTATTAGTGTGGTGAATCCGAAGTTCACCGAAGAACAACCGCAGATCCTTCGACTCCCTTCGCTATGCTCCGGTCGCTCAGGATGACAACTTCTTTCTTGGTGTGGTGAATTCAGATTCACCATATTCGCTCCGCCGATGTCATTGTGCAATTGCGTAGCACTCAGGCTCCCTGGGTCGCCTGACTGGCTCCGTTCATCAGCGTGGGATCGTCGGGGATGAAGATTTCGAAAACCGTTCCGGAGTTAACTGCGTGGCCATTTGATTGCGCCGCTGCAGCGCGGCTGCGCACGTGAACTACTCCGTGGTGCTTGACGATGATCGCGTGACTAACCCAGAGCCCGAGTCCCGTCCCGGTAACCTCCTTGGTGGTAAAGAAGGGCTCAAAGACACGCTCGCGCACCTCGGGTTCCATACCGCTGCCGGTGTCGGCCACCACAAACCTCACGCCGGCCCGCGAAGGGTCGCTCCAGTTGCGCGACTTGCGTGCCCTCACCAGGATGCGTCCGCCGCTGCTGGTGGCATCCGCGGCATTGCCCACAAGGTTGGCGATCACCTGGCGGATCTCGCCCGCAAAACAGAAGAGATCGAGCATGGGGTCGTAGTCGCGCTCCACGCGAATATCGAGGGAGTTGAAGCGGCCCTGGTGAAGCGAAAGCACCGAATCAAGCAGCTCGGCCATGGTGGCGCGCGCAGGCATTGTGGATTGCCGGTAAAAGCGCAGCGTTTGCTGCGTGATTTCGGCGATGCGGCGCACCTCGTGCTCGGCCATCGAGACATAGTTCTGCCCCTGATCGTCGAGCCCGGTGAAGTTGCGCATCAGAAAGAGCAGGTTGGTAATTGCCTCAAGCGGGTTGTTGATTTCGTGGGCGATTGAAGCCGCGAGGCGGCCCGTAACCGCAAGTTTTTCGCTGCGTCGCAGTGCCTCTTCGCTACGCTTGCGTTCGCTGGCATCGAGCACGATGACGCCGACCCAGCGGACTTTGGTAGGGTTGGTTCGAACCGGATAGGCGCTCACCAGCCAGGTCCATGTGCGATTGAGTCTTTCTGCCTTGCCCGATGCGTCGCGTTCACTGCTGAGTTCAAGGTTGCGCACCGGCTGCTCGGTTGCGAAGACCCGCAATACTGCTTTCTCGAGGTCATCGGCCACGGCAGCAGGAAGCAATTCGGGCAGCGTGCGGCCCAGGTGGCGGCTCAAAGAAACACCGGCCAGATCGGCGAAGACCTGGTTGACGCGCACCAGGCGGCAACTGCGATCGCAAAAGGCCAGGCCGATGGGCGCGTTGGCCAGCATCGAGTCGAGCAGCGACAGTGTGTCGTTCAGTCCCGCGCGCTGCTCGGCCAGCGAGGCCACCATGCGATTGAATGCCTCGATTAGGTCGCCGACCTCGTTGTGCACCGCGACCGGCAATGGAAAACGGCGGCTGTTATCGAGCGACTCAGTCAGCTCTCTCGCGCCACGGTGGAGAATGGCGAGCGGCCGCACGATCGAGCCCGTCATCAGCAGCACCAGGATCGCGGAGGCAACGATCCAGATGATGGCGAAGGCAATGGTGTCGCCGATAATGGCGCTAACCTGTTCCCTGGCTGGCTTCTGGTCGTATTCAACCCATGCAATTCCGCGCAGATCGTGCCCGGTGTATATGGCTTGCGCGCATTCCCATTGGTTGCCGGGAAGAGTAACGCACTGCGGCTTGCCCGATTGCAGCTGCGGAATGAGCGCTACTTCAACGGGGAACAGCGTCGACTCATCGGCTTCTCCGCGGCTGATGAAAAGCATGTTTCCTGCCGGGTCAGTGACCTTGGCCATGGCTACCGTGGGAGCTACGCCCAGCATATCCACGCTGTGGCCAATCCATCCGGGACGTTGTTCGACGAGAGCTTCGTCCGACTGCAAGGCAAGCGAAGTGGCTTCGTAAGAAAGGCGCTGGTGAGCGCGCGCGTAGACGTCTTGAACGCGCTGGCGAACAAGCAGAATTCCGAACAGAGAGATCGACAGGGTCTCAAGCAGCAGCAGTCCGGCGAGCATCTGCCAGCGAATCGACTGCGGCCACCAGCGAATACGCAACGCGCTCACCTCCTCAAGCTTTCAAGGATTACTATTTTAGGCTTTCCGCCTCTCAGCAGGGGCGCAATGGCGGGCGCTCCGTTCAAGCTCTGCCTGAGCGGGAAATGACTCATCGCCCGGCCGCAGGCGGACATTCTTGAACTGCCGGCTTGAGCCGGGCAGCAAGCGCCGCGGCGATCTGGCGGCCATGAAAGCGGCCGTTTTCAATAAATATTTCGTTGGTACGCTCCCCCGCCACGATGACCCCAGCTAAATAGACGCCGGGAACATTGCTTTCGAGAGTTTCCTTGTTGCATACGGGCAGGCGACCCTCACTGGCGCATACCACGCCGAGGCTCTCAATAAAGCTGAAATCGGGATGATAGCCGGTGAGCGCAAAAACAAAATCGTTGGGCAATGTCTTGCGGCCGGCGGGAGTTTCAACAATCACCGTATCGGGCGTAATCTCGACGACGCGCGAATTGAAACAGGCCGCGATCTCTCCATTCTTGATGCGGTTTTCGATGTCGGGCTTGATCCAGTATTTGACGTGCCGGTGCATCTCCGGCCCACGATGGATGAGCGTGACGCGGGCTCCATGCCGCCACAGCTCAAGCGCGGCAATCGCCGCCGAATTCTTGCCGCCGATGACCGCAACATCGAGGTTCGAGTATGGGTGCGGATCGTCGTAGTAGTGGTGAACCTTGGGGCTATCCTCGCCGGGAATGTCCATCAGGTTGGGCAAGTCGTAATAGCCGGTTGCAATGGCCAGCGCGCGGGCGCGCATCGTTCCCGTCCGCCCAAAACGGTCCACGGTTGAGACGGTAAAGTCGCCCTCGGAGCCGGTTACCCGATCGACCTTCAAATATTGGCGCACATCGAGCTTGTAGTAGGCAGCCACCTGGCGGTAATACTCGAGCGCCTCGTTCCGCGTCGGCTTGGCGTTGGTCGAGGGGAAGGGAATTCCGCCGATCTCGAGCAGTTCGGAGGTGGTGAAAAACGTCATGTGCGATGGGTAGTGGAAGAGCGAGTTGCACAGGCAGCCTTTGTCGACCGAGACCGCGCGGAAGCCGGCTTTTTGGGCTTCGATGGCGCAGGCCAGGCCGGTGGGACCGGCGCCGATCACCAGCAGGTCGAAAATCTCGTCGCGCATCGCCGCCCCGTTCAAATGCATGCCGTTCATGTCTATAGATTAATGCATTTCTTCTTGAGACGAAGCCGTTGCCGCCTGGAGCCCGTTATTAACTTTCCCGCAGGCCACGCGAAAGTTGATAACAGGTTCTAGTAAGATTCCAGTCAGCATTGGGAAATCGCGGACAGCGGATTTGGCGGGGCGGGCCAAATTTGACGAAATGGTACCTGCTCGGGAAGGCGGGAGCGCGTGAACTTCTCATCAATTTTGGACGCCGTGAGAGAGGGCTGGAATTTTGTCTGGCCGCCGTGCGTACTGGCTCTACTGCTGGCCGGTCTGTTCCGGTTTCTGGCGCCGGAGACCTCTAAGGACTGCAAGGCGTGGCTCGGCAAGCTTTCAAAGCGGCGCCGCGCGCTCATGGCGTTTTTGAGTCTCTATGGGCTGAGAAAATTTTTACCCGCCATCGACGGCTTCAGCGTGCTGCTCATTCTCTACCTGCTGCAACAGCTTCCGCCGGCTATCGGGTACGTGCTTCCCGGACAATTCGTTTTCGACGATACGGCGTTGTGGGCTCAAAGCACCGGGGACGTGGTGTGTGCCCTGGCCGCCGTTCCTGGAGCCAATCTGGACAATTTGAGTCGGGACATTATCGTCAGGGAAAAAGCAATTGAGGCAAAACTCGGCCCCGGGGCGGGCAATGAGTTGTTCGGCGCGGATTGGGCGCAAAGCAGACTGGATGCGACGATCAGGGAGTTCGATCTTTGCAAGTTCGGCATTCTCTATTCGCTGGCGCTGGCGGGAATTGAAATCTTCCGCAAGAAGAACTTCCGGCACTCGTTTTTATCACTTCCGCTGGTGCTTGCAGCGCTGTTCATCTGCGCCTTCTTCCTGGTTGCAAGAGTCGAGGATGATCGCGTTCAGCAGAGTTATCAGCTGATGGACGATCTTCAGGTCGTCGAGCAGATCGACGGTTTTTCCTGCGCCAAAGTGTCGGCGGAACAAGCTGAGCAAAATTACCGCACGCTGCTGTTGGCGCGCACTGCGAGCCGCGGCAGGAAACAGACTGAGCTCGAATTCGTGAGCTTCTACTTGAAATGGCTGAAGGAGCACCTCACTCCTGAACAGAAGGCGGCCACATCGTATAAGACGCTTCTCGAAGCCGAATCGGCGAAGTCGCTCTTTACTCCCGATTGGATCGCGAGCGCCGAGAAGAAGACCGCTGCCTCCTGGAGCGCTCTGCTGCCTGGGAACCAGAAACCGCTCGATCAGACGATCGACCGCCTGGTGGAGATGGACTATTTTCTGCCATCCATGGCTGATCAAGAAAACCTGGACCCGGGTTCGATCCTCTTCTCCCACGGAGAGACAACTCCGCTGCATTACTTTGTGCCGTCGTGGATGGTGACGACCAGCAGCCAGGTTCTGTATCCCGCGCCCACCAGCTTCCAGAGTGTGCTCTGTCCGGTGGGCTACCACCCCCAGGTGCAACGGTTCGGCAGCTCGAACTCAATCTCACATGATGCAGAGACACTACTTTGGCAGGTTGAGAGAGGATCTCCGCTGATCGTCACGGAGCGGTTGAGTTGCGCGCCGGATGACGCTGCCCACGCCCAGGAATTTGTCCTGGGATACAAGATTGCCAAGGTCGAGTGAGAGAAGAATTGCCGTGGGCCCGGCGCAGCCCTGAATTCAGCTCATTTCGCTTCCCTGCCAACTCTGTTCCGCATCCTTTAACCTAGAGGGTTGGGCTGAGGAGTTTCGCAATGACCGTCATCAAGCAGGAAGATTTCATCTCGAGCGTGGCAGGCGCGCTGCAATACATCAGCTACTACCACCCGGTGGACTACATTACCTCGCTGGCCAAGGCCTATGAGCGCGAGCAGTCGCCGGCCGCGCGCGACGCCATGGCGCAGATTCTCATCAATAGCCGCATGTGCGCCGAGGGGCACCGGCCGATCTGCCAGGACACGGGCATTGTAAACGCCTTTGTGAAGGTGGGGATGGATGTGCGCTTTGAGCCCGGCCCAGGCGAGCAACTCAAAGACCTGCAGGAGATGGTGGATGAGGGCGTGCGCCGCGCGTATCTCGATCCAGACAACAAACTGCGCGCCTCCCTCCAGGCCGATCCCGCCGGAGCGCGTAAGAACACCAAAGACAATACGCCGGCCTGCGTCTCGGTCGAACTGGTGAAGGGTTCCACAGTTGAGGTAACCGTGGCCGCCAAGGGCGGAGGGTCGGAAGCGAAGTCGAAGTTCGCGATGCTCAACCCGTCGGACTCGGTCGTGGAGTGGGTGCTGAAGACCGTTCCTACCATGGGCGCCGGCTGGTGCCCGCCGGGGATGCTCGGCATCGGCATTGGCGGCACCGCAGAAAAAGCAATGCTGCTGGCCAAGCAGGCGCTGATGGATCCCATCGACATTCAGGACCTGAAAGAACGTGGCGCGAAAACCACCACCGAAAAGCTGCGCCTCGAAATCTACGACAAGGTGAATCGCCTCGGCATCGGCGCGCAGGGGCTCGGCGGGTTGACAACGGTGCTCGATGTAAAAGTGCTCGACACGCCTGCTCATGCGGCCAATCTGCCCGTCGCCATGATCCCCAATTGCGCAGCTACGCGGCACGCACATATCGTGCTCGACGGCTCGGGGCCGGTGTATCTCGATCCGCCGTCTCTCGATGACTGGCCCAAGCTGACCTACGATGTGTCGGGGGCACGGCGCGTGAACCTCGACACGGTGACGCGCGAAGAAGCGGCGACTTGGAAGCCGGGCGAAGTGCTGCTGCTTTCGGGAAAAATGCTTACCGGCCGCGACGCCGCGCACAAGCGCATGACCGAAATGCTGAATCGCGGCGAAAAGCTGCCCGTCGATTTCCGCAACCGGTTCATCTACTACGTTGGCCCGGTCGACCCGGTCCGTGAAGAGGTGATTGGCCCTGCCGGTCCCACGACGGCCACGCGCATGGACAAGTTCACGCGGCAGATGTTGGCCGAGACGGGACTGCTGGGCATGATCGGGAAGGCCGAGCGTGGCCCCGTGGCGATCGATGCCATCCGTGAATTCGGCGCGGTGTACCTGATGGCCGTCGGAGGCGCAGCGTACCTGGTGTCGAAAGCCATCATCGGCGCACGGCAACTGGCTTTTGAAGACCTCGGCATGGAAGGCATTTACGAATTTGAGGTGCGCGACATGCCGGTGACGGTTGCTGTGGACTCGAAGGGAACCAGCGTGCACGTGACGGGACCGGCGGAGTGGCAGCAACGGATTGCGGGGATTCCGATACTGCAGTAAAGATTGTGGTCAGTGGTCAGTGGTCAGTTAAGCTCCGCGGCGCGTGACTTTGGAGGTTGACTATGTACGAAGTAATTCTCAAACGCTTTGAACAGCCCGACGAAATTCGCACCTTCAAAAAAGGCAAGTTTGAGCTCGTGCACCTCGGCGGAACGACGATTGGGCGCGCAACCTATGAGCCGGGGTGGAAGTGGTCGGAGCATGTGGGCCGCGCACTCGGCAAGACGAGCTGCGATGTGGAGCATGTGGGGATTGTCGTGGCCGGTTGCGCCACTGCCGCCATGGACGATGGCCGCGTCTTTGAGATGAAGGCCGGAGACATTTTCTACATCGAGCCGGGACACGATAGCTGGGTGGTGGGCGATGAGCCTTATGTTTCGTTGCATCTGCTGGGAGCAGGCAGTTACGCGGCGCATAAATAGCAGAGGATTGCGGGGGTCCGATACTGCAGTGAAGCATGGAGCAAGGGGGATAGGGAACAAGAAGGACAGTGGTCAGTGATCAGTGATCAGTTGCGGCTTGACTCCAACCAGCAGGGCCAGTTCGCGCCACTTCCAGTGGCAGTCGACATCGATGAAACCGATTTCGCGCAGCCAGGCCAACTGCGTTTCCGGATCGAGCAGCTTGTTCGAAGGATCTTCGTCCGCGTAGTCGATTACATCAAGGAATCCGGCGTGGAGCACGGGGCTGGGAGAGGAGACGTGTTCGAGATTGCAGAAGACGCCTTGTGGAGCAAGCAGTTCGAAGATCTCTTGGTATAACGAGCGCTTGCGCTCGTGAATGAGATGGTGGATGGCGAAACTTGAGATCACGGCGTCGAACTGCCCCATCGCAGGCAGCTTCGTATCCAAATCGTGAGCGACGATGGTAACGCTGCTTTCCGGCGCAAATAATTTCCGCAGCGTCTCCAGCATGGTGGGCGAGAAATCGAGCGCGACAAAGCTGGCTCCAGGCAGCGCCGCCTTCACCAGCGCAAGCAGCCTTCCCCCGCCACTGCCAACGTCTAGAATCCGGCTGGCTCCGGCTGGCACGAACTCAAGAAGCGTGGCTTCGCCCTCGGTACGGTGTGGAATCGAATCCGCGCGGCGGAGATACTCCAAGGCGTGCTCGGCGGAAGACCAAAGGTTGACTTCGATTGTGGATGACATCGGAGACCCCATGATGAGATTCAACATGGCTCCGGATTCATAGTCCAATAGGAAATCGTGATGGGGACAGGTGCTCGCGGTTATGCCGGAGTCCCGGACGGTCGTCAGTGGTCAGCGAAAGACTGTGCGCCCCAGGTCTTGCCTCTGAGACCTGGATTAACACAAAACCCCGCTGACTTACCGGCTTGCTAACTTGCCGACTTGCTGCCTCATAGATATCCCATCCCTCTCAGCACTCCGCGCATGAATGCGAAGCTCTCAATCACGCCGGGCATCGGGTCGTTTTCGTGGATCTCGTATTCGAGGTCGACGAAGCCAGGGTAGTTGATCGCGACAAGCGACTCGAAGATGCCGCGGATGGGTATCTTTCCGCGGCCCACGGCTACCTGGCTCTCCTTGCTCGAGAAATCGGTGAGATCTTTGGCGTGCATGTTGAAGAGGCGCGGTCCCACGTCGCGCACGGCCTGCGGCAGGTTAGCGCCGGCGCGAGCGGCGTGGCCAATGTCGATGCAGCAGCCGATGCGCGGGTCCATTTTGTCGACAGCGCGGAGCACGGTGTAGGGCGAGGGCCAGAGCTTGTCTTCGGGACCGTGGTTGTGGATGGCGATGCGGATATCGTATTCCTTCACAAAGCGCTCGATGCGGGGCAGCGTGGTTACGGCAGGATCGCCGGCTACGATTACCTTGACGCTGGCGCGCTTGGCGTATTCGAACTTGGAGCGAATGTCGTCGTCATCGTCTTTGGTGAAACTGACGGTGCCCACGGCGTGCACCTTAATGTTGTTGGCGGCGTAGTCGGCCATGGCTGCGGCCTCGCCGGTGGCATCGAAGGGCAAGTGGTCCTTCGCATCCTTGCAGTTCAGGTCGACAAGTTCGAGCTGCTTCATATAGCCGATGAGCTGCGCGCGCGTAAAGTTGCGAAAGGTGTAGCTGGCGAGGCCGAGTTTGACGGGCGAGGGTTTGCCGGTTTCGGGCACGGCCTCGGCCGAAGCGGAAAGTGGTACGGCGGCGCCAACGCAACCAGCCGCCATCAGCACGCCGGATTGAATGAAGTTACGACGCGACAAGTTTTCTCTCATAGGGGGAGACTCCTTTTGTTCTCCGGTGTGACGGTCAATCATCGAATCCGCAATTCAATGTACAACATGCACATAAGTCAGACGCACCATGATGGCACCATGGGGCGGGACCAGCACCGAAAAGCTGTCGGTAAATGAGCCAAGATCGTGTTGCCGCCAGATGTCGCGCACCTTTTGAGTTCCATTTAACCCAAGTTGTTTCCAGTCCGCTGAGATAGAGCGCGGCGCGGTGGCCAAGTTAAAGAGACCTACGGCGACGGAACCATCCTCAAGAGGTTTTTCGAGGATGAATTGGTCATCTGTCTTGCGGACAATCGTAGCTTGCTTACCGAGTGAGTCCTGATCGACGTCGATGACCTCAGAGTTACAAAGCACATTCAGGGTGAAGGGGTCCAGATGCGTCATCTCGCCGGAAAAAAAGAGTGGCGCAGCCATCAAGGACCACATAGACATATAGCTGTATTGTTCTTCGTGAGTCAACGAAGTGGGCCGGCCCGGTAGTTCGATGTTGCGGGCATCGCCAACCGTTCCTATCAGGATGTAGTCGGGATCGTTCCATCCGCCGGGACCGGCATTCGCGCTATGCGCGGCATTGGCAAAGCCGATATGGTAAAAGCCGGGCAGAGCGTCGCCACGCTCCCATCCCAGGTCGCCGGTGGTTCGCCATGAGTTGCCGCCAACCTGGCGTCCCCAGTTCCAAACGTCGCCCATTCCGTACTGGCACATGTTGAGGACGACATCGCGATCGAGGCCGTGAATGATTCTGCCCATTTTGATGTAAGGCTTCTCCACTTCAGCAAGCGACTTATCTTTGGCGATGTGGTCATAGGAACACCAATCGTACTTGAACAGATCGAATCCCCATGCGGCAATACGACGCGCGTCCGCATCTTCGTGCTGGTACGATCCCTCAAACTTGGCGCAGGTCAAAGGGCCGGGAGAACTATAGATGCCCGCTTTCAGTCCCAGTGAGTGGATATAGGCGGTGAGGGCGGCCATATCAGGAAACCGGGAGTCGGGCAGAATGTTGTCCTGCGCGTCGCGCGTGGGTCCTGCGAGCGCCGGGTCGTCGGAGCCTGACTTCCGAGCCCAGCAGTCGTCAATGTCGACGAACTGATAGCCATAATCGGCCATACCGGAAGAGATCATCGCGTCCGCAGCGGCGCGGATATCGCGGTCGGTGATGTGCTCGTAATAGCTGTACCAATCGTTCCAGCCCATCTGCGGCGTGAGGCTGATAGTGTTGCCGACGACGATCTTGAAAGGACGTGTGTCATTGCCCAGCAAATTTGAAGCCTCGATGGTGACCAGGAATTCGCCGGGTTTTTCCGGCGTAGTGCCCGAGATGATTCCAGTTCGCCGATTGAGATTGAGCGAAGCGGGCAGCTTTCTGGCGGAAAATGTGATGGGACGGCTTCCCGTGCAGGGAATGCGGTAGAGAAATGGATGGCCGGGGCGCGCGCCGTAGACTTTGGGGCCGTTGAGGTGAGGCGTCGGCGGCGGAGCGGGAGTGCGCAGATCGGAGGTCTGCTGACTGGTTGCAGCGTTGAGGCCGATGAAAAGAACTGCTAGAACAATGGCGAATTGACAGGCGGAGCGTCTTCGAATGTGCATTATTTAACGCGAGTCCCGGGTCGCGGTTTGAAGTCGCCCAAGTATATCGCCGGGAGGGCGATGGGGCTTTTCTTCAAAGCTGTTCCCGCGCGCCGTTGAATTCCGCTGTCGCAGGCAGCGACGGCGGGGTATGCTTCCGTCATGCTCCCATGCATTGGTGCGATCGGATTGGAGAGGTCATTTTGAGAGATCAGCGAAAGTCCCCTGACGCCACAAGAAAGCTCAACCCGTGGACCACTGTTCCGAAAAGGACGGCGGTGATCTTTCTCGCCGCGGTGTTTTTCACTTTTTCCTCGATAGGGGTTGCAGGCGACATCTCCGACATGGGGCGGCAGCTACCAGTTCGATTCGCGGGCGGAGTACTGCTGTCAGGCCTTATCGCAGTAATTTATGCATGGACGGGCGTCAAGCTGCGGGGCCGCGCGTGGGTGGTGTTTGTGCCTCTCTTCTTGATTCAGATTATCGCTATGAAGACGCTGAGCCGGCATTTCCCCAATCCGCCCATACCAACCACGATGAATGAGGCGCAGATCGACAGCCTCGCAGACCGCCTTAACTACGACAGCATCGCCATCATTCTTGCAACTCTTCTGGCATATTTGGGCTTTGTGTTCGTGTTCGTCGGTGAATTCCGGCGGCGCATGCGGGTGACCACTGAAAAAGCGGTCCTTGATACCGAAATGGCGGCCGCCCGCGAAATCCAGCAGGTGATTGTGCCTGAGCAAGCCGAGTGCTTTATCGGTTTTTGCGTGGAATCGGTTTACGTGCCGGCGCAACAGGTGGGCGGCGATTTCTTCCAGATTCTTCCTGACGCCGATGGCGGCATGCTGGTGGTGATCGGCGACGTAACGGGAAAGGGATTGCCCGCGGCCATGCTGGTATCGATGCTGGTGGGCTCGATCCGAACCGCTGTTGAGGATACCTGCGATCCGGCTCGCATCCTGCGCAAACTTCACGACCGCCTGCTGGGACGCGGCAGCGGCGGATACTCGACAGCGATCGCGGCGCGGATTGGGCGCGACGGCACCGTCACTATGGCGAACGCCGGCCACCTGCCCCCATATCTCGACGGCAAAGAGATCGAGCTGGCCGGGACGCTTCCCCTCGGATTCGCCGGCGGAGGGCAATACCAGACGATGTCGTTCGTGATCGCACCGGGCAGCCGCCTGGTCTTTTGCACCGACGGAGTGGTGGAAGCGCAAAACGGCAAAGGAGAACTGTTCGGCTTTGAGCGCACCAGGCAGATTTCAACGAAAACTGCGGTCGAGATCGGCGACGCGGCTCGAGAATTCGGCCAATCGGACGACATTACGGTGGTCGCGATTGAGAGAAATACAGCCAATAGCCAGTAGCCAATAGCCAGTAGCCAATAGCCAATAGCCAATAGCCAATAGCTAGTAGCCAGTAGCCAATAGCCAGTAGCCAGTAGCCAGTAGCCAATAGCCAGTAGCCAGTAGCCAATACCCAGTAGCCAGTAGCCAGTAGCCAATAGCCAATAGCAAGTAGCCAATAACCGATGGGCGTCGGAACAGCGGATTGCCATCCGTGCTACGATCCATCTTTCAATAAAAAATGTCTTGAAACGGTACTGGAAAGGGAATAAATGAACGGCTCGTTCAAGGATCCGATTATCTGGCAGAAGGCTGTGAAACTCAGTTTGTGTATTTACAAACTCACCGCCGCTTTTCCACAGTCAGAGCAGTTCGGATTGACGAATCAGTTGCGGAGGGCATCGGTCTCGATTGCGAGCAACATTGCTGAGGGGTAGGGCCGATCAACTAAAGGAGAGAATGTCCAGTTTCTTGGTCACGCCAGGGGATCAAATTGCGAAGTTCAAACACAACTTGTCATTGCGAGCGGACTCGGTTTCGGGTCCGAGGAATTGCGATGCGCCGCGGAGGGGTTGTGTGACGAGATTGGGCGCATGATTGTCGCCATGATGAAGAAACTCCGAAACTGAATTCGTGGCCCTGGTCCTATCGGTCCTTTCGCGATGACTATCGATTTCGTCCTACTGGCTATTGGCTATTGGCTACTGGCTTGCAACTTACATCTTGCCGAAGCGGTAGACGAAGCCGGCTGTGAAGCCGAAGGAGTTTTGGGTGGTTGAGCCGAAGCCGGTAGCCAGATCTTCACCGCCGAGCCGCAGGCTCATGTGGGGCGTTGCGTTGTATTGGCCCACGATGCTGCCGCCGGCGGAGTAAGTAGTTCCGTCAGGCCAGATGCCCAGGGTGGCGGAGCCCAGACCATTGGTGTCGCCGGAGAAGTCGCTCAGGGCGACTCCGCCGAGGACGCGGCCCGAGATGGAGAGCTTGGGAACGATATAAAACCGGTACGAGGGTCCGATCATCAGGTTGTACATGCTGATCTTGGGCCGGGTCAGGTTGTATGGGTTCAGGCCGGTGTAGGCAATGCCGTAGTAGCCGCGGGCGTCAAAGTTAACGCCGAATCGCTCGCTGTAGAAGCGAGTCACGCCGGTATTCCAGCCGTAGAATGTGGTGCGCTGCAGCGAGGCGCCGGGCGAAAAGCGCAGATAGCCCATGCCGGCGTATGACTCGAACAGGTGGTCGTAAGTGTCGCGGATGGCCGCGGCGCGGCGCTGTTCACGGCGCTGCCGGATGCGGGCCTGTACGGTCAAGGCGCCGGATTCCTGGGAGGGCTGGGCCTGGGTACTCGAAGAACTGGGGACCTGGGAATCGCTGCTCGAAGAAGAAGCCGTGGATTGTGCCAGAAGCAGAGCGGGCGCGGCCAGAGTCAGCACCAGGAAAAGGCGTCGAAATGAGTGCATCGTGATCGGGATTCCTCCATGGGAGCCTGGAAACACAGCCGGAGCCCGCAGACCCGCGCAGTGCTTCCCCCAACTGGTATTAAATCATCCCGGGGTCGGCATTGTGGGCGAGTCTCTCGCGCGTTAGAGCTTGTTGCTGGTTAGACGGGTGTGAAAGCAGATGGGCGCGAGTGGGTTACCGGGGATTACAGACCGGAGCGGGGCAATCGGGGATTCGCCTTTCTAGGAAGGCCTGTGAGGGCCGGGAGGCCCTCACTACAGCCGGTCAGGAGACCGGCGGTACCGTAGACCGGCGGTACCGTAGACCGGCGGTACCGTAGACCGGCGGTACCGTAGACCGGCGGTACCGTAGACCGGCGGTACCGTAGACCGGCGGTACCGTAGACCGGCGGTACCGTATCTCGCCTGGGAGAAATGCGCGTCAGACGATCGTCCCGAGATCGGTCTGGAGCTGCGCCAGATTGAAGCCGCCCGGCGAACCCTTGGCGCCGATCCAGTCCTGCGCCAGCAGGGCGTGGGCTTCATCGCAGTATTTATTCCAAAAAGCGACGGTCATCACTTTGAGCTGGCCCCAGGTGATGCAAGTAAAGCCGTGCTGGTCGTATTTGGGCACGAACACGCAGTGGCCGCCCCAGCTGCCAGGCTTGGCTTTGGCGCCGCCCTTGGGCACTACGTCCCACACATCCTGGGTCTGCGCCGTGAGGGGAAGGCTGAGGCCGATGTAAACGCCGCCGAAGAGTGCGATCGACTGGCGAACTTCAACCAGGTTCGACACTTTGGGGTCGGCAAAGGCAGCGAGTGTGTTGGCGGCAAATCCGCCCTTCTTCCAGTCATTCAGCACGTCCAGTTCGACGCCGCCGTTGTCGGTCTTGGGGTTGCCGGAGACGTAGCCGTCCCACTGCTCGTAGAAGCTTTCGATGGTTGCGTCAGGAACCGTGACCTCAGTCGCGGTATTGGCGGTGAACACCTGGATGGCGTGGCCGATGCCGGCGATGGTGCAGCAGCCGAGGGTGTCGTTCATCATCATGCCCCATGACGCAATGCCCTTGGTCCAGTCCGCGGTGGGTGGGGGTGGTGGCAGCGCGGGGGTGAGATATTTGCCCAGCATAAGGGTGCGGCTGTCGGTCTTGATGGCTTTGCGGCCAAGTTTCATTTTGGAGTGGTCTGCCATGATTAGATCCTTTCTTTTGTGCAGGATAGCTCTCGTATCTGTTGGCCGCTCTTCAGGTTGGCGGCTCGGGGGGTGGAAACTCATCCGGGAAAGAGATGCAGGGAAGAGACGACCTCTGGTGTGTACGAAGTAAAAGTTGCAAATCTGGAAAGGAAAGTAAAGTGAAATAGGATGAGGGTTTCTGAAACGGACTTTCAGACCCCGGCGAACCGAAATTGACATACGATGAAAGGGACCGGAGAGGGCCAGGACATGGGACGAGTCTTACTTGGGATTCTGCTGGGTTTCGTTCTCTTTCCGGCAGCGCTGCTGATGTACTTCCAGTACGGCTTTCCACCTGTGGCAGTTGGCGACAAGCCTTTTTGGGGCGAAGAGGCGCTGACCCGGGCGCCGCTGCACTACATCGTTCCGCGCGAGGCGCCAAAGTACCCGCCGATTGCCGTGAATGAAGAGAACCTGGTGGCGGGCGCCCATATTTATGTTGATCAGTGCGCGGTTTGCCATGGGCTGCACGGCAAACAGGCGCCAGTTGGTTCGCGCATGTACCCCATTGCGCCAGCTCTTTGGGAAAGGACGAACGTTCAAGACCAAATTGGGGTGAGCGGCGATCCGCCTGGGGAAACGTACTGGAAGATTGCCAACGGACTCAGGCTCTCAGGGATGCCTGCCTACCAGGGAGTCTTAACCGAAACTGAAATTTGGCAGGTGAGCCTGCTACTGGCCAACGCCAACAAACCGCTGCCGCCGGGGGCGCTCGCCTTGTTGCACGAACCGGCGGCCCAGCCCGCGCCGAAAGCGGCGCAAAAGCCATCGCAGGATCCAGACGATTAAGCGGGATGCTTTGCGATGCGACGAGAGCCGGAGTCGAAAGAGTGAGAGACTATGAGCATGCTTGATCTGCTGAAGAAAGGCTTTGGCTACATGCTGATGAGCATGGGCGTGTCGAGCCCGACCCACAAATCCGCGCCGAGGCCGAAGGCAGCGGCCGCGCCTGAAACGAAGAAGGCGGAGTGAGATTTGTGCTATCCCACCCTAGCGACAAAAACAAGTACGTCGCGAGGGTGGGGCACCCACTAATTAGGGGCTATCCGATTACGGGCCATCTCACCCTGAACGCAAAGAACGCGTTCAGGATGGGGCACCCATTGCCGCGGTGGTTGGGATCGCCGGGGACTGGGTTCGCCTCCAGATTTTGCGGCTGCGGCCGTTCTGTTACATCCAACAAAAGTACGCCGGGACGCGGTGCGGATTCCGGCAGAACTGTGCCCGCGCACCGGGCGCGGGCTTTTCTTCCCCCGTACAATGGGGCCCGTACAATGAAGATGGATGCGTGATTGATGGCGGAAGCCGAGAAGGATAAGCCCAGACAATCAAGCCAGCTGGAGCCAGCCCGCAAGCCCGACGAAGATCCCGTAGGAAAGGTCTACGACTCGCGGCTGATGCGGCGGCTGGCCCACTACCTGCGCCCGTACTGGCTGCAGGCCACCATCTCTGCCATCGCGGTCACCATCAAATCGCTGGGCGATGTCGCCGGGCCGTTCCTGGTGATGGTGGGCATCGATCATTATTTTCCGCAGAATCGCGCCTCGAACGATGTTTCCAGCGCCACGCATTGGTTCAGTTCGGCGAATTGGCTCACCAACCGGCTCTCACCCGACCCCATGCAGGGCATCACGCAACTGGCCGAGATTTTCCTGGCGATCCTGATTTCGTCGTACCTGTTCGAAGGCATCCAGACCTACCTGATGCAGTGGACCGGGCAGAAGATCATGTTCGATCTTCGCCGCGACATCTTTCGCCACATGCAGCGCATGCACGTGGGGTTTTTCGACACCCACGCCGTGGGCCGGCTGGTGACTCGCCTGACGTCGGATGTGGACGCCGTCAACGACATGTTCACCGATGGAATTCTGGCCATCGTGAACGACTTCATCACGCTGAGCTTTATGGCGGTGGTGATGCTGGCCATCAAATGGTGGCTGGCGCTGCTGGCTTTCGCGGTGCTGCCCATCATCCTGGTGGTCACGCGTATATTTCGCGATCACGTGCGCGAGAGCTACCGCCGGGTGCGTGCGGCCATTGCCCGCATCAACAGCTTTACTCAGGAACATATCAGCGGCATGAGCGTGGTGCAGCTCTTCAATCGCGAAGAGCGCGCCTACAAGGACTTTGAGGTGGTCAACGAGCAGCACTTGATCGCGTTCAAAGACACGATCTTCGCCTACGCGCTCTATTACCCCGCCGTGGAATTGCTCTCATCGATTGCCATCGCGATGGTGATCTGGCGCGGAGGATTCGGCGTGCTTGCCGGCACGGTCACCATCGGCATGCTGGCCAGCTTCAATATGTATTCGCAGCGCTTCTGGCGGCCGATCCAGGATTTGAGCGACAAGTACAACATCCTGCAGGCGGCGATGGCCGCTTGCGAGCGCATCTTCAAGCTCATGGATACAGCACCGGAGATTGTGAGCCCGGCGAACGCGAAGATCGGCGACGGCTCCAATCGAATCGTGTTCGATCACGTGTGGTTCACGTATCAAAAGCTGACGGAAGAACAAGAAGCCGCGGTTGCAGCAGCGCAGGCCGTAGCGCCGGTCTCCAGACCGGGGTCCCCGGCGAGCGTGCTTTTGGCTCGCGGGGGTGGGAGACCGGTTGTACCGTCGGCTTCCAAGCCGGCGGCAAACACTGTGCCTGCTGCAACCGCGCTCGGCGCCATCGACGGCATCGAGTGGATTCTGAAAGACGTTTCATTCACCATCGAACCCGGCCAGACGGTAGCGATTGTGGGCCACACCGGCGCGGGCAAAACCACTCTAACCAGCCTTATGATGCGCTTCTACGATGTGACCGCGGGGCGCATTTTGCTGGATGGGCTGGACCTGCGCGAGCACGATCTCGATGAGCTGCGCGAGCATTTTGCCGTGGTGCTGCAGGACCCGTTCCTATTTACCGGCACCATCGCCGACAACATTCGCATGGGCAACAACGAGATCGGCGACGAGACGATGCACCGCGCCGCCCGCGATGTAAATGTGCTCGATTTTATTGAGAGCCTGCCGGCGCATTTCAATGAGCCGGTGCGCGAACGCGGCAATTCGCTTTCGACCGGGCAGAAGCAGCTCATCAACTTTGCCCGCGCGCTGGCCTACAATCCGCACATTCTCATTCTGGACGAAGCGACGTCGAGCGTCGACACCGATACCGAGCTTCGCATCCGCGGTGCGCTGGAGCGGATGGTGGAGGGCCGCACCAGCGTGCTGATCGCACACCGGCTCTCGACCGTACAGCGCGCCGACACCATTCTTGTGATGCACAAGGGGCAGTTGCGCGAGATGGGCTCGCACCAGGAACTGCTGGCCGCTCGCGGACTCTATTGGAAGCTATACCAATTGCAGTATAAGGACCAGGAGATCGGCACGGGAACATCGGCTCTGGGCGAGGCGACGGTGGCCCCGGCGGTTTGAAAAGCAGGGACTAAGGGACTGAGGGACTAAGGCAGATCGCCCGATAAAATCGCGATCACGATATGATGAAAAATGGGGCTTGCCGCCGGATAGTCTTCCGGAATGCGTATTCGCACCAGGCCTGACCGCCATGAGCCAGACGGAAACCAGAAAAGTTGAGCTGTTCGACACCAGCCTGCGCGACGGGCTGCAGCAGCCGAACCTCGAAATCTCAGTGCCCAACGCGATGATGCTGCTGGAGCGCATGGGAGCTTTTGGCATCAAGTATGCCGAGATCGGTTTTGCCGGCGCCAACAAGCTGGTGAGCGATTTGTGCGGCGCGGCCGGCGGCATCGACACCGGCGGCATGAGGCTGGCTCTCTTCGGCCGCACGCGCGGCCGTGGCATGAAAGTGGAAGATTGGCCCGACGTGCGCTTCATTCTCAATCAGCGCAACCGCATCCCCGTGGCTGTAGTGGTAGTCAAGTCGCGCCTGCTTGATGTGATGCACTCGCTCGAAACCACTCCCGAAGAAAACCTGGCGATGGCGTGGGAGACGGTGGAATGCCTGCATGCCAACGGTCTCGAGGTGATTGTCGATCTCGAGCACGGCATGGACGCGTATTGTGGGCGGCGCGAGATGGGCGCCCTATGCGACCCCGACTTTGCCAGGCGCAGCCGCGATTACTTCAGCGAGTTGGCCGGGCAGTGCGTGCGGCAAAAGGTGAGCCGCATCGTGGTGTGCGACACCAATGGCGGTTCGAGCCCCGAAGAAGTGGAAGAGGTGATAGGCGGGCTGGTGAGAGATTTTCCCGAGGCAGCCATCGGATTCCACGGCCACACCGATCGCGGCCTCGGCGTTGCCAACACACGCGCAGCGATTATGGCGGGCGCGATGCATGTACAGGGCACGCTGTTGGGCACGGGCGAGCGCTGCGGCAATGTGAATCTGACCACGGTCGTCGGCGCCATGCAGGTGCGCGGCGAGGCGGAGTTTGTTCTGCCGCAATCGCTGGCCGGCCTTACCGGCCTGGCACACATGGCCTACGGCGCGTTTGCCCTCGATCCGCCGCATGGCGCGCCGATTGTAGGCCCGGGCGCATTCGGCACGTGGGCGGGCATGCATGGATCGAGCGAGAACAAGAATCCCGGCGCGTATCTGTGGTGCAATCCTGCCGAGGTTGGCGCGGTTCCCACCATTGGCGTGAACGGGCAATCGGGACGCGCGAATATCGTACTGCTGTCGAAAGACCTCGGCGTGCCGCTCAATTCAAAGCAGGCGCAGACGCTGCTCGATGCGAATCAGGCCATGATCGAGGGCGGCGGATTCACGGCCAGCGAGATCTCGTTCAAGCTGGCCTGCATGAAAGTGCTGGGCACGCTGGGCAACTGGTTCGGCATTCGCAGCTGGCGCGTGTTCGACGAGTCTGACGAGATCGGCAACCGCTTTGTGCAGGCATTTATAACCCTGAGTGTTGGCGACACCACGGTGACCACTTCGCGCGCCGAGGGCACCGGACCGGTGGACGCGCTCACTAAGGCAATGCGCAGGGAACTGGAGAAGTGGTATCCGGCGCTGGCCGAAATGCGGCTGGGCACGTTTACGGTGGCCGCTCTCGATGTGTCGGCGCACGACTCTGCCGCGCATGTGCGAGTGACGGTCAGCTTCCACGCGGATGGCCACGATCCGTGGATTACCGCGGGAGTAAGCAGCGACATGAACCAGGCGGCATTGATGGCGATTGTGGATGGATTCAATTACTGGCTTGAGACGCGGAACATGAGGACCGAAGAGCATAGTGGTGAATCAGGCATGGCCTCCCAGGTCCCCAAGTGCGAGGGACCTGGGGCACCCGCTATTTCTGAGTTATAAACTTCACAATTTCATTCAATACTCGCGGTCCTTCGTCCGTGCCAAACAGATATTGCGCGTGTGCCGATCCATTTACGATGACGAGTTTTTTCGGTTCCGGGGCTTTCGCGTAACTCGCCTCAATGCCGGGCAGGCGCGGGCCATCCCCGCTGGTGTCGTCGCGAGCTACGAGAAAGAGCTTGCGGCCTTTCAGTTGTTCGGGGTGAGAGCCGCCTTCGGAGCCGAGAAAAACAACGCGGTCAAATTCGCCGGGATTCGACATAGCGTCGGCATCGCCCACTGCGTCACCGCCCAGGCTGCCACCGATGGCCGAGACGCGTCGCACGCCCTTCGCATGCAGATAGCGGACCGCGGCCAGCACGTCGGCGGCGTTGTCTTCGTATTTGCCTTGCGCGCCGGTCGAGCCGTCAGGATTCTTCTTGTCACCGCGGAATTGAACTGCCAGCACTGTGAATCCTTTTTGAGCGAGCACCTGTGCCTGCGGCGCCCAGCTCTCTTTGCCGAATCGCCCGCCATGCGCGAGGACAATGCCGCGAGCGCCGGAACCGTAAAGGTCGGCCTGAATGGATGCGGGTCCATCGGGCAGCGGAATGGTAATGGTTCGCTGGGCGAAAGCCGGCAGCGCGAGCAGAACGAATGCGATTGCTGTGAAAGCTGACCTCAATGTTTTCCTTGCGTTGCGCTGGCGGAACAGAATCATTCTACCTGCTGGGAAATAATTGGCGCGAAATTGCTGCCTTACAGTCCGCGTTGGAGCCTTTTCACTTTCGGCCTTGATTCCGGCCCGCCAGAATACCACAAAGCGAGACTTGTGACCGGAGTGTGACCTGAGGCACACCGGTTTTTATGATCACGGGTAAGAATGAACTCGTATGGCCCGCGAGCTCAAGCGCTCTTGAGGCCCAGGAGGATTCGCACCCATGAGTGATCTGGCTCCGCTGGCAGAGGCCGTTACCGTTGACCCGCTGGTCGGTCATCCGCCCGACTATCACGTTTTTGACAAGTTCATCACGCGCTGCAAAGCTCTTCCGGCCATTACCACCGCAGTCGTTTGGCCGCTCTCCGACGTTGCCCTGCGCGGCGCAGTTGAAGCTGCGGCAGCCGGCCTGATTGAGCCCACCTTGATCGGCCCCGAGGCCCGCATGAAGGCCCTTGCCCAGAAGATCGGCGTCGACATCGCCAGCTACCCCATTCTGCAGGCCGATACCGAAGGCAAGGCAGCCGAGATTGGCGTGTCTCTCTGCCGCTCGGGAGTTGCCCTGGCCCTGATGAAGGGCAGCCTGCACACCGATGAACTGCTGAAGCCGGCCATGGCGCGCGATACCGGCCTGCGCACCACGCGGCGCATCTCCCACGTGTTCATTATGGATACTCCGGCATACGCGCGTACCCTGCTGATTACCGACGCAGCCATCAACATCACGCCCGAGCTTGAAGACAAGGTCGATATTGTGCAGAATGCCATCGACCTGGCTCATGCGCTGGGCATTCCCGTGCCCAAGGTGGCCATGCTCTCGGCTATTGAGACCGTGAACCCCAAGATCAAGTCGACGCTCGACGCCGCCGCGTTGTGCAAGATGGCCGATCGCGGCCAGATTACCGGCGGAATCCTTGACGGCCCGCTGGCTTTCGACACCGCCGTCAGCGCCAAGGCAGCGAGTATCAAGAAACTGGTTTCGCCGGTGACCGGCCAGGCCGACATTCTGGTGGTGCCAGATCTTGAGAGCGGAAACATGCTCGCCAAGCAGCTTGAGTATCTTGGTGGCGCGCAGCTTGCGGGCATCGTGCTCGGCGCGCGCGTGCCCACCATTCTCACCAGCCGGGCCGATTCGGCTGAAACGCGACTGGTGAGCTGCGCGGTGGCCGTGCTGCTGCATTATGCAGCCCACCCAACCCTGAAGGTGTAGTTCTGAATCCAAAGGCAAGAAGCATCGGCGGGCGCTGACCATGGTCGGCGCCCGATTTGCATTCATCGGAATTTCAAGAACTTTGGCCGCCGGCAGGCAGGATAAAATCGGAACCGGTGTGCGGTCACGCGCATCAAAAAGTTGAAAAGTTGCGCGGTAACTTCCCCCTCGAGTCGAGATTCGCTAGTCTTTCGCCGCGCACTCAAAAGGAGATCGAATGCCCACGCGCACACCCTCGCGAATTGAAGCAGCCAAGGCCAGCAACCCCGATGGATTCACGCCGGAAAGAGTGAAGGAGCTTGAGGGCACGCTCAACGTGCTGCTGGCCGACTTCTTTGCGCTCTACATAAAGACCAAGAACTTTCACTGGCATATGAGCGGACCTCATTTCCGCGACTATCATCTTCTGCTCGACGAGCAGGCCGACCAGATCTTCAAAGTGACCGACGACATTGCCGAGCGTGTGCGCAAGATCGGCGGGCAGACCATTCGCTCTATCGGCCAGATCGCAAAGCTGCAGCGGATTGCCGATAACGACTATGAATTCGTTCCGGCCCACGGCATGCTTGAAGAACTTTACTCAGACAACCAGGCGCTCGCGGCGAACTTGCGCAAGGCGCACGAGGTTGCCTCGGACGCGAACGACTACGCAACCACAAGCCTCATCGAAGTGTGGATCGACGAGGCCGAAAGGCGCGCGTGGTTCCTGTTTGAGTCCACGCGATAGCGGTCGATGCGCCGGCTTCGGTGCGACCCCAGGTAAGTGAGGACGCTAACCATGGTTGGCGCTCGCCGTTTTTATGGGATGCGCTCTGCCGCGGCGAGCCGGTATATTCGTTGGCATGAAGATTCTTCCCCTGTGGCTCCCGGCGGCCGGTGCCATCGTTATCTTTGCCGCCGTAGCCAGTGCGCAGTCCTCGGGCATGCCGCCCATGGAAGGCATGGAGCCGGTTCCGCCTCCGGATCAGCTTCCGGTGCCCATCCACATGACCGGCATCGGCAACTCGCACATCGCCATCAAGGCCACTCCCGAGGCCCAGGCATGGTTCGATCAGGGTTTGAGCCTGCTCAACGACTTCTGGGAATACGAATCGGCCAAGGCTTTCGAGCAGGCCATTCGTACCGATCCCAATTGCGCCATGTGCTACTGGGGCCTGGCCCAAGCTGTGCAGTTTCGTGGCGACGAAGAGAAATCTTATGCCGACAAGGCCCTGCAACAGGCGAAGCGGCTGGAGGGCAAGGCGAGCAAAACCGACAAACTTTACATTGAGGCCGCCGTTGCCGAATCAAACGAAAAGGGCGAGGATCATTCAGCGTCGATCGCCATCTATCGCCAGTTGGTGAAGAAGGAACCGAAAGACGTTGAGGCGCGCATTTATCTTTCCAATGCGGTGGGTGATGGTTTTGACGACGACGGAAATCCCAAGCCGGGCGAAAAGGAGAAGATTGCGATTCTCGAAGGCGTGCTGAAGGATGCGCCCAACGACTCGGCTGCGAATCACTACTGGATTCATGCGATGGAGCCGAGCAACCATCCCGAGCGCGCCATGCCGAGTGCGGCGCTACTGGCGAGTCTGGCGCCCAACAGCGGCCACATGGTTCACATGCCGGGCCACATCTACTATCGCGTAGGCGACTACGCCAGCGCCGACCGCTGGTTCACTGCTTCAACCGAGACCGACGAACGCTACATGCGCGAGCAGCACGTGGATGTGGACAACGACTGGAACTACGTTCACAACATGATGTACGGCATCGCCAACCTGATGGAGCAGGGGCGGCTGAACGATGCGAACGCGCTATCAGACCGTTTGGCGGGCGCGCACGGTCACCTGTCGGAATCGCTCTACGTGTGGAATGCGCGCGATCAGATGACGCGGCTTAGCCTGCGGCTGCCGGTTGCGCTGCGCACGGGCGACTGGAAGACCGTGCTGGCTATGCTTGACGACGCGAAGATTGCCGAGAGCGAGAACACGGCGCACCTGCGGTTTCTGCGAGAGGAGTTGCGCAGCTTTGCCGCCGGCATGAAGGCTCTTGACGACGGCGATGTGGCTGCGGCGCAGAGCGCATCCGAGCGAATGGATGCCGGCCTGTGGCGCGAGCAGCAGGACACAAAAGCCGAAGCCGACAAGAAAGCCGACGAACAAAAAGCCGAGGCAAAGTCAGCGAGGCCTGATGCCAATAAACCGGTGACTGTGGTGCTCAATCCCGACGCCGACACCGAACCGTTGATGCAGGCTCTCAACATTGCGTCAATGGAATTGCGCGCGGGGCTGTTGCTCGGGCAGGGCAAGAGCGCAGAGGCAAAGAAGCTCTACGCGCAAGCGGTGCTGACAGAGAAAAAGCTGGGCTACCGCGAGCCGCCGTTTTACATTCGCCCGGTTGCCGAAACCGAGGCAGAAGCCCTGATGCGCGCCAAGGATTACCAAGGCGCGAAGGCCGCTTACCAGGCAGCGTTGATTGAACGGCCGGCCTCGGGTTTTGAGCTTTACGGCATTGCGCACGCCGACCAACTGGCGGGCAACAAAGCAGCCGCGCAGACCGGGTACCGGGCATTCCTGAAGGCTTGGCCCGCGGCCGACGCGTCGCTTCCGCAGATGGTCCACGCGCGCCAGGAGCTTGGGGATGCGCCAACTACAGCGGTTCGATGAGCGGCGACGGCCGGGACTGGCGCGATCGTCTGCGACACTGGAAACATGGTTCCAAATCCGACGGCGATGGCCTCGTCTGTCCTGATCTTCGATCTTGATGGAACGCTCACCGACTCGAAGCCGGGCATTCTGGGCTGCCTGCGCAAAGTCATCGACGCACGCGGTTTGGAATTCGCCGGACCGCTCGACCGTTTCATCGGTCCACCCGTTGAAGAGTGGGTTTCATTCCTGTTGCCCGACGGGTCTGAAGAAGAACGCCTCGCACTCGCGCGAGACTATCGCGCCTGCTATGACCGTGAAGGGTGGTCGAACAACGCTGTTTATCCTGGAGTGCGCGAGATGCTGGCCCAGTTGCAGGCGGCCGGCTTTGCACTCTACGTCTGCACCTCCAAGCACCACCCTTTTGCGTTGCGCATCCTCAAGAGGTTCGAGCTTGCGCCGTTCTTTACGGGCATCTACGGCGACCAGCTTGAGTATTTGAGCCACGCCAAGGCCGATCTGCTGGCGCGGATAGTCAGCGAGCGGTCCATCGATCGCGCCAGGACGTGGATGGTCGGCGACCGCAGCTTCGATATCGAGGCCGCGCATGCGAACAATATCCGCTGCATCGCGGCAGGCTGGGGCTACGGCTCGGCCGATGAATGGGCCGATGCCGACGCGGTTGCTCCCACGCCCGGAGATGTATTGGCCATTGTTGCCGGCGACCTCGCAATCGAAGCGGAATCGCGTTAAGCTGCGCTTCATTCAGCGGACGCCGAAGGGTATATATCGGCGCCCAAGGGTCATGTATCTCTAAAGGCGGCGAACTCGGGGCCTCGCCCGGATGTTGTTTCCCGTGAATCCCGGACAGGAATTCAAATACAACGTTGCGCAGGGTTACAACTTTGCGCAGGGCGTCGATGCACGCCGTCAAATCGGGATTCTTTGCGATCAAAATTATCTGTGGAAATCGTGTTAATTGATTCGTGCCTGGACTGAAATCAACGACTTACGTGTCAATAAATCTTTGAAAAATAATTGTTTTGAGAATTAGTTTGACAATCGTGTTGTGCGTGAGCTATTGTGATGACGGTGACTACCGTCGCCAAGGAGGTTTTTATATGCGTCATATACTCGCTTCGTCTGTGGTGCTTTCATCCCTGCTCCTCCCCGCAGCGGCCTTCGCCAGCAAGCCTGTCGATGATCCCGCTGCCGCAACCCCGGCGCCGCGCATCACCACCGGCGTAATCGGGCCATTCCTTGTCAACTCTTTGTATCTCACCGCCCCCCAAGGACCTGCCGCTTCGTTCATTCCGGCCGATGCACAGGTTGGTGTTTCGTTCGTGGTCGATGAGAAGGGCTTGCCTGAAAACATCCAGGTGACCAAGAGCATCAACCCGAGCTGGGATTCGCAAGTTGTGGAGGCAGTCAGCAAGCTGCACTATCGCCCTGCCCGCATCGACGACCAGAAGATCCCGGTCGACATGAACCTGACCGTCGTAATCGCCAAGTAGCCCTCCCACTCTTCAGGCAATTTCCAGGCGTCCCACTCCATGCCGCACGTGTACCTTGTGCATGGGTTGGGGCGCCTGAGTTTTTTGCGCTCAGTGCGCCGCGTCTTCGCACACGTCGCACTTCGGTTTCGTTCGTTTGAAGCCGTGTCTACCGATTCAAAAATCCCAGCATTTTGGGTGAGATCTGGTTTGCGCACTGCACCGGGGCCAGGTGGCCGCAGCCGGGAACGACGTCGAGCTCGGCGAGCGGAATAAGCTTCGCCATCTCCTGGCCCTGTGCGAGCGGCGTGATGTGGTCCTCCTCGCCCCACACAATGAGCACCGGCATCTTGAGCGTAGGCAACAACGCGTCGGTCGCATCCACGCCGGTGAGCATCGAGGCCATGGCGCGCTGAATCACCCGGGCCTGTTGGTGAGATTCGCGCAGAATGTCGCGCGCCACAAAGCCCGGCAGTCTGGGCGGGTTGGGCATCAGCAGCGCATCGAGTTCGTCGACCTGCCTGGCGCTTGTGGGCACAAATAGCCGTGTGTCCCAGTCCGGATCGATATGCAGTCCGGCGGAATCGAAGAGCATCAAACGCTGGATGTGCGCGGGGATCTCGCTGGCGACAATCTGCACAATCCATCCGCCCATCGACCACCCGCCCAGATCCACGCGGTCGAGATGCATCGCGTCCATAAAGCCGATGACGATATGCGCCTGGTCGCGCACCGAGTAGGAAAAATTCGCAGGCCATTCGCTGCGGCCGAAGCCGGGCAGGTCGGGCATGTAGACACGGCAGCCGGCGCGCGCCAGCGAGGGCGCCAGGTTGCGCCAATCTTCGGCGCGCCCGCCCAGGCCATGCACTAGCACAATTGGCCTGCCGCTTTCAGGCCCCGTCACCAGATAATGCACGCGAATGCCGTCGATTGAGACTTCTCCGTTGTGAACGCCGGTAAGCGCCTCGCGCAGGTACATCGATCCATCGAAGTAGCTCACCGGGCGCAGCAGAAAACCGATGCCGGCGGCGATGGCCAGCGCGAGCGCAACCCAGATGATTCGTCTTGCCAATCTCATTGCATTTCCTCTGCGGAGCCAGTGTTAACGCGCCTTAGTCATCTGCCATCCCTTTTCAAGCACGCGTGCGGTGATGGGGTCGATTTTCAGTGCGCTGTGGCTGTTCCATTCGGCCCGTTCCACCCAGCGCACCGCATCCACGTCTGAAGCGGCCTGCAACTCGCCGCCGGTCACGCGGCAAAAATAATCTGCGATAACGTAATGGAAGCGCACCCGGCCGTCTTCGCGATGGATACGATCGAGCAGTTCGACGAGTTCGAGCACCTCGACTTCAAGGCCCGTTTCTTCGCGGATTTCACGCGCAACGGCCTCGGCAAGCGACTCGCCTACTTCAAGCACGCCACCGGGCAGCGTCCAGTTGCCTTTCATGGGGTCGCGGCCGCGCCTGACGAGCAGCACTCGGCCATCCTGCACAATCACTGCGCCCACGCCCACCAGCGGCGCTTGAGGAAACTCTCGCTGCATGAACTTACGATAGAGCGCAACAGGGGCTATACCGCAAGCGGGGACACCCGGGCGAATCCCAGCCGCGGCCTCTATCATCGATAAAGAGTAGTGTTTGGGTACGAGGGCCTTGAGCTATGGCGGAAGTGACGTTGCAAATCGATGGAATGCATTGCGGATCGTGTGTCCGCCGGGTGAGCCAGGCGCTGGCCTCGACTCCTGGAATTGAAGTGAAAGAAGTGCGTGTGGGCGCGGCAAGATTCGCTTCAATCGACGAATCGGCGGCACTGGGCCTGGCGATTGCCGCGCTGGCGCGAGCCGGTTTCACGGCGCACGCTGAGTCCGCCGAGGTGAAATCGGGATCATAAATGGCTTCACCTGTGACAGAATCGCTCGATCTCCCAGTGCTGGGCATGACCTGCGCGTCGTGCCAGCACCACGTAGAGGAAGCGCTGCGCTCGACGGCCGGAGTGGAATCGGCGCGCGTCGATCTGATGGCGCATCGTGCCAATGTAGTTTTCAATCCCGCAGTTGCCCGGCCCGAACAGTTTGTTGCCGCCATACGCGGCGCGGGGTACGACGCGGTGCTGCCGCGCGCTGGCGAGGCGGCGCACGATTCGGCCGAATACGGCGAAGAGAAAAACGCAGCTCGCAAAGCGTGGGTGACCATTGCCGCCGGCGCCTTGGCCATGCTGCTGGCCATGCCGCTCGGCGACACGATGGGTCCAGTCGATCGTGCGCTCATGAAGCTTCTGCCTTGGCTCTACGCGGTTCCAGCAGATGCCCTGCGCTGGTCGCTGCTCGTTGTCACTGCCGTTGTTCTCGCGTGGGCGGGCCGCACCATTTATTCGAGCGCAATTCGCGCGCTGCGCCATGGCTCGACCAACATGAATACGCTGGTGTCGCTCGGCACATCGGTGGCATTTGTCTACTCCGCCTACGCCACGGTTGCGCCCGCGCCCGGCCGCGCAGTTTATTTTGACGCCGTGCTGCTGATTCTCGGATTTCTGTTGTTGGGCAAATCCCTTGAAGCGCGCGCCAAGCAGCGGGCGCTTGGCGCACTGCGCTCGCTCTCGGGTTTGCATGCGGCAACGGCGCGGCGCATCGTGGAAGGCATCGAGGCGATGACGCCGCTTGAAGAGATTCTTCCCGGCGACAGCATTGTTGTGCTGCCCGGCGAGCGATTCCCGGTTGACGGCACGATTATTGAAGGCCGCACCACGGTGGATGAGTCGATGCTTACCGGCGAATCCACGCCGCTCGCGCGTGAAGCAGGCGGGCGCGTGCTGGCCGGCTCGCTCAACTACGATGGCGCAGTGGTCTGTCGCGCCGAGTCGCTGGGCGAGGCTACGGTCCTCTCTCAAATTACGCGCATGGTCGAGCAGGCGCAGCGCTCGCGCGCGCCCATGGAGCGGCTGGCCGATCGCGCCAGCGCAATCTTCGTTCCCGTGGTGCTGGTGCTGGCGCTCGTCACCTGCATTGTGTGGCTGGTGGTCACGCATTCGGTTTCAATGGCCATTGCAAATACCGTCGCGGTGCTGGTGATCGCATGCCCGTGCGCCATGGGGCTGGCCGTGCCCGCTGCCCTCACGGTGGCCGTGGGGCGCGGCGCGCAGCTAGGCGTGTTGTTCAAGGGCGGAGAAGCATTGGAGCGGCTCGCGCATCTCGACGCCATCGTGCTCGACAAAACGGGAACCATCACGGTGGGAAGGCCGGTGCTGGAAGGAATACAGGGAACGAGGGAACGGGAAGACAGGGAAAAAGGGAACGAGGGAGCAAGGGAGCAAGAAAACAACTTGCTGCGCTTGGCCGCCGCTGCCGAAGAGCGATCGAACCACCCGCTCGCTCACGCAATTGTGGATGCCGCGCGCGGGCGGGGAATCGAGTGGCGACCGGCTGAGGAAGTACAAGTTTATCCCGGCCGGGGCCTCTCTGCGCGCGTAGATGGACATGAAGTTTTGCTCGGCAACGAGGCACTGTTTGCGGAGTTTTTTGTTGCGCTGCCGGCTGGATTGTCAGCACCGGAACCAGGCGTAACGCGCCTGTGGATGGCGATTGACTCGAAACCCTCGGCGTACTTCGATGCGCGCGATGCCTTGCGGCCCGATGCGGCCAAAGCCGTGGCCGCGCTGCGACACGCCGGACACCGCCTGCTGATGCTCACCGGCGACTCAGCGGCGGCCGCCGCGCCCATTGCGCAGGCTGCCGGCATTGGCGAGGTCGAAGCCGGAGTTGACCCCGCGATGAAGCTCGCGCGCATTCGCGAGCTGCAGAAATCGGGCCTCCGCGTGGCCATGGTGGGAGATGGCATTAACGACGCAGCCGCGCTGGCGCAAGCCGATGCCGGCATCGCCATGGGCTCCGGCGCCGACCTTGCGCAGGAGGCCGGCGACGTGCTGCTGCTGCGCGCGCAGCCTTCGCTCATTCCCGCTTCCATTGACCTGGCGCGCGCAACCCTGCGCATCATGCGCCAGAATCTGTTCTGGGCCGCTGGCTACAACGTGCTTGGCATTCCCCTTGCGGCAGGACTGCTCTACCCGGCATTTCACATTCTGCTCACGCCGTGGCTGGCGTCGGCGGCCATGGCGCTTAGCTCGGTGTGCGTGCTGGGGAACAGCCTGCGGCTCCGCGGCTGGCGGCCGGCGATAACGTCAGCCTATGCCACGCGTTAAACTGAAAGCACGAGCCCGCAGTGCGCATCCTCACCCGCTACATCCTCGGCGAGATTCTTTCTCACACCTTCATCGGGTGCGCGCTCTTCACATTCATTCTGTTTATGCCCAATCTGCCTCAAATTCTTGAGGTCGTAGTGCGCAACAGCTCTACGCTTTCCGATGTTTTTGAGATCTTCCTCTTCACGTTGCCGAATCTGCTCAAGTTCACCATTCCCATGTCGGTGCTGGTGGGCGTGCTGCTGGGTTTGAGTCGCATGGCCTCCGACAGCGAAATCATTGCCATTCGCGCCTCGGGCCTCGGCATTGGCTACTTTGTGCGTGTCTCGGCCATCGTGGCAGTTTGCGGAACGGTGCTGGGTTTGGCCAATACGCTTTATCTCGCGCCGCGTTCGAACCAGGCCATCCTCAACATGGAGCAGGCTCTCGAAACCTCGCAAGCCTCCTATGAGATTCAGCCGCGCGTCTTCTACGAAGACTTCAAAAACCTGGTGCTCTACGTGCAAATCGTGCACGCCGCTCCCGGCCCGTCAAACTGGGATCGGGTTTTTATGGCTGACGTGACCGATCCGGCCAATCCGAAAATCACCACCGCTGCATCGGCCACCGTTGTAAACGACGGCAGCCAGGAACTGATGATGCGCCTGCGCGACGGATTGCGCGACGAATCTGTTGCCGGCCAGCCGGGCGCGTCCAATATTTCAACGTTTACCACTTCCGATATGGCCCTTTCGCTGAGCCAGACGAGCGACGTCCACCTGGGCCGCATGGATACGGCCATCTACGCTCTGCCTTTAAGTATGTTGTTCGAGCGCGTTGATGGCCCCGATCCGCAGCGCTACCTTATCGAGCTGCACAACCGATTCGCAGTTCCCGTAGCCTGCATCGTGCTGATGCTGGTTGGCGTTCCGCTAGGCGCGGCTTCGCGCCGCGGCGGCCGCAGCTCCGGCTGGGTCTTCACCATCCTGCTGGTGTTTGTTTATTACTTCCTTTCTACCACCGGCATCGCATTAAGCCGCCAGGGCAAACTTCCCATCTTTGCCGGCGTCTGGTCGGCCAACATCCTGTTTGCCGCGGCCGGCTCCTTACTGCTGTGGCAGATGGCAACCGGCGGTCGCGTGCTTGCCGCCATTTCGGGACTAACTGCGCATTTGCCGCGCTTCACCCTGAAGTCTCAACATCCAACGAACGGCTCAGCCAGCAGTTCGGCGTTTGGCGGTTTGCTGAGCCATTTCCGGCCACGCGCCACAGCTGCTCACGCGCGCGGCCGCAACGCGTTTCCCCGCATCCTCGACGAATACGTGGTCCGTGAATTCGTCTTCATGTTTCTGCTGGTGCTGGCGGCCTTCGTCCTGCTCATGATCGTCTTCACCTTCTTCGACCTGGTCGGCGACATCATCCGCAATCACATCTCGCTGGTCACGGTCGGCGATTACCTGGTGAATCTGACTCCCAGCATGCTCTACCAGATCGCGCCGCTTGCGGTGCTCATTGCGGCGCTGGTGGTCTTCGGCGTGCTCAACCGCAACAGCGAGATCGTGGCTATGAAGGCCACCGGCATCAGCCTCTACCGGTTGGTGATTCCCATTGTCTCTATCGCCGTTATCCTCGCCATCAGCCTCTTTCTCTTCGACCAGTACTACCTGCCGCAGGCCAATCGCAAGCAGGAGGCGCTGCGTAACATCATCAAAGGCCGCCCGCCGCAAACTTATCTTCACCCCGAGCAGCAGTGGATCTTCGGCCAGCCCAGGCCCGGCGAGCCTCCGCGCATCTTCTACTACAAGTTCTTCGATCCCGGGCGCAACGAGTTTGCCAATCTCTCGGTCTTCGAATTCAATCCCCAAACCTTCGCGCTCACGCGGCGCATATTTGCCGGCCGAGCCGTTTGGGACGACGATTCGGATTCATGGAAGTTCGAGAACGGCTGGGTGCGCGATATCGAGGGCGCAAACGTGAAGGATTACCGAACATTCCTGTCCACCACGTTCGCCGAGGTGTATGAACCTCCCGATTACTTCGAGAAAGAAGACCTTTTACCGGCGGAGATGAACTTTGCTCAGCTTGAGAAATACGTGCATGACCTGCAGCAGAGCGGTTTTGATACCATGCGCCTGCGCGTGGCATTGTGGCACAAGCTGGCCTACCCGCTGGTTGCCGTGGTGATGGCGATGCTGGCAATTCCATTCGCGCTTTCGATGGGGCGCCGCGGCTCCCTTTCCGGCATCGCTGCGGCGATTGGGGTCGCGCTGGCGTACTGGGTGGTCGATGGCCTCTTCGGAGCAATGGGCTACGTGAATTATCTGCCTGCATCGATGGCTGCATGGTCGTCGGATATTCTGTTCGGCCTTGTGGGCGGGTACCTGCTGCTGAGGACGCCGACGTAAAGACAGTGGTCAGTTGTCAGTGATCAGTTGTCAGTGATCAGTTGTCAGGGATGGTCTGCCGGCACACAACGAGATTGCAAATGGAACTAACAGCACTCTACCGCCCCGTTGGCAGCAATGAGCTTGCGTTGATCCGCGAATGCGGCTGGCGCGCCTTTCCGCCGCGATTGCCGGAACAGCCTATCTTCTATCCCGTCTTGAACGAGGAATATGCCACGCAGATCGCGCGCGACTGGAACACGCGCAACGGGGGAACAGGGTATGTTTTGCGTTTCGAGGTCGAAACGGAGTATCTCAAACAATTTCCCATCCGGACAGCCGGTTCGCGCATCCATCAGGAGTACTGGATTCCAGCGGATCAGCTCACCGAATTCAACCGTCACATCGCCGGATTGATTGAAGTGGTGAGCAAGTTTCGCGGCCCATTAGCCGACCCCGTAGAATAAGACATATGCTTCGCGACCTGGCCCCGCTCTTCAAATACATGCGCCGTTACCGCTGGGGATACCTGTGGGGTACGCTGTCCTGCATCGCGACCAATATTATCTGGGTGCAGTTTCCGCGCGTGCTGGGCAACGCCATCGACACCATCGCCAAGGGCACGACACACCAGCGCATTCTCTATTTTGCCGGGCTGATTGTCCTCATCGCCCTCAGCAAAGGAATCTTTCTCTACGCGCAGCGCTGGATCCTCATCTGCATCTCGCGCGATATCGAGTACGACATCCGCAACGCGCTGTTCGTCAAGCTCGAGTCGCAGGATACCGGTTTCTACCAGCGCTATCGCACCGGCGACCTGATGGCCCGCATGACCAACGATCTGAATGCGGTGCGCATGCTGCTGGGCCCAGGCCTGATGTACAGCGCGAATACCATCTTCCTGAGCGTGTTTGCCCTGTTCTACCTGCTGCACTACAGCCCCTGGCTCACGCTGGTGGCGCTGGCTCCCATGCCCGTCGCCAGCATCCTGGTGCAATACTTCGGCAGCCTCATCCACACTCGTTTCGAACGCATCCAGGCCAGCTTCTCCGACATCTCTGCGCAGGCGCAGGAGAACTACTCCGGCGTGCGCCTGATTCGCGCCTTTGTGCGCGAGAAGTCCGAGATCGGGCGCTTCGAGCAGCTCAACCGCGAGTACATTGCGCGCGCGCTGCGGCTGGTGCAGCTTATGGGCATGCTGTGGCCCACGCTCGAATTCATCCTCGGCATCTCCATGGTGATTACGCTGCTGGCCGGCGGCCATCTGGTGATTGAGCACCGCATCACGGTTGGCGATTTCATCGGCTTCAACACTTACATGCTGCAGCTCATCTGGCCCATCATTGCCGTGGGCTGGGTGGTGAACATCTTCCAGCGCGGCACCGCGTCGGTCAAGCGCATTCATGAATTGATGGAAGCCGTCCCCGCCATCGCCGACGGCTCCGCCGTTCCACTTTTTGGAGAAGGGCACAGGCTTGACGGCGATATCGAATTCCGTAACCTGAACTTCAGCTACGGCGAGACGCCGGTCCTCAAAAACATCTCGCTGAAGATTCCTGCCGGCTCGAGCCTCGCCATCGTCGGCCCGACCGGCTCGGGCAAGACCACATTGGTCAACCTCATACCGCGTCTCTACGACGCGCCTGAGGGCACCCTGCTTGTCGATGGACGCCCGGTGACCGATTACCCCCTCGAGGTGCTGCGCCGCAACATCGGCATGGTCCCGCAGGAGACATTTCTCTTCAGCGAGACGATTCGAGAGAACCTCGCCTTTGGCGTACCGCACGCCAACGCGGAAGAGCTTTTGCGCGCGGCCGAGTCGGCGCACATCCGGCAGGAGTTCGAGGAGTTTCCACAGGGCTTTGAAACCATGGTAGGCGAGCGCGGCGTCACGCTATCAGGCGGGCAGAAACAGCGCTCCGCCATCGCCCGCGCACTGATGCGCAGGCCCGCGATCCTCATCCTCGACGATGCGCTGGCCAGCGTTGATACATATACCGAGGAGCGTATTCTGGGTGGCCTGCGCGACTACACGGCTGCCTCGACCACGATCCTCATCTCGCACCGCGTCTCAACCGTGCGCAACGCCGACCAGATTGCGGTTCTCAATCGCGGACGCATCGTCGAGCTCGGCACCCACGACGAGCTGCTGGCGCGCGACGGCTACTACGCCAGCCTCTACCAGAAGCAGCAGCTTGAAGAAGAGCTGACGGTGGCGGGATAAAAGCGAGCCAGTAGGTCAGCAAAGTAGCCCCAGGAGTTTGTGGTTTCCCACCCTAAACGCAAAATGCGCGTTTAGGATGGGGCACCCCGGGGGTTGGCACACTCACACCGTCCAGTTCACAGGCTTGGCCGGCGCGGAACCAGCGCCATCCCCGTCAAACTTGGTTACAGCCCCGCCCTGCGCCAACCGCATCGCGCCCATATTTGCGGCTGGATCGCGCGCTACCTGCCGCCACGCCTCGCGGACACTCTTCACGCAATCGATCGCGTGCGAGAACTTGGCGTTCGATGCCGACTGCGAGCCCTGCAGAATCTGCGCAAAAATCGCCGCGTAAAACTCGCTCAAAGCCTTGGCTGGCGCCCCGCCAACATCCATGCGAAGCCGCGCCTGCAGGTGAATGATGATGTCGAGCGCGCGCTTCACCGCAATCCTGCGCCCTTCGGCGTCGCCGCGGTCTACCGCTCGCATTGCAGCGTAGAGAAAGCGCACAATGCCGTCGTAAAGCGCAACCACCAGGTCAACGGCCGACGCGCCGTCCAGTGCGTGTTGCCGATAAGTGCCCATCGTTCTATCGCTCCTTAACCGTTACTGTTCTGCTGGTACCCGGTGATCGCCGAATAGAGCTCGTTCATGCCGTTCAACTCGGTCGGCAGCTGCTGCATGATCTCATTGGCGCTGTTTAATTCAGCGGTCAGGCTCGACTGCTCGGCCGAAATCATGGTGTTTTCCTTCGATACCTCGGCATTGAGGCTCGATTCAATGTTGCTGTTCGATGTGGAGGCCAGCGACAGGATGCCGGTGGCCGAACTCGATCCCGCATTGTTCAGCATGGTGGCGAAAGTCTGCCCCCAGCCGTTCGCGTTCTGGAAGAAGCCGACCACGCTGTTGTAGTCGGTGTTCAGCAGGGAGTCGAGCGAGCTTGCGTCGAAGGTCAGTGTGCCGTTGTCATTCACGCTGATGCCCAGGCTGGTCAGGTTGTTAATGTCGCTGTCGCCGTTGTTGTAGTTGAGGGCCTTGCCGGTCGCGGTGTCGGTGATCGATGGCGTCACCGTCAGTGCTCCGGACGATCCGGCAAAGTTGGATTCCAGCACCAGCTGCGACCCGGAGCTGTTGGTCAATACGCTGGCCGTAACGCCGGCGTAGGCTGCGTTGATCGCGCTGGCCAGGCCGGCAAGGGTGTTCTGTCCTGATGAAGTGGGAACTTGAACAGTCTGTGTACTGGTGTCAGCAATGCTCGATGTCACGTTCAGAGTCCCGGCGGTCCCCGAGGTTCCAGACAGCAGCGAAAGACTCGACGAGCCATCCTTGTTGGTTACAATCGACGCCGTCACTCCAAGATTGGCCGAGTTGATCGCGCTTTCCAGACCGGCAAGCGTGTCCGGAGTCGACGAGTCGCCGACATTCACGGTTTGGGCAGTGCCGCTGCCTACCTGGATGCTGATGGAACCGGAGAGCGTGTCTCCGGAGTTCATGATTGGCGCCAGGGTTCCGGATGAGGTTGTCGGTGCTTGTGCCCGCCGTACCCGAGTAATACAATTGCAGACCGCCGGCCAGCGAAAAACTGATTGAACCGGAGAGCGTGTCGCTGGCGTTAGTAATCGCGTCGAGATAGCCGTTGGGGTTGGGCGTATTCACGCTGCCCAGAATTTGATCCTGCAGCAGCGAGAGGGTGGGCGAACCAAAAAGCGGTTCCGCGGTGCCCGAACTGGTGTTTCCCTCTTGCGTATTGATGGCGCTGATCAGCGAATTGTAGTCGCTCACAAACTGATTGACGGTGCTCTCCACGTCGGTGTTGTCGTTACCGATGACCAACTGCACCGGTTCGGACGAGATGGAGAGCAGTTGAAAAGTGACGCCGGGGATGAGGTTGGTGACGATGTTGGAGGCGCTGGTTAGATTCGCCATCGACGGTCAGGCTGGCGTTTTGGCCGGTCACCGCCGAGGTGTAACTCAGCGCGGTCGAGCTGTCTGCGAGGCTGGAGTTTACTGCCAGCGTGCCCGCGCTGCCGGTGGATTCCCGAAGTCAGCCTGAGACTCACAGTCCCGTCACTGTTTGTTGTCGTGCCGGCGGTCACACCGGACAATGCCGCGTCGCCCTTGATGTAGCTTTCAAGATCCGCAACCGTTGTGCCGCCCTCGGCGGAGTTACCTCGCTCATAGCTACTGTAACGGCCGCGCCGCTGCCCAACTGGATAGAGATCTGGCCGTTGAGAGAATCGCTGCTCCCCACTCCCGTCTGCGAACCTGTTGACGCCGTCGGGTTGCTGCCGTCGGTGCCCGCTGCGCCGGAGTAGCTCAGGATCTGGCCGGCGCCGGCAATCGAGTTATTCTCACCGATGATATTTCCGCCCGCCCCGAAGCATCCGACGTGAGGCTTAGCCATGAGCCTGCTGAGTCGTCCCTCCACATTGGCCGTAATGCCCACCCCCGACGCGTTGATCGCCGCGGCAAGATCGCTGAGAGTATCGTTCCCGCTGCCGGTATAGATGGTCGAGCCCGTCGAAGAGCCTGCCCCCATCGCAAACGTGATCGCGGCGCCGTTGCCCGTCTGCAGGGTAAGCTGCCCCGTAAGTGCGGCCGAAGAATCCGAGACTTCGGCCAGGTATCCACTCGATGTCGAAGCCAGGCTATTCACCGTTACCGTGTGCGTACCCGCTGTAGCCGAAGAGGAGGCCGCGGTCAGCTCCAGTACATTGGTATTCGAGCTTGAACCGGTCTTCTGCGCCAGGATTCCCTCAAAGTCAGTCAGCGAGCTTACGTCATTGGACAGATTCGAGATCAGCGTACCCAGATTGGAGATGACCGTGTCCTGGCTTTCGAGCGAACTCAACTGGGTCTTCCAGGGCGTTTCAATATTCTGGAGATTGGCCACGATCTCGGAGACCGTCGTGGCTCACGTTAAACCCGGTGCCGCTGGTCGGCGAGCCGAAACTCAAGCCTACTGTGCCCATTGCATCCTCCCTCGATGCTTGAAGCAGCCCTCACGCCACATGCCCAATCAGCGGATTGGAAACGGCTCATGAAGGTTGACCGAAGGTGCAAACGCAGAACAGGGCGCCCCTATGCGGACGCCCTGCCCTGGTTTGCGCCAACCGGCGTTTGATTTTTGCCCCGGCGCTACGCAATCCACGCCGGGACCGCGGTTTGGTTTGGGCCCGGCAGCTTATTCGCTCCGGGCCGTTGGGTTATTGCAGCAGCTTGGTCACTTCCTGCTGCATGCTGTTGGCCTGCGCCAGGGCCGCGATGCCGGTCTGGCTCAGGATCTCGTACTTCGACATGTTGGAGGATGCCGAAGCATAGTCGGTGGCTTGGACTGCGTTCTGCGCCGACTGCATGTTTTCTGACTGCGTGCTGATCACCGAGCTGACCGCGTTCAGCGTATTGATCTGCGCGCCGATGTAGCCGTCCTGTGCTGCAACGTCGGTAATGGCGGCGTTCAGCGCGGTCAGGGTCGACTGTGCATTGGCCTGGGTGGTCAGGTTGTTTTGGGTAAGGTCCGACGAGCCGTTGGCGCCCGCCTGGTAGCTGATCAGCGCGCTGCTGGATCCGGCATTGTCGTTCGTAGCTGTAACGATGTCGGCGCCACTACCCATCTGCAACGTCGTGTCTGCAACGATAATGTTGGCGGCTTGGCCCGCTGCCGCTGGATCGGTGGCTGAAGTGCCCGATGTGATATTGCCCTGAATTTCGAGGCCTGTGTCGGCGACTCCTGTATCTCCGGCCTGTGCTCCGGTGGTTATGGTGGCTACCACGCCGAGATTCGAACTGTTGATCTGGGAAGCGAATTGGCCCAGGGTCTCGCTCGCTCCGGCGGTGATGGTTTTGGCCACCACGCCTCCGGACAGAGAATCCCAAACATCGACTGTGATTGCTTGTCCTGAGGCATCGGTGCCGGCGTCTGCCGTAGTTCCGCCGGAGTCGATGAACACGTTCTGGCCGGCGCTATATTGCATCGAGCCATTGGCATCACCCACTGAAGCAGAAGTAACCTGCGCAAAATGCAGGTCATCTTGCGACGCGCTGAGTGTCGAGGAGTCACCGGTGTAGATGGCCACATCCGGGCCGCCGAAGACTTTTTGCTGGTTGTACGTCGTGGTTGAGCCGATATTGTTGATCTCCGACAGGATTGACTGATACTCCTGGTTGGCGGCCGCATCCTGCGAGCTGTTAAGCGTGCCGTTCGAGGCTTCAGTTGCGAGCGTGACGGCGCGGTTAAGCAGGCTGGTAACCTGCGATAGGGCGCCGTCGGCCACCTGCAACAGGCCCACGCCTTCAGTGGCGTTGGTCTGCGACTGAGCGAGCGCTGTCTGGTTGGCCTGCAGGCCATCGACCAGTGAAAGTCCGGCTGCGTCGTCGGCGCCGGAGTTGATTTGCGAACCTGAAGACAACTGTTGTAGCGTCTTCGACAGGCTGTTGTTTGTGTTGTTAAGGTTGTTCTCCGCATACACCGCGGAGAGATTATTCAAGACACCCAGGGACATGGGGTTCTCCTTGTTGGATGCGGTGATTTGCGGCCCAATTCCCGTCGCGCTTCCCTTTATTGGTCCATGGGTTGCTGCTCCCGGTTTGGAACCGTCGCATCTGGCCCGTTTTTCGGCCTTTGCCCTTTGGACTTTACCCCCGTGCGCCTGGTGTCCTGAGCCAGGACACTTTTACCCGCCGGATTTTAATTTTTTAACTTTTCCTCCCCTCCGCCGATAATCCCCGCAAAGGAGTTCACGGCCATGATCGAACTGACTCGCCTGAACGGCAACGCGATGGTCGTCAACAGCGACCTGATCAAGACCGCTGAAGCCTCGCCCGACACCATGCTCACCCTTATTAATGGAGAAAAGCTGATTGTGAGGGAAGAAATCGGCGAGGTCATCGAGCGGGTGCTCGTGTATCGCGCGCGTCTGTTGGCCGCCGTGGGCCGGCGTATGGCGCACTTCGGCGAACTGGAACGCGTTGTGGCCCTGGCCAGTCTTGACGTTGCTAATTCGCAGCCTTCGCCAGCCAGGAAGCCTGCCGAAGACACCGAAAGATAAGCGCCATGAAGTATTTTTCCCTCATCTGCGGCTTGGACCGAGGATCAGTTTATGGATAAGGCGAGCATTGGTGGAGTTCTGCTGGCTATCACCGGAATCGTGGCAGGTCTGCTGATTGAAGGCGGAAACCTGGGCCAGATTCTGCAGCCCACCGCGGCTCTGATCGTATTTGGGGGCACGCTGGGCGCGGTCATGCTGCAGTTTCCTCTCACCACCGTATTCGCCGCATTTCGCAGCCTGGGCCACATATTTACGGCGCCACGCAAGCAGGAAGGGCACATTATCAAGCTGCTTATCTCGTTCGCCAACAAGGCCCGCCGCCAGGGCGTGGTCTCGCTCGACGCCGATCTGCAGACCATCCAGGATCCTTTTCTGAAACAGACGTTGATGCTGGCAGTTGACGGCACCGAGCCCGCCGAGCTGCGCAAAATCATGCACGTAAGCCTCGACTCTATTGCCGAAGACGAGGATCGTTTGCCCGCGGTCTTTGAATCGGCCGGCGGCTTCTCGCCAACCATCGGCATTCTCGGCGCGGTTCTCGGTCTCATCCAGGTGATGCATCATCTCGACAATATGCAGGAAGTAGGCCGCGGCATTGCCGTGGCCTTTGTGGCCACCATCTACGGCGTGGGCATCGCCAATCTTTTTTTCCTGCCCTTCGCCGGGAAAATGCGCCTGCGCATTCGCGAGCGCCAGCGCCGCCGCGAGATGATGCTCGAAGGCGTGATCTCCATCCTCGAAGGGCTCAATCCGCGCATGCTCGAAATCAAACTGTCCGGTTTTGTGGACGATCACGGCCTTGAAAAGCAGGAGCGCGCCGCATGAGAACGCGCGTGCACCGCAGCCGCGTCAGCCACGACCGTTGGTTGGTCTCCTATGCGGACTTCATCACCCTGCTCTTTGCCTTCTTCGTGGTTCTCTACGCCTCGGCCAATGCCGACAAGAAAAAGCAACAGGACGTCTCCTCCGCGATCGATGCGGCCTTCCGCTCGCTCGGCATCTTTTCCGACGCAACCCGCAAGCCGTCGACCGCGGCCGGCGCCCAGGCAACCGCCGACCACCCGGTTGTGCCGATGAATATCGTGATGGGCGAGGATGTGCTCTCTCCCGCCGCCGTCAAAGACGATCTTGAGCGCATCCGCCGCGATCTCACTCAGGCGCTCTCCGACCAGGTAGCCACCCACACCGTCTCCATCAAAATGGGGCGCGACGGATTGGTAATCAGCCTGCGCGAAGCGGGATTCTTTGCCTCGGGCTCGGCGGTGCCCAAGCCTGGAACCCTGCCGACTCTGCGGCTGATTGCCGCGCGCCTGGGCGCAACACCCTACGATCTGCGAATCGAAGGGCACACCGACAATATCCCAATTCATAACGGCGAGTTCGATTCGAACTGGGAGCTCTCATCGGCGCGCGCCACGCATATCGCGCGCCTGATCCTCGATCAGAAACTCATCTCTCCCGACCGGGTCTCGGCGGCCGGATACGCCGAGTTTCATCCGGTTGCAACAAACGACACGCCCGAGGGCCGCTCCGAAAATCGCCGCGTCGATCTCGTCGTATTGCCGCGCGCAAGAATTAATTTTGCCTCACCCGCGCAGGCCGTTCCGCAGTCCCAGGCGACCGGCGCGTGGCGCAAAATCACCGACGAGTAGCGAGTCAGCAAGTCAGCGAGTCGGCAAGTCAGCGAGTCAGCGAGTCAGCAATCGGCGGCATATCATACGGTGGAGCCTCGAATGTGTCGAAATATGATCCCTTCAATTCGATCTTCGAAGGGCGTGATTTTGAAGGCCGATTGACCGCGTCGATGCTCATCAAGGCATGCCGCAAGCTGACTTGCTAACTCGCTGACTCGCCGACTTGCTGCTTTTCTCACTCCACCCCCAGCACCTTCACAATCACGCGCTTGCGGCGCTGGCCGTCGAACTCCGCATAAAACACTCGCTGCCAGGTCCCCAGGTCCAGCTTGCCGTTGGTCACGGGCAACGTGGTCTCATGGTGCAGCAGCAGCGACTTCAAATGCGCGTCGCCGTTGTCTTCGCCGGTCTGGTGATGTTTGTAGTCAGGCCGCGCCGGGGCAAGCTCTTCGAGCCACTTGCCGATGTCCTCAATCAGCCCGCTCTCAAGATCGTTCACATAGACGGCCGCGGTAATATGCATGGGAGAAACAAAGCAAAGCCCATCTTTGACGCCGCTGCGCCCCACAATCTGTTCTACCTCGTCGGTAATATGCACCATCTCGCGCCGCTTGCGGGTTTCAAATACCAGGTATTCGGTATGACTCTTCATGCGCGTCTCCTCACCTCGTATCCTATACAAAGCGATGAATAGTTCTGATGCACCCACCCCCGACGGCCTCTCAGAACGCGGCCTTGAATTGCTGGCCGCCGGCGAACCAGCCCAGGCTGCCAGGGCCTTTCGCGCCGCAATCGATGCCGACCCGGCGCATGTTGAGGCGCATCACGGGCTGGTGCGCGCCCTGCGCGATGCCGGCCGGTTCGAGCAGGCCGTCGCGGCTGCGCTCGCGCTTACCGCCCTCACCCCCAGCGATCCGCTCGCGCACACGGCGCTCTCTGTTTCGCTGCAACATGCCGGCCACATTCCGCAAGCTGAGGCGGCCGCCGCCCGCGCCAAGGTGCTCGAGTGGAAGTTGCAACTCCAGAATCCACCCGGCGCAGAAGACGGCAGGGAACTCAAGTGAAGCGCCGGTCCGATCCCGCTCGCCGGCTGCGCCGCATGCACGATGTACTGTTCGATGCATACGGCCCTCAGTACTGGTGGCCGGCGAAGACGCCGTTCGAGGTGATCCTGGGAGCGTATTTGACGCAGAACACCTCGTGGAAAGCCGTCGAGCGCTCGCTCGAAAACCTGCGCAGCGCCGGAGCGCTCTCGCTCGAGGGACTGCGCGCAGTTCCTCTCGCAAAGCTGCGCCAGCTCATCCAGCCATCGGGATTCTTCACGCGCAAGGCGCCGGCGCTCAAGGCATTTGTAGCCATGGTCGACGAGGAGTTCGGCGCATCGCTCGAAACGCTCGCGGCGACGCCGACTGAAGCGCTTCGGCGCAGGCTTTTGGAATTGCCTTGTGTGGGGCAGGAGACCGCCGACGCGATTCTGCTTTACGCTCTGGGCCATACGGTACCGGTGGCCGATGAGTACCTGCGCCGCATCGCCGAACGCCACGAACTAATCGCAATCGAGCCTGCTCGCAAACGGATTTCATACGACGCGCTCAGCGATCTCACCCGCCGCGCCTTCTCAGCCGATCCCGCGGAGACTCGCGCCGTTCTTTACAACGAGTTCCACGCGCTCACCGTCGCCGTCGGCAAAGTTCACTGCCGCCGCACGGCGAAGTGCGAAGGGTGCCCGCTTGCCGGCGATCTGAAGAAGCAGCCTCTAGCTTCTAGCCGCTAGCCACTAGCTCCATCTTGCTTGAACGCGGGACCCCGCCCCACCACCGAAAATCTAGCGGCTAGAAGCTAGGAGCTAGAAGCTGCCTTATGTCGTAATCTGTCTTCATGACTCCCGCACCGCAACAACCCCAGCTGAATCTTTCCCAGACATCCGACTACCGCGAGTCCTACGCCAACAGCGTGCAGGTACGCGTCAGTGTCTGGGACTTCCAGCTCACCTTCGGCCTGGCTGCGAGCGAAAGCCCCGACCAGGTGAGCATCCGCAACCACCAGGCCATCTTCCTCAGCCCGCAACAGGCAAAGGCTCTGTGGAACATACTCGGCCAGAACCTCGCCCAATACGAACAGGCCTTCGGCGAGCTCAATCTGGAGCCGCAGACTCAGAATTTTCCACGCGGGCCCGTGAATTAGCTTCTAGCTCCTAGCTTCTAGCTGCTAGCCGAAGCAGTCGCGCCGCCCCAGTCTGTGACATGCGCGAGGGACTTCCGAGTCTACTTCATTAGTTCCCGGTTCCACGAACCGGCTAAAAGCTAGAAGCTAGTAGCTAGAAGCTGTTCTCCAAGGAGCAAGCCGCTTGCGTTTGAAACGGATCTTCAATCCATGGCCCGACGCGCCACTGCCGCTGTGGATGATCTTTCCCGTAATCTTCGCGGCGCTCTATGCCAGCCACTTCGCGTTGCTCCGCGTGCCCTACTACTGGGACGAGGCCGGCTACTACATCCCGGCCGCATGGGACTTCTTCCGCACCGGTTCCCTGATCCCCACCACCACGCTCAGCAACGCCCATCCGCCCCTGCCCAGCATCTATCTCGCCCTGTGGTGGCGTCTTTCAGGCTATTTTCCCGAAGTCACCCGCGAAGCCGTGCTCATGGTGGCCGCGCTTGGTCTGTTGGGCGTCTGGCGCCTGGCAATGCGTGTGGTAGGCGTGACCTCTGTCGCCTTCTGGACCGTGGTTCTCACCGGTCTCTACCCCATCTGGTTTGCACAAAGCTCGCTGGCCCACGCTGACATTTTTGCCGCGGCGTGCTCCATCTGGGGAATGGTCTGCGCGCTGCCAGCGCGTGGCCGAAATCCCAGGGCCGCGGCGTTCTGGTTTTCTGCCGCTGCTCTTTGTAAAGAGACCTCAATCGCCATACCGCTCACCCTCGCAGCCTTATGCCTGGTTGAGAGCTATGTGGACCGCCTGCAAGATCGCAGGCGCCTCTGGCGCGAAGCCGCGTGGCTCTCTTCATGCGTTCTTCCGCTCGCTGCCTGGTATGCCTACCACTATTCGAAAACCGGCTTCCTCTTCGGCAATCCCGAGTTTCTCCGCTATAACGCTGAGTCCACGCTTGCCCCCATCCGGATTCTCGCCGCCTTCGGCCATCGCATCCTTCACCTCACCGCGCACATGAACCTCTTTATGCCTGTCGGCATCGCATTGGCCTCGCTGCTTCTTACGCCGCGGCCCGGTGCCGACGGCAAAGACCGCGCGAAGATCGAGCGGTCCGTCCAGCTCCGCATCATGCTGGTGCTTCTCGCAAATGCAATTCTCTTCAGCGTGCTCGGCGGCGCGCTGCTCACCCGCTATCTGCTGCCCATGTATCCGCTGGTGCTGTTGCTTGCTGTTACAGCCATCTACAGGCGCGTTCCGCTCTGGCAGGCTCTGGCTGTTTTGTCGGCAAGCGCATTCGTGGCAGGTCTCTTCGTCAATCCGCCTTACGGGTTCGCACCCGAGGACAATCTGCAATACGCGCGCGTTGTCAGAATGCACCTGGCCGGCATCGCGCAGCTTGAGCACCGCTACCCCGGCGCCACCGTGCTTACTGCGTGGCCCATGACCGACGAGCTCACCCATCCCGAACTCGGCTACGTGAAAGAGCCCTGGGATGTCTGCGCCATCGACGACTTTACCTCGGCGCAGATCGCCGTTGCCGCCGCCGAGCCTGAGAAATACTCGGCAGCACTGGTGTTCAGCACCAAGTACAATCCGCCGTCGCCGATCTTCACTCTCGGGTCGAAAAGCCGAGCGCTCGACGAGCAGTACTTCGGCCTGCATCGCGACCTGCCGCCCGAGATGATTGCGTTTCGCCTTAGCGGAACGCTGGTGTGGAAGGATGCAGACCACGGCATGTGGATCGCGCTGATCCGCTTCAACCGGCAGGTTGAGGCGCGGGTTCAGCGCGGAAATGGCGCTTCAATTCAAGCGTCGCGCCAACAATCCGCTGCGACAGGCGAATAAGAGCTGGCCATGTGGCAGCCGGGGCTTCTGCGCGTCCGGCCGCGCTATTTTGCCGATCGACCGGGGATCTCGCCGATTCTGTGCAGCAGCGGCGTCACAGTGAGCCCCTCAACAAAGATCGAAAATGCAACCACCGCGAAACTTACGCTCACAATTTGATTACGCAGCGGCAACCGCTCGGGTAACCCCAGGGCAAGTGCGAGCGCAAGCGCGCCACGCAGCCCTCCCCAGAACAAGACAAGCTGGTGCCGTGCCGGAACGCGCAACCGCGACCGCGCGAAGATCGCGCAGCATGATGACACGGCGATCGCTCGTCCCAGCAGGACGACGGCCACGCCGGTGATCGCCAGCACCCAGATAGGAACAAAATTCTGGCGGCTCTGCTCAGTCCCGATGATCAGAAAGACCATCGAGTTAGACAGGAAGGCCGCGTACTCCCAGAACGTCTCGATTGCCTCTTTCCCCCGAGGCGTGATTCCGTCGATCTTCTTAAAGTTGCGCATCACCAGGCCCGCGGTGATTGTTGCCAGCACGCCTGACATCTCCAGCGAATCGGCCAACAGGAACGATCCATAAGCTGCGATAGTCGTAAAGGTAATCTCCACAAGGTGGTCGTCGGTTCTGCCCGTCAGCAGCAGCGAACCAATGCCGACGGCTGCGCCGCAGATTACGCCGCCGCCAATCGACTTCACAATCAGAAGCGTGATTCCCGCGGTGCTCACCTGCTGTCCGGCGGCAATGGCGGCTATTACCCCGAAAGCCACCGCCGCGGTGCCGTCGTTGAGCAGGCTCTCAGATTCGATGAGCAGCGGCAATCTCCCAATAACCCCGGCCTCGCGGAATGTGCTGATGACTGAAACCGGGTCAGTGGCGGCGATGAGTGCACCGAAGATCAGCGCTGCCATCCACGGCCAGCCGGAGAAGAAATGCATCCCCAAAGCGGTGGCTGTTCCCGATAAAATGACGCCCAGCGTTGCCAGCACGCCAACTACCAGCGCGTCGCGCCGCAGGTGATTCCAGTGAATGTGGTAGGCGGCCTCAAACAACAGCGGCGGCAAAAGGCCCGTGTAGATCAGTTCCTTGGTAAAAACAATGCGCGGGGCGAAGGGCAATGAAGCCAGCGCGATTCCGGCAGCCACCAGCCCGGCACTGTACGGCAGGTGCAGACGCTTGGTCAGGATCGCCACAACCGCGGCAATCAAAAGCAGAACGGTTACGGTTTGAAAATCAAGCTGCATCTGTTTTTTCCGGGTCGCCTGCGCTATGCCGTGGGCGTGGATTGGAACTCCGCAAGGGTTTGGATGTGAATGCCCCGGCGTGACGGGCCGGCATCGGAACCAGTGCGGAACAGTTGGAAAGAAAAGACTTGGCGTTAAGCCCACACGACGACGATGATCTATCTCATCATAATCGTAAGCGAGCAATCAGGCTGGGTAGAACGGCCGTCACGACCAACGCCGATCAACCCTGAACGCCTATAATCTCCCTGTTGTGTTTGCTTCCTTCGTCTTTCGTCTGCCTCGAGCTTTCCAGTATGCCGCTGCAGCCGGTATTGCGATTTTTTCTGCTTTTGTTGCAACTACTTGCGCCTGTGCCCAACCCGCTGCCGACCCGGTCAAGTCCCTCGCCAATCACGGCCGCATCCTGCTGGTTCTGCCTTTCGATAACCGTACCGGCCAGCCCAGCCTCGAATGGATTCGCGAAGCTGCCGCCGACCTGTTGAGCACCCGCTTTGCCTCGGCCGGATTCGCCCCCATGACCCGCGCCGACCGCGTGTATGCCCTCGATCACCTCGGCCTTCCCCAGGGTTTTCAGCCCTCGCGCGCCAGCTCGCTCAAGTTGGCGCAGACGCTCGACGCCGACTACATCGTGGTGGGCAACTACCGCACTGACGGCAACCAGATTGAGACCGAGGCGCAGCTGGTTGACGTGCCCCACCTGCGCATGACCCCCGCCGTCTCCGCCTACGGCACCATGGGCAACATGGTCGCCGTCTTCGATTCGCTCGCCTGGAAGCTGACCCGCGAGCTCGACCCCAGCTTCAGCGTGGCCGAGGAGACCTTTGTGGCCGCCGGCGAAAGCCTGCGCCTCGATGCCTATGAACAATACATTCGCGGCATCACCGAGCCCGACCAGGCCGAGCGCCTGGGTCACCTCGAGCAGTCGGTCAAGCTCAGTCCCGGTTTCAGCCCGGCGTGGATGGCTCTTGGCCGCGAGCAGTACCAGGCCCAGCAGTACGACGAGGCAGCGCGTGCCTTTGCCAAAGTCGATCCCAACAGTCAGGACGCGCTCGAAGCCGGCTTCTATCGTGGGTTGTCGCTGCTGTTTTCAGGCGACTACGCCGATGCTGAAAAGGCGTTCGCCGCCGTGGCCCGCGTACTTCCGCTGGCTGAGGTAGTCAACAACCAGGCTGTCGCCATCAGCCGGCAGGGCCGCGACGGCACCGCCCTTTTTGTACAGGCCGCATCGTCCGACCCCAACGCTGCCGACTATCACTTCAACCTGGCCGTAAGCCTCAAGCGCCACGGCCACACCACCACGGCGTTGAGCGAGCTGGCCCTATGCCTTAAATTGCGCCCCAACGACAGTGAGGCCCAGTCGCTCGAACAGGCGTGGAAGACTCCGGCAACCCCGCAGCCTGCCTCCGGAGGTGACCCGGCCCCCGCACCCGATCCGCTCGAGCGTATCGTCCGCACCTTCGACGCCAATGCCTTTCGCCAGGCCGCGGCCATGCTCGACCAGGTTGACGCCACGCGTCTCGCCGCCCTCACGCCGCACGAACAGGCGCTCAAGCTCTGTGAGCAGGCCAGCGGCTATCTCCGTCGCGGACTTCTGCTTGAAGCAGAGCGGCTCTATCAGTCGGCGGTCTCTTTAGACGGCACGGTGGCCGAGGCGCACGCAGGCATGGCCGAGGTAAGGGAACGCGTGGGCGACAACAATGCCGCGCGCAAAGAGGCGCAAAGGGCGTTGGAACTTGCGCCCTCGGCAGATGCGTATCTGGTGCTGGGACGCCTTGACCTGGCAGAAAACCACCTGGCAGAGGCGAGGAGCGAAGCCGAAAACGCGCTCAAGCTGAGCCCCGCCAGCCCCGCTGCCCAGGAGCTGATGCGGCAGGTTGCGGCCCGCGACGGCGTCGCTAAATAACCTGGCAATCGGGCGGGCAGCGCATCCGCCCCGCGGCCGTATCCTCTACGCCTGTCGCGGAATTTCCCCCGGGTGTATGCTTGGCTCGCGCGAGTCTAATCTTCCGGGAAAGGCACGAGTCCGAAAGGCACGAGTATGAATCGGCACGCTGACAAAATTCGAATCGGTCTCTCTGCGGCTGCGGCGTTGGTCTTTCTTCTTCCGCTGGCGTTCCTTGCCCGTCCCGCCCGCGCCGAACAACCGGTTGTCGACAAGTTTGTCCTCGACGACACTATCCAGCCGGTCACCGCCGACGAGCTGAAGCGCGCCATTGCCCGCGCCAACACCGACGGAGCCAGCGCTCTCCTCATCCAGATGGATACACCCGGTGGCATGGTCGAATCCATGCGCGCCATGGTCGGCGAAATCCTCGCCTCGCATGTTCCAGTGATCGTGTACGTGGGTCCCTCGGGAGCCCGCGCTGGTTCTGCAGGCTTCTTCATTCTCGAATCGGCCGACATTGCCGCCATGGCGCCGGGAACCGAGGCCGGCGCGGCCCACGTCGTCTTCGAGATGGGCAAACCCGATGACACCGAAGCCCAGAAAGTGGAGAACGACGCTGAGGCCTTTCTGCGCTCCTACGTCACGCAGCGCGGCCGCAACGCCGAAGCGGCCACGGCAGCCCTGCAATCGTCGCACTCCTACACCGCCCAGGAGGCGCTCGACCAGCACCTGATCGACGATGTTTCGAACTCCGAGCCGCAGCTGCTGCAGACTCTCGACGGCCGCGTCGTCACCCGTTTCGACGGCAGCAAAATCACGCTTCACACCGCCGGATCGCGCATTGAGACGCTAAGGCCCACGTTGCGCGACGGCCTGCTCGGCTGGCTCGTGAATCCCAACATCGCGCTGCTGCTGCTGTTTGGCGGCGCGCTACTTATCTATCTCGAATTCAACGTTCCGGGAACCATCGTTCCCGGCGCGCTCGGCACGCTCATGGTGCTGCTGGCTATCTTTTCGCTCGACCTGCTGCCCATCCGCTATACGGCGGTGCTGCTGCTGGTAGCCGCGCTGGTGCTCATGCTGCTCGAGGCCAAGTTCGGCGGACACGGAGCGCTGGCCATCGCCGGCATCGTCTGTCTCACCTTCGGCTTGTTGACGCTGGTGGCTGCGCCGGTGCCCGAGATGGGCGTAAGCCCGTTGGTCGCCATTGCCATCAGCGCTGCCTTTGGCTTGATCACCTTTTTGCTGGTGGGCCTCGCCGTCCGCGCACGAAAGCGCAAGGCGCGCCTGGGCGCCGACGCCCTGGTCGGCTACCGCGCCACGGCCATGGAGCCGCTCTCGCCGGTCGGACACATTCTTGTCGAAGGCGAGATCTGGCAAGCCGTCGCCAGCCAGCCCCAGCCCGCCGGCGCTCCGCTCATGGTTGTGGGCCGCGACCAAGCGCTGCTGCGCGTTGAGCCGCTGAATGTGAACCAGCCTGCGCACACAGCGGTGTAGGAAATCGCTGAACAAGCGGTGTACTGTTCATCAATAAGTAGCTGACGAGCAACCGCCCGCGAAGCCGACTACAGCACTCCGTCTCCTTGTCAATGCGCTGTCATCCTGAACCGCAGTGAAGGATCTGCGGTTGTTCTTCACGCCTTGAAACCCGCCGAAACTTCCGGATTGGCGACAATCCGACCGGAACCAAAAACCACAGTCGGTGAAGCGTAGAATTCGTGTAAACTTCGGTGTGCTCCATTGAGTGCCTGTTTCCGTCAGCATCGGTCGGGAGAAAAATGGCCTTGGCTTCGAGTAAGCGTTTGTTCCTCGGCATGGCCGCGTTCTCGTACGCATCAAGCTTGGGAGTTGCGCAATTGCCGCCGCCTTCTCCGCCACCTGCGACCCAGTCTACGTGCGCTACGCCGGCGGCGAGCAATCCAGTAGGAGGCGGAGGGATTTACACGCAGATCGCGGTCGATCCGGGAGTCGATGGGAAGCGCGATCCTTCCGGGCTTACGGTCTTTGCCTTCAGTCAGCAAGGCCAGAATCTCCCCGCCGATCCGCAGGTTTTTGCGATGTCGCCCAATATCGTCCCGCGCGCGTGGGCGCGGTGGGATCGAGGCGGAGTTCAGCCATCCGATTACAACTTCGACTATCCCGCGCAGGCGCGAGCGGCCGGTGTCACGTTCATCGGAGGAACAACAGCCACTGCTCTCTTCAAGGATGAGTTTCCGGCAGCTTCGAAATTCAATGAAGTAGTTTCATGCGATGCGACGGGCCAGCCGGTGTTTCATGCTGCGATGAAATTCTACCGCGGTAGTCTTGCATCCCCGGCTTACCGGCAATACCTTATCGGCATCGGGGAGATGCAGATCGACGGCGGCGTGGACGGACTGTTCTTCGACGAGGTCGATTTCAGCTATCAGGGCGCGACTTCCGGGAATGGGGACAATGGAGATGAGGGATTTGACGACGCAAATGTTGCCGATTTCGGCGGATTTTTGTGCGGGAAGTATCCCAAGTACAGCCCGACTGACTGGCAGTCGAAATATGGCATAACGACGACCGACAATCTCGATTGTTCGAAATCTGCCACCACACGCGGCCGAACGTTCAACTATCGCGGTTACCTGGCGCGCATCGGATGGCAGGCATCGCCTCTCAATCGATCGAATCCGCTGGCGGCAGAGTGGGGAACGATAGTGGGAGGCCATCCGGAGCCAAAGAACGGGACATTCACCGGAACCTACACCAGCCTGGTCTATTGGCAGGATATTGTGCTGACGCTGCGTAACTATGCGCGGCAAAAGTACAACAAAGAGATCTACATTACCGCCAACGGCGTGTTTCCATTTGTCGACTTCCAGACGATTGGTCTTTGGGGCGGCGATCCTGATGGGCCGGGCGGGGCTTCGGTGAATTATTGTCCCCTTACAGCGGACGGTCATCTGGATGGGCTGCAGTCGTTGCTGGCGGCATTTATGGCGATGAAGCGGCGATCCGCGAGGATCGACGGACGCGTGGTCCCGGTGGCTGCGTTCATCGATTGGCCGACCGATGTGATGACCGACTATCTATCGCTGCCTGCTTCGGAGAAATCGGACTACTGGCGGATGTATGTGCCGGAGGCCCTGGCGGCGACTGTGTATCTGAATATGCATCTGGCCGATACGATGGGCGACCCAACGGCAACACAGCTGGGGTTGATGCCGCTTTTCGAACAGATGACGGCGTTCTACAAGATGCCGGCTCATGCCGCTATCTACCACAACACCACAGACCTGCCGGGGAGGGTGACGGCATCCGTCGCGAATATCGGCGCCAACCTGACGCAGTTGAGCGATGGGCGAACGGTGGCGCACCTGATCAATCACAACTATTCAAAGGGATTTCAAGAGCAAGACGGTGTGAGTGTCAGCTTTCCGGTTGCCAGGGCTCCCAGTAGTGTGATGCTTGTCTCGCCCGACTACGGAGCGGATATGCCGGTGACATTTACCTACTCGGGAGGGCAAGTACGGGTTACCGTGCCCAAACTTGTGGCGTATGTTGCCGTCGTTTCGAACTGAATGGAAAGCTGATCTCGACTGGCTTCGAACCCTTTTTTGCCGTCACTCTGCGCATCGAGTCAATTGATCCTCAGATTGATGAACTGGTCCCCGGAGCGGTGGTCACATTCGGCATTCGCAGTCCAGCATTGCTCTTTAGGAACGAGCAAACAAAAGGCCGCTCTTACACTTTTTGCCTTGAGCGCAAAGTGGTGAACGGAAAGGCGGAGTTCACTTACTTCGCTCAGACTCTCTGATAAAGGCCGGTGTTTCGGCTCGTCTTGGTGATTACTGGCCTATCACCGGTTATCCGGAGATTATGCCTTTGTTCCTGAGCAGGGACCGAAGAGGCAACCGCAGATCCCTCACTGCGTTCGAGATGACCGCCGCGGTTTTAGGTTCCGGACAGGTTACCGGCAAGCCGGAGATCACTACTCAAGCAGCTCCCGGAGGGCCACCCCGAAAAGGTCCGCAGGCCTCAATTAACCCCAAGGCGTACAATTCCTGCTGAGTAAGGAGACCCATGTCAGCCAGCGATCTACCCATTCCGTTACTGGTTTTTTGCGCCATTGTGATTCTCTACCTGATCAACTGCATCAAGATTCTGCGCGAGTATGAGCGCGCCGTCATCTTCACCCTGGGGCGCCTGAGACCGGAGCCGAAGGGCCCCGGCATCATCTTCGTTTTCCGCCCAATCCAGCAGATGGTCCGTATCTCCCTGCGCCAGGAAGTGCTCGAAGTTCCGCCCCAGGACATCATCACCCGCGACAACGTCACCCTCAAGGTGAACGCGGTGGTCACGCTCTACGTGGTCAACCCCAACGACGCCGCCATCAAGGTAGCCAACTACGTTTACCAGACCTCGCAGTTTTCGCAGACTACGCTGCGCTCGGTGCTGGGCGAGGTGGAGCTCGATGAGCTGCTCAGTCATCGCGACAAGCTCAACCTGAGGATCCAGACCATCATCGACCAGCGGACTGAACCGTTTGGTGTGAAGGTCGTCTCTGTCGAAGTCAAGCAGGTAGACCTGCCCCCGGAGATGCTGCGCGCCATCGCCAAGCAGGCCGAGGCCGAGCGCGAGAAGCGCTCCAAGATCATCCACGCCGAGGGCGAGTACAGTGCCGCGCAGAAGCTGGTTGATGCGGCCGCGCTGATGGCCACCCAGCCCATGACCCTGCAACTGCGCTACCTGCAGACGCTGGCCGATATCGGCGTTGAAAAAAACACCACCATCGTCTTCCCCCTGCCGATGGAGATGCTCACAATTTTGAACAAGATGGGCAGCGCGATACCGGCCGGGACGCCGAAGCCGTAGCCGGCGCATCTCAAAGAATAGCGGTAAGGGCGGAGTATGAGAGGTGTTTTTGACGAAGAGGATCGGGAGCCGGTAAGACACCGGCGCGATACTGAGCTCACGCTGGGGTCTGGCACGCTACTGGCCATCTTCTTCGGCCTCGTTCTGCTCTGCGGTCTTTGCTTCGGTCTGGGATACGCCATTGGCCATCGCGGCACGCAAAACGCCGCCGCTGCCGCGCCCGCCGCAAACGCGCCTGAGTCCGTCCAGGCCGGCTCGGTGGCCAAGCCGTCGGCAGGTGGGCAGCCCCCTGCCCCGTCCACCGCCGACATCGCAACCGCGTCTGCGACAGATGCACCTCAGACATCGCCGCTGCCTGCAGGCGCGTCTCCCAATGCAGCTGGCCAACCTGCTTCCGCAGCGCAACCAGCGAGCAATAACACTCAGGCCCAGGTGCGTCCGGCAATTTCCGCTGGAAATCCGGCCGGGCTGCCGGCAATGCAGGCAAACGGTGCCGTGCACCCCGCGCTTCAGCCTGCCGGCTCATTTATGGTCCAGATCGCCGCGGTCTCAAACCAGGAAGACGCCGATGTGCTCACCAATGCGCTCCGCAAGCGCGGCTATGCGGTGAGCGAAAAGCGCGAACCGGTCGACAATCTCATCCACGTCCGCATTGGCCCGTTTGCCACCCCCGCCGAAGCCAACAGCTGGAAAAACCGCCTGCTCAACGACGGATACAACGCAATCGTGCAGCAATAGGGCGGGCACTTCACCCACGACTCAGCGGCTGACGAGTAAATAGTGTCCTGTCTCTAAAATCCATAACATAAAATGATCTGTCATCCTGAGCGGAAGGGGCCCCAAACGCTTTTCCGGGGTCCCCAAACAGCGGTCTTTGCTCTTTGGGGCAGAGTTTGGGGGTGGTGAGTCGAAGGATCTGCATTTGTCCTTTCTCGATTTTCACAAGGAACTTCAGAGACACTAGGAACTGTTCCCTTGTTCCCTCGGCCCCTCGTTCCCTGTTTTTCTCATCCACTCCGGAAGCCCCGAAGCAATCGCCGCCCGCACCGCCTCCAGTAACTCTTCGCGAGTCGTAAAGTGGTCAGGGTTGATCGGCGCATGAAACTCAATGTACGCTGTGCCCGGCTTGATCTTCATGCTGCCCTTGGCCATCATGCCTTCAGTTCCGTGGATCGACACCGGAATGCACGGCGCGCTAGTCTCCTTTGCAAGGTAGAACGGGCCCTTCTTGAACGGCAGCAAACGCCCGTCGCGCGAACGCGTGCCCTCAACAAACGTGGTGATGTGCAGCCCCCTGGCCATCACCTGGCGCGCCACGGCAATACTCTCCTGCGCGCTCTCAACGCGCCCGTCGCGATCCACGGGAATAAACTCGCCCAGCTTGAATCCGAAGCCCAGCACCGGAATCTTCATCAGCGATCGCTTGATGAACGCCGAGGTGCGCCCCGGGATGCGCGGAATCAGCGCCGACGGATCGAGATTCGAAACGTGATTCGACATGAAGATGCACGAGGTGTGCGCAGGAATGCGCTCCGCACCCTTCACTTCAACTCGAATCCCGGCGAGCGTGAACGCCAGCCGCTGTACCATCAGCGCCACGTTGTAGAGCGGAGTTGCATTTCCCGTGATCACCGCCCAGGGAATCAAAAAGACCGTCGTAGGGATGCCGAGCACGATGAAGGTGGCGAGTATGGAGAGCGAAGCGATCATGCGTGCGAGTTACTCTGTCTTGCCCGCGTGAATGAGCTGGCGGAGACGCGCTGGCAGTTTCTCATAAATGCCGTCAAAGCCGCCATTGGAAAGGATAGCCACAACATCGCCGCTGGCGAGCTCGGGCGCGATGCCGTTGACAATTGCATCGGCATTTTCAAACAGTTCCGCAGGCGTGCCCAAGCTGTTGAGCGCGCGCGCAACGTCCTCGGGATGCAGCCGCTCGGCATCGGGAACGCGTTGCTGCTGGTACACGCCGGCCAGCACCACGTGGTCGGCCATGCGCAGGCTAGCGATGAGATCGGCTTCGAGTACCTTGCGCCGCAGCGTGTTCGACCGCGGTTCGAGCACCGCCCACAGCCGCGCGCTGGGGTAGACCGCGCGAAGTGCCCGAAGCGTTTCGCGGATCGCCGTCGGGTGGTGGGCAAAGTCTTCAATCACCGTTACGCCGCCAACTTCGGCTCGCACCTCAAGCCGGCGCTTCACGCTCTTAAACGTCCTGAGCGCTGCGGCGATCGTATCTGTTGCGACGCCGCATCCGAAAGCCAGTGCTGCGGCGGCCGTTGCATTCAGCGCGTTGTGCTCGCCCGCCAGTTGCATTTCAAGCTCGGCCCACAGTGCGCCCGCTTGCCACACTTCCCAACGCGAAACTCCGCCCGCATAGCGCATATTGCGAATCTGCCAGTCCGCGCCGTCTGAAAATCCATACCGCTCCACGCGGCACAATGCATGCTCCACGCACTCTGTCACGTTTGCGTTCCCATCGTAAGCAACAATCGATCCGCGGCGTGGGATCAGGTTGACGAGGCGCTTGAATGCCGTCTTCACCGCGGCGAGATCGGCGTAAATGTCCGCGTGGTCAAACTCCACGTGCGTCAGGATAAGCGCGTCAGGAAAGTAGTGCAGAAACTTTGGGCCCTTGTCGAAGAACGCCGTGTCGTATTCGTCCCCTTCAACAATGAAAGTCTTCGTAGGCCGCAATTGAAAGCTGGTTCCAAAGTTTTCCGCGACGCCCCCGATCAGGAACGACGGCTCAAGTTCGGGCTTCGACTGCGACGCCGCCTGGTAGATCCACGCCAGCATGCTTGTGGTGGTGGTCTTGCCATGCGTGCCGGCGACGACCAGCGACTCGCGCCCTTTCAGAAACTCCTCGCGCAGCAGCGCCGCCATCGATGTGAAGGGAATTCGCTCGTCAAGCACGCGTTCCACCTCGGGATTGCCGCGCGAGAGCGCATTGCCGATCACCACCAGGTCAGGCGTTGGCGTAAGATTCACCTCGGCGTAGGGCTCCATGATCGGGATACCGAGCTCGCGCAAAAGATCGCTCATCGGCGGATAGGCCGCTCTATCCGATCCGGTGATGCGGTGTCCTTCGAGCTGCAACAGTCCGGCCAGCGAGGCCATCGCCGTTCCGCAAATCCCGCTTAAATGAATGTGCCGCGGCGCTTTTGTCAACACTTGACCACCGATCGAATGTACGTCATCAGTCCCTCAGTCCCTCAGTCCCTCAGTCCCTCAGTCCCTCACAGTCCCTCAGTCCCTCAGTCCCTCAGTCCCTCAGTCCCACGCATGTCCAGCCACGCTTCGTCTCCGGCCCTCAACTCCGCCTCAGCGCCGAACGTGAGCGTCACGTTCTGCCGCGACACATGGCCGCTGCGCAGTCCAATCGCAATCGGGCCCGCGAACCCATCGAGCGCGTTCAGAATAGCCTCTTCAAGCACCGTCGGAGCCGCGCCCGGTGAGACACAATCGAGCATCTCGCCGAAGATTATTCCTGTCACGCCATCGAGTTTGCCGGCCTTGCGCAACTGCCACAGCAAGCGATCGATCTGGTACGGCTTGGTGCCTACATCTTCAATGAAAAGCAGCGTGCCCTCGGTGCGCGGCTCCCAGGGGGTGCCGATGAGCGCAGACAAAATGCTCAAACAGCCGCCATACACCACGCCGCTCGCAGTGCCCGCCTTCAGCGTGCGCAGCCCTTCGCTCGCACCAACGCAATAAGCCTCGCCGCGCAACGCTGCGTTGAAACTCTCCAGATGCACGCCATCTTCGAGATAGAAATCCGCGGCCAGCATCGGCCCATGAAACGCGGGCAATCCCAACTCATCCAGCAATCGCAGTTGAATGCCGGTCAGGTCGCTGTACGCGAAGAACGGCTTGGGATGCCGTGCGATCCTGGCGACATCCAGGCTTTCGAGCAGATAATTCGACCCGTAGCCGCCGCGCAGGCACATCACCATGCCAGTTGTCTCGTCTTCAAACGCAGCGTGCATGTCGGCGATCCGCTGCTCCGGCGTTCCCGCAAAGTAGAGTGGTCCGCGAGCCAGCGCGTTCGGCGCAGGCCTGGGCTCGAACCCGAGCTCGGTTACCGCGGCCAACCCACGCTCGATGCGCTCCGGCCGCGCAAAGCTTGCCGCCGCAATCACGCTGATTCCGGCGCCCTGCGCAATTGGCGCAAGCCTCATCGACGGTTTTCGGTGCGCGCCCATTTCAATACGCCTCGCCGCGCGCAATCAGCGCCGCCGGCCCAGTCAAGAACAGCTCAGTTCCCGGTCCGCTCCATCGAACGGTCTGCGGTCCACCTGGAGCCACGACCGTAAGCGGCGACTTTGCCAATCCCAACGCGATTGCCGCTGTCGCCGATGCCGACGTTCCCGTTCCCGACGACGAGGTTGGTCCCACGCCGCGCTCCCAGATGCGAATCTCGATCTCATGCGCGCCGTTCACATGCGCAAACTCAACGTTGGTCTGATTGGGAAATTCCGGGTGCACACAAATTTCGGCGCCAATCGCGTGCCAGCTCTTGCCCGCAATTGAAAACTCAGCGTTGCCGGCCACGATCACATAGTGCGGATTCCCCGTGGAAACCTGCAGCCCCCCGATATCCGATCCATCGGCCAGCCGCACCGTCTTCGCCGCAAACTCCGGCACGCCCATCCCCGTCGTCACTTCCACCTCGAATCCGCCGTCATTGCCCACGCCATCAATTCGACAAACTCGCAGTCCCGCGTCCGTCTCAATCCGCAACTCATCGCCGGGCTGCACATTCAGCTCCTGCGCCATCCAGGCCGCTACGCAGCGCGTGCCATTGCCGCTGATCTCCGCAACCGATCCATCTGCATTATGCAGCCGGATACGCCCCGACTTCGGCCCCGTCCACCGGAAGTACTCGATGCCGTCTGCCCCCACGCCGGTATTGCGCGCGCATAGGCGCCGCGCCAGCTTCGCCCCGTCGTGATCTCGCGCGGCCTCTTCGGTCACAATCAAAAAATCGTTGCCGCACGCGTGCGCCTTGGTAAACGAAATCAAACTCCCTCCTGGACGAGTTCAGAACAGCGCATCCTACTCCCTATTCCCTGCTTTTCTCAATCGTCCTCCGGATCGCGGAAGGTGAGCAGCTTATTAATACACGGCTCTGCCTCGAGTTTGGTGCGCAGCCGCTGATGCTGGTTTTTGGTCGCAACGATTGTGAAGCTCACGCGTTGAAGCTCCCCGATCGCATCCTGCGCCACCTCGGCTAGCCGCTGGCCTGCCTTGTCCATCGCATCCAGAATCGAGGTCAGCATCTGCGTTGTATCGGTGCCGCGTACCTCGTACACCAGTGAGTACGTCTTCAGGTTTGCGCGCCGCTCAAGGAAACCGACAAGTTCGAGTGCCAGAATCACCACTATCGTCGCCGCCGCAGCGGCCAGATACAGTCCCGCTCCGCAGGCCATGCCGATCGATGCCACCACGAAGACGCTGGCGGCGCTGGTCAGCCCGCTTACGCGGCTCTTGTTGTGCAAAATGAGACCGGCCCCGAGAAAACCGATGCCCTGCACGATGTTCGACGCCACCCGCCCCTTGTCGGGATTGCTATCGCCGGCCAGCACTGCGGAGAGCAGGGTAAAGAAAGCGCAGCCCATGCAGATGAGCAGATTGGTGCGTACACCGGCGGCCTTGCGGTTCACTTCGCGTTCCAGGCCCACCAATCCGCCCAGCGCGCAGGCCAATAGCAGGCGGCCCACCGCGTGATTCACCACCACCATCTGCTCCAGCTGGTCGAACTGGAACGGCTGCGCGATCTGTGCCAAGCCTGTAGTCATGCCTGTTCCTTGCCCGATGCTAACACTGCTCGCAATCGTTGTTTAGCTTTAACCCCGGCCGCCCTCGTGCCAGGTACCGGAGACGTAAATCGTGCCCGCGGCCTGCCCTTTGGCAGTGAAATGCGCCACCTCGATCAACCCCTCGGGATGCGCCTTCACCGCCCGATCGATTTCGTCGCCGTCAAAGGCAACTACGATGGCCGCATGTTCGGCGGGCGCAGCCAGCGCATCGCGATACACGTATTGATCGCTCTCGTTAATGGTCTGCGCCAGCGGAATTCCGCTGAACGCGATGAGTTCGGGATAGACTGAGCTGTTCATCAGCACCGGCGCGCCAGGCCGCCGCGAAAGCAGTTGCCGCATCACCGGCGGAATGTTCTCATCAAACGGCCGCCGCGCCTCTACGTTCTTTGTGCTCTCGACATACACCAGTGGCCGCTTTTGGATGAGCCCAAGCGAATTAAAGTACGATCGAGCGCCGCGAAGCGCCGATATCGCCCAGCTCCTCCCACACGGTTTGAACTCCCGTACCGCGCCGATCGCGAACTGCGCCAAAAAGCCCAGCCCCAGCGCGATTGCCGGCAATAGCTCCATGCCGTAGCGCGTGTTGTAGTAAGAGTGAGGCCACCACACGGGAATAAAAATTGGCACCGAACCGTATGCCACCGAATACGCATAGAAGGGAACCGAGATCCACAAGAGAAGCGTCCACAAGAACCCGCGCCGCCGCGCGATCACACAGCCGAACGCTGTGCCTATGACACTCAGCGCCAGCAAAACGTGACGCCATGCTGCCAAAGCATCCATCTCCGCCACTTTTATAAAGAACAGCTCCGAGACCCACGGATTGTGCCAGCCCGGATGCGGCGGCCAGCCCGGCGCTGCCGTGCGCATCTCAATGGCCAGGGCTGAGTAAGGACCGCGCGCAAAATCGAGCCAGTCACCGAACTGTGTCGCGTTGTAAATGAACCACGATGCTGGAGCCGCCGCCAGAATCACGCTCGCAATCCAAAAGCTGCGCTTGCCAAGCTGGCCGCTGCGCAGCCGCCTCACTCCCATGCCAAACCAGGCCAGCAGCGCAATAATCCAACCGTCGTAGCGCGTAAACACGGCTGCAACCAGTGCCAGCAAAACCAGCCACTCAAGCCTGGCGGCGCGTTTTGGATCCGTGTCGAGCGCGCCACGCCACTCCACAAGCCAGACCACGGCCCAAATCATCTCGCACAGAAACAGCGGCTCGGTCATCGCCGTCGTCTGCAGATAGAGCAGGTTGGGGTTGAGCGCAAAGATACCGAGCGCAAGCGCTGCGGCTGCGGGTTCGAGCCATCGCCGCGCAAGCCGGTAGAGACCAACGCCTCCGGCGAGATATGCCAGCGCCGAAGGAATCAGCCCCGCAATTCCGTTGGCCCACCACGCGTACACCTGCACAAAGGGAAGCATCAGAATGTGCGGCAGCGGCAGCCATACCGACCCGAACTCGCCGATCGAATGAAAACGGCAATCGAAGACGTGCCGCGCGATGTGCAGATGCGCCACCGCGTCGCCATAGTTCAGCAGCGCATTATTTCTCCAGCTCCACTCGATGGCAATCAGCGAGGCGGCAGCGGCGAACACGAGAACAGCGAAGACTTCGCGCCACGGCAACCCACTTGCCGCATTCGAAGTCCCTCGCATTGCTTTCTCAGTCAAGGTGCGTCAGCTCTCGGAACAGGTTAAACCGTTCGTCGATCTCGGCCCGCGTCAGCTGTTCGAGCCGCTCGGTTCCGAATCGCTCGCAGGCAAACGATCCCATTACGCTGCCGTAAAACATGGCGCGCCGGAACGCGCCCGGCGTGAGCTCGGGCTGCGATGCCAGGTAGCCGAAGAACCCGCCGCCAAAACTGTCGCCCGCGCCGGTGGGGTCGACCACTTCTTCGAGCGGGAATCCGGGCGCCTTAAAAGTGCGCCCCGCGCTTCCACCCTTTGGAGTAGATTTGTGGAACAGCGTGGCGCCGAATTCGCCGTGCTTCACCACCAGCAACCGCGGTCCCATTTCCATCACCGCGCGCGCCGCCAACACCAGGTTCTTGTTCTCACCCAGCACGCGCGTCTCGGTGTCGTTGATCAGCAGCACATCCAGCCCCTTCAGCATTGCCAGTAGCGCGGGCTTATGATCGTTGATCCAGTAATTCATGGTGTCGCCGGCCACCAGCTTCACATCGGGCATCTGTTCGCGCACCCGGCGCTGCAATACGGGATCGATATTAGCCAGAAACAGGAACTCCGAGTCGCGGTACGCGTCGGGTAGCTTGGGATCGAACGCCGCGAACACGTTCAGCTCGGTGTTATGCGTCTTGGCCTCGTTCAGGTTCTCAAGATACGAACCCTCCCAGAAGAAGCTCTTACCCGCGGTGTGCTCAATGCCGCGCGTGTCGATGTTGCGCGCCTTGAAGACCGCCTCCTGCTCGGGCCCAAAGTCCTCGCCAACCACGGCGATCACGCGAATCTGGGTGAAGAAACTGGCCGCCAGTGAAAAGTATGTAGCAGCGCCCGCAAGCTTGCGGTCATACCGGCCCGACGGGGTTTCAACAGAATCGTAAGCTACGCTGCCAACGACGGTAATTGCCATAGGTTGAGTCTCTCTCTCGTAAGTCAGGTTGGTAAGTCATTCGGTCAAGTTGAGTTACTAAGGTTAGCGGCGTTCAGGCGCGGTTGGCTAACTTCTCCAACACAACTAGCTCCGCTAACTCCGCTCGTTTTCTACCAGCCCAGATGCTTCCCAAAGAGCAGCCCCAGCTTCTCCTTCGCCGCTTCCGGAATCGCATCCGGTTGCGTGAGCACGGCGAACTTTGCCGCCGAAACGCAGGCGCAGTTACGTTCATGCGGCATCGCGGCCACCGCAGCCTTCACCACCTTGCATGCGTTGTCGGCGTTCTTGTGCAGCACGGCCACAATCTCCTCAATCGTCACTGCATCGTGGCCTTCGCGCCAGCAATCGTAGTCAGTTACCATGGCTACGGTCGCATAGCAAATCTCGGCTTCGCGCGCCAGCTTGGCCTCTTGCAGGTTGGTCATTCCAATCACGTCTGCGCCCCAGCTGCGATACAGGTTCGATTCCGCCTTGGTCGAAAACTGCGGGCCCTCCATGCAAACGTATGTGCCGCCGAGTTTACCCACGATGCCCACGCTCGCGCAGCCATCGGCCGCGGCTTTCGCAACCGTCGTGCATACCGGATCGCCGAAGGCAACGTGGCCCACAATGCCTTCGCCAAAGAATGTCGCCACGCGATTAAATGTGCGGTCGATGAACTGGTCGGGAATGACGAAGTCGGTCGGCTTGTGTTCCTCTTTCAGCGAACCGACGGCCGACACAGAAACAATGCGCTCCACGCCAAGTTTCTTCATGGCGTAGATATTGGCGCGAAAGTTCAGCTCGCTGGGCAGAATGCGATGCCCACGTCCGTGCCGCGCCAGGAACGCTACTTTGCGCCCTTCCAGTTCGCCCAGTACAAACGCGTCCGAGGGCTCGCCGAAGGGCGTCTCCACGCGCTCTTCATGCACATTGGTGAATCCGGGCATCGAGTAAAGCCCGCTGCCGCCGATAATGCCGATCTCTGCTTCAGCCAATTGCTTGCTCCTCGTTCGCAGGCAGATTCTGTGCCACTGAAATGGTGGTTGTAACTCAACAGTATAAATTTTGCCGCTAGCCGCCTACTTCGACCACGGCGGCACAACGCCCGTCATGCGCGCATAGGCAACCAACTGGCCCATATGTTCGTTGTCGTGAATGATGATGCGCAGATACATGTTGTCCACCGTGGAGTCGCGGTCCCCGATCTTGACATGCATCGCCAGGTGCGCCGGAGTCTCCGCCATGTGCGCCTGCTTTACCACTTCAAGCGAACGCTTCAACCACCCGATCACCTCGGCCTTCGAGGTAATTGTCTTCTCTACGTTTCCCTGCATCTCCGCAGGCATTTTTGGTCCGGTTACGCTGAGCAGATAAAAGTTGGCCTGGGCGATATGCATGTAGACTTCGCTAGTTGAGCGCACTCCCGCTGCCGGCCGCCATGCGAAATTCTTCTCCGGCGTGGCTTCGGCAAGTGCGATCAACTGGTTCGATACATGACGCCACTCGCCGTCGTATCCCTGCCACACTCCGTCCAGCGGGTCCGGTGCCGGCACGTTCTGTGCAAACGATCTCGACGTAAATAGAACGAAGAGAAACACTCCGAGCGCTAAACGCTTTTTCACAATGCGCCTCCTGTTTCTTGATATTTAGCCACTAGCTGCTAGCTTCTAGCCTCTAGCTTTCTCGCCCCACCCAATCGCGTGCTTGAACTCAACACAGCAAGAGCGAGCTGCTAGTAGCTAGAAGCTAGGAGCTAGAAGCTTCCTTACCTTTGATCGATCAGCCGGATCGTCTCCATGAACACGTCGCCGTCGATCGTCAAACTGTGCGCGCTGATTTTGTCCATGGTGTCTTGCGCGGTGTGGTGATAGCTGTTGTTGGGGCCGTAGTCCAGATCGATTACGTCGATTGACGGCACGTCGCGCTCGACAAACGGCAGGTGATCGTCTTCGACCGCCATGTCTTTCTGGAAAAAGTATCGTTGGTAGCCGAACTTCTTCGCCGCCTCCGCCACCAGCGAAACCAACCACCCGGTTGAATTCGTTTCGCGCTGGATGTCCAGGTCCTTGTCGCCAATCATGTCGGCAAGCATGAAGGCCTTGATCTGGCCGAGCGTTCCGTCACGGCCCCACTTTGCGGCCAGGTGCCGGCTGCCATAGGTCGAATCTGTCTGCGACCACTCCTGGATCGCCTCTTCTCCGTCGAAGAAGACAAGCCACACCGAGTAGCCCTCGAGCTTTTTGCCGTTCGCCGTCTCGGCGCGTAGACGGTCGGCAATGGCCATCAGCAATCCCGTGGTCGATGCGCCATCATTGGCGCCCACAAAGTTGATGTTGCGCAGCGGGTAATTGGTCTCGTAATGCGTGCCTAGCACAATCACGCCCGGCTTGGTTCCCTGGTAGCGGATGATGAAGTTGCACATCCGCACCGGGCCAATGGGAGTGTCGGCGGTGAAGGTGTCCTCTTCGCGCTGATCGTGGGGAAAGTGCGCGCGCAAAAACTCCTCGGCCTTCACGTGTCCCGGTCCGGTCGGCCAGCGCGGACCGATGGCCGCAAACTCCCGTGCGTATTCATAAGCCTTTGCGCCGTCGAAAGCCTGCCCTGAACCTGTCGAAGGGTGCTGGGCTGTTGCCGCGAGCGGCGTGAATAGAACGAGGGCAGCGATTCCCAGCCAACGCGCTCCCACCCCGGTCTTCTGTCTGCGAAGTTCGCCGAAAAGCAACCGCAGATCCTTCGACTCCGGTCGCCGCGGCGACCTCCGCTCAGGATGACAGATCGTTCGGGGAACTCGTTTTAGAAGAGAAGTGAAACTCATGCCTTCGCCGCCTCCTTCTTCCTCTTGCGCGAAGGATGCACCCACCACGCCACCGCGATTCCCACCAGGTAAAGCGCCATCATCGGCACCGCGTAGATGCAGACCGTCCAGACGTCGGGGCTGGGGCAGATGATGGCCGCCACCAGAAAAACTGCCAGAATCGCGTAGCGGATGTTCTTCCATAGAAAACGCGGGCTAACGATGCCAAACAACGCCAGGAAGAAGATGAGAATGGGCAGCTCAAAGCTGATGCCGAGACCGAGAATGATGGAGAGAAAGAACCCCGTGTACTCCTCGATAGTGACCATCGGGTTGAAGTTTTTTCCGAATCCGACGATCAGAATTTTAAGCGCGCCCGGCAGCACAAAGAAATATCCAAAGCTCGCACCAATCAGAAACAGCCCCACCGTCGCGCCCATGAAGGGAATCACAAAACGTTTTTCTTTCTGGTAGAGTCCCGGCGCAATGAACAGCCACACCTGGTAAAGAATGAAGGGCGAAGCCAGAATCGCGCCTCCAATCAGGGATACCTGCAGATAAAGGTTCAGCGGATCCATGGGGTGCGTGTAGTTGAGTTTGATGTGCAGATCGTCGAGCGGCTTCTGCACGAAGGCGTAGAGCCTTACGTGGACGATATACGCCACGATGAATCCTGCCGCCAGATACATGGCGGAGTGAATGATGCGCTTGCGCAGCTCCTCGAGGTGCTCCATCAGGCTCATGCCCGGGAGATCCGCGCGCTCAGTCACTGCTTTTCGCGCCTTATCGATTGCGTCTCCGGGGTCAACCATGCTGGCCTTCCTGCTCCCTGGCCGGGCCAACGGTGTGTGCCGCGGCTTCGTCGACGGCTTTCATTTCGGCTTCGTATGCGGCCTGTTCCGATTCCGGGGCCGCCGCAGTCTCAGTCGTTGCCGCGTCTCAGTCGTTGCCGCTGTTTCAGTCGTTGCCGCTGTTTCAGTCGTTGCCGCAGACTCAGTCGTTGGCGCTGTTTCAGCCGTTGACTCTGACTCACTCCTGGTTTCAGGTTCCTGTGCCATTCGCGTCGGCGGCGCCGACGGAATCTGCTCTCCGGTCGATGGAGGCATGATGCGCAGCCCTTCGCTCTCACCGGGGGTCTCTTTGGTTTCTTCTGCGGGGGCGTTCATATAACCGCCGGTAAACGGCTGCGGAGGCGCAGGAACTTGTCCCGCGGCCAGGGCCTTCTGTCGCTCCGCCTCTTCCTTCTTGCGTCGATCCGCCTCTTCAGAGTTGCGCAGTTCCTCTTCCATCTGGAACTTGAAATCGTTCGAGGCCTTGCGGAACTCGTACATCAGTTTGCCGATCTGGCGGCCAATCTGCGGCAGCCGCCGCGGCCCAAACACCACCAGCGCCAGCAGCATCAGGAAGAGCGAATCCGACATCCCCAGGCTGGCGATCTCAATTGTCGGCGGAATTGCCATGAAGCTCAATGATAACTGCCCGCGGAGAGCCGTCACAAACGGCCTTCGCGGCGGGTCCGCTCTTCAAATTTCGTTGAAGAGCCAGGTTTCAGGCCAAGCCAGGCGGCGATCTTGCCCCAAGGGCCTTATTCGGCACGAATCGCAGCTTCCCGCCCGTACCCTCACCAGCTATCCCCGCCCGAAGGTGGCGGCCACGCTCCCAGCAGTTGCCGCAGAAGAACGATGCGGCCCAGGTGGTAGGCATTGTGCGCAGACAGATTCTCAAGTTGTTCGAGCACTGTCATCGTCCGCGTTGGCTGGCCGGGACGCGAGGTGCAGCGAACCTTACGATCATGCCGCAAGCGATCGGTCGCCGCCTCAACCGCAGCATTGAGCCCCGCAAAAAACCGGCCACAAAGCGCGCCAAATGTTTCCTTCTCCATGTCCAGCACTGTCGGAAATCCATCCAGCGAACTCTTCGGATAAGGAGTCTCGATGCCGCCGATCCAGTCCAGCGTTATTTGCTGCCAGAAGACCACGTGCCACAACTCCTCGTAGATGGAGTGCGGCGCACCGGCCGGCTTCTGATGGGTAAGCGCATCGCTTCCGTGCCCGTTCACCAATCCATCTAGAATGCGTTTTGGAGCAGCGGCATAACCATCGCCGGTAAGAATCTCAACAAGTTCGCTCATATGCACGCCTCGGACCCCGATGATTGTTGTAGCGTAACAATTCTCTCGGGACCAGCGGTAGCTTGTAGCCAACAGCCAGAACCTGTGCCCTGATCCCTGTTCCCTGTTCCCTGCATTTCTCGTATTCTATTTACAGGCCATCCAGATGAGGACTTTCACACTCGACGAAGCGCAATCTCTGCTCCCTGTGCTTGAGTCTCTGCTCAAACGCGCCCTCGATGGCAAGCGCTCGGCTGAAGAAGCTGAGTCGCATCTCTCGGGGCTCGCCCAGCGCATCTATCTCTCCGGCGGAATGCGCGTGAACCCCGCCACCGTGGCCCAGCAGCGCGCCGAATTCGAGGCGCACCTGAACAAGGTCAAAGAGAGCATCGCCGAGATTGACGCCATCGGCGTGCAGGTCAAGGACCTCGACTCCGGCCTGCTCGACTTTCCTTTCAAGCTTGAAGATGAGGTGGTGCTGCTCTGCTGGCGCATGGGCGAGCAGTCCATCGAGCATTGGCACACAATTGAAGCAGGCTTCAATGGCCGCCAGCCAGTGGACGAGCGCTTCCGCCGCAAGCCGGGCTCCGGAATCAAGCCGAATTGAAACTTTCCTGACGCGCGTTGCCGGTGGTCGGTTGTTGGCTTGTTCGCCATCCGCGAAATCCGCGCCACCTGCCCTCGATTCATTCAATCAGCAAATTCCTAAGCAGAATCTCATCTAAACCGTACAGTCGGCGCTCTTCTATTGCATGAAAGATGACTCGAGAGATTTCGATATGAGAATTCCATTATGAGCCACCAATTTTGCGATAGATTCCGTCGATCCAATCACCTTCCCTCTTTTCGAGACCGGCGAACCGATTTAACGCTACCCGGCAACCAGCAGATTGCACAACACACGTGCCTGCCACGCTGCGAGCGCGCACTGATGCCGCTGTCCCCTTTGAATCGATCTGGAATTCGTGTTATTCGCTCGATTTTCACCTTCACCATTGTCGTCATTCCGGCAACACTGCTCAGCCTTTGCGCCTGTCTGGCAAACGCGCAGGGGCCTGCGTCAGTCGTTTTGATCGCGACCGGCAACAATCAAAGTGCAATCGTCGGAACGCAATTCAGCATGGCTTTAACCGTGACTGTGACCGACACGGACGACAACCCCGTAAGCGGCGTCACCGTGACATTTGCCAAGCCGGGCTCGAAGGCCAGCGCAACCCTGACCACTCCCGCCATAACAAATTCTCTCGGCCAGACCAGCGTAATTGCCACAGCCAACGGAGCCGCAGGCAGCTACAACGTTACGGCCTCAGTCAGCGGAGGAACCACCAGCGCAATCTTCGCCCTCACTAATCTTCCGGTTCCCAACTATTTGGTCAACGCCACTGCGGACGACGAGACGGGAACCCCTTCAAACTGCACCGGCTCGCCCGGAGAGATCTGCACCCTGCGCGACGCGCTTGCCGCGGCAGATGCGGTCGCACGCAGCACCATCTCCTTCGACCCCACGGTATTCCTGGCCGCGAATTCGGCTGCAGCAAATACCATCACGCTCAGCAACGGCGCGCTGGATATCCCGACTTACACCACCATTACCGGCCTTACCAGCGGCAGCGGCGCCACTCTGACGAACCTGGTGACGGTGAGCGGCAACAACGCGACGACGGTCTTTGCCATAGCTTCGGACGTGACCAGCGCGGTGATCGCCAATATGAATGTTGCAAACGGCAATAACGCTGTGACTGGCCAGGGCGGCGGCATTCTCAACGCCGGAACGCTGATAGTGACCGGCTGCAACTTCAGCGGCAACAGCGCCGACGAAGTCTTTGAAGACGCCGGTTCGGGAGGGGCAATCCTTAACCTGGGGACGCTCACCGTCTCCGGCAGCACTTTCAGCAACAACTCCGCATACGATGGCGGCGGAGCCATCATGAGCGCCGGTCAACTTACGATTAAGAACAGTACTTTTGCCGGAAACTATGCCGACCAGCAAGGCGGGGCCGTATGGGGCAACCATCCCCCTGTCGACACTTCCTCATCCTCAATCACTATCGAATACTGCACTTTCAGTGGCAATTCCTCCCAGTTCGGCAGCGCCATTGCAATCACCCGCGAAACCGGCAAGGTCAAGAACAGCACTGTCTCCGGCAACTCCGCGCAGGTAGGAGGAGGAGGAGGAGCCGGCATTTTTATTGAAAAAGGTGCAACGCTCGTTATCTCCAACAGCATTGTCGAGGGCAACGATGCCGGCCCAGGCGGATTCTTCCCGGATATTGAAAGTTTTATCGGCACCCTGAGCGATCTCGGCGGCAACCTGATAAACACGTCCGAAGACCCCGCGATGGTGAACCCGCAACTCTCACCGCTCGGCTGGTATGGCGGATCGACCCAGACTATGCTGCCTCAGCCCGGCAGCGAAGCAATTTGCGCAGGTCTCACTTCCAACATCCCCGCGGGCTTTACCACTGACCAGCGCGGCTATCCGAACGTGAACCCGGACTATCCCGGCTATTCGGCCTCAACGCCCTGCGTCGATGCGGGCGCCGTGCAAACCAGCTACACGCTGGCTTTCCTTACTCAGCCTTCTGAGACTGTCTATCTCGGCACCACAATCGCTCCCCCGCCGGCGGTTGCGCTCACTGAGAGCGGTGTTCTGGATGTCGCAGCCACGGGCACTCTGACCATGACCGACAGCGCGCGCGTATTGTCGGGCAAGACATCGGAAGGTCTTTCATCGGGCACCTCGATGTTCCCCCGTCTGATGTCGAATTCGCCCGCGTCAGACGATATCTTTACCGCGTCGCTGGGACTCAACTCATCGCTGAGCATCAGCGCCCAGGCATCTGTGGGTGTCAACGCTACTCCTCCGGTTCCCCCGGCGATCGAGTCGCCCACCCCCGGCGCAGCCACCGTCGTCGGCACCGGCAACGTAACCTTCATCTGGACGCCCGGCGCACCGGTGTCCTCGTACGATCTCTGGCTGGGCACCAGGGGAGTGGGTTCCGACAATGTTTATGCGTCGGGCCGTCTCACCACCACTTCCGCCACCGCGCCCAGAGTGCCATACGGCCTGGCTACGGATACGGTATATGTGCGGCTCTGGTACCTGATCAACGAAACCTGGCAGTCAATCGACTATACCTACTCTGCAACCCAGCCGGTGGCGCCGGTGCTCACCACCCCCACCCCTGGCACTGCAACCATCCTCGGCACCGGCAACGTAATTTTCACATGGACAAGCGGTACCGGGGCGACCTTGTACGATCTCTGGCTGGGCAACAAGGGAGTGGGTTCGGCCAACGTGTATGTCTCGGGCCATCTCTCCACCACATCCGCCACCGTACCCAAGGTGCCATACGGCGTGGCCACGGATACGGTGTATGTCCGGCTGTTGTGGCTCGTTAATGGAGCATGGCAGTCAATCGACTACGTCTACTCCGCAACCCAATCCGTGGCGCCGGTATTGACCACCCCCACGCCGGGCACTCAACTGGGCGCAAGCAACATAACCTTCACCTGGACCCCCGGCGCCGGGCCGACCCTGTACGATTTCTGGCTGGGCACCAAGGGAGTCGCTTCTGACAACGTGTATGTGTCGGGGCGTATCACGACAACATCGGCCACCGCGCCCAAGCTGCCGGCCAAAGGTGCAACAATCTACGCGCGCCTCTGGTACCTGGTCAACGACACATGGCGCTCGACCGACTACACTTACACGGAACAGTAGTGAACCCGACGGTCTCACACCGCGATTGCGTTTCGCGGCGTGAGAGCGGCTGAGCAATCTCTAAAAAATCTGTTGACTTGTCTGTCGAATCGGCGTTTTCTTATTCCACGAAATAGGACTCGATAGATTTCCGTACAAGAAATCCATTAAGAGCCGACCGCTTATCGATAGCTTCCCCCGACCCAATCTCTTTCCTTCTTTTAGACTCCGGCGAACCGATCGGCCGCTTGCCGGCAACCGGCAAATTGCACGAATGCCCATCTGCCACACCGCGAGGATGCCCTTATGTTGCTGCCCGCTTTGAATCGACCTGGGATTCGTGTCATTCGCTCGATCTTCAGTCTTGCCATCGCTCTGAGTCCGGCAATGCTGTTCGGCCAGGGCGACCCTGTCCCGAACTATGTTGTCAACACCACCGCGGACGATGCGACTGGAACCGCCTCAAACTGCACCAGTTCGCCTGAGGGAATCTGCACCCTGCGCGACGCGCTTGCCGCGGCAAACGCAGTTTCGGCCAGCAACATCACCTTCGATCCAACGGTATTCAAGGCCACGAATTCGGCTGCTGCAAATACCATCACGCTCGCGAACGGCACGCTGAACATCCCGACCGGCGCCACCATTACCGGCCTTACCAGCGGTAGCGGCGCCACGCTCACCAACCTGGTGACGGTGAGCGGCAACAACGCGACGACGGTCTTTAGTGTGGCTTCCGGCGTGACCGCCGCGGTCATTGCGAATCTGATTATTAAAGACGGTAATACCCAGGACTATTTCGTTGGTGGCGGCATTACTAACTCCGGCGAACTGACTGTGGCCGGCAGCACGTTCAGCGGTAACTCTGCGCCGATTGGCGGAGCGATCGCAAACGTCTCCTTCTTCGGCTCCATCGAGCTGACGGTGACCGACAGCACCTTTAGCGGCAACTCCGGGGGGGCGGAGCGATCTATGCCTACGTCGGCACCGGGGGCTATGTCAATCCTATAACGGTGACCGGCAGCACTTTCAGCGGGAACTCCCCGGGCGCTATTTCTCTAAACAATGTCACCCTCACGCTGAAAAGCAGCACTATCTCGGATAACGTGGGCGACGGCATTTCTGTTTATTCAACAAGCCTCAATATCGCCAACAGCATCGTAGATATTCTCAGTTTCGATTCTGGCAGCACTCTGAACGATCTCGGGGGCAACCTGTTGAACAGTTCCGTGAGCCCGAATGTCTCTCAGCTTGGCAACTACGGCGGACCGACCCAGACCATGCTGCCCCAGCCAGGCAGCGCTGCAATCTGCGGAGGCATCGCTGCGAACATCCCGGCGGGCGTTACCACCGACCAGCGCGGCTACTCGATTGAGAACACAACCTATCCCGGCTATTCGGCGTCGACGCCCTGCGTCGATTCAGGCGCGGTGCAAACCAACTACGCTATGGCCTTCACTATCCAGCCTCCCGCTGACGCGACGGTCAACGAGGCAATTGCTCCCGCGCCCGTGGTGACGGTGACTGAGAGCGGTAATCGGGCCAGCGCGGCCACGGGCACGATGAGAATGACTGACAGTTCCGACGCGCTGTCCGGCGCGACATCTGAAGGGCTGTTGTCCGGCGCGACCACATTTCCTGGCCTGGAGTTGACGTCGGAGGTAAACGACGACATTTTCACTGCGTGGCTGGGGCTTAACCCGATGTTGAACATCTCTGCGCAAGCCTCTGTGGGAGTAACAGCGGTTGCAGCTACGGGCCCTCTCCCCGCGACCATGCTTTTGCCCGCTCCCGGCACCGCAACCGTCGTCGGCACCAGCAATATTCTGTTCCAGTGGACAGGGGGCGCTGACGTAACCAGCTACGCGCTCTTGATTGGCACCAACGGCGCTGGGACTTCCAATATCCTCAATACCGGTCCCATCACCACCGTCTCTTATACATTGCACACACTTCCAGCCGATGGCGTTACGCTGTTCGTCCGCCTCAGTTCGCTCATCAACGGAGCGTGGCAGTACGAAGATTACGTCTACACCGAGAGCGGAACGGCAATACCCGCCACGCTCTCTCCTTCTTCGGGCACGCTCTTACCCAGCCAGACCTTTACGTGGAACAACGGCAACGATGCAATCTATTACCAGTTGACGGTGGGCACCACTGGCCCGGGCTCGACGAACATCCTTGGCACAGGCGTCACCACAGAAACCTCGGCCAAAGTCAGCATTCCGGGAAACGGGACAACAGTGTTCGCGACGCTTTATCAGCTCGTCGACGGAGCCTGGCAACACACGGACTACACTTTCACCGCACCGACGATCTATTTGGTCAACACCGCTGCGGACGACGCGACGGGAACGGCCTCAAACTGCGCCAGCTCGCCTGAGGGACAGTGCACCCTGCGCGACGCGCTTGCCGCGGCAAACGCAGTTTCGGCCAGCAACATCACCTTCGATCCAACGGTATTCAAGGCCACGAATTCGGCTGCTGCAAATACCATCACGCTCGCGAACGGCACGCTGAACATCCCGACCGGCGCCACCATTACCGGCCTTACCAGCGGTAGCGGCGCCACGCTCACCAACCTGGTGACGATAAGCGGCAACTACACGACGACAGTCTTCACCGTATATTCCGGCGGAACCGGCGCGGTCATCGCAAATTTGAATATTACGGACGGGTCTCCGGGCATTAGCAATTCCGCTGGCGTGGTGACGGTGATCGGCAGCACCTTTAGCGGCAACAATGGCTCAGCGATCTCCAGCTACAGCAACGGCACCCTCACCGGGCCCGCGGTGACGGTCATCGGCAGCACTTTCAGCGGCAACTCCAGTTCTGGGGATGGAGGAGCGATCTGGGCCGCCGACACCAATGTGACGGTGACCGGCAGCACCTTCAGCGGCAATCTTGGTGGCGGCGCGATCTTCGTCTGTTGCGGTGCCATGCGGATTGAAAACAGCACTATCTCGGGTAACTACGCCGCTAACGGCGATGGCGGCGGCATTTTTGACCTTGGCGCAACGCTCAATGTCGCTAACAGCATCGTCGAGGGCAACACAACAGGCGTGGCTGGAGCCACCCCAGATATCGGCCTTATAGATATTGGCCCAACTTGGGGCAGCAGTGTGAACGATCTTGGCGGCATCAGACGAATCCGAGTAGGCGTACGCTCCCAATCGGTTGCACGGAAAAGGGACAAAGGGACTATGAGCCGGAGGGACCGGAACGCAGCGACTGCATCAGGCCGCGAAGCAGTCGACTGACATCCGCGCACAGCTTCTCCGCCGTTGCCCGGTTTGTCTCCACACCGAGACCCAGCGCCGCAACGATCACCAACTGCGTCTCCACCTCGCAATTCGAGCCGCGGGCATGCCCGAGAAACTGGATGTACTCGCCCCGAGTCGACCGGCCGTAACCCTCCGCGATATTGCTGGCGACGGAGACCGCGGCACGGCGAAGCTGATCGGTCAGCCCATACCGCTCCGACTGTGGAAACGACTCGGTGAGCTTGTAGATCGCAAGCGTTAGCGCGATCGCTTTCCGCCAGGCGTTAAGATCCTTGAATGACTGGCCCATCGTGATCTCCCATGTACGTGTGCCTGGGTGAAGCTTTTCCATCCCGGCACGGTGTCCGGAACAACTATCGACCCACGCGAACGGCTTCTTTTCTGCCGGCGCTTCCGGTCTGGCCGTGCAGTCCCTCGCACCCGCAGTAGAGCTGGCGGTACCATTCGGCCGTAGCGAGCGGATCGAACCGAACCATGGTCCCCCACCGGACGTGTGGAATCCGAGGCGGAATTGCACGCGCCGCGTCATATATGGTGGATTTTGCGGCTCCGATTATTTCGGCGAGCTCCCGGGCCGCAAGAGGATGGTCACAGGCTTCGATTTGTGCCGCAATGGACATGTAGTCGTTCGGCGAATTGCTGCTCGCCTCAGCGATACGGCTGGAAACTGTGCCTCTACCGGGTCTCATTTCTCATTCCTTTCGAGGGCCCCAAGCAGGCCACCTTGCTCAATGCCGATGCAAGATTTCCCATTCGAACATCGTTGGTGGTACGTTCGTCATTAGAAGGGCCACACAACTTATATACATTTATATAAGTTGTGTGTTACTTTTATAAGAGCGAATGGGTGCAATGTCAAGGAACAAATCAGAGACGGTTGTTACCTCCCCGCAGAAGCCGGAATGGGCGGTGAAGATTCGGGCGCTTCGCGGCCCGCGAACCCAGGTCGAGTTTGCACGCCTATGCAGTGTCAGCCAGGTGGCCGTTTCACGTTGGGAGAGCGGCATCGATAAACCCACGCCCAGTGCATATGCACGACTGGCAATGCTTGCCGGCGAGTCCTACCGTGGCTATTTCTCCGACCTCTCCGGATTGCCGCCTTCGTATCCTGGCGGCGAGAAGTGGTTTCAGCGCACTGAGGGACTAGCTGTATCTCGTGTGCCTGGCTTCATGAGGCAAAAGGAGCCGGTCGTAGAAGAGACGAAGAAGATTCCGTTTCTGCGAGACGCTGCCTTGGCAGGGACACCGATGGCGGCCGATGAACAGTTCATCGGGGAATTCCTCACTCTGCCAGCGCATTGGTTCAAAGATGAAAGCGAGTTGTGCGCCGTCATGGTCTCCGGTAGCTCGATGGAACCGATCATCAATGATCAGAGCATTGTGATCATTGACACCCTGCACAAGCATCCGAGAGATTTGGTCGGGTCCATGGTCGCTGTCCGTCACACCCTTGGGGTCGCAGTCAAGTGGCTGCGCCGCAATGCAAATGTGTATTTGCTGATGCCACAGCAGGCTTCGGCTGACGACCCTGTGATCGTGTTGCGACCTAAGAGCGATCTGTCCATGATCGGAAAGGTCGTGAAGTGGATAGGGACTCCTTCGCCAGCCGAGGCTCGCTCAGAATAGAATTGCGTTCCCGGCCTTAACGATCGGGGGCACAACTTCGCTAGACTCGATCCAGAGGTCGGCCGCCAGTGACGTTTAAATCGCAATTCTCGGCCTCTCAAGAGAAGGCCCACAACCGGAATATCGCGACCAAGATCCACGAGGAGCTGACCAAGCTGCGCGCGGGCGTGGATGCATCGCCGACGACGCCAAAGCGCTGGGTCTGGGAGCTGATCCAGAATGCCAAGGATGCGAATATCGGCGGCAAGGTCCGCGTGCGCATCGAGGCGGACCTGGACGACGCAGACGCGCACGTCACCTTCGAGCACAACGGGGGCGTGTTCTCGGCGGAAAACATTCGATTCCTGATCGAGCAGGTCTCATCGAAGGACCGTACGAATGACGGTACCGGACGCCCGACAACGACCGGGAGGTTCGGCACGGGCTTTCTCACAACCCACCTCTTGTCCGAACGGGTCATTATCAAGGGCGTGACGGAGGGCAGGGGCTTCTCGGCTCGGAAGTTCAAACTGTCGCTCGACCGTAGTGGCTCGGAACTGGAAGACATCATAGCCGCGGTGCAAGCCGCGAAGGACTCGCTCCAGGATCTCGATGATCGAGCGCCCTACAGTGGCTATACCCCGGGCGCGTTCAATACGGCTTTCCGCTACCAGCTTTCTGACAAGACTGGCAAGAACGTGGCGCGCGCAGGCCTCGCCGATCTCGATATCTGCCTCCCCTATACGCTCGCCTTCGTGCGAGAGATTGAGAGCGTCGAATACCCGAACCACCTGTCGAGCCTGGAAGAGCCTGAAGAGGCAAAGGTCGACGACGAGGTGCAAATACTTAACGTGACGGTTGCCGACCCGGACGAGTTCGCCGATCCAGAGGTCTTTTCGATCGCGGCATTGAGCCGCGGCCTAACCACCATCGCGGTGCCGGTCAAGCAAACAGAAAACGGCACCCAGATCCTCCCGTTGACCCCGAATGTCCCACGGTTGTTTTGTGATTTCCCGCTGCTGGGAACAGAAGCTTTCCCGTTCCCAGTTATCATCAACAACCCGACTTTCAATCCGACGGAACCACGCGACGGCATCTTCCTCACCAGGACCGAGCGCCCGAACGCTCAGATAGACCACAACAAGGCCATCCTGAAAGAAGCGCTGGCGCTTTATCTCTTGCTGCTCGGCCACGCGTCTGAAAACGATTGGCAGAATCTTCATCTCCTCGCCGCCACGAAGATCGTTGGCACTGAGATCGCCAAGATGGATCAGCCCTGGTACAAAGCCGCGATCCTCACGCCGATGCGGCAGACCCTCCTGCATACCAGGATCGTTCGGACGGCAGCGAACACGCTGGCGCCCATCCATTCCGATAACGGCTCGAACAATATCTGGTTTCCGAGCGGCCCCTCCAAAGAGGTGCGCCGCGCCATCTGGCGTTGCTGCAAGAACTGGATTCCCGGGCAGCTCCCGGCGCTATCGGACGTCGAAATCTGGAACGACATCATCTGGGCCGAATGCAACAAGCTGACGCTCGACCAGGTCGCCGAGTTCGTGGAGCAGGACGGAACGATCGAGGTCCTGCAGGGCGAGCTTGACGGAACGAACGTTTACCTGTGGCTCATGAACTTCTACGCCACCCTGGAGACCGACGAGACCGCGTTCCAGGCGGTTGTCGCCAAACGCGCCATCTTCCCCAACCAGAACGGCATCTTCAAGCGAAAGGCAGACCTCACCGGGGATGCAGGAGACATCGACGTCACGCTTCTCGACATCCTCAAGCTATTGGGAGACGACCTGCGCGACCGGCTGCTCGATGTGGAGATCACCACGGCGCTTGAGGACCTCGGCACGACGGACGGGGCATTCGTGGTCAAGGAGATTGCGGCGACGATCGCGGAAAAAATCAATGAACGCGACGCCATGAAAAGCATTCGCCCGGCGCTCGCGAAGCTGCTGCTATGGTTCCGGCAAAACGACTCTCGCGCGAAGAAGCTCTTCCCAATGCTTTACGCCCAGAAGCACCTGCTCTATGACGATGAGGAGATCCTCGACAATATCGAGCGCGCTGAGGAGCTAAGCGAGCTCCTGAGCGAATACAACGTCAAGAACGTGGCCGAGCTTCGCGCCGTCATCGAGAAGCACGCCGCGAGTTCGCAGCTTCTGCCCGTCACGCAGGAGATCATCGCCAGCCTCGGGATTACCTCGGTGGAGGAATGGACGAAGGCGCTCGAAGACAAGAATCTGGCGGCTCTCTTCTCGCACGAGTCCGCGACCACGCCCGAGATGTTTGTCTGGGCGCAATCGCTGATCAGGAAAGCCAAGAAAAGCGTCGTCGACCATCTTCTGACACTCGACGAGTACGACCTGAGCGACATGGACGAGACGGCGCTCACGGTGCTTGCAGGGGTGAAGAAGGACGGTCGGGACGTGACCATTGTGGTGAGGCCGGCCTATGACGGCACGGTGATCATCTACTATCAATCCGAGCGCGACGTCCTCGACTTCGTCGACTACGAGCTCTGGGTGGATACGGGCAACGACGTCCGGCGCATCACCTTCGGCCATATCCTGAAGACAACCGATATTAGAAGGTTCCCGGTATAACGCCATGAGCATCACCCAAGACATCCTGGACCGGATCGGTCAACCAGAATCCGAGCGGCTGGAGTATAAAGCGGTGCTGCCGCCGGCCGCGACCGTCGCGCAGCTGATCGCCGCCTTCGCCAATATGAAGGGCGGGGCCATCGTGCTGGGCGTCTTCGATAACGGCAACGGCATCCTCATCAACGGCCTGAGCGACGAATTCCGGGCCGTGCAGATTACCCGCAAGGCAATCGACCTGCTCTCACCGAAACCCGCCGTGACGTACGACAACATCGTTCATGACGGCAAGCGCCTCTTCGTCATCGAGGTGCAGAAATCGGCTGCAGCAGTCCTGCTCGGAGGCAAGAGCTATGTCCGGACCGGCGACCGTATCGTCCTCACGCAGGCCGCCCCAGGCAAGGCGATCCGGAATGTCGGCATTGACCGCCTCTCAACAATCTTCAAGACGAGCCGCACGTCCTGTACCGCCGCGCGGGCGAAGCTGCTCGACCATTACGAAAGCGTGCTCCTGATCCTCGACGACCTCAGCAAGCTCGTTTATCCCAAAGGGGCAACCGTCCCGACCGACAACGCCGAAGGCAAGATGCTGATGCGCATCCTGTTCTCGTCCTGCGCCGACAACTTCGAAATCTTCATGTCAGACCTGCTTTACGAGATCTACCTGGCGAAGCCCGAGACGCTTAAATCGAATGCGCAGGTGACCGTCAAGGAGGTTCTGGACTGCACCGACATGCAGGAGTTCATCACCCGCTATGCCAAAAGCAAGTTGAAGAAGCTTCAACGCGGCAGCGTCAAGGGCTTCATCGCGGACAACAAGCAGATAAAGTCGCTGGGCGTGTTTGACGCGACGACGCAGGAAGAGATTGAGAAGCTCCTGCAGATCAGGCACCTCTACGCCCACCAGAACGGGCTCGTCGACGAGCGGTTCCGGGAATACTTTCCGGCGGCGAACCTCAACGACGAATTCCGGATGACCCTTGACGAGTTTCTCTCGCGCCTCGAGTATCTGGCGCAGGCCATCGAAGCCGTCGATACGGCTGCGCGCAGCGACTACCAGCTCGCAAGCTTTTCCTGACCCGGTGCCCGGGATGGAACCATCCCCGATCAATTAAAGCCAGGCCACTACTTTGGTTCTCCGGTCCGCGCCGTGGGTGACGGCGATCAGCCCTTGGTGGACTCAGATATACTTGCCAACTATCCTTTGAAGACCAATCAAGATGGCGGCTAAACATATCAGCAAATTTCCGAAGCCCCTGCTCGATGACCTCGTCGCCGGTCGATGGCTGCCGATTGTAGGTGCCGGCTTCTCTCGCAATGCCGTCCTTCCATTGAAAAAGCAAATGCCCCTATGGAATGAACTAGGGTCCCTGCTGGAAGCGGATCTCAGAGAATACGAGCCGACAAGTGCGCTCGATGCAATCTCTGCCTATGAGCACGAATACGGCCGCCCCAAGCTGATTGAGCGCCTCTCGGAATTGCTTCACATCGCCGAGGCTCGCCCGGGCGACGCGCACAAGGCCTTCTGTTCAATTCAGTTCGACATCGTCTGCACGACGAATTTCGATTTTCTTCTGGAACGCCAGTACGATCTCATCCCGCGACACTGCACGCCGCTGATCGACGAGGAGCAACTCGCCGTCAACCTCAAGGAATCCGGCACGGCGCTTCTGAAATTGCACGGCGATCTGAATCATCCCAGCCGTCTTATCGTGGCCGAGACCGACTACGATCGCTTCCTTCATGCGTTTCCGCTTCTTGCGACGTACCTTGCTAACTTGCTGATCACCCGCACGGCCGTCCTGATTGGCTATAGCCTTGACGATCCGGATTTCCGCCAGGTCTGGCAGGTGGTTGCGGAACGCCTCGGCCGTTCAAGAAGAATTGCATATGTCATTCTCGTCAGCGCAGGCGCCACCGAGATCTCGCGCTATGAACGGCGCGGCATCAAGGTCATAAATCTCTCCGGCAGCAAGAGCCGCTACGCCAAAGTGCTGGCCGAAGCCTTCACCGAGTTGAGCGACTATTGGCGCAACGCCGTCATCCCTGCCAGCCAGATCAAGGAAGAACAGCCCCTGCGTGAGCTGTCCCTTCCTACCGGATCACCGACGAGACTTTGCTTCTTTGCTGTGCCGTTATCATTATTGTCGTTTTACAAAGAGCGCGTCTTTCCCGTCGTGGCCGAGTTTGGTTTCGTGCCGGTAACGGCCGATGACGTCGTCGCGCCAGGAGATGCGATCATTGCGAAGATCGACGCCCTGATCAGCCGAGCCCGCCTCATGGTGGTCGACGCCTCCTCCGACTACACTGTCAACGAACTTCGGCTGGCCCTGAAGAAGATGGATAATTCACGCATCCTGATAATTACGCCCGCCGGCATCAGTCTGCCCGTCGATATCGCCGGGACGATGGTTCTAAAGCGCCCGGATATCTCTTCCAACGAGCCCGAGGATTTTCTCGCAGCATTGCGCGATTGGCTCGCGCAAGCTGAACAACTCTACGCACCGACATTGACGGACGAGCCAACCCGCTTGCTGCAGGCCGGAGAATATCGCGCTTCCGTGATCGCCGCCGTCACACTCCTGGAGGCAACGCTGCGAGAGCGATACAAGACGCAGACCTCAGCATCCTATTCGAGGCCAATGCAGCTTCGGGAGATGTAGAGAGGGCACAAGCGGAAGGGCTGCTGAATAACGTCAGCACGCCGAACATCATGGGCTGGCTTCGGATCCGAAACGAAGCTGTTCATACGAACCAGCCAGTCACACGCGCCCAGGCCACCGAGATCGTTCGGGGCATAACGCAGCTCGTGCAGAGACCCTAAAGTGCAAGAGGTTTGAGATGGAAAAGGATAGTCTAGTCGCGGCATGAGCCTGACCAGACCGTGCCCGGCCTTCGAGGCCAGGCGCGAAGGCTATCGAAAATGCATTTCCATTCCTAAAGGCTCAATCGGTGGGCGCGGAACAGGCGTTCAAAGAATTCGCCGACGATAGTCGGGGCAGTGGTAGCCATGAGCTCTTTGGCTCCGAACCGATAAACATCGTAGCCCGAAAGGCGCAGATCGCGGTCTGCGGTGGCCATCGCAGCATATTTGCCGGGGTTAGCCTTGGAGTCAGCATCGGCATAGTGTTGCTTGCCGTCGACCTCCAGAACAACCCGAACTCCGTTCGGAAGCAGCATCAGGAAATCCATGCGAAACCTCAGCAGCGCATCCTTGCCTCGTTCCTGTACCGTCTTCGGGTCCCAGTGCAACCACACCTCGGGCAGGAGTGCCGGGAGACGGGGAATCGCGTGTTTGAAATGCCTGAAGTACGACTCGAACAGGAGCCGTTGCGGGGGAGGGTTATCGGGAAGACAGCCGAGGAGTCGTTTATAGAGAGATTTCTTGGCCTCTTCGCCCTCTAGGCCGCTCGATGTTTCCCACCAGGCCTGCAGATCTTTCCAGGACTGCCCTTCGGGGCCGATCTGGCGATCGTAGATAAGAACATCGTCTCGACCCGTAGCTACGCGTCCTGTGGCGCTTGTTGAGGCTCGTTCGCGTTTCGTGTCGGCGTCTCTAATCCCCTTCTGTGGGACGGACATTCGGGACGCTCAAGCTGCTGATTTCAGGAGTTTCGCGGTTTGTCCCGACCCTTACCCTTTGCGAAACAGGCCAAGCATTGAGCACTTTTAACTGCATCTCTCGATCACAGGATGCTGGCCGCCACTACCAGGGCCGCTATCGTCGTTGGGTCGAGGATACCTCGTCCGGTAGCAATCAACTGGCACAAATTTGCGGCCGTTCCAGCGGTAATCGTTGTATTCCGTATCCCAGGCGCTAAACTTCGTTCCCGTAGCTATGTCGTGGAACCCTCTGCTGGAGCCCTTCCGGACGATAAACGTTGCGCCAGTCGCCTGAAGGGCAAGCTGCAACTGTCCGTTCTGGCGAACAAAGATCCATATCGCGCACTGTCCACCGGCACCGCAGAAATCGGCCGGGCCTTCCGCGACAACTTGCTCGCTTCCGTCCTCCGCAAGCGTGACCGACCCCACACGAGTACTCATTACCATCGCCCGCTCTTGGTCTCTTTGAGCGTTTGAGTATGAGTCGTGCATGTTCTGGTTATCGATCACCCGGTATATCTGCGCCCGCTCCGCGCCCGTAAGAGGCGCATCCGCGAGTGAATGGGTAAGATGCGCATCGAGATCAAACGCCTTTAGTTTCCAGCTATCGCGCTGAATTTGCGCTGTGGCTACGCTCGCGCACACGACGATGCTTAAGAACCACATCCCTGAAATAACGACTCGCATCACGGTAATAATACTCCCCGTATTCCGCGGAGTTCACCTGTGCTTGGGGGATACAATCGATGCGTGCCGAAAAACAGGCAAAATGTTCGTCGCTGTTTGAAGTGCGGTAAGGTGCTAACGGCTGCTCCCCCGAGACTCGCCGAGGACCAACTATGCGAAACGTGTACTGCAAATCGGAGCCTGGCGCGTGCACGCATCAGAGACATCGAAGCGAAGGCGTTGGGTAAGCTTCGCTGCCCAAATTCTCCCGACGCGGCGTAGTCGCAAAACCCGCTCTAAAAGAAGCGCTCAGATTTCTCACAAAGGCCCCTTTGTGGAACCGGCAACCACCGGCTCCTGTCGTATGACCGGCAATCCGGAAACAATGGCTACTTGGACCACTTGGACGACGGAGGCCATTTGCCACTGAATGCTTCGAGAAACGCTGTAGCCTTGTTGCGTCGGCGGATACTGGGTGGCCTCCGGCAAGATCTCCCTCGGCGACGTGACCGCGTTCATCCAGTACTCCCGCCAGTTCACGATGCCGATCACCCAGATCGCCAGCCAGATGAACCTGCTGCAGTCCGGCCTGGCCTCCGCGGAGCGGGTGTTCGAGTTCCTCGACGCCCCGGAAGAGTCGCCCGAACGGTCGACGGAGGCGGCAACAGCGCGGGCGCCGGCGACCGGGCGGATGACGCTGGAACACGTCTGCTTCCGCTACGAGCCGGACAAGCCGCTGATCGAGGACTTCAGCCTGGACACGCTGCCCGGGCAGACCGTGGCGATCGTCGGGCGCACCGGGGCGGGCAAGACCACGGTGGTCAACCTGCTGATGCGCTTCTATGAGATCGGCTCCGGCCGGATCACCCTGGACGGCACCGACTACCGGGACCTGACCCGCGACCAGGTACGCCGCTGCTTCGGCATGGTGCTGCAAGACACCTGGCTGTTCGCCGGCACCATCCGGGAGAACATCCGGTACGGCAGGCAGGACGCCACCGACCAGGAGGTCATGGACGCCGCGCGCGCCGCCCGCGCCGACTACTTCATCCGGACCCTGCCCGACGGCTACGACACGCTGCTGGACGAGGAAGCCTCCAACATCTCCGCCGGCCAGCGGCAGCTGCTGACCATCGCGCGCGCCTTCCTGGCCGACCCGCCGATCCTCATCCTGGACGAGGCGACCAGCAACGTGGATACCCGCACCGAGATCCTCATCCAGGACGCGATGGCCAAGCTGCGGCAGGGCCGGACCAGCTTCGTCATCGCCCACCGGCTGTCCACCATCCGCAACGCCGACACGATCGTGGTCATGGAAGACGGGCGGATCGTCGAACAGGGCGATCACAATGAATTGCTCCGCCGCCGCGGCGTCTACTACTCCCTGTACACCAGCCAGTTCACCGAGGCGCCCGCAGAGCCAGGCTGACCTAGTCGTCCGCTAGCTTCCCGAACGGGACCGTGGGCTCGTAGGGTATCGCGTCGAGGAACCCCGACAGGCCGATTCCCCGGTGCAGCCCGGCCTGGTTGTGCCGCTCGGCCAGCGCGTGAGCCAGCAGCACGTGCTCCTGGTCGGCGTTCGCCTCGGTGAACGGCGCGTCCCACGGCCCGTGCGTCCGCAGCCGCCGCAGCATGGCCAGCGGCAGCCAGACGCCATCCAGCGTGATGCCGTACTCCACGACCATCCGCTTCTCGAGCTTGCTGCCCTCGTCGCTGTCCACTGCTGTCTCCAGGCCGTATCGCAAGGCATCCCCGGACCTCTGCTTCTAGTGTGAGGCCGGCTGAATTTCATCGGTTGTTGACTTATCTTCAGGCGACTCCTATCGTGCCTGGCATGAGAGCCATGATCGTCAAGGAGTTCCGGGAACTGGTCCGCGACCGGCGCACCGTGGCCATGCTGATCGCGATGCCGCTCCTGCTGCTGGTGATCTTCGGTTACGCCGCGAACTTCTACGTCTCAAGCGTGCGGGCGGCGGTGGTGGGCCCGCAGTCCACGCAGGCGGCCGCGCTGCTGCCGTCGTACTTCGACGTCACGCTGACCGACCGATCCGGCGACGAGGCCTACGCCGAGACGCTCCTGCGGGACAGCAAGGTGGACGTGGCCTTCGTCACGGGCAGGACCCCGGTCCTGGCCCTGGTGAACGGCTCTAACCTGTTCGCCGCGCAGTCGACCGTGGCCGCGCTCAACAAGGCCGGCCGCGAGGTCACCACGCAGGTGCTGTTCAACCCCCGCCTGAAGACGTCGTGGGTGATGATACCGGCCATCATCGGCCTGATCCTGACCTTCATCGGCACCATCATCACCAGCATCGGCCTGGTCCGGGAGCGTGAGGCTGGCACGCTGGAGCAGCTGGCGGTGATGCCGATCAGGCCGAGCCAGGTCATCCTGGGCAAGATCGCGCCGTATTTCCTGGTCGCGGCGCTCAACATGGTCATCGTGACCGTGCTGGGGATCGCGCTGTTCGGGGTCCCGTTCCGCGGGAACCCGTTCGCGTTCGCGCTGGGGGCCGGGATGTTCCTGTTCGTGGTGCTCGGCATCGGCGTGTTCATCTCGACGGTCTCGCAGACGGCGGGCCAGGCCATCCAGACCGCGTTCTTCTTCCTGCTGCCGCAGATACTGCTGTCCGGGATGATCTTCCCGCTGGCGGCGATGGCCGCCGGGGTCCGCTGGATCGGCTACCTGCTCCCGCTGACCTACTTCACGATGATCTCGCAGGGCATCATGCTGCGCGGCGCCCCGATCACCGCGCTGTGGCTGCCCTTCGTCGTACTGGCCGGGATGGCGGTCGTGGTCTTCACCGGCGCGACGCTGCGCTTCCGCCGGGATCTGGCCCCGGGAAACCCGGCCAGCCCGCCCCGCGAGCAGCCGACCGCGGCCGAGGCGGTGAACACCGCGTGAGTTACTCGGTACGCTCGGCCACCGTGCGCTTCGGGCCGACCCTGGCCCTGGATGACGTCACCGTGGAAGTGCCCGCCGGATCCGTCGTGGCCGTGGTCGGCGGAGACGGGGCCGGCAAGTCGACCTTGCTCCGCGCGCTGGCGGGGGAGGTGCGGCTGGAGAGCGGGACGGTCGAGGCGCCGCCCCGGCAGCGGCTCGGCTACCTGCCCGCGTCGTCGGGCAGCTGGGCCGCGCTGACCGTGACGCAGAACATCGACTTCGTCGCGGGCATCTACGGCCTGGCGGGCGATGAGCTCACCGCCCGCCGCGCCGAGCTGCTGGACCGGGCGTCGCTCACTTCAGCCGCCAGGCCTGCCGCACAGCTGTCCGGTGGGATGCGCCGCAAGCTCGGCTTCGTCATGGCGATCGTGCACCGGCCCTCGCTGCTCATCCTGGATGAGCCGAGCACGGGCGTGGATCCCGTGAGCCGCATCGACCTGTGGCGCCTGGTGTCGGAGGCCGCGGCGTCGGGTACGGCCGTGCTCATGTCGACGACCTACCTGGATGAGGCCGAACGGGCCGCCCACCTCGTCGTGCTCGACAGTGGCCGGGTCCTGGTCCAGGGATCCTACGACCAGGTGCGCGCGGGCTTTCCCGGCGTGGTCACGCAAACCAGCGAACCGGTCCGCGAAGAATGGGCCTGGCGCCGGGGGCGGCTGCGGCATGAGTACTGGCCCGGCGCTGACCCGCCGCCCGGGGCCACCCTGGCCGAACCCGACCTGCAGGACATCGTCATCGCGCTCTCGCTCGCACGCCGCCACATGGTCCCGTCATGACGGGCGTCCTGCTGCACGCTGAGCACGTAACGCGCCGCTTCGGCAGGTTCACGGCGGTGGACGACGTGTCGATGCAGGTGCAGCCGGGTGAGGTGGTCGGGCTGCTCGGTGCCAACGGCGCGGGTAAGACCACCCTCATCCGGATGCTGCTGGGCCTGATCGCGACGACCTCCGGCCGCGTCGAGCTGCTGGGCGGTCCGCCCGACCGGCAGCGCCGCCGCCGGCTCGGGTACGTGCCGCAGGGGCTGGGCCTGTACGGCGACCTGACCGTGCGGGAGAACCTGACGTTCAGCGCGCGCGCCTATGGCGCCGCGGAGCCCCTGCTACCTTCCGCGCTGACCCGTTACGCCGGCGTGCTGATCCGAGATGTGCCGCTCGGGGCGCAGCGCCAGGTCGCGTTCCTCGCCGCTCTCGCGCACTCACCCGACGTCCTCGTGCTCGACGAGCCGACCTCGGGCGTCGATGTGCTCGCCGGCGCTTCATTGTGGGACACCATCCGCGTCCAGGCCGAGCACGGTGCGGGAATCCTCGTGACCACGCACTATATGCAGGAGGCCCAGCAATGCGACCGGCTGCTGCTCATGGCGGACGGTCGGCTGGTCGCCGAGGGCAGCGAGGCAGACATCGTAGGCTCGACGACCGCTGTGGCCGTCCGCACCGATAACTGGGCGCAGGCCTTCGCCGCACTCGACCGTGCCGGCGCTCCGGTGATGCTTGAGGGCCGGGCGATCCGGGTGGCCAACGCCGACCCGGCCGAGCTGGCGGAGGTCCTCAAGGCCGCCGGGATCGAGGCCAGCCTGCAGAAGGTCCCGGCGACGATCGAGGAACGGATGCTGATCCTCGCCCGCGGGGCGAAGGCTTCGTAGTGCCCGCGCGAGGCAGGCGGCCCCTGGGCAGCCCAGATACGCGCAGCGCCATCCTGGACGCCGCCCGGGAACTGTTCGCGGACCTCGGGTTCGAGCGCACCACCATGCGCGCCGTGGGCGTCCGGGCTGGCGTGGACCCGGCGCTCATCTACCACTACTTCGGCGACAAGGACGGGCTGCTATCCGCCGCACTGGAGATGCCCGCGGATCTGCTCGCCGCGTTCGCCGGGTTGGCCGGCGACGCCGACCGCGCCGGAGAAGACCTCGTCCGGCGTCTCATCAGCTTGTGGGAGGATCGCCCGGAGGTCCGCGAGCGGATGCTCGCCGCGCTCCGGACCGCCCTGTCTCACCACCACGCCGCCGAGCTGTTCCGCGACATGCAACGCTCACTGGCCCTCGTGGCGCTCGGCGATGCCCTGCCCGAAGACCAGCGCGAACTGCGCGCGGCGCTCATCGGCTCCCACCTGGCGGGCCTGATGCTCGCCCGGTACATCCTCAAGGTGCCCGGCGCCGCGGCGGCCAGCCCGGAGGATCTGGTTCAGGCCGTGGGACCAGTTGTCCAGCACTACCTGACCGGGACCATCACCGCCACCGGAGCCGGAAAAGATCAAAAGATCTCTTGATCCCGAACGCCGCGCCTGGCACCACCCGGACACGCTCGCCCCCCGCGCCGGTTAACACCGGGAGGGTGTCACCCGGCCAGGATTCTGCCCAAGCGACTACGTGGCGGGCGGCGCGAGCCGGCGGTCCCGGCTCAGCTCCCGTCGGCCGGTGAGTGCGCGGGCTCGGCGTGGTGGTCCGGCCTGGGCACGATAAGGACCGGCCGGGTCGACATGTGCAGCAGCCGGCTGGCCACGCTGCCGAGCGGCATGCGGGGCAGATCGGTACGGCTGCTCGAGCCGAGCACCACCACGTGCGCGTCGTGATCCTGCGCCGCGTGCCAGATGGCCGCCGCGATGTGACCGAGATTGGCCTCGCGGATCTCGCCCTTCGCGCTGATCCCCGCCGCCTGCAGGTCGGACACGATCTTGTCGACCACGCCCTCGCCTTCCCCGTCGCCGCAGTCCACCCGGATGCGGCCGAAGCGGCCGGTGGCGAACTCGTGCACGTGCAGGACGATGACGTGATCGCCGCTGCCCTGGCTGAGCTCGCGTGTCATGTCAGCGGCGGCGGCGACGTGCCGCACGGGATCGTGTGATGCCGCGTCGACTGCCAGCAGGATGTTCTTGCTCATCGATCCTCACCCGTCTCTTTCTGTCCAGATCACCGGACGACCAGGACCGGCCGGTCGCTGAGGTGAATGACCTTGTGCGCGGTGCTGCCGAGCAGCAGCCCGGCCACGTCGCCGCGCCCGCGCGAACCCATCACGATGACGTCCGCGCCGATCTCCCGGGCGTCGCTGACGATCTCGCGTGCGGCGTGACCGAAAATCGTGTTCCTGACCTCGCCGTGCGCCTCCACCCCGCCCTGGGTCAGCACCTCAACCGACGCCGCCACCGCGGCGCTCCCCTCGCCCGTGCTCTCGTAGGGCACGAGCACGCCGGTCTTGACGCCCGCCTCGCGTTCCCTGAGGTGAAGCACCCATACCTCGCCCTTGGACAACGCGGCCAGGTCCCGGGCCGCGATTACCGCGCGGTCGGACATCTCCGAGTGGTCGACCGCGACCAGAATCCTGTCGTACACGGCCTTGTCCCTTCAAGCTAGGGAGTGAAATGGGAAAATTGTAGCCCTTTCCCTGGTTGTCGTCTTACTCCTGGACCATGCGAAACGGCAGAGGCGGAAGTAGCGGTAAGACAGGACCTCCGCCCCTACCGGCCGCAGATCCGGCGATCAGGATGAGGGGACCGTGACGATGGGCCCGTGCGCGTGATTCAGCACGGCGTGCGTGACCGTGCCCGGACCATGCACGATGGTGTGCGTGCTGCGTCGGCCGATGACGACCAGGTTGGCACGGGCGGACAGGCCGACCAGCGCCCGGCCCGGGTGCCCGTGCACCACGTCCTGGCTGACCGGGACATCGGGATACTTCTCCCGCCAGCTGTCGAGCAGTGCCGCCAGGTCCCGGGCGACCGCCGCCTCCAGTACTTGTGCGGCGGGGACGTAGGCGCCGGCCGAAGCACACCAACTGAACGAAGCGCGGCAGCACCACCGTTAATTGCCA
>CAVSYM010000041.1:0-185728 GCA_963732165.1 uncultured Acidobacteriaceae bacterium
GCAGTGGTCGTGGTCAGTTTGACCACACTGAGTTTCTGTTGAAGAGCCGCGGGATCGCCCTGCGCTTGAAGCACATGACAGAGCATCAAGCAGGCTGCACCCAATCCTAAGGCACGTAAGCACCTAAGCTGTTTCATAGGCCTCGTCCTGGTTTTTTTGAAGTTGTGGGAGAATTGCCCGACAGGCAACTGGAAAGTACACTGCGGCCAAATCAATGTCAAGCAGGATTTGGGCATGGACGCAAATTCCAACCCGCTTAGTTTGCCCCGCACATCGCAGTATGCTAACCTTGATTTCTGTGCCGTACTATGCGCGGAGCGGTAGTGTGTTCGCGCGTAAATCGGGCTTCCGGAACGGTTTCCGGTGGATTGAACGGCTGTGCGGCGGCGATCTTTTGCCCTTGCACAACTTTCAAAAGAGCTGGCGTAGCTCAGCTGGTAGAGCATCTGATTTGTAATCAGAGGGTCGGGGGTTCAAATCCCTTCGCCAGCTCCATAAAACGAGACCGGAGACGAAGCTTTCAGCGGCGAGTTTTAACCGGCGATTCGAAGTTTGGAATTTGCCGGGCCTGTTCTCCGCGGTGACCCCACTTCAGGTGCAGGCTGCCCAATCCCGGAGGGTTCCCCGGTGGTTGCGGCGTGCGTAGAAGCAGGTTGAAGGCAGGGTTCGGTGGGCAGGAAATATGGCCTCCCACCCTGAACGCAAAAGACGCGTTCAGGATGGGGCAACCACGAGGATGGGGCACGAAATTTGGTTTTTGGTTGAGTTTGCGGTTTGGGCACAGGTGGCCGAGCGGTTAATGGCAGCAGACTGTAAATCTGCCACTCATTCGAGTTACGGAGGTTCGAATCCTCCCCTGTGCACCATCTAAGAACAGCTATTAGCTTTTAGCTGTCAGCTCTTAGGCGGAGCGGTGGAAGAACGAGCCGATGCGGCTGGCACGGGTGGGTTGAGCTGAAAGCTGCAGGCTGGTTTTAAGAGGCGCTGAGGGATGGCGAAGGAAGCGCGATTGGATACTGATCCCGTGAAAGAGGCGGGGACCGATCGGGCAAAGCGCTCCGGAAGCGAACTTGAAAAGAAATACCCGATAGCTCTGGCGATGTACGCGGTTCTGGCAGTTCTGGTTTGGTTTACGGTTGGCGCAGGCAATGTAATGGTGGCCGGCCGGCCGGTGCAGGTAAGGTGGATTCCGATTCTGATTCTGGCTTTGTTTGCATTTCGGACGTATGTTGCGATGCACGCAGACCGGATCAGGCGGGAGAAAGATTAGCTGCTAGCCTCTAGCTACTAGCTTTTAGCTCTTCGTTGCGAGGTTGAGGTGTTGCGGCTCGCATCGGCAAGTCAAGGCTAGAAGCTAGGGGCTAGAAGCTGGCAGCTGAATTCAAAGGGCTGATGTAGCTCAGTTGGTAGAGCACTCCCTTGGTAAGGGAGAGGTCACCAGTTCAATCCTGGTCATCAGCTCCAGAAATACTAGGAACAGCTTTCAGCTATCAGCTGTCAGCTTTCAGCCAGTGCAGCGATTGAACGGGCTGATGTGGCCGGCACAAGCGTGATGAAGCTGAAAGCTGACGGCTGAAAGCTGAAGGCTGTTTTTCGGGCGGGAGTAACTCAGTGGTAGAGTCACAGCCTTCCAAGCTGTTGGTCGCGGGTTCGATCCCCGTCTCCCGCTCCAGAGATGCGAGCTATTAGCTTTCAGCTATCAGCTCTCAGCCTATGCGGTGGGAGAGTCGGCCCCCGAGGCTAGAGCGGGCAGGACGAAGATGAAAGCTGACGGCTGAAAGCTAGAAGCTGCTTTTCGAGGTTTTTGAATGTTTGAGCAGGTAGCGATTGCGGTCCAGAACGAGGAAGGTTTCAAGAAGCTGCACGCGCTGATCGATGCGGCATTCGATTCCAGCCAGGTTGAGGTTTTTCTCGATCGGGTGAAGCGGGCAAAGTTGAGAGTTCGCGACTACGAGACGATTCTCGAGCGCGGGCTGCTGGGCAGGGAAGCGCAGACGCTGTATGCGGCGCTGCCGGTGAGCGACCAGGGATTGATCCGAGAGCGATATCTGCGGCTGGTTGAAAAAGTGCCGATGGAATTGCGGCAAAGATATTTGAAAGCGTACGCGTATTACTGAAAGACAGTGGGCAGTGAACAGTGGTCAGCCGGGATGTGCTGGATTGGACCGCTGAGGCAGGTAGGAGCAAGAAGAAACTGATCACTGACAACTGACCACTGATCACTGGTTTTGAGCATGTTCTACGGAGGATCGGAAAGCAATGGCGAAAGAAAAATTTGATCGTTCGAAGCCGCACGTTAATGTCGGAACGATTGGTCACATCGATCACGGGAAGACGACGTTGACGGCGGCAATCACCAAGGTGTTGCAGAAGCACAACCCGAAGAACCAGTTTCGCTCGTTCGACTCGATCGACAACGCTCCCGAAGAGCGGGAACGCGGCATCACGATCGCGACCGCGCACGTGGAGTACGAGACGGCCAACCGGCACTACGCGCACGTTGACTGCCCCGGCCACGCCGACTACATCAAGAACATGATTACCGGCGCGGCGCAGATGGACGGCGCGATCCTGGTGGTCGCGGCCACCGACGGCCCCATGCCGCAAACCAAGGAGCATGTGCTGCTGGCGCGGCAGGTGGGCGTGCCTTGCATCGTGGTGTTCCTGAACAAGTGCGACGCGGTTGAGGACGAAGAGCTGACCGACCTGGTGGAGATGGAAGTTCGCGAGCTGTTGAGTAAGTACCAGTTCCCCGGCGACGACGTGCCGGTAATTCGCGGCTCGGCACTGGGCGCGTTGAACGGCGAGGCCAAGTGGGAAGCCAAGATCGACGAGCTGATGGATGCGGTGGACAAGTACGTACCGCGGCCCGATCGCGCAATCGACCTGCCCTTCCTGATGCCGATCGAAGATATTTTCTCTATCTCCGGCCGCGGTACGGTGGTTACGGGCCGCATCGAGCGCGGCAAGGTGAAGGTTGGCGAGAACGTTGAGATCGTGGGCTTCCGCGAGACGCGCACGACGGTCTGCACGGGCGTTGAGATGTTCAAGAAGCAGCTCGACGAGGGTCTGGCGGGCGACAACGCCGGGATTCTCTTGCGCGGCACGCCGAAGGAAGACGTGGAGCGCGGGATGGTGCTGGCCAAGCCGGCATCGATCACGCCACACACCACGTTCAAGAGCTCGGTATACGTATTGAGCAAGGAAGAGGGCGGCCGTCACACGCCATTCTTCAAGGGCTATCGTCCGCAGTTCTACTTCCGCACGACGGACGTGACGGGCGTGGCGGAGTTGCCGGCCGGCACCGAGATGGTGATGCCGGGCGACAATGTTGAGCTGACGATTGAGTTGATTACGCCGGTGGCCATGGAGAAGGGACTGCGCTTTGCGATTCGCGAGGGCGGCAGAACCGTGGGCGCGGGCGCGATCTCGGAGATTATCAAGTAGAAAAGCGAGTTGTCAGTGGTCAGTTGTCAGTGATCAATTCGGGCCTCAGGCGAAAGTTGGCGAAGCCGGCACAAGCATGGAAAGAACTGAAAACTGATAACTGATAACTGCTGACCGAAGGGAAGCAAACATGCGGGAAATTGTTACATTGCAGTGCACCGAGTGCAAGGAGCGGAACTACTCGACGACGAAGAACAAAAAGACGACCACGGGCCGTCTCGAGTTCAAGAAGTTTTGTAACCGCTGCCGCAAGCACACGCCGCACAAGGAATCGAAGTAAAGCAGCTTTTAGCTGCTAGCTTCTAGCTACTAGCTCTTGATTCGGTGGGCCAAGGGAGTCGACTGTTCCGGAAACAAGCTAGAGGCTAGAAGCTAGTAGCTGCATTCAGGGGCGTAAGCTCAACGGCTAAACTGCCGGTCTCCAAAACCGGACTTGGGGGTTCGAATCCCTCCGCCCCTGCCAGAATTGGAAGGACGGCCTCTAGCTGCTAGCTTCTAGCTGCTAGCCAGGCATCGGGAAGTTGAAGAACCCGGCTTTCCCGGGAACAAGCTAAAGGCTAGTGGCTAGAAGCTGGAAGCTGCTTCTAAGAAGGAATGAATATGGCGACGAAAACGGCAATCGAGCGAGGCGACGAGCGGTCGGGCAAGCGGCAGGAGCCCGGCGCACTCCAGGAGTTTGGAGGCAACGCGATGGGCGCATGGACGAACTTCACCGGCTTTTTGAGCGACGTGCGCGCCGAGATGCGCAAGGTGGTGTCGCCAACCTGGAATGATGTGCGCACCACCACGTTCGTGGTGATTATTACCGTCGCCCTCTTCGGGCTTTTTTTCTTCATCGTCGACAACATTTTCAGCGCCGCCATCATGGGGCCGCATGGGATTTTGAGCAAGCTGGGCGGATCGCAGTAGCTTCCGCAGTCCGGAAACGAGATAAGAATGGCAGAAGTGATGGAACAACCCGAAGGTCAGCCGGAGCCGCAGCCGACGGTGAACGAAAATTTCCGCTGGTACATCCTGCATGCTTACTCTGGCTTTGAGCGTAAGGTCAAGGAGTCGATCGAGAGCCGCGTGCAGGCATTCGGCCTCAAAGATCGCGTGGGCCGCGTGATGATTCCCACCGAGCCGGTAACCGAAATTTTCAACGGCAAAAAGCGCACCGTCGAACGCGTGTTCCTGCCCGGCTATGTGCTGGTTGAGATGGAGCTCGACAACGACCTGTGGCACGTGCTGAAGGACACGCCCAAGGTGACCGGATTCCTGGGCACGGGCGACAAACCGGTGGCGCTGAGCAACGATGAAGTGAGCTCGATCCTCTTCCGCACCGAAACGTCCAAAGACAAGCCCCGGCTCAAGATCAAGTTTGAGAAAAACGAGCAGGTCCGCATTACCGACGGGCCGTTTGCCAACTTCAATGGCGTGGTGGATGAAATCAACGAAGATCGCGAGACGCTCAAGGTCATGGTGACCATCTTCGGCCGCTCGACGCCAGTCGAACTGGAGTTCGGCAAGGTAGAAAAGATTGAGTAGCAGCCACTAGCTTCTAGCTCCTAGCTTCTAGCTGGCGATTCATTCTAGCGATCGCCAGTTAGGTGCAAAAGACAGTCGCAGCCTCAAAATTTGCAGAAGGAACAAAAAGCTAGCAGCTAGCGGCTAGAAGCTAGTAGCTGGTTTCCGAAGGAAACATTCATGGCGCCTCCCAAGAAAATTACCGCACAAGTCAAACTGCAGATCGAGGCCGCGAAGGCCACGCCTGCACCCCCGGTAGGACCCGCGCTGGGTCAGGCACAGGTCAACATCATGGAGTTCTGCAAGCAGTTCAACGCGCGCACGCAGAACAAAGAGATGGCCGGTCTCATTATTCCGGTCGTCATTACCGTTTACGCTGACCGCACTTTCAGCTTTATCACCAAGACTCCTCCGGCGGCGATTCTGCTGCTGAAGGCAGCCGGCATTGCCAAGGGCTCGGGCACACCCAACAAGGAGAAAGTTGGCAAGGTGACTGAGAAGCAGGTGCGCGAAATCGCCACGCAAAAGATGCCCGACCTGAACGCGGCATCGGTCGAGACCGCGATCAAGAGCATCAAGGGCACGGCGCGCTCGATGGGCATTGAAGTCGTAGCGTAAAGCCGCCCACTCGGCAAACTCATCTCAATGCAAGGGCCCTTCCCGCACCGGGAGGACCTTTGTGCGTCTGGTGCGTACTATTCTTGATTCGATGAGAGCTTCTTGAATATGGCAAACGCTGCACACGCAACCATCTTCGATGCGGGTCGGGGCTATGGCGCTATCACGGGACTGAGAACTCTGGTCGATTGCACGGTTGCGAAGCGCGATGGCCGCTGGTGGATGTTCGCCTGCGGCGTGGAACGCACATCGCCAGAAATCCAGATTTACAGCGCATCGTTGCCCGAGGGAGGGCCGCTTTCAGCCGAAGGGTGGTCGATTACTCCGGACAATAACGCCCCGAGCCAACCGAAGATGCTCGCCGGCAAATCGCGGAGCTACCCATGGGATGGCAAAGGCGGCCGGCATTGCCCTTCGTACGTCAAAGGCTGGGACGCCGAAAAGAACGCATGGGTCGAGCGCATCTACTATGCCGGCGCCGCGCATCATTTCATGGGACCCTACACCATCGGCTATCTGGAATGGGACGGAGCGCAGTGGGTCGATCAGCCCGAGCCGGCGTTTGTCGCAACCGATGTCTGGGAACACCGAAGCGTCTACGAGCCAAACCTGATCTACCACGAAGGCAAGTGGAAGATGTGGTACGTGGCCGGAGCCAACCAGGATGATTACCTGGTTCAGGGATATGCCGAAAGCCCCGATGGGCGCACAAAGTGGTCAACGCACCGAGTTGTCTTTCCAGCTGACGAGCGGGTCTTCGACTTTTGCGCGGTTGCTGTTGAAGACGGGTTTGAAGCGGTCTTCGCGCGTGTGAATGTGACGAACGCCGACTTGCCGAAAACGGGCCTGTGGTGGTGCCGGGCGAAGGAGCCATCGGCGAACATCTCAGACTGGACTGAGCCGGTGCGAATCTCCGAACCCGGGCCGTGGAAACCCGTTTTGCGCCACGGCGAAATTGATCGCAAAAAATTGTTCGTCTTTCACGATGGCGTGTATCCGGCTGCCCCGGGCAGCGTGATTCCCATCCACTTCACAATCAACTGCCTTGAAATCCACCGTCCAGCCTGACCGTTAGCGGGTTTGCCACCATTTAATCTCAGTCCCAATGTGGACAGGCCCTCCCGGGCAGGGAGGGCCTTTGCGCGCCTTTGGGGCACGATTGAGGGAGCCTGTGGTTGAGCCGGACTTTACTTCGGCGGCGGAGTCGGCGCGAACACTTCACGCTTTTGGCCGGGCTCCGGCTTCGGTTTAGGTTTGGGTGCTTTCTTTACTTCTTTGCGGCCTTTGTCTTTGCTTCCCATGCCGAACAGTTTGCCACGAGAGGGCCTGCGCCGCAAAGTGTTTTGAGCCGGGCGCATTGGAGGGCGCATCCAGTCAGCAAACGGCTGTTTCCGCTCGCTGCAGGAGTTTTGTCATTGAACGCACGCGAGCGACTGCGGCTGAAGCCGGCAGAAGACCTCTACCCCCGTAAACTGGAATCATGCCGCCGATCCTCATAGCGCAGAACATCTCAAAACGCTTCGGCGCTGATCCGCTCTTCGAAGAAATCTCGTTTGCGGTTCACGATGGCGACCGCATTGGCCTCATCGGCCCCAACGGCGCGGGCAAATCCACTTTCCTCGCCATCCTCAACGCCGAACAGCAGCCTGACTCCGGCGAAGTTTCATTCCGCAAAAACGTTCGCATCGGCTATGTACATCAAATCTCCGGCTTCGCACCGGGAATCACCGTGCGGCAAGTTGTTGAAGCCGCACTCGACCGCGGCGCCGTACCACCCGATGCCCGCGAGCAGCGGCTTCGCGAAACGCTCGGCCGCACCGGCTTTGTGGAAGGCGACACACACGGCGCCCCTGGCATGAGCAGAGAAGCCGCCAGCCTCAGCGGCGGGTGGCTCAAACGTCTGGCCATTGCTGAGGCACTCGTAACAGAACCTGACGTTCTGCTGCTCGATGAACCTACGAATCATCTCGATCTTGATGGAATTGCGTGGCTCGAAGAGTTGCTCCGCACCGCGAAATTCGCCTTCGTCGTTGTCACTCACGATCGATACTTTCTTGAGAACGTCGCTTCTGAAGTCGTGGAACTCAACCGCATTTACTCTGCGGGTTTGCTGCGCGTCAAAGGTAGCTATTCCAGATTTCTCAAAGATCGGGACGCGTACGTGGAATGGCAGCAAGGCGCCCAGGAGAGCCTGCGCAATCGTGTGCGGATCGAGATGGAGTGGCTTCGCCGAGGTCCCAAGGCGCGCGCCACCAAGGCCAAGGCCCGCATCGACAATGCCAACGCTCTCATCGCCGAGCTGCGCGACTCGGAATCCCGCAGCCGCGCCAACACTGCCGGCATCGAGTTTGACTCGACCGGCCGCCAGACGAAACGCCTCATCGAAGTGAATGATGCCGCCGTCACTCTTGGCAATCAGGAGATTCTCCACGGCGTCAGCGTCAACCTTACCAACGGGCTCAAGCTCGGCCTCGCCGGCTCCAACGGCTCCGGCAAAACCACGCTCATCCGCGCCATCACCGGCGAAGTTCCAATCAACGCCGGCGAAATCCGCCGCGCTCCGGGCCTCCGCATTGTTTACTTCTCGCAAAAACGCGAGTTGGATCCCTCAATCACCCTGCGCCGCACGCTCGCGCCCGACTCCGACTCCGTCATCTACCAGGACCGTGTCGTCCATGTCGCCAGCTATGCTTCGCGCTTCCTGTTTACAAGCGATCAGCTCAATCAGCCGGTCGAACGCCTGAGCGGCGGCGAGCGCGCACGCGTCCTGATCGCGCAGCTCATGCTTCAGCCCGCCGACGTCCTCATTCTCGACGAGCCCACCAACGACCTCGATATCCCGACCCTCGAAATACTCGAGGAGTCTCTGCTCGAATTCCCCGGCGCGCTGGTCCTGGTGACTCACGACCGTTATCTGCTCGACCGCGTGACCAACGCGGTACTCGGTCTCGACGGACTTGGTAACTGCGCTCTCTTCGCCGACTACCTGCAGTGGGAAGCATGGCGTGATGAGCAACTCCGCGCTGCTTCGGAGGCCTCCGTAGCACAAACTCCGCAACCAAGCTCAGCTGCTCCAACCGCTTCCGACTCTCTTGCCGCGCCGCCATTCCGGAGAAAGCTCTCCTATATCGAGCAACGCGAGTACGACACCATCGAAGCCCGGATCGATAAAGCCGACGCCCGCCTCCGTGCTGCAGAGCAGCGCATCCAGGCTCCCGAAGTCGTCACCGATCCGCAGGCTCTTATCGTCGCTCTCGCCGAACACGAAGAGGCAAAAGCCGATCACCATTCTGTGTACGAACGCTGGGTCGAGTTGACCGAGAAGATCGGCGGTTGAAGAGCTTCCTGAAAATGCGATTGCGCGCAGACCAAGCAGCAGGGGCTAAACCGGCTGCGGAAAAACTCGCCCAGGCACATCCGATGGAGGCTTTGTAACAAGGGCACGGCTTTAGTCTGCGTTTCTTGCGAACGGATAAGTGTCACGTACATTGCCGTACTGTGCGGGAAATACCCCTTGTACCCCCCACCCTACCCCCGCCGCCCCCCGGGGGTTTCTGCAAGCTCTTGATTTCAGGATCGTTGCCGGCACGGATATCCCTTAAGTAGGCTCCTTTCAAGAATATAAACCTCAACCTCCTCAAACTAAATGACTTCGAACGGAACTAAATGAGCATGACCGCAGGCTGCTGCCGAAGAAGGCGTAGCCCGGTCGAATTACCTGCATTCAAGCTTAGCGAATCGGCTAAGAAAACAAGCAAACGAATGTCTGCCGCAAGTGGCTGAAGAACAGTGAGTTGAATGATCTTTTAAAGGGGGTGGGGTTGACTGAGAGGTGGGCCGATCACCAGCGTTTCTCAGAGCATGTCCACGAGGCCATGAGAAATGCGGGTTAGCCAGTCGTGCCGATGAGGCCTTTAAAGAGGCGGGGTTTTAACCCTGCGTGAAGGTTTTTTGGGAACCTCGCTGCGCTCAATGAGTTTTTCCACAGCCTGTAAAGTCGCACCATTGTTACCAGGCTCATTTCCGTGGGCTCTTATACGCTCTGGAGATGTTTGGCAAAAAGCCTCTTGACACACGATACATTGTATTGCATAGTATCGTGTTGTGGCAGAAACACCGATATCAAACCCCGATTCGGCAGACAAATGGGAGGTCCAGCTTCGCAAGGGCTCGCTGGAACTGGCCATCCTGGCGGCTCTCTGGAGCGGGCGACTCTATGGACTCGAAATTCTTCGCCACCTCGAGAGCGGCTCCGACCTGGTGGTGGCGGAAGGAACCGTCTACCCGCTGCTCACTCGGCTGCGCACGCTGGGGTTGGTCGAGTCGGAGTGGGTCGAGTCCGACTCCGGCCACCCGCGCAAGTATTACAGTTTGACCGCGGCAGGCCGCGCGCGTGCGCTCGAAATGGGCCGCACCTGGGCGCGCTTTGCCGCGAGCCTCAACAATCTTGTCGCGCCCATGAATGGCGCAGTGAAAAAGGAGAAGCCATGACTCTCTCTGACGCTTCACAGAAAGCCATCGACGACTATCTCGCAGCGCTGCGCCGGCAGCTACGCGACCTGATGGAAGAGGACATGAACGACATTGTTGAAGAGATTCGCGCGCACATTCTCGACAAGACCACGGCCGGCGCCGATCCCGCACAGGTTGAGCAAACGCTGGCGGCTCTGGGCGCTCCGGCGGCGCTGGCTGAACGCTACCGAACAGATGAATTGCTCAAGCGCGCGCAGCTCAGCCCCTCTCCCATGCAGGTTCTGCACAGGATTCTTCGTGCGGCTCTGGTCAGCGTTACCGCACTGATCGTCTTCGTCGTTTCCGGTCTTGGCTATTGCGTCGGCGGAGTCCTGGTTGTCATCGGTCTACTGAAGGCCTTTTTCCCGCGCCAGGCCGGACTGAATATTGACTACGTGCCGAATCATTCCTTTTCGGCGGGTTTCGGAGCCGGTTCCCCGCACAACGCAGACCATGACCCCATCGGTCTCTGGCTGATTCCCATCAGCTTGCTGCTCGGTGCAGGAATCCTGTTTCTGACCTTCCGCCTGGGCACCTGGACCATGCGCAAATTCCGCCGTTCCCGCACTCGCCAGTTTGCTTGAGGGCCGGCTGCGTCATTCCCTGATTCGGGTCTGAGGGACGAGCCCGCTGCAGACCTGACTATTGCGCCACGGGTGCTGCGCTTAGATAAATCGCCTGCGCTCACTCCGCCACCCGCCCGAGATACCGGTCCAGCCAATCCAGCACCGCCTTCACAAGTTGCGAACGCTGCTCGGTTACATCGTGTGGAGTGTCAAGCACCACGTGGCTTTTATCCGCCGCGGGCGTGCCCAGCATCCTGAACATCGGGTTCTGGGCTTTGTCGACCGAGAAACAGTAATCGTATTTTCCATTGACCATCAACACCGGTTTCCTCATGCGCGTGACGAATTCGGCTTGATCGCCGCCGGGCGTTGGCGGGCCAAGGAAGTAGCCGCCGTCGAGCCAGATCGCGGTTTTCAGACGATCCTGCAGCAGGGCTGAGATAATGACGCCGTCGGCCGCCCCCATGCTTACACCGAGATAGGCGAGTTTGCTCGAGTCGATGTCTGGCCGAGTCTCAAGGTAATCGAGTGTACGCGCCGCGTCTTTGTACCAGTCTGAAGTTTGCGTTATGCCTTGCGAAGCGCTGGGCTGGCTCAACTTCTCGCGGCGATCGTAGGTGCCTTCGTAGATCGGATAGACCACCGCTCGTCCGCTCTGCACAACGTAGTCGAAAAACTTGATGTCGCCGAGTTCCGTGCTGCCTGGGGGTAGAAGGAGTACGCGCGCGCTGGGGAAGAACAAGACTGTCTGGTAGGGCGGCTTCACGCGCTTGGGAAGAAATAGATACGCTGACATGCGTTCGCCGTTGTAGGCGGCGTCAAACGATACCTTCTCTTCGCGCCAGTCGTCGGTTTCCTTAACGATTCCCTCCACCTTCGCATTCAGCGGCGTCATCGGGTAGGCGTAAAGAAGCTTGTAAGCCCGAAACACGTCATCGCTCGACGGCTTGAAAGCGGCGAAGTCGCGGGTTACACGGTGAAATGGCGCGGAGGCATTTGCTGGCAGCGATCCCAGGTTGCGCACACAGCGGAAGCCGTTCCCATCGGAACGGTCAAATGGCGAAAGCGCCTCAGGATCCGTATACAAATATGCCTGCGACTGCCACGACCCGCCGAGAATAAAGCGCAAATCGTCGTCGACGGTGTTCGCCGTCCACTCGCGCACGTTGCCGCCCATGTCAAACGTTCCGTAGATTCCCAAACCTTGATACGACCCAGCCGGCGCCAGGCTCGTACCGTTGATATTGCTCAATTGCGTGGTGTACTCGGCCACGTCGAAATCCGCCGCCTGGTACCACTGTCCCAACACCGGCAGCGTCTTGCCGGCAAACGCCGCATACGCCGACGCCTCGAACCAGCTCACCCCCGCCACCGGATAGTCCGCTTTACCCTCGGGATAATGTCCGCCCGTCCAGGTCGAGGGGCCGGGCCTTCCGGTTGTATCGCGAAACAACTGCATCGCCTCGCTCCACGGCAGCGTTCGCCCATCTTTTTGAAACGCTGCGGGCCAGTACTCCGGCTTTTCATATCCGCCGCGGTCCACAAAGTTCTGATATTCGCGGTTGGTCACTTCATTTCGATCCAGGTAATACGGAGGCAATTCATAGGGCCCGACCCAGCCCAGAAAGGCAATGTAATTCTGCCACGAGCCTCCCGGCGAATACACCATCCCTGCCGGAGCCGCTTCCATGCGGGCAAGCGGGAAATCCATTTTCGACTCGGTCACTGGCGCCATCGTCATTTCGCCTGCTCCGGCCTTCGACACCTTCCAGCGAAAATAGCCTTTCGGAACCTGCACGTTGCTCAGCGGCGTTGTCCCCAGGCTCAGCCAACTCTCACCTGGGTTCAAGTAATCCTGTATTTCTATCTGCGCACCCGAAGGGTCCGATGTGATCGCCACAGGTTCTGTGTCTTCATCGGCAACCTGGCGCAGTTGCGCATTCGAGGGCAAATCCTTCTCAGCTCTCTCGAGCAGGAGCATGGCCGCCAATGGTTTGCGCGCGTCAACCAGGCTTTGAATCTGCGGAATCGCCTCGTCACGTGCCCACTGTCTCTCCGCTGCGCGACGATAGAGCCACCAGCCAATAGCGCTTGCCGCCACCACCCCCATGGCCGCCGCCGCCAGCATCCAGCGCATCCTTGATTTCAGCGGTTCCGTGCCCGATACCGAGGCCGGAGAACTCAAGCGCTGCAGCAGGTCTGACGCATCCTTCTCCATCTCCGCAGCCGACTGATAGCGCTGCTCCGGGTCCTTCTCGAGTGCCCGCTCCACGATTTTTCCGGCAAGCAGCGGGAGATCTTTTCTAACCGTATGGGGAGGCGCATACGGTTCTTCAGTGATTGCGTGCAGCACCGCGATGCCACTCTTTCCCGCGAAAGGCGTTTTGCCGGTCAGCGCCTGATAGTAAAGCACGCCAAGGCTCCACAGGTCGGTGCGCGCGTCGAGGCTCTTGCCCAGCACCTGTTCCGGCGACATATAGAGCGGGGTTCCCATCAGAGCCCCAGTCTCAGTCTGCGCGATCGTGGAATCGGTCCCTGGCGGCTGAAGCAGTTTGGCTAGTCCAAAGTCGAGTACCTTAGCGCCTCCGCGCGATGTAATCATCACGTTGCCGGGTTTCAAATCCCGGTGGATCACGCCCTGCTGGTGGGCCTCGTCAAGCGCCCCGGCCACGTCGAGCGCGATCGATGTCGCTTCCCGGACAGACAGCGCGCCAGAGCGCAGTTTTGTGGCCAGGGATTCCCCGGGCACCAGTTCCATCACGATGTAATCGAAGCCGTCCTGGTCTCCCACGTCGTAGACGGCCGCAATGTGCGGATGGTTAAGCTTTGCCAGCGCGAGGGCTTCTCGGCGAAAATGTCGTCGCGGCTCCTCGCCCATCAAAACGCTCGATGCGAGCATCTTGATCGCCACCATACGCTCCAGCTTCTCATCCCGGGCGCGATAGACAACCCCCATGCCGCCCACGCCGAGCTCATCCACAATGCGGTAACGTCCAAGTCTTGTTCCAGCCGCCAGAAACCTGTCTGAAGATGCGCTGGTTTCTGCCAATTGCGCATCAGGAACGTAGGCAGGCTGCTCCAGAAATCCGGCCGCCCGGTCGTTATCCAAAAGCAGCATCTCCACCTTGAGGCGCATCTCGGGCACACCTCGGCATGCGCTTTCGAGGAATGCGCCGCGCTGCTCTGGAGGCAGATCGAGAGCTTCTGCAAACAGCTTCTCAATAATTGGATCTGGCTGGCTCATCCCACGTCCGAAGTCCGCGTTTTGTCCGTGCGCGCCGTCGGTTCAAAGGTAACATGCAGACAAGATGAGCGAGCCATGGATTTGTCAGGTGGCGTCACCTAACTTCTCAGGCCACGCGCGAAGGAACTCCCGCCGCCGGGAGTCTCTCTTGCCCGTTTACTTCGAATTGCGCCGTTTCACCCAGCTACCGCTCCGCAGGCGCATTGCTGAGATAGACAAATTGCGGCGCGGTTACCTTTGCATTGGGCGCATTGGCCCTGAGCTTGAGGCTGGCCTTGAATGGCTTGCCCTTGAACGGCGCAGAAAGGTCGAGTTCATATTCACTGTGCAGCCGGCGGCGGAGATCGTCGAAGTAAGGCTTCAGCGAGACGGGATTGCTGAGGCCCTGCCAATAGCTGTTGCCGCCGGTTGCCTGCGCCACCTCGAGCATCAGATTTTGTCCGCCGTCGGCAATGCCGCCTGAACGGTCGGCGCGCCCCTGGTCGTGCCAGTAGATGGTGAAGACCACCATGCCGGCGTGCACTGTGTCGTTGATGGCCGACGTTACGTAAACGTCGTCGGGATCGTAGTGCGGGTTATACTCATCGATTCCGTCGGTGATCATGACCACTACGCGGCGCGCGTTGGCGTCCGTCGATGGCCAGTGCGTTGCCAGGTCATCGAGACAGAAGTAGGGGCTGGCGTTCGAGCCCGCTCCTCCCGCCGTCATGTGCAGTTCTTTCTCCACTGCCGCGGGATCGGAAGAGAGCGGTCCCTCCAAGGCGGCGCGGCCGTTCTCCATATAGGCAATCGCCATTTGAGTATTCGATGGAATCTCTTTGACGAAGTCGATGATGTCGCCGGCCTGCCCGTAAAGGCTGGTGCGAACTCCGCCGTCGATCAACAGGATTAATTCAAGCGGGCTGTTGGCCGAAGTGAGCTGTGTCAGGCTGGTGACGGTGGCCAGTTTTCCGTCGAGTTTCACATTAAGCTGGCCGGCGCTCAGGCTCGCGTCCTGCGTATCGGGGTGGGCGGGCAGTACGGTGAGGGTAGCGCGGCCGGTGAAGTTATCGCTTTGCGGCCACGCCGGCGCCGCAAAAAGAGCGAGTGCAGCGGCAACTGCAAGTTGGGTCTTCATCTAAATTTGTCCCTCGCGTGTTGCGAACCCCTAGATGATGGTTAGACGCATTGCGCTAGCTCGCGGAACGGATAAAGTGTGTTTGCCTCCGCGCAGTCGCGCGGCCAATTTGGGTTCGACAATATGCGTCTCGCGGCTTTCGAGCGCCGGAGCACTCATGGTTTGCGACTCGATCGATCCCGATCGCGATCCGAAGTCGAGAGTGAGGTCGAGGTCCTTGTCCGCATCCTTGTTGAGCACAATCACCGAAGTGTGCCGATCGGCGAGTTTCGCGGCGTACGCAATGGCGTTCACTCCGGCTGCCTGCAACGGCGATGTCAGATCCTCAGCGTACATCGTCGCGCCGGCAAACGAACCGGCAAAAATAAGTCCGTAGGCGACCGGTTCAAGAACCCACTCCGAACCGAAGTTGGCAATCGGCGTGTAAAACGGGTGAGGATGTTTGGCGATATCGGCGGCCGAAACGCCTTGCGCCGCCAACATTCCGTCGCCGGGCAACGATCCTCCCAACCCATTCGCGACGGCCTGGTATGTGCCTCCGTGCAGGTTCACTCCGGTATAGCGATTGGCTGCAAGCAGCAACGAGTAATTGGCGCTCCACAATGCCGACGCGAAGACGTCGCTCACGCCGGGCTTGCCGCCGCGATAACAAGTGTTGCCCTCGGTCATGCGCACCGGAACACCCATCTTTGCTGCGGCCGCATTGGCGATGTCGGCAGTCTTCTGCACGCGCGCCATGGTGGTTGCGGCAAGCAGGTTGGGGATATTGACATAGGGATTCGTGGCCGGGCCGCCAAAGTAATGGTGATGGCTGAGCGTGATCACGTTTGGCCGGTCAGCGATGGAGGGCCATGCATCGGCGATCTGCGTAAGCCAGTCGATCCTCGAGGCAACGTCGGGCATGCCGAATCGCGCGCCAGGAACGCTCTTTTGGATGGCGCGCGCCATGGCCAGCCATTGGTCAAGATAGGTTTTAACGCCCCATGTTTTGGGGTCGCGCAGATGGCTGCTGAACAGATCCGCCTCATTGCCGATCTGGAAGTACTCAAGCCTTGGTCCGAGAGTCGCAGCGACATATTCGGCCTCCGCGGCGGCGCGTTCGGGGGTATTGGTTCCCATGCCTACGCCGTAGATGCATTTCCATCCGGCGGCTTCGAGAAATGCGTTCAGGTTGCGAATCGATTCGGCCGTAACCGCGTAGTAATTCGGCTTTGGCTCGCCTTCAACGATGCGCGTTTGAGGGTGCGGAGGCTCGGGCGAATCGGGTGTGGGTTTCCAGTATTCGAACTCGCTGGTGTTTCCGCCCAGGCGAAGAACGCCGTTTGACGAAATCGCTTTAAGCGAGTTTACGAGGCCGGTATTCGCCGCCGAAAAGAAGTTGAGATCGACGAGCTGCTCAACCTCGTAGGAGAGCCCGATAAAATCGGCCGGCACTTGCGGCCCCGTGGCTTGTGCGGGAATGCTGAGGCTCGCGTGTGCGCTTGTTGTTTGAGCTGCAAGCCGGGTTGCTGCAATGGTGAAGGCTGCGGAAGAAAGAAACTGGCGGCGCGATCGTTTGGTCATGGCAGTATTTGGTTGCGAGCCGGCAGGCTCTGCCGGACGCGTACCAAGTATAGTGAGTCTGGGCGGCGGCGCAATCACCGGCTGCTCTGTTTTCGCTATCACCCGCTCTCTCGTGTCGACCCGCGGACAGGAGGCTCATCCGGAGAATGCAATGAACCTGGTTGAAAAATTCCGCGAAGCCGCACCAAAGACCCGGGCGCGGCTTACCGGCGCCGTGTATCTCGCTTACTTTCTTTTGGCCATCATCGGCGCGGCCGTCGATTCGCACAGTTCTGCCGGGCGTACGCTGAACGTCGTTTCAATCGCCGTCTATGCGCTGCTCACGGTACTGTTTTATTTCATGTTCAAGCCGGTGAATCGTTGGGTCTCGCTGCTTGCCGCGTTGTTCAGCTTTGCGGGCTGCATCTTTTCCGTTATGCAAACGCTGAACTTGACCCGCTATGCTATCAGCCCGCTGATTTTCTTCGGATTTTACTGCCTGTTGCTCGGCCAGCTCGTCGTCCGATCCGGATTCCTGCCGAAAACAATCGGCCTGTTGCTGGTCCTGGCTGGTGTAGGATGGCTGCTCTTTCTCTTGCCGTTTACCAAGCCTCTCAACGGCGTCACTGAGATTTTAGGCGTCGTCGCCGAGGGCACATTCTGCCTGTGGCTTCTTATCGCGGGCGTGAGCCCCAGGAAGAAAAACAAGCAGCCAGTCCGGAAGAGAACGGCATAGTCTGCCTTTATCACGGACGCCGGCGATACTTCTTCGCCTCTTCAAGCGCGCTAAATTCAGGGTCGTTCGACTGCGCTGATGCGGGCAGGGGATCGGCCGCGTCGTTCGATTTCACTGCGGCCTTTCCGGCTGTTCGCATCTGGAAAGCAGAACCGAAACTGGCTGTACAATGAGATTGCTCCCCGAGACATCGGCGCATGCAGGCAAATGCGGAGGCAAATGACAAGCTCCTTTTCGAACGAGCGGCGGGACGGATTGTATCTGGTGCTGATTGGCAGCTTGGTCTTCATCCTGCTGGGCGTGGTGCTGGAACGCGCAGTGCCCGCGCCGCTTGCCGATTTCAGAACCATCTACTATCCTTCACAAGCCCTCATCGAACAGCGCGATCCATTCAAGCCAAGTGAGGTGACGCGAATCTACGAGGCGGAGCGCGACAGCCCCACGCCCGACTCCCCGAAAGATCGCCAGATTGCCACGCACAACATCTACCCGCCCAATACGATGTTCTTCGTCATGCCTTTCGCAGTGTTGCAATCGAAGGCCGCAGGCATTCTCTGGACGATCGTTACCTTTGCCAGCTTCATCACTGCGTCGCTTCTTATCTGGAATCTCGGCGCAGACTATGCGCCGGCTCTTGCCGGAGCGCTGGTCGGCCTTCTGCTTGCCACCAGCGAGCTGCTTCCCGTTACCGGAAATGTTGCCGGCATCGCAATCAGCATGAGTGCAATTGCCGTGTGGTGTTTTATGCGTGAGCGGTGGGTGGCACTCGGAATCCTGTGCCTTGCGGTGGGCCTCGTGCTCAAGCCACAGGATACCGGCATGGTGTGGCTCTGTTTCATGCTGTCAGACCCGGTACTGCGCAAGCGCGCATTGAAGTCTCTGCTGGTGGCGCTCGTCCTGAGCCTGCCTGGATTCGTGTGGGTGTGGCGGGTTGCGCCGCAGTGGTTCAGCGAGTGGAAGACGAATATGGCGTCCTACTGGGTGCACGGAGGCTTGAACGATCCGGGCCTGCATTCGAGCGGCAGCCACGGGCTCGATTCGCTGATCAGCCTTCAGACCGTCTTCAGTGTCTTCAATGACGATGCTCATTTCTACAATGCGGCCGCCGAAATGGTCTGCGTGCCGTTGCTGGTCGCGTGGATTTTTCTGGTGCTGCGGCGGCGGAGTTCCACCATGCGGATATGGATGGCTTTGGCGGCTGCCGCACCACTCACCATGCTGCCTGTTTATCACCGTCAGCTTGATGCTGCGCTTCTCCTGCTCGCCGTTCCGGCATGCGTCGCTCTCTGGTCGCAGCGGGGAACGGCCGGCCGGATCGGGCTTGCGATCACGACCGCTGCGCTGGCCTTTGCCGGCGTTTTTGGCGGGTTGATTGTTCTCGGCCCACTGAGGGCGATGCATGCACCGACATCGCAGTGGGGCGAGTGGCTGGCGATCGCCCTGCAGGTTTTTCCGGCCCCGCTCCTCCTGCTGGCAACTGGATGTTTTTATCTATGGGCGCTGGCGCGGCAGAGTGATGTGACGGTTCCGATTGTGCAAACTGCTGCGCAGGATTGAAGAAACAACGTGCGTGCGCGAGCGGCGATCGCGCGGGATATGTGCTCGCTTGATCTCTCGGCTGGGGAAAGCCGAGATTCGATGAAGGGCTCGCGCCTTCCGTTTTTTCAATGATGAGTTTCTGAGCTCCTGCCGCCTTCACCACCGCGCCCCACTCATCGGGGCTCCTGTCGGTCGCATGGCGCGAGAACAGCCAGTGATGCCCATCCAGATCTTCGACGGCGTATTGATACTCGCCGTACACGGTTTCATGCGGCTCTTCGAGAATTGTGGCTCCGGCAGCCTTGGCGCGCGCGAAGTGCCCATCCACATCTTCGACAATAATGGTGAGCGATTGCGTTCCGAATCCGAGCTGCCTGGGTGACTGTTGGCCGTCGCGCGCCTGGTTCACCTGGATTACTGCGTTGCCGGCAAACATCTGCCCGCCGCGCGGCCCGTCGCCGTAACGGTAGTACTCCTCAAAACCGAAGGCGCTGGTGAGCCAGGCGATGGCCTCGCCCAGGTTCTGGTAGGTCACATGCGGCAACACGGTGTCGACAGGAACGGAACGGTTGTTGGCGGCCATACGGGGGATTTTACAGCGGGCGTTAGCGGAAACATTGAAGAGCGGATGAGAGATTCGGGTACTGTGTCGGTGAAGAATTTGCTATACTTGCTGTGCCCCGAGAGGGGTGGGAACTTATCCCGGAAGGGGTAGGAATCCTCCCGGGAGTTTGGCTACTTCATCAGTAGCGCCAGGGCTAAGATAACGAGCGCTGTCACGAACCGCCAGTCGATGGCGATCGTGATTAGAACTCGCATCCAGGATGACTTATCACCCAACGCCCTCACCTCCTTTGCGTTGGCACGGCCCGCAGGTCGTTCTCAGCGGCTTGCGGACCGACGATCCGATCTTCCGGATCGATCTTGCGCCACCGCTTCCCACGCACGCAAAGAAAGCGCGATCAGTTTATAGCTTGGATTTTGGCCTGGAGTGTGAGAGGCATCACGCGCTCCGCTTTTGCGCGTCAACGTAGGCGCGCAGCACGGCATTCATGCGCGTCAAATGCCCCTTGCCTCGCGCCCGGAACCACTCCACCACGTCGCGGTCGAGGCGCAAGTGAACAGAGGTCTTGCCCGCAGGCATGACGACTTGAGCCGATTTCCAGAAGTCCTCGCCGAGCGATTCGGCTTCAGGGGCATCCGGATGGGTCTTGTCCAGGCCGCGACCACGCATAGCCTGAATCTCGCTAAGAGAATACTTCACGGTAGTAGGTTTCCTGTTCATCTTTGTCAGCTCACATGCGCCGTTGCCAGCGTGCCGGATCGCGGCTACCGTGAAAACAGGCGATGACTGTTATTCCGTCGTCGGATTCGGCAACGAACATCAGTGCATAAGGAAAGCGCCGCAACAAGGCGCGGCGGATGTTTTTGTGGACGATAGGGAATTGATCGGGATTGGCCGAAATGCGATCGACTGCGGACTCGATGGCGAGGCGGAAATGCCGGCCCAAACCGGGGGACTCGCGTTCGTACCAGTCTTGTGCGTCGATGAGTTCCTGGCGGGCCGCCTGGGTAAAGATGATCGTACGCAATATGGTCAGCGCTTTTCTAACTCGGCTATCAGCGCCGTCCAAGTGACCCCTTCGCGCCGGTCTTCGTGGAGTGTTTCAAGGCGGAGGTCCAACTCGGACTGCTGTGCAGCGGTCAAGGGAAGATGCTCGGACTCGAGGCTATCCCAGAGCTGCGAAATCAGCGCCAGGCGCTCGGGCGGGGACAGACGAGAGAGATCGTCCTGATTGAGCACACTCATGGACTCAAGCGTACAACTCATCCCGGGATAGTTCAATGTCGGCGATATGGGGCGATGCTGGATGAGATTCAGGAGCCCCCAGGCCTGAGAGTCGAGCCCACGCCGCCCGCAGTCCGCCGGCTCAATCGGATTCTTGATGAAAATGCGATTAATATTTGGTGTTTCGGAGATAGAATCCGGGCGGAGGGGTGCGATGTCCGCTGAGCGTAAGAAGCTTGACGTGTCAAAGGCAACCGAGTGTCAGAAGAAGGAGATTCTAAAGTACGCGGCTGATACGCGGAGATTCGAAATTGAAAGGTTTTGGCTCCGTGTGCAGCGTCGCCTGGACGCTCCAGAATCGGGGAAGCAAGTAGTGGCAAGAGGCATGGGAGCAGAAAGTTGAAAGCGTCGAGGCTGCGGTCCTTGGAACACCGCTCTTTAGCAATCATGAGCCGTTGCAGCCTAAAGGGTTTTGGGGCGCCGGGAACTTTTCGGTTACCAAGCTCGCAATTGCGATGAGCGACTTTACTGTGCTCGTTTGGATTGTATTAGCAATCAAGGCCTTCCCTCCCTGCGTCCCGAGCTCCGATCATGTTGAGGGTATCGTCGCCGCGGTTGTGACGGCATCGTTTGTCGGGCTGCTATTCTCTTGCCGCCAGTCTGGATGAAGAGTCATTGGCGTTCAAAACGTTTGCAATTCCACGGCCATTTCGCTAACATACAAAGATGTGCCCGGGGGAGACCCCTGCACAGTCAACTGCACCACGGCTTTTGAGCGTTACCGTACCAAGGCTGACGCTCCCGCAACAGGCGGGCTGGCAAAAGCGGTGGGAGACGAGGGAAGAATGGCCAAGACCGGCAAGAATATTGCTAAGGCGCGCGCTGCCGTCACTAAAACAGCTTATCCGCTGCCTGAAGCCGTGAGCCTGCTGAAGCAGGTAAAGTTTGCAAAGTTCGATGAGACGGTCGACCTGACCATGCGTCTGGGTGTCGACACGCGTCACGCCGATCAGATGGTGCGCGGCACAGTGGTTCTGCCCCACGGACTGGGCAAGACCAAGACCGTGGCCGTGATCGCCAGCGGCGACCGCCAGAAGGAAGCGACGGAAGCCGGCGCCGATTTTGTGGGCGGCGAAGAGATGGTGGAGAAGATCCAGAAAGAAAACTGGACCGCGTTCGACGCGCTGATCGCCACGCCCGACATGATGAAGGTTGTGGGCCGGCTGGGCAAGGTGCTGGGACCGAAAGGCCTGATGCCCAACCCCAAGACCGGCACGGTGACCATGGATGTGGCCGCCGCGGTGAAAGAGATCAAGGCCGGTAAGGTAGAGTTTCGCGCCGATAAGACCAGCCTGGTGCACGTGCCGGTGGGCAAGCTGAGCTTCGATGGGCAAAAACTCATCGACAATGCGACAACGGTGATCACGTCGATTGTGCGCGCCAAGCCCTCGGCAGCCAAGGGCAAGTACATCAAGAGCGTCACGTTGAGTTCGACGATGGGCCCGGGTGTGCCGCTCGATTCAGCGGTAGCCGAAGCGGCAGGGAAAAAGGCTTAGAGACAGGGGCTAGGCACTAGGGACTAGCTAGGTTGGTCTCATTGGCTTCCAAATTAATCCCGAAGATTTACAACGGTGATCTGATACAAGCGTCGAAACGGCGCATTTAAGGCGAGGTAGAGGCAAAGGATCGAGCGTGAACGGGGTTTTTCTAGTCCCTAGTCCCTAGTCCCTAGTCCCTGCCTGTGCGGAGCACACAATGGCGATTACGAAAGCAAAAAAGAACGTAAAGATCAAGCTGCTGGCCAAAGAGCTTGAGCTCTCGACCACGGCAATCATTGGCACCTTCAGCAAGTTGACCGTGGCCAAGGACTACGAGTTGCGCAAGACCATTCGCGAAGCGGGCGGCCGATATCGCGTGGTCAAGAACAAGCTGGCCGCAATCTCGGGCACTGGCACCCAGGTTGAGTCCGCGCTCAAGGGCCTTAAGGGAGTGAACTCAGTGGCGTTTACCGCGGGCGATCCCGTGGCCCTGGCCAAGGTATTTGCCAAGTGGGCCGGTGAAAACGCGGCGGAGTTTCAGTTCAAGCTTGCCATCGTTGACGGCAAGCTGCTGAACGTTGAAGAGATCAAGTCGCTGGCCACGATGCCGGGCAAGGAAGAGATCTTTGCGAAACTGCTCTTCCTTATGAATGCTCCGGCGCAGCGGCTGGTTACGGTACTTAACGCCGCGGGCCGCGATCTTGCGGTGGTGATCGGACAGGGCGTGGAGAAGGAAAAGTTTGCGGGAGCCGCTTAAGCGGCTCGCCCGCCTTAGCCGCAAAAACAAAGGCGCGGCGAAGGTGGGGCACTCAGTTTTTTGCTGAGAGCTGACAGCTGAAAGCTGGTTTCAAAGGGATTTGGCTGCACACAAATTGGAGAGGGCGCTGGTCTGGCGCATCGGAAACTCTCCACTGCATGGGGCAGTCGAGGTAAGAAGAATTCAAAAAATCGGATTTTGATTGGGAGAAGAAAAATGGCGGATCTAGCGCAGTTAGAAGAGCAAATTGTTTCGTTGAGCCTGCTGGAAGCGGCAGCTCTGGTAAAGAAGCTGGAGGAGCGTCTTGGCGTTTCGGCCGCGGCGGCTGCTCCGGTGGCGGTGGCGGGTGGCGGCGGCGCGGCAGCTCCGGTAGTCGAGGAGAAGACCGAGTTCCAGGTTATCCTGAAGGATGCCGGCGCCAATAAGATCAACACCATCAAGGCCGTACGCGAAGTTACTTCGCTAGGTCTGAAGGAAGCCAAGGACCTGGTGGACGGTGCTCCCAAGGCTCTGAAGGAGAACGCGACCAAGGACGAAGCCGAGGCCATCAGGAAAAAGTTCGAAGGCGTGGCCACCGTCGAGGTCAAGTAAACGGCCCTGCACTTGCAAGGACGCGGAAGACGCGCTACGATAAAGGTTGCGCGTCTTTCCGGCTCATGCCTGTTTCACTTGGTCTGAGTCCGGCAGTTGGCGCGTTGATTTCGTGACATTGTGCGGCAGCATCGGGCATTCACGCCGGTAGCGGGATTTTTCAAACTATGCGGCGCGAGGGTGCAAGGGGTTGTCAAGTTATTTCAGGTCAATAGCTTACCCGGAGGTCAGGCGGGTAGATTTATTGACCGGGGTTGAGCGGCTGGCGAGCGAGCGGCAGAAGCGAAGATTGGGATCGGCGAGAACAGGGCACAAGAATTCGGATGGGAGCACTGGCGTTAAGCCACGCTCGTGAGGTATTGCGTCCTCGCGGGCTATTCGTGTCGGATAGGGAAAAATTTCCCAGGACAGAGGTTTTTTGACCTCCCATAAACCCTGCGCGCACAAAGCCCCTCTGCGGTATTTTCCGGAAATCGGGATTTACCGCGCTTCACGCTTCACCAATTGAGCGCAGTCTAGCCTAACAACCCGGCGGACGCAATGCCCCTTTCGGGTTTTTGACGCGATTTCAATCGAACCCCTGACCAGGGATAAACGCGGCGCAAGTTTGGCTCGACCAGGCAGACTGGCCCGCCAGCAGATGACGGAAGCCCCGAACCGTAAGGCTGCCCGTCTGGTCTTCGATGGATGACAGCAATCAGCCGGCGCCCCGAGACTCGGGTGCTGGCCCGGCACGCAAACTTCTCGTGCCGGAGCGACGAGGCTCAGGAGTGATCATGTCTAACGAGAAGCGCGCGATTCGCAGCCGGCTCGATTTTTCAAAAATTCCCACCGCAACCCAGATACCCAACCTGATTGAAGTGCAGCGGCGCAGCTACGAGCGTTTTCTGCAGATGGACAAACTGCCCAACGAGCGCGACGATTCGGGCCTGCAGTCGGTCTTTGTCTCGGTATTTCCGATTACCGATTTTCGCGGCATCTCGCAGCTCGACTTTGTCGACTTCTCGATCGGCAACTGGGAGTGCAAGTGCGGCCACCTGAAGGGACTGCATCACCTGCGTACCGCCTGCGTGCATTGCGGGGCGATGGTGATTACCGATCCCTTCCTTCCCGGGGATGTGCTTTGCCAGAAGTGCGGCACCTACAACAAGAACATGCCCGACTTCTGCAACAAGTGCGGCGACCCGGTGAGCCTGCAGCTCAAGTACGACCAGCAGGAATGCGAAGAGCGCGGCATGACATTCTCCGCTCCGCTGAAGGTCACGGTGCGCCTCACCATCTACGACAAGGATCCCGAGACCGGCAACAAGACGATCCGCGACATCAAGGAGCAGGAAGTCTTCTTCGGCGATATTCCGTTGATGACGCCGAACGGCACGTTCATCGTGAACGGTACTGAGCGCGTAATCGTTTCGCAGTTGCACCGCTCGCCGGGCGTGTTTTTTGAGACGGCCAACAACCGCACTTACTTCCTGGGCAAGATCATTCCCTATCGCGGTTCGTGGGTTGAATTCGAATACGACCAGAAAAACACGCTCTACGTACGCATCGACCGCAAGCGCAAGTTCCTGGGAACCATCTTCCTGCGCGCGCTAGGCCTGCGCTCAAACGAAGAGATCCTCAAGACCTTCTACACAGTCGACCGCATCCAGGTGGCCGACAACAAGCTCTTCTGGACCGTTCCCCAGGACGCCGGCGCCGGCACGCACCTGCTGGGCGCCAAGCCCGCGCACGCCGTGCTCAATGGCGGCGAAGAGATTGCTCACTCCGGCCGCAAGATCACGTCGCACTCTCTCAAGGCGATGCGCGCAGCCGCAATCGAAAAGATTGAGGTTGAAGCCGCCGAGCTAGACGGTGCGCTGACCGCTTCCGACGTGGTTGACACCGAGAGCGGCGAAGTGATCGTTGAGGCCAACGTGGAACTGACGGCCGATCGTCTGCACAAGATAATGGCCTCCAGCGCGTCCAGCTTCGAGGTCTTCTTCCCGGATCGCGACGACGTGGGCAACATCATTACCAACACCCTCAAGCGCGACTCGGTGCACAAGCCTGAGGAGGCGCTCATCGAGATCTATCGCAAGCTAAGGCCGGGCGATCCGCCCACGCTCGACACGGCCACCGCGCTCTTCGAAGGCATGTTCTTCGATCCGCGCAAGTACGACTTCTCGCGAGTGGGCCGCCTGAAGTTCAACATCAAGTTGTATGAGAATCAGGACGCCACGCATCTCGACCATCGCACGCTTACGCCCGAGGACTTCTACGGAACCATCCGTTACCTGCTGAAACTGCGCAAGAACATCGGCATGGTTGACGACATCGATCACCTTGGCAACCGGCGCGTCCGCGCCGTGGGCGAACTGATGGAGAACCAGTTCCGCATCGGCCTGGTGCGCATGGAGCGCGCTATCAAGGAAAAGATGAGCGTGTACCAGGAGCTGAACACGGCCATGCCGCACGACCTCATCAACGCCAAGCCGGTGATGGCGGCCATCCGCGAGTTCTTCGGCTCCTCGCAGCTCTCGCAGTTCATGGACCAGACCAACCCGCTTTCCGAGATCACGCACAAGCGGCGTCTCTCGGCACTTGGACCGGGCGGTCTTTCGCGTGAGCGCGCCGGATTCGAAGTCCGCGACGTGCACCCCACCCACTACGGCCGCATTTGCCCCATCGAGACTCCTGAAGGCCCGAATATCGGCCTTATCAGCTCGCTCTCGTGCTTTGCGCGCATTAATGAGTATGGATTCATCGAGTCGCCTTACCGCAAGGTGAAGGACTCACGCATTCTCGACTACATTGAGATCGTCAACGCCGGCGAGAGCGGTCTGCGCGTGGGCGACCACATTGAGAAGGACGACGCCGCGCGCCGCAACGCCGAACTTAAGAAGGCCGGCAAGCGCGCCATCGACTCCATCCCGTACAGCTTCTACCTGTCGGCGTGGGAAGAGGACAAGCACACCATCGCGCAGGCCAACATCGAGTTCAACGACAAGGGTGAGATCACCGAAGATTTGGTGAACGCCCGCCGTCAGGGCAACTTTGTGCTGGTGAACCGCACTGAAGTGGACTACATCGACGTCAGCCCCAAGCAACTGGTTTCTGTCGCCGCTTCGCTGGTGCCGTTCCTCGAGCACGACGACGCCAACCGCGCTCTGATGGGCGCCAACATGCAGCGCCAGTCGGTTCCTCTGCTGGTGGCCGAGGCTCCGCTGGTGGGCACGGGCATGGAAGGCGTGACGGCGCGCGACTCCGGAGCCGTGATTCTGGCTAAGCGCAACGGCATCGTCGACTCGGTCGACTCCGAGCGCATCATCGTGCGTGTCGAGGGTGAGCACCACCCCACGCAGCTCTCGCGCGAGGTGGGTTCCGATATCTACACGCTGATCAAGTTCAAGCGCTCGAACCAGAACACCTGCATCAATCAAAAACCAGTTGTCCGCGAAGGCGACCGCGTTTTGAAAGGGCAGGTGATTGCCGACGGACCGTGCACCGAGCAGGGCGAGCTGGCGCTGGGACGCAACGTGCTGGTGGCTTTCATGCCGTGGCGCGGATACAACTTCGAAGACGCCATTCTGATCAGCGAAAAGCTGGTGAAGGACGACTATTACACCAGCGTGCACATCGAGGAGTTTGAGATCGAGGCGCGCGACACCAAGCTGGGCCCCGAAGAGATCACGCGCGACATTCCCAACGTCTCGGAACATGCGCTGCGCGATCTCGACGAGAGCGGCGTAATCCGCATCGGCGCACAGATCGGCCACGGCGACATCCTGGTTGGCAAGGTAACGCCCAAGGGCGAGACCCAGCTTACTCCGGAAGAGAAGCTGCTGCGCGCCATCTTCGGCGAAAAGGCCGGCGATGTGCGCGACGCTTCGCTCACCTGCCCTCCGGGCATCGAGGGCACGGTGGTCGACGTTCGCATCTTCAGCCGCAAGGGCCAGGAAAAGGATGAACGCGCCAAGCAGATCGAGGCCGAATACGTGGCCAAGCTCGAGAACAACCTGGGCGACGAAATTCGCATTCTGACCGACGAGCGTTTGAAGCGTCTCGACGGCATCCTGGGCGCGAAGGAAGTGCTGGCTGACCTGCACGACGAGCGGACTAATAAGAGGCTCTTGACCAAGGGCGCGATTCTCGATCGCGACACCATCGAGCGCATCTCGACCAAGAATCTGAAGCGCATCCGTTATGCCGACAAGGATCCGCGGGTGAACGAACAGATCGACGAGATCGAAGAGATGACCTCGCGCCAGATCGAAGTTCTGCGCAAGATCACCAATGAGAAGGTGGCCAAGCTGCAGAAGGGCGACGAGCTGCCTCCGGGCGTCATCAAGCTGGTCAAGGTCTACGTCGCCATGAAGCGCAAGCTCTCGGTGGGCGACAAGATGGCCGGCCGGCACGGCAACAAGGGCGTGATTGCGCGCATTCTTCCCGAGGAAGACATGCCGTACCTGCCCGATGGCACGCCGGTGGAGATTGTGCTTAACCCATTGGGCGTTCCCAGCCGTATGAACGTGGGTCAGATTCTTGAAACGCACCTTGGCTGGGCGGCTGCGAGCCTCGGCAAGAAGATCGCCGCGCTGGTCAAGGGCAACAGCGACGCCAATTTCATCCGCGAGGAAATGAAGAAGGAGTTTGCGGGCACCGCAACGCTGCGCCAGTTGCTCGATCTCGATGACGAGATGCTGGTTCGCGTGGCACGCGGAATGGAGAAGGGCATCTGGTTCGGCACCAACGTGTTCGACGGAGCGCAGGAGAGCGAAATCAAGGCTCTGCTGGCGTCTGCGGGCCTGCCTTCGTCGGGCAAGACGATGCTCTTCGACGGCATGACAGGCGATCAGTTTGAGCAGCCGGTAACGGTTGGCTACATTTATATGCTCAAGCTCTCGCACCTGGTCGACGACAAGATTCACGCGCGTTCCATCGGGCCGTACTCGCTTATTACGCAACAGCCGCTGGGCGGCAAGGCGCAGTTCGGCGGACAGCGCTTCGGCGAAATGGAGGTGTGGGCTCTGGAAGCTTACGGCGCCGCATACATCCTGCAGGAATTGCTCACTGCCAAGTCCGACGACGTATATGGCCGCACCAAGATCTACGAGGCCATCGTCAAGGGCGAAGCGGCGATCGAACCGGGCGTGCCCGAGTCGTTCAACGTGCTCATCCGCGAGCTGCAGTCGCTGTGCCTGGACGTGGAGCTGATCAAGCGCGCCGATCTCATCAAGAAACTGCCGACGCCTGAAGTGGCGGCGGTGGCGGACTAAGAATGCAGCTTCTAAGCTGCTAGCTTCTAGCCTCTAGCTTCGTTAAGGCGAGGCTGGCGGCAGATGCGACGAAATGTTTGCGAAGTGTGCGGGCCGCTTACAAAACGCCCGCGTTTCGCCGAGGAAATAAACCGCTTCCCAAACCCGGGAAGCCAAAAGCTAGTAGCTAGAAGCTAGTGGCTAGCAGCTAGAAACCGGAGGGTCGCCTTGTTCCGTTCGAACCCGTTTGAGCTTACCAGCCCGATTACTGACTTCGACGCCATTCGCATCATGTTGGCTTCACCCGAGAAGATCCGGAGCTGGTCGCATGGCGAAGTCACCAAGCCTGAGACCATTAATTACCGCACCTTCAAGCCGGAGCGCGACGGCCTGTTCTGCGCGCGCATCTTTGGCCCGGTCACCGACTGGGAGTGCCTGTGCGGCAAATACAAGCGCATGAAGCACCGCGGCGTGATCTGCGACAAATGCGGCGTTGAAGTGACCGTGAGCAAGGTGCGCCGCGAGCGCATGGGCCACATCGAGCTCGCGTCTCCGTGCTCGCACGTGTGGTTCTTCAAGGGCCTGCCGTCACGTATCGGCCATCTGCTCGATATTTCACTGCGCGATCTTGAGTCGATTCTCTACTTCGAGTCATATGTAGTTGTCGATCCCGGCGACGCGCCGGTGCGCGAGCGCGAAATCATCAAGGACGAGACCCGCTTCCGCGAGCTCGACCAGCAGTTCCGGCCCTCCGGCTTCAAGGCCATGATGGGCGCCGAGGCCATCAAGGAGCTGCTCAAGCGCGTGCAGATCGACGAGCTGGGCATGGAGCTGCGCGAGCGCATGAAGAACGAAGCTTCGGCGCAGAAGAAGCTCAAATATGCCAAGCGGCTCAAAGTTGTCGAGGCCTTCCGCAAGTCTTCGAACAAGCCGCAGTGGATGATTCTCGATGTGCTGCCGGTCATTCCTCCAGAGCTCAGGCCCCTGGTGCCTCTCGATGGCGGCCGCTTTGCGACCTCAGATTTGAATGACCTCTATCGCCGCGTGATCAACCGCAACAACCGGTTGAAGAAGCTGATGGATCTGCACGCTCCTGAAGTGATCGTGCGCAACGAAAAGCGCATGCTGCAGGAGGCCGTGGACGCATTGTTCGACAACGGCCGCCGTGGCCGCGTTCTGCGTGGCGCCAACAACCGCCCGCTCAAGTCGCTCTCTGACACGCTCAAGGGCAAACAGGGCCGTTTCCGCCAGAACCTGCTCGGCAAACGCGTCGACTACTCCGGCCGGTCGGTTATCGTGGTCGGCCCCGAGCTCAAGCTGCACCAGTGCGGCCTGCCCAAGAAGATGGCGCTCGAGCTCTTCAAGCCGTTCATCTATCACCGCCTTGAGCAGACCGGCCAGTGCACCACCATCAAGCAGGCCAAAGAAATGGTAGAGATGCAGGAGCCGGTAGTGTGGGACATCCTTGAAGAGGTCATCAAGGACCACCCGGTTCTGCTCAACCGCGCTCCCACGCTTCATCGCCTCGGCATTCAGGCTTTTGAGCCGGTGCTGGTGGAAGGCAAGGCCATCAAGATTCATCCGCTGGTCTGCACCGCCTTCAACGCCGACTTCGACGGCGACCAGATGGCCGTGCACATTCCGCTCTCGCCTGAGGCGCAGATTGAAGCCAGCGTGCTGATGCTGGCCTCGCACAACATTCTTTCGCCGGCCTCGGGCCAGCCCATCACCGTGCCTACGCAAGACATGGTGCTGGGTCTCTACTACCTGACCAAGGCCAAGAAGGGCGGCAAGGGCGAAGGCCGCGTATTTGCCAACGTCGACGAAGTCCTGATGGCTCTTGAAGCAAAGGAGATCGAGACGCTTTCGCCCATCCGCTTGCGCTACACGGGCAAAGTGCTCGATATGACCACGGCTTACGACGATCAGGATCTGCTGCACACCGAGCCGGTGGATTTCAACAAGGAGTACATCAACACCACTGTGGGCCGCACCATCCTCAACGATGCGCTTCCCTCGGGCATGCCGTTCATCAACGGCCTGCTCAAGAAGAAGGGCATTGGTCAGCTGGTGAACTACTGCAACCAGAACCTCGGTCTCGAAGTCACCGTCGGAATGCTCGATCGCATCAAGTCGCTGGGCTTCAATTACGCCACGCGCTCGGGTCTCTCTGTGGGCCTGGACGACATGGTGATTCCGGCCAGCAAGTACACCGTGGTCGACGAAGCCGACAAGAAGGTGATCGAAGTCCAGAAGCAATACATGGACGGCGCCATCACCAACGGCGAGCGTTCGAACAAGGTCATCCAGATGTGGTCCGCGGTTACCGACAAGGTTGCGGACGAAATGTTCGGGAACATGAAGCGCGCCGACGAAGAAGGCGCCATGAACCCGATTTACGTCATGGCCGACTCGGGCGCCCGCGGTTCGAAGCAGCAGATTCGCCAGCTCAGTGGTATGCGCGGACTGATGGCCAAGCCTTCGGGCGAGGTTATCGAGACGCCCATCACTTCGAACTTCCGCGAAGGCCTCACCGTGCTCGAATACTTCATCTCGACGCACGGCGCGCGCAAGGGCCTGGCCGATACGGCGCTCAAGACCGCCGACTCCGGCTACCTGACCCGCCGCCTGGTCGACGTGGCGCAGGACGTGATCGTGACCGAGAACGACTGCGGAACGGTGGAAGGCATTTACGTGGGCTCGATCGTCGAGTCCGGCGAGATCATCGAGCCGTTGCGCGACCGCATTATTGGCCGCGTTTCGCTCGAGCGCATCAAGGACTACGACGGCAACGTGGTGGTCGAAGTCAACCAGCCCATCGACGAAGAGATTGCTTCGGCGATTCAGGGCGCGGGCGTTGAGCGGGTGAAGATCCGCTCGGTGCTCACCTGCGAGTCGCGTCGCGGCGTTTGTGCGCTGTGCTACGGCCGCAACCTGGGATCGGGTCGGATGGTCGAACTCGGCGAAACTTGCGGCGTCATCGCCGCGCAGTCCATCGGCGAACCAGGCACACAGCTCACCATGCGTACCTTCCACGTGGGCGGCACGGCCAGCCGCGTGTCTGAAAGCTCGCGCCTCGATGCCAAGAACAACGGCTTTGTGCGCTTCATCAACCTGAGCACCGTCGAAAGCCGCGACGGTGCGCTGGTTTCAATGAACCGCTCAGGCTCGATCGCAATCGTCGACGAGCGTGGCCGTGAAAAAGAGCGCTACCAGCTCGTTTACGGTGCGCGCCTGCGCGTCAAGGACGGCGCAGCAGTAAAGCTCGGCGAACTGCTGGCTGAGTGGGATCCGTATACCTACGCGATCCTCACTGAGATCGAGGGTACGGTCACCTTCAAGGATCTGCAGGAAGGCATCACGCTCAACGAGGAAGTTGACGAAGTAACCGGCCTTTCGCGCTGGGTTGTTGCAGATTCTCCCGATGAGAAACGGCAGCCGGCCTGCGTGGTTAAGAACTCCAAGGGCAGCAAGCGCTACCTGCTGCCCCGCGGCGCCCACCTCATGGTGCAGGATGGCGATCAGGTGGGTCCCGGCGACGTGCTGGCCAAGATTCCCAAGGAGTCGACCCGCACCAAGGACATCACCGGCGGTCTACCACGCGTGGTCGAGCTGTTTGAAGCTCGCACTCCCCGCGAGAAGGCAATCATCTCCGAGATCGACGGCGTGGTTCGCTTCGGCGAAGTCAGCAAGGGTCAACGCAAGATCTACGTCACCGCCGACAACGGCGACGAAAAGGAGTACGCGGTACCTCGCGGCATTCACGTCAACGTGCAGGAAGGTGAACGCCTGAGCGCCGGCGACCCGCTGATGGACGGCCCCTTGAACCCGCACGACATTCTTGCCGTGCTGGGCGAAAAGGCGCTGCAAGCTTACCTGGTGAACGAAATCCAGGAGGTCTACCGTCTGCAGGGCGTGGCCATCAGCGACAAGCACATTGAAGTGATTGTGCGCCAGATGCTGCGCTGGGTGCGCATCGACGAAGTGGGCGACACGACCTTCCTGCTCGAGCAGCAGGTCGATCGTTTCCGCTTCCGCGAGGAGAACGAAAAGGTGCTGGCCAACGGAGGCCGTCCGGCAATCGGGCGTCCGCTGCTCCTGGGCATTACCAAGGCATCGCTCTCCACTGACAGCTTTATCTCGGCTGCCAGCTTCCAGGAGACGACCCGCGTGCTTACTGAAGCTTCAATCAACGGCGCAATCGACAACCTGCGCGGCCTCAAGGAGAACGTGATCGTCGGTCGCTTGATCCCGGCGGGCACGGGCCTCGAGTACTACCGCAACGTGCAGCTGTCGCCCGAGCTTGAAGAGGCGGCGGCGCGCGTGCAGCAGGAAGTCACCGCCGAGAAGGAAGCCGAAGAGCGCGAGCTCGAAATGATGCGCCAGGAAGGCGAAGCCGAAGAAATGGCGGCGGAGTAGGACTGGCAATCCAGGGCTGACAGGTTTGAGCATCTGCCCTGACAATCGTCGACCCAGGTCAACGGTCAACTCAATAAACAAGGCCCGGCTTAACCGCCGGGCCTTGTGTTTGACGCAGAGATACAGGCCGTTCTCGTTCTCCGATTTGTCCAATATCTGTCAGACTCACATCCCCGCACGCGCCCCGGAAGAAACTCAATTCCTTTTTCTACAATCTCTCTTGCATCCCTTATCGCCAGGCTTTGATTGAAGGCTGATGATCTGCGCGCGCCCACGATAGAATAGAGGACGCACGAATCAAATTGGAGCTGGACGACCCCAATCCCGCGAATGGTCGGGCCTTGAGCTTGGAAAGTGTATGCTCCAAGAGTCGATTGCGTCGGAAGGTAAGCTGGTATCTAAAGCCAGAATCTAGCGTCCTAAATAGTATTCAGAGACATTTCCTGAAAGATGAGCACAAAGGAGATGTGTACAAAGGAGGTCGCAGGGAAGTGATGAGAGCTCATTCAACGATTGTTTTTCTTGGTGCCGTGGTATGCGCCGCGAGCGTGCTGGCCTATGGACAAACCGGTACGGCCCAGGCTCCCGAGCAAGGCCAGGCGCCCGTGCCCCACTCCGGTGTCGAGACCGACATCGGCTTCAATTTTTATGAAGCTATCAACAGCACCACCACCGCGAAGGGAGTAATCCAGACGCCCACCAACTCCCCCGGTGGAATGTTCGAAATACGCCAGATCCGCAAGCCACTCATCGGCTACGAGATCACTTACTCCTATAATCCTGCCGGCGAAACCATCGCTCCCACGCCTGCCCCTTCCTGCGGCTCCAACTGCAATACGCCACCCCAGTCGCTTCCGTCGGGTGGAAGCACACTCGGACTCGATTGGGTCATCTCCCACAAATTTGGCGCGCTTCGACCCTTTGCTGCAGGCGGCCTGGGCTTCTTGTTTGACGATCCCTCTTATGGCGTCACGGTGGGCCAAACCGCCGCAGTGAACAACACCTACGGCAGCAACAACGTTAACCGTCCCGCCTGGCTGTACGGCGGCGGTGTTGATTTTGCCGTGTCGCAGCACTGGGGTTTCAGGGCTCAATATCGCGGATCGATCTACAGGGTTCCAAACCTGTCTACGATGTATCCGGCACTGGGTGTTGACACGCAGACACGAATGCCCATGGGCGGCATCTTCTTCGCCTTCTAGGGCCCGTCAACGCTATTGGGATGGAGTCGGAGTTATGCCAGTGAGCGGCTGTCAATGGTCAGATAAGCCCGGCAATATGCCGCACCTTTTGAGTCGGTCCCGCCGCACAAGCTCCGTGCCCTATCCTTCGAGCATTTCTTGTTCGAAGGGTGGGAAATCACGGACCCAACCGGAGTGAACAGGTGCATTTACGGCGGTTCCAGGATAGTTGTACCCTATCTCGCCTCTGCTAAAGGTCGCTCCTCCTTGGTGTCGGATCGACTCGGAGGTATTGCCTTCGGGGTATAGCGATCCTGGAACCGCTATAAGTCCCGCTTACCCATTGTTCCCCGCTTTTTCTCAGCTCGTCCTGGTCTGTTTCACCACGTACATTGAAGCGTCGGCCGCGCTCAGCAGGCTGTCCTTGGTGGTGCCCTCGGCGGGGTACATAGCAATGCCGATGCTCGCAGAACCTTGTACCGCGACTCCTCCGCACTCGAAAAGCTCGTCGAAGCAGTGCTCCAGGCGCTGGGCAACCTCCCTGGCGGTAGCGCCATTGGGTACATCCTGAATCAACGCGGCAAACTCATCTCCGCCTAGGCGCGCCAACACGTCGCCGGGGCGGAGTTGGCGCTTCATGCGCAAAGCCACCTGTTGCAGGTAGAGGTCGCCGGTGCGATGGCCGTAGTTGTCATTCACCTGCTTGAAGTCGTTCAAGTCGACATACAGCAACCCGAAGACGCCGGCCGATTGGCGCGCGGCGAAGATGGCATTCTCAAGATGGCGATCGAATGAGAAGCGGTTTTCAACGTCGGTGAGCAGGTCGAACTCTGAACGGTGCACAAGATCGGCATACAGGTGCGAAGTTTCAATGGCCAATGAGGCCAGTCCGGCCGCCTGCGTCAGTGCTTCGGTCTCATCGCGGCCGGGCTGGCTGCGTCTGTCGAATACTGCAAAAATGGCTCCCAGATGTGTGCCCGAGCGGCCTACAACCCGATGTTTGGCTACGCGAAATCCGGTCAGGACCTCGCTGGAGAGATGGTTTCCGAGCATCGCTCCATTTTCTACTTCAATCCAGCATGGTGCGCCTCCAAGTCGCGTCGAAACCAGCTCGGTGATGTTCTCCAGTATCTCGGCCAGAGGTTTGGAGTTGTTGATGTCTTCCAGAATCTTGCCGCGACGGCGTTCGATATAGGCCATCGTGGCGTTGTGGTGGCGTGCCTTTCGCTCGGTCCACACCACCCTCAGGCCGAAGATAAAGATGACCAGGATCAGAACCGCAACCAATGTGGTCAGGTTGCGTACATTCAGCCAGCCAGGTTCGGCTAACACCACAATGTCGTCGAAAGAGCGCAGCAGAACATCGAAGCCCACCGGCCCTTCAAACGGGTTCGAACCATATGACACCGAGGAGATGCCGGTGACCCGCACCGTCGCGCCCACCGGGATTTGCTTCATCGGCGGCAGGCTGATGGCCAGATCCTGTTCGGGATGACGATAGCGAACGGAGAAAACATGACCGCCGGTGGTGAGAACGTATTCGTCCTGCGGGCCCTCACGCGACTCCTTCACCACCTGGCCCTCAATCGAAATCAAATTGAAGGCATCGGTGCCTGAAGACAATTGGTCCCATCCAACCGCCGCTGGAGCAACCGGCGCGCGAACATGGTTGTCCTCAACTTCGGCGTGCGTCAGCGTGAGCAGATTATCGCGGACGGCAGGCAATCCCGAGGCGGTCGCTTTGTCGCCGATGGTCATCGGTTGCGCATCCCTGGTCTCGATCCACAGGCTCTTAGTGCCGTTCTGCAGCACTACCGCCGATCCGGGCAGATAATAGGTGATCGTTCCTTCCACTCGCACGCGTTCCGTCTGATCAATCACGTAGGCGTGCTCCAGGATCTCATCCATCGGGGTGAAGGGAAGCGAATCGGGATTGCTTGCGGCCGGCTTCAGAATCTTCAGGCCATCGATTGAAGGAACCTCGATCACCACTCCCGTCAACTGGTTCTTGCTGTCGAATTTTCCCGACGCCGAGCCGGTGACCGAAATTTCGGAGTCAAGCAGCTTCCGCGACATGCTGCCATCCTTAGTTGCGATGGCAACGTCAACAATGCCTCCGTCCACCAGCACCTCAAGGTAGAGCTCCACCACCCTGCTGTACGAAACCATGTCGGCGCTTCTTACCTGGCCGGTGACCGAGACGCGCATGCAGTCAAGGTCGGCCCGAATTAAATGCCTGTAATCCGCGGCAACTGGTTTGGGCAATGGGCCATGGCCAATGCGGGTAACGCTGTCGGCCAGAATGTCGGGGCGGAAACTGCCGCGGGTCTTTCCTTTCACAACAACCCGATCGCCTGGCGCCAGATCGAGGGTCGTCGGAGCCTCTACGTAGATGGCCAGGCCGCCATCCTCGACAAACATGTCAAGGTCGCCTTTGCTGTAGTAAGTCACGGTCGCTTCGAAGGCCACGGGAATAGATTGCGCGGCCTGATCGTTGGTGAGTTTTTTGAGAGCAGCGAGAGAGGTAATTGTGGCCGGCGCGGCAAAAGCCGAGGCGCAGCAGAGCGCAATGCAAACGAAAGCGGTAATCTGCTCGCACGCGGCCAAGTGTCCGGTTCGCGTGATCTGCCTGCGAATTCCGTTCCAATCGCACATTTGCATTAAGCGGAATTGTCCGCGCGCCGGGGTCCTCATTGTCAATGGGAATCTGGGATTACCGATTCTGGCCGAACAATTCGGAGCAGCCGGCAGGTGGCCTCTCATAACCCACTAGGATGAGAATACGGTGGAAATGGTCATGATTCCATGTGTCTTTAGTGTAAGGCCATGGTGTATGAGCCCTTTGTGTAATTTGCGCTGGGAGCTGTCGCCCTTTGACGATTGTGAAATAGAGGGTCTTTCAACTATGCCCTTGACCGCTGGGGCTCGGCGCGAAGCTCAATGGCCAGTCGGCGGGCGTTTTTTGTCGCGTACATGGCTGCGTCAGCCGCACTCAACAACCCGTCCTTGGTTGCACTATCCTCGGGGTAAAGCGCAATTCCGATGCTTGCCGTCCCCGGAATGATGGGCCCTCCCAGCCTGAAGGCGGTTTCAAAGCATCCCTCCAGCCGCATCGCAACTTCCATCACTGCGGCGCGGCTGCGCACCTTCGGCACCAGCACCGCAAATTCGTCACCTCCCAGGCGAGCCAGTGTGTCGCCGGGCCTGAGCTGGCGCTTCATGCGCGCGGCCGCTTCCTGAAGATAGATGTCGCCGGCGAGGTGCCCATAATGGTCGTTTACCTGCTTGAAGTCGTTGAGATCGATGTAGATCAACCCGAACATTCCGGCCGACTGCCGGGCCAGGCCAATCTGCAGATCGAGGTTACGCTCCAGGCTGAACCGGTTTCTGACGTCAGTCAGTTGATCGAACTCCGAACGGTGCACAAGGTCGGAGTGCAGGTGCGAAGTCTCGATGGCCAGCGAAGCCAGCCCCACCGATGACGCCAACGCCGTCTCCACTTCGGAAGCGTTTAGCGTGCGCCCTGCCAGCGCCACAAAAAACGACCCAAGCGAAGCGCTGGAGTTCGTCGGAATGGCGAATTCGATCACCTTCCATGGGGGGGTGTGGACATTGTCAGGGCAGTTTCCGATCGTCGCCCCGCCGCCAATCTCGCACCAGCAGGGCAATCCCTGCAGCTTGAATGAAATCAGCGCCGCAATCTGTTCAAGAATCTCGGCCAGCGGGCGCGAATTGTTCATGTTTTCCAGAATCTGGCTGCGGCGCTGCTCCAGGTGCGCCAGCGCCATGGTTTTACGCCGCGTCTTGTGTTCGATATACCACCCGCGCGCACCTACCACCACGATCGCAATCAGCAGCACGGCCACCAGGTAGAGAAGGTGAGTCACATTCAACCATGGCGGCCGCGTAAGAACCTGCACATCGTCAATCGAGCGCATCAGGATGTTGAAAGGCACCTCGCCGTTGAAGGGATTGGCGTCGCTCAGCATGCAGATGCCGGTAACCCGAATCCGCGATCCTATCGGAATCCATGCCATAGGTGCGAGCGAAGCCCGGCTTGCTGATCCCGGATGGCGCAGAATCGCCGCGAAGAGGTGGCCGTCGCCCTGCAGCACATACTCGTCCTGCGTCGCCTGCCGCACCTCGGTGACTACCTGCCCCTCGATGGCAACCAAATCGAAGACGTGGCTCAAACCCTCGTTGCCGCCAACCGAGAGATCTCTCCAGCGGTAAAGCACCGGAGCAATGGGCGCCTTCACCATGTCGTCGCGTATTTCACTTTGCGTCAGGGTCAAAAACCCATTCTGAACATCCGGAAACCCAATCGCATCCGCAAGGTCGCCCACCTGAACACCCCGCGCCGTTTGCGTCGTGATGCGCAGGCTTCGCGAGCCATCCTGCAATACCAGCGACTGGCTCGGCTCGTAATACGTAACTGTGCCATGAACGCGCATTCGCTCCGATAGATCGCGCAACCTTCGACCAACCACGATCCGATCCATCGGTGTTAATGAGATGGACCAGGGATCGACCGTTGAGCGCCTGATTACCTTGATGTCATTGAGCGACTGAACGTGGAGCATCACCCCGGTTTGCTGCATCTTGTTGTCGAAATCCCCTGACTCAACCCCGGTGATTTCAATTTCAGCATCCAGCAATCCGCTCAGGGGGTCTTCCTTGTCGTTGTCCAGGGTGGCATCCGCATTCTCCCCGTCGACCATCAGCCGCATGTAGGTTACGAATCTCAGATAGTTCGGATCTTTGGCCAGGTCTGCGGCGCGAACCGTAGCGCGCATCGTCACCAGCCGGCAATCGGTCTCGGCGCGAATCATCTGACCGAAGGTGGCGTGAACCGGCTCCGGCAGCTTTCCGTGGCCCAGAAACTTCACCTCGCTGCTGACTACGTATGGCCTGAAACTCGGCCGCATTTCCCCGCGCACCAGCACGCGATCGCCGGGCGAGAGATTGAGGTCCGTGGTCACGGATACATAGATCGCTGAGTCTCCATCCTGAACGAAAAGAACGTTCTGAAAACCCCTGAAGTAGGTGACCGTCGCCTGAAACGACACATTGTTGTGCCGTTGCGCTTCGGCGTTGCTCATGTTCTTGATGGTGGCAAGCGTCGTCAGCCTTTCCGGCGTCGCAGCCCTCGCAGAGGCGGCACACGCCAGAATCGTTGCGAGAGGAAGCACCAGCCGTTTGATTGACATAAACTCGTCCGCTTTGTATATCGGCAGGGTCGCAGGATGAATCAATGGCGAAGGTTGGGACTCAGTAGAGCTTGGGCTTGGGATGGGGCGGGTTGGCGCGATTTTGAGCCCCCGCACCTCGGGCAGCCAATTCCATACCACGCCACGAAACCGCCGCAGGTTTTATCGGCAGATTGAGGAGAAAGATGATTGGACAGAAGGCACTGCGAAATCGAAAAGTGGCCGCATTCGCCGACTCGCTGACTTGCTGACTCGCCGGCTCACCGTCTGGCCGCTGCGGCTCTCCCTCGACGAGGCTTGCTCTGCTTGGCTACGTACATAGCTGCGTCGGCTGCGCCAAGCAAGGTGTCTTTGGCAGCGCCGTCGTTGGGATACATTGCGATTCCGATACTGGCCGAACCGGTAATCACCTGGCCATCGCAGACGATTGGCTGCTCGAAGCACCGATGCAGCCGCTGCGATATGACCTCCACGTCGGCGCGCGAGTGAATCTGCACCACCACTACGGCAAACTCATCGCCGCCCAGCCTGGCCAGCACATCGCCGGGGCGCAATTGCCGCTTCAACCGCAATGCAACTTCTTGCAGGTAGAGGTCGCCGGTGCGGTGTCCGTATTGGTCGTTGACCAGCTTGAAATCGTTCAGATCGACGTAAAGCAGGCCGAAGATGCCTGCCGATTTGCGGGCCGCATCGATCGTGCTGTCAAGATGCTTGTCAAGCGAGAAGCGGTTGTGAATGTCGGTGAGCTGGTCAAACTCGGAGCGATGCACCAGGTCGCTGTAAAGCCGTGAGGTTTCAATGGCCAGCGTGGCCAGGCCGGCGGCCTGTTTGAGCGCTTCATTTTCTTCGTTGCCCGGCTTGGTGTTGGCGTGGAAGGCGGCATACACAAAGCCCAGAGCGCCGCCCAAACGACCCGAAATCTCGTGCTCCTCAACACGCAGCTTCGACAGGAATTCGTCGCCCGGGCAACTGCCCAGCGTGGCGCCGTCAGCCACCTTGCACCAGCACGGCGTGCCGTTCAACCGCGCCGACACCAGCTCGATAATGCGCTCCAGGATCTCAGCCAGCGGCTTGGAATTGTTGATGTCTTCCAGAATCCTGCCGCGCCGTCTTTCGAGATATGCCAGGTGCGCGTTGTAGCGGCGCGCCTTGCGCTCAGTCCACACTACCCTGATGCCGATGAGGAAGATCACCAGCAGCAGCACGATCACGATTAATGTCAGGTGGGGAACGTCGAGCCAAGGCGCTTTGGCCACCACCGCAATATCGTCGTAGGACCGCATCAGGATGTCGAAGGGAACGTTAACATTAAATGGATTCGAATCCTCGAGGATGCAGATACCCGTGACGCGCACCCGCGAACCAAGAGGGATGTCCTTCATGGGCGGGGGCAGCGGGGAATTCACGGAGTCCTGAATGGGATGCCGGTAGATTGCGGAGAACAGGTGGTTTTGGCCCCGTAGTACATACTCGTCCTGGGCGGCTTCGCGCACCTTCGCGACGACTTCTGCCTGGGTCGAAACCAGGTCGAAGACGTTGTGGCTCTGGGTCAGGTCCTGCCAGGCGGCCTGAATCGGCGTTACCTGCGCAAGGTGGTGGCTATCGCGGATTTCACTGTTGGCAAGCTTAAGGAATCCGTCATGCACATCGGCGAAGCCGGTCGCGTCGATCCAGTCGCCAATGCGCAGGTCGGTGCGCGAACGAGTGTTGATCCAGATACTGCGCTTGCCGTTTTGCAGGACCGCGGCGGCGCCGGGCATGTAGTAGGTAACAGTGCCCTGGACGCGCAAACGCCGCGAAGGTCCAGCCTGCCCATAGCTGGAGAAGACATCGTCCATCGGGGTGATGGGAAGGGTCCATGGGTCGGTAGTGGCAGCCTTGAGCACCTTTACCAGATCCAGCGATTGCGTATGCAGGATGATGCCCGTCATCTGCATTTTGCCGTCGAATTTGCCCGAAGCCGCGCCCGAGACTGCCACCTCGGCGTCGATCAGGCCGGGAAGAGCTTCAGGGTTGCTGTTCTCCACTTGAACTTCGACGTTGCTGCCATCTTCGGCTGAGACCACCATGGTGGTGCTGGGCCGTTCGGAACTGAGGGCGATGTCCGCGGAGATCACGCGGCCGAGGATGCTTACCAGCCGGCAGTCAAATTGTGCGTGGACGAGCCCATCATATGTCGCAGAAACAGGAACTAACGGCGGATCGCGGCGCAGCACGGTAATTGAACTGGCGCTGATAAACGGTCTGAAACTTTCGTGCGTGACGCCCTTGATGCGGACCCGGTCGCCCGGCTTGAGCGTCATCTCCGATGGGGGCTGTACATAAATCGCATTGTCGCCGTCCTGAACGAACAAAGTGCCTTCGTAGATGCGATAGAAAGTGACGGTAGCTTCGAAGTCTACCGGAACCCGCTTTGAAGCCTGGTCGTTGGTAAGCGTATGGATGGCGGCAAGCGAGTTAAGTGTGCTTGTGGCCGCAAATGCGGACGGCACGCAGAAAACGGCCAAAGCGATCGCCAGGATCGATGTCTCAAGATTGGCAACAACGGATTTGGGTGCAGATTTCAGTTTGCCCCCTTTAGTCCCGACATAGTGGAATCCGCGCACGGCCGATCGCCGCGCGTTTGTTAACCGGATCAACCAGATTCGGCAGCAGATTTTTAGCCCCGCTGCCAGCCGAAATTCCTGAACATGAGCCGCTTCCGCGTTCTGCGGCCGCCCACGAGCGTGAGGACAAGCCTCACCCATGCAAAATCAAGACAAGAAGAATCGCATCTATCCTACTCCCCCGGTGGTGTGCGCGTAATAGCATTTTTGGGGAATCACGCGGCCGGTTCTAAGTACGTAAACGCTTACTATGGATCAATTTGTGTACAATTCACCGGGCCCCTTCCCAAATAGATTCTGGGGCCGGAGACTCTCATGACCACCGCTGAGGAATCGTCACATCTTGATCCCGACATGAACATGCACACGCCGGGCGCCCAAACCATGCCCACGCGCAACATTCGCGTCATCGGCGTGCCCCTCGATATGGGCGCCAGCCGCCGCGGCGTCGATATGGGGCCCTCAGCCATGCGCGTGGCCGGCCTCGAAGCCCGGCTCGAGGCTCTCGGCCATCGCGTCAATGATGCCGGTAACATCCGCGTCGAAGTTGCAGAGACGCGCGCCCACGGCAGCAGCAATGCCCGTTACCTGGCCGAGATTGCCGAAACCTGCACGCGCACCGCCGAGGCCGTGCTATCCACGCTGGAAGAAGGCAAAACTCCGCTGCTGCTGGGCGGCGACCACTCGCTGGCCGCAGGCTCGGTCTCCGGCGTCTCCCACTTCTACCGCCGCCGCGAGCAGAAGATCGGCGTCCTGTGGATCGACGCCCACTCCGACATCAACACCCCGGAGACCTCGCCCAGCGGTAACGTGCACGGCATGCCGCTGGCCGCGTTGCTCGGCCTCGGCCCCGAGCCGCTCGCGAATATCTATGGCTACTCGCCCAAGATCGCGGCTGAGAATGCGGTCCTGGTCGGCATTCGCAATGTGGATGCGGCCGAGCGCGCCAACATCCGCCGCGCCGGCATGACCCACGTCTACACCATGCGCGACATCGACGAGCGCGGGATGAGAGCAGTGATGGAAGAGGCTCTCGAAGCCGCGGGCCGGGGCACCGCTGGCTACCACGTGTCTTTGGATCTGGATTGGATCGACCCCGAAGATGCGCCCGGCGTCGGCACTCCGGTGCGCGGCGGCGCCACCTACCGCGAGGCCCACCTGGCCATGGAAATCCTGGCCGACCACGGCCGCCTGATCAGCTTCGAAATGGTCGAGGTGAATCCGGTGATCGATGAGCACAACCGCACCGCCGACCTGGCCGTTGAACTGGCCTGCTCGGCATTTGGGAAGAAGATACTTTAACAACGAATCTGGGTGCCCCGTCCAAGTTCTGCTGGGGCGGGAAGGAGCTCTCCATCTGCACGGAAATGGGTGCCCCACCCTCGCAGCGTTCCTGTTTTTTGTCGCCAGGGTGGGAGACCCAGTCAGCCAACTCGCCAACGTCGCGTAAGCGACGCCAACGTGCGCGCCTGCGCACGCCAACTTGCTACTTCGCTCCTACGCCTTCGGCTTCCACAACCCCACAGTATTCCCCTCGGGGTCCGCGAACCACGCAAATGTTCCGCTGGGAATCTCGACCGGGGGCACCACCGTCTTACCGCCCAACTGCTCGATCTGTATGAGCGTCTGCGCCACATCGTCGGTCTGCACATAAAAATGCGTGAACTGGTGCGGCTCGTGGCCGAGGGCAGCAACGTGCCCCGGAATGCCGTCGTTCGATCCCGTGTCGATCATCCCCATCGGTCCCGCATCGATCTTCCACCCAAAGGCCGCCGAGTAAAACGCGCTCGTGGCCTGCTTGTCTTTGCAGCCGATTTCAAAATGCACCACCGGATGACTCATCCACCCTCCTCATCTTTGGGCCCATGTTTTGCATACAGGCTAACCCGCGCGGGTACCAAAGTCGATGCGGGTCTCATAAAACTGCGGTTCCAAGTGGTGAAATAGAAGCATGTCCAAAAAACTCCGCGTAGGCATTCTGTTTGGTGGGCGCAGTGGCGAGCACGAGGTCTCGCTGCTCTCGGCCGCCTCCATCCTAAAGGCAATTGATCGCAATAAATTCGACGTGACCCCCATCGGCATGACCAAGGAGGGCCGCTGGCTGGCCTCGGCCGATGCGAAGGGACTGCTTGAGGCCGGGACCAGCGCCGCGCCGCGCCACTTCCGCGCCGGCGACCCGGAAACCACCCCCGGCGCAAAACTGCTCCAGGAAGGTATCCCAACTCTGATGGCGCCCGAGCCCGGCCCTTCCACAAGTCTCATCCAAAAGCAGGGCCTGGGCGGCGAGCCCCTGGACGTGGTGTTTCCCGTTCTGCACGGCACCTTCGGCGAGGACGGAACCATTCAGGGACTATTCGAACTGGCCGGCATCGCGTATGTCGGCTCCGGCGTGCTGGGCTCCTCGGCTGGAATGGACAAGGACGTGATGAAGCGCCTCTTTGCGCAGGCCGGATTGCCCATCGTAAAGCACGTTTCTTTGCTGCGCGCCGATTGGGAAAAGTCACCGCGCAAAGCCGTTGCGCGCATCGAAACAGCGCTCAAGTATCCGGTCTTCGTCAAGCCGGCGAACCTCGGCTCCTCGGTCGGCATCAGCAAGGCACACAACACAAAGGAACTCGGTCCCGCGCTTACACTCGCCGCAAAATACGACCGCAAGATCGTCGTCGAACGCGGCGTTGGCGGCACCAAAGCCCGCGCCCGCGAGTTCGAAGTCGCCGTCCTCGGCAACGACTCGCCCCAGGCCAGCGTGGTCGGCGAAATCGTCCCTGGCAAGGAGTTCTACGACTACGAGGCCAAGTACCTGTCGGATGGTTCGATGCCCATCATCCCTGCAAAAATCACGCGCGCGGAATCGAAAAAAATTCGCGAGATGGCCATCGAAGCCTTCATGGCCTGCGACCTCTCGGGCCTCGCAAGGGTCGACTTCCTCATGGAGCCCGACGGCAAACGCCGCATTTACCTCAACGAGGTAAACACGCTGCCCGGGTTCACGAACATCAGCATGTACCCCAGGCTGTGGGAGGCGACGGGCCTGAGCTCCAGGGACCTGATCACCCGGCTCATCGAACTTGCGCTCGAGCGCCACGCCGACAAGAACCGGAACTCGTACAGCTACGAAGCGTGAGAAGGAGGGACTCAGGGACTGAGGGACTAAGGCCGCGCCGGGAACTACCTTGGTCCTCGTGGTGTCTAATAGGGAAGGGAACTGATCACTGATCACTGATCACTGACCACTGACCACTGACCACTGACCACTGACCACTGATCACTGATCACTGATCACTGACAACTGCCACTATGACTCTTCTAGATGCACCAAAATTCGACGCAGCCCGCGAGCAGCGCCGCCGCGTAATCCTCTATAGCTCCGCTGGGGCCCTGTTCGTTTTCTTCATTGCCTTCTGGCTGGTTGCCGGCCGCCCCATCGACTGGCCCTGGAACTGGTACACCCATCTCGCCGGACGTAGCGCGATGAACCATTTCCTCGCCGACGTCGAACAGAACAATCTTCAAAAGGCATACGGCGTCTGGCTCCACGATCCCAACTGGCAGCAACATAACCACGAACTCAAGTTCTATACTTTTGAAACCTTCAAGAAGGGTTGGGGTCCTGACAGTAGCAACAACGACTACGGCACCATCAAGTCGCACAAAATTGTTGCAGCGCGCGTTTACGGCAACGCCCTATTGGCCGCGATCCTCATCAACGGCCGCAAGAGCGGCGCGCTCAATCTGGAATATGACCCCAGGACGCACACGCTGCTGTTCCCGCCGCCTGATGTCGAGATCGACCCCGAGTCGTACAGCCATTGAGAAAGCTCTCAGCTTTTAGTATTAGCCTTTAGCTTGGTCGTGGTTAGCGTGGCGGCGTACCTTCGCGTTTGATGTGAAAGACCCGGGCCTGAAGACCCGATCAATGCTTCGCTCGATCCAGAGGCCTGAGGGCCTTTGCTCTCTCCACCCCTTGTTCCTTTTCCCCCTCGTTCCCTTGTTCCCTCGTCCCCTACTCCCTACCCCCTGTCCTTTTCACCCCGCCGTCTCCACCACTTCCTCTGTTCGCTTGCTCATCTTGGCCGTGCGCTGAATCTTGTCCCAGTTAAACGGCTTGCCGTCGATGGCGCGTTTCAGAGTCTTTGCTATCACAAGCGAGAAGAGCTGCCGGTACGCGAACCGCTGCAGCCAGATGTGGAACAGCAGCCATCCGTCGCCCTTGTTGGCCGGGTGTCTCCGCTCCAGGCTGAAGGCTATTGACGAAGTGAGGAAGTCGATGACCAGGAAGCCGAGAAAATAAGTGACCAGTTTGAGGAAGCTGGCCGGCGATGCAGCTTCGGGGTGGTAGTGGCGATCGATCAGGTAGTTCACGATGCCCCACGCGAACAGCAGGTCGATAAACGGTGAAACTAGCGGCAGAAACATTTGGAAGATGAGAATGTTGGGCAGCGCAAACAGACCCATTGCCTTGTTGCGGACAAACGCCGCGCGATGTTTCCAGATTGCCTGCAGCGTGCCAAACGACCAGCGAAAGCGCTGCCGCATCAGCCCGCTCGCGTTGATGGGCGCTTCGGTAAACGCCAGCGACCGATCTTCGTAGTCCACGCGATATCCCTGTTCCAGCAAGTTCATGGTCAGGTCGGCATCTTCGGCAACAGTGTTCAACGGGTATCCGCCCGCGGCTTTCACCGGCGCTGTTCTCCACGCGCCAATTGCGCCGGGAACTACCGTGACCACGTGCATCAGGTCGAGGGCGCGGCGTTCGAAGTTCTGGCTCGTCACGTATTCCAGCGCCTGCCAGCTGGTCCACAGGTTCACGCGGTTGCCCACCTTGGCGTTGCCCGCCATGGCGCCGATACGCGCATCCTCAAAGTGCGGCACCAGCTTTGAGATCGCGTCGGCGGCGATCACGGTATCGGCATCGATCCCGATGAAAATCTCCTCGTCGATTCTGTCAAGCGCGTAGTTGAGCGCGGCCGCCTTGCCCGCATTCGGCTTGCACAGCACCTGCAGATGGCCGGCCTTGATCTCCTGCGCGTATGCCTCGCATGCCACCTCGGCGGTGCGGTCCGTGGAGCCGTCGTCGATCACGATTACGTGGAGGTTTTTGTAGTCGGAATTCAGCACCGAGCGAATGGTGCGCACAATCACCGTCTCCTCGTTAAAGGCCGGGATGAGTACCGCGATCCGGGGATTGAAACCCAGCGAGGCCTTGCGGTGCGGCCGGCGCAGGCGGTCGACAACGGCGAACAGGCCCACCAGGATAAGACGCGCGCTCATCAGTACATCGCCGACGAAGAAGACCATTACGATGAAACCGCCAATGATGTCGAGGGCCGAGAACGCGATGGAGTCGGGAATCGCGCGCACCCTTTGCCAGAAGTTCAGCGGCGGCATCACTTCCGCCGTCGTCTTGCCCATCAGTGCGCTTACCGGCACAATCTTGTAGCCGTGGGCGCGCAAGGTGTCAATCAACGGCCCCAGCGCATTCACCGTCACCTGGCGATTGCCGCCGCCGTCATGCATCAGGATGATGGAGCCCTGGAATTGCGGCTTGGTCTTCATGGTCTGCAACTGCGACAGAACCGACTGGATGATCTCGGGAGTGGTCTTGCGCGGACGTTCGTTCCAGTCGTCGGTGTCGATCTTATTGCCGACGATAATGTAGCCCTTCTGCTGAATGTAATAGGCCGGTGCGGCCTCGTCGTCGGTGTCAGGCTCTTCGTCAATGTCGTACGGCGGTCTGAAGTAGAGCGGCTGCACGCCCAGCTTGCTTTCAAACAGGCGCTCGGTCATATTGATCTCAAGATCGAGTTGACGCTGAGAGATTTCGCTGATGTCGGGATGGGTCCATGTGTGGCTGCCGATTTCGTTGCCTTCGCGAACGATGCGTTGCATGAGACCCACGTGCTGCACCGCTTCAGAGCCGATGGCCATGAACGTGCCCTTCACGTTTTTCTGCTTCAGAATGTCGAGAATCTTCGGCGTCCACGTGGGGTCGGGACTATCGTCGAATGAAAGTGCGACTTCGTTGGGATGGTATCCATATTGCTGGATGGTGTAAGTGCGCGGATAGACGTCCATGTGCTCGTCGACGATCAGTTTCTTGCGCGGGTCGGGCTCATCGGTATCGACGGTGATGGTGCGGTGGCCCGGTTGCGGCAATCCCGTGATGCGAATAATGTCTCCCTCGCCCTCGGTATCCACATCGTGCCCGGGTGTAACCTGGGCCAGGTTCTGCAGCGCATCGGCTTTGCGCGGCAGGTCCCACACATTCCATAGTGAATTATCTTCCTCGCCCAGCCGCCATAGCGCGAATGTCTCCACGCCCATCCAGCGCGCCGCACGCAGCTCGTTCAGAATCGTTACGCCATCCAGAAACCACACTACGTGCTTTTGGTTTTTGTCTTCGTCAATGTACTCAAAATGAGGGTTCAGCGTGTCGTAATCGAGATCCAAGTCGGCGTCAGCGTCCGATGCCTCCTGCCACGCTTCCGACACCGATAGATCTTCGGTGTCAAGCACCACCGGCTTCGGGTGCTTGGGGTCTTTGGGATTGGGAATCGAAAGCGTCCAGTCGTAGCCGTAATTGCCCACCGCGCAAATCAGCTTGCTGAGCGGTACATCCTTCATGGCCCGCGTCAGGTTGGCGATGAACCAGCTCTGTGCCGCAATCGGTCCCGGATCGCTGGTGGTCTGATGCTGATCGTAGTTCATCAGCACAATGCCGTTGCTGTTGGCTGCAATCAGCTTCAGGTCGCTGTCGCTGGTGGCCGCGGCCACGTTCACATATAGCTTTAAATTACGCGCATGCATCTCGGCGTAAAGTTCCTGGATGAACGCGAGATAGGCCGGGTCGGCATCGTCGGATAGGCTCTCGATATCAAGCGAAAGTCCGCGATAGGCTGGATAGGTGGTCAGGAATTTGATGAGCTGGGCCCGCAGGTTGGCGCTCTTGTCGCGGTCCATCAGAACGCCGCCCACATGCTCGTCCCAGCTTTGTGTGTGCGGATTGAAGTTGTTGACGTGCGGAAAAATTTCAGTGTCTGCCCGCGCCGCCTGAATCACCAGCTTCACCCGGTTCCCGTAGTCGGGGTCGTGTACCGTGTTCCCCTCAATCACCGGGTACTCGCGCAGGTTGTCGCTGCTCATCATCATCAGCGTGCCGTCGGGCGAGTCAATGTGCAGCCACTGCGGGAACAGCAAATCGATCTGGTGAACGTGTTCCTTGAGCGAGGAATAACTGGCCGCGTCGTCCTGCACATAGTAGGCGGCCCGAACCCCTTCGCCCGAGTTGAAGGGTATGTCGGACGGTTTGCGGCCGGTCTTGCGGCGCGACGGGTGCAGGTTGCGCAAGCGCAGCAGGGGCTGGCGGTCGGGCAGTGCGCGGTAATTGTGCTTCGGCGTGGGGAGCAGCAGTTCGGGCAGCGCCTGGTTGCGAACGACACTCAAGACAAATCCGACGATCACCAAAGTAGTAATCACTGCCCCGGCGTCAAGGACGCGTCGCAGCCGTTTCCAGCGCTTCCGTTCCGGGTCGTAAAAAATCTGGCGATCAGGCATCTTGGGAGAGTCTCACCCTGGGCCCGAATCGGCCTCAGGTCAGGGTAACTTAAGAATAACGAGTGCGGGTGGCTTCGATATAGGGCCTGGCCCTCTAATTCACGGGATCGGACCTGCAAGTTCTTGGATGCAGCCTCTTAATTCGGTTGGCAGGGAACCGCATTCTTTCGGTGTTTTATGCCGGAAGTATGAGAAACCACGAACCCGCGGAGGGAGCAGAGGCCTTCAGGCCTCTGAATGGTTGGATATAAAGCGGCGGCCGGGGTCCTTCTGTTTCCACTACCACCTTGTCGCCGGTCGTCCAACCTTTTGGCGTTTCGTGCCGAAAGGGTGGGATACCACTCACTACACCGCCGTTGCCGGCCGCCGCAGGCTGTTACAGTACGAATCGTATGGAAGCTGCTCCGAGCAGTCAGTTCGAACCCCACACCAACGCGGGCCGGCTTCTTCGCACTTTGCTCGGTTACGGCCTGCCGCTGGCTGCCGGCCTGGCGTTGCGCCTGTGGGCGCTCAGAGTCTGCTTTGAGGTCGATTACGACGCGCTTGTCTACGGTGGCATTGCCAAAAACCTGCTTCTGCATGCCCGCTATGCACTCAACGGCGCCGGCAACGAGCTTTATCCCACCATCATCCGCCTCCCCGGCTATCCGCTCTTTCTGGTCTGCTGCTTCAAGCTATTCGGCATGGATAATTACTATGCGCCGTGCCTTATTCAGATCGGCCTCGACCTCATCGCCTGCCTTTTGCTCGCCGATTTCGTCCGCCGCATCGCGCATCCGCAACTGAAAAACGGTGCGGCCATGGCAACCCTATGGCTCGCGGCGCTGTGTCCTTTTACGGCGTCGTACGCGGCCATGCCGCTCACTGAGGCGCCAACCATCTTTTGCCTCGCGCTGGCAATGTGTGCGATGGCACGCTTCCGCGAGCGCCCCGGCTGGAAGCTCGCGCTCGGCTTCACCTTTGCCGTCACCTACGCGGCACTTTTGCGTCCCGACGGCGCGCTGGCCGCCGTGGCTTTTGCGCCGGCGCTGGTCCTCGGGATTCGCCGCACCCTCATTCAGCCGCGCAAGCTGACGTGCATGGCCGCCGTCTGCTCCCTCATTGCCACTGCGCCCTTCGCCATCTGGGCGGCCCGCAACTGGAAGACGTTCCAAGTGTTTCAACCGCTCGCGCCGCGCCTGGCCATCGAGCCCGACGAGAGCCCCAACCTCGGCTGGGAGCGCTGGGTCAAATCCTGGTGCCTCGACTACATTTCCACTTACCAGATCTACTGGAATGTGCCGGGCAGCGAGCTCGATATCGACCAACTCCCCGCTCGCGCCTTCGACACGCCCGCTCAACGTGAGGAAACTGCCGCAATCGCCCGCGACTACAACAACAACGGCTACGACCTGACGCCGGCGATTGACGCTCGCTTTGCCGCACTTGCCCGCGAACGCATCGCCGCGCATCCTGTACGTTATTACGTCTGGCTCCCGCTCGGCCGCGTCGCCGACATGTGGCTCAGGCCGCGCGTAGAAAACCTGCCCATCGATCTCGACTGGTGGGTTTACTCGCATCACTACGCCGAGACAAAATTCAGCTGGTCGTGGACTGCGCTCAATGCGCTGTATCTTTTGCTGGCGCTGATCGGCGTTTTCATGAAACCAAAGCTATGGCTACCGCTCGTCGCCTACATGGTGCTGCGCAGCGCGCTCCTGCTCACCGTTGAAGCGCCCGAGGCCCGCTATACGCTCGAATGCTTCCCCATGATCTTTGTGCTGGCGGGGAATGCGGTTTACCTGTTGCTGAACGTCGTCTTCTTGTCGGTGCTGAAGCTAAACGCGTCCCTGGGCAGCGACTGATTCACCTTGATGTCGGTGTAGTGGCAGGTGCGCGACTGACCGTTTCCCTCATCGAAATACTGCTTCAAACTCACCGCCCGTTCGACGTCCATCCACAAAATCACTTTGGGCACCTTGGCCCGTACATCGGGATCCTTTGAAGTAAGCTCGAGCTTCTCGGCCTTCACGCCGTCCACGGTTTCGGGCCCGTCGTCTTTGACGTCCCATTTCTCCTCAAGCTCTTTGCCGCTGGCGCCAAAGCCCAGCATGAACCAGCTTTCGTACTGGCTCAGCTTGTTGAGCGTCGTCACCTGGTTCTGCAGCTTGTCATACAGCTTGATGTCGCCATTCATGCAGCACACAACCACCTTGGGCGAGGGTTGTCCATCATCGGTCTCGATATGCACACCCATCTGGTAGTTCGAGCCATCACGCTTGTAATAGACGGCGCCTTTCATCACATCCGTATCGGGAATGGGATGGGTCTGTGTGGTGGTGAACTCTACGTCCGCCGATGTTGTATGAAACTTCGCCGATGCAGCGTCCATTCTGCTCAACACGGCCTGCAAGTCTTGAGCTGCTACCGCGCTCGCCGCAGAAAATCCCAGGGTGCAGATCGCGGCAAAAAACAAAAGTCTTTTAAATTGCATAAAGTTCCTTACGCTATTTGACGTCAAATGATTCGCCCAGGCTCGCAAACATCCGGTAGCGAGTAAACCTGAAGAGTACGGACTTCAGCCCATACAAAAACCAATCAAAAGGTCTACGGGCTTTAACCCCTAAGGAAGAATTTTTTCAAACTGACCTGCTATCGAAATTTCCAACCGGACCCGCAGAAGCTGTTAAATCGACTGCCGGCGGCGCAATATGAACCGGTCGGCCCGAATCAATCCTTACTTGTGCGCCCACACTTTCCAGGCCAGCCGCCCGTCGGCCGTGGTCACCGTCATCCAACGCACCACAAATACATCGTCGCCCGTCACCGGTTCAATCGCGTGCCGCAGTGCGCGCTTTACCTGGCTGTCGGACGCGCCTGCCGGAACCACCACATCCGTCGCATCCACGGTAATAATCACGCCGTGGCCGCCGTCACCGCTCACCATGATTGGATGCGAAGGCCCCGGTTCCGTCGACCGCCCGTCGCCGAAATTCCAAAACTGCGGTGTAACAAAGATGAACAACAGAATCAGCGTCACCATCACGTCGTAGTGGAACGAGCCGCGCGAGTAGGTCCAGTAAAAATAACTCTTCAGTACCGCGGTGAACCCGCGTCCCGAACTCCCCACCTGTCCCGCCTGCGCCGCCGCGCTGTCTGCCTTCATTACTTCTCCTTCTCAATCCGCTCGGACTCGATCCGCTTGAGGCCGCCCATGTACGGGCGCAGCGCCTCGGGCACCAGCACCGCCCCGTCCGCCTGCTGGTAGTTCTCCACAATCGCCACCCACGTGCGGCCCACGGCCAGCCCGCTGCCATTCAGCGTATGGACAAACTCAACCTTGGCCTTCGCTCCGCCCTGCGAACCCGCGCTCGGCCGGTAGCGGATATTGGCGCGCCGCGCCTGAAACGCCTCAAAATTCGAGCACGACGAAATTTCGCGGTAAAGCCCTTGTCCCGGCAGCCACACTTCAAGGTCAAATGTTTTAGCCGCAGAAAATCCCGTGTCGCCAGTGCACAGCAACACACGCCGGTAAGGCAGCTCCAACGCCTCAAGAATCTCCTCGGCATCGCGTGTCAGCTTCTCGTGTTCCGCGTCCGACTTCTCGGGCCGCGCGAACTTTACCAGTTCCACCTTCTGGAATTGATGCTGCCTGATGATTCCGCGTGTGTCCTTGCCCGCCGCCCCGGCCTCGGCCCTGAAGCACGGCGTGTATGCCGTCAGCGAAATCGGCAGCCGCGTCTCGTCAAGAATCTCGTCCCGATACAAATTCGTCACCGGCACTTCAGCCGTGGGAATGAGCCAGTGATCGTTGAAGATGGCCTTTTTCTTCGACTCTATTATGCGAGCACGAGCATCTTCCGCTCCCACGCTGCTGACGCCGTATTCACGCACCGCTCTCTTGTATTCCTCCTCTGCTTCCGATCTTGTCTGCCAATCGGCATCTGCGCAGCGGAAAAGGTCGTCGGCAAATTTCGGCATTTGGCCAGTGCCATAGAGAGACTTTTCGTTGACCATGAATGGCGGCAGCACTTCGGTATAGTCCTGGCGCCGTCCCTTCTGAACCTCATGTTCGATCGCGCCAGTGTGCATGTCCAGCATGAAATTGATCAGCGCCCGCTCTAGGCGCGCCCCAGCGCCCATGTACACCGCGAACCGCGCCCCGCTCAACTTTGTGGCCCGCTCAAGATCCAGTATTCCAAGCTGCTCGCCGACTTCCCAATGCGGCTTGGGCTCAAAGCTGTATTTCTTCGGCTCGCCCCAGGTCTTGACAACCTCGTTATTTGCCTCTGAAGTTCCCTTCGGCACTTCGTCGCGGGTCAGGTTCGGGATACGTGCGAGCGACTCACGTATCAGACCATCGAGCACGCCTGCAGTGAAGTCAAGATCTTCGAGTTTGGCCTTTAAGGACCGGGTTTCCTCGACAAGCGGAGTCGCATCCATCCCTTGCTTTTTGAGCGCTCCGACTTCCTGGCTCAAGTCGTTACGAAGAGCCTTAACTGTTTCCGCCTGCGTGATAGCCTCGCGACGCGCCTTTTCGTATAAGCGAAAATCGCCCAGCAAAACAGCCGGATCGGCGCCGCGCGCGCGCAGTTTTTCTTCCACCAACTTCAGGTTGGATCGCACAAATCCCAAGTCGAGCATGACAGTATAAGTTTACTCGACAAAGGGGGCGGCATACGCGACAGTACCGCCGGTCTCCTGACCGGCTGTATGGTGGGTGTGGGTCTCCAGACCCGCCAATGCACTTGCCCTCCTGTTCACCGACCGCCGATCACCGTCCACGGTCCACCGCTCACCGATCACCGTCCACCGTTCTGCTACCCTGATTCCCATGCCACCGCCTGAGCCCGTGCTGACCGAGAGCGGCGTCCCATCCGCCCCAAAAGAGCGCTCGTGGATCTTCAGCCTCCTTATTGCGCCTGACGCGGTAATTGCCGTCGGCCTCATTGACGGCGCGCTCAGCTACCTGCTGCGCGACGAAGGAGTCAACCCTGCACGCGCGGCCAGCATCGTGGCCCTGCTTACCCTGCCCCACGCCATCTACTTCCTCTGGGGCCCGGTGACCGATTTCTTCATTCGCCGCCGAACCTGGCTCCTGCTTGCTGCCGCTCTCTCGGCGCTTACGCTTCTATTCGCGTTTCATGAGCCGCGGCTCGCATCCACGCGCGGCATTGTGTTGCTCTTTATCACCGCGTGCCTCGCCGTAATGGTTCCAGCCGCCTGCGGCGGAATGATGGGCAATCTGCGCAGCGAAGTCAGCCGCCGCCGCGCCGGTTCCTTTTATCAGAGCGGTTCACTCACATTCGGCGCCGTCGCCACCTTCCTGGTTGTTTCGTACTCGGGGCGTTTTAGCCTGTTCGCAATAGGATGCATGATCGCCGCGCTGGTTGCGCTTCCCGCGCTCGCTGCCTTTGCCATGCCTGCGCAATCGGTGCACAGCGGCAGCGCCCGCGAAACCGCCAGCCGCGTCTGGCACGAATTCAAGTCCACATTTCTGCGATGGGAAGCGATTCCTTACACTCTGCTCGTCACCTTTCCCATGTGCAGCGGCGGCATGATTGGCCTGTTGCCCGAGCTCGCTCGCGACTACGGCGTAAATGGTTCGGGAGTCGCGTGGATCAATGGCGTGGCCGGTGCGGTGCTTACGACCCTGGGTGCGCTTGCCGTCTCGCTCATCCCGGTGCGCGTGCGTGCCTCGGTTGCCTTTCTGATTGCCGGACTGGCCAATGCCGCCTCGCTCGCCCTCCTGGCCATCGGGCCCCTGCGCCCGCTCGTCTACTACATAAGCACAGTGTTTTTTCTCTTCACCATCGGCGCCTGCTATGCGCTCTTTACCGGCGTCTCGCTCGAGTTTCTGGGAAGTTCAGGAAAAAGCGGCAGCACGCGCTACGCCATCATCAACTCGCTCGGCAATCTGCCGGTGGCATATATGTCGTGGGTCGATGGCCGCGGCTATGCGCTTTGGGGGCCGCGGGGCATGCCCGCCGCCGACGCCGTTTTGAGCACCGTCGGGGCCACGCTCCTGCTCGCGCACTTTCTCTTCAATCGACGAAAGCCGGCCACATAAAACCGACCCCTGACCCCTGGCCCCTGACCCCTGTCTCTCAATCCGCAGCCCGGCTTCCAGGCTGACCAGGCTTTCCCGCGTCAATCTGCTCCTTCCACCCCGGCAAATGCAGGTCGCCCGTGATCAGCCGCGCGCTGCGCCGGAATGTGAAATACGTCCATATCCACGTCCAGAACACAAAAATGCGATTCCTGAAGCCGATCAGGAAAAAGATGTGTACAGCAATCCACGTGAACCATGCCGGCAGCCCGCTCATGTGCGCCTTGAACGGCCACTCCACCTTGGCCACGGCAGACATGCGCCCGATCGTCGCCATGTCGCCCTTATCGAAGTAATGGAATGCCGGCCGCGGCTTGCCCTCGAGATCGGCGGCAATAATTCTGGCCACGTGGTCGCCCATCTGCATCGCAGGCTGCGCTACACCGGGAATCTGCCTACCGTTCTCAACCAGGTGAGCAAGATCGCCGAGCACAAACACCTCGGGCAGCCCCGGCGGATTCAGCCGGTCATCCACAATCACGCAGCCGCGTTTATCCACCGGCGCACCCAGCATTTTGCCCAGCGCCGAAGCCTGCACCCCCGCGGCCCACAGCGTCACCACCGATTCGAACCGCTCGCCGTTGGCCTCAACCCACCCCGGGCCCACGCCATTCACTTGCGCTTCGGTGTGCACTTCAACGCCCAGCTTCTTCAGCTCTTCTTCGGCCTTTGCCGAAAGGTCCTCAGGATACGCCGCCAGCAACCTTGGGCCGCCATCCAGCAGCAGCACGCGGCTTTTCCGCGGATCGATGTGCCTGAAGTCGTGCTTCATGTAGAGTTGCGCGATGTCGCTGATGGCGCCGGCCAGCTCCACGCCCGTGGGCCCGCCGCCAATCACCACAAAATTCAGTGGTGGATGTGTACCGCGTTCAAGCTTTTGCCGCTCGGCCAGCTCAAATGCCAGCAGCACGCGCCGCCTGATCTCGAGTGCGTCCTCAACCGTCTTCAGCCCCGGCGCAAGCTTTGCCCATTCCTCGTGTCCAAAGTAAGAGTGGCTCGCTCCCGTGGCCAGCGCCAGGTAGTCATAAGCCACGCGCGCACCCGAACCCAGCGTCAACTGTCGCGCAGCAACATCAATTCCCATCACCTCGTCCATCAGCACTTCGGCGTTTTGCTGGTGGCTCAAAATCGACCGGATCGGCTGCGCAATATCGGCTGGCGACAGCACCGCCAGCGCCACTTGGTAAAGCAGCGGCTGAAACAGGTGATGATTGCGCTTGTCGATTACCGTCACGCTCACATTCATGTCTTTAAGCGCCTGAGCCGCGTGGATGCCGGCAAACCCTCCCCCGACAATCACCACCCTCGGCCGGGCGATCCCCGCACCGCCGTGCCGTTCCGCTATCTCCGCCCGCATCTGCGCTGTTAGTTCGCCCACGTTGACCTCTCTTCTATGCAGATGCAGAATCCCTCGATTTGGTGACGGAAAGAGGGGGCAAGCAAGTCAGCGAGTCAGCGAGTTAGCAAGTCGGCGGAATCTGCCAGATTGCCATTCACTCTCTCAGCCTGAAATGCCTGATTGAGAACCTGTCAGGCGCCAGCCCACTGACTCACTGACTTGCCGACTCGCTGACCCGCTACCGCCGCTGCCTTTGTTAGCATCCACCTATGCTTGCCGGCGTTTCCTGGGAATGGTGGGTCGGGTTTCACGCGGCTGTAGCGCTGCTGCTCGTGGCCGACTCGTTCATGCCTGGCCATCGCCGCCAGGCCCGTCATCCGTCGGCTTCCGCGTGGCTCGGCGCAGGCGCTTTCGTCATCGTCGCCGCGGTCTTCGCCCTCTGGATCGCCGTTGAACAGGGCCGCCAGCCAGCCCTCGAGTTCGTCGCCGGATACACCATCGAGTTCTCGCTCTCGATGGACAACCTCTTCGTCTTCCTGCTGCTCTTTCAGGGATTTGAGATCAGCCGCCAGCGCCAGCACACCGCGCTCGCCTGGGGAGTCTGGGGCGCCGTCGTCCTCCGCGGCCTCTTCATCGGCCTGGGCGTCGCGCTACTTACCCGCTACGTCTGGATCACCTGGATCTTCGGCGCATTTCTGCTCTACGCGGCCATCAAACTGCTGCGCGGCGGCTCGGCCCGCGCCGTCATTCCCGAGTGGATTCGCCGTCTGCAGCCCGCCCGTGGCTCGCTGCTACCGGTCATCATCGCCGTCGAATTCACCGACCTTCTATTTGCCACCGACTCCATCCCCGCAGTTCTCGCCGTCACCCACAACCCCTTCATCGCTTACACCTCGAATATCGCCGCGGTGCTCGGCCTGCGCTCGCTTTACTTCGCCCTCGCCGACATGCTCGATCGATTCCGCTACCTCCACTACGGCCTCGGCGCGCTGCTCGGCTTCATCGCGCTCAAAATGCTCCTCGCCCGCTGGATCGAAATCCCGATCGTCGCCTCGCTGATTGTGATTGGAGTGATTTTGGCCGCGTGCGCAGTAGCGAGCGCGATGGCGGATCAGCCAGGAGCTAAAAGCTAGAAGCTAGAAGCTCCTTTTCAGTCCATCCCAATCTGCACCAGCTCGTTCTTTCTCTCCGGCTCAACCGGCCCGCGTCCCCGCTCCTTCCACGCCGGCATCGCCAGCCGCTTCAGCCGCGCCACAATGCTCCCAATTCGCATAGACCCATGCAGCAGGTGTTTCGCCTTCAGCGGTCCGGCCACCCGTATCTCGCTCACCCAGTGACTGGCCGCGCTGGCCGAGCAGCCGCACTGGCTGCAGTCCGGATCGCCGCCAAACACGCACGGCTCAATGTGCGTCTTCAGATCGGCCGAGTAGTTTTTCGAGAGCCGCGAGAACGTGCACTTCTCCGGCGAGGCCGGCGGATGCAACAGCGCCTGCGCGTATCCCGCCGGAGTAAGCAGCTTGCGATATTGCTTGCGCAGCCGCGGCAGCTCGCCCGCCACATACTCGCGCTGCTCCCGGCTCAACATCTCCGCACTCGCTTCGCCCCGCTGCGGCGAGTAGATGCTCACCCAGATGTGACTCACTTCGGGCCGTTCGCTCCAAAAGCGCACATACTCTTCCAGGTACCCGGCGCGCGCCAGCATCTGCGCCGTAATGGTCCAATGCACGTAGAAGTGCCGGCCGGCCTGGTTCTCGAGAATCCGCTCATAAGTCGCCGGATTCCGCCGGACATTATGGTGTTCCGGCAGCCCGTCCACTGAAATCGCAGCCGTAAACCGCGGCAGAGTCATCCACTCCATTGGAATAGGAACGATGCCGCTCGTAACCACCATCGAATAGATGCCGCGCCGCGCAAGCTCAGGCAGAATGCGGCCAAGCTCGCGATGCCGCACCATGGGCTCGCCGCCCACAAGCGTCACGTGCAGCGGCTTGTGCCGGTCAACAACAAGTTCGAGCACGCCGCGCACCAGCTCGTCGCCGCGCTTGTCGTTCAGTTGCCGCAGCGTGGTTTCGCCGCCCAGGTGGTTCTCGCCATACGCGTAGCAGCCCGGGCAGTGCAGCGGACACTCGCGTGTTACCTCAATTGATAACATGGGGGTATGGCCCCGCAGGACCTTGCCCCAGGAATGCAGGATATGACCTGTCCGCAAAGCATTCACCCCATGGGGGATTGGAGTTGGTTCGGCCTTTAGGCGATCAGCACTATCTACTCAACTCCTTAGACGCGCACAGGCTCTGAAGGTTCCAGAAAAGCAGGGAACGAGAGAACAAGGGAATAGGGAATGGGGAGTAGGGAACAGCCGCCCTCGATTCGAACTCCAACTACCAGCCTCGATTATTGGCTACTGGCTGTTCTTTCCGTTTCCCTGTCTTTTCAGTTGACCAAAGCGTTTTCAACCAGCATAATTTCGCCATATTTGCCGGGATCCAGGGGGCATGGCGAAACTGCAGCCGAACCCCAAATTGCTTTAGGCATGCGGTTCAGCCATTGGGCTGGCTCCGCCCGATGCCATTTCCCCCGCCATTCCGGGGATGACCATGATCATTCGAAATCAACAGTTTGGCGTATCGATTCTGGCAGCGCTGTGCGCAGCGCACCATGCTTGCCATCAGACTCCCCGAAGACATCGAAAAGCGACTTGACCGGCTGGCAAAACGCACCGGGCGAACTAAGACCTTCTACGCCCGCGAAGCGCTGCTCGCCCACATCGAGAACCTTGAAGATACCTATTTTGCTGAAGTCGCGCTTGAGAATATTCGCGCTGGCCGCAGCAAGACCGTTTCTCTTGAAATCGCGATGAAGAAGCCGCTATTAAAGCCTCAACGCAGAGGTGGGGCGTAGGGGGCATCCGGGTCGATGGCGCGCCGGATCATCAGAACTACTTCCCGCAATTGCGCGCCCGAGAGGGTGCGCGGCAGCCGATCGAATAGTCTCTCTTTGGGCAAGACCTGAATAAAATGCGCCTTGAGAAATGACGGCTCGGGCAGGCTGGTTTCGCCGGGCATCATGCGCAGAACCGTCGGGCCCTCGGCGCCGTAACTTCCAAACGGAACCACCAGCACTGAAGTGGTTCGGTCGCTCAGATTTCTCTGGTCGAGAGAGACCACGACCACGGCGTGCTTCTTGCCGTCGCCCAAGTCGGCGCGCCAGATCTCCCCGCGCCTGGGCTTCGGTACTTGGCTCAATTCAGGGCTCAAGGTCGACATCCACGCTGGCGGCGCTGGAGTGAAGCAGGCTCGCAAGCTGCCGCTCCTCAGCCTCTGCCTCCGCAGTCAGGCCGTCGAAGTGTGCCGTGGTTGCTGCCTCCAGGCGGGCGCGATTTTCCGCGCGGCGAAGACGCGCAATCGCCAGGTCCACGGCCTCCGCAATCGATTCGGCGCGGCCCGAGCCCACCATGGTTTCAAGAAAAGTGAAGTTTTCGGCAGCCACCGTGGTCGAGAGCTTCATGCGGTTCCGCGCCCGCGAGGTCTTCCCTCGGCTCTGCGAACTCGACGTTTCTCGAATTGGTTCTCCACGCGAAGACATAGCGGCAACTCCACGTACATTCTATCACCTGAATTGTCATCTGTATGGGAGGATATTTTATGTCCTGGATTAGAAGATCAAGAGCAGACCGCTCTTTTCCTGGGAGTGTCTTCCCCGCCCGGCTACCAGGTTGACACAGAGGTGATGAGGCCAGTGCAGTGCCCTCAGTGAAGCGGTGCGGGTAGAACGGGTCCCCCGTCAAAAGACCTGAAGTTCACTTCAACAGTGATCATCACTGGCACTGGCGTCCTGCCATCCTTCCTGGCCGGCTTGAAGCGGAACTGCTTTACAGCCTTGAGCGCCTCCTCATCCAATCCCATGCCCAGTGGCCTCACCACACGCACGTTCTGAGGATTCCCGTTTATGTCCACGATGACCGAGACCATACAAACGCCCCCGTACTTGGCCTTCCGAGCCTCCGGGGTGAACTCCGGGTCAACCTGGTGAATCAACACGGGACGTGTGACGTCGACGCCAACTCTGTATAGGTCGTGCATCGCCCCATCCCACGCCGCCGTCGCTGGCTCCGGCTTCGGTGGAAGCTGAGTGAGAGCACCGCTCGGAGCATCGATCAATTCAAACGTCTGTTCCGGCGCGGATCGCAACTGCAAATAATTCTGCTTGATACCATACGCGTCCTTCTTTTCCACGCGGCAGGCCTGTAGCCTGATATCGTCGGAAAGCGCCACAATGGCTGGCCCACCGTCAACCGTCCCAGGGTTGAACTTATCCAACTCCGCAACGTGCCGCGCCATAGCATCAAGATCGTTGCCCAGCGACTTGAGAACTTTGATCCTTTGTGCGCTTCCCGTCCGATCCACAGCAATCAGAATCTGCTCCTCGCCATCCAGCTTTTTGCAGTGGTCAATCGGGTCAAACGTGCCGCTCACCGATAGCAGTTCGGGCGCAGTCACTCCCGGACCTTTGTAATGAATCGTCGAATCGGCAACAGTTGCAGGCGTCACGGCGGCTGGCACGGACTGCGGCGATTGCGCAAATACCATGGCTGTAGCCACCAAAACTGAGGCACCCAAAACAATCTTCTTTGCCAACGAAATTAACTCCCGTGTCCCGACGACACTCAGAAAGCGATTTCAATCTTGATCTGCACCGGAACAGGCTCCCCGTTTCGCATGCCCGGTGTAAAGCGATCATTCAAGAGCGATTGCACCAGTTGTGGATCAAAACACGAACTAGGGCCGTTGGCCACTGCCGGATTCCGCGAAAATCCATGCTCGTTCACCACGATTTCGTAGTCACACGTTGCGTGATAATGCCGGCTCAGCAGTTCACCCACGTAGTCGACTGTTGCATTCTTCAGGAGCTTGGGCGGAAAAACATCTCCCCCCACGCGATAAACTCCCGGCGGCAACGGATCCTGGTTCTTCGCCGGAGGCAGCGGAGGAGGCGAGCGCGGTGGCGCTGGGCGTTTTGCTAGTTGCATCCTCTGCTCGGGAAACGACCGAAGTTCTATTTTTTCCGATACCTTTCGGCCAGTTGCGTCCGTGAGGTCCACCAAGCAGGCCTGCATCTTCATTTCATCAACCACAGCCACTGTCGCTGGAGCGCCATCCACCATTCCCGGCTTGAAGTCGGCACTGAATTCAAGAGTGGATACCGCCAGGTTGTCCAACGCATTGCCCAGCGCGCTGAGCAGATATATTTGAACCAGCTTTCCTTTCCCGTCCACAGCCAGGAATAGCGTTACAGTGCCGTCAAACTTTTTGCATTTGTCGGGTGCCTTGAACGCGCGGATTGGTGGCAGCGGCTCAGGCGCCACAACGCCCATACCGGCGTAGTGAATCTCGCCTCCGTCGGCTGGCGTCGTCACAGTGGCAGTTTGCGGAGCCTGCGATGCCTGCGCCATCGCCCACGAAGCGAACAGCGCCAATAAAATCGCAGCGACAATTTCACGCACCATTCTGCATTCTCCACCGGGGAAGGATGAATGTATCACAGCCGCTGACCCTCGCTCCCTCGCTCCCTCGCTCTCTTGCACTCTCGCACTCTCGCACCCTGCCTCACCCCCGCTGCTACCATAAAACCGTGCAAACCATCCGCGTAGATACCCCCTCGGCCCGGTACGACGTCTTCGCCGGAAGCGGTCTTCTCGAATCCCTCTCGCCGCGCATCGAGCGCGCCATCGGCCCACTGCCGCGCCGCGTCTTCGTGCTCACCTCGCCCGAGATCTGGTCGCTCTGGTCTGCGACATTTCTACGCTCCTTCGCCGAGCCGCCCATCACGCTCTTTTTGCCCCCCGGCGAGCGCCACAAAACCATGGTCAACGTCGAACGTTTCACCCGCGAGATGATCCGCGCCGGCGGCGACCGCGGCTCGCTGTTCATCGCCTTTGGCGGCGGCATCGTTGGCGATCTCGGCGGCTTTGTCGCTGCCATTTTCATGCGCGGCATTCCTTATATCCAGGTACCCACCACGCTGCTGGCCCAGGTCGACTCCAGCGTGGGCGGCAAGGTGGGCGTAAATCTGCCCGAGGGCAAGAACCTGGTCGGCAACTTTCATCATCCACGCGCCGTGTTTGCCGATATCGGCGTGCTCGGCACTCTTCCCGACCGCGAACTGAGGGCCGGCCTCATGGAAAGCATCAAGTCCGGAATCATCCGCGACCGCGCGCTGTTTCGTTTTATGGAAGAGCATGTTGACGACGTGCTTGCCCGCGATCCCAAGGCGCTCGAAAAGGTCATCGCCGGCTCCATCCGCATCAAGGCCGGCGTAGTGAACAAGGACGAACGCGAGAGCGGCCTGCGCATGATTCTGAACCTGGGCCACACCGTGGGCCACGCCCTAGAGCAGGTTACCCGCTACAAGGCAATGCTGCATGGCGAGGCCATCGCCTGGGGCATGGTGGCCGCGCTGCATCTCGCCCGGCAGCGGAGAACCATCACCGCCGGCCAGCTCGACCGCATGGAATCAGTGATTTACCGCTATGGCCCGCTGCCCGCTCTCAAGCTGGGCGCCAAAAAGCTGGTTGCCGCCACCGCCAGCGACAAGAAGAATGTAGGCGGAGTGCGCCGCTTCGTGCTCCCAATCGGCATCGGCGACGCCGGAGTGGTTGAAGACGTAACCCCGGCCCAGCTCGAAGCGGCGGTGAATTATATGTTGGGCAAAGCAAAGGCAAAATAGAGCGAGTCAGCTCGGCGCGCGACTATTCCCCTCGATCCCGGGTCTAATTATCAGACAAGACCGCATCCGTATTGGTACTCGGAGCGCAAGCCGGACAGACTTACACTAAAGAGGCTCTCGATTGTCCGCACCATCCCCCATGGGCCGGACCGCAATCATGACGATTGCGCTGGCTGCGCTAGCTGTTTATGCGCACGGCGCCCCAGCGACCCCTGCACATGCCCACAGAAAGGCTGCAGGCTCGCAGGCGGCTCGCCACACCACCACAAGCCAGGTTTTGACGCATGAGCGCTCATCCCGCTCCGCCGCCCATCCTCACGAGAAGGCAACTACCCTCCACCATCCAGCCAGAACCACCCGTCGCCCATCGGCTCCATCTTCGCGGTCCAGGCTTCAAGCCGCCCACCCCGAAGACGAAGCCGCCCTTCACAAGCCCACTCCTGAAGAAGTTGGCCGCGCCGCCGGGCTCAGAATTCGCGCCCAGATGGCCGCAGGCCGCCGGAGCCGCAACCAGTTCGCAGCAGGCCGCCGAACCCACAACTCTATGGATCGCCGCACGGTCTTGCGCCACTCCGCCCGCTATCGTCGCCAACCTGAACTGGTTCGTGCGCGATACACTCCGGCCCGCGTCGAACATCCCATCGAGGCAGCATATGAGGAGCGCCCCGAGGCTCGGCCCGAATCGGAGTCTCAGCCTGAACAGTACCGTCAGCCCGAGTCGGAATCGTTCAGCGGCACCACAAACTACGAAGCAGTAGGCGATGAACCCGGGGCTTTACCTTCCGCGCGTACCGACGTAGACCGTCGCGACCCTGCAGACGCCTCCGAAACGTCACCCTCTGAATCCGCATCAGCCGTTCCCAAGACTGCTGCCTCAGTACAAACGACGCGCCGATATGCCGCTGCCCGGCCAGCCACTACAATGGTCGCAAGCGTTGACACAGAGAGTTCAAATACCAGCCTTTCCGATTCGGATCCGTCAGCTTCTTTTCCCTCTGCCGCCCCCAATGCCGCGCACCCATCATTCGAGCGCCACGCAGCTGTCCCAATCCCCGAGACCGCACCTGCCTTCAGCAATCGCGCCCCGGCAAAACAACTCTTGGGAGAAAACGCCAACGCTCTCGACAACTCAGAAGACACGCGCCTGAAGGCCGAGACCGAGGAAGCCTCGCTCTCCATCGCCCGCGGCTACATGCCTGCACCGTTGTACGGCAACCGCGCCTCACTCGAGCGCCAGAACGACCGGCTTGAGGCCGAGGGACTCGAGCGTATCGAAGATGAAGACGATCTCGCCGAACGCATCGCCCATCATCTTCTGGTTCCCGTGCCGGTCTCGGACGCGCTTAGCATCAACGCCAATCTGCCCGTCAATCATCGCTACTGCCGCCCCTGGACCGCGCGCTTTCTCTCCGACCTGGCCGCGGCGCACGAAGCCAAATTCCACCGCCCGCTCGAAGTCAGCTCGGCAGTGCGCACCGTGGAGTACCAGAAAAAGTTGATGCAGGTGAACGGCAACGCCGCCCCGGCCGAGGGCGACATTGTGAGCCCGCACCTTACCGGCGCCACCATCGACATTGCCAAAGACAACATGAGCCGCGCCGAGATGGCCTGGATGCGCCGTTACCTGCTGACGATTGAAGCCGAGGGCAAAATCGACGTGGAAGAAGAGTTCCAGCAGGCCTGCTTCCACATCGCCGTCTACAAAGACTACTTACCCACCTACCATGGCACTCCGCATCGTAGCCTCACTCCCTCGCAGGCCCATACTGGCGGAGCCAGGCATCACTCAGCTCCCACCCCGGTTGCCGACGGCGTATCCGCACAGGGAATTTGAGCATTCCGGCGAGCATGTTCCTCCTGCATCCCCAACGCGCCCTCTTTTCCTCATGAAAATTTGACTCGTTCACCTGCCGCGTTCCGGGGTACAATCGCGGGCGAACGCATTTCACTGAAAATTGCTTCGTGATCGAACAGCCCAGGATCGCTTAAAGGCTTGGACTACCCGGTCCCGGGCAGTTGCAGCCAGGTGCGCAATCCGTCTTCATCGAAAGGTAAAACTATGACCGAGCCTGAGATTCAACCCGCCGCTGAAGTCGCGCCGGGGCTCTCCCAGTGGCAGCGCGTTACCTGCGCCTTTACCGCACCCTCCAAAACCTTTGAAGACATCAAGCGCGGCAACAAGAGCTGGTGGCTGCCGTTCATTCTCTCCATCGTGTTTGCCTACGCGCTGTTTGGCGCCATAACCATGAAAGTGGGTTGGCCGCAGGTGGCCGAGAACGCGATCAATATGAATCAGAAGTCGGCAGAGCGAATAGCCGCGCTGCCGGCCGACCAGCGCGCCACAACCATGAAGATTACCGCGTACTCCATGGAAGGCGGCTTTGCCGCTACCCCGCTGCTGGTGCTGCTTTTCGGGGTCATCGTCGCAGGAGTTATGCTGGGGACGATCAACTTTATCTTCGGGGGCAAGGCGAAGTTCGGGAGCGTCTTCGCGGTGTGGTTTTATGCCAGTTTGCCGGGGCTGATCAAATCGGCCCTGGGCGCGATTGTTCTGTTTGCCGGCATGGCGGCGGAGTCATTCAACTTGCGCAACTTCGCCCCCACCAGCCTGGGCGCTTTCATCAGCCCGCAGGACTACGGCCCGGCGGTCTATGCACTTGCCAGCGCACTCGACTTTACGACCATCTGGTACCTGTTCCTGTTTAGCATCGGATTATCGATCGTGGCCGGAGTGAAACGCAGCACGGGCTATATGGCGGTCTTTGGATGGTGGGTTGTTATCGTTCTGGTTGGCGCGGGTTATGCCGCAATTACCGGCTGAGCATTGGCTGTTGAACGGACTGCGAACTTCACCGCGGCTCTCACTACAGAATCTGCTGCAACAAAATTGGCGCGCAAACCCTCCGGATTTGCGCGCCAGTTTTATTCCAGCACAAATGGCTGAAGGCTAGAAGCTAGCAGCTAGTAGCTGCTCTACTCCACCCACCGCCGCATCACCAGCGACGCATTGATGCCGCCGAACCCGAACGAGTTCGACAGCGCCACGTCAAAGCTGAGCGGCTGGGCCGCGTTTGCCACGTAATCCAGCTTGCACTCCGGGTCGGGCTCGTCGAGGTTGATGGTCGGCGGAATCATCTGGTTTTGCAGCGCAAGTACGGTGATGCCGGCTTCAAGCCCGCCCGCGCCGCCCAGCAGGTGCCCGGTCATTGACTTGGTGGCACTGATCTTGAGCTTGTGGCTCAGCGCATGTTCGCCAAACACCAGCTCAATGGCGCGGCTCTCGTTGCCATCTCCCGCCGGAGTCGATGTTGCGTGCGCGTTTACATAACCCACTTCCTCGGGTCGAATCCCCGCATCTTTCAGCGCCGCTCTCATGCTGCGCTGCGCGCCTGCGCCGTCGGGCGCGATGCCGGTCATGTGGTAGGCGTCGGCGCTCATGCCGTAGCCGATAATCTCAGCCAGAATCTTTGCGCCACGCTTGCGCGCAAACTCCAGCTCTTCCAGAATCAGGACGCCCGCGCCTTCGCCGATCACAAATCCGTCGCGATTCTTGTCGAATGGCCGACTTGCCTTGGTCGGCTCGTCGTTGCGCGTTGAGAGCGCACGCATCGCGGCAAATCCGCCCACTGAAAGCGCCGTTACCGCGGCCTCGCTGCCCCCGGCAATCATCGCGTCCGCGTCGCCGTGCAGAATCATGCGCACCGAGTCGCCAATGGAGTTGGCGCTGGTGGCGCAGGCCGTCGCCGTGGCCGATATGGGCCCCTGCGCGCCGTAGCGAATGCTCAGTTGCCCGGCCGCCATGTTCACAATGGTCGCGGGAATAAAAAAGGGCGAGATCTTGCGCGGGCCGCCCTGCAGCAATGACGCATGCTCGCGCTCGATGATTTCGAATCCGCCGATGCCCGACCCGATGAATACGCCCACCCGGTCGGCATTCTCGGGCGTAATCTCCAGGCCAGACTGTGTCATCGCTTCTTGAGTCGCAGCAAAGGCAAAGTGGATGAAGCGCCCCATTTTGCGCGCTTCTTTCTTGTCGACAAAGTTAAGCGGGTCAAATTTCTTGACCTCGGCGGCGAAGGTCACCGGGAAACCAGTGGCGTCGAAGCACTGGATCGGAGCCATACCGCTGGCTCCGGCCAGCAACTGCCGCCAGATTTCGGGAGCTGTATTGCCGACACCGCATAACAGCCCCACCCCGGTAACTACTACTCTGCGGGTCACGTCCTGGGCCAATCCTACTTGCCGCCTTTCGCGTTCTTCTCGATGTAGTCGATGGCGTCCTTCACCGTCTTGATCTTCTCGGCGTCCTCGTCGGGAATCTCAAGGTCGAATGCCTCTTCGAACTGCATCACCAGCTCAACCACGTCCAGCGAGTCGGCGCCAAGATCTTCCTGAAAGCTGGCGCCCGGCGTCACTTCCGCTTCGTCCACCTGCAACTGCTCGACTATGATTTGCTTCACTTTTTCTTCAACAGCCATGCGTGCATCTCCTCTTATGTTTCAGAAACTTCAAAAAGCATCTCCGGAGCCTTCAAGAAAAAGGCCGTCTCCCGCTCCGCTCCCCGGTACCCATTACTGACTTTCGCTCAGGAGGTTAAGTCAATAGCAGGCTCCTACAATAATGGTCTACGGCACAGGAACACAACCATCGCGCCACAAAAAATGCGCGCGGCCCTGAAACTTCAAGTCTACCGGGCTCAGAAGGGGGTGTAAAGGCGGCTGTCTGTGGGGAAAAGGCTGAGAAACAAGGGACTAGTCACCCCAGCGAACTGAAAATCGTTCGCTGGGGACCCCGACATAGGGACTAGGGACTAGGGAATAGGGAAGACCGGCCGGCTGCGCAGTCGAATTTCCCCGCAATTTCACAGCCCGGAAGGGTACATTAGGCGAAGAGGAAAATTATCCATGCAATCTATTTTGGCGCAGCCTTTCGTTTTGCAGGCGCTCATTGGCGGAGTCGGCGTTCTGGTTGGGATTCTGGCCGGAGCCCTGGTTCGCGGCTCGTTCGCAAAATCTGAAAAAGATGGTCTGATCCAACGCAACGAGGAGCTGGCCAATGCGCTCACCCAGGCGGGGAATGCCTTGAGCGAATCAATGGCTGTGGCCGCCAAGCGCGCCGGCTTTGAGTCGCTGGCCGAGGAACGAGAGAAGCGCATCGGCGAGCTCACCACGGAGATGGAGGTGCTGCGCACCGCATCGCAGGCCATACACGAAGCGGTACGCTCCGAGTTAAAAGACAAACAGAACGCCGAGGCGGAGTCCCGCGCACACATCAGCTCGCTCGAAACCGAGCTGCGCAACGAGCGCGAGAACATGGCAGAGAAAGTCAAACTGCTGGACGAGGCCAAGCAGGCACTTGCCAATCAATTCCAGGCGCTGGCAGCCGACATTCTCGATCAGAAATCGAAGACATTATCCGAAGACAGCCAGAAGGAACTTGGCAATCTGCTCAATCCTCTCCGCGAGCAGATTAACGACTTCCGCAAGAAAGTTGAAGAAGTGCAGATCGACTCGGGGAAGGGTGTCACCGAGCTCAAGACCCTCATCGGCACCATGGGCAACCTGAACCAGGCGCTAACTGAGGAAGCGCACAACCTGGCCACGGCCTTGCGCCGCGATACCAAGGCCCAGGGCAACTGGGGCGAGACCATTCTGCGCAACATCCTCGACAAGTCAGGACTGCAGGAGGGCACGCACTACAGCTTTCAGCAGAACTTTGCCGAGATGAATGCAGACGGAGATCCAGTGCAGCGCCGCCAGACCGATGTGGTGGTTAAGCTGCCCGGAGACCGTCACCTCGTCATCGATTCCAAGGTCTCGCTCAACGCCTACAACGACAGCGTGAACGCCGCGGACGAGAAGGACCGTGTTGAAGCGATCAAGAGGCATCTGGTGAGCGTTCGCAGCCACTTTACTGAGCTTGCGGGCCGCAACTATCACTCGCTCTCAGGAATCCAGTCGCCTGATTTTGTGGTCATGTTTGTGCCCATCGAGCCCGCGTTTCTGCTGGCGCTCCAAAACGATGAGTCGCTCTGGCATGATGCTTATTCAAAGGGCGTTCTTCTCTCGGGCCCCACCACTGTGCTCTTTGTAATTCGCATCGTCGCCGATCTGTGGCGGCAGGAGATGCAGGTGCAGAACGTTAAGACCGTGATGAAGCGCGGCGCCGAGCTCTACGACAAGTTTGTGGGTTTTGTTTCGAATCTCGAATCGGTGGGCGACGCGATTCTGAGCGCCCGCAGAGCCTATGAAGACGCCAGCCGCCAGCTCTCAACCGGCCCCGGAAACCTGGTGCGGCGAGTCGAAATGCTGCGCGAACTGGGCGTCGCTCCGAAAAAGCAGATGCCGCAGGGCCTGCTTGACGCATCTGGAATTGAAATGTCGGAAGCGGAGCAGGACGCTGCCTTCGAAGCGGGAGATGAGAACACCGTGGAGTCAGTGGTCGAGCAGGGAATCGCCGAGTCTGATGCAGTGTGAGTCATGCGATTGACCCGTCTCTGGTTTTTTCATCGCCCCACCACAAAATAGGGTGCCCCAGGTCTCGATTTTGATGACTGTCACGCACTGTGTCGTACTGTTAGAGGGATGCGCCTGTACCCCCACCCCTACCCGCGCCGCCCCCCTGGGGGTTTCTGCAAGCTCGTGATTTCAGGACCGTTGCCGGCACGGATTTACCTTAAGTCGGCTCCTTTCAAGAATATGAGTCTCAAACGCGTAAAACTAAAGGACTTGCAACGGAACTGAATGAGCATGACCGCGGGCTGCTGTCGAAGAAGGCGTAGCCCGGTCGAATCACCTGCTTTCAAGCTTAGCGAATCGGCTGAGAAAACAAGCAAACAAACGGCTGTCGCAAGTGGCTGAAGAGCAGTGAGTTGAACGATCTTTTAAAGGGGGTTCGCTTGACTGAGAGGTGGGCCGATCACCAGCATTTCTCGGAGGATGTGCGAGAGGCTGTGAGAAATGCGGGTTAGCTGCCTTTCACAGCGCCGAACCACCCCTCCAACGCAAAACGGCCACCCTTTCGGGTGGCCGTTTTACTGAACACTGATCACTGACAACTGACCACTGTCTTTTTTAGCCTTCGCGCTTCCACTGGATCAGGTCGCCAAGGGTGGTGGTGGAGCTTGAGACGGGGTGCTTGTGCGTATCGGCCTTGTAGTGCTCGACCTGTGCGCGGCTGGCTTCGTGGCCGCTCACCGCACGCAGGCTCAGGCCCACCTTCTTCTCTTCCACGTTGATCTTGATGATCTTGAAGTCGTGCTCCGCGCCGGTTTCGAGCTTGGAGTGGTCGCCGTCGTCGCCCGCCTCGGAGATGTGGCAGAGGCCCTCGACACCGTCGGCGATTTCGACAAAAGCGCCGAACTGCGCGGTGCGCAGAACCTTGCCGTGCACCACGTCGCCCACGCGATGGGTGGCAAAGAAGCTCTCCCACACATCGGGCTGGAGCTGCTTGATGCCCAGCGAGAGGCGGCGATTCTGCGGCTCGACGCCGAGAACAACTGCCTTCACCTTTTCGCCCTTCTTCACGATCTCTGAAGGATGTTTGACGCGCTTGGTCCAGCTCAGGTTCGAGACGTGCACCAGACCGTCGATTCCATCCTCGATTTCGATGAATGCGCCAAAGTCGGTAAGGTTGCGGACGCGGCCTTCAACAATGGCGCCGGCGGGATAACGCTCGCTGAGGTTCTCCCACGGATTCTCGAGAAGCTGCTTCATGCCCAGCGAAATGCGGCGGTCGGTCGGGTTCACGCTGAGGACAACCGTATCGACCTCGTCGCCCGGCTTGACCAGCTTCGAGGGGTGCTTGAGGCGCTTGGACCAGGTCATCTCAGAGAGGTGAACCAGGCCCTCGATGCCCTGCTCGAGCTCAACAAACGCGCCGTAGTCGGTAACCGACAAAACGCGGCCGTGAACCTTGGCGCCGACGGGATAACGCTCGGTGGCGTCGAGCCATGGATCGGGCGTCAGCTGCTTGAAGCCAAGCGAGACGCGCTGCTTGTCTTTGTCGAACTTGAGCACCTTTACCTGGATCTCGTCAGCGACGTTGACCAGGTCGCGGGGATGCGTGAGGCGTCCCCAGCTCATGTCGGTGATGTGCAGCAGGCCATCGATGCCGCCGAGGTCGACGAACGCACCGTAGTCGGTCAGGTTCTTGACCGTGCCGGTGAGTACCGCGCCCTCAAAGAGATGCTCCATGGTGGCCGAACGCTTGCTGTTCAGGTCTTCTTCGAGGAGCTCTTTGCGGCTCACCACGACATTGCCGCGCTTCTTGTTGAGCTTGATCACGCGGACTTCGATCTGCTGGCCGAGGTAGCCGTCGAGATTGCGCACCGGGCGAATCTCAAGCTGCGAGCCGGGCAGGAAAGCCTTGATGCCGATGTCGACAGTAAGGCCGCCCTTGACGCGGCTAACAACGGTCCCCATGACGGGAGTCTTTTCGTTGGCTGCCTTCTCGATGGTGTCCCACACGCGCAGACGCTGCGCCCGCTCGTAGCTGACGATATAGCCGCTATCGGGCTCCTCGCGCTCGATTACCACGTCAATGACTTCGCCGGGTTGGAACTTGACTGCGCCGGTGTGATCGACCACCTGCTCGAGCGGGACAAGGCCCTCGCTCTTGAGGCCGAGATCGATCACCAGATGCTTGTCAGTCTGCTTGACGACGGTGCCCTGCACAATCTTGTCGCCATAGGCTTCGACGGCGGCGGCTTCAGCGGCCTGCTCGCGCTCAAAGGCCTCGAGGGCGGCGGAAAAATCGTCCATCGGCTCTGCCGCTGCCACACGTTGAGACTGGCTTGCCGCGGCCTCGGCCTCGGGCGCACTTTCATGTGCTTCCTCGGCAACAGGCTCATCGGACTTGGTTAATTGGGTATCGGCGTCCAGCTCGGGTAGTTCGACTGCTTCGGCTGTTTCGGGGTTGGACGTGGACTCACGCGATTGCTGGTCAAGACTCTCAAGAGTCTCCAGCTCGGTCGCAGGCTCTAGCGTTGGGGTTTCGAGTTCGGTGTTCAGGGTTATGCTCTCGGGTTCGGGATTGAGGACGTTTGCCATTAATGCAAGCTCCGGGATTGCGTCGTCCAGCGATTGAACTGGTCCGCCGCTCTCAAGCTTCTGCGCCGGCCACGGCGAAGCGCAGCCATGAGATGCACTGAGCCAGGTTCCCGTCGCCGCGCTCGTTGACTTGCCGGTTGCTGTTTCCAAAACGACGGCCTCTCGCCCGAAAATTGCCTCGGGATAAAGGCTTATTGTCTCCTTGGGAAACACCCGGCAGGCAACGGCTTGCTGGAAGGGCGGCCGCAACTCACTGCTGGAATCCGCGCAGGAAGCTACGCTTTCAAGTGTAGCAATCATTGCAAATAAAGGTCAATCCCGGAAAGCGTCGCCGAGGCGGGGTTTGAAGCCAAATATTGCACGCATCACGAGCACGCGCGGTCACCTGAATACCCGCGCCAATGCAGGCCGCCGAGAGCTTTCCTCGTTGAATTCGAGGCGGCGCGGCGCGCGCATCGGGGCAATTCGGGCGGCGAAATCCGGCATCATTCGCCGAAAATTCATCTTCCCGCAGCGTGGGGAATTGTTCGGCGAGGGAGAAGGCGATGGCGACCCAAAGCTGAAAATGGGAACAAAAGTGGCTGAGTGGGACGCCAGCGGTGAGCGCACTGCGGGAAAAATTGAGCGACAATGTCTCGATGGATCATTTGTGGACTCCGTGGCGTTATGCGTATGTGACCTCAGCAGATAGCTCTGAGCGGGCGGGGGTACCGGCGGCGCTGAGCACATGGCCAGGCGACCTTGGCTGTGTCTTCTGCAACCTTATCGCCTCGATCGATTACGCAATTGCACACGGAATGGAGCAAAGCAAGGCCGAAGCCGCTGGCGGACTCATATTGCGCGGCAATTACTCTTTTATCTGCCTGAATGCATTCCCTTACACCAGCGGCCACCTGATGGCGATGCCATATGCGCATCTCGACCGGCTTGCCGCGCTGTCGCTTGAAACCGCCCACGAGCTGATGTATCTGGCACAGAAAACCGAGCGTGTCCTGGAGCGGGTTTACCAGCCGCACGGGTTCAACTTCGGGCTCAATGTAGGCAAGGCGGGAGGCGCGGGCGTCGCCGGACACATACACCTGCACGCCATGCCTCGCTGGCTCGGCGATACCAACTTTATGACCACCGTCGGCGAGACCCGCGTGCTGCCCGAAGACCTGGAGACAACCTGGCGGCGGCTACGCGAAGGTTTCACCGAAATTGACGGCAAAAAGTAAGTGCCAAAATCGGGGCGGCGTCCGTCATACTGTCAGAACATGGTGCATCTGGGGCAGAATGCGTTCACTGCGCCACTTCTGTATAGCCCTTCACCGTGAGGAATGCGCCGCAAACCGGCTGTGAGGAATGGATGAAAAAGTTGCTTGCAATTTGTGCTGTATTGGCCATGACGCTCTGCGCAGGCAAGGCGATGGCCGCCGACGTAACCGGCTCGTGGACCACCACCATGCAAACCCAGGACGGCAACTCCGCGCAGATTACTTTCAACTTCAAACAGGACGGCGCCAACCTGACGGGCACGGTGGCAGGACCCATCGGCGATCCGATGCAGATCACGAACGGCAAGGTCGACGGTGACAAGCTCACCTTCGACGTGTCGTTCAACGGCATTACGATTCACCACGACTGCACGGTCGATGGCGACACCATCAAGATGAGCACCAAGACCGATTCCGGAGATTTCCCTGCAATGGAGCTGACCCTGACGCGGGTGAAAGAGGGGGCAGCACCAGCGGCACCGGCGGCCGCTCCGGCAGCGCCTCGCGACTCCGCATTTTTTTTAGGTCTGATTCCGACTGGCCATTTGATCTCGTGCTATTCCGTGTCTCGCTGCTGAGACCTGGGATAGCACGAACCCCATCCCGCCCATCTCAATCCTGCAAGAATCGAGGTTGCACCATCTTAAACGCGCATCTTGCGTTTAGGGTTGGGATAGCGCGATCTTCAATCACAATGCTCTTGACTTCACGGTGCAGCGAGCTTAGGCTCGGTCAACTAACCTCTCTTCCTTTTTTCTGCATCGGGCCCATCCAAAACGCGCACCTTGGAATCGAGGCTCCTCATGTCAGCTCAACTTCGCAGTTTCGTGTGCAAGGCGGCGATCTGCGCCTTGCTGGTTGCCACAACCGCAACGGCCAAAGCCCAGTCAAGCACTCCCATCGGTGGTGTTACCAAATCCGACGCGGTATGGATCGGCGTTGCCGTAGCCGCAATTGGCGCGGGAGTCGGAATCGGCGTTTATTACGCCTTTCACCATGGCAACTCTCTCAACGGATGCGCTGTCTCAGGCTCCGATGGCCTCCAGTTGCAGAACCGGGGCGACGGGCAAACCTACGCTCTCGCCGGAGAAGTAGCAGCAATCAAGCCGGGAGATCGCGTCCGCGTTTCGGGCAAAAAAGCAAAGAAGAGCAGCGCCGCCGCTCAGCAGTTCACGGTGGTCAAAGTCACAAAAGACTACGGCGCCTGCAAGGTTGAATCTGCGCCTTGAGCAAAGTCGCTTACCAGCCCATCTGCTGCATCCGGTCAAGGATGATGGCGCTGTAGTGATCCATGCGCGGGGGCCTTCGCCTTCGGGGATCGGGCAGAACCGCCGCCAATCGCGCACCCTGTTCGCGGTTGATATGCGCGGCCGATGTGCCGTAGTACGCGCGAGACGCCGCCTCCGCGCCATAAGTACCCGGACCCCACTCGACCTCGTTGAGGTAGAGCTCCAGAATCCGCTGCTTGCCCAGCACAAATTCGGCTACCGGAACCAGCGTGAACTCCGCGCCCTTGCGCAGAACCGTGCGGCTGGTTCCGAAGAAAAGATTCTTCACCAGTTGCTGCGTGATGGTCGAACCTCCGCGCAGGCGGCGGCTGCCGTGCATGTCGTCTTCCGCCGCAATCTCCATCGCCTGCCAGTCGAAGCCGTGGTGTTGATAGAACCGCGCGTCCTCGGCGGCAATGACGGCGTGCTGCAGATCGGGCGAAATCTGGCTGAGCGGAACGAACCGGTAGCGCATCTGATACGGCTTGCGATGAATCCACGCCTGCAGACGGCGCTCGACGTGTACCGCGGTGGTCGGCGGGTCGATCCACTTGGCCGCCACCAGCATTAGCGCCGCAAGCAGCCAAAGCGCCGCCACGCCGATGGCAAGCCATCGGATAAAAGTCCACACAGAAAACTTTCGATGCCGAGGCTTGAACTTTACGCCAGAATTTACCGTCACACTTCAGAATAATCGGGAACGCCTTGCGGCCGGGCAGGCCCAGCGTCAACTGCCGTCGGCTCAGTTGCCGGTGGGAATGATGCCCGCGTTCTCCACCATCAGGATCGTCGTCCGCCGAGGTGCGCGCGTACGGTGCACCACGGTCTTCGGCACTACGAATCCCTGGCCAGGCTTGAGCGCAACCGTCCGGCCTTCGAGATCAACGAGCAACTCACCGTCGACGACGTAGAAGAACTCATCGTCCCCATCGTGCTTGTGCCAGTGATACTCGCCCTCGATGGCGGCCATGCGCACCACCGAGCCGTTCACCTGGCAAAGCGTCTGGTTAAACCACTTGAAGTCACTCGCGCCTGGAACGGCGTGGAGGTCAAAAACTTCGAGCGGTTTATAGAGAACGTTGAGGCGGGTTTCGTAGGGAAAGGATTGAGTCTCGGCCATATAAAGCACCTCGAGGCGAGGATAGCAGGACGCGGACGGTGATCAGTGAACTGGGCTCTCGGGGGCCAGGGCAATCGCATTTAAACTTAGAATCACGAACGGTCGCGGCTTTGAAAGGGCACGGCTTCAGCCGTGCCGATGGTTAGGTCAAAAGCGGCCTCGGCTTTAGCCGCCGAGGGATGTATTTCCCGGCTCAGACCCTTCCCTCAGGGCCTAAAGGCCAGGAATTTTCCTGGTAGCTTTTTACGGAACGGCTGAAGCCGTGCCCTTTCAAAACAAGTCCTTCTCATATCTTGAAATGCAGTTGCCTTGTCTCGGCAACTCTACTGATCCCTGACCCCTGATCCCTGACCCCTGTTGGCCAACACCACCACAATTCCCAGCGCAGCCAGCACACAGAGGAGCGCGAAGAGAAATACGCTGCGATAGCCGAACCAGCCGATGATGGCGCCGGCAATTGGACCGACGAGGAAAAAGCTCACATCGGCAAATGCGGTATAGACGGCCAAGGCCGCGCCGCGATTGTTTTCGGGCACGCGCTCCACGGCTTCGACGCCGATTGCGGGAAATACGAGCGAGAAGCCGAATCCGGCCAGCGCCGCGCCTGCAAGGGCCGTCCATGGTGAATTCGAGAGCCACAGCAGCACCATCCCCAGCGAATCCACGGCCAGGCATGCCTTTGCCACCGGGAAGCCGCCGAACCGGTTGATGGTTTGGATGAACATGAGCCGCGCCACGATAAATGCAAGGCCGAAGGCTGTGAGGCACAAGGCCGCGCCGTTCCAATGGCGGTTGGCGTAGTAAAGGGTGACGAAGGTGGCCAGCACGCTATAGCAAACGCCGCCCAGGGCAAGGCCCATTCCGTGAGGCGCAACCCGGCCCATTACATGCGCAAAGGGCAAATGCTCGCCCTCAACCGCCGGCACAGGATCTTTGCGCATCGCAATGGCCAGGCTTGCAATACCAATCACCACAGTCAAGATACCCAGCGACTTGAGTCCCCACGCCTGGTCGAGAACCACTCCCAGAGGTGCGGCGAGGGCCATCGCGCCATAGCTGCAGATGCCGTTCCATCCAATCACCCTGGCTGTCGATTGAGGCCCCGCGGCGGTGATGCCCCACAACGTGGCTCCGGTGGAACCGAGGCTTTCACCCACACCCAGAATCAGCCGGCTCATGATCAGACTGAGGACGCTCAGCCAGTGAATATGCAACGCAAAAAGCGCTGCCGCAGCCACCAGCAGCATCCCGCTCGCGGTGCACGCACCCATGCCCCACAGTACGGCTACCTTCGCGCCCTGCTGGTCGCTGATGCGCCCCGCCCATGGGCGGCTTGCCAGGGTGGCAATGTACTGGATGCTGATGACCAGGCCAGCCAGCATGGTGCTGTAGCCCATCTTCAGGTGAACGTATGGAGGCAGGACGGCCAGCGGCAACCCGATGGACAAGTAACAGACGAATGTGAAGTAAACGAAGCTGACGATGTGCCAGACGCTGCCACGCAATGCCTTTGAGGCAGGGACGGCAAGACTGTCGGCATGGGCAGAGGACATGGTAAACAACTGAGCGAAAAACGGGTGCGGAACTCTTCACTCCAGTATAAAGGAGATGCGATTTCTGACCTTGAGTTGCGGGTCTGCGCCAGAATTGGCTGGCAAAGGCATGCAGCCACCGTTCATTTGCCTAAAAAGCCCTCCAATTCAAGCCACGCTGCGAACTGGTCGATCCAATGGTCGGTTGGCAGATTCTGTTTGCGCATCCCAAAACCGTGGCCGCCGCGTGCGTACATGTGCAGTTCCGCCGACTTATGCGCAGACATCCACGTGTAATAGAGTTTGAGGCTTGAGGGCGCCAGACCGAGCGAGTCGTCGGTAGCCGCAGCAACGAACATCGGCGGCGCATCCGCGGGCACGGGAGAATCAATCTTGTATCCGCCTTCATAAATGGGGGCCACGAACGCCGGCCTGCTGGCGGCCGAATAGCGGAATGCGACCGATGCCGCTACCGCCCCTCCGGCTGAGAACCCGATGATGCCTACGCGATCGGGCGAGACCCCCCACTGCGCCGCGTTCTGCTTCACATACGCGACCGCCGCCAGGCCGTCAGCGAAAGCCAATGGCTGAATCCGGCTCAGCATCTCATCGAATTTCGGCTGATCGTGAAAGAGTGTTTCGAACTCCGCGCTAGCGTCTTCCCCGGTATGCCCCAGCCGGTATTTGAGAACAAACGCCGTTACCCCGCGCGCCGCAAGATACCGGGCCACGTCGATGCCCTCGCTGTCGATCGAAAGCGCCAAAAAGCCTCCGCCTGGACAAATCACCACCCCCGTGCCGTTGCGCACTCCCGGCTCCGGCTTATACACGGTGAGGCTGGGCTGGGTGACGTTGGCAACTATCTCGGTCTGCCAGCTTTTTGAGTAGTACTGCTTTTCCTCATTGGGCCCGGGCTGCGAACCCGGCGCCGTTCCCTGATAGAGAGGAATGACCTCTTGTGCCGCGGCCGCACCACACACGCTCACCAGGATAAGAAAGGCAAACAGCGAAGACTTTTTCATGGCGGAGTAATTCTACGGCATTATGCGCTGAGTGTTCGATGGCGAATGTGAGAACTTGCGTTTCTTTCGCTGGCTCATTGATCAATGGCACGCGGTTGAGGTCGACTCGATGGTTTGAGCAGAATTCGGCAGCCCCAAGGCTGCGGTTCTCTCCGCTGCCTGTAAATTGCCGGCCTTTGTTCGTAAACTTGAGATGGATGGCAAGTTTCCACATCGAGAACTTTGGCTGCCGCGCCGCCCGCGCCGATGGCGAGGCAATTAGCTCGCGCCTGCTCTCCTCCGGGCACTGCGTGCAGCAGCCTTCTGAAGCTGAAGTTGTGATAGTAAACACCTGCACCGTCACCGCCGAGGCCGACCGCCAGGCCCGCGCTTTCATCCGCCGCGCCAACCGCATCAACCCCGCGGCCAAGATCGTTGTCACCGGCTGCTACGCGCAGCGCGCTCCAACCGAACTGGCCGCATTCAACGGCGTGGCCGCGGTGGTAGGCAACAGTCACAAGGCGCTGGTGCCCGAGATTGTGGTTGACCTTGCGCATCGCCGTCTGCTGCAAGCGCCCTCCACGGGATCTTTCGTAAGCGTGGTCTCGCTGCTGGCCGGTCCGGCTTCAGTCTTAGCCGACGATAACTTCGCTCACTCTTTTATTGAAGAAGCGCAACTGGCGCCGGGTACACAGACACGCCCCAACCTCAAGATCCAGGAGGGGTGCGGAAATCGATGCACCTTCTGCGTCATTCCCTTCACTCGCGGTCCGTCGCGGAGTCTGCCGTTTGAATCGGTTGTCAAACAGGTTGAAGGCTTCGTCGCGGCAGGCGGCAACGAGCTGGTTCTTTCCGGCATCAATCTTGGACGGTGGGGAAGGGAACTCGCCGAGAAGGATTCGCTCTCCGCGCTCGTCCGCCAGATTCTCACGCACACCGCTCTGCCGCGCCTGCGCCTCAGTTCCATCGAGCCCATGGACTGGACCGATGAGCTCATCGGTCTGATGGCCGAGTTCGCCGGTCCCGATGCACGCGAGCAGCGCCTGGCCCGCCACGCGCATCTGCCGCTGCAATCCGGTTCCGATGCCGTACTGCGCCGCATGCACCGCCGCTACCGCCCCTGGCACTACGCCGACAAGGTTGCCGCGTTGAAGCGCGCCGCCGGCCCCGAGCTCACCTTCGGCGCCGACGTCATGGTTGGTTTTCCCGGAGAAACCGAAGCCGAATTCGAAGAAACCGTCGCCTTCATTCGCGCGCTGCCCTTCGGTTATCTCCACCTCTTCCCGTTTTCGCCGCGGCCCGGCACGCGTGGCTGGGCATTGCACGCAGCAGACCGTGTCGCTCCGGCCATTGTTCACGAACGGATGGAAACGCTCCGCGCCCTTGCCCGAGAAAAGTCCGTTGCCCACCGAATGCGGATGATTGGGCGCGAGCTTCCGGTCATCACGCTGCACACACCCGCGGCACTTGCCGCCCGCGACACAACCGAGGCCCTCTCTGACAACTTTCTGCCCGTCGAACTCGAGGGCTCCTATGCGGCCAATCGGCTCCTTCACGTGATCGTGACCGGACTTACTCCCGAAGGCGCACTTACCGCGCGTCCTTCCGGGCTAGCTGAATCTGTCCCGGACTTCTTTGAAACATGCGTCTGAAACTTCTGTTAACCCCTTTGTTCATAGAACCCGAGCCAATGCTATACTCAGTGTGCGTTTGTGCGTCTGCGCGCCAAATTGTCAGGCGTTGCAGCCCACACTGTATGAACTCAACAATTCACCTGGAGGAGCACCATCGCACTCGATAAACGTTCGGCCAAGTCCTTTATCCGCATCAACGATCGAATTCGCGCGCGCGAAATCCGCGTCATCGACGAAAACGGCGAACAACTGGGCATTCTGGCGCCTTTTGAGGCGCTGAAGATGGCGCGCGAGCGCGGCCTTGACCTGGTTGAGGTTTCACCTACTGCCGTTCCGCCCGTCTGCCGGATCCAGGACTACGGCCGCTTTCTCTACGAAAAAGAAAAAAGCGAGCGCGCTGCCCGCAAGAAGCAGAAGGTCATCACCCTCAAGGAAGTCAAGTTCTCAGTCACCGTTGACGAGCACGACTACCAGACCAAGAAGAATCAGGCCGTGCGCTTCCTGGGCGAGGGCGACAAGGTGAAGGCCAGCCTGCGTTTCCGCGGCCGGCAGATGGCCCATCGCGAACTGGGCTACAACATCATCAATCGCCTCATCATGGATATTGGCGACGCCGGCATTGTCGAGTTCATGCCGCGCATGGAAGGCACCATTCTCCACGCCATCCTCGCCCCGGCGAAAAAGGAAGCAGCCAAGCCCCGGCCGCCGCAACCGCCGGCTCCACCTCGCCCGCCCGCGCCGCAGGCTTAGAGTCTGTTATTGACTTTCACCATGGTTGCGTAAAAGCTAATAACAGACGCCAGGGTCCACTCAACCTGTTCTCGCTGGCTCCGCATTTCGTCTCTCACTGCGCTGTCTCAACGCCCGCATCCTTCACCACTCCGGCGTCTCGCAGCGCGCGACGCTCCGCGTCGAGCGCCGACGCGTGCAGCAGCTCCACGCGATGCAGTGCGCTCGCAGCCTGTTGCGTCTGTCCTTCTGATCTGAGCGCCTTCGCAAGCAGATAAAACGAGCCCGAGTCATCGGGGTTAAGTTCGGTCGCCTTGCGCAGCAGCGGCTCGGCCGCCGCCGCATCGCCCAGCAGCAGCTTTGCTTTTCCCATATAAAAATAAACCGCCCACGCATCCGGAATCAGCCGTTCCGCGTTCTCGAGATAAGGCAGCCCATCCTTGTTTTGCCCCGCCTGCACCAGCATTGCGCCCAGGTAATACTGTGCGTCTCCATCATTGGGATCGGCCGCGACCGCAAGCCGCAACTCCTTCTCCGCATCGGCGTCCTTATGTGCGCCCAGGTATGCCTTACCCAGTTCGCGATGCGCCTCGGGAAATTTCGGGTCCGCCTTCAACACCGATTCGAATTCGGCCGCGGCCTCTAAGAAGTCGGTCGCATCCGCATACGCTTTGCCCAGCAGAAAATCCTTTTGCGCCGGAGTCGCGCTGCTTCGAAAAAGCCGCGCAAACGCTTCCTTTGCCTTTTCCTGCTGGCCTGCCTGCACATACGCCAGCCCAATCAAATAAAGTGCCGCGGGGTCTGCCCCGTCGCTCTCCGTCAGCGGCTCCAGCAGTTCGATGCCTTGCTCCGGTTGCCCGGTATAGGTCAGGCACGTCGCCAGCAGCATCGTCACTCGCGCATTCGACGGGTCTTCATTGTGCAGCGTGCGAAAATACGCCAGCGCATGCGCGTAGTCTTCCTGTTTCAGATACGCCAGCCCGAGATTGAGCTCAGTCTCCTGCTGGTCGGGTTGAACGCTGAGCACTTTTTTATATTCATCGATCGCTTCGGTGTAGCGGCGGGTCTTCGCGTAAAGAATCCCAAGGTTCGCAAGCGCGCTTACATTCGCGGGGTCGACATTGAGAATCTTTCTGAAGCCGGTTTCCGCTTCCGAGTAATTACCCGCCTGCATCGCCCGCACCGACGCTTCGAAGATCTGCTTCTCCATCGCCTCATCGGTAGCAAAGGCCGCCATCGGCCAAAGCACTAAGGCCGCCAGCGCGATCAAACGGCGTCTCTTCTCAAACCTTCGAATCATGCGTACCAGCTCATCGGCAGTATCGCATCCTTCCACTCCTGCAAATCCAATTGGTTCAGCAAACACGATAGGCCGGGCTCATACCGCGCCCAGCCAAATCGCGCTACATCTTCCATTCAGTCCGCCACCGGCATCTTCGACCCACCGCAGATGAAACCGTGCCCCATCCATCGAGCGTCTTTTGCTCGATGGGTGGGAGACCGCAAAGGCCAACTATCATCAAATCCCGTTCTGTTTCTTATCAAAAATAGAATTTGCCCGCGAACTGCATTTCACGCGGGTCGCGAACCGAGTTGATCTGGCCGGAAGAGCCTGCATTCGGTCCAGAGAAAGTTGTGCCCGCCACATCCGGCGCGGAAAGCGAGGTATTCACGTTGGCCCATTGCGTGTGATTGAACACGTTGTAACCTTCAAACCGCAGCTCGAATCGGGTGTCCTCATGAACCACAAAATTTTTGTAAATTGAGAAGTTCCAGTTGTCGATTCCAGGACCGTAGATAGTGTTGCGGTGAAAGTTGCCGAAGGTGCCATTGGCAGGCACGGCAAAAGCCGCCGGGTTGAACCACATTGGGAACTGCCCCGCGGGGACGTTGTGAGAATGTGACTCGGACCACGATCCGCCCACGTAATCGGGACGAATATGACCGAAGCCGCCGTTGCCGAGGTTTCCGGTCGCGCTCAGGTCGCAGGCGTCGTCTGTCGGGCTCTCGGATTGAAGGCAAGGCGATCCGCCCCAGAACTGCGTATAACCGGAGAGCGTCCAGCCTCCCACCCCCTCCTGCACCAACTTGTTGTACTGCTTTAATCCGGGCAAGTTGTAAATGTACTGCAGATTGAAAACATTCCGCCGGTCATACCCCGCGGGAGCATAGAACTTCGACAGCTGGGTGTAATCCGGCAGCGTGTTCGCATCCGTGTCCACATCTTCCAGGTCAATCGCCTTGGCGAATGTGTAGTCGGCATTCAAGGTGAGTGAGTTACTGAACCTGCGCATTAACCTGAACTGCAGCGCGTTGTAGCTGGAGCTGGCTCCCATCACGGTTTGCTGGATGGAACTGTAGCCCAGGTAAGGGAGGATAGCGGCGGTCACGTTATTCACCGCGCCGAGTGCTCCCGGGTTGATCACGTTTGTATACCCCAGCGGCAACTGCTCCAACTCTTGGAGATAGATCTGGTGCCGCGACTCGTTACCGACATACGAAGCGGTGACGGCAAACTGGCGGGGCAATGCTTGCTCGATGCCGAAGTTGTATCCGGTCGTGGTGGGGATCATGCCCTTTGGATAGACCGTCAGGACGCCGCCCGATGGGGTCAAAGGAGCTCCGCTGACCTCAGACGCGGAGATATTGGCAATGTTGCCCCCGTAGATGGTGGGCGTGTAGACATTGGGTGGATTGCTGATGCCACCGAAGTTGAAGGTGTTCTGCTGATAGCGCTCGTAGAAGATGCCGTAACCTCCGCGAATGGCCGTCTTGCCATTTCCAAAGACGTCCCAGGCAAATCCGACGCGCGGACCGACATTATCCCAGCGATAGTTCATGCCGCCCCTGGGCAGGCCGTCGGTACCTTCTCGCACCATGCCGTTATACGGGTTGCCGAAGTTGGTCACGCCCGTGCAGCCGGGGGTGCTGGCGCTGCTGCAGATAGATCCCTGGGTGGGAGCCGATCCGGGAATATTAGCCGCAGTGTTGATGGTGACTGCCTGGGTGGGCGAGTACATGTTCGGTTCGAAGTAATACTGGTGGTATTTTCCGGCGGTGTAGGTGGGTCCAAGAAACTGGTAACGGACGCCGTAGTCGAGAGTCCAGCGCGGACTTACCTTCCATGTGTCCTGAGCGTACCCTTCGTACTGGTACATGTGGAATGCTCCAAAGACGTAGGCGTTGGACTGGCTCGTCGTCGTGGCATTTCCTATCAGCATGTTGGCCATGCCGTTGTTGGAGTTGAGAGGGTTTTCATTGCTGGCGCTGAAGCTCAAGGCAACCGGCTCCTGCCATGTGCCCTCCTGTCCGTTCTCGTTCAGGTCGAGCATGATCCCGAACTTGATGATGTGATTCTTCCAAACCTTGGTCACGTCGTCGTCGGCAACCACGGTGTTTCCCGTCGACGTCCATCCCGGTGGAAAGATGCCTGTGCTGACGTAGGTGCCGTCGCCGAATGCGGGAGCAACATTGTTAACGTTGGTGGCGGGATAGAGGTCAGAGAAGTTCCAGCCCTGCGCCGTTTTCTGGTAGTCGGCTGCAGGAGTGCCGGGGACAACCTGGACGACCTGGGTTAGATGGAGCCAGCCGACCGAGGCTTCGTTGGTCAGTGTCGGCGAAATCACATTGGTCAGTTCCCATGCCCAGCTTTTGCCCGGCTTTTCTCTGTATTCCGGGACAATCGGGAAGCTGGGACCGGAGAAGATGCCAAAGCCCTTGTGTTCCTCTTGCCGGTCGTCTACATAACGAAAGAAGGCGTTGGCCTTCGGGCCGAACGTGTAATCCACACGTGCGACGTACTGGTTCTTGTAAAACACGTAGGTGTCCTGGAAGTTTACCTGCTCCTCGTCGCCAAATCCGTTACTAAAGAGCGGCCGGTTGAAGTTGCTCTTGTAACCGGGCACGATGTCGTTGATCATGGCCGCGTACTGGGTGCTGAACTGCGAAGAAGGTATAACGTTGTCCTTGACCGGCGTGCCGCCTGTTACTTCGCCGGCCGCGTCATATGTGACCGTTCCGGGTACGAAGGCCTGTCCATTCTGCACCTCGCCGGCCGGCAACACCGATGAGTTTGTTTGCGGGTCGCTTTGGTAGCCCGATACGGCAATAGGCGTACACGTGCCGGTATAGGGTCCGTTGTTGTAATAGGTGCACATGGGCCCTTGCCGGTACATCGGCGAGAGGTCGGCCTGAGTAAGTTTGTTGCCCGAGGTATCGAGCCCCAGCATGCCCGGCAAAGGCATGGTGTAGTAAGTTCCCCCGCTCGGCTCGCTGGCGCGCGTGCCTTCGTAGTTAAAGAAGAAAAACGCTTTCTTGTTGCTTCGCGGCGAGATCTTCGGAACGGGTATGTATCCGCCAATATCGGCGCCGAACTGGTTGAAGTTCAGAACCGAACGCCCGATGCCTTCGTGGTTATTGAACCAGCTATTGGCGTCGTAGTCGGTGTTGCGGTTGAACTCCCACAGCGTGCCGTGGAAATGCTGGCCCCCGCTCTTGGTGTTCACCAGAATCATCACACCTGGGCTGCGCCCGTATTCCGCATCGTAATTCCCTGTAAGTGTTTTGAATTCGCCCACCGCGTCGATGCTCAGGTTAGTGTACTCACCGTCGTTGGCTCCAATGTCGGTGTTGATAACTCCGTCAAGGAAAAAGTTATTGTCCGTGCCGCGCATGCCGTCGACGTAGAAGTCGTCGGTCTGGTTAAACACCAGGCGGAACTGCGAGGCATTGTTAGTGGTCACGCCCGCAGTAGTGGTTAGCAGCGACTCGAAGTCGCGCCCGTTCAGCGGTTGCTCCACCACCTGGCGCTGGTCGATGACTGCTGTGTTATTCGAGCTTGTCGTGTCGACTGTGGGCGTTTCAGTTGTAACGGTAATGGTCTGAGACGTCTGACCAACGGTGAGCTTCAAGTCGCCCAGGCCCAGCGTCTGGTCCTGGTCGAGGACAATCCCCTTTCGATCGAGCTCTTCCATGCCTGGAGCCGTGATCCTGATGTTGTAGGTGGCCGCCAGGAGAGGGAGCAATTGGAAATCGCCAGTGCCGTTGCTTGTTGTATCACGGGTCAGAACACCGGTCGCGGCGTTGAATATCTGCACGTGAGCATTGGGAATCACTGCTCCCGACGGGTCGACCACTCTCCCGTTTATGCTTCCAGTTTGTGCCTCAACCCTGGTAGCGAAGCCAAGAACAAGCATCGGCACCGCAATCGCCGGCAGCAAAACCTTAAGCATCGACGACAAGCGCCGGACACACGGAAAGGAATCTCTCCGTAATGTAGTAAATTTCTGGTTTGATCTATCCTTGCCGGGGACGAGTAACTCCCGGCAGCCGATTAACCGATGAGGTTTCAGCAAAGCGAACATCGTCTATTACCTCCTGAAGCGGAACCGCAGTGACTGCTCTTTATTTGCTCAGGTAGAGACAACACCTCCCCGGTGCCCTCGCGAGAAAATCGTGAGCGCCGATGCGCAATTCCCGCGGCCACATGACAAAACGTGGCCGCGCGAGAACTTGAACTGACTCAAACGCTTGAGCCGGGTCTAGGTGATTTTGAGTACCGTTGATTTATTCTTTGTCGTTTGTGTTAAGGGTCTTGCAACTCGAACCTTCGCTCGAAAGACTTGCTCCCGACGAGCTCGTGCGCAATTTCCAGGGGACTAACTCAAACGCATGGGCAAAGAACGCCCGATGACTGACAAAAATACATCGGTCAAAGCACTCTTGTCAATCGCGTGTCGAACGATATCATAATTGTGCACCGAAGGGGTCGCGTTCAAAGTGTGTGATTCGCCGCGCGATCCGGACGGATTCCTGAAAATACAAAGAATGAGACGATTCTATTTTGGAAATGTAATAGGTTCATCAATTCCATTCCGGTAATGATATCGATATACAATCGGTGCGAGTTTTTCTCTATCGAAGGCCATCCTCGGTCGCTTTTGGGTCCTGTCTCGATTTCGTTAGTTCAACCACCGCATTCCCTTCAACCAGTTCCCGTGTCCCGGCGGCGGCAACGGCAGCAAGATGAAACCTTCGCGCCAATGTCCCTCCTCGCGTCGTGGAGCGTTGCCCACAAATCGCACCGCTGCAATATCGCGCTCCGCAATTGCCAGACCTGGCAGCCCACTCACTATCGCCTGCAGCTGGTCGTGATTTGGCGGGCGATTGCAACTGATGGGCACCACGGAATTGAGTGCGGCATAGGCCTCGGCCAGGTCGCTCACCCGGGCGCGCCTTTTGCTGCACAGCGGCTTCAGGCCCAGCGACTTCCACGCCGCATGCGGGCAGCTCTCTATCAGCACCCGGTCCTCCAACTCGGCAACCTGGCCTTGCGTTGAGAGCCGCCGCCAGCCGCGCCGGCACAAACCGTCATACACGTCCATGCAGAACTCGGCAAACGCGCGATAGGTTCTGGGCATCACCACGCCGGGCAGGCCTGTTTTGGCCGATGTGTTCAGTTGCCGCTCGCTCACCCGCGCGAAATCCAGCCCGTTCGCGTCCGACTTCCACGCCTGCGGTCCATTCAGCACAATGGCGCGAATGCCACGCGCGTTCGACAGGTGACTCAATTGCCCGGCGAGAACGTCGGCCTCAATCGGGTTTATGGACAGCGGAGCGATGGCAAACGGGTTAAGGTCGCTATTGATGCCTGCGGCCGTGAAGCGGATCATTTCGCACTTCACGGTACCGGGCTTCACGCTGACGCCATAGGCGTCGACAAGTGCGGTGTACGACTTGACCCGATCGAGTATCACGATTCCTAGATCGGACCAGTTACGGTGCGCGAGATCGACAGATAAGATAGCCACGGCCCCAACGTAGCTCCGCGCGAGCGTATGTGGAGCATAGAAGTCGCTCGCAAAATCAGGCGCTGAACTGATTCGGAACGCAACTCCAAAATGGGAAGAGTCGCGGACTCGTGGTCCGCAGTCCGAATTGAGGCCGAACCGGAGAAAAAGTCAACGTCCTTGTGCTAGACTCCGTGCGTTATGAAAATCAATCGATTCGCATTGGCTTACCTGCTGGCGCCTGTCTGCATTGCCGCCTCGGTTCTCAACGCGCAAACGACTGCGCCGCACCTTGAAAAGCGTGGCCAGACCACGCAGCTTATCGTCGACGGTGCGCCGTTCCTCATGCTTTCGGGCGAACTGCACAACTCATCGTCATCGAGTCTCGAGTACATGGAACCCATCTGGCCAAAGCTCGAGGCCCTGGGGCTTAACACCGTGGTGACGCCGCTAAGCTGGGAGCTGATCGAGCCCGAAGAAGGCAAATACGACTACACGCTCGTCGACGGGCTGCTGAAACAGGCGCGAGCCTCGCATCAGAAGGTCGTCTTTCTATGGCTGGCATCGTGGAAAAACGGAATGTCGAGCTACGCACCGGTTTGGGTGAAGAGAGATACCAAACGGTTCCCGCGCGTAGTGGCTCACGGGGATGTGGTTGAGGTGCTGAGCCCGCAGGGCGCGGCCACCGAAGAAGCCGATTCGCGCGCCTTTACTGCGCTGATGCGGCACATCAAAGAGGTAGATTCGAACGACCATACCGTGCTGATGATGCAGCTTGAAAACGAGGTGGGCGTGCTGGGTGATACGCGCGACCACTCCGATGCCGCCAACAAGGCCTTTGCGGGCCCAGTGCCTGCCGAACTCACCGCGTATCTCAAGGCGCATCGCGACACTCTCTATCCGCTACTGCGCGAGCTGTGGGATGCGAATGGCGACAAGACCTCAGGCACGTGGGCCGAGGTCTTTGGCGACACGGCACGGGCCGACGAAATCTTCATGGCGTGGCATTATGCGCGCTACATCCAGGCGGTAGGCGCGAGCGGCAAAACGGAATACAACATTCCCATGTATGTGAACACCTGGCTCAACGACTATGACGCGAAACCGGGCGGATATCCGAGCGGGTGTCCCGAACCGTGGGTGGTTGACATCTGGCGCGCGGCCGGATCGGCGATCGACATTTACGCGCCGGATCTCTATGCCACAGATTTCGAGGAGTGGTGCCGGCTCTACCATCGCGATGGAAACCCGCTCTACATGCCCGAGGCGCGCGGCGAAGCGGTCGGTGCGGCCAACGTCTTCTACGCGCTTGGCGAAGAGGCCGGACTGGGCTTTTCGCCTTTCGGCATCGAATCCGAAGCCAGTGACAAAGACCCTCTTGGCGAGAGCTACGCTACTCTTGCAAAGATCGCGCCGTTGATTCTCGCGCATCAGCAGACTGGCGACATTCACGGCTTTGTGTTGACCCGCGAGCAGCGCTCGGTTGATTTCACTATCGGCGACTACGCGCTGCACGTCTCGCTCGACGACAGCTTCGACGGACCGGCCCAGCAGGGTTTCGGCCTTATTATGGCCACCGGCAAAGACGAGTTCCTGGGCGCGGGCAAGGGCTTTCGCGTCACCTTTACCGCGCGCACCGGGCCGCAGGCGGGTATTGCATATGTTGAAGAAGGAACATTCGACAACGGCAAGTGGATCGCCGGCCGCCGCCTGAACGGCGATGAGGATGAGCAGGGAGTAGCCTTGCGATTCAATCCACACAGCCAGAACATCGAAAAGGTGGTGTTGTACCGGTTCGAATGACTTGCCAATTGGCCGGGTGCCCCAGGTCCCTCGCATTTGGGGACCTGGGACGTCAATTCAGCAGCCGTGAGCATAAAGTCCTGCGCGATAAAATCCAGTTATGCCCGCCTCCGCAATCGCGCCTGAAGTGTTGGCAAAATACGAGCCGGTCATCGGCCTTGAAGTCCACGTGCAACTGCTTACCGATACCAAGGCCTTCTGCGGCTGCGCCAACAGGTTCGGCTCCGAGCCCAACACTAACGTCTGCCCGGTATGCCTGGGGTTGCCCGGCGCGCTGCCCGTGCTGAACGCCCGCGCTGTCGAATTCGCCACGCTTGCCTCGCTCGCGATCAACTGCACGGTCAATCGGCGCTCCATCTTCGCGCGCAAGAACTACTTCTATCCGGACCTGCCCAAGGGCTACCAGATATCGCAATTCGACAAGCCGATCGCCGAGCACGGATGGATCGAGATTCCCAGCGACGATGGCGGCACGAAGAGGATCGGTATAACCCGTCTGCACATGGAAGAGGACGCCGGCAAGAGTTTGCATGACGGGTTTCACGATTCGGCTACTCGCACCTATCTCGATCTCAACCGCTGCGGCACGCCGTTGGCCGAAATCGTCAGCGAGCCCGACATCCGTACTCCCGACGAGGCCTTCGAATATCTCACGCGACTCAAGGAGATTTTGCTTTACACCGGCGTAAGCGACTGCAATATGGAAGAGGGCTCGCTGCGCTGCGATGCCAACGTCAGCGTTCGCCCCCGCGGCCAGGAGAAACTCGGCACCAAGGTAGAAGTGAAGAACGTCAACAGCTTCAAGTTCATCCGTGCTGCCCTGGAATATGAGATCGAACGCCAGATCGATGTGATTGAAGAGGGTGGCCGCGTGAAGCAGGAGACGCGTTTGTGGAATGCCAATGAGGGCCGCACTTACTCCATGCGTTCGAAAGAGCAGGCGCACGACTATCGTTACTTTCCCGAGCCCGATCTGCCGCCGCTCATCTTGTCGCAGGAATTTTTGAATCGCAAAACAGCGGAGCTGCCGGAGATGCCGGAGGCGCGCCGTGCGCGCATGATCGCCGAATACGAGCTGAACCCCAAGGACGCCCATACGCTCACCACCTCACGCGAATTTGCCGACCGCTTTGAGGCCGCCGCAAAATCCGCGCGCAATCCTCGCCGCGTGGCCAATGTGCTGCTGAGCGAAGTGGGCGGCCGGCTCAACGCCCTCGGCATCGAGCTCGATCAATCGCCCGTCACCATGGCCGGCATTGTGCAGGCTGCCGATCTGCTCGACGAAGACAAGATCAGTTCGAAGCAGATGAAGCAACTCTTCGACATCGCCTTTCAGAAAGGCGAGGACTTCGGCCGCGTCTACGAGCGCGAAAAACCGCAACAGATCACCGATACCTCGGCCATCGAGAAGCTTATCGACGAAGTGATTGCTGCCAACCCGAAGCAGGTGGAGCAGTACCGCGCCGGAAAGACGACCCTCGCCGGATTTTTCGTAGGCCAGGCGATGCGTGCTTCAAAGGGCCAGGCAAACCCCGCGCTACTGAATGAGATGGTGACGAAGAAGCTCGGAGGCTAGGAGCAGAGAACAGGGAACGGTATTTGGCCAGCCTCCTCTCACCGGCACGAAGATGGGTGCCCCATCCTCGCGACGTCTTTGTTTTTGTCGCCAGGGTGGGATCGTACGAACCAGGGTTCCTGCGATTTTTAACTACAAACGATGCTGGGTGCCCCGAATCTCGATTTTGTGACCTGAGAGATGCCGCGGTCTTCACCAGACCTGCTCAATTAACCTCAAACCTTGTTTCCCCCGCGCCTTGCCGCGTCTCGCCACGGCATCCGCGCCGTATACGCGGGCGTTGCAGTCGCGTTCTCCTTGCGCGCCGCCAACAGCTTGCGCTTTACCAGCCAAGCCGCCGCGGCCTGCACCGAGCTCTTTGAGACCCCAATCAACTCGGCCATCTCGCGGTAGCTTACGCACACCTCGCCGTCACGCCGGTCCTGCTCCGCGGCAATCCACAGATACACCAGGAAACTCACCGGTTTGTGATCGTGGCCCACCAGGTCGCGCATCAGCGTGTCGAATATGTAATCGTCGAAGGTTGCCATGCTGTACCGGATATTACTATAGCAACCAATGGCTGATTGCATCCGCCCGCGCGCCGCGCTATGCTCGCCTCAAATACTGGAGTCCGGGCATCGGAGGCAAGAATGATTCGGGGAATCAAATTCATGAGCATTCCTGTGCGCGATCAGGATGCCGCGTTGAAGTTTTACACTGAGGCGCTGGGATTCAAGGTGGTGACCGACCAGCCGTTCAACGACAAGCAGCGCTGGATTGAGCTGATGATTCCCGGCGCCGATACCGGTCTCGCGCTGTTCACGCCGCCAGGCCACGAAGAGCGGATCGGCGAGTTTCAATCCATCTCGTTCTGGTGCGACGACGTCTTTGCCACGGCAAAGGGCCTCAAGCAAAAGGGAGTGGAATTCGAGCAGGAGCCCCGCAACGAGCATTGGGGCTCGTCGGCCATCTTCAGGGACTCAGATGGCAACAAGTTTGTGCTTTCAAGCAGAGGCAAGCCAAAATAACGCGAGCGAGGCGCCGCACAAGCGCCCCCGCCTCACTTCATCTTCAAAACCGTGACGAAATCCGTGCGATCGTCCCACGAGCTTACCGTCTTTACTTCGCTCTTGTGGCCGTTTTTCTCGGCCCAAAGATCGAAGTCGTCGGCTTTGTTCACCTGGGCGAAATAGAAGTGCCCGTTGGCAAGCGAGGTAAAGCTGCGGATAGTTTTGGATTTTTGATTTTTCAGGAAAACCGTTGCTCCCTGGACTGGGTTGGAATCGCCTTCCAGCACTGTGCCGGTAACGGTCCGCTCGCCCAGGTTCTGAGCATGGGCCACAAAGCCAGTGATTGCGCTATACGGATTAACAGAGAGGATTCCCAATACCAGCGCCGCCAGCGCCAACACCTTTCCACTGCGCAGCTTCACTCTTCCTCCTCTTCGTTTTCGTCGGCGAAGTCTTCGTCGTCCTCGAGCTCGTCGTCCATGCGGGCCAACTCCAGAGGCTCAACGCCTACTACTTCGAATTCTGTGCCACACTCTTCACAGGCGACCACGTCGCCTTCTTCGATTTCATCTTCTTCAATATCCAGTTCGTTCTCGCATTCAGGGCAGCTGGGCATGGCAGCCTCCTCTCTCTTAGTTTTTCGTAGCATGGTCACCAGCTTCAGGTATTCGCCAAAGTTTTGGTTTGATTGCGAATTTGTATAACGGCTGCTTCAGTCTGCAAACTTCCACTCATCCCTATTTGAAACTATATAGCTCAGGTCGCGCCACACCACCTGTCCTTCAGACTCCTGAACAACCGATTCGGGTTACGTTCCGGTTCATCAAGGCGGTGTATGGACTAGGGTTCCGCTCTAGTTTTAAGGGCAAACCCGCCCCAGGTCAATACCCTGTAAAAGGCAGTCATTGTACCTCTCTGCCTTGAGAATTCATGCACGTCCGTCGTTCAATCGCTTCCACTTTGCAACTTTTTGAGTATTGTTTGATGCGAGCGGTTGCCCCTTGCAACACTCTCTGTGCACTTCCTACCGAAGTGGCGCCTTCGGTGACATGAACCCTCCCGGGAGTTTACTCTGATCTTTGCCATGGCTCGAATCGGCTCCAGCCAGCTCGCTTTCCCTGACTTTCGCGGCGCCACACGCCGCATCGTCCTTGCCAATCTGGCTGCCTATTTCCTGCTGCTCTTTGTCAGCCTCTTCTTTCGCGACCGCTTCATCGACATCGTCCAGGCGCTCAGCTTCATCCCCTCTGAATTTGTACATGGCGCACTCTGGCAGCCCATCACCTACAGCTTTGTGCATGTGGGCATCTTCAGTACCTTCCTCGAGCTGCTCTCGCTTTGGTTCATGGCCGGTTTTCTTGAGATGATGGGCCATCGCTCCAATTGGGTAATGGGGCTCTTCGCCACGTCAATCCTCGCCACAGCAGCCTCATCGCTGGCGCTCTACGGCATCCTGACGGGGTTCAACTACTCCCTTGCGATAGCCCCCATCACCGGCACATTTGGCGCCATCTTCGCCATGCTCGCCGTCATCGGAGTCCGATATGGCGAAACCCAGTTCATGCTGTTCCCGCTGCCCATCGGCATCAAGGCGAAGTACCTCGCCATCATCTATACGCTCGTTGCGGTTGCTGTTCTCTTTTCATCGGAAGGCGCCTATGCCTTCGCGCAACTCGGCGGCGGACTAAGCGGTTTGATCTGGATGAGGCGCGCGCCCAGCCGGGGATTCGGTTTCACGCTCAGCGAAAAGTGGTTTGGTTTGCGCAACCGCTACTACCGCTGGAAGCGCCGCCGTGCCGCGCGCAACTTTGAGGTCTATATGAAGAAGCAGGGCCGGACCGTGAAGTTCGACGGCCAGGGCCGACAGATCGACGACGACCCCGACGACAAGAAGCGGTGGAACTAAGAAAGACAGGGAATGGGGAATAGGGAATAGTTAACGGGCGTTCTTCAGCAGTTGCCTTTGCGCAGCGCGGGCTGTCATCGCAAATCCGGCGAGCCCCCCGCGATAGAATAATTCTCGCAATGTCAAACAGAATCGCCTTTCTTTTTCCCGGTCAGGGATCGCAGGCTGTCGGCATGGGCCGCGAACTCGCCGAAAAGTTTCCCGTCGCAGCTCAAACTTTCGCCGAAGCCGATCAGGCGCTCGGATTCCCGCTCTCAAAGCTCTGCTTTGAAGGCCCCGAAGAGGATCTCCGCCTCACGGAGAACACCCAGCCCGCCATCATGGCGGTGAGCGTGGCGGCCGCGCGAGTGCTCGCAGAGAAGGGAATCGAACCCGCCCTTGCCGCCGGTCATTCGCTCGGTGAATGGTCTGCCCACGTCATCGCCGGAACCTTCAGCTTTGCCGACGCGGTGCGCGCCGTGAAGGCTCGCGGCCACGCCATGCAGCAGGCTGTTCCGGCGGGCGAGGGAGCCATGGCTGCGGTGCTCGCGCTTGACGCCGCGCAAGTTGCCGAAGCCTGCGCACAGGCAGCTCGCGAGACCGGCCTCACCGTGCAGGCCGCCAACATCAACTCGCCCACCCAGACCGTCATTTCCGGCGCTGTCGCAGCCGTTCAAAAAGCCGCGGAACTGTGCAAGGCTAGGGGTGCGCGTCGTGCCGTCATGCTTTCCGTCAGCGCTCCCTTCCACTGCGCGCTCATGCGGCCCGCCCAGGAAGAGGTGGCTCGCGTGCTGGGCGGCCTCGACATGCACGATCCCCGCATTCCCGTGGCCGCCAATGTAAACGGCGCCATGGTCACCACGGCGGTTGCCGCTCGCGACGCACTAATTCACCAGGTGACGGGCGCGGTCCGCTGGGTGGAATGCGTGCAGTCTCTCACCGGACACTCGTTGGCGGAAGGCCTCGTCGCACCGGCAGACGTTTTTATTGAAGCCGGCCCCGGTAAGGTGCTCTGCGGCCTTCTCAGGCAGATCGATCCAGCGCTCAGATCGCTGAATGTTGAAGACGTGGCGAGCCTTGACAGTGCCCTGGCAGAGTTGTAAGCCATTAGCAACAGACTTTTAGGTCTCACTCAATCGGCCTCAATATTTGGCAGCCGCGCGCAGGGTAATTCGTCAACTGACACTTCCGGCTTTGTAACAGTCCGTCGCCGGCGCTCCGACCCCGAGGATGTTGCGGTGCCCACCACGAACCCGTTTGCTCGATGGGTGGGGAACGAGACGCAAATCTGTTTCGTCGTAGTCGACTGCAGCACGCTGGGGCTAAAACTCGCCCAGGCATATTTGAAGAGGCTTTATATGGGCCCGGCTAAAGCCGTGCCAATAAAGTCTTCAAAATGATTAGCTAAAGCCTACTTCGAAAGTGCCTGGGCGAGTTTTTCCGCAACCTGTTTAGTCGTGCCGATTGCCAACGGAATTAAGGACGGGCTTCAGCCCCTGCTAACTTTGTTTCCGGCGGCCGCTATTTTTCATCGAGAAACTTCCAATCCTCGACCGTCCCTGAATAGCCCACGTGTACCAGGAGCGACTTTCTGAATGTAAGCTGCTTGCCACCGTCTCCCGAATCGCTTTCCTTGTCGGGGAAGCCCATTACGTATTCGAGCGCGTTCTCTCGCATGCCGCGATAAATCGACCCGCTCCTGATCGCCGCCAACTCCCTTTTGGTCAGTTTGCCGGGAATCTCCTCGAGGAAAAGGCCAATCACCCGTTCCAGAAACGTTTGCTGTCGCCCGTCCAGCGGCGGTAGGAAAAGCTGGGGCATCGAGGTGAGTGCAAGAGCTTTGTCGCCGTCTGGAAACTGAACCTCAATCAATACTCCGGCCGAATCCACGTATTTGGCAGCAACGATTGTGAGCGGTTCAAGCAATGGTATATCTGCCGGAGGAATCTTTTTGGAATCGACCTGGTTCAAGATCTCGTTGATGGTGCTGTCCGGCTTATAAAGCTGCGTAAATCCGGCTGCGTATACGTCGATGCCTATAAGGTCGGGCAACTCCCGCTGCATCCGTTCGGCGGCGGCGTTAATCACCGATACAGGCTCTGCCAGGCTGGCATTCGCGAGCGTTGCTGGATATTGAGTCGTCATCGCCGTGGTTCCGTCGTCGAAATGCACTACCAGGTCAAAGCATGGGTTGATAGCGCTGTCGTCGGAGAAGACTTCTCCCATCGCGTTACTTGTGGCGCCCGTTGCCTGCGGATTATGCAGTTGGACCGCAATGACATTCGCCCTCCTGCCCGAATAGTGCTGAGGCAGGCCATCCATTGCATGAGGCACAAAGTACCGCGCTTGCCGGGGGAATTTCTGAGCGTCAGCTGTGTCCGCTTGAATTGATTCGGGAGTCTTTGACGCGATTCGCCACTCAAGCAGCTGGCTGCTGCGGCCCAGGTTCTCCAACGTGCCGTTCACAATCACGTCCTGGTACAGAAAGGTTAGCCGTACTTGGCCAAGAGTTACTTTGCCGGAATTAAATAGCGTCCGCCAGGGTGCGAATTGGCCATCGTCAGCCGAAGAGTCCGCCTGCATTGGCAGGACAGATGTCGCCTGTGCCACCAGTCCCTGTGCATGGAGTCCAGTGGAGCAGACAATCAAAAGCGCGATTACCGTTGGCGATTTCATACGCTCGCACGGACCTCAGGTTGATCCCGGCCGGACCGCACGTATTCAGACTACCGCCGCAACCAACGCGTTGCAGCGTTTTTCTCTGTCGGGCGAAGAACAGAAATCGCATCGGGCCGGTGAATTACGGCACCATCCCAAGCTCCCGCAGCATGAAAGCGTAGTCCAGCGCAATCTCTTTCAGGTAGTCGTAGCGCCCGCTTGCGCCGCCGTGCCCGGCCTGCATATTGGTCACCAGCAAAAGCGGATGCGAGTCCTTTTTCAGCGTGCGCAGCTTCGCAACATACTTTGCCGGCTCCCAGTACATTACCTGGCTGTCGTGCAGGCTGGTCTTTATCAGCATCGCCGGGTACTCTGCCGCGCGTAGATTTTCATAGGGCGAGTAGCTGAGCATGTAGCGGAAATATTTCTCCTCGTTGGGATCGCCCCACTCCTCGTACTCGGGCACCGTGAGCGGCAGCGACGCATCGAGCATGGTGTTCATCACGTCGACAAATGGCACGTGCGACACCACCACGCGCGCCAGTTCAGGCGCCATGTTTACCACCGCGCCCATCAGCAATCCGCCCGCCGATCCGCCCTCAATCGCCACGCGTGCCGGGTTGCCGTAGCCCTCGGCCGTCAGGTGTTCCACGCAGGCGATGAAATCGGTGAACGTGTTGCGCTTCACCAGCATCTTGCCGGCGTCGTGCCACGGCTCGCCCAGGTCGCCCCCGCCGCGAATGTGTGCGTAGGCCATCACCAGGCCGCGGTCGAGCAGGCACAGCCGGTTGCTGCTGAATCCGATGGGCAGCGCGTACCCGTATGACCCGTAGCCGTACACGAAGAGCGGATTCCTGCCCGGCTCGCGCCTGTCTTTGCGATACACAATCGATATCGGAACTTCAACGCCATCCGCGGCCTTCGCGTGGATACGTTCGCTCACATAGAGTGTGCGATCAAAACCGCCGGGAATTTCAAGTTGCTTCAGCAATGTCGAACTCCGCGCCACTACGTCGTACTCATACACGCTGCTCGGCGTCACCAGCGATTGGTACCCGTAGCGGAACGTCCCGCTATCAAACACTCGATTAATGCCGGGATGCGCGTCATAAGCCGGCTCGGGAAACGCAATTTCGCCCGCTGCCTGCGCTTCAGGTCCATCGCCCTCGAATCGACAAATGCGCAGCCGCGGCAAACCATCTTCGCGCTCGCAGGCCACAAAGTAGTCGCGGAAAAGGTCGACCGCTTCAAGCGCCACATCATGGCGATGCTCTATCCGCTCCGTCCAGTTTTTGCGCCCCGGCGCGTCGACTGGCGCTGTCACCAGCCGGTAATTTCGACCCTTGTCGTTGGTGCGAATGAACCACAACCCGTTGCGATGAGCGATGAAATACTCATGATTATCTTCGCGCGGTGCAATCAGCGTGAACTCGCCCTCCGGCTCATCCGCCGCCAGAAACCTGCACTCGGTGGTGATGTGGCTGCCCGCCTCGAACACAATGTACTTGCCGTCTCGCGTTCGCCCCACGCCCACGTTGAAACGCTCATCGTCTTCCTGATAAACAAGCACGGCTCCAGGCAACCGCTGCCCATCGGCCCGGAACAACTGGTGCTGCCGCTTTTGCTGCTCGTCCTCCACGGTGTAGAAGAGAGTCGTGTTATCCGCAGCCCACACCACCGATCCCACCCGCTCCACTTCGCCCGGCAACGTCTCACCGGTGTCGAGATCCTTCACTCGCAGGGTGTATTGCCTGAAGCCGGTCAGGTCAGTCGTATACGCCAGCCGGCGCCCGTCGTCGCTGATGTCGGTGTCGCCGATCGAAAAGAACGCGTGACCCTGCCCGAGCAAATTCCCGTCCAGCAGCACCTCCTCAGAGGCATCGTCATAAGGCCCTGCTTCGCCGCCGCGTTTGCGGCAGTAAATCCCATACTGCAGTCCCTCCTCGGTGCGCGAGTAGTACCACCACGCCCCGTCGCGGTAGGGAACTGAGACGTCGGTCTGCTTTACGTGGCTCAGCATCTCCTCGTAGAGTTCTTCGCGCAGCCCAGCCAGCGGCGCCATTACCGCATCGGCGTAAGCATTTTCAGCCTCAAGATACGCCGTTACCTCGGGATTCTCTTTATCGCGCAGCCATGCGTAGTCGTCGCGCAGTTGCACTCCGTGCTTTTGCGTTTCGGTTGGGTGCCTGGATGCAATGGGTGGTGCGGGGAATTCGGTCATTGTCTTTCAGTTTATCGGCATAGGTAGTATGATTTCACACTGTACAGTTTATTTTTTTGGAATGGAGAGTCCATGACCGCATCCTCAAGCAGCAATAGCGTGATCGTCGTGCCGGCGCTTCGTGCTCGCGCTAGTTTTGGCCAGTTGCTCGATCAGGTGTCTGCCGATGGCAGGTCATTAGTGATTGAAAAGCGCGGAACTCCGCGGGCTGTTTTGTTGAGCCTGCGGGATTACGTTAAGCTTGCAGCTCCAGAGCCTGAAATCTTGAGGATTATCGGCGAGGAATCAATTCGAAACAAGACAAATCTCCTCACTTCGAGGCAGATCGACAAAGAGATCAAGGCGGCGCGGGCAGAGCGTAAGAAAAAGCAATCATGCTAGCGTTGCGCCTGGTTCTAGACACCAATGTGGTTATCTCCGCCATGCTTCGTCCTGACGGCATGCAAAGGACAGCCTTAAATTTGGCAATTACCAAGCCTGCCCGCCTCTACGTTTCTCAACCAATCCTCGACGAATACGCCAGTGTGCTTGCCCGTCCCGGGTTTCAAATTCGGAGGGGGCGTCAACTTCAGATGCTCCAATTGATCAAGAATCGAGCCACACTGAACATCCCCAAGGTGCGAATTCAGGCATCCAGCGACCCCGATGACGACATGTTCATTGAATGTGCAGATGCTGCACGAGCGGACTACCTGGTTACCGGCAACCAAAAGCACTTTCCAAAATACTGGAAGGCGACCAAGGTTATCACCACCCGTGAGTTTATTGAGCTGGCGGCGCCACACTTGCTGCGGCGCTAATTGCCCGGTCCGCTGACTCGCTGCCCCGGGGAACCTTTCCCCGCCCCTCCACGTACAATAAAGAGGAATGAAAGCCTATCGGCGCCGCCTCAGATTTACCTTTCTGCCATTTCTGGCGGCGTTTTTCCTGCTTTTGCCTTTTGCGGCCCGCGCCGAGGCAGTCAAGGACCTTCCCCAGCCCACCGACTACGTCAGCGATTTCGCCAATGTCCTGTCGCCTCAGGCTGTTGCGCGTATCGATGCCATTTGCTCCGCGCTCGACCACTCGGCGGCCCATGCCCAGATCGCGGTCGTCACCGTTCACAATCTTGACGGGGACGACGCTGCGGACTATGCCAACCAGCTTGAAGATCACTGGAAGATGGGAGACAAGGGCCAGAACCGCTACGCGCTCGTGCTGCTGGCTGTAGACGACCACAAGTACCGCATTGAGACCGGTTACGGCGTCGAGGGAGTGCTCAACGACGCCAAGGTGGGCGACATTGGCCGCGCCATGGTTCCCGAACTGCGCGCCAAGGACTACGACGGAGCGGCGCTCTACGCCGTTGGAACCATCGCCCAGGATCTTGCCGACGACGCGCACATCGCGCTCAACGCCGAAATGCCCAATGCACCGCCAGAGTACGCTCCCGCGGAACATCACGGCAACCCGCTGGCCAAGCTCATCCTGATCATCATTGTCCTTATCTTCTTTGGCGGGTTTTCGCTGCTCAGAATGCTGCTCGGCTGGGGCCTGTTCTTTGGCGGTTGGGGCCGTGGCGGCTGGGGTGGCGGCGGCTTTGGCGGCGGCGGCTTTGGCGGCGGTGGTGGCGGAGGCGGAGGCTTCAGCGGATTTGGTGGCGGCGGCGGTGGCTTTGGCGGCGGCGGCGCCGGAGGAAGCTGGTGAAGACAGCTTCTAGCCTCTAGCTTCTAGCTTTACAACGCTGCTGCGGAGGGTCGTAACAAAGCTCTCATTGGTTCGCCGGTTTGAAACGGAGTGGTTTGGTTTGGCAAGAGAATTTGATTCAGCAAAGACCAGCTAGAAGCTAGAGGCTAGAAGCTAGAAGCTGCTTCCATGGAGGAGAAAGAAAGAGTATGAGCAAGGGACTTGGAATTACATTGGCGGTGTTAGGCGTGCTGCTGCTGGTGGTCTTGATGATCTTCGGCAGTTTCAAGAGCGCGCAGAACCAGATGGTGGCCAAAGACCAGAATGTGAAAACTGCTTGGTCCGAGGTCGAAGTGCAGATGCAGCGCCGCGCCGACCTTATCCCCAACCTGGTGGCCACGGTGAAAGGGTTCACCAAGGAAGAAAGCAGCGTGTTTGGCGAGATTGCGCAGGCCCGCGAAGGCTATATGAACGCGCAGACCCCCGCAGCCAAGATCGCGGCCAACGGCCAGATCGACGGTGCGCTGGCAAAACTTCTTGTCATTACTGAGAACTATCCCCAGTTGCGCTCAAGCGACCAGTTTGCCCGCCTGCAAGATGAGCTCGCAGGCACTGAGAACCGCATCGCCGTGGCCCGCAAGCGCTACAACGAAGCATTGCAGGACTACAACACCTTCATCCTGCAGTTCCCCAACAGCATCTGGGCGGGCATTCTCGGCTTCCACCAGAATAACGCGCGCTTTGAGGCCAGCGCCGGCGCGCAGAACGCCCCGGCGGTCAACTTCTAGCGCATTTCTCCCTAAGGTGTAAAGTGTGGGTGCCCCGCCCTCGCCGCGTCTTTGTTTTTGCGGCCAGGGTGGGATTGTCGGTGCCCCAGGTCTCGATGTTGAGACCTGGGAAACTGACATGTTAACCAGCCCGCACAGAGCCCATCCCAACGCAAAAGAGGCCATCCCGCCCGTGCGGGATGGCCTCTTTGTCAATGCCCGACTACGCTTCAGCGCTTACTTGTACGAAGCGATGGCGCTGGCCTCGTCGTCGTAGATGTCAAAGACTGTGTAGAGCTTGGTGAGCTGCAACAGGTCGTTAACCTTCTTGGTCAACCCCAGCAGCTTGAGGGCCGCGCCCTGGTTGCGCGCTGTGGTGTACGCGCTCACCAGTTCGCCCAGGCCCGAGCTGTCAATGTAGTTCACTTCGCTCAGGTTGAGCAGAATGCTCTTTTGTCCCTTGCCGATGAGATCGCGAATAGCGTCGCGCAGCTGTACGCTGCCTTCGCCCAGTGTGATCCTGCCGTTCAGGTCCAGAACGGTTACGCCGTCTACTTCTCTGGAAGCGATAGATAGTGCCACTGAAAGTCTCCTCCTACTCGGTATTACGGTTATAGCACTTGAGAGCGGTTCCAGAACTCAGGTGCTGTCTTGAGAGCATAGAAAGGTGGCATTTTCTTGAGGAAATTGCCACTTTGCGACCGTGGTCGTGCGGTGCGGCAGTTCTGGAACCGCTGAGGGGGCGGCTACAGGTGAGGAGCCTGCTGCCGGCCCGGTCACGAACATGCTCTGATTCCGCCTTCGCGCCAGCGCTTCAGTTTTACTTCTCCGCCGGCGACAGATGCTTGACCAGCGTTAATTCGGTACCCGGATGCAGTTGTCGAAAGTGTACCTCATCCATCAGCGATCGGATAAGGAATATCCCGCGGCCAGTACCGCGGAGAAGATTTTCAGGCGCCAGCGGATCGGGGATGTGATCGGGATCGAAACCCGTTCCCTGGTCGGCAATGGTAAAGATGAAGTCCTTTCCCGTATTCTCCAGCGCCACGTTGATCAGCCGCGAAGGGTCGTACTCGTTGCCGTGCAGCACCGCGTTCACCGTGGCTTCATGCACGGCCATGGTGATATGGAAACGCAAATCGTCGTCGAGCCCGGCCTCGGCGGCCATCTTATCCGCCGCCGCTTCTACCTCGCTTACGCTCTCCATGGTGGAGTTGAGCTTGAAACTCCACCGTTCTTTGCTGGGTTCGTTCACCGGGTTCGGCTCCGCCTCCGTTGCTTGGTTTGCACCACGCAAGTGCGCATTTCACGCTGCACGCAGTTTCTAGTCTCAATGCGATTGTGTCAAGCCGCAAAGCATTTCAGTCCACTACTTTGACGGTGCCGGATTCACAATTACGCCCACAGCATGGCCATCCGTAAAGAAAAATCCAAACCAAAGGATACATCGGACGCCTGAATCCGAGATGAAAGCGACCCGGTCCCCAAGGCAATCTCATTTCAAGATGGATGAAGAATTTGCTTTGAAAGGGCACGGCTTCAGCCCTGCCCTTTTGAAAACCGTATCGCCATCTAGCCGCTCCGGTTCATGCCATTGCACGAGGCCATTTTCCCGCAATGAATGAATCCTCAAAATAGACCCGCAGGGTCTACACTTTTCCCATGGAGCTGAAGACCGAGCCGCGAGCCGACCACCATATCGCGACCCGCGTCAGCCTTACCGCCCTGCTCGGAACCCCCGTTACCGATGCGCGCGGCCAGCTGCGCGGCAGGCTCAAGGATATTGCCGTCAGCACCGGCCCCGAGGGCGGCAAAGTCGCCGGACTGGTGCTCAAGACCCGCGCCGGCCTCGCCATCGTCCCGTCGCAGGAGGTGATGGAAACTCCCGCCGGCACGCTCGAACTTCGCTCCACTGATGCGATCGCGCCTCTGCGCGATCCCGGCAACTATCTCTACCTTCAGCAGGACCTGATCGATCGCCAGATCATCGATATCCACGGCCGCAAGGTAGTCCGCGTCAACGACGTCGATCTGGAGTGGCTCGGTCGCGGCGGTGTTCACCTGCTTCGCGTCGCCGAAGTCGAAGTCGGTATGCGCGGCGCCTTCCGCCGTCTCTTTAAAGGCCTGCTGCCCCGTCCGCAACTGGAAGCGCTCTCGCGCCGCTTCCATCCCCGCGCCATTCCCTGGCAGTTCGTCGATGTCATCGAGCCCGATCCCGCCCGCCGTGTCAAGCTGCGCATTGCTCACGAGCGCCTGGCAGGGATACACCCGTCCGAGCTGGCCGACATTCTTGAAGATCTTGCCCCCGCCGAGCGCGAAGCCGTCTTCACCTCGCTCGATGAAGAAGTGGCTGCCGAGGCCCTCGAAGAGGTCGAACCCAAGCTGCAGAAGGCGCTGCTCGAAAAACTCGACGAAGAGCGCATCGCCGACATTGTCGAAGAGATGGACCCTGGAGCCGCCGCCGACCTGCTTAACGAGCTCCCTGAAGAACGGTCCGACGCCATCCTCGAAGAAATGGAGCCCGAGGAGCGTCATGAGGTCGAGGAGCTCCTCGAATTCGACGAAAACTCCGCAGCCGGCTGCATGACCACCGACTTTGTCTACGTGGGCACCGATGCCACCGTCGCCCAGGCGGTGCAGGCGCTGCGCAGCTTCGACGGCGACCCGGAATCTGTGACGGAAGTCTTCCTGCTCGACGACAAGCGCGTACTGAGCGGCGCCGTCACACTTGCCCGCATGGTGATGTCGCTCCCCGAAACGCGGCTTGGCGTCCTTACCGAGCCTCGCGTCCTCTCCTGCCCGTCCGATATGAAGCAGAACGAGCTGGCCGAAATCTTCGACAAGTACAACCTGCACGCCTTGCCAGTGGTTGATGCCCAGAACCGCATGGTGGGCGTGGTCCGGGCCGAGCACGTAATCAGCTTCCTGCGCGAAAAACTGTAGCGCACATTTTGAAGACTGCGGAAGCAATGCCCGGTAGGCGCGCCGTAGGCACAGGGGTTGTTAGCCCCGCACTTCAGTGTGGGGAAGAGATTACGCAGTTCCATTGCGGAGTCCCGCAGGGACGGCGCAAACGCATTTCGTTTGCAGGGCCGATTATTACTCGGCCCTACAGCGGTTTCGGTTCAAGTACTCACATAGTCGATGCTGCCAGGTGGCTCTTTCCTTAGCCGGCAATACGCCCAGAGCTCAAAAAAAATGTCATCCCGAACGCAGTGAGGGATCTGCGGTTGTTCCTCATCGCATTTCATTCGACCGCCCCAGCGTTCAGCTTAAGTGACTGCCGGTTGGCCGGATTTACGCCCTAATCAAACCCAAATGCGCCGTCATGCTGAGCGCAGCGAAGCATCTGCGGTTTTTTTCCCAAACTTCCGCATAGGCGATGATTCATCCCTGCCATTGAACCACAGACCACCACAACGCCGTCCTCCTGAGCGAACGGGGCCCCGAAAGCCTATCACTTCGGGGGTGGTGAGTCGAAGGATCCGCGGTTGCTGTTCCACTTCGGTCTGCGCCAAACTTCCGGTTAGGCGGCGATACGCTCCAATCAAACTCAAACACGCTGTCATGCTGAGCGCAGCGAAGCATCTGCGGTTGTTCTTCGTGATTTCCGCACAGGCGGTGACATGGACGGAACGATGGATTACACCGACGGCGGGCTCAATAAGTGCATTGGCGATCTGGCGCTCATCGAGATGGCAACTTGCGGCCTGACCTCCGGGGGCGCCCCAAAGAAACCGACGACCCGGCGGATACGACCGTCAGCGTTCAATTCGCTGAAGTCCATCCCTCGCAATCGCTCCGACCCAGGGGTCTGAACAAGAGCCAAGTAACTCGCATGACCCCGTGATCCGCATGCGGGACGCTGCACCGGAAATACGCGCCCGTGCCAGACCGGTCGAAATGAACGCTCGGTGATCTGTCGTCAACTCCCACGAGAAAAGCCCTGTGCAATCTGCCGAGCTGGCCCCTGGAAAACGGCGAGGGCCGCTGCTCTGCGTTAGGGCTGCCGATCGGACTTCAGATCGCTGGTGCTCCATTCGCGGAATCCACGGTATTGGCGCTGGCGCATGCATAGGAGCGCGAAACAGCATGCACACGCGGCATCCTGCGGCATAGCAGGCAACTATGCCACTAGCGGCGGCCCAACATATTGCATCTCGTAACGCGCAAATACTTCTGCGTCCATCTTCGGCCCGTTCGCCACTGCTACATACCGGAAGAACTCCTCCATCTTCCCCGCGGGAGTAAACGCAATCAACATGTGCGCCGGTTTCTCGCCCACCCCAGAAAAAGCATGCGGAATCCCGCGCGGCCCCAGGATCGATTCCCCCGCACGCAATGTCGTCCGGCTGTCGCCAACCTGAAACAGCACCTCGCCTTCCATCACGTAGAACCACTCTTCCTGATGGAGATGGAAGTGCCGTGGAGGTCCGCCCTTCATCAGGTTCTTGTGTTCAATCATGAGTAAGCCGCCATTGGTCTCGCGTGGCACCGCCTTAAACAGAATCGTGCTGTATCCCAGCGAGTGCGTCTCCCCAAACCGGTCTTGTCCCGCTCCCACCGGAAGGATCCCGCCAGATGGCGGAAGCGCGGCACTCTGGCCGAGGACGAGAGCCTCGAACCCTGCCGCTGGAAAACCTGCTGCTGGAAGCACGAATGCTGAGTTCTTGAGCAAATCACGACGCTTCACTGGCAATCTCCTTTGCTTCAAAAGGGGCATGACTCGACCGCGCGGCGAGATTCCAATTCTACATCCCGGAAATCTGCATAGCGGGAAAACGCCTAAGTATAGAATGGTTTGGTTTCCACCCCCAGGAAAATCGCGGCGCCGTGCGGCTTTTCCGCGTCAGTGTCGCCGATGCGTTCTCAACTGACGAGAATAGGCCATTGCACTCATTCATGGGTTCCGAGTGTTTGTCGGCGATGCGGAAGTATCGTCAGCTTGGAGTTCCGAAGAGCAACCGCGGATCCTTCACTGCGGTTCAGGATGACAGCGCATTGGGAAGGAGACGGTGTGCTCGAATCGGGATCGCGGTTGGTTTGTCGCCCACCCGGAAATAACTACTCAATAAGCAGCGTTCCCCTTGGCCCCCGGCGATTGGATACTCTGAGGCATTCCCGGTGAATCGGTGCGGCTGCCAACGGCGGCATTCCGCTAAGCCGGGCGTGGCATTCTGTTGTATTAAGCATTAAAGCCTACCCTGCTTCACCCTCGTCGCCTAAAAACTCCCCCAACCGGTCGAGCTTCTGCTCCCATCCCGTTCGGTGTTCGCGGACCCATTGTTCCACCGCCCCAAACCCGCCAGGCTCAAGACGGCAAACACGCACACGCCCCAGCTTTTCGGTGTGCACCAGCCCCGCGTCTTCAAGAATCTCGAGGTGCTGTATCACCGCCGTGAGAGTAATTCCGAGCGGCTCTGCCAGCTTCGAAACCGACGCGGGCCTGTGAACGAGCGCGTCGAGAATAGAGCGCCTGGTTGGATCGCCAAGCGCGTGGAAGAGACGATCGATTTGCTCTTGAGGCGTGGTCATACTTGCATCGGTTCTTTGTGCCACTCAGTTCGCCAGATCTTTTCCGAGACTGTCGAGCAGCCCGGTCCAACCGTGTTCGAGCATCTTTGCTCCATCCGGCCAGTCGATATACGTTCCCTGGTTAGTCAGCACAAGGTCTGTTCCCGTTCCCGAGGACAAAAACTCAAGGGTGACTAGTGTCACGGAGATGGGCTTTCCGTTTAACGACATCTTTGAAGTCACAACAATTCGCTGGTTCGCGACGATGTCGTGATAACCGGATGCATTGACGATCTCAGAGCCGGCAATGGGGTGCCCCTCATTAAAGCGGTAGTGGAGGAGCTCGCTTCCGCCAATGCGAAAGTCCATTTCGAATGCCTTGAGCTCGTGGTCGCCATCGGCATACCAGCGGCGCTTGCGTTCGATCTGCGCGAACGAGCCAAAGACCCGCTCCGGTGGTTGCGTGTAGTTGTGTTCCACGACGAATGTGTCATGGATGGTGGTCGGTTCAGCGGCGGTCATAGTGTTCCCTCCGAGTGGAATAGTTAAGCAACCGCTTAAGTATTGTATGGTGCGAAGAGATTGTCAAGTGAATACTTCAGTATTTTTGCACCCGGCTGCCACTACCTCCGAGAAGTTGCGCTCGGTAACCGGAGCCGATTCCCCCAAAGGCTCAACCCTCAAATCGCCCTATGCCGGTCCCTGAGTGCCTTTCCGATCACCTGCTTTTTTTGAATTCGGTGATACACTTTCGCCATTCGCAGCCCAACAGGCTTTCTTAAGTGCCTTGCTACGCCGGCAGCGACCGCTGACGTATTTCCCTGAGCGCTTACTGCGACGAAAGGGCAAGACATGGACAAAGACAACCAGTCTCAAAATCAGCCGGCCAGTCAAACACCCAGCCAGGTCACGGCTTATCCGGCCAATCGCTGGCAGCCTGTAACCGACCTTTACCAGCAGCAGGTTGAGGGCAACGGGCCTGCTATGGTTGAGCCGCCTAAACCGGCGCCTGTGCCGGTGAGCCAGCGGGACCTTCCAAAGAGTATTGTGCCGATGAGCCTTAACATCATCACCGGCCTCTACTTTGTGCGTGCCGTGGTTTATTTTGCCTTGGGCGGGAAACTGCTTTCCAACCCCAATTCCGACTTCTCGCAGTGGCTGGTGTCAATGTCCGGCGTCATTATTCCCTTTACGATCACCCACCGCCATCCTGAGATGTTCGTCAGGCTGGTGGGCGAGGCCATGCTCGTCACTGCGGCGCTGTCCGTGGTCGTCGGCGGCATGTGGCTCTTCCGCTCCTGGAAGATCCGCTGGATTACGATGGCGTACGCGGGAGGCATGGTGCTGCGCGGCGGGGTCCATTATTTCGCCGGTGTTGTCTCTGGGGTGGGCAGCGGCCTCACCGCGGATCAGGACACGATCCTGTTTTTTGGCTGCGTCATTAATTCTCTTATCTTCTGTTACTTGGCTTTCTATCCTGGAGTGAAAGAAGCCTTCGAGAAGCCCTTCTGAGCATACTTCGGGTGGGATTCTGTTCCCAATCCCGTCGGGATTAACCCAAACGTCACCCGGTTGCTACCTTCGGGTGATACCTTTCATGATTCCGCTGCGGCATTCTTACTTCACTACCTGAGTGCGTTTCAGGGTCGGTCTAATTAAAACGGTGAGTCACCTTTAGTTCTCAAAAAAATACATGGTGACGTAATGGGCCCCCGATGCCGGCAGCAGCTCCTCTTGTTCCTCGATTGCCGCGTTAAATCCGTTTCATCTGGCTGAACCCAGGAACTCGACGCTTGAGGGCGAGAGGAGAGCTCCCCAATGGATGCAAGAAATCAATGGCAGCCCGTGACTGAGGTCTACCAGCAAATCATCGATCCGGCTGCCGCATCTCAAATCGATGCCGATCCAATGACAATGGTGAACGCTATTCGCCATGCCCGCAGTCTGACTGAGGGCAAGGTTCCCATCGGCATTACTGCTATTACCGCCATGTACTTTTTGCGCGCGATCATTTATACCCTGTTTGCGGTGAAACTTGTCGCCGCATCGGATTCGAATATCGCATCCTGGATTACATCCCGCTGCCCGGCCCTCATTCCGATCGGCCTCGGCGGCGTCGACCACAAAGCGCTGCCCACAACCATGGCTGAAGTCCTGGGCGTAATGGCCGCTCTATGTCTTGCCATCGGCCTCATGTGGCTGCTTCGCTGGAAACCGATTCTCTTTATCTCCGTCGCCTTCTCGGGCTACGTCATTGTTCATTTCGTTATCTCCTACTTCAACCTCGCCGGACTCGGCGACCCTAACCTTTTCGGATCGGCGCAGATCGATCTGGTCGTAGTTGAAGGTGCGCTCAACTTGCTCGTCTTCCTCTACATTGCTCTCTATCCCAACCTTAAAAACTCCTTCCAGAGGCAGTTTTGAGAAGGAGATCCTCCGTTGATTTGCAATGCTCAACTTTTCCGGCCCCGGCTCTCCCCGGGGCCGGCCTTTTCTCCATCGAATACGGGCCGCTCCTGCATGACCCCGCTCATGTGACTTAGCTCACATTCGAATTGGAGTTGCGCGGGCACACTGAGAATCACGACAGCGAGGAATGGGTTGAACCTGATGCATTTCGGGGCCTGTTTGATCCCCGCAGAATTGGCGAGATGCAACTAGAAGAGTAATTGCCGATCGACTCCAATAAAGGGGAACGAACATGACGCTCACTCAACCTCTTGAACCCTCCATCGCCGGACCGGCCTCGCGTTTCATTCTCGATAGGCAGCAGGTCAGCCTCTCCGACGCCGTCGAGCAACTCGCCGGCCTCCGTTTTTCCATCGTGCTCTCGGCCAGGTGGGAGAGCTCGGGCGTCCTCAGCGGCGACGACCGCGCCGAACTCCGCGATGAGCTTCGCCAACTCCGTTCCCGGTACTCCGACAAGATCGACGAGATTGCCATCAACTACGGCGTGCAGGCGGCCATTGATGCCAAAGAGGGCGTCGAGCGCGAGGTCATCGTGCCGAAACAATGGCGCCTCCGCGGCAATCCGACTCGATGGGCTTTCACGACGTCTAAGTGGTGATCTTCGGTTGGGCGACCATTACCGATGATAAAAAGGCGTTCTCAGCGATCGATTCATCGCATGGTTCCGATTGCACAGACGGGGATGATGCACACCGCTAAAGTGAGATGAGTAAGGGGTCCCGGAACGGGGCGAACGCGGCTCCTGTATCTCACTAACTTCGCTTCCCTATATTCATAGGCTCGCAATTTCCGTTTATCAAGTCGCTTGCAACTTATTGAACTAAGCAACTAACTCGCTAGCCGGACCGCTCTAACCCGGCAGTTAAGTGTGAGGCCATCTGCCGCAATTCGGCTAATTCCTTGAGGTATCCCGATGCAGTTTATAAAGTACCTTCGTATCGCCCCCGCCCGTAGTGTCTCCCGCCTGCGGTTACTCTTTGGCTCAGCCTGTCTTATGATCGCAGCGTCAACGGGCGTAGCTGCCGCCCAATCGCCCGTCGCCTATGTTTATGTGGGCGAAAATGGTACGCAAACCCCCTTTTCCGCAGTCTCTGCCTTCGCGGCGTCTTCAGATGGCAAGCTTACCCAAATCAAGGGTTCGCCATTCACGCAGACAGAAAACGTCGGCTTCATGCTGGGCACAAACGGCACGCAATTCATCTTTGTTGGGCCCCAACCAAGCGATCCCGAAGGGTATATGGAATACCTGTACTCGTATCAGGCTGGATCGGATGGAGCGATCGGCCAGCAGGTCTCGGCCCTTGATACAACCACCTATAGCGGGGCAGAGTGCCCGGGGATAGAACCGCCGGCGGCGGACATCGCAGTACTGGATCACACCGGCCAGTACGTCTACGTATCCTACTGCGGCGACGCGATGCAAACTTATAAAATTAACCATCCTACTGGCGCGCTGACCTTCCAGGATACGACCACTTACACCCAGTCCGATTCCGTTGACGACCCAAAAATTGCCGGTAACAATGCCTATGCATACAACATGAGGCTCGAGAGTCTGCCCAACTACGGCTATGGGACCGGGTTGAACGTATTCGCCCGCGAGAGCAACGGCAACCTTGATTATCTTGGCGCTGCTTCGGTTACGGGCCCCAGCCTTCCTGAGAATTACTACGACTCGTTTGATGGGTTTCCTGGAAATTATTACTACAATGTGGATTACGTAATACCCCCCATGACCAACGATGCGACCAACCACTTCGCAGTCGATCTTGGAATTGGTAAGTTCACTCCGCCGGATACTGACTCAGGTGTGGGCTGCGCGCTGGCCAGTTTCACCGTCGGTAGCAATGGCGACCTTACATCCACAAACACCTATGCTGACATGCCCGCCGTTTGCGCGTCGTCCATGCTGCTTTCGCCGGATGGAAAGTTTCTTGTCCTGCTTCCCGGTGACGGACGAAGCCTGCAATTCTTCCACTTCAATGGGGCGGATCCCATAACGCCACTTACCACAGTGACCGGCAAATCTGGCTGGTTTACGACCATGGCATGGGACAGCAGCAACCATCTTTATGTCCTGAACGGCCTGAGCGGAAGACTCCATGTCTACACAGTCAATTCGTCCAGCGTGGTTGAAGCTTCCGGTTCGCCGTATGACCTTCCGTTTTGTGGTTACGACGATCAGGACGAGGTGGAAGGCTGCATGCAGAACCTCGTAGTTCGCAGCATTCCTTAGGCGCCTGGACGTATCGGGAAACCCTTCATGCTTTGTGACTCTCGAGAGCAACAAAAAGGCCATCCGCCGCGGCGGATGGCCTTTTTAATCAGGTACGTTCGGAGATTACCGCGATGCCGTCAGCGATGGCCGCGTGTCCAGCGAGCCGTCGGCGTAGCCCTTGGCGATTTCAGTAATCGCGACTGGCTTGTAGTCGCCTGCGTGTCCCGCCTGGCCGAACTCGGTCATGCGTGCGGCCACAACCTTGGCCATGGCCTCGCGGGCCGGCTTCATGTAGTCGCGCGGGTCGAACTTCTCCGGTGTTTCGGCAAACACCTTGCGGATGGCCCCCGTAATCGCCAGCCGATTGTCGGTGTCGACATTGACCTTGCGCACGCCGTTGCGGATGCCCAGCTGAATCTCCTCGACCGGCACACCCCAGGTCTGCCTCAGCTTGCCGCCGTACTGATTAACGATGTCCTGCAGCTCCTTGGGCACTGAGCTTGAGCCGTGCATTACCAGGTGGGTGTGCGGCAGGCGCTTGTGAATCGCGATCAGCACGTCCATCTTGAGTACCGAGCCGTCGGGCTTCTTGGTGAACTTGTAAGCGCCGTGGCTGGTGCCGATGGCGATGGCCAGCGCGTCAACGCCGGTGCGCTCGGCAAACTCGACAGCCTGGTCGGGATCGGTAATGTGCTCCAGACCCGTGCCGCCCGCGCCGTGGCCGTCTTCCACGCCGCCCAGCACGCCGATCTCGCCCTCGACCGTGACGCCGCGCTCGTGGGCATACTCCACCACTTTGCGCGTCACTTCAACGTTCTCTTCAAACGTGGAAGGCGTCTTGCCGTCTTCCTTCAGCGATCCGTCCATCATCACGCTCGTGTAGCCGAGCGCAATGGCGCTGCGGCAGGTCTCAAAGCTGTTGCCGTGATCCTGATGCATGGCGATCGGAATGTCTGGGTTCAGCTCGGCCGCGGCCTGGATCAGCCTGAACAGGTAAAGGTCCTCGGCAAAGGCACGCGCTCCGCGGCTGGCCTGCACAATTACCGGCGACTTGGTCTGCTTGGCGGCCATCATAATGGCCTGAATCTGTTCCATGTCATTGACGTTGAACGCGCCCACGCCATATCCGCCCTTAGCAGCCTCGTCGAGGAGCTGCCGCATCGATACCAGAGGCATAAAAATTCTCCTTTTGTGTTGGCTCCGTCCGCCTTCACGTAAGAGCCCCAATCAACTCATCGGCGCAATGGTTCGAAAGTTGAGCTGAAGCCCAGCAAACCCGCCCCGGTTGCGGGAGCCGCAATCATCCTTATGGTAGCAGAGGTTGGCAAGCGCGTTTTGTGGCGAGGAACACGGAAGGGTAGGGAATGAGGGAACAAAGGAATGAGGGAACAAAGTAACGAGGGAGCAAAGGAGCGAGAGAACAGAGAACAGAGAACAGAGAACAGAGAACAGAGAACAGAGAACAGAGAACAGAGAACAGAGACTGGTCAAATGATGATTGGAGGTCGAGCTGCGGATAAGCTAGCCGGGAGCCTCTCGTTACGGGCTGCAAGCTACGACCCACGAGCCACGACCCACGAGTCACGATTCACGAACTGCCGCTATTCCTCGCGAAGGGTTGCGGCGGGATCGGTCTTTACTATGCGCATGGTGGGAACGGTTACTGCGAACAGTGTCACCACTACCAGAACGCCGACGACGCTGAGAAGGCTGGGCACATCGTAGACGCCGACGCCGTAGAGCGCGCTGCGCATCACTCGCAGCGTTCCCAGGCAGAGCAGGAAGCCAAGAGCCAGGCCGATTGCCGAAGAGCGAATGCCCGGAGTTGCAACGTGGGTCATGGCCTGGAGCACGGTCGATCCAAGGGCGATGCGAATGCCTATCTCGCGCGTGCGCTGGGAGACGATGTTGGCGACCAGCGCGAAAATTCCCACCGCGCTCAGCAGCAGCGCCAGACCGGCCATTGCGCCGAGAAGAGCGACTTCGACCCTCTGGGTTGCCAGAGCCTGGGCAAGATGATCGTCCATGGCGTAGAAACCGGAAAACGGCAAGCCGGGATCGGCGCTGGCCAGTGCCCGCTGCATGTCGCCGGTCAGGCCTTCGATCGGTCTGGACGTACGAACGATCCAGCTGGGTTGGAACCAGGTGTGCACCAATGCGAGCGACTGGGGATCGAGGATCTGCGTCGCGGGGATATACATCGTTTCTTCGCTCTGGAGAGGCGCGACCTGATTGAGGCCCGACGTAAGTTGAGTGTCTTCCACCACCCCCACGATCAGCGTTCCCTTGTCCAGCGTGTGGCCGATGAGACTGACCCCGGGAAAGAATTTACGGGCGAAGCTGCGGTTCACAATCGCCACCGGCTGCGACTTTGGCCCGTCGGAGGCGGTGAAACTGCGGCCCGCCAGCAGCGGCATCTGAAGAGTTTCAAAATAACCGGGCGTGACGTAGACAAGATCGGTCTGAACAGACTGGTCCGCATCGGGTCCGTTATCGAGCCGAACCGGGCCGTTCAGGGTTTGTTCGTAGGGCAGGTCAGGCCCACGGCGGCATCTTCCACGCCGGGAATGCGGCGCATGGCTGCGATGCTCTCATCGAGCAGTTTCGCGAACGCCGCCGGATCGTGGTACCGCGGGTCGTCGAGCGACGCCTTGGCCGTCATGACGCCGTGGGGATTGAAACCCGGCGGCAGAGTTTCAAGATGAATGAGAGTACGAATAAGCAGGCCCGAACCGGCCAGCAGAGCCACGGCTAACGCCACCTCTCCGGCGATCAGCGCCTGGCGCAGCCGCATGTTCTCTCTGCCGGCAATCGCGCGCGTGGCCATTGCCGACCGGAGATCGACCCTGAGGACGGTGAGGGTGGGCAATATGCCAAACAGGACGCTGGTCAGCGCCGAGACCGCGAAGGTAAATGCGAGCACGCGACCGTCGAGCGGCACGCCAGACACGGGCAAATAGTGCTCCGGCAGAAGTGACAGCAGCCCGCGCAAGACGAGATAGCCAGCCTCGAGGCCGGCCAGGCCACCCAAGCCCGCAAGAAGCAGATTCTCAATCCAGAGCTGCTTTTCGATCTGCCAGATGGAGGCGCCCAGCGCCATCCGGGTGGCGATCTCGGGCGTTCGCCTTGCCATGCGCAACAGGGTGAGGCCGGCCAGGTTGGCGCAGGCGATAAGCAGAATGAATCCCGCCGCGAACATGAGGGCGAGAGCTTTTGGCCGCAGACCCGCCGACTCGCCTTTCTGGAACGGCACAGAGTAAAAAGACACCCGCGCGCCGGGACCATATTGTCCAGCGAGGCTTGCGGCCCAGCCGGTCCACGCACGGTTGATTTCAGCGTCGGCTTGTTGCCACGCGGCGCCGTCGCGCAGGCGCGTAATGACCTCGTAATTGGTGCCGCCGCCTTCACTGTTGCGGCTGGGCTGGAGCGCGGTATACAGATCGGCATCGAGCGGAGTTACTGCGCCCGCGGGAAAAACGCCGACGACGGTATACGAGTCGCCCTTCAAATGGATGGTCTTGCCCAGCAGAGCCCGGTTTTCCTGAAAGACGCTGTGCCACAAACCAAAGCTCAGAATGACGGCCCTTGGCCCTTGGGGCGGTCTTCTTCGTCGGAAAAGTTGCGGCCCAGCGCCGGGTGAATCCCCAGCACGTCCAGGTAGCGGGCCGAGATGCGGCCGTCATGAACGTACTCCACGTGCTGGCCGGCCTGATGATTGACTCCGTTGGTGCCCCGGCTCGATACCGCAGCCATGAGCGAGGGAACATCGTCACGGAGCAACTCAAACTGCTCCCCGCTGATCGAATGGCGTCCGTCGAAGGGCTCGCTTCCCTTGACGAGCCGGAAAATTGTGCCCATTCGCTCCGGATGCGGATAGGGAAGGCTCTGGAGCATGAGAGCGTTGACGATCGAAAATATGGCTGTATTGGCGCCGATTGAAAGTGCCAGCGTGACGATCACCGCAACCGTGAAGCCGGGGTTGCGCACCAGTTGGCGCCAGCCATAACGCACGTCCTGCCAGATGACCTCTAGACTTGTTCCCGCGCGGCGGTCGCGCACTGCCTGCTTCACCTGCTCGATTCCGCCAATGTCTTTGAGCGCAACCCGGCGAGCTTCGGATCTTGAGAAGCCGGCAGCCATCTTCTCATCGGTAAGCATTTCGACATACGACTGCAGTTCGTCTTCCAGCTGGCGCTCGAGCCTCTGCTTGCGAAACAGGTTCCTGAGCAGACTGCGAATTCGAGACGAAGACTTCATGGAGAGCCCTATGGGTTCACTTTCAGCGCACAGGCCATCGCCAGTGCAATGGTTTGCCACTGCCTGGCCTCAACCTCAAGCTGCGCCCTGCCCACGTTGGTGAGGCGGTAAAACTTGGCGCGGCGATTATTTTCAGAGTCGCCCCAGTACGAACTGAGCCAGCCTGCCTCCTCCATGCGATGCAGGGCGGGAAACAGAGAACCCGGCTTTACTTGAAACGTTCCCCGCGTGATCTGGTCGATGCGGCGCGAGATGCCCAGGCCGTGAAGTTCCCCGGCGCCCAGGGCTTTCAGGATCAGCAGGTCGAGTGTTCCCTGCAGAAGATTGGTCTGCTTCGGGCTCATGGGTGCTCCCTATCGGATCTCTATATGAGCTTTCGGCAACTCGTATAGATTGTCAATAGGAGCGGAGTTAGGGCTGGTGCGCACTGGGCTTCGGCTCTGACTTCCGGGAGAGCCTGTCGGGCGCAGCCTGCGAAAGCCGCGCAGAGAGAGCCGAAAGCTAGAAGCTGACCCCTAATCCCTGACCCCGATCCCCGATCTCTGAGCCCTCACCTCCACGCGCCCAGCAGCTGACGCACCATCACCAGTTGCCCCACGTGGTACGCATTGTGATCGGCGATCAGCATCGCCTCGCGCAGAATCGTTTGCCCATCGCCGTGCGGAATGCGCGCGTAGAGATCGGTCTCGGGATCGGTAATCAGCGCGCAGAAGCTCTTCAGGTCTTTGCGGAAGACGCGCACGCTCTTGTCCCAGGCCTTCTCATCGGTCGGCTCCGGCGCAGCTGGCCAGTAGCCGCTCGGCCAGTCGAGCGCCTTGTAATTTGGATTGATGGAAAAGTCGAGGATATCTTCCTGCGCGATGCGCAGGTGCTCGACCAGTTCCCAGGGCGAGTGGTCTACGCCCGCGGGCCGCTTGCCGCGGAGTTCAGCGGGAAGGTTTTTGATTGCGGCGTCGAAGCCGAGGTGCGCCTGTTCGGCGGTGAGCAGCTTCAGCAGGTGTTCGCGCAGCGCGCGGTCGCGGTCGGCGGCTGTCATTTTGGGCATGAATGCAATCTCCGGGGCGGAGCCGCATCCGTACGCCGCTCCGCCTCCCGTGAGATTCTTCGTCATCGCCAAAAGATGCGGAAAGACAGGGAATGAGGAAGCGAGCGGAAACTGAAGGAGCCCCGCCTTCGACCCGCCCGCAGAAGTTCCTTGCCGATCGTCTGATTCAGCGATAGGCTGAGGTCCAGGAGATCGAGGCTGGAGACTTTTATGAGTGCAACCAATGTCGTTTTGCCTCAAGAAAAGACCGCGCTCGCCGGCCTTGAATCCGAGCCGTCGGGGGAAATTCCCGGGACTGCAGGGCCTGCCATCGATCGCGATTTGATTCGCTGGCAACGAAGACTGCTCCCGTTCATGGCCGGTTTCATGGTCGTGATGGCGCTTCTTTTCTTCGTTTTCAGTGGGCTGCACATCTACCAGGTCACGCACTTTATTCAGTTGGCGGATGGTCCGGACACGCGCACTCAGATACAGAACGAAATCGGCAGGCCTACCGGTCAACCCGTCACCGCCGACGAGGTAATGGAACACTCATTGCTGCTGCTTGAGGCCGATGCTCTGGACAAGAGATATCACGAGGCCGGCGGGCTGCTGATGTCGCGCATCTGGAGCCGGCAACTGGCATTTATTACCGGAATGGTGATGGCCTTCGTGGGCGCTGCTTTCATTCTGGGCAAGTTGACTGAAAACACGACCCAGATCAGCGGTGGATCGGATCAGTGGAAGGTGGCCATCAGCAGCGCTTCGCCGGGAATCATCCTGAGCTTCCTCGGCACGGTTGTGATTGTGGCGTCTTTGTTCGTCAAGGCCACCCTCGACGTCAACGATGCTCCCGGGTACGTGCAGGCGCTCCACCCCGGCGCCAGAACGATTGCCGTCGCTCCGGATACACCGAATAAGAAACCGGAGATACCGATCGATCTGAAAGCACTGAAACAACTCGGGCAGCAAAAACAGCAGCCGGCGGGCAAATGAACCCCGGCAAGGGGAGTGCCGAAAATGTTCCTTAATCGACATCTAGCCGCGCTGGCGCTTTTGGCGTTCGGTGTGCCGGCCGAGGGCCAGACCCTGGGCGCGCTCGGCGACCAATGGCAACGCATCGTGAGTGAGGTCCAGCAAGGCCGGCAAAGCCAGGCGTCTGGCGATTTCGCCGATTTCAACCAGGAAGTCAGGTCCTATGTAAGGTCGAATGGACTCGATTGGCAGGTTGAATACCTGGCAGGCTCGCTCTATTGCCTCTTTCCCGACTCGAAGGCGACTGGCGCCGAATACCTGAAGGACATCCTTCAGAACAACCGGACACTCAACGAACAGGGCGATGCCGAGTTGCAAAGACAGTTGTCCGCCTGCCAGTCGCGGCAAGGTTCCACGTCAATTGCCGCGCAGATGACCGTGCCACAGAACCTCACCGATGCTGCCGCTCATTTTCAATCTCCCGGTATCAGGGCCGACATGAAGAGCGGAGGCGGCATGATCGCCGATCGCGAATCGTCGTCGCCGGTGAGCCCCGTCGCGGCCAGTGCACTCATGGCCCGGCGCGTTGATATTGGCAACCCTCAACTGGCGCTCCAGAACGCCGTCGCCCGCCTTCCTCGGGGAGCCAAGGGCGCCGTCGTCGGCGACGTCACTGTAGTTACTGAAGCCGGCGCCGGCCTCGATGCGCACGCCATCGGCAATTGTCTCCAGTCCTATGACGCGCCACTCCACGCCGGATATCAAATCGACTCCCCGTCTTACATGGTTACCGCATACGCGGTCGAAGACCCATCGCGGGTGTACGACCTGGCGCGCATGCTGCACGGTTTCAACCTGCCCGTCGGCGTAATCGCTTATTCGGTACCTGAAGACATGAGCCTGGTTTCGCCAGCGGGCGACAATGAGTGCGGCTCGATGGCGCATGAGATGGTTCACCTGCTCATCAAGCCCAGATTCCCCGACGCTCCAGCCTGGCTCGAAGAAGGGTTCGCTTCCGAGGTAGCGATTGCCGCGCCGTTACCGGCAACCTTCCGGTTCGAGTGGAGCTGGCGCGATTCAACCCTGCTTCGCACAAAGTATTTGAGGCCCACCGTGGCTGAACTCATTGTCACTCCGTGGTCCGGTTTCAGTTCGTCCAGCGTCGGTGTTGAGCAGGCCGCTTCAACTCAAGCCATGGCTGCGGTGTTCATCCGGTATCTCGATGCCCGAGGCAAGCTTCCGGCGGTCTACTATGGAGTTCGCGATCGGCACTTCGGCGCCGACCTCTCCGGATTCGTGAGTTACCAATCGATCCTCGAAGCGGAGTTGAAGATGCCTGTCGGCGCTATTGACGCCGATTTCGAGAAGTGGTTCGACGCTGAGGTCAAGACTCATGAGCCCGGGCCCGATCCATCGACTGGTGGGGACTCGGGACAAGATTGGAATCACCCTGCCAACGGAACCTATCCGATTTCACCCAATTCCAACGATCAGCCCCACGAAGCGCCGAATGCGGCTCCCAACTCCGGGAATGCGGTGCCTGACGGGCCAGCACCTTCGCCCAACGCACCCGCCCAGCCCCCCAAAAAACCAATAAAGTAGATCGCTCTCCGAATGGCTGTTCTTTAAAATCCTCGGCGCCAGCCAATTGGTTAAGCTCGCGAGCGGTGGAAACCATTTTCCCCGGACCCTTTTATCGTTCAACCCCGGCTTCAAGCACCCCCCGCTGTGCCGCAAAGATTTCTTTCAAACCAGTCTCTGCCAGATCGATGAGCCCATTCAGGTCCGCCCGCGAGTACGAGCCTTTCTCGGCGGTCGCCTGGGTCTCGATCAGGCCGCCGTCTTCGGTCATCACCACGTTCATGTCCACCTCAGCCTGCGAGTCCTCTTCGTAGCAGAGATCGAGCAGTGCCGCGCCGCCCACGATGCCCACCGAGGTTGCGGCCACCAGCTGCTTCATCGGCGCGGACTTCACGGTTCCCGCCTTCACCAGCGCGTCGAGCGCGAGGCGCAACGCGACCGCTGCGCCGGTAATCGCCGCAGTCCGCGTACCGCCGTCGGCCTGGATCACATCGCAGTCGAGGATGACGGTTCGTTCGCCAAGTGCGTGCATGTCGACAACCGAGCGCAGGCTCCGCCCGATCAATCTTTGAATCTCATGCGTCCGGCCGCCGATCTTGCCCCGCTCGCTCTCGCGCGGCGTGCGCGTCACGGTGGAACGCGGCAGCATGGCGTACTCGGCAGTGACCCAGCCGCGGCCCGAGTTGCGCAGCCATCCCGGCACGCCCTGCTCCACTGTGGCGCAGCACAGCACGCGCGTGTTGCCGAGAGCCACCAGCACCGCGCCTTCGGCGGTCTGCACATATCCGGGAGTGAGGGTGAGGGGACGAAGCTGGTTGGCATCTCTGCCGCCGACGCGAAAAAAGGTGGCTTGCATAAGGGAATTTTAAGGGAGCGGAGCGGCTTGCCGGGTCTCGGCACAGGACGGTTCCCGCAACGGGAATCCCTTTCCAGCGCGCCCCATTCCGGGAATCAATGCCCATCTCATTCAAAACAAAAAGCTTCGATGGATCGTTTTTTTGCGATGGGTTCCATTCTGGAACACGCCCCCTCGACTCTGTGGCCGCGATTTGGCCGCAAATAATGTCTAACGCATCTCCAATCAACGGCTTATCAAAACTGTCCGGGTTTGGCACACAACGTGTATAGAAAGGGGACAGTTCCACCGTGAAACAGGGAAGCTAGGGAATAGGAACAGGGAACAGGGAACAGGGAAATGGGGAAAAGGGAGTGGGGAACAGCGACCCCTGACCCCTGACCACTGCCTTGAAAGGATGCGCCATGAACCAGACGGAACTCATCGAATCGCAGCACTCAGAACCAGCGCCGTTCAGCGCTGCTTCGACAACCTTTGCGCCGTATCACGACCAGCGGAGCGGCCCGGAGAGTGACAGCGTCGCCGCGCTGGCTCACGATGCCCGCAACCTGATCACGGCCCTCGGCCTTTACTGCGAACTTCTCGATGAGCCCGGCGTTCTGGCCCCGCCTTTCGCTCACTACCGCAACGAGTTGTGCTTGGTTACGGCCGCCGGCCGCCGCCTGGTATCAAAACTCGTTGCGCAGAGCGAGCTCGATGGCGGTGCCCGAACCGCAGTCCAGCCTGCGCCACCAACCGCGCCCTGGTCAATCACGGCCAAGGTCGATGACTTGGGTGGCTCTCTGCCTTCGGCCACAGCGCGGCTCATTCGGCTACGACCGGCCCACGCTAACTTCGACGACGAATTTGCCTCTACCCCAATTACCAACATGGCAGCCGAGCTGCTGGCCAACCGCAACCTGCTGGCGGCCCTTGCCGGTCCTGGCATTGCCGTTACCGTCGACGCTGAGCGAGGCGCCCGAGGCATCCAGCTTACCGCCGAAGATCTCACCCGCATCCTGGTCAACCTGGTTAGGAATGCGGCCGACGCCATGCCCTCGGGCGGGCGCATCCATATCAGCCTGACCGAGATCGGCCAGAATGGGATCGGCCAGAATGGGATCAGTCAGGCCGGGATCGGCCGGAGTGGCCAGTCCATGACGGCCGAGGCTCAACCCCGCCTGTTGCTGGCCTTTGAAGATAACGGCACCGGCATCCCTTCGGAGATCATTGGCAAAGTCTTCGACCGCGGCTTTACCACTCAGGCGCCGGTCCACCCCGGAGAGAACTGGTCGACCTTTCATCGCGGCCTGGGCCTGGCCATCACCCGTTCCATCATCGAGTCAATAGGTGGCCGGATCGAGGTCTCGAATCGGCCTGGCGGAGGCGCGTGCTTCCAGATCGAGCTGCCTGCCATCTGAATAGCTCATCCTGCGCATACAACTTGCCGCGGGGGCACGGCCGCCCCTGCAACGACAGTGATCAAGAACATTTATCGAATACGTGCGAGGCGAATACAATGCTCACAACAGTCTTCAACACAAGGTCCATGGAGTTGATTCCTCAAGTTGCCGAACCGGCGCCGCGGCTGCGCCTGCTTGTGGTCGACGCCGATCCGGCGGTGCGCTCGGCCTGCGCCGAGATTGCCGCGAGCCTTGGCTACGCCGTCGAGAGCACCGGCGACCTGGGCCAGGCGCGTGTGCTGTTATGCGGCAAGGCCGCCGACATCCTGCTCGTCAACCTGCCCTACGGTTCGAGCGCCGGCGTCGATCTGGTCTCCGAGGTCAAGCTGCTCTACCCCGACACCTCGGTGATTGCCATGACCGCTTCGGGCTCGGTGAATGCCGCAGTGGAGGCCATGCGTTGCGGCGCGTCGGATTACCTCACCAAGCCTTTTGCCGTCGACGAGCTTTCGACCGTTCTTGACCGCGCCGCCCATAGTCACCGCGCCGATACCGAGACTCGCGTGTTGCGCGAGCGCCTGCGCCTCTCAGAAGGCCTCGGCTCCATGATCGGCCGCTCGCCCGAGATGGAAAAGCTCTACCGCATCCTTTCGAAGGTCGCGCAGAGCTCGCATCCGGTTCTGGTCCTGGGTGAAAGCGGCACCGGCAAGGAACTTGTGGCGCGCACCATTCACGCTTTCGGTCCCAACGCCCAAAAACCCTTTTTGCCGGTCGATTGCGGATCGCTGGTGCCCACGCTCATTGAAAGCGAGCTCTTCGGCTACGTGAAGGGTGCTTTTACCGGCGCCAATCACTCCAAGGACGGATTGCTGGTGTCGGCCGAGGGCGGAACGGTCTTCCTCGACGAGATCGGCGAGCTTTCGCTCGATCTGCAGGCCAAGCTGTTGCGCTCTTTACAGGAGAAAGAGGTCCGGCCGGTCGGAGCCACGCATCGCATTCCGATCAAGGCGCGTATTGTGGCCGCGACCAACCGCGACCTGGCTGCCATGGTTGAGAAAGGCACCTTTCGCAAAGACCTCTTCTACCGGCTCAACGTGGTCAACCTCCGGTTGCCCTCGCTGCGTGACCGGCGCGAAGACATTCCGCTGCTCGCGGCTCACTTCCTCGACCGCATAAGCCGCGATCACGGTGCCAAGTTCACCCTCTCCGACGAAGCTTTGCGCACCATGATGCGCTACGACTGGCCGGGAAACGTTCGCGAACTTGAAAACAGTGTGGAGCGCGCCTGCGCTCTCTCCTCCGGACCGGTTCTGCACCTGGGAGACTTGCCCACGCAGCTGCAGCAGCGGGGCCTCGAGTTCGACCGGGATCAGAATGCCGACACCCGCCACGGCGGAGCAGCGGGTAGCGGCGAGCGGGCGGACGACGGCGTTGCCGTCAAGCCTCTTGCCGATCTTGAGCGCGAGGCCATCCTCGGCGCCATCCGCGCTCTCAACGGCGACAAGCTGCAGGCCGCGCGCCTGCTCGGTATCGGCAAGACCACCCTTTACCGCAAGCTCAAAGAGTACGGCATCGCCGATCCGATGCAGGACGAGTGAAGCAGCTTTTAGCTCTTAGTTATCGGCTTTCAGCTCGTCCGTGCCGTTGCTAACTTGAAACCCACGCCGACAGACCATGGACATCAGCCCGAGACACCGAGCTGATAGCCAACTGTATCGAGCTGAGGGCGAGCGGCTGAAAGCTGAGAGCTGACAGCTTTCAAACAAGGACCCGCAAACAGAATTCAGCAAGACATTCAGGAGAACGACCATGAGCATACTAATGGTGACCGGAGTGGAAGGCGCGCGCAACTGCGCGGCAGCCGTAGGCAAACAACTGGGAACGGAAGTGGAGGTGGCCGAATGCCGCAGGGTCGCACTCGGCGCGTTGCGTCGCGGCGAGTTTCAGGCCGTGGTGATTGACGAGACGTTGGCCGAATGCGATCCGGCTGCGGCAGACGCCATCTGCGAGCACGCTGGCCTCGCCATTCCTCTGCAGATCAACTTTGCCCTGGCGGGCGCCGCTCGCCTGGTTCGCGAGATTCGATCGGCCCTGCACCGCCGCGAGCGCGAGCAGCTGCTCGCCCGCCGCGCCGCTTCCGCCGTCATCGAAGCCGAGCTCAAAACCACCATGGCTGGCCTCCTGCTCAACTCCGAACTAGCCCTCATTGGCGGCAATCTGCCTCCGCAGCTGGCCGAAAGGCTTCGCATCGTCGCCGAACTGGCCGGCAGTTTGCGCAGCCAGCTGAACGCGCCGGCGGTACCGGACGTCGTCCGCACCGGCCAGCGCGGCAGCGCCGCCGCCTGAAGCGAAATCGGAGTCGATGTGTCTCGATGCCGCGGCATTCAGGTCGACGCGACCCCCCGGGGTCCTCATCGACAGGTCGTCGTCGATGGGGTGGGATCCTAAGCCGCGGCGACGGTGCACGAGACTTGATGAGGCACTTTAAGCAGATTTCGCTTTCAACACCCTCGGTGGGGCAGACAGTCTTCGGCCGAACCGCGCCTCAGAGGCATTCGCGGAACCCACTCACTTTGCCGCCTGGTCAGCGGCGCGCTCAAAGTTTCTTTGCGTTGCACGCGCAGACTGCCCTTCGCCAGCGAGTTTCTCTGGGCGAAGGATTCCAAGCCGGGGCTTTACGGCCCCGGCATTTTTCCCCGGCTACTACACTTCTCAAAGGGCTGCGGCTCGCAAGGCTTAAGCTGGATTGAGCATGAGTGACTCCGCAGTTCTTCTGATCGACTGCCCTGATCGCAAGGGCCTGGTGGCTCGTGTCTCCGGCTTGCTTTACGAGCACGGCGCCAACATTCTGCATGCCGACCAGCACCAGGACCACGACCTCGGACTCTTCTTCATGCGCGTAGAGTTTACGGTGAACGGCGGCGATGAAAGCGCGGCGATGGAACCGGCTGAGCCGCAGAATATCTTCCCAATTGATCAGTGCCTTATGAGAGACCTTGGTTTTCCTGACGAAAACCGGCCATCGACAGGTCACTTCGCCAGCCGCGGTCGATGGATGTTTTCGATCTGGCGGCCATAGCGGCCCAGCAACGCATTCCAGCGCACGATGGCAATGTCCTCAAGCATGCGGATGCCGTCTTTCAGGTAGCTCATGCGGGTACGCTCGTCGTGAGCCCAGCTCACTGGCACCTCATCGATGCGGAAGCCTCTCTTAAGTCCGATAAACAGGATCTCAGGATCGAAACCCCACCGCTCGATGGTTTGCAATTGAAAAACCGTCTGCGCAGCATTTCGCGTAAAGGCCTTGAAGCCGCATTGTGTGTCCGCAAAAGGCAGGCCCATGACCATCCGCGTCACGGCGTTAAAGCAGCGCCCGAAAACTTGCCGGTAGAGCGGCTGGCGAATGGTCTGTCGCTTGGTCTCGAGCCATCGCGAACCGATGGCAATGTCGGCCCCATCGGCAATGGCGGCAAACAGCCCTTCGGCCTCTTCCATCGGCGCGGAGAGATCGGCGTCGGTAAACATCACCACCTCGCCCAGCGCCTGCAGCACCCCATTGCGCACGCTGTACCCCTTGCCGCGGTTCCCGGCATTCTGAACCAGCCGCACCTCCGGAGCTTGCGCGGCAATGGCCCTCACCACTTCCGCGGTCGCATCGCGCGATCCGTCGTCCACCACAATGATCTCGGCGTTCCAGTTGTGCGCGTGAACGCAATCCAGAACCGAACGGAGCGTCGCAGGAATACGCCCACTCTCGTTGTACGCGGGAATCACGATGCTAAAAGGCGGATACGACATTCTTGAGATCTCTCAGGTTTGCCGGTCTCAGTGCGGGCAGCTGTACCTTTGATGGAATCGCCGCTCAACGGTTTCAAGTTCGCATCATGGGACGGTCACTGCCCCGAGAGCTGCTGTCGAGCTTCGGATTCAAAATGTGCGGCGGGTTACCACCGGAATGCTTCCGCCATCATACAGCATCAAAGGCTGGCAGACGGCCCCGGGGTCACCTTGTTCGGGCCGCCCAAATGGCTGAAGCAAAAGAGCTAAATTCCACAAGGTACTTGCATTTTCGTGCGCCGACGGGCAGAATCCGGTTATGCTTGGTGGGGAGGCGAACCGTACATGACAAAAGCAGACCTGGTGGAAAAAGTAACCGCGTTGGGCGACCTGACCCGCCGTGACGGCGAAGTGATTGTCGAAACCATCTTCGGCTCTGTCATCGGAGCCCTGCAGACCGGCGACAAGATCGAGATTCGCGGCTTCGGCTCATTCCGCATTCGCCAGCGCAATCCCCGCATTGGCCGCAACCCCAAAACCGGCGAGCGCGTCGAAGTCCCCGCCAAGAAGGTCCCCTACTTCAAGCCTTCAAAGGAACTCCGCGACCTTGTGAACCCAGGCGAGGCGTCAAGCGGCGCGTAAGGTGGCAATTCCCAAAATCGGCCGGGTGCCACGGTCAGCGCGGGCGCTCCTGATTTTCAAGGCCTGATTCCCACCACCGCCATCATCCGGCCCGCGCGCCCCTGCGAGCCACGGTGCGAATAGAAGAGCTTCGGATGGCACTGCGTGCATCCCCCAACCACCGTAATCGAATCGGCGCTCAACCCCGCGGCCAGCAACTGTCTCCGGTTGGCCTCGATCAAATCCACGTGCAGGCTTGGGCCAATGGGCGAGTGCCCCGGCGCCCGCTGCGTTAGAAACAGCATCGGATACTTTTGCCGCACCACGTCAGCGTCGTACACCTCGCGAAAGAGCTCGCGCGCATAACTGAATTGCGAATCGAATTCCGACAGCACCTCTTCGCCCACCGCATAACAGCACACGCCGTTTCCCGGTCCGATTGCCGCCACCATGTCTTCAGGTTTCGATCCGAAATCGAGCCGCATTCTCCCCACCCCGACCTCGGCAATGCGCTTCACGGTTCCCCGCCAACCGGCGTGAAACACTCCCACCGCGCGCCGCTTTCTGTCGGCAACAATCACCGGAATGCAGTCGGCCGTCTGCACCGCCAGCAGAATCCCCCGCTCATCGGTGATTTGCCCGTCAGCCCGGCGCGGCCTTTCGCGTCCGGCATCGGCAGCCGCCGCGCGCACCACCAGGTTTGAGTGGAACTGCTTCAGCGCGATGAGCGGCGAAGACGCATCGCCCGTGACCGCCTCAGCCAACAGACGCCGGTTGGCGGCCACGGCTTCCCGCGTGTCTTCGGCCGTAAATCCAAGGTTCAGTTCCCCCGGCGCATCCTCGCCGCAGTAGGCACGGCTCATTCCGCCAACCCGTGTACTGAAGCCGCTCCATAGCCAGGGAAAATCCCAACCGGGAACAGGCAACCACGCCGCGCCATTAGCGGCGATTCGAGGTTGGGGTGCGGCACGCGCAAGCTCCTCCTGCGCGGCACGGTCAAATCTGCTCGCCCGTACTTCTAAGAAGGGCGCACCATGCCGGCTCCTCACCAGCCCTCCCGCGTCAAACATCGCGTCGATGCCCTCAACGGTCAATTTGGCGGCGGCAACGCGCTTTAAACCGCGAGCCCGCGCTGAAGAAGCTCGCTGAGAACCAGCCGCGCGCGACTGTACGGAGCCGGGAGTGTTTTTGCCGGGGCGGGAACGCATCCTGAACTCGATTTTAACGGGGCCGAACGCACTGGTGCCGGGGACTGAAAATGCGCCCAAACGAGCAAATGGGCCTACCTTCCGGTAGGCCCGCTCGAGAGGCAATTAAGGGAGGGAATCCAGGGGGGATTTTGGGAAGAGGCCCGCAAACGGACCTTCAAAAAGGAAATACAGCCTTTCTTTGGTGGGACATCTTGGGGAAGCCTCTGCTAATTACTTATTAGGATGCACACTCGCACAAAAGGTTGCAACCCGGAGTTATATGGATCAAAAACTTTTTTGAAGCACGTCACTGATTTAGTCCCGTTTTGGTCCCGGCCTGTGGAAAACCCAGCATCATCCACGCAAACCCCATTTAAAACCGCTTTACCCAAGGTAAAGCGGCAGGAAGTCGGCACGACACAAGCCAATTCCACGTCAATACCCTCTAGGGCCTGTTAACACTGCTGGAGTGGGTGGCGTTGCGAGAAAAAATCGGGCCAGATCCCGGGCCCCCGCGGACAGGTCTTGGTCCGTGGGGTGGAGAGGAGGCGGAGGATGAAGGCTTAGGCCATTCCTAGGCGAGGACGACAACGAAGTATGGCCCGATTTTCGCCGCAACCCTTCGGGCCGGGGCCGATTTTTCCGATTTCCGCGCCGCTCCTCGCTAGGAGACGCCCGGTATCCGTCGCTCGTCGCTCCTTGAACTCGAAAAAATCGGCTCCCGGCGCCGCCCCCTCCAGTAGTGTTAACAGGCCCTAGGGCAGCTCCCTCACCCAGATATTCCTGAAGCTGATCGGCTCGCTCTTGTCGCCGTGAGCCTGCAACTTGATGGGCGCGCGATCATATGCCTTGTAGAAGGGCTGGCCGATGTAAAGCGTCTGCCCCTTCAGCTGGAAGTGGTTCTGCACCAGCACCCCATTGAAAAACGCGGTCACGTAAGCCGGCGTCTTCAGCGAGCCGTCGTCATTGAACGTGGGCGCCGTCCACACCACGTCGTAGCTCTGCCACTCACCCGGCTTGCGCGCCGGATTCACCAGTGGAGGGCTCTGCTTGTAAATGCTCGCCGCCTGCCCGTTCACATACGTCGTGTTGTTATAGGAGTCCAGTATCTGCAGTTCGTATCCATCGTCGCCGGGACCCGTTGACGCCAGAAACAGTCCGCTGTTGCCGCGCGCCTGCCCGCTGCCCGTAATGTTGCTCGGAATCCGGAACTCGAGGTGCAGCTGATAGTCTTTGAACCTTCGTTTCGTCTCGATGTTGCCCACGCCCGGACGCCTTTTTCACAGTCAGAATGCCGTCGTCGACCACCCACTGCGCCGGCGTGTGGTCCTGCGCCGAGACCCACTCGTCTTCGTTCTTGCCGTCAAAGAGAATGATCGCGTCTGACGGCGGGTCAGAGTCTTTCGCGCCCGGAGTGACGATGGCGGGCACCGGTTGCCACACCTCGGTAGCTTCGGGCCGGGGCTTGGGCTGCTCTTGCGCCGCCAGCGGAATTGCAATTGCAACGAGCGAGACAATGACAAGTAAATTGCGAAGTTCGCCGCAAACTCATAGATCCGATTCCTTCCCGCTCCACTGTACATGCCCCACCCGCATGGCTGGCAAGGGGAGGTGCAGCCAATAGCCAGTAGCCAGAAGCCAATAGCTGCTAGCCACGGCCCACGAACCGCAGGTTATTGGCTACTGGCTATTGGCTATTGGCTGTCTCACCGCCTGCTTTTCGGCACTCGTCCGAGCCGAGGATCGCGGCGCAGCAGCAGATCGCACGCATGCATTGCTTCGGTCTCAAAGTCGGGCCCGTCGCTTGGAATCAGGAGCCAGTGCCCGATCGCGCCGCCCAGCAGTTCGATCTTACGAAGCGAAGGAAACTCGCGCCGCAGCGTTCGATCCGCTGGGTCTGTGTCTTCAGAAAGAACCAGCCAGACGCCATTGTCCTGGGGAGACTTCACATGATCGCGAAGCATGAGAACAATGCGATCGCCGATGTAGACAGAGAACCCCGAAAACATCCGCCGCACCTCGGGATTCAACGGCGCAAGCGCTTCCACGATGAATGGGAACGGAGGCTTCGATTTTGGTTTTGCCGGTCGCGTCATTGGTCAATACGTATCATGTCCCCCTATTTCCTGATCGCTCCCTTGGATACACGGGTTCCGCCCGCATCGTAGATATAGCCCGTCATTGAGCCGGTCACGCTGTTCCAGACCGCGCAGATGCGCCCTTCGGCATCGTGGAGGTAGCCTCGCACTGTGAAGCAGCCCGCATCAGCTCCTCATGTGCCGCGTCTACGCCTTGCTGAAAACATGTTCAAAGAGGGACAGGATGATTGCTGCTCCACCGAAAAGAGCACATCCTAATATGGCATCGCCTAATATGGTCACCACCGCGAGTGAAGCATAATTGGGAAGCCAATTGCCGAATCCAAGAACGTACAAAGGGCAAAGCTTAAACGTCAGTCGTTCGACAAACGCGTTCGCATCCGGCGCAAGGGGCCGAATGTTATCCAGAGCCAGCAAGACAGATGCTACTCCCGCTCCCACGGTTGCGCCTACGATGGCTTTCGCTTTGATCGACATTAACGCCTCTATTGGGTTTGAGCTGAGTTGTTTTTGTATTGCTGCTCTCGCAAATCATGAACCAGTCCGCCGGGTGTCACATCATTTGGTGCATGCCCGCCCGCCCTGTTGACGACAAGTTCTCCAAAATTCGTGCAATTGTGTGCGTTGTCTCCATGAAAAACGTAATTGCCGGGATTGTCATGAGTCTCCTTTATGGCCGTTCTTGCGGCTCCTGCTTGCCCAGCTGTAACGTGGATCGTGACCTGATCTAGGGTCTTGCCCTTTGGATCCCGCGGCTCTACTGTTCCTGGAACTGGCGTATTCTTTCTTAGTTCCTTCCCGGTCATTGGCTGCTTCGGCCCATAGCCTACCTCTTGGTCGCTATCGATCTGCACGGTAACATGGTGGAAGATGTTGATGCCCGGGTCGGAGACGTCTCGAACGGTAATCGTGTGGCTGTGCTCAGCGTCCGGTGGAGGAAGTTTCTTATCCTTATCCTTATCGTCATGGCCATCCGGATCGGTCTTGCTCAATGGATTGTTCAACACATAGGAATACAGGTTCAGCGTCTGCGGATTATCTAGTTTCGAATAAGGCACCGGCTCAATTTTCGAACTCCAGTCGGGGCTGAGGAATCGGCCCATGCTGGACGCGTAGTACCTGGCCCCGAAATAGTCGTTACCGGATTCGGTATCGCGTTCTTTGCCGGTAGAAATCGATGCGCCGGCAGACGCTTCGCTGAGAAGACAACCGAGCGACACCGTCATAGATGTATCCGACACTGGAATTGAAGTCTGCCCTTGCATCGTATCGATATCCCAGGTGCCCAAATGCGAGGCACCTGGGCCACCCGCCCATGGTCAGTTCAGTCTCCCACTTTTAAGAAAGAGGTTGTATATTTCGCTTCGGTTCTTTGCGAGGGCTACACCTGTTGGTGTTTCGCCTGTTGTGGACTTCGTTCTTGGATCAGCACCTGCGAGAAGCAGAAGCTTCGCAATCTCAACATTACCCCTGTCCGCCGCCCATAGTAGCGGCGTATTGTTGTTCGAATCTCCTTGATTGACGTTCGCTCCCGCCTTTATAAGCACCTGGACAACTTCAAGATTCTGGCTCTTGACCGCCGCAACAAGTGGCGTTAGGTCGTCGTGAGCGTTTACGTTCACATTTGCTCCATGGGCGGTCAGATATTTGACCTTTTCCACATCACCGTCGCCCGCAGCAATAATCAGGTCTGTGTCAATTTTCCTCGCACAAGAAGTTAAACCTACAAAGATCGTCAACGCCAAAAGGACTCGTCGCATTTCACCACTCCTCTAGTTCTGTGGGGGATCAAACTGACCGAGCGAGGAGGGCAAAGTCGTTGATCCCTGTGGAATAGAAACTGTGCCCGTTGAACCTGTCGTCTGAAGATTGTATTGCTCTGCTCTTGCTCCTGCTGATCCAGGTATATTGGTGTCGGGTCCAACCTCTGGATGCCCCGGCGCGACTGGCTCCGTCTGCTGCGGTATTCCCTCCGCATTTAGCGCTTGATTCGTTCTGGTTGCACAATCATCAGTAATTGGGAGGTTCTCTCCGTTTGTAGCCCTTGTCTTCATGTAGCCATCGACTGCGGCCTTCTCTTGCTCAGGCGTAGTTTTTATAACCGTGATCTTCGTGTCCCTATTCTTCGCCTGATCTCCCATATATTTGCTTAATGGAGTTCCTGGTTTAGTGTCGTTTCCAGAACTGAACACACCCTTCCCAGTGATCGCAAACGCAGTATGACCAACTGGATTGCCTTGGAGTTTTCCTGTCGTAACAAAATTCTTGAGCATTTTCCACAATGAGGTCGTGGGACCGTTCTCTATGACGGCAGTATCATGCCCATCGGGATCATTCCTGGAAAGTGGGTTGTTCTGCACATACGCGTAGAGATTGAGCGTTTGCGGATTGTCTAGCTTTGCATACGGAACGGGTTCATACTTCGCGCTCCAGTCGGGCGACATCCACCGGCCCATGCTGCTCGCGTAGTACCTGGCCCCGAAGTAGTCGTTTCCTGATTCGGTATCCCGTTCTTTGCCGGTGAAGTGCAGCGGCGAAGAGTCGTCGTAGGTTTCGTCGGCGTACTGGTCTTGGAACTGGGAGAAGCCGTCGCCGTAGGGCAGCGACTGGAAGTCCATCTCCGGCTGTGCCAGATTGGCCAGCATGCCAGAGACCTGCATGCGCCGCGTGCCCAAGGCATCCTCAAGATGCAGATGCAGCCAGGGAACCTGCTGTGGCTGCGAGCCGCCCGGCGTGTAGGCCGGGTTGTGCACCAGGTCGTAGGTGCCGATCAGCTTTCCGCCGCCGTACACGTTGGTCCGCTGCCAGGTGCCCGAGCCGTTCAGCATCGAAAGCTCTTCGCCGCCCGGCCCCGTGACGTAATCCTCGGTGAACTGGAAGCCATTGGTGGCCGGGTTGCAGCTCATGGTGGTGATGGTTCCCTTGGCCACGCGGTTGCCCTCGGCGTCGTACAGATAGGCAGTCATGACGCCCAGGGAACTGACCGCGCAGATGCGGCCCTCGGCATCGTAAAGATACGTGTTGCCCTGGGAGGGATCGGTCGTCATGTCGCCTGCGGCGTCGTAGCTGGGCGTATAGTTTGTTGTTCCGATCTGCTCCGACTGAATCCGATTGCTGGCGGCTGGCGTGATTGAGGTGCTCGGCGGAATAGGCGCTGTATCGCCCGGAGCCAGAATCCCGCCGAAGCTCTCGGCCGTGCGGTTCCCAAAGGCATCGATGGTCCAGTTCACCTGGAGTCCCTGGTACGGTCCGGCTGTGGCCTGGGCTTCGATCAAACGGCTCAGAGTATCGTAGCCGCTGGCGCCGGTTCCGGTCGTCATGCTCCACGTCCCCATCACCGAGTCAGTGTATCCCACGATGTTTCCCACCGCATCGTAGCCGGTAGGTTGAGAGTCGGGAACGAAAGAAGGAATCGCGTAGCTGTAAACGAGGGCCGACGCGCCGGAGGAGGTGACGGTCAGGCTCAGCACCGCCGTCGTCACCTGCTGCGGCGAGCTGCTGTCGCTAACCTGCACCGTGATGTTAGCCGGACCGTAGGCTGCTGTCGGCGTCCCGGAGATTACCCCTGTGGAAGCGGATAACGAGAGCCCGGCGGGAAGCGTGCCGCCCACAATCGACCAGGTGTACGCGATGGGGAAACAGGGAAACAGGGGGACATGATACCTATTTCCCCGTATTCCCGACGAGCCGCTAGCCGGGCTAGCCCACCGACCAGCTCGCCTTTAGCCCCGTAAACAACACAACCCCCGCCGGCGGCACCCAGGCTCTCTTGCTCCCTTGCTCCCCGCTGCATTTGCCGAGAATTTCGCACCTTTGCGCTACCGTCAGTTCAGCACTCGCTCCAGGCTCCTCTCTCTTCAAGGTTCTGAAGCGTTTCGGACGCACCAAATGGCCCAAAATGTCGCCCGTAAGTCGTTATTCTTGACTATTATGCGACGCAAGCCTTTGCTAATCAGCGGCTTGCGCCAAAAGGTAAAAGGTTGAAACCATTGACTCTAAACCACTTAAGGCCGAAAAGGGGGTATATATGGGGGGTGCAAATCCGGGAGAACATGGGAGACGGGACGTTCCTCCAGACAGGTGGCCCCGGTCTCATACCGTAAATCATGAAGTTGAGGGTGCCCCTGGTGCGGGAGGCCCAACGAATCGGTCGACGCGCGCCAGCACAGCGGTGACATGGTCCACTTGGTCAACGCGAAAGACGGGATGCTACCCGTCAGAGTCACAGCCCCTCTCACGAAACCTATATAGAGGCCGCTCCCTTCCCCTCGATGACGTGAATATACCGGTTCGGCGCGAGATTGGTCAGCACATCGACATGCGTGCTGGGGCCGGGCCAATGTATTTGCAGTTCATCAATATGCGCGGCAGTGCCAATGCCGAGTACCTCGCGCGGATCATGACTGGATAAGTAACTTCCACCCGCGATCTTAAGACGCTTGTAGGTCTTACCATTCGCCTTCCAAACCATGCGGGCGCCAATAGCATCACGATTCGAGACAACCCCTTCCAACTTCAGACCCAGCCAGTTATTGCCTGCCGCGGCATTATTTCGCAGCAAGACAGATACTCCACCGTTGATACCAACAATTGCGTCCACGGCACCATCGTTGTTGTAATCGCCAACCGCCATACCGCGCGCGGCAAAGTCCTTTTGAAATACGGGACCGGCACCCTTACTCACATCGTGCAGTTTGCCGTCTTCACCGTGGTGGTATAGAAGCAGAGGTTCCTTATACTTCACCTGGATCGAATAAAGATCGATCATGTCGTCCGGATGGCCATTGGCAAGCAGCAGATCGATCGCTCCATCGTTGTCGTAATCGAAGAATTTCAGCCCCCAACCACTCATCAGACGCGTATCCTGCGCAATCCCGTTTGCATAGGCCGCGTCATAGAATGTCTCGTCTTTGTGGTTCAGGTAAATGGAGTATTTTTCGTGGTCCACATTCGCTACAAAGAGATCCTGCCAGCCGTCGCCATTCAGATCGGCTGCATCGACGCCCATGCCAGAGCGGGGCCGTCCACTTTCACTGAATCCAACCCCGGCTTGCAAAGCGATCTGATCCCATTTCCATTGGCCGTTCGCGCCGGGACCGCGATTCACAAAGAGAAAGTTTTGCACCGTATCGTTTGCGACGAATAAGTCCATTCGGCCATCGTTGTTGATGTCGGTGGCCACTACGCCGAGACCTTTGCCGAGAGAGGTAGCGATGGCTGTCCCTTTGCTTACTTCTTTAAATGTACCGTTCCCGTTGTTGTGATAAAGAAAGCTGGCCGTAGGACTGAAAACCCGCGGGACGCAGTAATAGTTGCGCCCTATCAAGTTGTTTCCGCATTCGAGTTTGTGCGAGCCGGTGTAGTCTACAAAGCTGCAAACAAACAGGTCCAACCGGCCGTCATTGTCGTAATCGAACCATACTGCACTGGTTGTCCAACCCGGCGTTGCAAGACCAGCCCGATCCGTAACATCGGTGAATGTTCCGTCGTGATTGTTTCTATAAAGAATGCATCTGCCGTAAGCAGTTACAAAGATGTCGGGCCAGCCGTCGTTATCATAGTCGGCGACGGCTACGCCCATACCAAAGTACGCACCACTTACTCCGGCCTTCTCAGTTACGTCGGTAAATGTGCCGTCTCTGTTGTTGCGATAAAGCGCGTTGCGCACAGGCGATGGCGGCTTCCAGAAATCGCAGGGACCGCTATTGACCAGAAAGATATCCATCCAGCCGTCATTGTCATAATCGATAAACGCGCAACCCGGTCCGAGCGCCTCGGGCAGATAGCGATTCGGAGACATCGCATTTTCATGCTTCCACACGACTCCAGATTCAGCGGGAGGCACCTCGATAAACAATGGATGATTGCTTGGCTCCTGCGCAAATAAGGGGAAGGGCAAGAACCGGGCAGCGCCAACCGCCAGCCCCGCCTTCAGCAAATCGCGCCTCGTGTGTATCATTCGAGTCATTCTATCTTTGCGATCTATGCACAGGTCCAGATTCATTCCCGATTTTGGCTGGCAAGCGGTTGCCCACACACTATCCGGGATATGGTTCTCCGGGTTTCACGATGCGAATTCGGTGATCGGTAAATCGATAATGCGCACCGGGCAACTCCAGCTTCGGCATATGGCAGCTGACGCAATTCGATTTGGAGACACGGCACGACCTGGCGCCAGGCTTCCCGCCGCCATGACACGTTATACATTTTGCATCGTAATCCGCCGTTACCGGGTCCACTTCCTTGTGCGGATCGTGGCAGGCGAGACAGCTGATCCGCTTGTCATATGGGTCAAAGCACTTGCTTCCAGTAAGCCTGTACGGCTGGAAACGGACGTTGGCGATGCTTGGCTTGCCCTGTGCCGCAATTTCCGCCCAGGTGCGGTGGCAGTTTCCGCAGAAATCGGACACCTCTTGCGCGGAGGTGTTCTTAAGCTGAAAAGATTGGTTGTGAGTCTCATGCGCCGGAATCGGCAGGCCTTCTTCTGCGGCTTCATGAGCATCCAGATTGGCGTGGCAGTGTGCGCATTGCACTCCGGGAACCAGGGATTGCAATGTGAGCTTCCGTCCCGAGACAGCATCAGTTGAATGGCAACCCATGCAGAGAAGTTCTTCGTCCGGGCTGATGAGGCGCCCCGCAGCATCGGCCAGACTAGTAGGCACATAGTGCTGGTTTCCCAAAGTCGGCCCAAGCCCATTCAATTCCCGGAACCAGCTGACCCGGCTTTCATACCACCGGCCATCCTTCTCAAGAATGTAAGTTTGTCCGATGGCGAAACTGGCGCCTACGGCCCAAATTATTGGCATGGAAATAGTCCTGGTGCCGTCTGAAACCGAGTAGATGCTCTGGTCTCCTTCGCGTACGATTCGATAGCTGTATCCTGCCTGAACAGTTGTCAGTACGCGATGAGTGGCAAGAACCGTGCAATCTTTGACCGTCTCGAGCGCGTGCGCCATCGTTGTAGAGGGCTGCGTATCTGCCTCTCGATGGCAGTCGCGGCAATCGGACCGGGTTGCCTGGTTCGATTGAGCGGCGGTCGCCACAGTGAGTAGGAGCCAGAAGCAAAGACTATAACCAGACCGCATCAGCATTTGTAATGGGAGGTAAACTGCAATGGCTCACCGAACCTGTTCCGGGCTATTTGTGCGCGACGCCTGGCTGCTTCGCCTGCGCCTCTGCCGTTAACTTGAGCACGATTTGACGCTCATGCTTGCCGTCGTCGGGCCGGTTGAGACGATAATATGCCAGCGCCAGGGATACGTGCGCCTCGGTAAACTCAGGCCATTTTTTCACCAGCGACTCAAGAATGCGGCGGGCATCTTCCAGTTTATCCTTATCTATATCCACCAAGGCCAGTTGATAGAGAACCCCAGGGTCGTTGGGCCTCGTCTCCTGTGCCCGGAGCAAGTAGCTTTCTGCTTCATCATAATTGTCCTGCTGTCGCGCAGCTGCGCCCAGCTGCAGGTTCGCATCGAAGTTATACGGCTCAAATGTAAGCGCGTCTTTGAACTGCTCCGTCGATAGGTCTGAATCACCCGTCATCATTAAGGCCTTTGCATAAAGAGCATGTGCGTCGCCCAGCTTCGGATTCAGCTTTACAGCCAGAGCAAATTCGTCTCGCGCTCCTGCAAAGTCCGACACGTTCATCTTGGCTTCGCCCAACATGAGATGGGCTTCAGCGGAGTCGCCGTTGCGCAGGATTTTGTCAACCAGTACCTCGCCTTCTTTGACATGCTTTGTTCGGATCAGAGCGGTTCCCAGTAGATAACTCATCGCCAGATCATTGGGGTCTTTACTCTCTTCCGGCTGAAGCACGCGAATCACATCCTTCTCGCGGCCCATGCGAAGGTAACAGTCGCCCAGCAAGAGAGTGGCTTGATGGTTGGAAGGCTCCTCGCTATGAACTTTCTCAAGCTCCGCCGTTGCATCGCTGATGCGGCCCATCTTGTAGTAAACCAGGGCGAGATTCAGACGTGCTGCCGCGAGTTTCGGAGATTGCCTGAGCGCGATCTGGTACTCTGGCAGGGCTTCCTCATATCTGCCGAGACCGACAAGAGCTGCACCAAGATCCGAGTGGATCGCCGGAGCATCCGGAACCAGTTTCAAAAACTGCCGGTACTCGGTAACCGCCTCCTCAAGCTGACCCGAACGCTGTTTTTGAATCGCGTCCTGCACCAACTCCTGAGGAGACTGGGCTTGGGCGAGGACGCCCAAGCCAACAATCAGGCAGAGGATGACATTTCGCATAGGAACCCGCTCATGTGAAGCTTATCAAGGAATTGCGCAATGTCATCCCCGCGATTTTTACTTGTTTTGAAACAACCTTCCCATTAGAAATAGAACTTCGACTGAAGCTCCATGACGCGAGCTCCTTGTTTTTCTGTCGCGATGCCGAAGTTCGCGTTGGTTTGCGTGATCTGCTGGGTCACCGGATCCTGCGTAAACTGCAGGGTCAAATTGCTGCTGTTCGGGAAAGACCACAACGGATGGTTGAGGAAGTTATAGGCCTGCGCACGGAACTGCAGACTTCTACTTTCCGACATCTTGAAGTTCTTGAATACGCCAAGGTCGGAGTCGAAGAACCACGGGCCGTAGGTTGCCGGCAGCATCGACGGACCGTTCTGGCCGACGGCAAGATTCGGCGCGAAGCAGGATCCGTTTACATATCGATGCGACCCCTTGCTGGAGTTCGGATTGCAGGTCACGACTGGATTGAGTTGCTGCGAAGGCGTTCCCAGGATGGACTGGTTGTTGATCGCAATGCCTGTCGGGTTCTGTGAGCTGATCGAGCCGGGAATGATTGCCGCCGATTGCGGACAAGTGGCCCCGACGCAAGTGTAGGAAAGGTTGAAGCTGGTGTTGGAGGTATAGGCTCCTGAAGGAGTGAGATCTGCGCCACTCTCGGCCTGGGTTATACCGGAGATCTGCCAGCCGTTGACTACCCCATCAACAAATGGATTGACATGCAGCTTGCTGGGTAGATTGATGGAATACGCGAAATTGAGTATTTGCCTGCGGTCGGTTGGCAATGGACCATAGTTCGCGGCCAGCTTGAAAGGATCCACTGTCGGGCTGATGATGCCCAGTGCCTTCTGCCATGTGTAGTTCGCCTGGATCGTATAGGCGCCCGCATGGCGAGCCCAGGTAACCTGCATGGCGTTGTAGTTGCTGTACAGGTTGTTCGTCGCCAGATTCAGATCGCCGTAGCCCAGGAGTGGGCGATACAGATTGGAATTCGCCGATCCGGGGTTGGTAGCAGTAGCCGTGGTGATGGTGCCGGCGGGGATGAGGTTGATGTTGCTGCCCGCGCCGCCTTGCGTGTTTTGCAAATCACGGCTGCGGTTGCCCAGATACGATATCTCCATTAACCCCTGGAAAGGTGTTTGCTGGTCAACCGATGCACTCCAGCTATCCGTATAAGGCTGGTTGTCGTCTGTCGAGTCGACTGCTGCCGGGCTCGCCGGAGTTGCCGCCAGGTTGAGACAGCTCAGGTATACGGTAAACAGAGAAGAACCGCTCGAAGGATTGTTTGGACACCCTGTCGATCCCACCCATGTGCTCGGCGAAAGGGTGGCTGTGGCGACGCCAGCCGATGCATCCAGGCCGCTGGTGAACTGGCCGGAGTGATAATAGAAGCGGCCCCAGCCACCGCGGATCACAGTTCTGCCAGCGCCTGAGACGTCGTACGCGGCGCCGAGTCGTGGTTGATAGAACATGGCCCGGGTGGGGAACCCGCCTACAGGAACAGCCGAATCCTTTTTGTGCCACTCGAAGCCGCAATACGTCGGAGAGTTCGCGCAGCTTGGTGAGAAATCAGATAGGACAAAGATCGAATAACCGTCGCCCAAAGCGTCAATCCACGGCTGGAAGTGGCTGAACCGCATGCCGTAATTAACTGTCAGCTTCCTGGAGAGTTTCCAGGAGTCCTGGACAAAGAACTCCGTTGTGCCGTAGTGAATGTCGTTCACACGGTTGAAGTTTGTTTCCTGGTAACCGGAGAGGTTGCCGGTCAGCAAGTCGGCATATTCATTACCGTAGCTGAACTGGTTCCCCGCCGAAACCTGCAACAAACCATTGGAATAGTTGTTTGCCGGCTGGGCATTGCGGATCCATTCGTAGAAGAACCCGGCCTTGAACGTGTGGGTAGCGAACACCTTGGTCACCGTATCGCTCACGCTCGGCATGTACTTGTTAGCGTATAAGCCCGCCGAGTTACCACCATCCTCAAACCCGCCGGGATTGAAGACCAATGCGGCTTCGCTGGGTCCAAACTGGCCGAAGGACGGAATCTGCGCCACCTTGTTATCAAACAGGCCGGTATAGTTGTAGCCGACGTTGGTGCGATCCACCTTGGATGGATTGGAGAATACGTTCGGAAATCCCACGAAGGTATAGGCTATGACGGTCTCATTCGTCATACTTGGGCTAAAGACGTGGGTGAGCGTTCCTGTGACAGAGTCGGATCTGTTTTTGCCCTCGATCGCTGAGGGATATGGTACCTGGTCGCCATTGCGCCACCAGAGGCCCACTGGAAACTGCTGAACCTCACGTTGATAGTTATACCGGACAAACACCTTGGTATTGTCGCTGACACTCCAGTCGCTGCGGACGGTCCATTGGCGGTTGTTCTGATTAAAGATTTCCGATTGGACGTAGTTGTATCCGCCGTTCGTGTTTGGGTCGGCTCCTGCTGTCGGTTGTGGAAACAGCTTGGCCAAGGCGAGCATATTAGGATCGATGCAGGCGCCATTGGGTGTGGCGCCGCACGCCGGAATGGTGGTGCCGCCAAATGCAGACATCGCTGCCGAAGTAAGTTGACCGGGAGCCTTCCCCGATGCGGTGATGTTCCCTTCCTTGGCAACCTCGCCGGCCGAGAAGTCACCCCCTAACTCACCGGGCGTCGGAACAGTCGCGCGCAACAGTCCGGTATCTAACACCTGGTAGAAGTACTCGAACCCGGTGAAGAAGAAGAGTTTGTTGTGGTTCTTGTTGAATCGGGTCCCCGGAATGACAATCGGCCCGCCCACTGACCCACCTGGATAGTAGTATTTGTCTGCCGGCGCCTTAACATTGCTGAAATTGTTTAGCCAGTCATTCGCATTGAGCGCGTAGTTGCGAGCGGAGAAGAACGCATTCCCATGGAATGCAGGGCCGCCGGCCTTGGTCACCGATGTGATGAGGATGGGACCCTTCTGATCTTCTGCCTGGAAGTTCGAGGTAAGAACCTTAAACTCCTGCAAAAAGTCGGAGTTGGGATTCACCGGTGTATCGCAATTACATCCGGGATCGGAAACATGCGCTCCGTCCGCGGTAATGTCCAGCGAGTTTTGGGGCAGACCGTTGTAGGAATATGCCGCATTCAGCGGGCTTTGACTGCCGGAGTCGCCATTGGCGTTGATGCCGATGGTTGCGCCGTTGTAGTTGGATTTGTTTTGCGTACCATTCGAAATCCCGAAGCCCGGCATAATCTTGATGTACTCAGCCGCATTGCTCCCCACCTGGGTGAAGTTCTGCAATTCCTTGGTCTCAAGAGAGAAGGATTTTTCACCGGAATCGGTAGTGGCGATGTCGATGTTTTCTGCACTAACTTCCACCTGTTGAGTAGCTTGGCCAACCTTGAGCTGAACGTTCACATTTCTTTGCTCGCCGCCGCCCAGTCTTATGTCTGAAACCTTATAATCGCCGAAGCCCGATGCCTTAACGCTCAGGGTATAGCTCCCCACCGGAACGGAGGCAAAGGTGTAATACCCCTGATCGTTGGTTTTTGTCTCACGGCTGGAGCCAGAGACAGCATCGGTCAGAACGATCTTGGCGTTCGAGATTACGCTTCCCGAGGGATCCGACACAACCCCCGTGAGTGTTGCGAAAATACCTTGAGTCCTGGCCATCACCGCAGAGGCTGCCAATAGGCACACCAAAACCGCAAATCGTGTTACGACGCAGGCTTTCACGAGACCTCCTCATTTCCGATCACTATCGTTTTTAAAGAAAGGCAGAAGGGGAACGAGATCTCGATCTTGTGACTGGTATCACTTTAAAACGTGCGATGTATGTTACAGCACAACTTGTGATCGATATCACTTCAATCCCTGAGTAGGATTGTTGTCAAGTTTTTTCTTGGCGCAATTGCCGACAAAGATACTTAGTCCTTTCTCCTTTATCGACGAATTTAGCACGTCAATTTAACGTGACCTGAAGTCGCGTGGGACCAACCGGCAATTGTCCCATTTCACGCCGTTTTGCCATCCCTCGGCCTCCTCCGGGTGGCTAGTCGCCTAAGGAGAACCGGTAACTCGTTAATTACCTCTTGTGCACTACATAATTCGCTCTCACCGAGTTCGGAAGTTCTGGGTGAGTCGAATGTGGTCGTGGCGGCACTTCGCTTTTTGAGCGGCATAGTTGATTCCATACAAGATCTTGCAGCCAACACATCTGACAGAACAAGAGGCCAAACAACCGCACTATTTTTTGCTGGTTGTAGGTCTTCGCCAGGATTTTGCTCCCGGAATGTCGGCCAGTGTGAGCTGATCCGCTAACCCGGCGAGATTCCGGCCCAGCCCACACGACCCCCACCCTCTATTCGCCACTCTCTGTCTGCACCCAGCTTTCTCCTCTCCGACGCTTACTTATGCTGCATAAGACCGCGCGCACAAGCCCGATAATCGTTCCCTGACGCCTCAGACCGTGAGCCTCAAAACCGTCCGCAAGCTGTCAGTTCGGCCCCTACCCGCCGAGCCTCAATCCCGGCAAAGACAACCTCCCGACTCGGCGGCATTTCGCTCCGCTAACCCCGCTAACTCCGCTGGCTCCGCCGTATTGCGTAGAATTCCGCCCGTTTGCACTACCGTGAGTTCAGCACTCGCTCCAGGCTCTTCGCTCCGCAAGGTTCTGCAGCGTTTCGGACGCACCAAATGGCCCAAAATGTCGCCCGTAAGTCGTTATTCTTGACTATTATGCGAAGCAAGCCTTTGCTAATCAGCGGCTTACAGCAAAAGGTAAAAGGTTGAAACCATTGACTCTAAACCACTTAATGCCGAAAAGGGGGTATATATGGGGGAGGTGCAAATCCGGGGGCACCCTCAGCGTGGTCTCGATATCTCGCCGGGACCATCGAGCAGGTCAGCCAGAGCAAATCACTTGTTGGGAACGCCGATCTCGAGACCCGCGCTACACAGGTTGCGGAAAAACTCACAAGGTTCGGCCGGACGGCAGAAAAAGTATCAGGGGCTGAAGCCCGCCCTTTTTATGGACCTTTTCGGCACCCTTCGGCTTCGCTCAGGGCAGGCTTGAATCCGTGCCCTTTCAAAACACTGGCTCCGATGGAATTTTTCCGCAACCTGTGAAGTTGTGCCCTTTCAAAACATCGATTCATCCGGATATTCACTAAACTTATTGCCGGGAGTCTGCGTCCCAAGGTGAGAGGACCCGGTCTCGGTTGTCTGCCGTTGCCGAGGCCGGACCGTATATCGCGACTACCGCGACCTCCGCGGGTTCGATTGAAGGGGAGGCGCGCGAGGAGGCAAATCGAATGAAGCGCAATTTATTGCTCGCCGTCACACTTCTGGCGTTGGGCTCAGTCGCTGCACTGGCAGCGGACTTTAACGGGAAGTGGTCCGCGACCGTAAATGGAATGCGCGGCCCGCAGAACATATCGTTCAACTTCAAGGTGGACGGTGCGGCGGTGACTGGCACCGTTACCACGCCGCGTGGTGACACGGACATTTCAAACGGCAAGATTGACGGCGACAGCATCAGCTTCGACCAGGTGATGAACTTCAACGGAAACTCATTCACCATCAGCTACAAGGGAACGATTTCCGGCGACACGATCAAGTTCACGCGCAGCTTTCCGAGCGGCCCGAACGGGGACCGACCTCCGCAGGAATTTACAGCCAATCGCGGGGACGCGGCGCCTGCGCCTGCCCAGGGTCCGCAGACGTAATTCATTTGTGTCTGGGGCTTACCCATCCTTCCCGCATAATGCGCGGGAGGGATGGGGCAACCACAATTTGTAATGGACCGACGAAGAGCCGGGGGCGGCACGACAGTGACGGCAGAGGAAATGATCTCGCTTTACGCGGTCGCTGTCTTGGCCACGTCCTGCAAGCCCCGCGCTTCGATTTCGAACTCGCGCATCTTGTACTTTTGAATCTTGCCGCTGAGCGTGGCCGGGAACTCGTCTGCAAAGCGGATGTGTTCGGGGATTTTGTAGTACGCGATCTGGCCCTTGCAGAATTCCTTGATCTCTTCTTCGGTCGCGTCGATGTCCGGCTTCAGGCCGGGCCGCAGCCTGACCCAGGCCACTACGATCTCGCCCAAGCGCGCGTTGGGGATGCCGATGACCTGCACCTCGCCAACTCTCGGATGCGTGTAGAGAAATTCTTCCACTTCGCGCGGATAGATGTTCTCGCCGCCGCGGATGATCACGTCGCGCGAGCGGCCGGTTATGTGGATGCACCCATCTTCGCGCATCACTCCCAGATCACCGGTGCGCAGCCAGCCGTCTTGCTGCACAACCAGCGCGGTGCCTTCGGGATCGCCGTCGTAGCCCTTCATCACCGCGTATCCGCGCACGCACACTTCGCCCTGTTCGCCACAGGGCAGCGCTTGGCTTGGGTCGTAGTTTTCGGGGAGAGCGCCGGGACTCATTCCGGGCAGCACGCCGACGGGTGCGATTTTGATTTCGGTCTGCGGCATGGCGCGGCCAACGGTCTTGACGCGAATCTCAATGGAGTCGCCGGCGTCGCTCATGGTTACAACCGGCGAAGTTTCGGTCTGCCCGTAGGCGATGACCAGCCCGCGGCAATGCATCTCGTCAAGCACGCGCTTCATGAGCTCGACGGGGCAAGGCGCGCCGCTCATCATGCCGGTGCGCAGGCTGGTCAGGTCGTAGCTCGCGAAATCGTCCAGGCCAAATTCGGCAACATACATGGCCGGCACGCCGTAGACGCTGGTGGCGCGCTCCTCATGCACGGCTCGCAAGGTTGCCCGCGCGTCGAATGTCCAATTGGGCAGCACAATTGCGGCGCCCGTGTTAAGGGCGCTCATGGTCCCAATCACGCATCCGTAGCAGTGGAAGAGCGGGACCGGGACCACGATCTTGTCCTGCTCCGTGTAGTGGAATCCCTGGGCCAGGAACTGGCCGTTGTTCACCACGTTGTGATGGGTGAGCATCACGCCCTTGGGCAGACCGGTGGTACCGCTGGTGTACTGGATGTTGGCGACGTCGTCGATGGCGACGTGATCGGGCAACCGGCCTTCGGCATCGAGCAATGCAGGCCACTCGGGCGAGTCAAAATAGATGGTGTGTTCAAGAGCGAGGTTGAGACCATGGCGCGCTCGTCCCAGTATCTCTTCGTAGTCGGCGCGCTTGTCTTTGTGCCAAAGAAACAGCGCCTTCATGCGCGAGCGGGCGAGGGTGAACTGCAGCTCGTGCGAGCGGTAGGCGGGGTTCAGATTGACGAGAGAAGCGCCGGCCCGTGCCGCGCCCATGTGCATCACGATCCATTCAATGCAGTTGGTTGACCAGATACCGACGCGATCGCCGCGCCGGATGCCTAGAGACCACAGGCCGCGGGCGACGCTGTCGGCTGCCTCGGTGAGTTCGCTCCAGGAAAGGCGCTTGCCCTGGTGCAGGCTGGCGACGGCGAGCCGATTGGGAAAACGATCGGCAGTGCGAGTGAGCAGGTTGCCAATCGTGAGTTCAAGCAGAGGCCGTGCCGGGCCCCGCGCATAGCTCTCAAGACACAAGTTTTCTTCGACCGGCATCGACGCGCCTTCTTTTGGGAGAATGCGAAGGTGTAACCAAGGGAGTTTACGCCGGGATTGGCGGGGGGCTATGTGATCTGCTTCACATGAGGCCGCACAATCATGGCTGGAGAGGTTGAGGAAAGACTCATCGAGCGAAGCAATTTCGCAATAGTCGAGGCCTGCAGCGACTAAAGTGTTGGCGTGAGAACGGAGTGTAGGGGCATCATAGGAGCCCGTTTTGAATCAAAAGCAGCAAGTTAGCGCCTGCTTCGCAGGCATGGCAAGTTAGCAAGTTGGCGCGAGGCAAGTTCTCACGCAGACACTAAAGCCCCAATCTTTTTGAAGGCACTATTGGCCCGGCTGAAACCGTGCTCTTGTTACAAAACCTGGCATTGGAGTTCGTGCTATCTCACCGAAGCGAAGCTTAGATCTACCCCGCAGACGAAGACCTGTCTGTGTGGGCCCGGAAATGGGGCACCCTCTACTTGTTCGCGATTGAACTTCCTGAAACCTCGGATACATCAACTCAGAATTCGGTCTGAAGCCCATTGCTACCTGCGGCCAAGCTGTCTTCGCGCCTTGTAGCATCCTTTGGGCCCGACAAAACAGTTTCATTGGCCAGGATGCGGTAGAGCGTGGATCTGCTGATTGAAAGCTGCTGGGCGGCGCGGAGCTTGTTGCCGCGGTTGAGGTCGAGCACGTATTGCACGTGATGGCGAATGACGGCATCGAGCGAGAGATTGTCGAGTTGTGTGTTGGGCTGGGGCGCGGGTTGCACCTGTGAACCATCGGGAATGGCGAGGTCAGTGAAACGGATGACGCCGTTAACGGCTTCGAGCAGGGCCGTCTCAAGCACGCTGGCGAGCTCGCGCACATTTCCTGGCCAGCTATGTTGCAGCAGGCGCGCGAGCGCTCCGGGGCCCAACAGGACAGGGCGTTGCTGGTAGCGTTCGCAGAGCCGTTCGAGAAGCGCCTGCGCGAGGGGCGCAATGTCTTCGCGCCGTTGGCGAAGCGGAGGAATGCCGAAACGAATCGCAGTCAGGCGGAAGGCCAGATCGGGAAGGATGAGGCCCTGGCCGGCCATCTGCCGCAGGGATGTTTCAGAAGAGGTGACTACCATTGCCTGGCCGGGAGGACGGTCCTGGAGCGCTTTCAAAACGCCCAGCAGCAATCCCTGCCCCGGCGGCGCCAGCAGGTCAACGCGATCGAGATAAGTGAAGCCGGCGAGCCCGGCTGGGTTGGCGTCGGTGGCCAGCCATTCGCGAGCATCGCGTCGCCTGAAAGCTCCGTTGGCAAGCTGCGACCGGCTGAAAACGTAACGGGCCAACGTCTGTTTGCCCGATCCGTGTTCGCCTTCGATGGTGCCCACCTGAAGGTGGGGAGCGGCCATCTGTGCCTGCATCAGGAGCTTGCGCCACGCGGCGCTGACACCTACTACCTCGTCGGCGCGGGGCGGCTCCATCTCTACGAGCGTCAGTCCGGAACCTGAAGACTGGGGCTGAAATTGAACGGAACTTTGCATCGATCCCAACCCGCCTCGCCTTCGGCCCCCTGTACGTGCAACGCGTACGCGACCCGGGAGGGCTTCCGAGCCGACACGGTTTTCATCGGCGTTCAGGGGCAAAACTTGAGTGTGGAAAACTTGCTTCTCCACTCCGCCGCGGAACAGCCGCTGCAACCGCTTGGGCTACACGCATTCGCTTCAGGGCCCGGCCTCCCGCGTGTGCGACAATCCACATGAGCCGGCGTATCGATGAAAACTTTCTTTCTGGTTCTGATTAGTATTTTCTGCCTGGCCATTCGTTCGATGGCGGCTCAGCCGCAGGCGCCCGCGCCGGCACCGCCGCCGCTGGTGCTTGCCGGGGGCACGGTTATAGATGTGACCGGCTGGGGCGACTCGGCTCGCGACCTGACGAACGCCGTTGTGATGATTCGCGATGGCCGCATTACCGACGTTGGTCCGGCCAGCGCGCTCCCGATTCCCAAGGGCGCGCGGGTTATCGACTGCACCGGGCGGTTCATCATCCCCGGGCTGGTGGATGGCTTTGCCGGAATGAGCTCGCAGGCCGAGGCCAACGCCAATCTTTACATGGGCGTGACCACGGTGGTGGCGCGCGCGGACAGTGAGCGCGGCTACATCGACACGGCGGCCAACCCCAGCCCGCACCTTTACCTGATCGACTCAGCGGGCACAACGGACAACTGGAGCCTGCTGGCGCACGATCCCGAGTGGGTTGCGAAACTGCGCGAGGGCACGCACCCAGTTGAGCTGAGCCCGGACGACACCGCACGCCAGCTGGTTGATATGGCGCACCTGGGCACGCGGGCGGTGCTGGTGGGCGCCGACGTGACCGCGGCCAACGCGCAACTGATAATTGCGCGCGCCCACGATCTGCACCTTGTGACCTACGGCGATTTTGTTTCGACACCCTACCGCGTGGGGATCGAGGCCGGCGTAGACGCGCTGGTTCACATGGACCACTACGTTCTGGGCGCCATTCCGGACGAATTGCAGAAGCCGCTCGTCGACGATCCTTTCGGTCCTTCGGCGTCGACAGCGTTTGACTACTCGGAACGCATTCCGCCGACCGATGCGCGTCTGCGCAAGTACGCGCACTTTGTAGCCGCGCACCGCGCCGCGCTTTTACCCACCTTCAGCCTTTACTACGTTGAACTGCCCGGGCACCGCAACCTGTGGCAGGAGCCGGCCGCCGCATTGCTCAGTCCGAACCGGATGTACCATCCGACCAACTCCGCCACCGGGGAGATGACGTATCCGCTCACGGGATGGACGCGGCATTTGCCCGGGCCCGGCCAGCGCTGGTTTGAAAACGACCTCGAGAAGAAGGCCGACCAGGCTGCAATGCGGCTATGGCGAATCAATGCGACCATCTTCTCGGCCTTCCCGCATTACCTGGCCGGCTCAGGTGCAGATGCTCTCGGCACCATGCCGGGCATCTCACTGCACACCGAGCTTGAGATGCTGGTGCGGCTGGGGCTTTCGCCGCGCGAGGCGCTGGCCGCGGCCACCAACAATTACGCCGATCAGTTCGGCTGGACCGAGCTCGGCCAGGTTGCGCCTGGACGCCGTGCCGACGTGCTGGTAGTTGACGGTGACCCGACAGTGAACGTCTGGAATGCACGGCGCATTTCGACACTGATTGTGGATGGCAACGTGATTGACCGCGATGCGCTGCTCAAACTGAAGAAGTAGGCACAGAGAACAGAGAAAAGAGATCAGAGAGCAGAGAACAGAGAACAGAGAACAGAGAAAAGAGATCAGAGAAAAGAGATCAGAGAACAGGGGCAGGGGAAAGCGATTTCTCAAAGAAGGGAATGGGCCGCTAACACCGCTAAGTCCGCTTTTCCCCTCCGTCGTTTACTCTTAAGTCAGTACCAACTTAGCAAGCATGGCCAGAACCTCTTCCCGCGCAAAAGCCGCCGCCAAAAGGCGCCACAACGAGTGGCTGGTGCTGATCGCCATTTTCAAGTTCGCACAGGCCCTTTTCTTCATTCTCATCGGGCTGGGCGCGCACCGCCTGTTGCATAAAGACATCGCCGACGAGATCGACACAGTCGCCCGTCATCTGCGCTTCAATCCCGAGTCGCGACTGGTCAACTTCATTCTCGACCGCGCCTCGCTGGTCAACGATCCTCTGCTTCGCCGCATCGGACTGGCCGCGTATTGCTATTCGGCGCTATGCATCGCGGAGGGGCTGGGCCTCTATCTCGAGAAAGCCTGGGGCGAATTCCTTACAGTGGCCATTACCGTCTCGTTCCTGCCCTGGGAGGTTTTTGAGGTCTTCCGGCACCTTACGTGGTTCCACGTGGGGCTGCTGGCCATCAACATCCTGGTGTTTATCTATCTGCTGAAGCTGATCGGTGAAAAGGCGCGGGAGAAGGTGCATTTGCGGAAGAAGAAGTGAGGGGGCGGCGCGACCTGCGAAATGATTAAGTTCACCGAGGAAGCCGGAGCTTACGCTCTCCACATTTCTCCACTTGGGCGTTGGATTTGCTCTTCGGGTCCTGTCGCCGCCCGGCGTATGCTCTTTTAGTCTTCTTTCTCTCACACAGCGCGCATAGGGTCGCGTAATTCAACCTGTTTCAAAGGCGCCTGCAGGCCTGGCGGCCCGCAGGGACAACCGATCTGGAGATTGATTACATGACAGCGTCGGCTCCTCCGACCTGAGTACACTGGTTGCTGCAAAACGACCACGAGCTCGGGAGGAAAGGAGCCGAGCATGATGATTATAGGATGTGATTTTCATCCGCGGTTTCAGCAGATCGCCTTTATCGACCAGGAAACGGGCGAGTATGGCGAGCGCCGCTTGAGTCATCCGCAAGAAGCGGAGCGGTTTTACCGGGAACTAGCCGGCAGGCCGGTTCGGATTGGCGCCGAGGCCACGGGGAACTTTCGCTGGTTTCGGCACCTTATGGAGGAACTGGGTTACGAGTTTTTGCTGGGCGATGCAACGGCGATCCGGGCCGCCTGCCCTCGCAAGCAGAAGACGGACAAGCGGGACGCCAGGCACATTTTGACCATGCTGGTGGAGGATCGGTTTCCGGTTGTCTGGCAGCCTTCGGTGGAGAACGACCATGTGCGGCAGCTGCTGCTCCATCGCTGTCGCATGGTGCGGATGCGCACCCGGATCAAGAACCAGTTGGACTCGATGGCCAAGAACGAGGGGCTGTTGAGTTCCAGGGTGTGGTCGCCCAAGCGCCGCGGCGAGATTGAGGGGCTGCCGTTGCCAGGCTGGTACGCATATCGGCGAGCGGATCTGCTGAGTTTGCTGGACCAGTTAGACGAGCGCATCAAGCCGTTGGACAAGGCGGTGAGTGAGGCGGCGGAAGACAACCAGGAGGCACGTCTGCTGATGACGCATCCGGGAGTGGGGCCGATTGTTTCTCTGGCCTATGTGCTGACCATCGGGGACTGGAGACGGTTTCCGCGGGGCAAGCAGGTGGGAAGCTATCTGGGCCTGATCCCGGTGGAGGAGTCCAGCGGCAACAGCCGGCGCCTGGGCCAGGTAAGCAAGCAGGGCAGCTCGCTGGTGCGCTGGCTGCTGGTGGAGGCAGCCACCACGGCGCAAAGGTACGATGCGAGCTGGCACCGGCAGTATGTACGGCTGTCGATGACCAAGCATCATGGGGTGGCCAAGGTGGCCATCGCGCACAAACTGGCGGTTCGGTTGTATTGGATGTTGCGCTCCGGCGACGACTACAGCAAGGTGAGGGAGCGCGGTTCGCATGCGGGGCAGTCCGTGTAGCGCCGTGGCCTTTAGGGCCGAGAGGTTGATTGGACGCCCCGTCTCTCTCGATCTTTGAGAGAGTTTGAAAAAGTAATCATGGAGTGGTACCGAACCGAATACATGGCTGATGGAACCAATTGGGTTGCCATCGAAAAATGATTCATTCAACGTGACGGGCTTGGGTCGTGGATGCAAACGAAAGACGGTTTTCAATTATGGGTCGAATCTCAGAAAGAACCTGAGATTCAACCCAAAGCCAATTGTGAAGGCCAGGATTTGAGTGTCAAGGGTCGAGATGAACGCCAAACAACGGCGCCCTTGACACTCAAATCCTCGCCACGGGAGATCCCTGCGATGTTTTGCGAAAAACACACGAAAAAAGAGTATTGACAAAGCCGACGCTGTCATACACGGCGCTACGGCGTTGCTAACGGCGTTACGATGCTACATGCATCTATCTTCGCCTTTTGTTCTCCTATCACAAGCCTGAATCCCTGTCTAGAGGGCGAACCTCAGTAGTAAACACAAGATGTTGGGGCGGGGTCTGGCTGGGGGTCTATTAGGGGATTTTCCCACTGAGAGTGGAGTCTTCCTGCTTCTCCAAGCCCATTTTTTGCTATGCGCGGACAGAGAAGAGCAGTACTATCGACCGTGAGTGGTAAGTTTTGGAGTCCAGTGGAGTAAAGTAGCCAGTCACTTACGGGGCTCTTTTGAAAAACAACTTCAGGTTTTCAACAGCTCGACGTTCAACAAGAGTTTACTTCGTTTTCAGTTCCTCAAAAGCGGTTTTGGGCCCCAAAGCGAGCAAGTGAACCAGTTTGGCTAATGAGCTTTGCTTGCCAGCCGGGGCCAAGTTTGATTTCGCCGATTTAAGGATACGCCGGGCCGGGGATTACCGCGAGCGAACAGGAAATCGGAAGCAGGAAGAGGCAGGAGATGTTTCGCGGCAACCATCCGGCCAAGGTCGATGAGAAAGGGCGGCTCAAGCTTCCCGCTGCGTTCAAGCAGCTGGTGGATGCGCAGGGCGTGAGCCAGTTCTACATCACCTCGAGCGATGGGGTTAAGGCCGAGGTCTGGCCGCTGCCGGCATGGGAAAAGGTTGAAGGGAAGCTGGCCGAGTTCAGCATTATGAACGACGCCGTGGAGAAGTATTTGAGCCTGACGAGCTACTACGGGCAGCAGGTGGAGATGGACAACCAGGCCCGGTTGCTGATTCCGCAGATATTGCGCGGTGCTGCGAAGCTCGATGCGGAGGTGGTGGTGATGGGCAAGATTGACCACCTCGAAGTGCACAACCAGGCAACGTTTGAGGCGGGCCTGCCGGCGAACGCGCTTAACCAGGACGATCGGCGTTCTGTGGGCGCGATTCTGAATGGCCGGCCGGCGGTAAACCCCTGAGGGGGTGCACATGACGGGCAGCAAACCCAGGCATGTGCCAGTTCTTTTAGAAGTGACGATGGATTTTCTCCGCATTCGTCCCGATGGGACCTATGCGGACTGCACGCTGGGCCTGGGCGGCCATGCCGAAGGAATTTTGCGGCGGCTTGGGCCCAAGGGAAAGCTGATTGGCTTTGACCGGGACCCCGAAGCGCTGGAGCTGGCAAAGGCAAGGCTCGAGCGGGTGAGGGAAGAGCTGGGAAGCGAGGCGGCGGAAGTGAGGCTGATAGGCGAGGCGTTCAGCACCATTGCCCGATTCGTAGAGCCGGGCACGCTGGACGGATTGCTGGCGGACTTTGGCGCAAGCAGCCTTCATTTTGACGAAGCGCGCAGGGGATTTAGTTTTCAGGCGGACGCCAGGCTGGACATGCGTATGGATACGCGCAGCGGGTTGACTGCCGAACAGGTGGTGAATGAGATGGACGAGCGTGAGCTTGCGAATCTTATTTACGAATACGGTGAGGAAAGGAGGTCGCGGACAGTCGCCAGAGCAATTGTGCGAGGGCGGCCGATAGCTACCACCATGCAGCTTGCACGGATTGTAGCATCGGCCGTCCCGCCAATAAAGCACATTCACCCGGCAACAAAAACGTTCCAGGCATTGCGTATTTACGTCAATCGCGAGCTTGAAGAAATTAAAGAGCTGCTTGAGGCCGCACCGAAGTTGCTTAAGCCCTCAGCGAGGCTCGCAGTCATCAGCTTTCATAGTTTGGAAGATCGCATCGCGAAAGACAGTTTGAGAGACGGTGCAAAAAACGGAATCTGGAACATTGTTACAAAAAAGCCGGTGACGGCGGACGAAGAAGAGATTGAATGCAATCCGCGCTCGCGGAGCGCGAAGTTGAGAGTGGCGGAAAGGCAGCTGCTAGCTACTAGCTTCTAGCTACTAGCTAATGGAGTGCGGCAGCGATGCTTGAAGGAAACTGAAACACGCTTGGTTTTGAACAGGAAATACGCAGGACCGGGGGAAAAGCTAGAGGCTAGAAGCTAGCAGCTAGAAGCTCGGGAGGAACGACTGTGGCAGCGGCAATTGCATATTTCGATTCGGGGCGCGGATGGAACGCGCGGGTTGCGGAGCGCAACGCGGAGCTGCTGGCGCAGCAGGCGATGATCCGCCGGCGGGTGCGGACGCCGGAGTTTTATTTCACCAAGAGCTTCGACAATTCGCGGCTGGTGAAGGCTCCCGACCCGGTGCGCGTGCGCCAGATGCGCGTGTTCTGCGCCGCGGTTGCGGTGCTGTTCTCGCTGGTGATGGTTTACGGACTGCAGCACTTTTACGCGATTGAAAACAGCTACCGCGTTGAGAGCGAGAAGCAGGCGCTTGAGCAGCTGCGCGAAGAGAATCGCCAACTGAAACTGAATGAGGCTGAGCTCACGCAGCCCGGCCGCATTGACGGGCTTGCGCAGCAGCTTGGGCTCATGGCTCCGCAGCCCGGGCAGGTGGTGCATCCCAGCGTCCAGGGGAACTCCGGCGCGCCGACGTTGGCACAGGTGGTGCCGCCGGCGAAAAGCAGCTTTTAGCTATTAGCTCTCAGCTTTCATGTGCAGCAGCCGCATTGATCGGCCGCACATACAGGGGTGCTTCATAGAGAACCAAGAACGCCGGTCGGACCACGAAGAAGCTGAAAGCTGAGAGCTGAAAGCTGAGAGCTGACGAACCATGCAGGCAGCCGTACGAGCCATTCGCAACCGCGCGACTACGCCCAATGCCGTTCCCTTGAAGCGCGGGCGGTTCTGGCTTATCTGCCTGTTTTTCTTTTTGTGGGCGATTGCGATTGGCGCGCGGCTTTTCTGGCTGCAGATTGTTCGCCATCCCGAGTTTGTTGAGCGTGCCCAAAAGCAGCAGCAGCGCACCTTTGAGGTTGCGCCGCGGCGGGGCGTTTTGTATGACCGCGACGGGCACGACCTGGCGATGACGGTGCTGGTTGACTCGTTCTATGCGGTGCCTAGCGAGATTGACGACAAGCAGGCCGCGGCGCGCATTCTTTCTTCCGTCACGCACGTCGATCCTGAAGACGATCGCACCACTGAGAAAGAGATTGCCGAGCGACTGGCGGTGGGCAAGAACTTTGCGTGGGTGGCGCGGCGCGTGACGCCTGAGGTGGCGGCAAAGGTGCGTGCGCTCAATATGAAGGGAATCTACTCGCAAAAAGAGTTTGAGCGCTTTTATCCGGACAACCAAATTGCCGCGCAGGTGCTGGGCTATGTGGGCGTTGACGACGACGGGCTCGGCGGGCTTGAAGAGAAGTTCGACAATGAGCTGCATGGCGCGCCGGGCGAGATGTACACCGCCATGGACGCGCGCCGCAAGGTGCTGGGCTCGACAGAGAAAGAGCCGGAGCCCGGGCGCAACCTGGAACTGAGCATCGATTCCCAGATTCAATTTATGGCCGAGCAGGCGCTGGACCATGCGATGCAGAAGACGCAGGCGCTGAATGGCACGGTGGTGGTGCAGGATGTGCATACCGGCCAGATTCTTGCGCTGGCCATAAGGCCGACGTTCAATCCCAATCAATTTCGCCACACCACGCCGGATCTGTTGCGTGACCGCGCGGTGAGCGACGTTTACGAGCCCGGCTCGACGTTCAAGCTGGTCACCTACGCGGCCGCGCTTGATCAGCACCTGATCACGCCCGACACCATGATCGACTGCCAGGGCGGACAGATCAATCTTTTTGGGCGGGTGATCCACGACGACAAGAGCGACCGTGGCATCGGGACAGTGACGGCGGCTATGGCGCTGGCGCGCTCGAGCGATGTAGGGGTTATCAAGGTGGCGGAGATGCTTGGCCCCCAGCGTCTCTACCAGTACATTCGCGATTTCGGCTTCGGCCAGCGCTCCGGAATTGAGCTTCCCGGCGAGACGCGCGGCCTGCTGCGTCCCGTCAAGTTATGGCAACCGGCTTCGATTGGCTACGTCGCCATCGGCCAGGAAGAAGCGGTAACGCCATTGCAGCTTGTCACCATGGTTTCAACCATCGCCAACGGCGGAGTCTATCTGCCTTCGCGCATTCTCATGGATGACACGACGGGACCTAACGGGCCGAACCAGAACCAGGCGCCTCCGCGGGCTGAACCGTTTCGGTATGGCGAAGATTTGCCTAACCCGCTGCCGGCGGGTGCGCACCGCGTCATTTCAACGATGACCGCTGCCCAGATGCGCGAGATGATGGAAGGCGTGGTGCTGTTCGGCACGGGCAAGCCCGCGCAACTCGATGGGTACTCTTCGGGTGGAAAAACAGGCACCGCGCAGAAGATTGACCCCAGGACGCACACCTATTCGAAGACGATGCACATTGCGTCGTTTGCGGGATTTCGCGCCGGTCAACAATCCGGTCATCGCTGTGGCCGTGGTGGTTGATTCGCCCAAGGGCGACTATTACGGCACCTCAGTTTCAGCGCCGATTTTTGCCGAGGTAGCGCAGCGGGTGCTCGAGTACCTGGGCGTGCCGCACGATATCGATTTGCGTCCCGTGAAGCCGGCCGCGAAGGAGAAGCCGATCGTCGAGGATGAGGCCGACTCGCAGGGCGAAGACATCAAGGCGCTGTACGATGCGGCGAACGATCTGCCGGGGGACGATCCGCAAAGCGCCTCGGCGCGGCCTGCGGCTGTTAAGGCGCAGAATTCGACCGCACAGAATGCGGGTGCGAGTGATGCGAAGTTGTCTGACGCTTCGGCAAAACCTGCGCAGCCGGAGCAACAGCAGAGCAAAGCCGCTTCTACGCCGGCTCTGGCGCAGCTGGCACAGAACACTGCGCCGCCGCAGCCAGTGGGCAAGAGCGTGACGGTCTCTGAAGCGAAGCAGTTGCGCGTACCTTCGCTGGTGGGACTCTCGGTGCGCGACGTGATTGTGCAGGCTGCCGCTGCAGGGCTTGATGTTGATGTGACCGGCAGCGGCACGGCGCGCGAGCAGGCGCCGGTTGCCGGGAACCATGGTGGCTGAAGGCACAAAGATTGTGGTGAAGTGCTCGCGGTAACAATTCGCGCCTTAGACACCGCATAAATGAATAAGTGCTCGGCACGAAGCTTTTCGGGGGTAGACTGTCTCGGATGCAAGATTTCGATTCATTGAGAGACGTTACAAACGTTTTCGATCATTTCCGTGTGTCTGCGCGCTCTATTTGGAACACAGCCTTCTTGCCAGATCCGGAATTTCGAGAAGGCTACTATATAGGGCAATTTGAATGGATCGCGAAGATTCTGTTTGACACAATTGTTCTCGCCAAATTGGACATGGACTATCCGAGCGAGGATCTATTCCACAAGTCAATTCCGTTCTTTCAAGTGATCCCGGCCTCTCCAACAATTCCGCTAATGATCCAAAACCCGCGATCACCCACCCAGACCGGCTATTGGGACGACCCTGTGAAGCAGGTATCTGTTGGAAAGGTTGAGATGCACTTCATCGACTTTTTTGACTGGAACCAGGTGGCCGTACTGGACTACAGGTATTACCGAGTCAGCATTGGAAGATTTGAGGAACACCCTCACCTCGTCGGACGCGAAGCGCTCATCGAGACGCACTGCGCGAGGGTGATCTTTACGGGCGACCCGGAAAGCTGCTAATGGCTACAATCAACTCAGCATGCTTTGGAACGACCTCATCGCCGAAGTCCCTGCTGTCGGCTCCGCGGGCGGCTCAGACCATCAGATTACCGGGATCGAATACGACTCGCGGCGGGTGCAGCGCGGGCGCGGTCTTTGTCGCCATGAAGGGCGGCACTACCGACGGCAATCGCTACGTTGAGAAGGCCATCGCGGCCGGCGCGCTCGGCATTATTACTGACTCTGCGCAAACCTTCGACCATCTGACGGTATATCAGCCGGGACTTGCGGTTCTCGAGGTCGAGCACGGGCGGCGCGCGCTCGGCGCAGGCTTCGGCGGCATTCTTCGGCCATCCGGAGCGAAAGCTGGCAGCCATCGGCATCACAGGCACTAACGGCAAAACCACGACGGCTTTTCTCGCCGAGTCGCTGCTCGAACGCAGGCTGCTCGCAAAACAGTTCTCATCGGCACCATTGAATATCATGTCGCCGGCGAGAGCGCGGCCATCGATCCACACCACTCCCGAGTCGCGCGATCTGTACGAGTTGATGGCCGAGGGCGCGGCGCTGGGCGCGACGGAACTCATCACCGAGGTTTCAAGCCATGCACTCGACCAGGGACGCATGGAGGGCATCGACTTCGACGTCGCGGTATTTACCAATCTCACGCGCGACCATCTGGATTATCACCTGACGATGGAGAATTACTTTGCAGCCAAGCGGCTGCTGTTTGACGGCACGCGCTATGCTGCGCCGCGCATGGCAGTAATCAACGCATCCGATCCGCATGGTGAAGAACTCGCGCAAGCCGCGAGCAAAGCGGGCGCTGAAGTTCGGACCTACGGCATTGGCGGCATTGGCAAAGGCGAATGGCGCGCGGCGAGTTACGCACTCACGCCGTCGGGCGCGACCATCGAGATTGAAACGCCCGCCGGGTCGGCGAGCGTTCAATCGCATCTTGCCGGCGAGGTGAACATCTACAATCTGCTCGCAGCGTTTACGGCGGCGCATGCGCGCGGCATTCTTTTCGGCCAACTCGTTGAGAGGGTTCCGCAGCTTCGCCCGGTTCCGGGCCGCTTTCAGCCAGTTTCGGCAGGCCAGCCGTTTACCGTAATTGTGGACTACGCGCATACTGACGATGCGCTGCGTAACCTGATTGCGCTGGCTCGCCAGATGGCCGGCCAGATCGGCAGCCGCGTGATTACGCTGTTCGGTTGCGGCGGCGACCGCGACCGCACCAAGCGGCCGAAGATGGGCCAGGCGGCGGGTGAAGGCAGCGACTTTGTCGTGGCGACCAGCGACAATCCGCGGTCCGAGGATCCTCTGGCGATTCTTGCCGAAATTGAGCCGGCATTGCGTTCGACCGGCGTCAAATACATGATTGAACCGGATCGCGAGGCGGCGATCGGGATTGCGCTGGCGACGGCTGCGCCAGGTGACATTGTGCTGATAGCAGGTAAGGGGCATGAGAAGGAACAGATCCTGGCCGATCGCACCATTCCGTTTGACGACGGCCACGTGGCTCTGGCAAAGCTGGCGGAGCTCGGTTACGCCGGTACCAGCTGAACCATATCGGCCATTGAAATCAAGCCGGCTTCGCCGTATTGTTGTGGATCAATGAGACTCACGCTTGCAGAAATCGCGATGGGCTCCGCGGCCATGCTTGAGGCGCCGGTGAGCGTGCTGAATGCCGGCGCGCTGGTGGCGGAAGGCTACTCGATTGACTCGCGCACAATTGCGCGCGGCGAGTTGTTTTTTGCGGTGCGCGGCGAACGGCTGGATGGGCACGATTACGTGGCTGCGGCGCTGGAGAGTGGCGCACTGGCCGCGGTGGTTTCGCGGGCGCGGGTGGCAAGCCTGCCCGATGCCGCGCTCGCCTCGCCACTGCTGATTACCGAAGATCCGCTGGCGGCATTGCAGCTGCTGGCCGGGCACGTGCGCAGGCAATGGGGCAAGCGAGTTGTGGCCATTACCGGATCGGCGGGCAAGACTACCACCAAGGAAGCAACAGCGGCTGCGCTGGGCACAAAGTATAACGTGCTCAAATCCCGCGGCAACCTGAATAACGCTTTTGGCCTGCCACTGCAGTTGCTGCGGCTGGAGCCGGAGCATGAGATCGCGGTGATTGAAATGGGTATGAATCACTCGGGCGAGATTGCCGCACTTTGCCGCATTGCGGCGCCCGATTGGGGCGTAGTGACGAATGTGGGCAATGCGCACGTTGAGAATTTTGCCGACGGCCAGGCCGGCATTGCGCGCGCCAAGTTTGAGCTGGTTGCCGCGCTGCCGGCGAACGGCGTTGCTTTTCTCAATTGCAGCGATGCTTATGTGTCGCAGTTTGGCAGGGATTTTGCGGGCCGGGCGGTGTATTTCGGCTCCGGTCCCTGCGCCGACCCGCAGATTGTGTCGGCAAGTGAAGATTTGAAAGGGCTGCATGTTCGATTCCGCGCCGGTGAACGCGAAGGCACGTTTACGCTTCAGATGCTGGGCGTGCACAACGCAACCAACGCCATCGCGGGTCTTGCGGTCGCGCTCGAAGCGGGAGTGGATCTTGATGCAGCGCTGGCCGCCCTTGCGCAACTCACCGCCGGCGACAAGCGCGGGCAGTTGCTGGAGATAAACGGCGCAACCATTTTGAACGACAGCTATAACTCGAACCCCGAGGCGCTGAATTCGATGATTCAAACGCTGGCGTCACGGCCCGGCACGCGGCGTATTCTGATAGCCGGCGAGATGCTCGAACTGGGCGAACACGGGCCTGCGCTGCACGCAAACTGCGGCCGTGCGGCGGCGCATGCCGAGCTCGACATGGTTGTGGGCGTGCAGGGCAACGCAAAATTCATTGCCGAAGAAGCCTGCGCCGGCGGAGTTGCTTCGCTTTTTTTGCCCGATGCCGATGCGGCCGGGCACTGGCTGGCGCGGAATTTGCGGGAGGGCGACCAGGTGCTGGTGAAGGGGTCGCGCGGAGTGCACCTTGAGCGCGCCATTGAAACGGCGAAGAGCCTGTTGACTGCCGAGGTGAAATGAGACTGCGTAAAGTTGTGCCGTTGGCTCTGGCGTTGATGTTTTCAGTAACCCCAATGGCGCTCAAAGCCCAGCCGTCACCCGAGTGGACCACGCCGTTCCCGCCCTTTCACATCGCGGGCAATCTGTATTATGTGGGTTCGGCCGACCTGGCTTCGTATCTCGTCGTCACGCCCAGAGGACTCATTCTCATCAACGGCAATTTGGCATCGTCTCCGCGGCTCATTCGCAGGAGCGTTGAGAGGCTGGGCTTCAAGTGGAGCGACATTAAAATCCTGCTCATCAGCCACGCGCATTACGATCACTGCGGCGGCAGCGCAGAAATTCTGAAAGAGACTGGCGCGAAGTACGAGGTGATGGATGCGGATGTTTCCGTGGTGCAGTCGGGCGGCCGGACTGATTTTCAATATGGCATCCACCCAAGCATGCAATTCGCTCCCGCGCACGTCGACCGCATTTTGCACGATGGCGATACGGTGAGCCTGGGCGGCACGGTGCTCACGGCGCATCTGACCGCCGGGCATACACGCGGCACAACGACGTGGACTATGAATGAGCGCGAGGGCGGCCGAACGCTGCACGTGGTGATTGTGGGCAGCCCCAATGTGAATCCCGGGTACAAACTGGTGGGGAACAAGATTTATCCGCAAATTGCAGAGGATTACAAGCGGGGTTTCGCGGTTCTCAAGAGCCTGCCTTGCGACGTTTTTCTGGGCGCGCACGGCGGCTATTTCGACATGAAAGAGAAGTACGCGCGGTTCAAGAATGGCGATCGCAATGCGTTCATCGATCCGGCGGGATATAAGGCTTACATCGCAGATCGGCAGCAGGCGTTTGAGGCGGAACTGGCGCGGCAGGCGGGACGTTGATCCGCAGCTTTTCCCGCACAAGTAAAGCTTGTACGGGGCACCCCCGAACGAGATAGCGAGTCAGCGCAGACGCTGGCGTTGCTGGCGCGAGGTTAGAGAGTCGGCGGAATCGGTTTCCCTGGTCCCCAAGTGCGAGGGACCAGGGGCACCCGGCGAGTCGGCGAATCGGCAAGTCAGCGAGTCAGCAAGTCAGCAACTTGGTTAGCGCGGTTTGCGCGTTTGCCAGCGAAATGCCGCGCAACAGAAAGACCTTGCTGCGCGAGGACGCGCCGGATGTGAGTTCGATGGCGTTCCTCGGCAAGCCGAAGGTATCGGCGAGGAAAGCGATGAGCGCTTTGTTGGCGCGGCCTTCGATGGGTGGCGCGTTGACGGCGACCTTCAACTGCGCTGAGGCCCCATCGCCGTAGACGCCGGCGACGCCAGTTCTCTTTGCACCTGGCTGGGCGCGCACTGCAAGTGTGACGCCGACTTTGGCGAAGCGTAGCATCAGGGCTGCTCCGGATCGAGATGCGGAGCGCCGTTGATTCGTGTTTTCCCAGGTCTCAAAGTCGAGACCTGGGGCACCCAAGGCCCGTGGTTAAGGTTACGAAGACGCAAAGTCACGGCACTAATCCTGTGGGCCGTGGACGTTTGCCGAAGAGCGCAGTTCCGACGCGAATGCGCGTTGCGCCCTCGGCGATGGCGAGAGGAAAATCGCCGCTCATGCCCATGGACAGCACTTCGAGATTGAGTCGCGGATGCGCCTGCGCCCAGCGGTCGCGCCACGTGCGCAGATTGCGAAAACAGTTGCGGGTGACTTGATCGGGCGCGCCCCACGGCGCAATGGTCATGAGGCCGCGGGCCTCGAGCGATGTTAGATGGGGCAGTGCGCTGAGCAGTTGCGAGGCTTCGGCGGACTGAGGGGCGATGCCGGCCTTGGTCTCTTCGGGACTGAGCTTGACTTCGATGAGAACCGGCAGGCGCTTGCCAAGCTTTGCGGCCGCATCATTGAGGCGCTCGGCAAGGCGCAGGGAGTCGAGCGAGTCGATGCCGTCGAAGATTTCGACGGCACGCGCAGCCTTGTTCGACTGCAGATGCCCGATCAGATGGCAGCGCTCCGCGCTTTGGCGTTTTGGACCAATGATCGCGACCTTGGCAGACCACTCCTGCACGCGATTTTCGCCGAAGAGAGTGAGGCCGAGGGCGGCGGCGGCGAGGATGGTATCAGCGGGGAAGGTTTTGGTGACGGCCATGAGTTCTACTTCGTTGCGCGTGCGGCCAGCGGAGCGGCAGGCGGCGGCGATCGAATCTTCGAGCCTGGCAAGATTGTCGGCGAGCGGTGTCACATGTCTCCTCGAACCGGTTTCCGGGGCTAAGGCCCCTGAATGATTATTGTGCTCGATTCAGAGGCCTGAAGGCCTCTGCTCCTTCCGTGACACGGCAACGCGGGTCTCTCGGAAGGGTCTCATTCTCTGCAACGCTATCTATTGTTGCAGCATCCAAGACAGCCATGTGGACAATTGTTCTTCTCATCTGCTCCAACATCTTTATGACCTTTGCCTGGTACGGTCATTTGAAGTTTGAGAGCCAGCCGCTGTGGAAGGTGATTGTGGTGAGCTGGTCGATTGCGTTTTTCGAGTACTGCTTCCAGGTTCCCGCCAACCGGCTCGGTTACGGCCGCTTTACGCTGGTGCAGCTCAAGGTGATCCAGGAAATTATCACGCTGACGGTGTTTGGCGTCTTTGCCACGTTTTATTTCGGCTCGCACCTGAGGTGGAATCACGCGGTGGCGGGAGCGCTGCTAGTGGGGGCGGCGTTCTTCATGTTTCACAAGTTCTAGAAGCAGCTTTTAGCTATTAGCTTTCAGCTCTCAGTTTGTTCCGGGTTCGGAAGGCAGAGGTTTCTTCAGGGACCTGGTGGGCTAACTGGAGGTGGGAGCTTGCGGCGGCGCCATGCGGCCGCGCGCGTGCTCGAGGCGGCCTACTGCTTTGACGTGTTCGGCTGCGGCGGAGAGGCCGAAGCGCGGCATGTTGGCGTAGATTGCTTCGTACTGGCCCGGCTCAATGGTAAAGGTCTCGTGCCAGATGCCGACTGCGCCGTTGCCGCCAACGCGGCGGTTGAATTCAGCCCATGCCGGCAGGTGCGCGGCATTCTTCGCGTGGGCGTAGGCGTGGAGCTCGTTAAAGCCGCGCCAGTATTGGAGGACTGCGACGCCGCGCCAGTAAAGGAAGAACTCGGCGTGGAGCAGGCCGAGGTCGGGCTGGCGCTTTAGCTCGGCGATCATTCGCGGCATGGCTGCCGCTACGCGCGTCCAACTGGGTAGAGCGAGTACGCGGTTGATGCGCATACCGATGAGGAAGACGACGAAGGGTTCGCTCGATTGCGCGGTGTAGCGGCCGGGGAAGATGGGCGGCATGGGGTTGCCTCATTCGAGAATTGTGCGGGTCTGGAGACCCGCACTACAGCCGGTCTACCACCCAACGAATACAAATCACTGGTTGAGGACCCCGGTCTGGGGCACCTGCTGTTCTTGCCTGGTTGACTTCCCTCAGGGGCTAAAGCCCCGACTCTTTTGTGGTCTTTATCGGCACGACTGAAGTCGTGCCCTGACACTTCGTGCGCTTCCATTGAGTTTTTGCGTAGCCTCTAACGACCAGCGGTACATTGGTTCAATGGCCGTGTTCCTCGAGGTATTTTTCGACTTCGAGGGCAGCCATGCAGCCGGAGCCGGCGGCGGTGATGGCCTGGCGGTAGCGGCGGTCCTGCACATCGCCGCAGGCAAAGACGCCGGGAACGATTTCGCCGCGATTGGTGGTAAAGACGTTGTTGGTGGTCTTGATGTAACCCTCGTCGTCGAGATCCATCTGGCCGGCAAAAAAACTTGCGTTGGGCACGTGGCCGATGCCGAGGAAGAGGCCGCTGATGTTGAGCGTGTCGGTGTCGCCGGTTTTTACGTCGCGCAGCTTCACGCCTTTGACCTCGTGCTCATCGACGCCCAGCACTTCGTCCACAATTGTGTTGGTGCGCAGTTCGATGTTGGGGTGGGCGATGGCGCGCTCCAGCATGATCTTCGAAGCGCGGTAGTGCTCGCGCCGGTGAAGCACCGTTACTTTGGTTGCGAAGCGGGTGAGGAAGAGCGCCTCTTCCATGGCCGAGTCGCCGCCGCCTACGACCGCGATCTCTTTGCCGCGGAAGAAGAAGCCGTCGCAGGTGGCGCAGCTTGAGACGCCGTGGCCGATGAGCGCCTGCTCGCTGGCGAGGCCCAGCCAGCGCGCGCTTGCGCCCGAGGCCACGATGAGCGTGCGGGTATGGATTTCGCCGATGGAGGTGTGCAGCTTGATGGGATGCGCGCCGAGTTCGACCGCGTTCAGATGGGCCATTTCAAAGGTAGCGCCGAAGCGTTGCGCCTGTTTCTTCATGTTTTCAATGAGGTCGGGGCCCTGGATGCCATCGGGCCAGCCGGGAAAGTTTTCGACCATGGTGGTGATGGAGAGCTGGCCGCCGGGTTCGTGGCCCTCGAGCACCAGCGGTGCAAGACCGGCGCGGGCGGTGTAAATGGCGGCGGTGAGCCCGGCGCAACCCGAGCCAAGAATTACGGTTTCGCGAATATCGGTCATGTCTTATCCCGAGTTGATTGTAGACGGAAGGGCTCCCATTGCCGCGACGATCGGCCTGGCAAAACCGCGCGCCCCGGAGTGCCGGTCGGCCGAAAAGCGCGGGACGCGGCGACGCATGCCGCCGCGTATAAGATGATGCTCATGGCGAATCTGACTCTTATCTATGGGCTGCGCCTGTTGCCCGAGGGTGAAGTGACGGCGATTGAAGACGCTAAGCTGAAGCTGGCCAACGGTCACGAGGCACACGTGACCATGCACACCATCGATGGTTCGCGCGAAGAGATCGAGAAGCAACTCAAGCGCAGCCTGGATGCGTTTTTCGATTTCTATCCGGAGATTTAGAAGGGCAGCGGAGTTAGCGGAGTCAGCAAGTTAGCAAGTCAGCGGGTCAGCGAGTTAGCGGGTCGGTGGGGTCAGGTCGTGCCGCGGGAGGTGAGCGGATTGACTTACCAATCAGGGCTGTCTGCCTCTTGGGTCGCCGATTCTTAAATGGTTCTAATCCGAATCTCCTGAAAAAGTTAATAAACTCTTTCTTACGTTACTCACCGATGGTTTTGTGCTTGCGGCGAATCCTCCAGATGGAGGATCCCGGTGCAACTGTTTCAAAATGCTCGACGCTTTGGTTTGGGTCCTGTTGTTGCCTTGCTGCTTGCGCCCGCAGCGGCTTTTGCTGGCGGACCAAAATACATTGCCGGTTCGAGCTACTTCAATCCCGCAGCGTTAGGCGAGCCTATTCACTGGGCCGGCGGACGGGTGAATTACTTCGTTGACCGGGGTGCGCTGTCGGCGACTGTTACCAACCAGCAGGCGACGGCCATGGTTGATGCGGCTGCCGCCTTGTGGAGCGCGGTGCCTACAGCCGGCGTGACGCTCGCTGACGCTGGATCGCTCAACGAGGACGTGAACGGATCGAATATCGCGGTTAACGCGACCGGCCAGATCACCGCGCCGGCGGACGTGACTTCTTCGGCAACGAATTACCCGCTGGGCGTGATCTACGACGCAGATGGATCGGTGATCGACACCATTTATGGCGCAACTACGAGCACGCCCGAGGCCTGCCAGGACAACGGCGTATATGTGTGGATGGATAACCTCAATACGGATGCGACCGTCGCGCACGCCATTATTATTCTTAACGGATTGTGTGCCACCACGCCCGCGATGCTGACGATGATGAGCTATGAGATTGAGCGGGCCTTCGGGCGCGCGCTCGGGCTCGACTACTCGCAGGTGAATCCCGGGGCGGGCGAAAACGGTGAGGTGAACGGTGAACTGGGCTGGCCGGTGATGCAGCCCTTCAGCGGAAACTGCGGCGCGGGCGGAGGAAATTGCATTCCGGACCCCAACGTTTTGCGTTACGACGATATCGCCGCGCTGAACCGCATTTATCCAATTACCGCGGCCAACGTGGCCGGCTTCCGGGGCAAAGAGCTGACGGCGGCAAACACGGTTTCGATTCAAGGCACGCTTGAATTCGCGAGCGGTTATGGAATGCAGGGAGTGAACGTGGTGGCGCGTCCGCTGGACGCGAACGGCAACCCGCTCTATGAGTACACCACGACCTTTGTTTCGGGCGCGTATTTCAATGCCGATCATGGCAACCCGGTCACCGGCTGGAGCGACGCGAGCGGCAACCCGCTCAGTATGTGGGGATCGAACAACCAGTCGATGCAGGGGTACTTCGATCTGAGCGGCATACCGCTGCCGCCGGGCATGACGTCGGCCACTTACCAGCTCACATTTGAGGCCATTAATCCGCTTTATATTCTCACTGACTCGGTGGGACCATACACGCAGTCGCAGGTCGAGCCTTCGGGCACACTCAACCCCGTGCTTGCGACGCCGATGTCGGCGGGCAAAGAGGAGACACTCACCGTGGTGGCTGTGGGCACGCCCACGCCGGGTTACAGCGATGCCATTGGCACGGTTGGGCAGCCCAGGCAGATGCCGGTGACAGGCTTGTGGTGCGGGCGGCTGAGCCAGGTGGGGCAGACCGACTGGTTTACGTTTCCGGTGCGGGGCAATCGCAGTTTCACTATCGTGACTCAGGCTACGGATGAGTCGGGCGCGCCCTCGAATCAGAAGGCGCTGCCCGCGATCGGCATCTGGGATGCGTTCGACCCGGTGGACGCCACAGCGGTGGGCGCGGCTCCTGGGTTGAACGGCCTGGCCACAGGCGAAACATGGCTGCAGGTGAGCACCCTGGGCGCGGACATGGTGCGCGTGGGTATTGCCGATATGCGCGGCGACGGGCGGCCCGACTACAGCTACGACGGGTGGGTGCTTTACGCGGACACCGTTGAACCCGCGCGGCTGCCGGCTTCGGGCGGGCCGATTGCGATTCACGGGATGGGATTCAGGCTCGGCGATACCGTGCAGATTGGCGGGCAGCAGGCGCTGGTGACCAGCATTTCTCCGACTGAGATTACGGCGATTGCGCCGTCGGCTGCGGGCGTTACCGGCTCTGTCGATGTGGAGGTTGACGATGCGCCGGTGTTCTACGCTTCGGCGGTGATACCGGGCGGCATCAGTTACGACTCGGGCACGGGTGACGCATTGACGCTCTTGAGCGCGCCCACGGGCAGCATTCCCATCGGGGTGCCGACCGCATTCAGCGTGCAGGCGCTTGGGACCACGCTTGCTCCTGCGGGCGGCGTTACGGTGACCTACAAGGTGACGAGCGGAACGGCTACGCTTGGTTGCGGGCAGGCGACCTGCGTCGTGACCGCAACTGGTGACGGGCGCGCGCAGATGAATGTGACTGCGGTGGATGGTTCGCTGTCGATTGTGACGGCATCGCTGACCAACGGATCGAGCCTTGAAGCGCAGTTCTCCGGCGGGACTCCGCCAACGCTGGCTGCGCTTACGCCGAGACTCTCGCTGGCGGCGGGAACGACATTGACCTGGACAGTGGAGGCTCTTGCGCTAAAAAACGGCGTCCCTGCCAGCGGGCAATCGGTGCAGTGGACGAGCGCGAGCGGCATTGTTGCGCCGGGCTCCGTTGTGCTGACCAATGCGAGCGGTACGGCTACGCAGACGCTGACGGTGGGGCCGCTGGCCGAAGGGCAACTGGCGACCATCAACGCGTGCGTGAACGGGACGAGCAGTTGCGTCACTTTCTCGGTAATTGGCGCGCGGCCTGAGTATGCGACGTTGGAAGCAGTGAGCGGTACGAGCCAGACAATCGCCGCGTCGGGAACGCCGAGCCAGGTTGTGCTGCGCGTCTTCGATATGGACGGGAACCCGATGGCGAACGGGACGGTCTCGTTCTACCAGGCGCTTTATGCCTGGACTCCGCCGTGCGGGGCGCACGCGGTTTGCTCGCAGGGGGTGCTGCTGGCATCGCAGACGGCTACGGCAACGTCGGCGATTGATGGCAGCGTGAGTTTTGTGCCGGCCTTGATGCCGGGAGTGGCGACGAATCTGGTTGGAATTGCGGCGACGGGGAATACCGGGACGGTGGGGGTGGGGATTGAGGAAAGCTTCTAGCTGCTAGCTCCTAGCTTCGGGAGTGCGGATGCGGAGCGTTGGTGTTGAATGCCAAGAGCTGGCGGCTAGCAGCTAAAAGCCGTTTTTCACGACGCCACCAGTGTTGGTCGGCGGCGCGGGGCCAGGAGCGGGAGCACCTGGTTGTAGGCTGCTTCGGGAGTGAGGCCGTAACGGGCTCGGAGCTGGTCGATCTTGCCGTGCTCAATGAACTGATCAGGCCAGCCGATGCGGACGACGGGAACCTTGCTGCCTAATTCTTCGAGTGCCTCGACTACTGCCGATCCGAAGCCGCCCATCAACACATGATCTTCAAAGGTGACGAAGGCGCCAACGCGAGAGGCGTAACGCGCCAGCACCTCGCGGTCAATTGGCTTTACAAAGCGCGGATTGATGACGGCGGCCGAGTAGCCGTCGTTTTCAAGCATGGCAGCAAGTTTTTGCGCCATGGCGTTCATGGGGCCGAGACCGAGGATCGCAACATCTGACCCGTCGGAGACGATCTCTGCTTTTCCAACCGGAATGCTTTCGGGCTCGGGCTTGCGCGTCACGCCTGCGACGGCGCCGCGCGGGTAACGAATCGCCGATGGGCCGGGAAGTTCGAGCGCGGTCTTCATCATGTCGGCCAGTTCGTCTTCGTCCTTGGGTGCCATGAGAACCATTCCGGGCACCGAGCGCAGGTATCCGATGTCGAAGAGGCCGTGATGCGTGGGGCCGTCGTCACCCGAGAGGCCGGCGCGGTCCATGCAGAAGAGCACGGGCAATTTCTGCAGAGCGATGTCGTGTACGATGGGGTCGAAGGCGCGCTGAAGGAAGGTTGAGTAGATGGCGCAAACGGGGCGGAATCCGCGCGTGGCCATGCCGCCGGCGAAGATGACCGCGTGTTCTTCGGCGATGCCTACGTCGAAGTAGCGCTTGGGGTGTTTGGGGCGAAAGAGATCGAGGCCGGTGCCGTTGGGCATGGCAGCGGTGATTGCGATGATGCGCGGGTCTTTGGCTGCAAGGTCGGCGAGGGTGTTGGCAAAGACCTCAGCGTAGGTCGGGACGCCGGGTGGGGTGTCGCCGGTCTCGGGATCGTAGGGTCCGAGGCCGTGAAACTTTTTCTGGCCGTCGAGCGCGGGCTGGAATCCGCGGCCTTTTTGAGTGAGGATGTGGAGCAGCACGGGGTGCTCGAGGGTCTTGAGGAACTTGAAGGTCTCAATCAGCAGCGGAAGGTTGTGACCGTCGATGGGGCCGAAGTACTCCAGGCCGAATTCCTCAAACAGGATGGAGGGCCAGAGCATGCTTTTTGCGGCCTCTTCGGCGCGGCGCACGACCTTGATGGCGGTTTTGCCGGCGAAGCGCTCGATAAGGCGCGCGGCACGATCGTGCAGGTGCTGGTAGTGCTCGTTGGTGACGATGCGGTGGAAGTAGCGGGCAACCGCGCCGACATTTCGGTCAATGGACCACTCGTTGTCGTTGAGCACTACGATCATGCGCCGGGTTTGCTCGGCGATATTGTTCATGGCTTCAAACGAGATGCCGTTGGTGAAGGCGGCGTCGCCGGCAACGGCGATCACGTGCTCGTGTCCGCCGGCCAGGTCGCGCGCAACGGCCATGCCTAGCGCGGCGGAGAGCGCGGTGCCTGCGTGGCCTGCGCCGTAACAGTCGTGCTCGCTCTCGGTGCGCAGCATGAATCCATTGAGGCCGCCGGGCTGGCGGATGGTGTCGAAGCGATCGGCGCGGCCGGTGAGCAGCTTGTGCACGTAGGCCTGGTGGCTGACGTCGAAAAGTATCCGGTCTTCAGGCGTGTTGAAGACGGCGTGCAGAGCGATGGTGAGCTCGACGACGCCGAGATTGGGGCCAAGATGACCGCCGGTCTTGGCAAGCGACTTGATGAGGCGCTCGCGAATCTCCTCGGCGAGAGCAGTCATCTGCGCGGGGTTCAGCTTTTTCACGTCAGCGGGCGACTGGATGGATTCCAGCAGAGTTCCCATATCGATCCTTCTCCCGGGGAAAATAAAGCCGGGAATCCAGGGAAGAGCGAAATCCCTGCAACAAAAGGTATTGCAAATGACCGGGTTGGGCGGCTAATAGACCAGTTTCCAGTATACCTTCGGTCGGGTTTTCGGCATGTACCGTTAGACGCGGCCTAGCCCCAATGCTGTTCACTTGGCGGACCTACACGCCGGGGAGTGTCTGCCAATCCCACCCTAAACGCAAAATGCGCGTTTAGGGTGGGGCACCCAGTTCGTTCTGAATACGAGCTAATCCGCTAAGTGAACAGCATTGGGCTTGGCCCAGGCCGAAGGAAGCCCACGGTTGTACGATTGGCATGTGGGCGGATGCGCACGCAAGCGGAGGGACAAGAAAGTGGCACGGAGTCGGGGCATACTGGCGGCGATTGGGCTGGCAGTTTTGGCGGGTTTGGCATTGGCGACTACGCAACAGGCGGCCTGGGGGCAGTTGGCGTTCCCATCGCCCAATTCATCGCAAGCTGCGCCCAATCCACTCACCGATACGACGGTAAATCCTGGCAAGATTTTGCTTTATAACCTCGAAGCGCAGTTCGCCAAAGATGTGGCCGCCAAGGGCGGCGCAGCCTTTGCGTTGTGGTGCGCGCCCGATGCGGTTCTGCTGGGAAACGGGGCAGCCCCGGTTGTAGGCAGGGTAGCTATCGAGAAGGCGGCTAACTGGTTGCCGAACGATTACCAGCTTACCTGGACGCCCACCGACGCGACGATGGGCCCTTCCGGCGACATGGGTTATACATGGGGGCATTACGAGGGCCACAGCAAGGACGCGAACGGCAACCAGGTAGTTACAAGCGGGCGCTATATGACCATCTGGCGCAAGGAGGGTGACGGAAGCTGGAAGTTTGTGCTCGACGCAGGGGCAAACGACGCGCCGCAGGCTGGAGATTGCTGCAAATTGCCGGGGCATTAAAGCGCTTGAGATGAATCGGGTATCTTAATAAGGCACGGTGCGGTTTCGGCCCTGTTTTTCCACAAAGCAAGGTTGAACGAGATCTCGCCAGACCGCTGGTTTGAGCATCGCGGTTCAGCAATTGCTGCCAAGTGCATTGTTTTTAACGACCTGCGTCAGCGGCATTCGTTCGTAACTCAAATGTAACTCCCTGGAACTGAAAGAGTGGTTACCTCAGTGGTATGCCAAACCACATGTTTCTGCCCGGTTTGTGTCAGAGAAAACCCCTTCGAAAACCTTGATACTCGTAAGTGGTGTGTTAGATTATGCACGCGATACTAGAACCGCAACCGGGTGAAAACCAGGCGGAAACGGTGCGACCGGAGTTAAGTCTGCCCGATCGCGACTCCGATCCTGTCCTTGACGAGTTGACTGGACTCGCGGCCGAGTTGTGCGGCGCCGACTACGCCTACGTCGGATGGCTTGACGGGGACCATCTCAGGTTCCGATCGTGCTTCGGTTTTAAAGGCGCGGATCAGCCGCGTGATTTGAGCGCCTGCCAATATGCTCTGAAGAGCAGCCTTCCGCTGCTGATTCCCCACGTCGGCAAAGACGGACGATTTTCAAGGTCTGGAATCGAGCTGCAGCCAGGCATTTATTGCCTTTCTTATGCGGCGGTTCCGCTGATATTGAGTTCGCAGCAGGTAATCGGCACATTGGCCGTGCTGGCTACATCGTCCAATCGTTTCAAACAGGCGCATATCAAGCGCCTGGTTACGCTTGGTCACCAGGCGGAAACCCGCCTTGAGCTTTACAGCCGGATTCAGCAGCAGGAGGATGCGCAGCGCGCCCGGCAGAGGACGGAACGGGCGCTGGCCATTGAGCGCTGCATGGTAACTGCGACCCTGGATTCGATTCCGGCGCTGGTGACGGTGCTCGATACGGCGGGCCGCGTGGTGAGGATGAATGAGCCTTGCGCGCAGCTGACCGGATTGACCAGTATAGATGTGGTGGGCCGGCCGTTTGTTGAAGAGTTTCTTGAGGACAAAGATCGCGAGTGGGCGGCAGCGACGTTGCGCGACGCCGCGGCCGGGCTGGCTTCGGGCCCGCATGAGACCGTCTGGAAGACCGCGGGAGATCTTGCCCGCAAGTCTACGTCAATGGGCGGCGGTCAGCGGCGGGTGAGCTGGACGGTGAAAGCCCTTGAGGGGCCGAACCAGGAGATTCAATACCTTATCGTGAGCGGCCAGGACGTAACGGGACGGCGGGCCATTGAGGCTGCGCTGCTGGCCAGCGAAGATCGCTATCGCGAGATGGTAGAGAACAGCCTGGGCATCGTGTTTGCCTGTTCAATGGACGGCCGTCTGATCGCGGTCAACGACTTTACCGCGGACACTCTGGGATACAGCGCGGAAACGCTCAAAGAACTGATGATTACCGAGCTTGTGGATTCCGCCGGAGCCGCGGCATTTCAGGAGTGTCAGCGCGCCCTAGATGCATCGGACGAGTGGCAGGGAGCGCTTACCATCCGCCGCAGCGACGGCGAGGTTCGCCGAATTGCGGTGCGCATGCGGCGCATCGCCAATCCAGGCGGCGAACCGTTTGCGCTGTGTAATGGCATGGACGTGACCGAGCAGCATTCGGCAGAGGAGGCCCTGCTGCTGGCGACGCGGCAGCGCGAGCTGATTCTGGAATCGGCGGGCGACGGCATTTTTGGCATCGATCTCGATGGCAAAATTACATTCATCAATAACGCCGGCGCAGAATTGCTGAACTACACACCCGACCAGCTGTCCGGCAAAGACGTGCATGACGTCATCCAGCACAGCCACGCCGACGGAACGTCCTACGCGAGAGCCAGCAACCCCATTCTGCAGGCGCTGCGGCGGGCCGAATCCATCTGGTTGCGCGACGAGGTGTTCTGGCGCAAAGATGAGATGGCAGTTCCGGTTGAATACACCGCCAATCCTCTCGTCAAAGAAGGCCACATTTCAGGCATGGTGGTCGCCTTCCAGGATGTTACGGAGCGCCGGCGACTGGAACGGATGAAGGAAGAGTTCATTTCGACGGTGAGCCACGAGTTGCGCACGCCGCTCACTGCGCTGCGCGCCTCGCTCGGCCTGGTCGCGTCCGGCTCGCTCGATACCCGGCCCGAAAAACAGAAGCAGATGATCCAGATGGCGATCGGCAACAGCGAGCGGCTGATGCGGCTGGTGAATAATATTCTCGATTTCGGTCGCGGCGAAAAGGGCAGGCTGTTGCTCCACTGCAAGCATGTTGAGGCGGTTGACCTGCTGCGCCGCGCCGCCGATGCCGCCGAACAAACCGCGAGCCTGGCGCAAATCAGCCTGGAAGTGAATGCCGTGTCCACGCCGGTGTATGCCGACGACGTGCGGATTCTGCAAGTCTTTAACGAGCTCATCAGCAACGCCATAAGATTCTCGGCGCCCGGATCCACCATTCAGCTTTCGGCGCAACTGGGAGGCATGAGCGCGCTGGGCCGCGGCGAGCTTTGCTTTGTGCGCAAGGGCGAAGTCTGCTTCATTGTTGAAGACCAGGGAGTGGGCATGCCGCCCGAGAAGCTGGCGCGAATTTTCGAGCGCTTTCAGCAAGGCGACAGCTCCGACACGCGCGCGCTCGGCGGCACCGGCCTGGGCCTCGCGCTCTGCCGCAGCATCGTGGAGCAGCACGGAGGCCGAATCTGGGCCGACAGCGAAGTGGGCAAGGGCAGCCGCTTCTACTTCACGCTGCCGATCATGGCCGAGGTGGAAGTGCCGTAGGTGTGACGAGCTTCTGCTAAAGTTCTCAGCTATGGAAAATCATCGCGCGGGATTCGCGGCGAAAGCCGAGCGGCTGATTCTTGCAATTATTGTTTTTGTAGTCACGGCGAATTGTGTTCTTGCGCAAGCGCCAGGACAGAGGGCCCCGGCCGTTCCTGAATGGGCGCAGCCTGGCTCGGCTACTCGTACGCAGGTGGCGCCGCCTGCTGACTTTCATCGCGCGACCACTACATTTAAGACGCCTATAGGCATCTTCGACGGCCAGTCGGATGTGGGCAGCGCCGTTGTGCCGGGCAGCGCCAGCTATGAGGCTTCAACTGGCAAGTACACCATCAACTCGGCCGGGTACAACGTGTGGTACATGCGCGACGAGTTTCGCTACTTGTGGAAAAAGATGAGCGGTGACGTATCGCTGGCCGCGGACATTGCATTTCCCGATCCCCAGGGCTACGGCGACCGCAAAGCGGTTCTGATCATTCGGCAGAGCCTTGACGATGACTCGAAGGAAGCGGTCGTCGCGCTGCACGGAGCAGGCATGATCCAGCTTGCGCGGCGGCCGGAAAAAGGCGAGCGCGTGAAAGACATCGAGTACCGCATTGGCGGGCGCGGAATGCCCGGCGGGGAATCGCCCGATTCGCTGGTGACTGTTTCGGCCGAACGGATCGGCATTCAAAAGCGCGGAGACGAATTCACGCTTTGGGTGAGCGTTGCCGGCGAGCCCATGCACCAATTCGGCGCGCCCATCACGCTGCAACTCGACGCGCCGTTTTATGCGGGCATCGGCTTCTGCTCGCACCTGCCTGCCACCGTCGATACGGCGGTGCTTTCGAATGTGGTGCTTGAGAATGAGGCGGGCAAAGTGCGGTAGAGGCGGCCTTCTGTGTCGAACTGAGTTCTTTTTGCGCACTGAGAGGGGCCGGAGATCGATCTCCGACCCCAGTGTGCCTGGCCCATCTACTGTTGATTGGGGGTTGGATCAGTAGTGGGCAAAGGGAGCCGCTGCCGCTTTGCAGGCTGTGCATTGCCAGAGCCCGGCGTGACGATGCCGGCATCGGTTCCGGCATTGCCGCTATCGTTCGACGCCAGCTCGGACTGCCGGTATTTGGGCGCACTCACATACCCGTGGATGTGGTCTTTCGAGATGTCGTTGATGACTATTTCGACCGGCTGCGGGCTGTCGGGCTGATAGAACATCGCCGGCTGATACAGGTTCACATGCTTCTGCGACAGGTTGCGGTCGTCCACTATCAGCATCAGGTCTGCGTAACCTCTTTTCACATTGGCTTTGCCAAGGCGAATGCCGATGGGTCCCTCGTGCTTGAACTCCTTTGACTTGTAAATGTCGAACTCAAAGTAGTTGCGCTGGCCCCTTTTTTCAAGCGACACCAGCTCGTCGTGTGTCTTTGCAATCGAGCCGGTCAGCTCGGTGCGCGTGTTGCTCAGATCCGAGGTAACTTCGGTGCGGGTCTGGTCAATGGCGTGGCCCTGCGCGTCGATCTCCGACTGTAACTTTTTGAGTCGCGTCTCATAGGCGTAGGCGCGATGCGCCGCGGCAGGCTTGCTGGCTTTGGTTGCCGCTGCCTGGCTCTCGGCGCTGGCCGCAAGCGCGTTCACCCGAGCGGCCAGATTCTGCAACTGGCCCTGCGTCGCGCTGAGTTCGCCCTGCGCCAAGTTCAGTTGAGATGTTACTTGCGCGTTTTTTTGAGCAAGCGCCTCCGCGCCGTGCTGCTCGTAAACTGCGCAACCAATGCCTGCCCCGCCTACCACAACCGCAGCAATGTAGGCGACCACCCGCGAGGTAACCGGCGGCTTTACCGGGGTGATCGATTCGTCCGTCTCGAACATCGTGACCCTCCAGAGAGATTTTTCCTCTTTATTTAGAAGCACGTTCATTTCCAAATGCGTGAATCAGCAAGTCTTTTTCTTTCTTACGGTTGCAACTCCGGGGCGTTTGACTCGCTGGGTAAATATTTCCAGCTCCGGGTAGAAGATTCCCGCTCAAGTGGGCCGCATCGGGTCGGTGGGGCTGTTCGGGAATGGCTCAGCTTTGGGAATTCGCGCCTCGACTGGAGCCCTCATCATGTTTCGTATCTGCCTGTGAGACAATCGCTTCGAGCGGCCTTCCCAAAGGGTGTACATCGAAACGCCCCGATCACTTCTGCGCCGCCGGACCCTTCTGAATGGCGATTACCTCCCGGTTTGTAAATTTGTTCTTCGGCCGCCCGCTGGCTACCAGCGAAGAACGCGCCGAATGCATCGGCCCCATTGCCGGTATACCCATATTCGGTCTCGACGCACTCAGTTCCGCTGCTTACGGTCCTGAGGCTGCGCTCACGCTGCTGATTCCTCTCGGCCTGCTCGGAGTGCACTACATCGTGCCTGTGAGCCTGGCCATTGTCTCGCTGCTGGCGGTTGTTTACATGAGCTACCGCCAGACCATCGAAGCATATCCGCAAGGCGGCGGCTCGTATACGGTGGCCAGCGAGAATCTGGGCCACGGCGCGGGCCTGCTGGCGGCTGCGGCGCTCATGATTGACTACGTGCTCACCGCGTCGGTGGGCATTTCGGCGGGAGTCGGCGCGCTTATTTCCGCCGTGCCCAGCCTGCAGCCGCACACGTTGCTGCTCTGCCTCGGCGTTCTTGTCGTCCTCACACTCGTCAACATGCGCGGCGTGCACGACACCGGCATTGTCTTCATGATTCCCACGTACCTTTTCACACTGACGCTATTGATTGTGATTGCGGTGGGCGGCTGGCAGGCGTTCGCCAGCGGTGGGCATCCGCACCCGGTTTCGTCCATGCCGGCCGTTCCCTCGGCCACCATGGCGGTGGCCGGATGGTGGATACTGCTCAAAGTCTTTTCGTCGGGCTGCACCGCGATGACCGGGGTTGAAGCCGTGAGCAACGGCGTGATGGCCTTCCGTGACCCGAGACGCAAGAACGCCAAGACCACGCTTACCATCATCATTGCGCTGCTGGCCATTCTTCTGACCGGCATCGCGCTGCTGTGCCGTGCCTACGGCATTGCGGCGACCGATCCGAACGGCGCGAGATACGAGAGCGTGCTCTCAATGCTGACGCGCGCAGTGATGGGCCACGGCTGGTTTTATTACGTCACAATCGCTTCGGTGTTGCTGGTGCTGGCGCTTTCGGCCAATACCGCATTCGCCGATTTTCCCCGCCTCACCCGCGCCATTGCTCTCGACGACTACATGCCGCGAGTTTTTTTGCTGCGCGGCCGGCGCCTGCTCTATTCGTGGGGAATTTATGTGCTGGTGTTTCTGACGGCGCTGCTGCTTATCCTGTTCGGCGGCATCACCGACCGGCTCATCCCGCTTTACGCCATCGGCGCGTTCATGGCCTTCACGCTTTCGCAGGCCGGCATGGTGATGCACTGGAAGCGAAAGGGCGGCGCGCCATTGCGACTGGCTGTCAACCTGCTGGGTGCGGTGGCAACCGGCATTACTACGCTGGTGGTACTGGTGGCCAAGTTCGCTGAAGGCGCTTGGATTACGGCGCTGCTGATCGTCGTGATGATCTTGGTAATGCGCGCGGTGAAGCGGCACTATAAGCGCGTGGCGGCGGAGATCGATCTTGATCGGCCCATGATTCCGGTGAAGGTGGAGGAACCGGTAGTGGTGATACCGGTGGACCGCTGGAGTCGGATCTCGGAAAAGGGGCTTTCGTTCGCGCTCGCTATCTCCTCGGATGTTCGCTGCGTTCATGTGCAGGTGGGCGAGAACACCGACCCGTTCTGTACGGAATGGGAGCATATGGTCGTAGCGCCGCTCGAGGCGGCCGGGCGTGTTTCACCCACGCTGATCACTCTCAAATCGCCATTCCGCTATGTTCTGCAACCCGTGGTTGACTACGTGCTGAAGGTGGAGCAGGAGACCGGCGACCGCAAGGTGTGTGTGCTGGTGCCGGAGCTGGTGGTGCGTCACTGGTGGGAGGGGCTGCTCCATAACCGCCGGGCCGATGTGCTCAAAGTGATCCTGCTGGTGCGCGGCAATCGGCGCATCGTGGTGATCAACATACCCTGGTACCTTGACGGCGAGGGTACGCCGGCCGATCCGAATCGTTGACGCCGCTGGCGGCTGGCGCCGCATTCGCCGACAGTTTTCAGTTCCTCTGCTTTCCTAACCATAGCCCGTGCCGTCACAATGTTGTTTTGGATTCGAGACTCAATCCGGAGTGCGGCAAAAGCGTGGCGGGTCTGGCGGTATTGATCCTGCGGAAAGCGAGCGCTTTAGTTTTTCTCGAGTTCATGAGTATCGCGCTGACCGCGGCGGCGCACGCGCAGGAACCGCTGCAACCATTTCCCGGGGCAGATTCTCAACAGAATGGTGGACTGCAGACGCAGCAGGCGCCGTCGGCGCTGGCTGCGCTGCACGGAATTGTGCGGAACGCATCCAGCGGCGAGCCGCTTCCGCGCGCGCTGGTGTCGGTCGAAGGCGATGCGGCCACCGCCGCGCTGACTGACGGGGACGGAAAATTTGAGATTCCCAATCTTCCCGTTGGTCCTGTCATTGTTTCATTACGGAAGCCGGGATATCTGGACGCAGCCTCGAGCCAGGCGTCGGAAGTGATGGACGAGATTTCACCAGCATCGCACAACGTGATGCTGGCCGAAGATATGCCCGATGTGGAGTTCTCGCTTGTACCCATGGGTGCGATTCAGGGACAGATCGACCTCTCGAGCGGCGATGCGGCCGAAGGAATCACGCTGAACCTGGTGCGGCGGGTGCTGATGGATGGGCGCGCGGGCTGGGCGCCGGCAGGAAGCGCCAAAACGCGTAGTGACGGCACGTTTCGGTTTGGCGAATTGGCTCCGGGAGTGTACGAGCTCTACTCCGAACCGTCGCTCGATTCGGAGAATATGAATCTCCCCCTCGAGGCCGGCCGCGGGGGTGCGACCCATCAATGGGGATTCGCGGCTGTGTACTACCCCGACGCGCGCGATCCCTCTGGCGCCGCAAGAATAACAGTAACGGCGGGCACAACCGTGCAGGCGAATCTAACGCTGGTGCGCGAGGCATTTCAAACGGTGACCGCAACGGCTGTTCCGCCCCAGGCGTACGCAGGGCGCAACCTCGACTACGAAGTGCAGGTGATGGACATCTCCGGCCGTGCGCTGCAGTATCCGGGGCGCTTCGATCCCAATACGAAGATGATTGAGGCATCGCTGCCCGATGGCAGCTACAGGCTGACAGTCACTACGTCGCCGCGACAAAGCTTCTCTGCTGACTTCGCCGAGCGGCGGGGCTCCGCACCAATCTCGCTGGAACCCGCGCCGATGCTGCAGGGAGCGGTGGATGTTCAGGTCGCGGGGCAGCCCGTCACAAATTTGCGCGTGGCGCTTACTGCGGCGCCTCCAATCCAGGTCGAATTGAATGTGCTGAGCAGCGGCGGGAGCGAACAGCCCGCCTCACTGGGCCAGTTTGTCGTCACGGCCACGCAGGCTCCCCAGTCGCCCGGCCAGTTGCCCGATGAGAGCATGGTGAGCGAGCTTGCCAGCGGCCAGTTGCCCGGTCCTCTTATGGGGCAGCCTGTTTCGCCCGGCGCCTACTGGGTGCACACGATGGCCGCGCCGGGTGGTTATTGCGAAAGCTCGTTTACTGCCGGAGGGGCGAACCTGGCGCGGGAACCGCTGCTGGTTGGTCAGGCGGGGGTAGAGGCGCCGCTCGAACTTACTCTACGGAACGACTGCGCCAGGCTCACCCTGAGCCTGCCTGAGACGCCTGGAGCGATGGGGCCGGGGGAAGAGAAGTATTACTCGGTGTTCGCTATTCCCGACTTCGACTCGACCGCCGATCCCCAGGAGATTACGCTGCGGCCGTCAACCGGCGGATCGATGACGCTCAACGGACTAACTCCCGGCAATTATCACGTGTACACACTGGAAGGGAACGCGTCGTTCGAGTACAGGAATCCCGCGGTATTGGCGGCTCTGCCCAGCCAGGCGGTGACGCTCTCGCCCGGTGCGACGACAGATTTGGTGGTGCAAGTGCCGTAAAGGCAGGGACTAGGCAATAGGGACTAGGCAAAAGGGACTAGGCATTAGGGACTGAGGGACTGGGGATCGAGGGAGCGGTAATGGCAGGGGCGATTGGTCAGCGGATGATGGTTGCGACGGTTGCTGCTGCGTTCGTGTTAACCTTCGCCGGCGCGCAGACAGTTCCCGCGGGACGCGGCGCTCCCGTTGCGCAGGGCTATCGAGTTGCGGGGACGGTGGTGAATGCCATCACCGGCGAACCGGTGCGCGGCGCGACGGTGGCGCTGCTCACAGTTGAAGACAGCCAGGTTGTGGCGTCCACCGAATCGGGCGACGATGGCCAGTTTTCGTTGAATGCGCTTGCCGCGGCCAAGTACCAGCTCACGGCTTCAAAGCGCGGCTACTCGACCAGCTTTTACAACCAGCACTTTGAGTACAATTCGGCGATTGTGACCGGTCCCGGCCAGGACACGGGACACCTGGTTTTCAAGCTCTCGCCGGCCGGCGTCATCTATGGCGTCGTTTCCTCAGATGGCGGCGATCCGGTGGAAGGCGCGAATGTGATGCTTTACGAAAAGCCGCATCGCCACGTGCCGGGCGAGCGCATCGAAGAGGTGGGTAACACGCAGACCGACGATACCGGAGCCTACGAGTTCGCCGGCCTCGAACCCGGCGACTACCTGATCGCGGTGAGGGCCAGACCGTGGTATGCGATGACCCCGAACCGGGGAGACCCGCAGGCGCAGGAGACCGAGTCGCAGTCGGCGCTCGATGTGGCCTTCCCGGTCACGTATTTCGATTCGACGGCCGACGAAAGCTCGGCGAGCGATATCGCACTGGCAAAGGGCGCGCGTGTTGAGGCCGACATCAGCTTGCATGCGGTGCAGGCTGTGCGGCTTACAGTGGCATCGTCGCGGGGGCGGGGAATTATGATGCCGAGTCTGCAGGAGACGGTCTTCGGTGTGCCGGTGCAGAGCGGAGGCGAGGACATTCTTGAATCCAATGCCTCCGGCACACAAGGGAGTTCAGACACGGCCGAGTTTGTGGGCATTGCACCCGGCCACTACGAACTCACGCAGGGCGACCCTCCGCGCATGGTGGAACTGGATGCAAATTCGAGCCAGCAGGTGGACCCGTCGGCCGGCGTGCCCACACAAACGGTCTTGGGCGTGGTGGAGACAGCCCCAGGCGTCCCGTTTGCGGGACGAGGGGAAGTTACTCTCCAGCCGACAGATGAATCAAGGCCTGTGATCACACCAGCGCAGATTTACGGTGGCTCGTTCAAACTGACCAATGTTCCGCCGGGAGCGTGGCTGGTTGAAGCCGTGGGCCAGGACGCGCCGCTGCCGGTTCTGGCCATCGCGCCGCGCGGCGGCAAGGCGCAGGAAGGGAATCGCATCGCGGTCGACGACAAGCCGCTCTCGCTGGTTGTTACGGTGAGTGCCGGCAACACGCGCCTTCAAGGAATTGCGCGCAAAAACGGCAAGGGCGTGGCGGGAGCGATGGTGATCCTGGTACCCAAAGACCTTTCAGCCGTCGCCGAGCTGGCGCGCCGCGACCAAAGCGACTCGGATGGCAGCTTTGCCTTGTTGAATGTGGCGCCCGGCGACTACAAGCTGATCGCAATCCAGGATGCCTGGGACATGGATTGGTTCGACCCCGCAGTGATTTCGCGCTACCTTCCGCGCGGCATGGCCGTCACATTGAAAGACAAGTCCGCAAAGACGGTGCATCTTGACCAGCCGGTTGAAGTGCAGGCGAAATGAAGGAGCGAGGGACTAAGGGACTAAGGCCGCCGGCCCTCATAATAGACTTCGCGCGTCTCAAGAAGGAATCGGGCTAAGGACAATCGTCCCATGGGGACGAATCGAGAATAGCCGAGTGCCCCGCTCCCGCCATGTCTTTGTTTTTGTGGTTTGGGTGGGTTTGGGTGGGTTTGGGTGGTGCGATAAGTGCCCACAACCCAATCCGGGCACCCGATTCGATGACGCATCCATGATGCCATGTCGCGCCATTTTCGGCGTGCCGTCCGCTTCGTGGATGTGGGGGGTAAAGGGTATTCTTTTGATGGATCAATATCCGGTTTTGATTGTCATTGCCGGCGCCGCGCCGCAGACGGTTCGACTTGTGCGCGGCGATTGTGTGTGAGCCGGCGACATGACAGCGGTTCGAGGAGACTTTCGCGTTGATGATGAAGTTGTTGGGTAAGATCTTGCCAAGTTCTTTTAAACTGGCGTTCGCCATCGCGCCGGCATTGCTGTTTTTTCCCTTGCAGGCGGCAGGCCAGGTGACCACTTCAGAGGGCAAAACCTCGGGTGGACAGCCAGCGGCTCCCAAGTATGAGGTGTATGCCGGATGGGGCTACACCAGCATCAACCAGGTGAACCAGTCGCGCTATGGATTGATGGGCGTTGAGCTGAGCGCTACACGAGACTGGGGCAAGTATTTTGGCCTGGCGGTGATGGGCAACTACTTCAAACCGCCTCTCAGCTTCGGTGGCGGCGGCGGCGGGGTCAACAACAACACGGCCAACCCCGGAGACCCGTCAGTCTACGAAGTTCTAGCCGGGCCTGAATTTCACGCCGACATCTATGACCGGTTGGGCGGATTCATACATGGCGTAATGGGCGCCGAGCACACGGGTGGTGAACACATGACGCCCAATCTCTCGTTTGCGGGAGGGTTCGGCGGCGGCATGTATTACCGGTTGACTGACCGCTTCTCAGTGCGCGTCTCGGGCGACAAGATCGGCGCATCGTTCTCGCTGATCAACAACACGCCGATACTGGGCAACTCGCCGCACCGGACGTGGAACTCGAGCGCCACCGTTGGCCTGGCTTACCGCTTCTGATATTCGGCGACTGTGTCCGCTTATTGATCCGGCCCGTATATAGTGTGTTGGCGCCCCACCCATTTCGCAATTAAACCTGCGAAATGGATGGGGCACAGTAGTTGTGTTTATGGGCCGGATCAATAGTGTGAGCAGACCCCAGATGGCTGGTCAGATCAAAAGCGCACCGGTGGAGAACAGCCCAAGGCGAAGGCTTGCGGCGGCAGCAATTGTCGCTGTTGGAGCCTGCTTCGTCCTCGGCATTTATGCGCTCACAATTGACGACAAGAACGCTTGCGGGCGCGACTACATCCAGTACTGGGCCGCGGAGCAGCAGCTCGCGCATCACGCCAATCCATACGACATCGACGCAATTTACCGGCTTGAAAAATCGCGTGGGCTTGAGGAAGACTCGCCCAAGGTGACGTTCAGCCCGCCGGTGGCTTTTGAACTTGCCCTGCCGCTGGGATATATGGGAGCGAAATCGGGTTTGCTGCTCTGGCTGGCGGTGTTGCTGGCCTGCGAAGGCCTTTCCATGTGGGTCTTGTGGACGATGCACGGCCGACCCGACAGCCGGCTGCATGTTTTTGTGTTTGGTTTTCCGCCCATTCTGGCGTGTTTGATGGCCGGTCAGTTGGGGATATTTTTCCTGCTCGGCGTGGCGCTGTTTTTGTGGCTGCACAAGACGCGGCCCTGGCTGGCCGGCGCGGCCCTGCTGAGTTGCGCGCTCAAGCCGCACCTGTTTCTGCCGTGCGTCGTAGTGCTGCTGCTGTGGAGTGTGCGGCGGCGCAGCTTCGCGGTTATCGGCGGGTTCATTCTGGCGCTTGCTGTCAGCAGCGGGCTCACGCTGGCGCTCGATGGCCAGGCTTGGCAGCAGTACTTCGACATGATGCGCTCAACGCGCGTGCTCGACGTCTTCATTCCCACTCTCGCCGTGGCACTGCGCTTTGCCATCGACCGCGGCGCCCACTGGATCGAGTTTGTGCCCGAGGCGCTGGCCTGCGTATGGGCTGTGTGGTACTACGCAGCGCGGCGCGACCGATGGGAGTGGGGCCGCGAAGGACTGCTGGTCCTGCTGGTGGGCGCGGTATGCGCTCCTTACAGCTTCTACTCCGATCAGGCGGTGTTATTCCCGGCCGTACTGGCGGGCATGTATGTGGTGGGCAAGAACGTGATCGCCGGGGTTCTGCTGGCGCTCATTGTGGCCGGCGGGATGGTTGGCGTGGTGGCCGCCATCCAGCTGCCCTCGCCGTTCTACCTGTGGACCGCGCCGGCGTGGCTGGCGTGGTATCTGTATTCCACGCGAAAGACTCAGTCGACGAGCAGGGCGATCTCGGCGAACTGAACGCTGGGGAAACGACTCAAAATCTGCCTCCGCAGGCAACCTTCTTCCCCCTCTTAGGGTCATGTCTGATGGGGTTCCCTCAGTAGTCCGTTGATGTAAAGAGCGAAGCTCCGATCGGAGGCTTTCAATGACCGCCCTCAGGTACGTCGGCACCGTTATCGCCGCGGCTTTTTCTGTAAGTTTGAGCCTCGCGGCCCAGCAACCATCGGGGGCGGGACCTTCGACCCCCGAAACCATCCGGCAGTCTCTGTTTGTCGATACCAAGTCGGGGCAGCCGGTTACCGATCTCGACCAGAAAGACTTCACGGTGCTCGATAACAAGACCGCAAGGCCAATCACTTCGTTCAAAAGACTGGACCCCGCCGGGGAACCGGTGAACGTGATTCTGCTGCTCGATGCTGTTAATGCTCCCTACAACACCGTAGCTTACGCACGCGGAGAGATGGAAAAGTTCCTGAAGCTGAACGGGGGACGGTTGGCAAACCCCACGGCGATTGCTGTGCTCACCGACCGGGGCGGCCAGATCAGTAAAGGGTTCACGACGGACGGCGCCGCGCTTAGTAACGCATTGGATCACTTCACAATCGGGCTGCGCAATATCACGCGTACCACGGATTGGAGCGGGCCGGAGCGATTGGAGCTTTGCGTCAAGACTTTGCACCAGCTGATATCGGCACTTGCGCCGATACCCGGGCGCAAGATGATGATCTGGATCTCGCCGGGATGGCCGCTGGTTTCCGGGCCCAGGGTTTATCTGGATACGCGGCAGGCGCAGCAGATTTTCAGCGAAGTCGTGACCATGTCGACGCGTTTGCGGGATTCCCGCATCACGATGTACGACGTCAATCCAATCGGGGTAGGGGAATCGCTCTGGCGAGCCGATCTCTATCAGTCCTATATGAAGGGGGTTGCAAAATTCGACAAGGTGGATCAGGGGGATTTAGCGATCCAGGTGCTGGCCGTGCAAAGCGGCGGGCTGGCGATTGAGTCCGACAGCGACGTGTCGGGAATGATTGAGAAATGCCTCAACGATGCGAAGTCGTGGTACGAGATCGCCTTCGATCCGCTGCCCGCCGACGGGCAGAACCAGTACCACCACACAGAGGTCAAGGTGGACCGGCCCGGCGTAGTGGTGCGAACGCGCGATGGGTACTACGCGAATCCGGTGGCGATTACGGCGCGTTAACTCCAGGTAGGATTTTGACGTGTTGCGAGTTTGTGCGGGAGACAACGCACGATTCAGGAAGACTCAACCAGCAGGCGGCGGCGCTGGAACGACACCAAGCTGCTGCATCAGCCCGAATGTGTCCATGAGGATCCGGCTGTCTGCCATTTTGCCATGTTCGAGCCGGTCAATGACCACGCCTTTGACCTCAACGCTGTTTCCAGTGGCGGGAATTCCGAGGAATGCGCCGCGATGTGTGCCGGTCCACACGAATCGAGTCACAACCTTTTCCCCTTCAGCTACCATTTCGTTTACAACCCAGTGCATATCGGGGAACGCCGACCTGAGAGCGTGAATGACTGTCTTCAGGCCTTCTCTTCCCTGTTCCTGCCCCGGAAGAGGATCGAGCTCCACGAAATCTTCTTTCACCAGATCGTTGGCGCGTTCCAGCCTGCCTTGGTTGATGACATCTTCGAGAAATGCCTGAATCACGTCTTTGTTCGTCCTGGACATCCGTGCGTTCTCCGTCTTGAAAATCAGCCTTCTTCGGCTTCTCTCAGCTTGGCGATCACGGTGAAGTCTTCGAGCGTGGTTACGTCGCCCTTGATCTCGCCGTGCGTGGCCAGGTCGCGCAAAAGGCGGCGCATGATTTTGCCGCTGCGGGTTTTGGGCAGGGCCTCGGTAAAGCGGATGTCGTCAGGCCGCGCCAGCGCGCCAATCTCTTTGGTGACCCACTTGCGCAGCTCGTCTTTGAGCGCGTCGCTGGGCGGATTGCCGTGCTCGAGAGTGACGAACGCAGAAATGGCCTGGCCTTTTAGATCGTCGGGCCGGCCAACGACCGCAGCTTCGGCAACTTTGGGGTGCGCGACCAGCGCCGATTCCACTTCCATGGTTCCCAGGCGGTGGCCGCTCACGTTGATTACGTCGTCAACGCGGCCCATGAGCCAGAAATAGCCGTCGGCGTCCTGGCGCGCGCCGT
>CAVSYM010000042.1:0-15846 GCA_963732165.1 uncultured Acidobacteriaceae bacterium
GGACTCGACGGTAAGATCTACGCAATCGCACAGGGCAATCTGATCGTGAGCGGCTTCGGCGTCCAGGCCAACGACGGTTCGAAGCTCACGGTGAACGTGCCGAGCTCCGGCCGAATTCCGAACGGCGCGACGATCGAGCGCGCCGTGCCGTCACAGATCCCGCAAGGCGAAGCGATCATCTTGAACCTCAACGATCCGGATTTCACCACGGCGACGCGGCTGGTGGCGAGCGTGAACAAGGGCGTCGGCGACGGCATGGCCTCGATCATCGACGGCGGCTCGGTGCGGGTGCAGTGCGCCCATGGACATCACCCAACGCGTGGCGTTCTTGTCGACCGTAGAGAATCTGGAAGTCGATCCCAGCGAGCGCGGGCTGCCAAGGTGATCATCAATTCGCGCACCGGGACCGTGGTCATCAGCAGCAACGTCCGGGTGAGCCCGGCGGCGGTGTCGCACGGATCGCTGACCGTGAGCATCAAAGAAGAACAGAAGGTGAGCCAGCCCGGGCCGCTCGCGCGGCGTCGGCACGACCACCGTGACCAACACGTCGACCATCAATGTCGATCAGGGGTCAAACCGCATGTTCCTGTTCAAGCCCGGGCGTCGAACTCGAACAGATCGTGCAGGCGGTCAACGACGTCGGCGCGGCGCCGGGCGATCTCGTGGCGATTTTGGAAGCGCTGAAGGAAGCCGGCGCGCTGCAAGCCGAGCTGGTCGTGATTTGATTCGCCGGCGCCGCTCACCCCCGCTTCGCTGATGCCGCCGGCGCCGGCGGGTGCCGCAGCACCTGGCAGAGCGAACACCTACACCGACTTGAACGGGCTCGCTGCGCTGAAAAACGCGCCCAGCTCACCGCGGCCCCCATCCCGCGCGGTGGTCCCAGCAGGTCGAAGCCCTGTTTTTGCAAATGATGCTGAAGAGCATGCGCGATGCGTGCGTCCGCCGACGGCGAACTCGACAGCAACGAGACGAGCATGTACCAGGACATGTTCGACAAAACGGAAGGTGATGGTTTGCGCGAGACCTGTCACCGTAAAGCTATTGCTGACACTGGGGGCGGAAGCGTAGACGGTATTGCCAACCTGGGATGACTTGATGGTGCAAGTCCCGTGCTCAACCAACGAAGCCGAGCTGCTTGTAACCGTGCAGACGCTGGGTGTGAGCGATGCGAAGCTGACCGTCAGTCCGCTACTGGCTGTGGCCGAAAGTGCAACCGTGCTCAGCACCGGTTGCGATGCGATTGCCGGGAAGGTGATGGTTTGCGGAGCGTGCAGCACCTGGATTTGGTGACCGACGAGAGGCGCGGCCGAGTAGTCACTGTTGCCGGTCTGCGAAGCATAGACGGTGCAATAGCCCCCCGCCAGCAGCGTTGCTGTGTCGCCGCTGACGGTGCAGATAGTTGGTGTGTTGGACGAGAATGTCACCGGCAGGCCCGAGCTGGCAGTGGCCGAGAGTGTGACGGTGGTAAGCGCGTCTTGCGCTCCGATGGCCGGGAAGTCGATCGTCTGCGGCTCCTTCGCCCCGAACCGCTCACCGTCACCCAAGGCGCCGATGATCTTGACCAACTCCGGCAGCGGCCTGGACAAAGACGCAATCAGGGAACTGGAACTTGAAAAGGGTCCCTGAGCTATCAGCGCACCCGGCAGTCCCGTCACGACAATCGCGACAACTGCACGGACAGAAAATCCTGCGCAATTCTGCATTTTGCGCCTCCGAAGTGAAAAACAGTTTGGCCCTGGGGGGAAGTTCGTTCCTATCTTACCCCACCTCTTGGCAAGAATCTACGCCGAATAAATATCGAGTCCGAAACTAGTCTGGAACCTGTGATTCGACCCTGCGTTTCTCTACTGGACCGAATTCTGAGTTGATGTATCCGCGGCAAAGCCTTGTAACAGGGCATGACTTTGCTGGCTGCGGAAAAGCTCCCTAAGGAGCAATTCAAAGAGGCTTTGTAACAGGGCACGAGTTTACTCGTGCCGACAAAGCCCTCGAAATGAGGGCGGGCTTCAGCCCCTGCCGGGTTGACCGATGTGAAACTGCTCCCCTCAACGAGTTTTTCTGCAACCTGTTTAGTCGTGCCGCAAAAACGCCCATCAATAGCTTTGGGCTTTACCCCCGCCCGGATACACCAACCACGTAAATGCTACTGGCGGCGCCGGAGCGAACGACTCACCACGCGGCACCGGATAAGGTGGACCACTGCAGATGTTGGCCTCCAGGTCGTTTGAAATGTGCGCATCAACCTCGAAGTTGCCCGCACGGTACAACAGCCTGGCCATATCCTGCAGAAACGCTCCAATGGCCACGTTTGCGGGTCGTTGCCGGTTAGCGCCAGCTTATGCTGACGCACCGTGCGCTCCTGCGACCCGGGTTCGCGATCCAGTGTGAGCATTCACAGCGCTTGAGCTTCGGCGTAGTCGAAGTCTTCAGGCGAGAACGTGCAGAAACGGTCCCGTCCGCTTTTCTTGGCACGGTACAGGGCGGTATCGGCCTGGCTCAATAGTCTCTGCGCGTCGGCATTCACGCATTCACTCGTACTCGTAATGCCCCAGCTTGCCGTCACCTGTACAGAGTCACCGCTAAGCACATACCGTTTTTCCCGTATGGCCTGGTGCAGCAGTTGCACGGTGAGCTGGGCTGCGGCAAGCGTAGTGCGCGGCAACAGGATAAGAAATTCCTCGCCACCGAGACGGGCAAGCAAGTCGGTCTCACGCAACCGGGTGCGCACCGTGCCAGCGATTGCGGCTAGAACCGTGTCGCCGGCCGCATGACCATAGTTGTCATTGAGCTGCTTGAAATGATCCAGATCGAACAGGACCAGCGAGAAGTCTTCCCGATAACGCTTGTAGTGGGCAAGTTCGCGATCGAGAGCCGGCGCAAGGCCTCTGCGGTTAAACACGTTGGTGAGGGGATCAATCGCGATCTCCTGCTGAAGCTCCGCCTCAAGTCGGGCATTCATCATCCATATAATTCCCAGCGGCAACAGGGAAACATCCACAATGTAACTAACCGCGCTCATGTAAACAAGCCTGGGAAAAGTCACATCGGGGTTTGCATGAAGACCGAAAGCCACCCAGGCCCGCGCAAACTCCACCAGAACAAAGAGGACAAAAAAACTGCCCATCAGCAGCCGCGGGGCACGGGTTGAACGCTCCTTGCCGGTGAACAGGATTGCGGGCGTAATGGCGCACTCGGCCGCAATCATCAGGTCGCCAAGTGAATTGCTCCAAACCGGGTTCGCGTTGCCGCCCAGGACCACGAAAAACGGAAGCGATACCACCAGCAGGCCCGCCGAGATCCAGACGGCGATCTTTGCACGCCGCTCAAAATGAACAAATGCAACATTGAGCACTGCATATGAAAGCGAGAATGTCATCGGCTCCATTCCCTGGCTGACGACTTTGGGCAGATGGATTGGAGAGAGATCGATGGCCGCTCCGGCACAATTTGCCAGAAAGCTGTACAAGATCCAGCGCCTGGTGGCATCACTCCATCGCTGCCAGGCCATGATGGCAAAAACCGAAGTGAAGCAGAGCAGTTGTATATCTTGTATAAGGACCAAGGTATCGATGGAAATGCCCATATCAGCCTTTTTTTGAGCGAGCGCGTCGCGCCGCGGGGATAAAGTCGGAATTATCTGTTTTGATGTTACTGTGTCGCATTCCGGCGGGCACAGGAATCCTGAAAAGCCGCCAGCCGCTTCTTTACAGGTTGACCTTAAGGTGGTCATTCCCAACTAGGTTTCTCACCGCTTAAATTTGCACCAATGTGGGTGCCCCATCCTTTCCGCAGTTCCATCGCGGAAAGGGTGGGAAAGCACATAATCACGCGGTCAAAGAAGTCGTGGCGGGCTATCTACCCTACCCTGCCACTTCTCTTATCTTCATCACCAGACTCGTAATTGTTTTGTCTCCGGCCAGCAAAAACTGATGCGGAGTGCCTGCGGGTACATGAACCACGTCCCCCACGCGCAGATGCTGGTGCAAGCCGCCTTCGATAGCATCCCCGCGCGTCTCGCCAGGTGCAATCAAGCGGGCGCCGACGACCGATCCGCTCACGACAAGCGTAGCCATGCCGGCCAGAACGACAAACAAGTCGGCCCACTCGTCGTGCACCTCCACCTCGCCGCTGCGCGCCCTGAACGACAGCATCGCGTGGTGCTGCGGAAACTCGCCGATCGTCTCGCTCGCCGAGCCGTTCCCGGCCCGCGCCAGCTTGCGCAGGTAAGCAGCGCGCTCCAGCAGAACTGCCGGAGTCCAATGCTGCGCCGGATCGTGTCTTTTCTTTTTCGGCGGCTCGTGCTCCTCGCCCATCACCGCTCGCAGTAAGTTTTCAGGCAGTCGTTCCATTCGCACTCCATAGATCTAATGGCCTTGGTCTTGTCTTTGAGGGGGCACGGCTTCACAGGTTGCGAAAAAATCGCCTGGGTACAGGCAAAAGAGGCTTTGTAACAAGGGCACGGCTTCAGCCGGGCCAATAAAACCCCTGAAATGAGTGTGGGCTTCAGCCCCTGCTGAATCGACCGTGGCGATACTGTACCGTTAGACGTGTTTTTCCGCAGCCTGTTCAGCCGTGCCATAAAGCCTGAAGTACGAATGCGGCTTTAACCGCTGAGGGACGGTTTTCCCGAATTCTTGACTCGAACCACATGCGCCCCTCACAGCCCGGCCATCGTCCGCGCGCGCATGAACACTTCAAGAAACATGGGCCGCGTCAGCTTGCCGGTGTTCGTGTTCTGCAATGACGGATGATAGCTGGCAATCGCCTTCAACTCGCCGGGCAGGTCGTACTCGGCGCCGTGCGCAAACACAAACGCACGTCGCGCGCCGAGCCCATGTGCACGAGCCACATGCCCCAGCAAACCGTCAAATGCGATCTTGCCCAGGCAAACGACCACGTGCAGATTCTTGAGCAGGCTCATCTCCCGGTCCAGCCACTGCGTGCAGTTCTTCAGCTCGCCAGGAACCGGTTTGTTCCCCGGCGGAGCGCATCGCGCCACCGCGCTGATCCACAGGCCCTTCAACTTCATGCCGTCATCGCGCGAAACTGCCTTCGGCTGCGAGGCAAAGCCCGCATCATATAAAACCGGATACAGAAATTCTCCCGACCCGTCACCCGTGAACGGCCTGCCCGTGCGGTTCGATCCGTGAGCGCCCGGCGCCAGTCCCAGCGCCATCACCCGCGCCTTCTCGTCTCCGAACGACGGCACCGGTCTCCCCCAATACTCCCAATCGAGATACGCCCGCCGCTTCACCCGCGCCACCTCGGCGCAATATTCACGCAGCCGCGGGCAAAGGTCGCAGGCAACAACGCCCTCATTCAGCGCGGTCAAAGTCGTAAACTCCGCCGCTTTACCCGCTCCGCGCACCATCTGAGCCATTCTGCGATTCTACGGCGCAATCCGCCGCAATTCGCACAATCGCAACCAAAGCCTCAGTCCCTTAGCCTCAGTCCCTCAGTCCCTCAGTCCCTGGTCCCTTGTACCTCCAGTCACACGACGTTCACACTCCCGCTGTGATAGCATCCGTTTTTCGACGAGGACACGCGGAAATCCCTTCCTTCCCGCCGTCCGAGTCGTGCTGAGACCATCCGTATGGATGAGGAAGACGGGAGAACCGGACCCCGATCCCGGCAATTCGGCCGCTTGAACGCCCCCACCGGCGTCCCCGTACAATCTCTGCCCCCACATTTCCACGCCGACACCCTCGTACCCCAACCTTTCGCGTGGGTGCCCCAGGTCCCTCGCATTTGGGGACCTGGGATTCCGCGCCCAACCACCGCACAAACCGGTCCTGAATTCGCACTGAGGAGTATCACACCATGAGAACGTACCAGGGAAGTGAGATCCGCAACGTAGCTGTAGTTGGGCATGCGCACAGCGGCAAAACCACCCTCATCGCCGCCATGCTGCATGCCGCCAAAATGACTCCCACCCAGGGCCGCGTCGCCGACGGCACGGCCGTAACCGCCTACGACGAAGAAGAGGTCGCCCGCGGCTTCACCATGCAAAATGCGGTCGCCTTTGCCGAATGGCAAGGCGCAAAAATCAACCTCGTCGATACTCCCGGCTTCCACATGTTCACCCACGAAGCCCGCGCCGCACTGCTCCCCGTCGAGTCCGCTATCGTCGTCATTAATGCCCAGAGCGGGGTTGAGCCGGTCACCGAGCGCGTTTGGAGATTCGCTGAAGAAGCTAGTGTTCCCCGCATCGTCCTGGTGAACCAGATGGACCACCCCAAGGCCGGCGGCGGCGGAGGCTTGAGCGCCCTCCTCGACGACATTCAAGAGCGCTGGGGCCGCACCTGCGTTCCCGTCCAGTTGCCCATCTCCGACGCCAACGGCTTTCACGGCGTGGTCGATCTCGTCACCATGGAGGCTTACTCCTATACGCCCGGCGGCGATGGCCGCGGCAAGGTCTCAGCCGAAATTCCCGCCTCGCTGGCCGCCGACGCCAAGGCGCGCCATGAGGCCCTCGTCGAGCTGGTTGCCGAAGGCAAAGACGAGCTCATGGAAGAGTTCTTTGAGAAGGGCACCATCCCCGAGGAACACCTCATCGCCGCGCTCCACGAAGCCATCCGCGAAGACCGCATCTTCCCCGTCCTCTTTTCCAGCGGCCTCGGCAACATGGCCCTCGATCACCTGCTCGACTTCATCAAGGTCTACACGCCTGCGCCCACTGAGCGTGGGTCAATACCTGTTAAAACCGTCGCCGCCAACGGCGACTCCGAGCCCGGCGAGCGCAAAGTTGCCGATAGCGAGCCCGCCGCGGCCTTCGTCTTCAAAACCATGAGCGACCCCTTCGCCGGCCGCATCAGCTTCTTCAAAGTCATTAGCGGCGTGGTCAAAAACGAAATCTCGCTCGAAAACTATACCCGCCGCGGCCAGGAAAAGCTCTCGCACCTCTCCGTCATGCAGGGCCGCAAGGCCGTCGAGGTCCCCGAGCTTCACGCCGGCGATATCGGCGCCGTTGCCAAGCTGCGCGACACCCTCACCGGCGACACCCTCGGCGCGAAAAGCGGCGACATCCAGATAGAGCTCGCCGCCACACCCGAGCCGGCCATGACCTATGCCATCGAGCCCAAGAGCCGCGCCGACGAAGACAAGCTCGCCCCCGCCATTCACAAGCTCATGGAAGAGGACCTGCTCATCCGCTTCTTCCGCGACCCCCAAACCAACGAGTTCCTCATCGCCGGCGCCGGCCAGCCGCACATCGAAGCCATCGTCAGCCGCCTCAAAAAGCGCTACCACGCCGAGGTCACGTTGAAAGCGCCCAAAGTTCCCTACCGCGAAACCATCCGCGGCAAAGCCGACGCGCAGGGCCGCCACAAAAAGCAGTCCGGCGGACACGGCCAGTTCGGCGATTGCAAAATCAAGATGGAGCCGATGCCGCGTGGCGGCGGCTTCGTCTTTGAGAACGATGTCTTCGGCGGCGCCATCCCCCGCAACTTCATTCCCGCAGTCGAAAAGGGCATCGTCGAGTCGGCCGCTCGCGGCTATCTCGCCGGCTACCCCGTCGTCGACTTCAAAGTCACCGTCTACGACGGCAGCTATCACGACGTCGACTCCAACGAGCTGTCATTCAAGAAGGCCGGCCGCCTCGCCTTCCGCAAGGCCATGGAGCAAGCCAAGCCCTGCCTTCTCGAGCCCGTCATGAAAGTTGAAATCGAAGCGCCCGACGAATTCGCCGGCACTTTGATGGGCGACCTGAACGGCCGCCGCGGCCGCGTTGGCGGCATGGAGTCAAAGGGCCGCACCACCGTCATCAACGCCCAGGTCCCCATGGCCGAGATGCTCACCTACGGCACCCTGCTCACCAGCATGACCCAGGGAAAGGGCAGCTACCGCATGGAAGTCGACCACTACGACATCGTCCCGCAACTGGTAGCCGAAAAAATCCTCGCCAACGCCAAGCGCCCCGACGAAGAAGAAGAAGAGTAGCCACAAATGTAGCGCCGGGCTCCAGCCCGGCTGTCGTGTGGGCGTCCCCGCCCGCACAAATGGATGCCCCTGGTCCCTCGCGTCTGGGGACCAGGGAGGGAAGCGTGCCCCTCAGCCATCACTGCCCCCCTAACCCCGCACAGTGGTATCATGTCGCGTCATCTCAAAACAACGAGGAGGATGGCGTGAAAACAGGCATCATTTTTCTGGCCGGCGCATTGCTGCTATTGGCCGGATGCAATTCCGGCAACCAGGCTTCCAATGTTCCGCAAACTCCCAAGTGGAAGGGCCCTCCCTACCGCGTGGCATTCGACACCAAACCCGTCAAGCCGAACCCGGCGGGCATCACTCTTCCCGGCATCAAGTTCACCGCCAACCCCGACGATCTTGAGACAAGAGCCGACCTCGTGGTGCAAGTCGACACCTCGGGAGTCAAGCAGGCAACCTCCCAACCCGACATGATGATCATGGCCCCAACCGACATCTCCGGTTCCGAAGGTTCGCTCTCCGCCGACTACGTCGACCTGACCAGTAAGCAGTTGGGCCAGATGATGAAGGGCTACTGTATGAATGGAAAAGTGAAGCTCTCCGTCGCCCTGGCCAAGTCGTCGCTCAACATGACTTCCACTGACGACCAGATCAACGACAAGCGCATGTCAGACTGGACGCCAATTGAGCTCGTGTTCAAAAACCCTCATCCGAAGTGCTAGCTGGCGGCACGCCCAGGACGTCGAAAATTGTACCGCCGGTCTCCTGACCGGCTGTAGCGCGGGCGTCCTCGCCCGCGCCTTTTGGGAATCCCACCCCGGCTTGGTCGCGGCGGGATTCCCTCTTCCGAAACCGCCCCTCCTCCGTCCCGTAGAATTATCTGCAGTTTTCCGGCACCCTTGCGATCGGGCTTCTACAGTCCCTCGCCATCAACACGCCACCTGAAATCCAAACGCCGCACAAGGACTCCATGTCGCGCTTGAACCCCTACGTTGTCCTGCTCACCCTCATCGCCACCCTGGGCGGATTGCTTTTTGGTTACGACACCGCCGTCATCAACGGCGCGGTCAATAGCCTCAAGGCCTACTTCATCGATCCGCGCTTTGCCGACCTGGCCAACCCCGCGCAGGCCAACGCCGCCAGTTCGCTGCTGGGCTTTGTGGTTTCGAGCGCGCTCATCGGTTGCATCATCGGCGGCTTGATCGGCGGCTGGGTCAGCACCAACATCGGACGCAAGCGCGGCCTCGTAATTGCCGCCGTCTTCTTCCTCATTTCGGCCCTGGGCGCATCGGCGCCGGAGTTCCCTTTCGCCCCCATCGGCCACGGCGGTCCGGCCTACATGGCCAACTTCGTCTTCTATCGCATCCTTGGCGGCATCGGCGTCGGCCTCGCCTCCATGCTCTCGCCCATGTACATCGCTGAAATCGCGCCGCCCAAAATCCGCGGCAACCTGGTCGCGTGGAACCAGTTCGCCATCATCTTCGGCATGATGGTGATTTACTTCGTCAACTTTGGAATCTCCAAAGCCGGCAGCGGCGACGCCTGGCTCAACTCCATCGGCTGGCGATACATGTTCCTCTCCGGCGCCATCCCCGCAGGCATCTTTCTGCTCCTGCTCTTCTTTGTCCCTGAAACGCCACGCTACCTCATGCTCAAAGGCGATGAAACCGGTGCCCGCGCCGTCCTGGCCAAGCTGGTCACAAAAGAGGAGGGCGAAAAGGAACTCTCTGAAATCCGCGCCTCGCTCAGCGAGCATCACTCCGGAAAAATGCTGTCCTTTGGAATGCTCGTCATCTTCATCGGCATCATGCTGTCCGTCTTCCAGCAATTTGTCGGCATCAATGTAGTCCTCTACTACGCCACTGACATCTTCGAAGGCATGGGCCTCACCACCAACGCCTCGCTCTTCCAAACCATCATTGTGGGCGCGGTCAACCTCACCTTCACGGTGGTAGCCATTTTCACCGTCGACCATTTTGGCCGGCGTCCGCTGCAAATCGCCGGCGCGCTGGTCATGGCGGTAAGCATGATCGCCCTGGGCTCGACCTTCTGGCTGGGCGGCCCGGGCATGCTCGCGCTGGTATGCATGCTGGTCTACACCGCCGGATTCGCATTCTCATGGGGACCGGTCACCTGGGTGCTGCTAAGCGAGATCTTCCCCAACCAGATTCGCGGCAAGGCCATGGCCCTGGCCGTTGCCATGCAGTGGATCGCCAACTATCTCGTCAGCTGGACCTTCCCCATCCTCGACAAGAATCCCTATTTGGTCGAGCACTTCAAGCACGGCTTCGCCTACTGGATCTACGGCGTCATGGGCATCCTAGCCGCCGTATTCATGGCCAAAATGGTGCCCGAAACCAAAGGCCGCACCCTCGAACAGATGGAAGCCATGTGGCTGTCCCACGGCAAGTAATCGCGGAGATTGCCCACGGTTGCACAGTAAATGCGCAAAACTGTACAGAAACTGTACGGTTTCTGTGCAGCGTTGGAGGCCCGCGAACGGGTCAAGTTATTGATTCTGTTGATGGCGTCCACGGCTGCACTGTTCCTGCGTGCTTTGAGAGTAAAAGCGGCCCAGTGTGCAGGGTTCGGCGAGGGGGTGGCCTATGAAGAGGGCCTTGGGGGTGACTGAGAGGTTGCTGTTCTTCATGTTCCCGTACCGATCCTTTCCTATTTAGAATTGTGCTCCGGAGGGGCGTAATTATCTGCAAATGCCGGGCGCCTCATCCTAAATGCGTATTTTGCGTTTGGGGTGGGATAGCACGAACCCCAACCAGCCTCTGTCATCCTGAGTGCAGGCATGCGCGCGCATGCCGAAGTCGAAGAATCTGCAGTTGTTTTTCGTCGTCTTCCCAAAGCACAAATGCACCTGACAGGGTTGAGGATTCCATCAACTCCAAAAAGGAGCCTTGATGCCGGAGCGCAAAGGGTGGTCGCTGCGGCAAATTTGCTTCTCGATTTCGTCCGTCGAAAGGGCCGGAAACCACAAATCCCACCACGCGACGGCCAGACTCCGCCGTAAGCATGATAAAGTGATTATGGGTAACACCTCGGAGCACCCAACATGCCGAATCCCACTACCACCAGCCTCAAGCTCGACACCGAACTGAAAGCCCGCGTTCAGCGGCTCGCCGCCGCGCGCCGTCGGTCGCCGCACTGGATTATGCGCGAGGCAGTCGAGCGATATGTTGGCCGCGAGGAGCAGCGGGAGCAACTCCGCAGTGACGCGCTTGCCGCATGGGACCACTACCAGACCACCGGCCTGCACGCCACTGCCGAAGAAGCCGATGCCTGGCTGGCAAAGCTCGAATCGGGCCATGACGCCGAGACCCCCGAATGCCACAGCTGAAATGGTCGCAGCCGGCCCTGCGCGACGTGGCCCGGCTTCATGCCTTTCTTGCCCCAAAGAGCGGCGACGCCGCCCAACGCGCAGTCAGCGCCATCCGCCAGGGAGTCAAGTTGCTCGCCAGCCATCCTGAGATGGGCCGCCCCATTGAAGATCTGCCCACAGAATTCCGTGAGTGGATCATCGAGTTCGGCAGCGGCGCGTACATCGCCCTCTACCACTACGACAGAAAAGAAGTAGTCATCCTCGCCGTCCGACACGGCCGAGAAGCGGGGTACCAGTAGGAATTCGGGCGCGCTTTTCTCCCATTCCGGGCTTCGCGTCCCGCCCGAGATCCTAAGTCACATCTGGGAGCCTTTCTTCACCACAAAGGGGGCGGGCAAGGGCACCGGCCTCGGACTTTCCACCGTTCGCGGCATCGTTGCCAACCACGGGGGATTCGTGTCGCTGGAATCGACCACAGGGAAGGGCACAAAGTTTCGCGTCTTCCTGCCCGCGGCTGAGGAGACCGCCACGTCCGGTCGGCCTCAGGGTTCGATTCACCCCTTCCTTGAGCATGGAAACGGCGAACTCGTCCTCATCGTGGACGACGAGGCCAACGTTAGGGATCTCGTTAGGGTGATCCTCACCCGCCACGGCTACCGCACCCTTGTCGCAGGCAACGGAAACGAGGCCGTCGCCCACTATACCCCCCGCGCGACTGAGATGGCCCTCGTCATCACCGACTTGAACATGCCGGGAATGGGAGGCGTAGAGTTTGCCAACGAGGCGCTTCGCCTGAACAAGGCGGTTAAGATCATCTTCATGAGTGGCGCGGAAAGCGGATCCGGCTTCGGTAACGCAGGCGCAGTCCCCTTCCACACGCTGAAGAAGCCCTTCACAAGCGAGCTGCTCCTAAGGCGGATACAGGAAGCGCTCAATCCGCCAACTGCTGTTCGCTAAACGGACAAGCGAGCTGGCTCAGCCAATGATCTCTGGCTGGCCGTGCCCCGATCCTTGCGAGATGCCTTGCGATCCACGGACAACTTCAAGAGGCGCGCACGCTGAGCAGGCTTCAACTTAAGACGGCTCTCATTGTGCGGTTTCATTGGTCGGCTCAATCCGATTGAGGAATTGCGTCCTTGCTAGCGAACTCTCGATGGGGCGCAACAAACAACACTGCGAGGACTCTGCCATGGATTATTATTCGTGATCCGCGAACAACGTGTGCGTTCGCCCTAACGGATGACGGCTGTGCCTTCTTCCGTTCCGGGTTAAGGTCCCAGAAAACTCCGATCTGTCCACCTACCGTTGCGAGGACCCACGAATTGGTAATCGTCCTGAATTCTTCGAATGGAAGGACGAGTAAGGCGTGGTTCGCTCGCATAGATAACCGGCCTTTGAGGTCATTGACTGAAACACGCGGCGCTCAGAAGCGAAACCTTATATCGCGCCGGATCAATCCGACGGCCACACCTTGGCATTCCAGCTTGTCTGCAACAATGTCCGGATATTTAGGGTTTGCGGCGCGCAACAAGTAGCGGCCTCTCTCAATTACCAATCTCTTCAAAGTTGTTGTAGTTTCATCCACCAAGGCCGCAATGATGTCGCCATGATTCGGTTCTCGGCGCAAAAGGATAACCAGATCTCCGTCATTGATGTTCGCTCCGATCATCGATTCACCTTGAACCCGTAGTAGCCAAACGTTCGCCCATTTGGCCTTTGGAAGACCAAGAAAGGCAGCATCAAGTTTTATCGTTTTTTCAACGGCCTCCTCTCGGGACTGGGGATTGCCGGCTGGAATTGAACCATAAATCGATGCTTCCAAGACATCGCCCTGTGCTAACATTGCCCCCATGCCCCAGCGTCCATCGACCAGTTTTTCGAGACGGCCTTTCGCGCCAATTGCACGCAAATGTGCCAAAGCGGTCGCTTGAGCGATGTCGAATTTCGCCGCCACCTTACGGGTGGACGGTGGAACGCCGTACCGGAGCTGATATTCGCGAACAAACCCTAATATTTTATCTTGGCATTCCGTTAACACTAGCTATCATCTGATAGCTTTCAGGCGATAGCGTCAATCCCTGCGTCGTTAGATTCTTAATTTCCAACGTAGCTCCAACATCGTCAGATTTCCGCACCGATGGCGAAAAATTCTCATATCGAATGGACCCATCATACGTTCAACCCGTGGTGGGGATGCACGAAAGTTTCACCGGCATGCTTACATTGCTACGCTGAGCTTTGGGCAAAGCGGATGGGCCAAAAGGTTTGGGGAGCAAATGCTGAACGACGCTTTTTTGGTGATCCACACTGGCGCGAACCGCTTATCTGGAATGACGAGGCGAGGCTCAACGGCCAAAGGGAGCGTGTCTTTTGCGCGAGCATGGCCGACGTGTTCGAGAAGCGACCTGAGCTGGATGCCCAGCGAGAACGTCTTTGGGAATTGATCAAGGCGACGCCTTGGCTGGATTGGTTGCTGCTTACAAAGCGGCCCCAAAACATTGGCCACATGGTCCCTTGGAAGGATGAGTGGCCCGCAAACATCTGGCTCGGCACGACAGTTGAGAACCAGCATTGGGCTGCGAAGAGGTTGCCTCTGCTCTTGAGATTTCCGGCCGCGGTTCGGTTCCTATCATGTGAACCGTTGTTGGGCTCGCTCGATCTTACTCCATGGATAGACAAGAAGGGTCTTTTCACGATAGATTGGGTTATTACGGGTGGCGAAAGCGGACCGCGTGCTCGCCCCATGCATCCAGATTGGGCATCATCTTTGCTTCATCAATGCCAGGAGCATCACATTGCTTTTCACTTCAAGCAGTGGGGGCACTGGGTACCGGCCGAGTTGGTTGAGGATGACCAAGCCACCAATGTCATCGAATTCGGCGATGAAAGGCCGGTTCGGATGGCGCGGTTGCCCAAGAAGATTGCAGGCAGAATTCTGGAAGGCACCACTTGGAACGGTTGCCCTTGGCGTCGGCATAATTTTATGTCGAAGGTTGACCTCGCGCTTTATGCCGGCCGCGAGCAGGCGTACGTCAAGCACTGTCTCCTCGAAGAGTATCTGCCTGAATGGGGATACAAGGTAGGCTCTCAATGGGACGCGCTCGTTTACATTGATGGATTTGCAGGTCCCTGGAAGGTATCCAGCCCCGATCTAGCTGATTCCTCTTTCGGAGTCGCCGCTAGCGCCATCAAGCGGACAGTAGCAGGGCATCGTGAGCACTGGAACCGAAACCTGAATGCTCAATGCATTCTCGTTGAGAAGCAGAAGAGTGCTCTGAAAAAGCTCGAAGAGTTTGCCGCGGCACAGCGCGCAACCGGCTTGGACGTCCAAGTGGTAGGTGGTGAATTCTCTGCTGCAATTCCAACAATCCAGAAGCTTGCATCGGCAACGGGCAAGAATCCCTTCAAGTTTGTTTTTCTCGACCCAACAGGGTGGAGCGACATCCCGATCGGTACGATCGGACCATTTCTACGCGACCGAAGTTCGGAGGTGTTAATCAACCTCATGACGCGCCATATCACTCGGTTTCTAGAGGAAGCTGATCGAGCCGACAGCTACCGGTCCCTATTCGGCAGAGAAGGCGTATTGGAGCTTTTGAGACAGACATCAAAGGAAGGAAATGAACGAGCAGAATGTGCTGTGCGGGAGTATTGCAAGAGCCTGAAGCAACTCTGCGAATTCAAGTATGTCTCGTCAGCAGTTATCCTAGAGCCCAACGAAGAGGCGGTGAAGTATTTCCTCGTATTTGCCACGAACCACCCCCGCGGAGTTGAAGTGTTCAAATCGGCCGAAATGAAGGCCGCGAAGATCCAGGATACCGTTAGGAATGAGACAAAGATAAGAAAAACCAAACAGCCGGAGTTCGAATTTGACGGTCAATTCACGAAGACGGCGATAGTTCACACACTTCGTCAAAGATATGTCAGCCGCGCTCAAAGCAAACTTTACGAGATGCTCCGAAACGGCGGCGGAAAGAAAATATTCTACCGTGATCTGTTTTGCGAAGTGATGGCGTTCCCGCTAGTCACTCCGAGCGATTTGGTGTCGTGGATAAATGCGCTTGCTCCGGCAGTCTCACTTGAACTCACCGGCAGCGGCCGGCGGAAGCCGGCGCCTGCGGAGGACGACCTCGTTGTCGTGAATGATTCCTCCGGGGTCCCGAGCAACTAAGCCTGCTGCTTTCAGAGCCAACCAAGGTCCGGCCGTTGACTAGGCCTAATTACCGTAAGACGATGCCAGTATGAGGTCCGACGACGCCCGGATATACCACGCTGTTGGCTATTTGGCGGCGAATCCGTCAGCCGCGCGGATTTTTCGTGCCGTTATCGATCAGATAGGTATGACCGGCTGGCAGGTGGCACGTGCATCGATTCAACGACCGGAGGAAACTGAGAAGATTCTCAGCAAACTACTGCAGATTAATGCCGTAAGAGCAGACGGCCATGGGCTTGACGCTTACTACCTTCCAACAAAAGAGGCGTACGTTTTAAAGAATATGGTCTAGGAACTGCCGGGGACCGCGTTGAGTGGAGCAGGATTCTGGTCGCGAACCCCGGCATTCGCCAGTGAGCCCTTCAAATTTCGTTAT
>CAVSYM010000043.1:0-15395 GCA_963732165.1 uncultured Acidobacteriaceae bacterium
GCTACTGGAGTCGTTCTTACCAGGACCACCGACGGGCAGGGAATCTATGCATTTCCCAGCATCCAGCCAGGCCTTTACGATGTCGGAGTCACGGCGCAGGGGTTCCAATCACAAATCAAAAACGGAATCGACCTTCACGTTGCAGACAATGTTGCGGTCAACTTTAGCCTGAAGGTGGGCTCCATTAGCACAACCGTGAACGTCAGGGTTGAATCGGCGCAAATGCTTGAAACTGCGGATGCGGCGACGGGGCAGGTCGTCGATCGAGATTTTGTGGATAGCATGCCGCTCATTAGCCGCTCGGCTACGGATCTGGCGTTTCTGGCGCCTGGCGTGACCCAGCCGCAGAACTCGACCTACGGAAGCAGTGGCGGAAGCTCCAACAATTTCATATCCGATGGCAGCCGCGCCGGCGCGTCAGACATTTTGATCGACGGCATCACGACTCAGCAACAAAACACAGGCGGGCAGACCATAACCATTGCCTATACTCCGTCGGTCGACGCAGTGGAGGAATTCAAGGTACAGCAGACGAACTTCAGCGCCGAGTACGGACGGACGGGTGCGACCATCACCAACCTGATTACTCGGTCGGGCACGAATAAATTTCACGGCAGCGCGTACGACTATCTGCGCAATAAAATCTTCGATGCCAACAACTTCTTCGCAAAACAGGCCAACGTACCGTTGCCGCCGCTACACCAGGATATCTTCGGCGGCACCGTCGGCGGCCCGGTCTTTAAGAAACGGACCTTCTTCTTTTTCGACTACGACGGGCTGCGGTCAAAAGCTCCGGCCTTCTACCAGTACGGCGTTGCGAGCGATGCAGAGAAGAAAGGCGATTTTGGAGAGATCTGTACTGGAGCGCTCGACCCGGGCGCGGGCGGAATGTTTGATGCGAACGGCGAGTGCTCCAATGCTAACGGCCAACTCTGGGATCCCTTTTACAACACGAGTCTGGACTCCGGGGGGAACCCTGTCCGGACCAGCTTTATCCCATTCAACAACATGGGCGCTTATGTGAGCCCGGGCATTACGAACCCTCCCGCAGGTTACCCCTACACACTGCCGACAGGTGCTGGGAACCTGATGGATCCCGTTTCTGTGAAGATGATTCAGGGCTTTCCAGAACCAAACATTGGTAAGCCGGGGCAGCCAAACTATAACCCGTACATAAACTATGCCTATTCCGGCGCTAGTACGAGCAACAACGATCAATGGGACCTGAAGATCGATCATCACTTCAGCGATACGAACAATATCAGCGCGCGGTACTCTCACAGAAGCAGCCCAACGGTGATTGCGCCTTGTTTCCCAAACAGCCCGTTCGATCCATGTACCCAGGGGCCAACCCCTAACACAGCACACCTGGCCTCTCTGAACTACAACCATGTATTCAACAACACAACGGTAATCTCTTTGAACTATGGTGTAACCCGCACCTTCTACGGCGCACCCGGCATCTCGGGCGACTTTCCAAGCATGGACTCGGCCAAGGACCTGGGAATGCCTAGTTACATGGATGATTCGGGGATCAAGGGTTACCCTGCAATCAATTTCGGCAGTGGGGGGGCATATGCGGCTCCGGATCCGGGCGGAAATAACGTGTCCATCGGGAGCACGCCATGGAACGTTTATAAGCAAGGACAGGATTCGCAACTCGCCAGCGCAAAGTTGAGCTACTTGCGGGGCCGCCACGAGATGACATTTGGCGTCGATTATCGCTTCCACCACTTTAACTTCGGACAGGAAGCCGAATCGAACGGCTATTTCTCCTATGCTTATATGGGCACCTCACAAAATGGCTGGGTCGGCGGCGGCGGCGATCCCATGGCGAGCTTCTTGATTGGCTCGGGGGCGAACTGGGGTTTTTACAACATACCCGCATATCTCGCCACCTCAAATTCCGACTGGGCTGCCTTCGCGCAGGACAACTTCCGAGTGACCTCGAAGCTTACTGTGAACGCCGGGCTGCGCTATGACCTGACCATTCCGATGACCGAGCGGTACAACAAGCTCAATAACCTGAATCTCACGGCTACCAGTTCATTCGCAGGGGGCGGCTTTGAGAGCGGTCTTACGTTCCCAGGTGGCCCCAACGCGTCGGACCCGAAGAGCCGTGGGCTTTACGACATCAACCCCACGAACTTCTCGCCGCGGTTTGGTCTCGCATACGAGCTGAACAACAAAACCGTGGTGAGATCCGGCTACGGCATCTATTACGCTGTTTCGCCGGCCTCGGCATCTGCCGATGTGAACAACGTCCAGGGATTCGCGTCCTACACCAGTTGGGTCGGCTTCTGGAACGACGGCCATACACCATCCGGAATGCTGCGCAATCCCTTCCCCAACGGCATTCTTCCACCGATAGGAAGTTCGCAGGGGTTGTTGACCAATATCGGCGGCAGCGCGATTGGACCGGTCAGGTCGTTCAATTCCGTTCCGTATGAGCAGTCCTGGAGCCTGGAGGTTCAACGGTCGTTGCCGTGGGGCCTCCTCACCGATGCTTCTTATATCGGAAAGAAAGGGACGCGCCTGCTCTACGGCATATCGGGACTCTATAACTACAACCATCTGAGTGACTCGATCATAGGCTCAACTCCGGCCGAGGTCGCCGCCCTGGTTGCGCTGGTGCCCAACCCCAACGGCGCGGAGATTCTTAAGTTGAATCCCACCAGTTCCATCGGCGTCAACGTACCGGCCTACTGGTCCCAGCTACCGTATCAGCAGTTCCAGAACGTAGATGTAGTGGCTCCGCCGTGGGCGAGCGCGAACTATAACGCTCTCCAATTGCGGGCCCAGAAAAGTATAAGCAATGGGCTGACGTTCCTGGTTACGTACGTATGGTCAAAGTCGATTGACGATACCAGCGAGGGAGGCAATGGCAACGGAACCTCCAGCATCGTTGATCCCAACCGCATCGACTTCCTGGAGCGCTCCATATCGCAGTTCAATATTCCGCAGGTCTTCCAATTCTCCTACACCTACGAGTTGCCGTTCGGGCAAGGCAAGCTCTTGGGAGCACGTGTGAATTCGGTCGTTGACGGCTTTATCGGCGGCTGGCAAACCAACGGAATATGGCGCTTCGACAATGGGCAACCGCTTCAGCCAAGTCTTTATGGTGGATCTCTGGCGCTGCCGACCTTCGGCCAGAGACCCCAGGAGACCGCTCCTCTGAAGCGTGCTTCAAAAGGCGCATGGAAGCCGCTAAACCCTGGTTGTCCAATTTCAAGTTGCAGTTATTACGCTAACTCCAGCGTCATCCAGCAGCCGGCGAATTACACGTTCGGAAACGTGCCAAAGACCATACCTTTGACCGCTCCCGGCACGGCCAATGCGTCGCTCAGCATTTTCAAGAGCTTCGGGTTGAGCTGGATCCGCGAAGGCTCGTCGCTGGAGTTCCGCTTGGAAGCATTCAACGCTTTCAACCACACTCAGTTCGCTGCTCCAAACGCTGTAGTGGGTGATGCCGCGAACTTCGGGAAGGTTACCTCACAGGCAAATCAGCCGCGCCAGGCCCAGGTAGCATTAAAGTTCTACTATTGAGTCTTGTGTAGTGTCTTGATTTGGGGGTGTCGTTTCATCACCCCCAAATCCTGCCTGCTTCAGCTCCTTTAGCTGCAGGGCTTCGTCTTGTTGGACGGATAATGATTATGGAACTCCGGCATCCATATATCTCCGCTCTCCGTGGCGCTGTGGAGGTTGTTCAACGTGCGTCTTTCCGTTCGCCGACAAGCGTCGTTATGGCAAATTGTTGCAAGAAGCACGGCGTTCTTTATCGGTTCACTCATAGGCACCGGCTGTATCGCTGCTGGCCAAGGCGCACAGTCTAATTCCGTTTACGAAAAAGTCTTACAGGAATTTCAGAGTGGGCGCGCCGCTGAGGCCGAGAGTTCTCTCCGGTCTATCCTGCAATCTCATCCTCAAGATCTCCAGGCCCTGAGTCTGGTTGCCGTAATCCTCGACTCGGAGCAGCGCTTTCCCGAAGCCGAAGAGTTCTACACCCGAGCCCTCGCGCTGGCGCCGCGCTCGCCCGCAATCCTGAACAACCTGGGAAATCACTACCTAGCGGTGGGCAACCCGCAGAAAGCCCGGCAGAATTTTGAGGCCGTGGTGGTCATCGATCCGCATCATGGCAACGCGAACATCCAGCTGGCGCAGATGAGCGTGCGAGCCGGGCGCGGCACAGCAGCCCTGGGCTATCTGGCGCATCTTGGATCAGAAGATCAGGCTCAACCTGTTGCGGAGTTGTTGTTGGCACAGGCAATGGACCTGACGGGCAAATGCGAAGCGGCCGGCAAGAAGCTCGATGAATTAAGGCAGAAGACTTCCCAAGACTCAACTTTCAGCTTTTCGATCGGACTCGCCTACGCCCAATGCAAGCAATATGCGCCCGCCGAAAGCTCGCTCAGCGAAGCGTTGAAATCAGATCCAACCAACTTCGACGTTCTTTACAATCTGGCCGTGGCTGCGAGAGATGCGGGCGACTTGCAGCGGGCACAGCAAGCATTCGATGCAGCGCTCGTCATGAAACCTGATGATCCTAACGCTCTCTATGCATATGCCGAACTGCTGATCAGAAATAAGAGCTTTGTTGCGGCGGCGAGTCTCCTGTATCGCGCAGAACGTCTTGCTCCGGATCGCGCAGATGTGCTCTTGCTGCTGGCTCATGCCACAGACGAGCTCGAATTCTACGACGAGTCGGCGGACACCTATAGAAGATATCTGAAACTACGTCCGGCAGATGCTGTCGCCCGTCGTGAACATGGATTCTGCCTGGTGCGTGCAGGGCATCTCAAAGAGGGGACGCCCGAACTCGAGCAATACGTGCGGGAAAAGCCCTACGATTTACAAGGGCAATATGAGCTGGCGATCGCAGAAGCTTCCGATTCTCCGGATAAGGCCATAGGCTGCCTCGACAGGATATTGGTACTCAATCCAAAATTCGTACAGGCACGATATACCCGAGCGGTGCTCAATTTTCAACAGGACAAGCTTGACCGGTCGCTCGAAGACCTCCGTCAACTCTCAAAAAACGACTCCAGCAATCCCCGGCTCTTGGACTGGGAAGGCCAGATTTACTTAAGGCAAGACCGTGCACAGGATGCAGCTCTAGTGTTGAAACAAGCAACTATTCTGGCGCCGAATGATCCAACGGCGTTGTGGCACTATAGCAAAGCGCTGCAAAAGCTTGGCCGCGCCGACGAACTCGACGCCGTAGTGGCCGAACTTAAGCGGGTCGGAGTTAACGCCGGGCACCACCCTCACAAGGGACTGTTTGATTTTCTCGATCTCTCACCGGAGCAACAGAACGCGAGGTATCTCGAATCCCTTCGCTCAGCGGTGGCTTCAAACCCCAACGATGTCGCCCTCAAGACTCGGCTCGCAAAAACTCTGCTCGATTATGGAGATACGAGTGGAGCTATCGGCGTGTTTCATTCAGTTCTTGCAGAAGGTGCCAATACCGATGTCTTGCGCGACTGCGGCAAAACGTTAGTGCAACACGAACAGTATCAACTGGCGGTGGAGTTCCTTAACCAGGTCCCGGATGCCGGACTCGATTTGGTTATTGCCCTGTTTCATTCAGCCGGCGCAGAAGTCGGTTTGAAAAAGCTGGACGAGATTCCCGCAGGCAGGCGCGACGGAGACTATTTTCTGCTTCGCGCTCAGATTCTGGATTCCATGGGCAAGACCGCCGAAGCCGCTGACTCGCTGAACCTCGGCATTCGTTCTTCTCCTGCACGCGCCGATATGTACTTCCAGGCCGCAGAATTCTTAATCAAGCATCATGACCGCGATCAGGCAGTAGATCTGCTGGCCCAGGCCACCCGCCTGCTGCCCGACGCCGCTGAGCTTTGGATGACTCGTGCGATAGCTCTTGCCTTGGTGAGGCGCCACGATGAAGCTCTCGACGTGCTGAAGCACGTTGAGTCCCGCTGGCCCGAGTGGAACCTGGCCTACCTGGTGAATGGCATTATTCTTGAAAACCAGCTTAAACCGGAGGAAGCCAAGTCGATGCTCGAATTGGCAATCTCACTGGGAGCTCGACAGGCTGAAGCCTACTATTATGAGGCTCTGACAATCACGGAAATAACTCCTGAAGATATCGGCGAAGCGCGCGAGGCCATCGCCCAGGCGATAACTTTGAATCCCAATGATGCCGCAATCCAAACACTCGCGGGGCAAATTTCGCTCGATGGCAAGGACTACAAGGCAGCGCTAGTAGAACTCCAAACGGCGGTACGCCTTCAACCAGAAATGGCGCGTGCGCACTATTTGCTGCATACTGCCTACCTTGGCCTGGGCGACAAATCCAATGCTCTTGAAGAAGCGAACCAGATAGAAGGCATCACCGAGAAGAACTTGGATTCTGATCGGCTATCGCCGTGGATGGAACGTCTGCTGTACTCAGTCGGTTCATCAGACGACGCCGCGGTATCGCAATAGGAATGCTTTATCTTTTGAGAGAGGGTCCTTGACGGTTGGTTCTGGTATGTTCGTGATAACTGTAGTTAGTACAGGTGGCAAAGATGACTTACCGCGGAAACAAGGATCGGTAATTACCTGGTAAGGTGACTTAGTCACTCGGCGTAACATCGGAGTCCACGTTATGATTTTCTCGATGCCCTGGAACCTCGTGAAGAATGAAAGCGTAGTTACGATGAGATGCGGCCCAATCAACGTGCTGTCACTCTTTGCAGCTCTACCGTTAAGGCCAGGATTTCTGCGAATGAGTATTCATCGACTCCTTTGGATCGCTTGCCTTTGTTGTGCGACCGCGATTGCTCAGGCGCCGGCCAATTTGATTCCGAACCACGAATTCAAAGTTGACGCGTCAGGCAAGCCCATGGCCTGGCAACTCTGGTCTCCGCGTCCTGACCTGGAGCCGCGCAGCGAGGTACTGAACGTCGAAGACGCCCGCGCACTAAGACTGACTGCGGTTGACATCAGTTCGTTCGGCAAATGGCGTTCGCAGGAAATCGCGGTTATTCCTGGTCACTTTTATCGATTCGAAGTGTTGTACCAGCCGAAGCAACTCGTGAGCGAACGCAGCAGCGTGGGCGTCATGTTGTCGTGGAGCGCATTGGACGGGCGCCCGCTTCAGCGCGATTATGTAGATAGAATTGCCCCCGCAGAAAATGATTGGCGGCGCGCCTCCCGCACTCTCCGTGCTCCTGAAAAAGCATCCAGCGTAACGATTGAGCTTTGGCTGCGCTGGGCGGCCGCGGGATCGGTCATTTTTAGTAGCCCAAGTCTCGTTGAAGTCACCCAGCCGGCGCCGCGCAACGTGCGGGTGGTGACCACCAGGATCGACTCGTCGCCGGACCGCACAATCGATGCCAACATGAAGCTTATGGATGACGTGTTGGACAAAGCTGGCCGCGAAAAACCCGATGTGGTTCTTCTGACCGAAACCTTTACAGAACGCGCAGTAAATCGCACGCTTCACGACCGTTCTGAGCCGATTCCCGGCCCGTTAACCGACGCGCTTGGCCGAAAGGCGCGGCAATACCACATGTACATTATCGATGGCATGCTGGAGTTGGATGGCAAAAAAATTTACGACACCGCGGTGCTGATCGATCGCAATGGACAGGTTGCCGGAAAGTATCGTAAGACCCACCTCCCTCTCGCTGAAGTAGAAGACGGTGAGACACCGGGCAGCGAATACCCGGTCTTCGATACTGACTTTGGGCGCATCGGGATGCTGATTTGCTGGGATTATTTCTTTCCCGAGCCGGCGCGAATCCTGCGCCTTAAGGGCGCGGAGATCGTTTTTCTGCCGATCGCCGGCGATCCGGGGGCGCGGCATTGGGATGTTACGTCGCGCGCTCGCGCCCTCGATAACGGTGTCTATTTGGTAGCGGCAACCAGCGAAGGCCACGACAGCCGCATTATCGATCCTGACGGAGAGGTGATGGCTACTACGAATGATGGCATTGTTGCGGCAGACCTCGACCTCAACAAGGAGACACGTCAGTGGTGGCTCTCTGTTGGCCCCTCCGATGGCGAGCCCAAAAGTCTCGTCATCGAGGAGCGAAGGCCCGAGACATACGGGGATCTGATAGATCGCTCGCGGTGAATATTCCGCCTTGTGAGTGAAGTCCTGCAGCTTCAAGTGGGAATTCGCCAGGCAGTCAGATTAAGGCTGAGTCGTCATTTTGAGGACTGTCCAACAGGCTGCTGAAAGCGCGGCTGGCAAGAGTCAATGGATTCCTCTTTGCGCGCGATTTCTTTGCTGTCATCGTGAGTTGGAGACTGCTATTACGGAGCCTTTGTCTCCGTGGCAATGACGTCTCCGGATTCTGCACGAGCGTCTCGAACTGAAAGATTCTTCCCGCGCAGAAACGAAAACGCCGCAAAATGCGCCGACGAGCCCTCACCTCTGAATCCGTCGATGGTCAGTCCGTCATAACCATCCGCATGGACAGCATTGCGGTTAAACTCAGGGAACTTTCCCTCCCAATGCACCTGCAGACCGGCAAAAGTTAAGTCACGAACGCCGTGAATCTCGATCGCGGAGAGATCGTGGCGCACCAAGCCAAGGCTTACCGGAGTAGTGGGCAGCAAATCCAGGTTGCCTCCCAGGGTCTGCTGCAAACCACTTGGCTGCATCGTTAAGTCAAGGTCGCGGAAGGTTAGCAATCGGAGCAGCGGTGGAAGCAATGAAGCCGCTGAAGCCTCCGGTGTAGAGGGTCGCGAAGGCGACTTGGCGAGCGTGCAGGCCGTAATGTGAGTGAACGCCGAGCGGGCCCCGAAACGGGTGATGCAGGAGCCGACCCGGCGAGAAACGAGGGAAGGCCGATGCTGGCGAGAGAGCATGAGCGAATTGGTCTCACCAGTCCTGCCGGGGTATTGGCGACGGCATGCATGCAAAGGTGGCCCGACGCAACACGGGAAACCCCGGCGGTGATCAGTGTAGTGATCAACCGGAATCTCGTGAGAGACAGGCCGGGCCGTTCGGGGTGTCGGGGAGCTTCATAGTGCCGAAGAAGCCGGGTAACTCCGGTGGAGGGAAGGAGCCTCAGTTGGAAGTAAACGCAAGAAGTGACGAAGAAGGAGGGATTGGTGATGAGCCTAGCAACCCCGGAAAGCGTTCAGAAGTTACAGGCGGCGTTGCACGATGAAGCGAAGAAATCGCCCGATTTTCGTTTCTATGCGCTGTACGACAAGGTGTACCGCAAGGACGTTCTGGCGCACGCCTACGCCTGCTCGAAAGCCAATGGCGGAGCGGCAGGGGTAGCTTGAATAGCAGGGTGGGGAGGAGACTTCCTATTCAGAAGCCTATTGACAAAGCCATCTACAAGAATGGGGGCGAGTCACCGGGCCGTGATGCAGTGAACCCAGATGGCCTCGAAATGACAAAACCCGAAGGCCGAGCCTCCCGTTTTCGGGTGAAGGCAGCATGGAGTGTCGCAAGGACTGATGCGGCGCAACACTTCGGGGGTGGTAGGGACAGCACGGTGGCAAGGTCAAGCGAAGCAACTGGAGAAGCCCTCCTCGCCCCGTCGCGAAATCGTCCGAGCAGGGAAGCCGTATAGAAACGCCCTATCGTCACAGATCCGATGAGTAGGATTGAGATAGGCTTGAATCTGTTGGTTGCCGTTGTCTGGCAATGGCAGTAGCCAAGGCTGCTAAGTCAAACTTAGAAAAGCAACCGGCACCAGAACCGGCACCAAGTTAAGATGAGTCTCAGGCGAAGACACTTCGAGAACTCATAAATGATTGATATATAATGAGATGTTGAGAATCAGGGCCTGTAGCTCAACGGTTAGAGCAGGGGACTCATAATCCCTTGGTTGGGGGTTCGAATCCCTCCGGGCCCACCATCGTAATCAATAGCTTGCAGATGAAAACGCATACCACCCTCCCCAGCGATCTCGCCTTTTTTCGAGGGCGATCCTGGTTGGCGTTTTTGCAATAGAGAAGCGGGGGACTCGATCTCCTCAGCTCGCCCGTTTGTATCAGCGATCACTTGACTTTGGCCGCCTAAGAAACCTACCATTCAAGTAATGTTGAGGTGACGGAGTTCGCCTTTAACCGCTGTTCGCCGATAGGCCGGACAGATGATGACTCCTGACAGGGAATCCTGTTGCGGAGTCATGTCCCGACAGAAATCCCTGAACACAATTTGAAGGGGCTTGGATCCATGATGAGCCATGGGCTCGCTCAGCTTTGCGGATGGGATTCGCGCTGGCCACAGCGCAGCTTCGATGTGCCGGTCTTCCAACTGTGGCGTGATCGAAATTGCCTTCTAGCGGCATCCCCGCTCTTCAATCAATCGGCAATGCGCGGAATGAGGGCGCGAGTATTGACGAACGCTGAAAGAAGCCTGTGAAATCGTAGCAAGTCACACCCGGTGTCGGAGTCCACCGAAACAGCTCGATTGGGCAAATGACTCCTCGAAGCGCAGCATCCTTGGAGGAGTCATGCCCCAAATTGGACCAGAGGCCGCCGCAGCCCGAATCCGAGGCGAGCTCAACGCCAATCAGCAGCGACGCCTGTATATCTCCTGTTCCTACATCGACAAGCTGCTTTCGGAAATAGAGCAGGTGCTTCACGAAACCTCTTCGCCGTCGCCCTTCCCACGTCACCTTATCGACATAACACCTGCGCAAGCGCGCGTGCTTGAAGATCACATTCGTCGGCTTCGCGAACAGCTTCTGCGTACGCTCGCCTGGCAGCAGATGAAACCCGAGCCACCGGAAATCCCAGCTACACGTTCCGTGCTGACTCACCTTGAGTTCATCGACATCGCCGTGGAGGAACTCAAGCCGAAGTATATGCGGGGCTCAGGGACGGTGCCGGATGACGCCGTCGAGGAGCTGACTGGGGTTGCTCACGAGCTCGGGTCAATTGTCCAGAGTATGCAGCGGTATATTCGGCAGGAGTTTGGAACCGACCTTCAGTCCCGCCTTGAAGAGCTGGAACAAACCGGACAAGACGTGGGTCTGCTGCGCGAGCTCGAAGAGATCGTCACCCGGTATGGGCTGGTTGAATTCCGGTCACGGATCGCTTCGCTGGCACACCGCCTGGAAGACAACAATCTCGAAGTCGCACTCTTCGGCCGGGTCAGCTGTGGAAAGTCCTCGCTGCTCAATGCGCTTCTGAGCACGGATGTTCTGCCTGTTGGAGTCAATCCGATCACGGCTGTACCAACGAAGTTGCGCTACGGAAACGCTCTCAGGGCGGAAGTAACCTTTACCACCGGGCGCATAGAAGAAGTTTCATTGAAAGAGTTCGCGCAACTCATAAGCGAGCAGGGCAATCCCGGAAACGTCCGCAGCGTGGTGCGCGCAATGGTGGAAGTTCCGTCGCCGCGCCTCAAGAAAGGCATCCTTCTGGTTGATACGCCCGGTCTCGGATCGCTCGCACGCCGCGGCGCTCAAGAAACCCTGGCCTACCTGCCGGCCTGCGATCTGGCGCTGTTGCTGATTGACGCCGGCGTCTCTCTCAACGAGGAGGACATCGGGACGCTCCGCCTTCTTTACGAAGGGGGTATTCCGTCGATTGTACTGCTCAGCAAATCAGACCTGTTGAGTGAAGACGATCTTTGCCGGGTGACTGAATACATCCATTCGCAGTTGAAACTCGAACTCGGAATCAGCACTCAGATCCATCCCGTAAGCTCCTTGCCGGAGAACTTTCCCTTGCTCGATCAGTTTTTTGAACGGGAACTTTATCCCAGGTTTGAGCAGGCCCGAAGCCTCCGCGAGGCGTCGGTCGCCAGAAAAATCGGCGCCCTTCGTGATTCCGTGATTGCGGCCCTTGAAACCTCACTTCACCACGAGAAGCGGGGAAGAGAAGTCGCCAACACACTTGATGTGCATGAAATCGAGGCTAGGCTTCGCCGGATCAATGGAGAGATCGGCGAGCAGCGGACCGCGCTTGACCAGGCTTTTTTTGAGTTGGGAGAGCGTCCAGACGTGATCGTAACCGGACTTGCCGAAATGGTCACGGTGCGAATTGCCGCAGCCGGAAAGAGGCAGATTGCTCCGATTGAGATCGCTGAGTGGACGCACGAAACGGTGCAGCGGCGCGTGGACGATGCGATCGCTAAAACCCGAAGCTGCCTCATGAGATCTGTCGAAATGTTGACGGAAATCGCCAGAGAGATGTCTCGCTCCGATTTACCCTCAATCGAGGATGCTGAATTACTGCTGCGAGAGGTGCCGCGCTTTGAGATTGAAGTCATTCCTATAAAGATTGGCGCCGCTCGCTGGAGTTGGATGGGAAGGAGCACAGTCCGTGCGCTGGTGAAAAGCAGCTTGAGGGAACACCTCGGCCCCCTTCTCAAAGAAGAGCTACATCGATATAAGCGCTCGCTCGACCTATGGACGGAGCAGACAAGCAGAAAAATGGTGGCATTCGTGAATTCGTTTGCGGATGCGTACCGCGCACAGCTAAATCGCGTTCGGGACCTGTCCGATAGAGGCGAGGTGTCGCCGGAACTGGCTCGCGATCTGGCACGACTTCTGACCTGGGATTCGGTGAAGCATGCCGATGCAAGGCAATCTTGACGATTAACAAGGAGACGAGACTTTGCAAAGATACTTTTTCATAGCGGTGGGGGGCGCCCTTGGGTCCATCGCCCGGTACTGGCTGGGGTCGACAATCTCCGGGCGTCTGGGTACAAAGTTCCCCTATGGGACTTTCGTCATCAATATGTCCGCATGCGTCATAATCGGCTTTGTTTTGACTTTCCTGGGCAAACGCGCCGACTTGAATCCCGCCTGGCGCTTTCTGATTCCAGTTGGGTTTGTGGGCGCCTACAGCACGTTCTCCACGTACGAATGGGAAACGCTCTCCACTCTGCGGACAGGCGCGTTTGCGCTCGCTGCTCTCTACGCTCTTATCAGTCTGTTCGTGGGGCTTGCCGCAGTGTGGTGCGGCTCCATGGTCGCGGAGGCGATCCGGTGAGAGCACGTCGTCAAATCGCACTTCATCAATGTCTCGGAGAAAGGGAGGATAAATGCTGAAAGCGGGTAAGGCTTTAAAGGTTTCAATCTACGTCAGCGAGGGATCAAAACACCACGGCATTCCGGTGTATTCAAGCATTCTTGACTTCCTTTTCTATAGGGGTGTATCCGGGGCGACGGTCGTAAAAGGGCATCGCCGGCTTCGGTGCGGATCACCACATGCATTCCGCGAACATCGTCGAGATCTCAGATCGCATGCCACTCAAAATCGAGTTCATCGAATCGCCGGAGAAGGTGAATGAGATCCTCGGCAAACTCGAAGAACTCGCCGGTACAGGCATGATCGAAGTCCAGGAGACTACGGTAGCAAAGCCGGCGCAAGTCTCAAAACCGAAGAAGGCCACGCCTCCCGCGCACGTGAAGATGGAAGGCAAAGCAAAGATGATGCGTATCTACATCGGTGAGGCAGACCGCTGGAAGGATAAGCCTCTTTACAAGGCGCTCGTTGAAGCTATGAGGGCCAACGACATCGCCGGCGTCACTGTCTACCGTGGCATTCTTGGCTATGGCGCCCACCGCCACATGCACAAGGACAAGGCGCTCCACCTGTCGCACGATTGCTCGATAATGCTCTCGGCCATAGATACGGAGGAGAAGCTGCGATCGTTTCTTCTGCTTGTCGATCAGATGGTGGAAGAAGGATTGGTCGTTTTCTCAGATGCGGACATCATTAAATACTCCTACCGGGCGCTGGAGGTAGATTTGCCAGATTCGCACTCGGGAAAGTCTTCGGTATGAGAGGAGGCTCAACAATGAAAGACCAATTTCAAGCGCGCATGTTACGTATTCATTTTGGTGAAGACGACCAATGGCAAGGCAAGCCTCTGCATGAGGCGATTGTGGCCAAGTGCCTGGAACTGGGAATGGCCGGCGCGACCGTGTATCGGGGGATCGAAGGTTACGGTGCGAGCACGAGGATTCACCGTGCCAGCCATTGGAAATTTTCAAAAGACGCACCGATCATGCTGAGCATCATTGATACCGAAGAACAGATTGAGAAACTGATCCCACATTTGGACGTCATGGTGGAAGAAGGTTTGATCGCCATGTCCAGTGTCGAGGTGATCCGCTATTCACGGGCGGCCGCAAAGTGACTGGAGCGTCTTCAGGCAGAGAGTGGGAGAGATGCAGGAATACAACAGCGGTACATCAGTACAAGATTGGGGCGACCTTTCAACTGAGATATCCGTGGCTGCGGATGGTGCCCCCCGTCTGTTGCGGCTTGCCGATCTGGCACAAGAACTTGGAGTTGAGCCTGTGGCCGAGGAGGCGCGTGAGCTTGCAGCCCGGGTTGCCGAAGGACGTTTCTACGTCGCTTGCGTCGGTCAGTTCAAGAGAGGCAAATCCACTCTGCTCAACGCCCTGGTCGGCCACGAAGTTGTTCCGACGGGGTTTGTCCCGGTCACGGCCGTGCCTACGGTGATTCGGTCTGGCAACGAAATTCGCGCGCGCATTCGTATGCGAGACGGCTGTCATCAATGTGCAGCATGCCGCCGCCAATCATTACGGGGAACGAACATCGCCAGTGCGAGCGAACCGGGCAGCAGATATTTCATGTATTCGATATAGGGGTAGAGTTCGACAATCGAAAGAGCGGTCTGTTGCAGGATGCGCGGCTCGACTGTGGGTTGATTCAGTGAGGTGACCAGGTCGGTGAGTTCCGATTCCAATGCGGAACTCATGAAGTTGTCGCTATTGTCCCACCCCCGCCAGGAACTTGAGGATGGTTATCCTCGTAAACCCGCCGCGAGAACTGTCGGAATGATCACCGCGCCATCCAGTTTGCCGTTGCGCACGTCTTCGACCGCCTTTTTCTCGTTGTCATAGTAGACGGTGACGAAGGTGCGAATGTTGGCGCGGACGGAGTCAAAAGCTTCACGAATCCGCAGCGCTTGCGGGCCGCCGTCCTCATCGACAACCGCCATCCGGGCGTCGCGTATTTTTCCGCCAAACGCGTTGCCCAGAATGACGAGCTGCACCAGAGGAAAAATCATGGACGCCAGCATCAGCGCCGGGGAACGGAAAAACTTGCGCATTTCGCGCTCGACAATCGCCATCATTCGATTCATAAAATCCAATCTGAGCGGTTCAAGGCCGCAGTCCCGGACTCTGCGGCATCACGAAGGCATACGCCTTCTGTAATTCATCGCGCAGCTGGCGGCCGGTATAGTGCACGAATACATCGTCCAGTGTCGTGTTCTGTACTGAGAGCGACTTCACCGGAACTCCGGCTTCAACCGCCATCTCGACGAGTTCGGTGGTGGTTCGCGAGCCATTGCCCGTAAGGATTCGAAACATGCCAGCGCCTTCATGCTGCACTGAAGTGACGTCGTCCATGGTGTGCAGGCGCTGCTCCCAATCGTCGGGAGGATTCTCGAACTGCGCTTCGATCACGTTCGAGCCCGGCACACTCGC
>CAVSYM010000044.1:0-171870 GCA_963732165.1 uncultured Acidobacteriaceae bacterium
GGAGCGAGGTATTGTCAGCAAACTCGCACCTTACCTGCCGTCCGCGTTGCGCATGCGAGCGGCGGCTATGCGTGGTGCGTAAGGTTCCGCAATCCGGAGTTCGCGTCATCCGACAGAAACTGGGTAAGCCCGAAGTGATGAAAGAGGCCGGATTCTAAAAACAAAGTCACCGAAGAAATCGCGTCGTCTTCGAGGGTGAGCACGTGAATGGAGTGTGCATTCCAGCGTTTATCCGCGCCGGAGAACTCATAAATGGCAAAAGCGGGCTGTCCATTCGCGGACGTCGGCACTAAATGTAGGCCGTCACAGGTCTTCCATGCCGCAGCAAAGAATGTACCGATGACCTCGCGCCCGCTAAACCACTGCAGCCATGGGGGCATGACGGCGGTTGCGTCTTCCCTGAGGACAGCCACGAAACTGTCCACATCGTGCCCTTCCCAGGCCTTCAGATATTGGCCGAGGAGTTTTTGCTGGGCCGGGGTCGGCTGGTATTCGAGCGGCGGCCGTCGGTGAGCGTAGCGATTTGAGAGCGTCTGGCGCGCCCGCTGCAAGGCGCTGTTGATGGATGCAGTGGAGGCGTCGAGCAGAGACGCTGCTTCAACAGATGCCCATCCGAGGACATCGCAGAGCATGAGCGCAGCGCGCTGGCGCGGCGGCAATTGCTGAATGGCGGCGACAAAAGCTAGCTGCACGGACTCCCGCGCAGTGTAGCGTGCCTCAGGATTCGGGGTGGCGTCGGCGAAGCCCTCGAGATTTGCATCTGGATACGGTTCGAGCCAGGGCACGTCGAGCGCAGGGCCGCCTTCCATCTTCGGCGGCCCGGCGGGGCCAAGCTGGTCCGGCAGATATCGCTGCTGATGCTTGCGGGATTCGAGCGCATTGAGACAGGCGTTGGTGGCTATGCGGTAGAGCCAGGCGCGAAAAGATCCGCGCTCGTCGGAACTCGAGGACTCGAAGCTGGAGAAACTGCGCCATGCACGCAGATAGGTCTCCTGCACGAGGTCGTCGGCCTCGTGCAGGGAGCCAAGCATGCGGTAGCAATGCAATTTGATTTCGCGGCGGAATGGTTCGGCGAGCTGCTCGAAGGCTTGGTTTTCCTCGATATTGGCAGGTTCGAACGCCATTGGGTTCGATTGTAGACCTCGCGTCTAAATTCTTGTGGCTGCTTCAAGTGGCAGTTTCGGACTCACCCGCAATTACACGCATTTCCTTCTGCCTCGCGCCGCCGGGCAGCGGCTCCCTCTGGATCGGTCAGGATATCGAGCCACAGCGGGTGAATCGCGGTCTCGGCGTCGTAGTTGTCGTGCCAATTCCACCACTTGTAGGGCGGGGTTTGCGGGTAACCCTCTGGCGAATCCTCCCAGGTCTCCTGGCGGCCGAGCGCCGTCATGTCGAGGTAGCTCCATGTGCTGCCCATCGCCTCGTCGCCGCGGCTGTTGATGAAGTATGTGCGAAACACCTTGTCGCCGTCGCGGATGAATGCATTGTGGCCGTGCCACTGGTCCACGCCGAAGTCCACGTCAAAGCTGTCGGTCATGGTGTACCACGGCATCTTCCAGCCCATTAGCGCTTTCAGGCTCTCGATGTTCGCCTGCGGTGCACGCGAGACCCAGGCAAGCGTGGTGTCGCGGGCGTTCAGATGGGACAAATGAGACACCTGATCTGCGCCGAGCGAGCAACCGCGGCATGCGTGGTCGGGCCAGCCGAAAACGCCGGGCTCGAAGAAGGCGCGATAGATAATCAACTGCCGGTGCCCCTCAAACAGATCGAGCAGACTCATCTTACCCTTGGGTCCATGGAACTCGTACTTCTTCTCCACCGCCATCCAGGGCATTCGCCGGCGTTCGGCGGCCATCGCATCACGGGCGTGCATCAAGGCCTTCTCTTTTACGAGGAGCTGCTGGCGCGCAGCCTCCCACTCCTGCTGCGACACGATCGGGGGTGTCTTCATATCGAGAAGCTCATTGCCGTGTTCCATATCTCTCTCCTTGTTGGCTGTCATCTCATTTCTCCTTTGCTTACTGAAACAGACCGGGACGAATCGCTGTGAAAAATCTCTTCAGCTTGCTGACGCAGACAGCCAGAACTCCTCCCGTGGATCCAGCTCCGGCGACTATGGCTGCTGCGTTTGCGATGCATACTGGGCACATATGACGCTCCTCTGAACTTCTACGGCGTTTCATTTTCGGTTTGATGCTGGCTAACAGATTTTGCCGGCTCCCTCTACAACTTTTCGACAGCTTCTTTCTGGTTAGGAGATCCCTTACCGATCGCGATCAGGCTTTTCAAACTACCGCGAATATATGAGCCCCAGGCGTCGGAGCAGACGTTATAGCATTCGTAGGCAGGAACCAGGCCCTCATGGGTGAAGTGAATATCCGTCTTGTTGCCCTTCTTCGCAACGTCGAAGACAACCTTAGTGCCCATCCACTCGGTCTTGTCCTCGGTGAAGCTGAAGTAGTTGTCGGTAACGAGCCAGGCGACTCGCTCGTCGGGTACAAGCTCCACGAGCTTCATCGTGCATGTGTGGAGATCCTGGTAGTGATACCTGAACTCGTCGCCAACCTTGGCGGTGGTGCCTTCGATCTCTTCAGACCACCAACCGCGAACGTTCCGGATGGCATCTAGTGTTTCTTTCGGCGATTGGTCGACCGATATTGTTGCGGTGTAGTTTTGGATCGACATAGCTCCTCCTCGGTTTTCAAGATCCGGTTGAGTGATTGCCTTACGCCGACGCATGAACGCGAGAATATTCTCATTTGCCGGCTTAGGCGAATGCGTCAGACTGATTCTTGCCGGTTGTGATCAGGTTGCGAAGATTGCCGTCGATGAGTGCTCCCCAGGCGCCCGAGCAACCGCCGTAGCACTCGAATGCAGGAACCAGACCCACATGTGTAAAGCGCAGCTCAGTCTTGCCGCCCTTCCTGGCGATTTCAAAGACAATGTCAGTCCCGATCCATTCGGTCTTATCTTTGACAAAGGTCAGTTCGGCGTCCGATACATGCCACACTACCTTCTTGCCGGGAACGAACTCCGTCACCTGCTGCGTGGACTTGTGCATGTTCTGGTAGCGGTATGTGAATTCGGCGCCAAGTTTGTTCGTTTCGCCCGAGACTTCTCCCGACCACCAGCCGCGGACGTTGTTGACTGCCTTGAAAACTTCTTCGGGAGATTGATCAACTGTGAACGACGTTGTGAATCCCTGCTTTTTCATGATTTGCTACTCCGCCCTTTGTTTCTGTTGAATACGGGTATTGAGTGATGCGTCGCGCTACTACAGAACCGCCGCGCCCTGTGGCACGAAGGCTGCGTACTGGCGCTCGAATTCCTTGGCCACGCCATTGCGCCATCCCTCCGCGATCGACTGCGACATTGCGTCGGGGAAGATATCCTCTTCACCGTATTGCAATCCATCGAAGATGCCCTGCGCGACGGATTCGGGAGATGCCTTCGGTATCTCAAAGCCGCGAGTCATGTCGGTGTCGACGGGACCAAGGAAGACGCCGTGCACCGTGACTCCCTCACTTGCCAGCAGCGCCCTCAAAGACTGTGTCATGCTCAATGCGGCTGCCTTCGAAATCGCGTAACTGGGTGTGAGCGGCAATGGAGCAAGCGCCATCAGTGACAGATTGTTGACGAGGGACCCCTTGGAGCGCTTCAACATTGGCAAAAATGCCCGCGAAACCTTGTACATGCCGAAGAAGTTGACAGCGAGGGTATGTTCGATGACAGCCGGATCGCTCAGATCGTCATACGGAGCGATTCCAGAGTTATTGATGAGTACATCGAGGCTGCCGACTTCGCGAACTGCCTGCTCGATCTGCTCAACGTTGGTCACATCGAGCGTCAGCGGCGATACACGCTCGTCGGCGATGTCGATTGTTCCGCGAGTTCCTGCATACACCCTTTTTGCTCCGCGCCGAAGGGCTTCGAGAACAAGTGCACGGCCGATGCCGCGGTTGGCGCCAGTAATCAAGACTGATTTCTGTGTGATGTTCATGATGATCTCCTTTTCGGGCCGACCTTGGCCGGCCCGCTCTTGCCTCTCTACTGGGTAAAACAGGCGGGGGGCCAAAATTCATCGGTCCCGGCAGTTTTTTTATTTTTTGTGCGGTTATCTTAGGAGGCAATTACCGGATTTACTAAAGATTCAAGAACATCCATATCGGATTGGAGATCAACTCGATAGTCAAGCTTCAGCCAACATACGATCGGCTACCTGCAATTGTCTTGAACAGGAGTGAAGTTCATTCAGCGCACCATCGCACGTTTCCAGACCCCTTCTTCTAGAAAGGTGATTTGGCCCGAAGTCGACAATCGAAATCATCGTACGCATATAGCGCAACCAAAGGCGTCTTAAGCCCGCTCCCACACCAATTCATCCATCGTGCCCGGCACAGCACGCGTCAGCACCAGCCGAGCTCCGTCCCAGCGGAAGCGCCTCTTCAGCGATGTCCCTACCCAACTCGGTACCAGGCTCGCCTCCACATGGTGGGTCACTGTCTGTGACGCATCATCCACTTCGTAGCTACCGAAATACGCCACAAAGCCCGTCACCGCTTGGCGGATTTCTTCTGCGCTCGCAGCATCCAACTCCAGCCCCGGAGCAACTGTCGATCGCCGCCCCGAACGCATCAGCAGCGCAAACATCCGGCCTTCCTTGTCGTACTCAATGCGCCCTACTGGTTTCTCGCCGAAGGGATATTCCTTAAGTCCATCGGGGAACGTCCGCACACAACTTTGCAGAGTCCACACGCCAATCAGGCTGTCGCGCACACCCGGCTGAGCAAGCCCAAAGTTCCCCGCCGACAACCCCATCAAACCGACAAGCTCTCTCCGATTCATCGCCGCATCGCCTCCGCGCACGTTCGCGTGTGCCAGTGTACAGGCTTCGCAGGCATCTGCCGCAATTACTGTCGAATCAGTGACCGGCTCGAGGGCGTTGTTTTGGGCAAATTCGATCAGGGGATGGTGGACGCAAGGGCGTTAGTCTGCTGTTTGGTGTCTAAACCGTCCTCAATTCCTCGAATCCGAGCCGGAGGACATGTTCGACTGCTGCCCGAGTCGCTCATGCCGGCGAAGGGGCAGCCTCCGGTTCAGCGAGGCAAACCGCAGTGGATCCCGCTGGCGACTCGCGCGTCAACGTCACCACGGTGATGTCGTCCTCCTGGCCGAACTGTTGAGCATGGGCAGCGATCTGCTCGGCGGATTGTGCACTGATGGCCGTGGTTCGGTCGAAACCAAAGAGCTCGCCACTCTTGTCACGGGCCTCGATCACGCCATCGGTGATGAGGGTCAGTTGCGCACATTCCCTTAGCGGGGCGGCTGTTTCGACGTAGGTGGTCTCAGCCAAAATCCCCAGGGGAAGTCCGGTGTCGCCGGCGATCTCGCGCCCATCAACATAAGGCATCTGATGGCCAGCGCTGGCGATCGTCATCGCGCCGTTTGGGCAGACCCGCAGTATAAGGCAGGTCGTGAAGCCGTCCTTGGTGCGCCCGATCATGCGCTGGTTCATGGCGGAGAGAATCTCGCCCGGGCTTTGCGAGTAGTCGACCAGGGTGCGCAGTGTGCCGACCAGCAGGGAGACTGTCATGGCCGCGGGCATGCCTTTGCCGCTCACATCGCCGATCGCAGCCAGCACGCCACCGCCAGGCAATGGAATCACCTGGAAGAAGTCACCTCCGACTTCACCGGCAGGTATGTAGCAGCTTTCGATCGCGAAGCCGGGAATCGAAGGGACTTCGTCTGGAATGAGGATTTGCTGAACGGTGCGCGCTGCCTGCAGTTCCCCTGCAAGATGCTCCTCGTGCCGCCGCGTGCGCGTGAAGCGGCCCACCAGAATTGCCAGCATGGCCGACAAAAAGATCACATCCACAAATGGGCGCAGCGTAAAAGTGATGAACCTGTTGGCGCTCGATGAGCCATGGGTAAAGCCGAGCGCAAATGCCTCGAAGGAAATGACCCCGGCCACGATCACGCCCTCCTGCAGCAGCGTGGGAGCGAGCAACAGCCGCGCGTCCGGTATGCCGCGCCAGGCTCTCGCAATCACCAGAATCACCACCCACGCGACGCCCGGCAGCAGAGTTGCGAAATTGCATGCATTCACCTGCGTCTGGGTGAAGACCCCGAGCATGGCCAGCGTGAACGGTAAGGGGCGCGTGAGGGCGGTAATGGCCGACATCCAGAAGAGCCAGTCCTTGCGGCCACGCAAGAGTTGCGAATAGAACGCAAGCGAAGCCAGGATGCCTCCCGCCTCGGCCATGGCGCGCGAGATCTCCCGGAAGTCAATATTGATAGCCGCAAAGTTTCCGAAGGAGGCAAGGCCGTCGAAGTATGCCTTCAACAGCAGCCACACGCCGAACCAGAGATATTCGCGCTCGCGCCGGTGCTGCCAGGCGAACCCGAGCGCAAAGATGCCGCCAATCAGACACATCAGCGCGGAGAACAACGGCGGAGCCCAGTTCCACGGGTTCCCGGGAAAATCATCGCGCCGCATGCGATCAATGGCCGTGATTTCTCCCACGTAGCCGGCGCTCTGTGGGCCTCCACCGTAGTAATGCGCCCAGAAGGGCCAATGCCACACGCGAATGGCGATGACCACCGTCTTCTCTACGGGGGAGCCGACGCCAGGAAGAACATAAAGAGGAGGACGACCGGTGAGCAGCTTGCGGTATGGCGGCATTCCGCCGAAAGCTCCTAGCCTATGCCCGTCCGCATAGACTTCGTAGCTGGTCATCATTCTTGGAAAATAGAGAGCGAGTGGCTGCGTCCCCTCGGGAATGCGGATGCTGAAGCGATACCATCCGAACCCGCTCATGCCGGGATAGCCCTGCGAGTTCCAACCGCGATCGGACCGAAGCAGGAGCCAGGAGGAATCGTCGAAAGAAGGATAGGCCCAGTGAGCATCGTCGCCGGGATGAAACCGCCACAGTCCGTCAAGCCTGGTAAGCGCCACGCGGCCCTTGTCCAAGTCAAAGACCTGAGCCCCGACGGAATTCACTGCACTCAAGCCCAAAAAGGCGAGAAACAACACGAGCACAGCCGGTTTTTTGAGGGGAAGCATTGAGCCAAATTGTGTCACACCCCAATTTGCAGGCGCAATCTAAAATCGTCGGGCCGCACGATAGACGTGGCCTGCCGTGGCGAGCACCGGTGGCACACTTGCCGCGTTTATCGCTCCGAGTCCGCCAATGATAAAGTTCTTGCATGTTTTCGGCAAAGCTAGACCACCCCACACGCCGTGAGTTTCTCGCGAGCGCGGCCGCAGTCTCGGCCGCCTCGGTTTTTCCCGGCGCGCTGAGCGCCCAGAACTCTGCGCCCTCACTCTGCTTCACGTCGGCCGTGGACATGGCCGCCAAGATCCGCGCCAAGAAGCTGTCGGCGCGCGAAGCGCTGGAGGAGCACCTCAAGCAGATCGATCGCGTCAATCCTCAGGTCAACGCCATCGTCACCTTGATCGCCGACCAGGCCACCGCAGACGCAGCCCGCGCCGACGAGATGCAGGCGCGCGGCGAAACCCTCGGCCCCCTGCATGGTCTGCCCGTCGCCCACAAGGACCTCCTCGAAACCGCCGGCGTCCGCACTACCTTCGGCTCGCCCCTCTTCAAAGACAACATTCCCACGCACGACAACCTGCTCGTCACGCGCATGCGCGCCGCCGGCGCCATCTTCCTCGGCAAAACCAACGTCCCCGAGTTCGGTGCCGGCTCGCAGACCTTCAATCGTGTCTTCGGCGCAACCCGCAACCCCTACGACCTTACGAAGACTTGTGGCGGCTCCTCCGGAGGTGCAGCGGTCGCGCTCTCATGCGGTATGGTGCCCGTTGCCAGCGGCTCCGACTCCGGCGGCTCCCTCCGCAATCCTGCCGCCTGGTGCAATATCGTCGGCTTCCGCCCCTCGATCGGCCGCGTGCCCAATCCATCGAGCCACCTGGGCTGGTCTACGCTCGCGACCAACGGATGCCTCGGCCGCTCCAGCGCCGATCTCGCGCTCGCACTCAGCACGATCGCGGGCCCCGACGGCGGCACGCCGCTCTCAATCAATGAGCCCGGTAGCCTCTTCGCGCGCCCCCTCGAACGCAACTTCAAAGGCGTGCGCGTCGCGTGGTTCAAAGACCTCAACGGCATCCCCATCGACCCGCGAGTCCGCACCGCCGTCGATGCGCAGCGCAACGTTTTCGAGACTCTCGGCTGCATCGTCGAGCAGGCCGAGCCCGACTTCGCCCCCGCTGAAATCGCTTACCGCATTTTGCGCGCATGGACCTCCGGCGCCGCCTACGGCAAGGGCCTTCAGCTACATCCCGACGGCTTCAAGGACACTCTCACCGCCGAGATCAAAGAAGGCCTTGCGCTCTCCGGCAGCGACATCGCCCGCGCAGAGATCGCGCACACCGACATGTGGCGCCGCTTTCAAACCTTCCTGTCAAACTACGAGTATTTCATCCTGCCCACCACACAACTGCCCCCCTTCGATGTCAACATGCCCTGGCCCACCGAGATCAATGGCGTTCACTTCACCAACTACATCGACTGGATGAAGAGCTGCTGGTACATCTCCGCTACCGGCAATCCTGCCGTTTCCGTGCCCGCAGGCTTCACGCCCGACGGCCTGCCCGTCGGCCTCCAAATCGTCGGCCGCGACAAGCAGGACTTCAGCGTCCTCCAACTTTCCCACGCCTTCGAACATGCCACTAACTTCGCCAGACGGCGACCCAATATCGCACTGTAGCTAAATCGTCTCTCGAATCATGCCAAATCACTCGTCGATGGCATATCCGGAACGAAAAGTCCGCATTGCGACTGTAATCCGGAATCTTGACGGGTATGGTTGTGTCACCGGCCACTCTGAAGTTACTTCGCGATTAACAACTGAGGCACGGCATTATCAAAAAGGTAATTGAAGCTTGGGACGAACCGACTGGAACACGATTCTTGGTCCCCAGGGCGTTTTATGGGGAGTAATCCTGAGAATTGCGTGCAACCGACGCTCGATGAGTGCTGGCCTGTTAGCGTCAATCGAGAGCCCATTCCGCAGGTAGTGGATCGAGAGAGTCACACCTCAATGCTGGTGATGGAGGGTCGTATGTTAATCGGATCCGCGAGCGCGTGAGCTCAACAAGATGGCCAAGTCACACCATCCGAAGTGAGGCTGGACGCGAAACTCGGTGCGGTTCAAGGCGCCAGGGTCGCTCTCAGTGAATGGCGAGTGGGGCAGTGTCGTTGGGAAGCGCTTTCAGCTCCGACTTTGCTTCTTCCAGGGTGTTTCGAAAATACTGGTGCTTTGGGCTGCGTGTGACCAATTGCTCCATGACTTGTTTCGCTTGTTCAAGGTCTTTGCGCGCCTGCCCCGGACGATGCAGATCGGCTTCGGCTCTGCCTGCATAGATCAGGGACTCTGCGTGGTCGACTCCATTTGCTTGGGAGTCGGGCTCGTGGGCCGCTACATCGTGGTACATTGTGTCGGCACGCCGCTCAAAGAGCAGAGCTTGCTGCGGCTTGTGCATCAGGTAGAGAGCCAATCCCATGGTCATGGTTGAATTAGCAAGGTCCGCGCTTGCCTGCACATTACTTTTGTCAGCCTTCACCATGGCCTGGTTGATGGAGATCGCCTTTTGGCATAGTTTTGGCACCTCGGAGAAAGACCCCGAATAAGCCAGACACTCACACAGGCTCTGGTTATCGGCAATAAGAAACCGCTGAAAGTCAGAGTTATTCGGGTCGCGAGCTGCGAGTTGCTCTGAGATGGCGAGCGCTTTTCGAGACTCGGCCGCGCCCTCAGTGAACTTTTTGCCATAGCGAAGAACCATGGCGGTCCAGCCGCGCGAACGCCACACGCCGCGAAGCATCTTGAGACTGCCAGGATTTCTGTCGAGAAGCGCCTGGTTCATGATGAGCGATCTTCGCTCATAGTCGAGGGCAGACTCGTATTCGCCAAGCCAGAGTTTTAACTCTCCGATGCCGATCAGCGATGCGGCAATGTTGTATTGCAGGTCGTCGGAATCATGGGTTTTGGCCAACTGCTCTTCGATCTCCAGTCTTTGTTGCTGCAGAGCCAGGGCGCGATCGAGTTCGCCAAATTGCTCGTCAATCCTGGCCACGTTGAGCATCGTGCCGAGCAGTTCAAGCTGCAGATTCGGATCGCCGGGATCTGCAGCGGCGAGCCTCTGGCGAATGACCAGTGCTTTCTCATAGAGCTCATTTGCCTGTTGATACGATCCGGCTCCGCCCAGGTGGGGATGACCTTCTTCGGCGCGGATGCGGCCTATCGCGCTCGTAGCCGGCGGCTAGGTCGCGCAGAGTGGCAGGATCGTTCGGGGAATCCGCATCGATTTGCTTGAGGTATTCGAGTGCGCGGCTCACGACCAGTTCGCGTGGAGCCGTGGAACCGGGCAGAGCTTCAATCGAATCGTGAAACTCGAACAGCATTGAATTCGTGAGCTTGCGCAATGACTCGAAATGCTGCTCCGCGCGAGCCTGTTCAATGCGGGCGATGCGCGCTTCACGCACAATCGCGACCACGCCGGTGACCACAACCAGCGCGAATACCGTAGCTATAGCCAAGGCGAGTTTGTGGCGCTTGACGAACTTGCCGCCTCGATAAGCCGCACTCGCCGGGCGCGCAACGACGGGCTCATGGGTCAGATAGCGACGAATGTCGGCGGCCAGTTCAGAGGCACCGTCATATCGGCGAGCGAGGTCTTTATCGAGCGCCTTCATCGCAATCGAGTCGAGATCTCCGCGCAAATCGCGTGCCAATTGCTTCGGCTCGGTCCCGCTCGCTTCCGCTATCCGGGCGGAAGAATCCCGATCGAGCACGACTTTGGTGCTCGGCCGCGGCGGATCTTCCTCGCGTATTCTGCGCAGCAACTCTTCGAGCGACTGTTTCTGCCGCTGCGGGTTTTGAAACGGCTGCGAGCCAGACAGCAATTCGTAGAGAACGACTCCCAGTGAATAAACGTCAGTGCGCGTGTCGATATCGGTCACGTTAGAGTCTGCCTGCTCCGGACTCATATATCCGGGCGTGCCAACGAAGTGCCCCAGCTGTGTATGAAGCAGCTCGCCGTCAATCTGAGGCGTGATCGCCTTTGCCAGCCCGAAGTCGATGATGCGCAACACTGGTTTCCCATCAACTTCGACCACGAGAATGTTGGCAGGTTTCAAATCGCGATGAATGATGGCTTTCTGATGTGCGTGCTGTACGCCTTCGCAGGCCTGAATAAAGAGTTCGAGCCGATCCGAAATCCTAAGCTTCTTCTGATCGGAGTATTCCGTGATCGGCAAACCCGGCACATATTCCATCACGAAGTATGGCTGGCCCTGCGGAGTGGTTCCGGCGTCAAACACCTTGGCGATGGCTGGATGATCCATGATGGCCAGCGATTGCCGCTCCGCCTGGAAGCGCTGAACGATGGTCTCGTCGTACTTGCCGGCCTTGATCAACTTCAGGGCCACCTGGCGGCGCACCGGCCAGAGTCTGTTCGGCCAGCCACACCTGGCCCATGCCGCCTTCACCCAATTTGCTGATCAACATAAATCGCTGCACGAAAACCTGGCCAGCTTCCAAAGCCCCGGCTGAGCCAATCCCGTCCATCTCCGCACCCAGTCCGTCGGCCAGTGCAGAAGATTGCAGGAATCTGGCTGACATGTCATCGCCGGAAACCAGCAATGCTTCAACTTCATTGCGCAAGGGTGGATCGGACGAGCAGGTGCCGTCGAGGAAAGCCGTGCGCAGGCCAGGCGCCAACTCCAGCGCCTTCTCAAGCACGTCTCGAATCTTCTGCCAGCGTTCCGGTTTCATGTGTCTGTCGCGTTGCTCATCTCGCGATGCAGCCAAAGCCTTGCCGTAGCCCAATGCCGCTTCACCGTGGTGGGAGAAAGATTGAGAACCCGCGAAGTCTCATCGATGGAAAGGCCGCCGAAGAATCTCAGTTCAACAATGTTGCTCTGTTGATTGTCGAGTTTGGCCAACTCGCTCAGGGCGTCGTCCAGTGCGATCATATCGACGCTCGGCGTCTTTCCCGGTACGCCGTCGCTGAGCGACAAGCGGACGCCTCCATCCCGTTTTTGGGCTTTGCGGCTTCGCGCATACTCTACCAGAATTTGCCGCATCAGTTGCGCGCAGATCGCGACGAAGTGTTCGCGATTCTTGAACTCGCCGCCGCCTTGCTTCTCAAGACGCAGATAAGCCTCGTGCACGAGGGCGGTGCTTTGCAAAGTATGATCGGCACGTTCGTTGCGCAGGTAGCGATGGGCTACCCGTCGCAGCTCGTTGTACACAAGGGGAAATACTGCATGCAGGGCATGCTCATCGCCAGCCTGCAACTTCGCCAGCAGGTTGTCAACGGCGTTGGATGGAAGCTGCGACAAACATTCCCCCAGCCTGGCCAGCAGGTTCATTTACGTGCGAGGCCGAGCTGATCGGGTAGCTTGCCATCCGGTTGAAAAGAAGGGCCCTTTACCAGCAAGGCTCGGCCGCTTTTGTCATCTGGGAGCAGCATATCAAAAAAGTTCCATTTCTTTGAGCCAATTCACGCCCGGATTTCGCTTTAGCCGATAACAAGGGTTTCCCCCCTCGATCCGTTTCTAAATCTTTCGGTAAGTATTTTCGCTTCAACTGGACCGATTCTCGAAGAGATATCGCTTTAACAGACAACGAGGCTTCCCACCTCTTCTAAATCTCAGGCCGCAGCCCGGCTCGGCCCAAAGCGAATCTCGGAGGGGAGACGCTTCGATTCCAAAGCCTCAGACGCAAGAACACCCAAGGAGGAACAACACGAAGACGAACGGTAAACACAAGGTCATCGCACAGATCGCCGGGCCGGGCTTGGTGCTTGCCGCCCTTTTCGTCCTGGCGCTTTCCAACACAGGCATCGGCCGCGCGCAGGCGAGTACAACCTCGTCCGCAGCTCCAGCTGCAAAGCCGGCAGCGGCGCCCGCCAAATTGCCGGCCTTGCCCGCCGTGAAACCTCCCGCGAAAGGCCAGCACGAGGGCATCACTGTGCACGGCCACTGGACCATCGAGGTCAGGAATCCCGACGGAAAGCTTGTCTCGCACACGGAGTTTGAGAATGCGCTGGTGCAGCCCAGCGGTGCAGAGACTCTGGCCCTACTCCTTCTCGATTACCTCCCGACTGGCGGTTATATAGTCCACTTGGCCGACAGCAATAGAGGACAAACGGGCCCTTGTGCTGCGATCAATAACAACGACACGTCCTGTTATTTACTCGGTTCACTCATCAGCCCTGAACCATCCGGATTTGGTGAAAGCACTTCCGGATGTGGTGGCACCGGGTCTAAAAATCAAATCACGCCCACGGGGCCTTGTTTTCCGTTAAGTGTCAGCGGCATTGCCTCTGCGGGCAGCAATGGTTATCCATCGAGCCTTTCCTTCAGTGGTACCGCGGTGGCCAGTACGACCACGTCAATTACGAATGTATTCCTCAGTTCCGTCCTTTGCTACGACGGCTCTACGCCGACCGAGGGAAGTTCAACGGTATCACCTAATGCCTGCGCCCAGGGACAAGCTGTGCAAACGGAAGCCTACCTGCTAACCCGTGCAACTCTGCCAACCGCCGTGCAAATTGCAGCCGCGGGTCAGCTCATTTCTGTCAACGTTCAAATCAGTTTCCAATAGCGCTTCTTACGAATCGCTTCTACCACCGAGGACCGGAGACGACGCGAGAGCGCAGGAGGCTGAAGGATGAGCAACGGGACGCAGTTTTGCCGAAAATTGGCGGGCGTAACGGCCTGCGGCGCAATCCTGCTTGCCGGGCTGGCCGCTGCCCACCACTCGCGTCGTGCCGTGCGTTCGGTTTCCACTGCTCCACGTGCGGCAGCCCAGGCGTTGCCCGCTCCAACAGCGCGCGGCACATTACCAACTGCTGCGCCAACTGCCGCGATCGCACATGCTGCGCCGCTTAAAAGCTCCTTGAAGCCGGCGGCCTCTGAACCTCGCGTAGACGAAGCCGCATCACGGGCCGTCCCGGCAGTCTCGCGCGCACGGGCCATCCGAATGTATGCCGCATTGCCCCTGACCTTCGAAGCCAACCAGGGGCAGACGGATGCTCGCGTAAGATTCCTGGCGCGCACGCCCGGCTATACGCTCTTCCTCACGGATAAAGAGGCGGTTCTTTCTCTGCCGCAATTGATTCCGGACCCGGCAAAGCATGTCGCCCGCTCCTCCCTGGCGTTTCATCCTAGAACTTCGCTTAGCCAGAGACCCGTCAGCATCGTGCGGCTGAAATTTGCAGGCGGCAGCACACCCTTGGCAGCCACAGGCCGCAACCAACTACCGGGCAAAACAAACTACTTCATGGGCAACGACCCAAAGCAGTGGCGAAAAAACGTTGCGAATTACAAGGGAGTGGAGTACCGGGAGATATATCCCGGCGTGGATGTGCTTTTCCACGGCAACCAGCAACACCTGGAATACGACTTTGTTGTGGCGCCCGGCGCGGACCCGCATGCAATCGATCTCGACGTGGAAGGCGCGAAGCGCATGCGCATCACTTCCCGAGGCGACATGGTGTTGGGTGTCGGGCAGAGTGAACTCGAATTGGAGAAGCCGGTCGTCTATCAAGAAGTGCAAGGCCAGCGCCGCGAAGTGGCCGGCAACTTTGTGCTGCGAGGCCCGCGCCGCTTGGGTTTTGCCCTCGGCCATTACGACCACTCTCAGCCGCTGGTGATTGATCCGACCCTGGCTTATTCGACCTACCTGGGAGGCGGCAACATCACTGGCGCTGCCAATGATGCAGGCAAAGCCATCGCGGTAGATTCTGCCGGCGACGTGTATGTGACAGGAACAACCACATCGATTGACTTCCCTGTCACGGCCGGCGCTTTCCAGCCGGCCTATCCCAACCCGGGCGGTACAGCGGGTTTCGTCACGGAGCTGAGTCCCGACGGTTCCGCGCTCGTCTATTCGACATACTTCGGCGATACGTCTGCCGGCTCGACAACTGTGACGTCAATCGCATTGGACGCTACCGACGATGCATATCTCACCGGTTACACAAATTCCAACAATTTTCCAACGACTCCGGGCGCGTACAAAACATCGGAGACTGCCAGTGGAACTTACGCATTCGCAACGGAACTGAATCCGACTGGGACGGCTCTCGTTTACTCAACTTATTTAAGCGGGACGGAGACGACTGGGTTTCACACCACGAATGGTTTTGGAATTGCTCTGGACGCGGACGGCAATGCCTACGTTGCAGGCACCACAACCTCGCCCACCTATCCCACGACGCAAGGGGCATTTCAACCGGTCCAGGGCTGCGCCTCGCCCACCACCTGTGGCGGCACGGGTTTTGTCACCAAGGTCAGTTCCGGTGGTGCATCGCTGTCGTATTCCACTTATCTCGGCACAGGTTCGAACAAACCCGAGGCTGTTGCTGTGGATTCATCGGGCAACGCCTACGTGGTGGGAAGCACCGAAGTGTCGACATTTCCGGTCACTCCCGGCGCATTCCAGACTTCAAGCAGCGACCCGTTAGCAGTGTTCGTGACGAAGCTGAGCCCAGATGGCACCGCACTTACTTACTCCACGTTTCTGAGCGGAACGAATGGCACCAGCGCGAACGAAGCTCTTGCCGTGGCAGTCGACGCCTCAGGCTATGCTTACGTGACCGGGCAAACCTCAGACTCGGACTTCCCCACAACCTCGGGGGCCTATCAGACGAATCTCCTAGACGAAACGGACGCATTTGTTACCAAGCTCAATCTCACCGGATCCGCCTTGGTCTATTCGACTTACCTGCCGGGCCAGACCATCGGCTATGGCATCGGCGTTAACTCTTCGGGAGAGGTCTACGTGGCAGGAAATAACAACGGTTACCAGGGCACCTTTCCCACGACGCCCGATGCATTCCAGCCCAGCCCTCTGACGACCACTACGAACGGGTTTCTTACCGTATTTAACTCGTCAGGATCAGGCTTGGTCTATTCGACATACCTTGAGGTGCCCAGTGGGAACGAGATTACAGATGCATTCGCGGTCGCTGTGGATTCGACCGGAAATGCTTACGTCGCAGGCGCAGCGCAGCCTGGGTTTCCTACCACTCCAGGGGCTTTCAAGACGACCCTGACGGCCAACGCAACCTACCCAGATCCTGTAAACGCGTTCATCATGAAGTTCGCATTTGCCGGCCCGCCCTTGTCAATTAGTCCGACGACGCTAGCGGCGGGCACGGCGGGTATGTCATATAGTGTCGCCATTACGGCGACGGGAGGCACCGGGGCGGTGACCTTCGATGTGACGGCGGGATCGCTGCCGGCAGGAATTACGCTCGCTGCAGACGGCCTGCTTTCCGGAACACCGAGTCAGGCCGGGGCATTTCCATTCACGGTCACGGCTACCGATGCCGACAATGACACCGGCACTCAGGCTTACTCGCTTGTGATCGCGTGCCAGACAATTACGGTGGGACCAGCGACCTTGGACACTGGCAATTCGGGCACAACTTATCCCGCCGTTACATTTACTGAGACGGGCGGCATCGGGACTACCAGCTTCTCTGAATCGGGCGCTTTGCCAACCGGCATCACTTTCGCGTCGGCAATTCTCAGCGGCACGCCTACTCAGTCGGGTAGCTTTCCATTCGAGGTTACGGCTACTGATTCGAATAGCTGTACCGGAAGCGTAAGCGATACGCTGACCATCAATGGAGCTACGTTACCGCCAGCATCGGTTACGGACAACGAGACCATCACCGTAACGGACACCGAGGCCTTTCCGGACGTCGCTGACTCGGAGAAGATCACGGTCGCAGATAAATACATCGTCAGAGCCTTCACGCCAATCGTAATTACTCCCGCTTCAACAGCCTTCAACGCCAGCGAAGGAACCGGCTATGCCACCCACGCATATGCGCCAGTCGATTTCTCCGCTACCGGCGGAATTGGTACGCTGACCCTCACCGAAAGCGGTGTGCTTCCAGCGGGCATCACCTTCAGCAATGGCGCACTCAGCGGCACGCCTACATCTTCTTCCGTCGGGTCTTATCCGTTTTCTGTTGCTGCGACTGATGCCGACGGTGATTCGGCAATCCTGCAGGGATATTCGCTCAATATCCTGGCAGCATCCGCGTTCCCTGCCGTTGTCATGGACAACGAGTCCATAACGGTAACCGATACTGAGACCTTCCCAGACGTTGCCGACGCCGAGCAGATCACGGTCACTGATACTGATACCGTTGTCGCGTTCAACGCAATCGCGATTACCCCTGGCGCGGCTACTTTCAATGGCAGCCACGGCACAGGACTTGCTGGCGGAACCTATGGTCCCGTCACGTTTAGCGCAACCGGCGGAATTGGTACGCTGACCTTGCGTGAGAGCGGAACGCTGCCGGCGGGACTTACCTTCAAAAATGGAGTTCTCGGCGGTACGCTTGCTTCCACCTCGGCCGGGACCTATAGCTTCTCAGTCAATGCGACCGACGCCAATGGAGACCAGGCGACCCAGCAGGGATACACACTCATCATTTCCGCGAAGCAGATCCCTTCGCTCAAGATCAGCGCGAACCCCGACGCCCTAACCATCGCTCGAGGATTGACCGGGACAACGAAGCTCACCTTTACGCCTTCTGGCGGCTATGCCGGTAAGCTCGCGTTGAGTTGCTCCGGCCTTCCCGCTAGCTCGCTTTGCGCGTTTACAGAAGACGGCGTTCTTATTGACTCCGTGACATTAGTCGGCGACAACCTTCCAGTGAATGTTCAATTGACCTTCATAACTGATGTCGACTTGCAACTGGCTCACCTTGAAACCACCCGGACTCCCGCGCGGAATAGAGCCATCCTGACAACGGTCGTCTTATGGTGGCCTGGCAGTTTGTTTGGATTGGCTTTAGTCCTGCGCAAAAGGGGGGTGCCCGTTAAGGGTCGGCCGTGGTTCGGGCCCTTGCTGCTGGTGCTCCTCGCGAGCACTGTCATGACCGGTGTGACAGGTTGCATCTTGAAGGGCCCCTTTGTCACTCCGATTGGGACCTCCAAAGTTACAGTCACCGCGACTTCAGTGTGGACTGAACCCCCAAAGTGAGACAAATTGCATCTTGACAGTTTGCAGGGAGCAGGAGGAACTGCAAATGGGTCAAAAATATCTGAAGTACAGCAAAGAGTTCCGGGAATCGGCACTGCGCCGTCTGGCGCTGGCGCCGAACGTGGCCCAGTTGTGCCGGGAACTGGGCGTCTCGCGCCAGCTGCTGCACCATTGGCAGGCCGGACAGCGGCGCGAGCAGCAGAAGCAGTTGCACAGTGTCGAAGGGCGCCTGCGTCAGGAAAATGCACAGCTGAAGAAGGCGCTGGTGAAGAGGACCCTGGAAGTGGATTTTTTGAAGGCTGCCTGCGCAAAGGTCGAGGCTCTGGGCCAGGCCAATACCGGCTCTGGCGCAATGGCATCTGGGAAGCAATTCGGGAAATGATGCCGGCCGCAGACAGCCTTGGTATCGAGCCGATGTGCCGGCTGGCCCAGGTCAGCCGCGCCGGATTCTACCGCTACCTCCAACCTCGCCACCCCGGCGAAGAGGACATGGAAGTGCGCAACGCCATCCAGCAGATCGTCCTGGAGCATCACCGCCGTTACGGCTATCGGCGCGTCGCAGTCGAACTCCGCCGCCGCGGCATGGCCGTCAACCACAAGCGTGTCCTGCGGCTGATGCGCGAAGATAACCTGCTCGGCATCGAGCCCAAGGCGTTCGTCGTCACCACCGACTCGGACCACGACCAGCAAGTCTATCTGAACCTGGCCAGGCGCATGAAGCTGACCGCCATCAACCAGTTATGGGTGGCCGACATCACCTACATCCGGTTGGCGTCCGAGTTCGTCTATCTGGCCGTGGTGCTGGATGTGTTCTCGCGTAAAGTGGTCGGCTGGGCGCTGGACCGGACCTTGACCACGCGCCTGCCGCTGCTGGCTCTGGAGCGCGCCATCGCCCTGCGCCAACCCGCGCCCGGGCTGGTGCACCACTCCGATCGCGGCGTGCAGTATGCCTCCCAGCAGTACACCAGCTTGCTCGAAATCCATGGCATCCTGCCCAGCATGAGCCGCCCCGCCAACCCCTACGACAACGCCTTCTGCGAGAGCTTTATCAAGACTCTCAAGCGCGAGCAGATCTACGCCCACAAGTACCAGTACATCGACGAGCTGAACGCCCACCTGGAAGAGTTCATCGAACAGTACTACAATCGGCTCCGGCTGCACTCGGCGCTGGGATACAAAACCCCGGAGGAGTTCGAAGCCGCCCACGATCCCGAGACTGTCGTGCCTGCGCCGACGGTGAGTTTTCCAAGGCATGAGGAAATCTATCGATCCTGGACACGGCGCAGAGGCCGGCCGCCCAAAGCAAGCGGGGAGCTGGTTCCACCCAGCCCCCCAACTCACCCGATCGATGAGTCACCAGTTGGCTATTCCTTGACAGGTTGGTCTCCACCAGAGCCTGTCTCCGCTTCACCAACCGAAACCGAGTCTGCCCCAGAGGCAACAAAATGAACAGCACTTTACAGCAAACCGTGAACTGTCAAATCACGAACTGTCTCACCCGAGGGGTTCACCCCATGGCGTGTCAATGCTTGGCGCGTGGTTCTGGTCTTTAGATTATTGATTTTCTTACGCTTAAAGTTAGCGAGGATTGCAGATAATTCTGCATTGATCGCCTAACCTTATAGATAACCAATCAAGAACCAGGGTGAATGTGTACGAGGAAGAACAACCTTTTCCTGAAACCCCAGTGATTGTTGCCAGGGACGCGGACCGATTGAGGCGCGTTGAGCTGAGTTGCTGACGGTGATCGAGCGGCGCAGCCGCCGGGCGGCTCTACCCCCATTGAAATGACCGAAACCACGGCGGCAATGGGGCATGGAGAGCTGCCCGGTGCCTCGACTATCCAAAATACAAGGTTTGGTGAAGTCGCTGAGGGCCAGGAGGCCCTCAGTACAGCCGGTCGGGAGACCGGCGGTACAACACGTCGAGCTGCAGAGAGAATCCCATGTGACATTTTTTCAAGCTTACGAACGAACCAAAGGAGAGTTGTGTATGAACTCAGTATCAAATATCTGGAATCATCCCAAGACATCGGCGGCAGGAGTGCTGATTGCGGTGGTAACTATTGCGAGCGTGCTTTCGCAGCAGGGTATATCGCTGGGCAAGGCCGGCACGGGTACGGTGATTTCGCTGGTGACGGCGATTGCCAGCGCGCTGCTGGGGCTGCTGGCGCGCGATCCCGATGGAGCAGCGAACGAGCAAGTCAGCCAGTCAGCGAGCCAGCAGGCCAAACTCGGAGCGTGGATGATGATTTCGCTGTTGCTTTTGTCGACTATGACGGCATGTTCGGCAGCCAATGTGGCGCAGGACATTGTGAATTGGACGCCTTCACTCGAGAGCGCGATTGCCACGGTAGATTCAACGGCGGCGCTGCTGGCTCCGGCCGATGCACCGGTGTTTGCCGCGGCTACGCAGAGCTTTGACGCGGCCGCGAATCTGCTTGAAGTGCAGGCCAAAGCGTATCTGGCCAATCCTTCGGCCGGTGTGCTGGCCCAGTTGCAGACGCAGGTGGTTTCGTTTCAGCAGCAGGTCAATGGCTCGCTGCTGGCGGTGACGGAGATTGTGGATACGGCGAGCCAGAAACATGCGCTGTCGGCGATTCAGGCAGTGGCAACCATTGTGAATGCGATGCTGGTGCTGGTGGAGCAAGTGTCGAGCAAAGCGGCGGTAGCGCACATGGCGCAGGCGGCGCAGATCAAGATAGCTGCCGTCGAACCGCTGCTCGATCGCGATCTGGCCGCGGCTATGGTGGCCGCGCATTACGATGTGCCGGTTGACGTGGCTCGGGTTCAGGTGGCGCAGGCGGAGGAGGATGCGACGAGAGCCGGGTTCTGAGAAACGGTTGTCAGTGGTCAGTGGTCAGTGGTCAGTGATCAGTTGTCAGTGTTGAATGTCCCACCCATTCCGCAAACGACGCGGAATGGATGGGGCACGGGGATTGAGGTTCTAGAGATGTTCCACCCCGCTCAAGCGGATAAATTCAAGGAGCAGATCTTTCGACTTCCTTCGCTGCGGCGACCTACTCTCAGGAGGGCGCCCCCGATGGACGGACGTCATGACGCGCGTTCGCACGAAATCAAAAGAAACTTCATATCGTTATATAAATATTCAACTTCCTCGCAAATTTGCCCTCGGCGTAACCGCGTATTCATCGCATTTTCATCCCAGTCGCCTACAACTTTTCAAGTTACCGCTTTCCCCAGCGGCAATTTACTACAGTTGTAAATGCGAGTTTTGCCGGAAGAATTCGAGGGGCCCGGGCCTAAAGGCCGCGTCATTTCGCCTTTATTCAGGGGGACAAAACCCCCTGCTCCCTCCGCAATCTGCGATTTGCAACGGTAGTGAATTGCCCAATGGCAACTCCCCAATGGCAATTCCCCTAACGCACCAGGAGGTCGAATGCAAAAGCCAATTGCTTGTGTCATGTCGTGCATGCTTGTCGCCACCACCCTGCCAACCCCCACCTTCGCCCAGGATCGCTGGGGCGGAGTATCGACCGCAACCCCGATCAAGCACCTGGTAGTGATCTACCAGGAGAACATATCGTTCGACCACTATTTTGGGACCTATCCCTACGCCACCAACCCTGCCGGTGAGCCACCGTTCCACGCGCTGCCGGGCACCCCGTCGGTGAACGGTTTGACTCCGGAACTGATGACCCACAACCCAAACTCGCTGAATACCGCAAATAACGCCACGCTGTCGAGCGGCAGCATCAGTATCGCGGCCAATCCTTTCCGGCTCGATCGGAGCCAGGCAGCGACCGCCGATCAGGATCACAATTACACGCCTGAGCAGATGGCTTTCGATGGCGGCCTGATGGATCTGTTTCCGCTTTCGGTGGGCACCGAGGGACCTCCGCCGAGCGCTCCGCCGGCAGCCGCGACCACGACGGCATTGACGATGGGCTACTTTGACGGCAACACGGTGACGGGCTTGTGGAACTACGCTCAGCACTTCGCCATGAGCGACAACATGTACGACACCAATTTCGGGCCATCGACGCCGGGGGCGCTCAACGTGATCGCGGGCCAGACCAACGGCGTAACTTCAACAACGGTGAAGGTGAACAACACCACCATCGTCGAGGGCGGGGGCGGTTCCGAGACACTGATTGCCGACGCCGATCCGTACGGCGACGTTTGCAGTTCCACGACCAAGAATGTATCGATGCTGGGCAACAATATCGGCGACCTGCTTAACACAGCCGGCATTTCATGGGGATTCTTCGAGGGTGGATTCGATCTGACGATCAAGAACTCGAACGGCACCTCCGGCTGCAGCCGCTCCACCTTGTCGGCAGTAACCGGCGTTGCCGAAGTCGACTACATTCCCCACCACCAGCCGTTCCAGTACTACGCATCCACGCAGAACCTGGCCCACACCCGGCCCACCTCGGTCCGGTCCATCGGCACCCCGGATGACTCGATCACGCACAACCAGTACGACATTCACGACTTTTTCGATGCGGTCAAGGCAGGGAACTTCCCCGCGGTGACCTATCTGAAAGCGCCGGGCTACGAGGATGGCCACGCCGGCTACAGCGATCCGCTGGACGAGCAGAACTTCATCGCGAATACCATCAACTTCCTTGAGCAGCAGCCGGAGTGGAGCAGCACGGCGGTCATCATCACCTATGACGACTCCGACGGCTGGTACGACCACCAGATGAGCCCCATCGTGAACCAGTCGCAGACGCCGGCCGACGTGCTGAATGGCGCCGGCGTGTGCGGCACTTCGACGCCGGGCCTGGCGGGAATCACTACGCCGAATGCCCAGGGCCGCTGCGGATATGGCCCGCGCCTGGTCTTCATCGTCGTCTCGCCCTGGGCCAAGAGCAACTACGTTTCTCACACCATCATCGATCAGTCGTCGGTAGTGCGCTTTATTGAGGACAACTGGCTGAGTGGCGAGCGCCTGGGCGGCGGGTCGTTCGATGCGATCGCCGGTCCAATCACCGACATGTTCGACTTCAACCAACCGAGCTTCCGGCAGGACAAGCTGTTCCTCAATCCCTCCACGGGCGAGCCGGTCAGCCAATGGGGAGGGTTTCCTCATCATTTTCCTTTTTAGGGGGTGGGTACTCCGATTGACGTAAGACCAGAACCAGCAGTACCAGCGGCAGTTCCAGGCGGCGGGCACAGCTTCCCCAGTGAGGAGGTGCCCGCCGCTTGTGTTTTGATGGAGAAAAGAATCTGTTCCGCAACCCGGAGATCGCGTTGAACCTGAAGACGGCAATCCCGCTTACGCGTCGCCAATTCATGAAACGGGGAAGCATGACGACCGCGCTCTGCGCCATGCCCGGCAAAGCGGCGGAATTCCTTCGAAGCATGCCAAATGGACCGTGGGCGCCGGGAATGCATGGGGCACCAGGAATCCAGGCTATTGCCGGGCATTCGCACCCTCATGAGGTAATGGCGCTTCCCACGCTCGACCCCGGCAGCTTGAAGCGGTATGTCGATGCCTTGCCGATTCTGGAGACTGCACGGCCGGCCGGCACATCGACAGCGCCAGGGACCGGAGGCGAGAAGCTTCCGCTTTACCACATCAGGATGGCGGAGTTCGAAGCCCGGGTGCACCGCGATCTGGCGCCCACGCGGCAATGGGGCTTCAACGGAGTCTCGCCTGGGCCGATTATCGAAACCCGCGCCGGCAAAGGCGTGCTGGTTGAGTGGGCCAACGAGCTGCCCCAGCGTCATCTCTTTACCATCGATCACAACCTGATGGGCGCGGAACGCAAGAATCCGGACGTCCGCTCAGTGATTCATCTGCACGGCGCCAAGGCGCCGCCCGATAGCGATGGCTACCCTGAAGACTGGTACGTGCCGGGCAAATCGCGGACTTACCACTATCCCAACCGGCAGGACGCGTGCATGCTCTGGTATCACGATCACGCCATGGGCATTAACCGGCTGAACATTTACGCCGGGCTGGTAGGCCTTTACATCGTTCGCGACGAGGCCGAAGACGCGCTGGGCCTGCCTCACTCGGAGCGCGAGATTTCGCTGGTGCTGTGCGATCGCAAGTTCACGCCCGAGGGCCAGCTGAATTACGATCTCTCGCCCATTCCCGACGCACCCTGGGTTCCGGAATTTTACGGCAATTGCACGCTCGTGAATGGCAAGCTGTTCCCCTATCTCGACGTGCAGCCGGCGCTCTATCGCTTCCGGGTGCTCAACGGCTCAAATGCGCAGTTCTTCAATCTCTCGCTCTCAACGGGGCAGCCGATCATGCAGATCGGGACCGATCAGGGGCTGCTCCCGGCTCCGGTGCCGGCGAAGATCTTAACGCTGGCTCCCGCAGAGCGCGCCGACCTGGTCATCGACTTCAGCGGTCATGGCGGCGAACAGATCGTCCTCAAGACTGAGAAGATCCAGGAGCTGATGCAGTTTCGTGTATCCCACGGCTCCCCGCCGGGCGGCGGTTCATTGCCTGCAAAGCTGCGCCCGGTCGTGGCGATTCCCGAATCGGCCGCGGTGCGCACCCGACTGCTCACGCTCAACGAGTACAAGAGCCCCAAAGGCGAATCGATGACCATGCTGCTCGGCGGCCATTACTGGCACATGCCGGTCACCGAGAATCCCAAGCTGGACACGGTAGAGATCTGGACCCTCATCAATCTGACCGAAGACGTGCATCCGATTCATTTGCACCTGGTCCGGTTCCAGATTCTCGACCGCCGTCCCTTCGACAAGCTGCACTACTTTGTGACCGGAAATCTGCGCTACATTGGCGATGCTATTCCGCCCGACGCCGGTGAAGCCGGCTGGAAAGACACGGTGCGCGCCGATTCCGACCTGGTGACCAGGATTATCGTGCGCTTCGAAGGCTACGCGGGCAGGTATGTGTGGCATTGCCACATCCTGGAGCACGAGGACAACGAGATGATGCGGCCGTACGACGTGGTGGCAGGCGCGGGGGTGTGAGGCGCGAAGAACGCTGAAAAACGGCTGGAAAAGGATTGAGGTATCCCACCCAAGCAGGAAAAACAAGGACCCGGCGTGGATGGGGCATCCATTTTGTGTGGGATTAGATTGCGGGAGTCCTTTACACGTTGGCGTCGTGGGCTTCGCCGAGTTGGAGCTTGAAGGTCATCTGGCGGCGGTCGCGGATGATGGTGACGCTGACGACGTCGCCGGCCTGGTGCTTTTCCATAATGGCGCTCACGTCCTGCGAATCGGTGACCTGCTGGCCGTCGATGGCCACAATCAAATCGCCGCCAAGCAGGATAGGCTGATTGCCCACGTAAGCCTGCTCATTGCCGCCGCGCAGCCCGGCACGTTCGGCTGCTCCGCCGGGAATGACGCGCTGAATCAGGAGGCCGTAGTCGGCGGGGAAGCCCATCTGCGAGGCGAGATCGGGCCCAATGGCATAGGTAACGACACCCAGCGAAGGACGCTTGACGCGGCCGTAGCGGGTGAGGTCATTGAGCACAGCCTTGGCGGTATTGATGGGGATGGCGAATCCGATGCCCGAGCTCTGATCGGCGCCGTTCGAGGCGATCATGGTGTTGATGCCGATGACTTCGCCGCGCGAGTTAAGCAGCGGGCCGCCGGAGTTGCCGGGGTTGATGGCGGCGTCGGTCTGGATGGCGTCTTCAATGGGCGCGCCATCTTCATTGCGAATGGAGCGGATGGAGCTGATGATGCCGCGGGTCATAGTGCCGCTGAGGCCAAAGGGGTTACCGATGGCGTAGACCTTTTGGCCGACGGCTAGATTGGAAGAATCGGCAAGCGTGACGGGCTGCAGATCGGGCGCGTCAATCTGGAGAAGCGCGAGATCGTGCAACCGGTCGGAGCCCACCACCGTGGCCTTGTAGGGCGCGTGCTTGTTGTTGAGCTTTACCTCGATGCCGCGATTGGCGCCGGCGATAACGTGGTAATTGGTGAGGATGTGGCCGTTCTTATCGAGGATGAAGCCGGAGCCCTGGCCTTGCTGCGGAACGGCTTGGAAAAAGAAGTTGTAAACCAGCGTGGTGGAAGTGATGTTGACGACCGACGGCAGCACACGCTTGTAAATGGCGATGTTGTTCTGCTCCTCGGCGTCGTAGCTGGGCGCGGCTTCGGCCTCGGTAAGATGCAGCGAGGAGCCGGCGGTTTTTGGGCCGAACAGCGAATAATGCCCCAGGGAATGCCCATCGACGAGGGGAGAGTAGTGCGAGGTGAGGAACCAGAATCCGCCCACCAGAATGAAAACCAGGACAAATGTGCGCAATTTCATGCTGTCAACCTTAAAACCTCTTCTTTGAATACAACTACGGGGGCCTGGGCGCGGGGTTCCCAATTGAGGCCCGCTGCCCTCTCTATTTTAAAGACAAGGAAAAAGAAGAATTGTTGCTCTCGGCGGAAAGACGCGGCCAAAGGTCGCCGACCTGCTGCTGGAGCGAGGCCAAATCTCCGGAATTATCAATCACATAGTCGGCTTGGGCGGCTTTTTCGGCGTCGGGAATCTGGTGGGCGAGGCGGCTGCGCGCGTCGGCTTCGGCGCTGCCAAGTTTCTCGGGCGGCGGGTTGAGTCGCGCGACAAAGCGGGCGATCTTCAGGTCGTCGGGCGCAGTGATTACGATGATGCGGTCGATGCGGCGGCGCCAGTCGGAGAGGACGCTGTTGTTGTCTTCGCGGGCGCGGGCGTCGCGAACGACCTCGAAGATGAGGGCGGATTCGATGACGGCCACGGCGTTGGGATCGCGGGCGAAGGCCTCATTCATGAGACGCCGCTGCAGGTCGATGACGGCGGGGTGGACGATGGCGTTGAGGTCTTGCAGGCGGCCTTCTTTGAAAGCGAGTTCGGCGAGGCGGGCGCGGTTCAGGCGGCCATCGGCACCGAGCACCTGGGGGCCAAAGTGCGCGACGATCCGATCGAAAACGTCGTGGCCGGGTTCCATGAGTTCGCGGCCGAGGGCGTCGGCTTCAATGACTTCAGCGCCGAGCAAGCGCAGCATGGCGGCGACGGTGGTTTTGCCGCTGCCGAGGCTGCCGGTCAGGCCTACGCGAAGCATGGTCATTTCTCCTTTCGCGTGTCCGGCCAGAACGGGTTAAGTTGGCCTGAGGTATCTGGAACAACCGGCAGATTCGGTTCACAGCTCGTCCCTCCACCCTTCTGTTCCAGTGCATCCGCGTCATGCACTTTCACCAGTTTGGCAGGTACGACATCCTGTTCGCAGTAGAACCATCCATTGTTGCGAAGCTTGTACTCATATAGCGACTCCTCCGCGGGAACATCCACGTCTGCGCCCTTCGTCACCCACGTGTGATCTCCGGTTCTCGTCACCCGAATAGCGAACTCATTTGGCCCGTATCCGCGCACGAATCCGATGTCTTCGTCGTAGAATGCCGGATCGCACGGATCGTTCGCATTCTGGCACGCAGCCTGGGGCGGCAGATGCTTTTCGTGAAGCGTTGCAAACGCCTCCCTCAGCCGGTCCCCCTTGGGCGGATACAGCTCTCCTTCCCGGCCGCTTTGCAGATCGGCCCATGCGAGCCTCTCGGGTTGCTGCGGCGCAAAATGGATCAAGTCCTCGACATACACAACCAAGTCCGGCGCAATCTCATGGAAATCGAAACCGTACAGCGTACTGCGGTAATGTAAATCCTTGCCGGCCACTAGAACCGTGTCTGCCGATGGATTGTCGTGGAACTCCACCAACAGGTAATGCTCGGTGAAATCGATCTCAAGCGGCGAGCCGCAGCAGTTCTCCATCTCGCCGGGTTTGAAGTTGTACCGGATCACTTTGCCCGTGGCGCGGTCGTATCGGACCAGTACCGGGGCGCCAGAGATATCCCCATTCGGGTTCAGAGTCAGGTAGACAACGTACTCCCGCGATCCTTCCCTGCCTTCGGCCGCATTGATCTGCTCCCCAAGTTCCTGGCTCGTGAACTGGCCGATGGGAATCCCGCCTGCTCGCAGCAGCGAGCTCAGCGTCTGACCCCATGCGGCGACAGTCGTCGTAGTGAACAAAGTGAACAGGACCGCCGCTCTTCGCATCATTCCCTCCTACCCTACAACCCCCTGCGCATTTTGGCCGCGCGCACGGTGTTGGACATGAGCATGGCGATAGTTAGCGGACCTACGCCTCCGGGGACGGGCGTATACGCGCCGGCGATCTCGAATGCCTTGGGATGAATGTCGCCGACGATGGTTGACCCGCGCTTGGTGAAGGTGAGCTCGCGCTTGAGGTCGCCTTTGAAGTAGCGATCAAATTCTTCGAGCGTAGTCGATGCGATTGATGCCGACATCGATGAGCGTCGCGCCGGGCTTGACCATCTCGGGAGTTATGAATCCGGGGCGGCCGATGGCGGCGACCAGAATGTCGCCCTGGCGTGTGATTTCGCCGAGTTCGCGCGTTTTGGAATGGCAAATTGTGACCGTTGCGTTCTCATGCAGCAGCAGCATCGCCACTGGTTTGCCCACAATGTCGCTGCGGCCAACGACCACCGCATGTTTGCCGGCGATGGGAATCTGGCTGCGCTTGAGAATCTGAATCACGCCAGCGGGGGTACATGGGGCAAGCGCGGGGCGGCCGGCCTGCAAGCGTCCCGCGTTGACGGGATGAAAGCCGTCGACATCTTTTTCAGGTAGCACGGCGTCGAGCAGGAATTTGGCGTCGACCTGCGCGGGCAGCGGTAACTGGATGAGGATGCCGTCGATATCGTCGCGGGCGTTAAGACTGTTGACGAGGTCGAACATCTCCTCGGTGGTGACGGTGTCGGGCGGTGAGATGAGCTCACTGAAGAGGCCAAGCTCGGCGCAGGTCTGCACTTTGCTGCGCACGTAGATTTCAGACGCGGGCACGTGGCCGACCAGTACGGCTGCGAGGCCAGGACGGATTCCCTGCGCGGCCAGCTTCTTAACTTCTTCGGCGACTTCGTGCTTGATGGCGGCCGCAATGGCAGCGCCGTCGAGGACTCTTGGCATCATCTGCTCCAAAGAAACATGGTATCGCTTCGGGGTATTCGAACTGCGAGTGTAAGGCTCGTCACATGAACTTGTGAGCAGCCTCACATACAGCCCTGTCTCTAAAGCCTAGTTTTGGGGGCATCGAAAGTGTCCCAAATCACAACACGGATTACGGGACAACTTTGGCAGGCGGGTTAAGGGGCGTCGCTGAATGAGCGGTCTGAAAGATGCAGGGCACCTGTTCAGGTTTCTGGGGCTATTCGTCATTGCGTTTCTGGTGTTTTGGGTGATTCGCGGATACGTAGTGCCCAAGAGCTTTGGCGAGTACGGGCACTATCGTGGGGCAGCAATCACCGATATTGCAAGCCACCCAATCAAGTTTGCCGGGCACCAGGCTTGCGAGCAATGCCACACCGACGAGGCCGCGGCCAAGTCAAAAGGCGCGCACGCGCATGTGAACTGCGAAGCCTGCCACGGCGCGATCTTCCAGTTGCAGCCGGCTGCGGAGGCGCCCCCCGAGAATCTCTATCAACGCCTACTCGGCTTTGCCGGCCTCCGGCTGCCGGCCGATCCACCGCTGGTGAGGCACGCCGACGATCCGATGTCGGTGACTCCGGTCAAGCCTGATTCAGCGGTGCTGTGCGCGCGCTGCCACACCGCGAGCGCGGCCAAGCCCAAGGGCTTTCCGCAGGTGAATCCCGAAGATCATTCGGGCGGCGTTCCGTGCGTGACCTGCCACAACCCGCACAGTCCGGTGATCGGGTCTGACACCAGTGCAACAGCCGCGACGAGCACAAAGGCCGCGACGGGAGGTGCGAAATGAATATCAGCCGGCGTCACATCCTGGTACTTTTGCCCGCGGCGGCGGTGGCGTGGAAGCACGTATTGGCAGGGACTCCCGAAGACTCGCCCAACTACAAGTTGAGCGAACACTGGTGGGGCATGCTGATCGACATTCCAAAGTGCATTGGCTGCGGAAACTGCGTGCGCGCCTGCCAGACCGAAAACGATGTGCCGGATGGATTCTTCCGCACCTGGGTGGAGCGGTACCACGTCACCGACACGCACCTTGAAAGCCCTGAAGTGATTTCGCCCGATGGCGGCAAAGAGGGGTTTCCGGTTGCTGCAGAGGATGCAGGTAAGTATTTCTTCGTTCCCAAGATGTGCAACCACTGCGCAGATTCTCCCTGCACGCAGGTTTGCCCGGTGGGCGCAACATTTGTGGCGCCCGATGGAGTGGTGCTGATCGACCAGAAGTATTGCCTGGGCTGCGCCTATTGTGTGCAGGCATGCCCTTACGGTTGCCGCTACATTCATCCCACCAAGAAGGTGGCGGACAAGTGCACGCTTTGCTACCACCGGATCACCAAGGGACTGACGACCGCTTGCTGCGAGGCGTGCCCGACGGGAGCGCGGCAGCTGGCGGACCTCAAGAATCCCAAGGATCCGATTCACGAGTTCTTGAGGACTCACGCGGTGCAGGTATTGAAGCCGCAGATGGCCACCGGGGCCAAGGCTTTTTACAACGGGCTGGATGGATCGGTGAGATAAAGCAGCTTCTAGCTTCTAGCTCCTAGCTTCTAGCTAAGAGCCTCAATTCAGGAGTTGACAGGGACGGAGATCTAACTTGGCGCAAGCATTTCAGGATCTCAACGTTTGGCAAAGGGCTATGGAAATGACCGTTTGCATCTATGGGCTTACCAGGACATTCCCGAAGGACGAGCAATACGGACTGACCCCACAATTACGGCGTGCCAGCGTATCTGTCGCCAGCAATATTGCTGAAGGTCGAGGCAGAGGAACTGACGGCGAGTTTAGACAGTTTCTAAACATGGCGCAGGGTTCGACGTATGAAGTTCAAACGCAGCTTCTGGTCGCTAAACGGCTGAAGATTGGGGACGAGGCGATGTTACAAAGCGCCGAAGCGCTTTGTATAGAAACCTCCAAAATGCTCGGAGCCTTTATCCAATCACTGAAAAGCTAGGAGCTAGAAGCTAGGAGCTGTTTTTATGAGCGGTGTCGAAGGCTATATGTATCCGAACGAGGTTACGCTCTACTGGAGCGTGCTGATCGTTCTTTACCCCTACATCACGGGGCTGGTTGCGGGCGCATTCATCCTGGCATCGCTGGTGCGGGTGTTCCGCGTTCAGGCGGTCGCTCCAACTTACAGGCTGGCGCTGCTTACGGCGCTGGCGTTTCTGCTGGTTGCGCCTCTGCCGTTGCAGTTTCATCTCGGCCACCCCGAGCGCTCACCGGAGATGTACTTCACTCCTCACGCAACTTCGGCAATGGCCATGTTCGGCTACGTGTACCTGTGGTACCTGATGGCGGTGCTGGTATTTGAGATCTGGCTCGATTACCGGCGCGAGATTGTGCTGCGTTCGCAACAATCAAAGGGCCTGCTGCGCCTGATTTACAAAGTCATGACGCTGGGTTCGAGCAATATCAGCGAGCGTTCGCTGCACATCGATGAAAGAGTGGGCTGGATCGTGACGCTGATCGGTATCCCCTCGGCGTTCCTGCTACATGGCTACGTGGGATTCATTTTTGGATCGATCAAGGCCAATCCGTGGTGGTCGTCGCCGCTGATGCCGGTGGTCTTTATTTTCTCCGCCATGGTGTCGGGCATCGCCGGAGTAATGCTGCTCTACATGGCGCTCACCAAGCTGCGCAAACAGGCGATCGACATCCATTGCGTGGATACGATTGCGATGTACATGTTCTACATCTTCATCATCGATTTCAGCCTTGAGATGCTCGATCTGGTGCATCGCATCTACGAGGCCGACGAATCATTCCGCAGCCTGGATTTCATGGTGCACTCCAAGCTCTTCTTTTCGCAGATCGTGCTGCAGATTTGCCTCGGCACGCTGCTGCCGCTGTTTCTGCTGTTCCTGACGCAAGTGGTGAAGTTTACCGAGATCGTTCGCCAGCGGATCTATGTTTTCTGCGGCAGCCTGATCATGATCAGCGTGTTTGCCATGCGCTGGAACGTGGTGATCGGCGGCCAGCTGTTCTCAAAGAGCTTTCTCGGGTACACCACCTACAAAGTTGACCTGGTGACGAAGGAAGGCTTGCTGGTGGCCATCGGTTTCCTCATTCTGCCGCTGTTGTTCCTGTGGGCGCTGGTGAAGCTTTTGCCGCCGTGGCCTGAGCAGTCGAGTCATCAGGCGGCTTCGGGAGATTGATTTCTATACGACGGCCACGAGTCGGGGTGGGGAATGAACGATCTTCCCGAAACAATCGACCAACTCGTCAAGCGCGTAGATGCGCTGAATGGTCGTGTGGACACGCTGGAGGGCCGCATCGAGGAACTGGAGCATTCGACCGCACCTCGCCGGCCGCATGCCGCAACCGAGGCCAGAATTCCTCCAGGGACGCTTGAATCGGCCGTTCTCGAAAACAACGTACTCGCGCAACCTGGCAGCATGTTTTCAGTGATGGGCAAAGCGATGCTGGGCATCGCAGGGGCGTATCTGCTGCGTGCCGCGGCGGAGGCCAGCATTGCTCCGAGGCCGCTGGTAGCGATTCTCGGAATCGCTTACGCGATAGCGTGGCTGTTTATTGCGGCGCGAACACCGGCAGAGGCGCGTCTGGCGCGGGCGGTTTATGCCGCAAACTCGGCCGTGATCCTGGCGCCCATGCTCTGGGAGCTGGCTATCCGATTCAAAGTGCTGCCCGCGCCGGCGATCGCAGCCGCCCTCACGGCATACGAATTGACGGCATTCTTTCTGGCGGGCAAATCGCAGCGAGAGATTGTGCTGCAGGTTGGCAATCTTGCCGTGGCGGCTCTTGGTGTGACCCTGGCGATCGCTACCCATGAAACATTGCCATTCCTTGCGGTTCTGATTCTGGCTGCCGCACTTTCGGAATACCGGTCGACGAAGGGGATGGGACATTCGGCGCGGATGATAGTCGCGCTTGCGGCCGATGCGGTTGTCTGGCTGCTGATCTATATCTATTCAAGCCCGCAGAGCGCGATCTACTCGAGCCCGCAAAACACACGCGGCGATTATCCAGCGCTTGGAATGGCGGCGTTGCTCGCGCCGGGCGCGTTGCTGTTTCTGCTTTATGCATCGACTGCGACCTTCAAGGCAGTTTTCAAGGGTCTGACGATCACTGTGTTTGAGAGCGCGCAAACCATGATTGCATTTCTGCTGGCGGCCGTGGCCCTGATCGAATTCGGGCCCGCGTCAAGCAAGGTGATTCTTGGCGTGATCTGCCTGGCGCTCGCGGCCGGCTGCTACGCGGGAACGCTGATGCTGTTGAGCCGGAGCGCGTCGCGCCGCAACGCGGCGGTCTTTTCGACCTGGAGCGCAATGCTGCTTTTGAGCGGCAGCTTTTTCAGCCTCAAGGAACCATGGGCGGCTGCCTGGTTGTGCGTGGCCGCGCCGACTGCGATGGTTGCAGGCGCGCGCTTGAAGCGGGTGATTCTGGAGTTTCACGGAAGCGTGTTTCTATTTGCGGCGGCAATTGCCTCAGGGTTCGCCGAATACCTTGGCCACTCTTTGATCGGTGCGCCGATGGGCGCGCCGGGAGGAATGATCATTTCGGCTACGGCGAGTGCCGCTCTCTGCTATTGGGCCGCAGGGCGCAACCGCTCAGACGCATGGGAACGGCAGGCGCTGCATTTATTGCTGGCGGGCATCACGGCCCTTGGGTTGACTGCGCTGCTTATGCAGGGGCTAATTGGGATGGTGGCACTGGGGATGGTCCCGGCAGCGCATCATCTCGCATTCATCCGCACATTGACGCTATGCGCCGTCTCGATGGCGCTGGTGTTTGGCGGGGCGCGCCTGCGCCGGCCGGAGCTTAGCCGGTTGGGTTATACCGGCGTGGCGCTGGTGGCCGTAAAGTTGATCGCCGAGGACCTTCGCCACGGGCACCTGGAGTACATTGCGGCTTCGATCTTCCTGTTTGCGCTCACGCTGATCGCGGCGCCGCGGCTGGCGCGCGTGAGCCAGAAGGCGGAAGACGCAAACAGAAAACTCTCAGCAACGTAACGGCGGAATCGCAGATTACATCGGATCAGCGGATGGGTTCAAACGGAGCCACGCCCGGTCGTCGCGGGAGCGGCGTTTCCCGCCATGCCGTGTTGCCGATGTCGCGCAGCCTCATCTTGCTGATGTGCACGTCGTAGTTCGTTTTGGGCAAGAGCGACTCAAGAATGAAGGTGTCAATGCCAGCGCCGTGGGGCCCGTCGCCGTGCAGCTCGCTGTAGCGATAGACGCCTGCGTCGCCCTCGCTGGTTTCGTGTCCGGAGGCTGCGGAATCGAGAAAGCGCTGCGCGTCGGCGACGGTTGGGGCTTCGCGATCTCCGGTCTCGGTCACGCTTTCGGCTGCGTACGAACGCACCAGCTTGGTCCAGTAGCGGGAGAGCAGATCGGTGTTGGCAAAGAGGTCGGCCCAGATGAGGTTGCCGTGGACCGCGACCACCACGCCGACGGCATGTTCCTGGCGCAGCTTCTCGAGTACCTCCGCCTTCACTTCGATAGTGGGCGCGGCGGCCTCGTCGACCTTGGCGCTGATGATTTTGTTCTGCATAACTTTGGCATAGCTGGTGGTATTCAGCGGCATTGGGCCGCCGGCGGCTTCGATAGTCACGGTTTCAGAAGAGGCGCCTACTGACGGCGGCGCCGCCGCAACTTCCATCTGCGAAATGACGCCATGCACGGAGTTCCAGACCTGCTGCTGATCCTGCTCGGCCATTGCCTTTTCGCGCACAGCGGGCTGCACCATGAACGATTCGGCGGGCGCGTTGTTCGATGCGCCAAAGGTGGCTGAACTTTCGGTCCAGCGGCCCGGCTCGATGCAGAAGACCGAGAGATCGATGGGGTCGGCATCGGGAGGGACGATGCGATCTTTTGCGATCACTCGATCCTGCTTGCCGCCGGTTACAATTTCGCCGGCCAGCAGCAACAGCGGCTTTTTCGAGTGATTGACGAGCACCAGCGTGTTGACCTGGTCGCCGCGAATCGAGTTGGAGGGAGAGGAGTAAATGCCGGGGTCGATCTGAGCGCCGGAACGGGGACGAGGTCGCACGAGTCCGCGGACGTTGCCGGCCTCAGTGACTTCGACTTCGCCGGATTTGATGCCTTCGTCGAGGGTGATAAAGGGAGTTTCAGCGGGGGATTCGCCGTCGGTGCGGATCACGGGAAAGAGCAGCAGATGGCCGCTCTCGATGGGATCCAGGACGCGATATGCGCCAGTTCCGTCATTAGGGCCGCCGGCAGCTGCGGCGAGTTCGCTGCCCGTGAAGGCAGCCAGTACCGCAAACGGTACCAAGGCCAGCAAGTACCTGAGTGGATTCTTCATGATTCGCACCTCGATTCGGGTTTTTCGGGCCGGGAAAGAGTGAACCGACTCTCGAAGAACGAAGCAGGCGGGAATTCTTGCACGAGTTTTGGTGAAGAATGTTTAAGGTGGATTCCGGTGTGGAGCGCTCAACGAATGAACGATTGAGTTGAGGCTAGAGAAAACCTCGAAACCAGCCGAAGAGAAGAATAGGGTCGAACACTGGCCGGTGGAGTGTTGGCAGGAATCGTGGCGGAGATTTACTTCAACTCGAAACGGGAAGATTGGGCGGAAAGCGAAACCGCGCGGGCGAAGCCTGGGCAAGAAAGACCTGCGCAGGAAAGGCCGGGGACGGAAAAGCCGGGTGGGGATAAGCCGGGGAACATGCCCTGGGCGTATCTGCGTCTGCCGCCATTTCCGCAGGTTGCGGTTCGGGTTTTGCAGTTGGTGACGAATGAGAACGTGCAATTGCACGAGCTTTGCGACCTGGTAAGCTCGGATGCGGCGTTTGCCAGCGAAGTGCTGACGGTGGCCAACTCGGCGCTTTACGCGCCTCGATACCCTGCCAGCAGTATTCTTCAAGCGATTGCGGTGCTGGGCGCAGACACGCTGCAGGGGATGTGCGTGACGGTTGGCGTGCGTGCCTACCTCGGCAAGAAAATGAGCCAGCCTGCGATGCGGGCGCTGTGGCGGCATAGCCTGGCATGCGGAATGATTGCGCAAAAGCTGGCCGCGGGCGGGCTGGTGGACGAATACACGGCCTATACCGCCGGGATTCTGCACGATATTGGCAGGATTGCGCTCACCGTGATCCAGCCGAAAGATTATGTCGTACTGCTTGAATCGCATCATGGCCCGGCGGCGAGCATTCTGCAATACGAACGCGGAATATTTGGCTGGGACCACTGCGAGGCTGGGCTGAGGCTTGTGTCGGGATGGAAGCTGCCCCAGGAATTCGGTGAGGTGGTGCTGGATCATCATGTTCCGCGCCGGAATGACGGGGCATGGGGGCTGTCGGAGCTGGCAAAAATGAGCTGCGCAATTGCCGATTCAGCCGGGTACGCGGCGTTCGCCGGATGCGAGGCAACGGCCTACAGCGAACTGCTGGAGAAACTTCCCGCCCGGGAGCGGCGGCTTTTCTATCCCGAGTTAGGGCAGTTGGCCCGGGATATTGCCGCGGGAATCAGTGCAATCGAGGCGGTGTAGAGGCGCGGGAGCCACGGCTTCAATGGAGTCTTTCCGCAACCTGTGCAGTCATGCCCTGACACTTTGTGCCCTTTAGCGGAGCTTTTCCGGAGCAGGTAACCCCTAGGGAAGTATGCGCTTCATCGAGGCTCAGTGCTTTACGCCCCGGCCAGCACTGGCGTGCCTACCGCGTCATCCGCGCGCTCTTCGGCGGCTGCTTCAGCTACCGGAATGTGCGACAGTTCCCAAGCTGACCGGTCTTTCAAGAGTCGCGAAACAAACGCGGTGTGCATTGCGTGTCCGGCGCGTTCCGCCACAACGTGGCCTTCAATCCGCTTGCCGGCAAGCGCCAGATCCCCGATCAGGTCCAATACCTTGTGCCGCACATACTCATCTTCAAACCGCAACGGCCCATTTTCCGGTCCCCGCGCGCCCAATATAATTGCGTTCTCGCTGCTCGCTCCGCGAATCAAGCCCATGTCTTTGAGTTTCTGCTCGTCGGCTTTATAGCCGAAGGTTCGAGCCGGCGCAATCTCCTGGCCGTACATCTCGGCAGCTAGGTCCACGCAAGTTTTCAGCTTCCCGATGGGAGCCGGGAAATCGATGGTATACGAAATGCGGTAGCCCGACGCCGGATAGACGCCAATGAACTTTTTGCCCTCGCGTACCTCAACGGGCTTAAGCACTTTAATGGTCTCGCGCTTCCGGCGCTGCACCCGGATGCCCACACTAAGGAACGCCTCAACGTAAGGCAATGCGCTTCCGTCAAGGATGGGCAGCTCAAGGTTGTCGAGCTCAACAATCACGTTGTCGACGCCCATGCCGATGCATGCCGAAAGCAGGTGCTCAGTTGTCGAAATCAGCACGCCCTGGCGCATCAAGCTGGTTGCGTAGCTTACCTTGGCCACATTTCGGCCGGTTGCGGGAATCTCAAAATTGTCGAGATCTGTTCGCCTGAAGACAATTCCTGAACCGCCCGGCGCGGGCAGCAGGTGCATTGTTACGGGCGCTCCGGAGTGTAACCCGACGCCCGTAAATTCGAGCGGACCCTCAATGGTCTGCTCCAAGTGTGTCGATTGGGCCAAACACTTCTCCATGAACCGATTACGGCGGTCTTCAGCCTCCAGCGAAGACCATTGAATCGTCTCGCAAACCAGTTCTCGGGCTTCGGCTGCTTCAGCTGCCCCGATTCGTCTATGCGGATCTATGGCAGCGGAATAAAACCCGATGGGAGACATTCCGGGTTGTCCCCGAAACCCTTCCAACAAGAAAGATTAGATGCAAAACTGTTTTTCCGTCCTGTGGCATTTTGGCCACACTCTGTACAAAAGGATCCATTCCGTCAAGCCCGGCGAAGGCCGCGAGCCGGCTGCGGAGCGGCATTTTTCCCCATTCCGTCCACAGCATCAACAGGATGGGAAAGCCACTGTCCGGAGTAGAATGCCTCTGTTGCATCCTCTCCATTTACTTGCGGAGCACCGGTGAGTATCGCGCCAGGCAAACTGGAACTGATTGTGGGGCCAATGCGCAGCAACAAGACGGCCGAATTGCTGCGGCGCATTGAAACCCGGCGGGAATACGCCCACCAATACGTGATGCTGCTGAAACCGAGCGCAGACACCAAGGCCGCTGCCGGGTTGGTGGAGAGCCGTAACCGCAATGGTTGCGGCAAGATGCAAGCGGTTGAGTTTTATTCGTCCGATCCCTGGCCGGTGCTGCCGGTCATTGCCGCCACCGGGCAAAAAATCGGCAAGCGCATTGAATGCATCGCCATAGACGAGGGCCAGTTCGTCTCCGATCTCTTCCTGTTTACCAAGCGGCTGCTCGACGCTGGTCACGATGTAATGGTCTCAGGCCTCGAGCTCGACTTTCGTGGCCTGCCCTTTGGCGAGATGCTCGATCTCTCGTGGCTGGTGCGCATATACGCCGGCAACATTACTGAGCTGGTTGCGTATTGCGCCTGCGGCGCCCGGGCTCTCTACCCGCAGCGTCTGGTTGATGGCAAGCCGGCGCCGTACGCAAGCCCCATCATCATGGCCGGCGACTTCTACGAGCCCCGTTGCGGCGAGCACTTCGTACTTCCCGGACGGCCACATTAGGTTGGGAAACCGCGAACCAGCCAACGCGCGGCGGCATACGCGGTCCCTGTCTATTCTTCCCGGATGCTTTCGGGGTCAGATGGTTTTGCGATCCCAGTGTCCGCCGTATCGTCCGCGGCTGGGGCGATTGCCTCATCGTTCATAGTGACGGCAGTCGCGCCCGGCTCGTCAATCCACAGGCACACGATCCACCAGATCATCACCGCCAGCACCACCGCGCCGTTGGCGTTGGTAAGGTGAGTTTGCAGGTCCATCAAGTGGTTGTACCCCTCCCGGGTGCGCGGCATGTCGTGAACCATCGCTTCCCACATCACGCGGGCAACAATCAGCATTGCCGAGCTGGTGGACACGCCGGTAAGAATCTGCTGCGTATGGCTGCGCCAGCCGGTTCTGAAGCGGCGTCCGGCGATCACCACGAGGGCAAATAACTCCACCGCCAGCGCTTCGTTAAACAGGTTGCCTTTCTGCGCCATCAATTGCATCAGGCGAAGGCGGCCAAGGGTGGAGGGATCGAACACCATTTTTGCGGGGGGCCATTGGCCCCAAAAGATAATGACAGCCGCAGCGCCGCCAAGCAAAACCAGGCTCCCGGCGACCCATGCCGGCCATTTTGCCCCACTGAACGCCCGGCGGGCCAGTTCGATGGCCAGCAAGAGCGCGATGATCACGCCCAGGTCGGCAAGCACCAGAATCACTTCAGTCGAGACGAGCGGGGCAAGCCGATGGGTAAGCAGCTTATCGGCAAGCATGTTGAGGCCGACAAGCACAATGCTCGAGGTGAAGATGGGGAATCGGCGAATGCGGTCGCGCCCAAGCAGGACCACGAGCAAAACCAGCATGGCCGCAAAGGTAAGCGTCCACAGAATCTCAGCCGCCGAAAAGTGAAAGTTGAAATGCATTTACACGCAATCCTTGCGCGCCGCTTCTCTTGCTCTCGTGCGCTCTTTCAAGTCTAACTTGCCTAAGCTCCAGGCGATTGTGGGCCGGAGGGCCGACGCTGCCATAATTTGAATATGCTGGTTCTTGCCTCGGCATCGCCGCGCCGCCGTCAACTGCTTAGCCAGGCAGGATTCACATTTGAAGTGCGGCCGGCTCACGTGCCGGAAGACCCGAAGCCCGGCGAAGATCCGATCGCCTACGTAACGCGTCTCGCGCGAGAGAAGGCGCAGGACGTGTTCGATCGGATTGCGGCCGATGCGGCCGCGATTGCCGCGCCAGGCGCGATCGACATTCAGTCTCCGGCGGTGCTTGGGGCTGACACCACGGTGACGCTCGATGGGCTCATTCTGGGCAAGCCGGAAGATGCGGAGGATGCGGCGCGAATCCTGCGCATGCTCTCGGGGCGCAGTCATCGGGTCATCACGGGAGTTGCGCTGGTGACGCAGAACGCCGTTGAAGTTGCCGCCGAGGTGACAGCGGTGCAGTTTCTCACCCTCTCAGACGAAGAGATTGCGGCTTACATCGCGACCGGCGAGCCGATGGACAAAGCCGGCGCCTACGGAATCCAGGGAGTGGCCGCCCGGTGGATTCCGCGCGTGGAAGGTTGCTACTTCAACGTGATGGGTTTGCCGCTGGCGCTGGTGGCCACCATGCTCGAAAGCCGCGGCGTGACTGCGCAGGCGGCTCCGCATTTCTGAAGTTCGCAAGTCATCGGAGCGCGCACCGGATTCAGTAGCCGAGCTGTTTGTTCACTACATTCTTGAGTGGCTGGCCGTTGCGGAAGCGCTCGTATTGCTCGATAAAAAACTGCATCGCCTGGTTCAGCCATGTGCTGGTGCGGTCGGCGGTGTGCGGCGAGATGAGCACGTTGTCGAACGACCAGATCGGATCGCCTGGCGGAATTGGTTCGTGCTCGAAGACGTCGAGGCCGGCGCCGCGAATCTGCTTTCCGGTGAGCGCGCGAACCAGGGCTGCCTGGTCGACGACCGGACCGCGGCCAACATTGATCGCGACTGCCGAAGATTTCATGGCAGCGAACTCGGCGTTCGAGATCATGTGGCGCGTTTCAGCGGTAAGCGGCGCAGCGACCACCACGTAGTCGCATGCGGACAACATCTCGCCGAGCTGATCCGGTTGATAGAACCGGTCGATCAATGTGTCGCCTTCGACGGGCGGGTGGCGCTTGAGCGCAAGCACCTTCATGCCCATGGCCTTGACGCGCGTGGCGACGGCGCGGCCGATGTCGCCGTAGCCGACAATGCCGACGGTCTGCCCGGAGATCTCGTCGACGTCGAACTGCTCCCATCGTTGCGACCTCTGATTGCGCAGCATGCGGGGAAAGTCCTTGGCGAAGTAGAGAATGGCTGCCAGAGCAAACTCGCCGAGCGACTGACTGAAGACGCCGCTGCCGTTGGTGAGCGAGACGGGGCTGTCGATCAGCTCAGGGAAGAGCAGGTTGTCGAGTCCGGCGTTGCGGGAGTGAACCCAGCGAACCTTTCGGCTGGCAAGAAAAACTTTGCGCAGCGTTTCGCGGCTGCCGGACCAGTGAAGAATCGCCTCGGCATCGTCAACTGCGGCGGCAACGTCTTCGAATGTGGCTCCCGTGACATGACGGATGGCGCCCAGCATGGCAAGCTGAGGGTCGCTTTCTTCAGAAAGTACCAGTACCAGCGGCTGATCGTTCATGAGAAGTCGAGACTCCGGTCAGGCGGTGATGTTGTAAATCAGGCCGAAGGGATCGCGAAGGTAGCAGCGGGGAAACTCGGGCTCATCTTTCACCACTTCGCAGCCCTGGTCGACGAGGCGTTGACGCGCTTCGGCAACGTTTGGAACAGTCACTTCGAGCACGGGTCCGAGCGCCGGGCCTTTCTCGATAAACAGATTGATGTGCTTGCCGTGCAGGCTGATCATGTTCGGATCAGTGCCGGTAACTGTGAAGCCGAGCTGGTCGACGTAGAATGCGGCGGCCTTGGCTGGATCGGGCGATTGGATCAGGATGTCGGCGCCGAAACTGTTTGCCATCGAGGTTTCTCCGGTGGTGGTTGATTGAGCCCGGATTAGTTTACTAACTGTGCAGGGGGGATATATACCCTCTTTTCGGTATTAAGTGGTTTAGTTTCATAGGTTTCAACCTTTTACCTTTTGGGGTAACCCATTGAAAACGAAGCATTTGAACGGCAAAATATTCATAACAAAAGGGTTGCGGTCCGGTTTTTGAGGCGTTTTTGAGCAAGAACCGGGAGGATCTTCATTCCCCGCTTTGAATGTAACGCAAAGACGAGAAATATTCTGCAAATGAGCGGAGTTTCCATCTCGCACGAGCGGAGCTTGTGCGCGGTACCCGGTTTGGTGTTGGATCGATGACGATTCAGTGGAAGTCTTTGCTATCCCACCCTAAACGCAAAGAGCGCGTTTAGGATGGGGCACCCGATTTTAGTAGCGCTTGCGATCGCCACGCGGCTTGAAGCTGCCGCCTGGGCGCGAACCGGATTTGCGGGGTGCGATCGAGCCAAACTTTCTTCCCGAGGAAGGTTTGCCTGAGAATTTCGCACCTGAGGGCCGACCTGGCGGTTTGCCCGCGGGTCTGGCGCTGAACGATCTGCCTGGGGGTCTCGATGGACGGCCTTCGAAGGTCCTGCCCGCTTCGTCAGTTCGCTTGAATGGCGGGCGGTCGTCGCGTTTGAATGGCGGTTTGCTGCCGCGATCGAAAGCAGGGGGGCTCGATCGTTCAAATGGAGGCTTAGCGCCACGGTCAAATGCCGGTCTCTCGCTTTTGAACCGGGATTGACCTGCACGATTGCCCTCCCCTTGGCCTCCTGGTTTGAAAGCTGGCCGATCGCTGCGCCTGAACTCGGGTTTGCCCCCTGCTCTGAACGCGGGGCGGTCAGCACGTTTGAACTCTGGCCTGTCGCCGCGATTGAAAGCTGGTTTGTCGCCGCGCGGGGCGAACTCGCGACGCCGAAAACCTTCGCCTTCCGGCTCCTGGTTTCGCTGCTGATGGCGGAAGCCGGTGTTGCGGCCCTCAAATCTCTGCACGCGCCCCGAATCGGATTCGTCGCGCCCACGATTGGAATTCGGGAACGGTCTCGACTGTCCCTGCCGGGAGTCGAACGGCCTGGACCCGCCTCGCTGTGCACCTTCTGAACCCGAGAACTGCGCCCGGCCGCCGAATCGCTCTGCGCTGCGATTATCGAATTGCGGTTTAACGGCGGGGCGGGGCTTGAATTCAGGCCTGAAAGCGGGTTTGGCGCCGCGCTCGGGCTTGCGATTGTCGAATGCTGGTCTTGAATCGGGCTTTCGGCCACGCGGACCGTCGAATGGCCGGGCAGACCTGCCGGCTGGCGGCCTGTTGCCAAAGGTCTTGCCGCCGCTTCGTGGCGGGCGAGCGCCCTTGGCGCGATCGGCATCATTTGGGACAGTTGGTAATGCGCGCTGGCGACGCGGTTTCAGCTTGCCTTCGGCAGTAAGCTGCAGCGCCTTTACCTCTTCGGCGGTCAGCTCGCGAATTTTGCCGGGCTCAACGTCGAGAACCAGAGGGCCGTAGCCCACGCGACGAATCTTCTCAACAAAGTGGCCAATCTGCTCAAACATCTTGCGCAGCTCGCGGTTGCGGCCCTCGATCAGCACCACTTCGTACCATGGGTTGTCGCCCTGCCGCACCTGCCTGATGGCCGCGGGCGCAGTGCCCACGCGCTCTGTGCCGGGTGCGCCACGCTCGATTGATACACCGGAGCGAAGCCGGTCGAGTTCTTCCTCGGTAGGATTGCCCGCGACTTTTACCAGGTAGGTCTTTTCCACTCCCAATGACGCGCGGGTTAGCTGGTTGGCAAGATCTCCGTCGTTGGTGACCAGCAGCAGGCCTTCGCTCAGGTAGTCGAGCCGGCCCACCGGGTAGAGGCGCTGGTGCATTTGCTCGAAGAACTGCATAACCGTGGGCCGGCCTTCAGGATCGCTCACCGTAGTGACGTAGCCGCGCGGCTTGTTGAGGATGAAGTAGCGGTGGCGTTCGGCGCCGGTAAGCAGTTTGCCGTCGACGCGGATGTGGTCGCGGCCGGCATCGGCCTTGGCGCCAAGCTGCGTGACAACCTGGCCGTTCACCATCACGCGGCCCTCGACGATCATCTCCTCAGCGCGGCGACGGCTTGCAACTCCGGCCTGGGAGAGAATCTTCTGCAGCCGTTCGAGCTTTGCGGGAGTTTCAGCGAGCTTTGAAGGAGTGGCAGAGTCAGCGGCGCGGGGAGCCTGGGGGATATAGTGCGGTTCTTCGTTCGATTTGATTTCCTGAGCGAGCGCTTCGGCGAGCGCCTCGGATTCACCGCGCGTGGAAGGCAGGTCGGCTTCTTGTACGTGGTGAGCCTCACCGTCGCTCACATCTCCGATGGGGTCGAGGAGCGGGGCGCTCGATGGAACGGGCCCATCGGCGGGTGCGCCGGTTTTGCCCTTGATGGTTACTTTGGCTGTTTTGCCGGCAGCAAGGCGGGTTTTGGTTGAAGAGCGCTTCTTTTTGGCAGGCGGTGAGGCGGGCTCGGCTGCGGTTTGGTTCGAAACGGCAGGCGGCTTGGGCGCGGACTTGACTGCGGTTTTTTTGGCATTCGCAGGAGGCTCTTGAACGGCGTCAGGCTTCTTCGCGGATGTTTTCTTAGCCTTCGGCTTCGACTCAGGCGCGGAGATTAATTCGATCTCGAGCTTTGCCGCGCGTTTTTTGCCCGCGGTTGCGGTGGCAGCTACGGCCTTCTTTTCGGTTTTCTTTGGCACGAGCGGCCTCCCTGTCTCATCCTACTCCAGGGTGGTCTTCGCGAGCCTCCAAAGTCGCCTCTTCGGTTGCGGGTTCCAGCGCCGGCTCAGCCGTTGTTCGGTTCATCCGCATTCTCGGGCTGATTCTCCTGCCCAGTCTCTTCGGCAGCGGGCGATTCCGGTTCCTCGCCGGCGGTCTCGGTTTCTTCGAATTCGCTCGCCGCCATCTTCTCGAACTCCTCCATCGACGGCAGCTCAGCGAGATCCTTCAGCCCGAAGCGCAGCAGGAATTCCTTGGTGGTCTTGTAGAGAATGGGCCGCCCGACTACTTGCTTGCGGCCGGCAGTCGAAATGAGCTTGCGCGCCAGCAGCGAGCCGAAGACGCCGGAGGAGTCGACACCGCGAATCTCATTTACCTCAGGCGCGGTCACCGGTTGCTTGTAGGCGATCACGGCCAGGGTTTCAAGCGCAGGCAAAGAAAGCTTCATGGCCGGCTTGAGGCTCTTCACAAAGGCGCGGACCGCGTCGTGATATTCAGGCTTGGTGGCCATGCGGTAGCCGCCGGCAATCTCGCGAATCTCAATGCCGCTGCTTTCGGTCGAGTAATCTTCAACGAGCTCGTCAAGCAACTCGCGAAGGATGAGGCGGACTTCGCGATCGCGCTGCTTCGCGGCCTGCTTTGCTGTTTCTTCAGGGGACTGGTCGGGGCTCGCGTCGGGATTCGCGTCGGGAGATTCCGAAGCCGGCGGTTCTGCTGAATTTTCGTCCGTCGACGGCGTCTGAATCTGCGCATCGTCGCCGGATTCTTCGGCTCCGGCCTGTGCGCCGGTCTCAGGCTCGACGGTGGATTCAGATACGGCGTTCTCGGCCGGTTCGGCTGCCGGTTCCGCACCTGGTACGGCTCCCTCTTGAGCTGGCGCGAATGCTTCAACGCTCTGTTCGAGCGCCGCGTAATCGAAGGTCCCGGCGAGCATGGGCACCACTTGAGCGGTGCGTGTAGAAGCCGCGGCTTCGGCGGCAGCCTTCTCCTGTTCGGCCCGCCATTCCAGGGCTTCGTCGGCGAACAGTGCCGCTAACTGGTTGAGCGTGACCGGCTCTTCGGCCGCGTAGATAACAGCTTCAAGCTTTGCTTTCAGACTCATTCCTAAGGACTCACCCTTGAAGCCCGCAATCGGCTCTGGCAGAGGCCAGTACGAATAACAGGCTCTAAGTATGGTACCGGATGCAAGAGGGGGCCGGATGTGGATGAATGGGGTATTAGAGCATCTCTCCTATTGCTATAGAGTGATCCCACCCTAGCTGCAAAAACAAAGACGCGGCGAGGGTGGGGCACCCGGTCTACACCTTCAGGAGAGATGCTCTGATAAGAAACAAAGCTGGCTGCCTGCAACTTGGGCTTCGTGGCATCCCACCCATCGAGCAAAAGACGCTCGATGGATGGGGCACCCCAATGTTTCATCCGTCGCGGGTCGGAGACACCGGTCACGGACTAAAAAGGTAAAAAAAGGCGTCCGGGGGTTGCCGGACGCCTGCGGAGGATGCCCGACCAGATGGATCGGGCCCCATTCGAATTTGACTAACTGGCGAAACGCGAGAACAGCCAGAAAAGACTGCCGGAGAGCAGCGCGGCTACGGGCAGCGTAAAGACCCACGCGGCGGCGATGTTGCGAATGGTGGAAATCTGCAATCCGCTTTTGTTGGCGGCCATGGTGCCGGCCACGCCTGAGCTGAGCACGTGCGTGGTTGAAACCGGCAGGCCAAAGTTGTCGGCGGCAGAAATGGTCAACATTGCGACCAGTTCGGCGCAAGCGCCCTGGGCGTAGGTCAGGTGCTCCTTGCCGATTTTTTCGCCCACCGTCACCACGATGCGCTTCCAGCCCACCATGGTGCCCATTCCGAGTGCAAGGGCCACGGCCACCTTGACCCACGAGGGAATGAACTTGGTGGCTTTGTCCACCTTGGCCTTGTAATTGTCGAGAGCTGCCTGTTCATCGGGGCTGAAGCTGGGATTCTTGCTCTTGGCCATCAGGCGCAACGCTTCGCTGGTTACGTACATGTCGTTGCGGATGTTGGTCTGCTGGCCGGGGGGGACATGCTTGTAGTCGCCGTAGGCCTGCACCGCGCCTTCAAGATCGCGAATGCTTTCGCGCAATGCAGTCATGGTGTCGGGCTGCAGGTGCCGGGTTTGCAGATAATCGGAGAGCTCGGTGCGCGCGTCGCCGCCCAGAATCGCTTTCGGGTCAACGTGGGCGTTCACGATTGCGGCGGCCTTGTCCGATGCGGCAATAAAGTCCTGCATGTCTCTCGAGGTGACTGCGTGGTTGAGGGCATAGGCCGCTGGGACGGTTCCGATAAGGATGAGCATGATGAGGCCCATGCCCTTCTGCCCGTCATTGGAACCGTGCGAGAAGCTTACGCCCGAGCATGTGAGGATGAGCAGCATTCGAATAGGCCACGGTGGAGGCGTGTTGTCTTTCGGCGCTTGATAGAGAGCCGGGTACTTGATGGTCAGCTTTGAAATCCAGAACAAAAGGGCGGAGCAGGCGAAGCCGATGACCGGCGAAATGAGCAACACCTGGAAAACTTTGGTGGCCTGGGTCCAGTCGACGCCCGATGTGCCCTGGCCGACGTTCATCAACTGATTGGCGACGCCCACGCCGATGATGGATCCAACCATGGTGTGGGAGCTCGATGCCGGCAAGCCCAGCCACCAGGTGCCGAGGTTCCACATAATGGCGGCAATGAGCAGGGCGAACACCATGGCGAAACCGGCGCCGGAACTGACTTTGAGAATCAACTCGACGGGAAGCAGCGTGATGATGCTGAATGCCACCGCTCCGGATGAAAGCAAAACGCCGGTGAGGTTGCACAGTCCCGACCAGACCACGGCGATATTGGGTTCGAGCGAGTGCGTGTAAATGACCGTGGCGACGGCGTTGGCGGTGTCGTGGAAGCCGTTCACGAACTCAAAGCCGAGCGCGATGAGCAGGGCCACAGCCAGCAGGGCGTATGGCCAGATGCTGACGATGACGATGTTCTGCAAATCGCCGGCAACGTGAAAACCAATATAGGAGACGCCGCCGATCAGTGCGACCAGCACAACGATGGTGCTGACCCATGCGGAGGATTTCTTCATTTTGCGGTCGAGCAGCGATCCGCCGGAATGCGGGCTATCGACTGTGGTAGCCAGATCTGCCATACGGGATGCTCCAGAGAGGAAGTTCGCCGGGCAATGCGGGGTATATTGTCCGGACCTACAAAGGGATAAATGACGGAGATGAAAGGAGGATGAATTGTTTGGGTACGATTGGAAAGAAACAGGGGCGGCGTACGCCGTCGCGGTCAAGCGGAGGCGGCGCGGGACAATTTGAGAAAGAGTTTTACGAAATCGCGCGGAAAAGCCAGTAGAGCAGGCCGGAGAGCAGCGCGGCGGCGGGGAGTGTAAGAACCCAGCCGGCGGCGATGTTGCGGACCGTAGCCACGCGAATACCGCTGCCGTTTGCGGCCATGGTGCCGGCCACGCCGGAGCTGAGGATGTGGGTGGTTGAAACCGGCAGTCCCCAGCGGTCGGCCGCGAAGATGGTCGCCATGGCTACCAGCCCGGCGCTTGCGCCCTGGGCGTAGGTGAGGTGTTCTTTGCCAATGCGTTCGCCGACGGTAACGACGATGCGCTTCCATCCCACCATGGTTCCGAGGCCGAGCGCGAGAGCGACGGCTACTTTGACCCAGTCGGGGATGTATTTGGTTGAGCGGTCGAGTTTGGCCTGATAGCTGGCGAGCTCCGATTTTTCAGCGGCAGTAAACCCGGGATTGCCGCTCTTCATCATCCGGCGAAGGGTCTCGCTGACCACATACATGTCGTTGCGGACGTTGGCTTGCTGGCCGGCGGGCACCGAGTTGAGCGCCTTGTAAGGAGCCACTTCCTGGTCGAGCTGATCGACGAGCTGGCGCAGCGCCGGCATGGTTTCAGGCTGGATTTTGCCGCTCCGAATGTAGTTGAGCAAGTCGGCTCGCGGATCGGGCGGGTCGGCGTTTGGCGGGCTCACGTAATGGTCGAGGATGTTGCCCGCCTGGGCTGACGAGGCGATAAAGCTCTGCACCTCGGCGGGGCTTACCGCGTGGTTGAGCGCATAGGCCGTAGGGACTGTGCCGATGAGAATGAGCATGATGAGTCCCATGCCCTTCTGGCCGTCGTTCGAGCCGTGGAAGAAGCTGACGCCGGTGCAGGTAAGAATCATCAGCAGGCGAATCGGAAGCGGCGGAGGTTCATTATTCTTCGGCGCGGTGTATAGCTCAGGCGTTCTGATCAGCCGCTTTGAAACCAGAATCACAAGCCCGGCTAGAACAAATCCAACCAGGGGAGAGAAGAGCAGCGCCTTGAGAACTTTCATTGCCTGTTCCCAGTCCACGCCCGAAGTGCCGAGGTGCGGATTGAGCAACTGGTTGGCGATCCCAACGCCGATGATGGAGCCGACCATGGTGTGAGAACTCGACGCAGGCAGTCCCAGCCTCCATGTACCCAGATTCCAAAGAATTGCTGCGATGAGCAGGGCGAAGATCATGGAGAAACCGGCGCCCGAGCTCACTTTGAGTATCAGTTCAACGGGCAGCAGCGTAATGACTGCGTAGGCAACGGTGCCCGACGAAAACAGAACGCCGGCGAGATTGCACATGCCGGACCAGACCACGGCGACGGTGGGCTCGAGAGAGTGCGTGTAAATCACGGTGGCTACAGCATTGGCGGTGTCGTGGAAGCCGTTGACGAATTCAAATCCGAGCGCGATTGAAAGAGCCACCGCCAGCAGGAAGAAAGGCCAGATGCCGCTGATGGTTGCGCTGTTGAGGTCTTTGGCAACGTGGAACCCGATAAACGCCATTCCGGCGATAAGAGCGCAGCAGAAAAACACGACGCCTGCCCGGCTCGGTGATCTTTTACCCAGGCCATCGAGAAGAGACTTGCCGCGCGGCATTACTTCAACAGCCGTCGCCAGGTCAGCCATCAGAAATTACCAATGCGTCCGGAGAGATTCCGGGATCGCCTGGTCCTCCTCAAGAACTTGAAAACCAAGTTGAAATGAAAAAGCAGAGGTTGTCGTGCGGGGGAGATGCGATGAGAGCGGAATAAATTGACGTCCATAAAATTCCAACGAAGAGAAAACGCGTTGGCCGTTAGCCCGTTCAAAACGATTAGATGCGTGATTGAGCTACAACCCATTCTACATCCCGTGTTACAGGAAGATGAACTTCGGGGACCGCATGGTGGAAAACGGGGTTAACGATGAAAACGGGAAGTTAAGGTAAGTTATTGATTATATTTGTCTTGATTCGGAATTTTTGATCCGGCCTTTTGCTGGTGTGCGAAACAATCTATGCCAGATTCTTGCTATCCCAGATCCCAGAATCGGGACCTGGGGCACAATCGGTTCCTGCCACTAGACATTCCCGAGGGGGGCCGAACAGCTACCGCCAGTCGTCCTGCGCGATAGTCAGGCCCTGGTTCATCGCCGCTTCAAATCCGGAGTGCTTCTTGATGAAGATCTCGCTGAAGTGCCGGTCTTGCCGAAGCAGGATCGCCTGCAGCCTGACGAGTTCGAGAAGGGCAAGAAAGATGGCTATGAGCGCGCGTTCCGAACGACTGTTCCCGAGCAGCTTGCGCAGAGCTACCGGCTTGTCTTCCATGGTCAGGCGGCGGGTGAGGAACTGGATCATCTGGCCGACGGTCACCGAGTCCTCCTGTACGTCGAGTATCGGCCGATTGCGGGCGCGCTCCAGAATGTCGCGAAATACGCGGACGAGATCGACGGTGTCTGCCGCGACTTCAGGTTCGGCGGCGGCATCCTCCTTGAAGTCGCGCATGCCGGGATTGGTCCAGCTCGCGGCTTCAAGCATCTGCTTCTGCTGCAGCATCTGCGCGGCGCTCTTGAATCGCTCGTGCTCGAGGAGCCGCTCCACCAGCTCGCGGCGCGGATCTTCAACCGCATCGTCGGGGCCGGCAGGCGAGCGTGGCAACAGCATCTTGCTCTTGATATGGATGAGCAGAGACGCGGTGTAAATGAATTCGCCGGCCGTGTCGACGTCACTGGCCTTCAGGTTCTCAACGTAGGCCAGGAACTGCGCCGTGATTTTGGCGATAGGGATGTCGTAGATATCGATGTCCTGCTTGCGGATGAGATCGAGCAGCAGGTCGAGGGGGCCGTCGTAGACGCGGCTTACGATCACCGAAAAAGGCGATTGCTCGTCCTCTTCGCCGCGGGCCTTGAGCGCGGCGGCGACCTTGCCGGCGGTTTTTTGCTCGCGGGTGAGCTCGGGGACCGCGATCAGCTTGAGCTGTTCGGGGGTGGTCGGAGCCGGGGCTTCGGGCTGCGATTCGGGCGGTTCGGGATTTGCGATTGGCTCGGTCAACTGCGTTACTTCTTCCCAATAAGAAATCAGGCGTCTGTTCGTGCCGCCCCTATGGGGCTGCGGCTTTATATGGTTCGCTTACCCAGGACTGCGTCCGCCACGACGGATTTGTCCTGGGCTTACATCCTCGCCTCCCTAGGGGAGACGGTTCACGGCATCCGCATGGCGGCGCGTACTTCAATCATGGTCTGTTCGGCACGCTTGCCGGCGCGGATGGCTCCATCCTTAAGGATAGCCCTCACCTCATCTTCGGTGATACGCGCGCGGCGCTCTTGAATTGGGTTGAGAATCTGGACTAGCGCGTCTGCCGCCCAGCCCTTGCATTCGATACATCCTATGCCCGCCGAACGGCAGCCGTCATAAACTTTGGCCAATGTATCAGGGGTTGAAAACACCTTGTGCAGATCGCCTACCGGGCACTTGTCTGGGTCGCCGGGATCGCTGCGCCGAACGCGGGCTGGATCGGTGACCATGGTCTTCAGCTTCTTCCGCACTTCGGGCTCAGGGTCGCTGAGGAAAATGGTGTTGCCGTAGCTCTTCGACATTTTGCGGCCGTCGGTGCCGGGGAGCTTGGGCGAGGGGGTTAGCAGGACTTTGGGCTCGGGGAGCACTAATTCCGGGTCCATTTGATATGCCAGATCTTCCGCAGTCACGGCTCGTCGCAGCAAATCTTTCCCTTTGGGGCTCATGACCCCAGCAATTTCTTCTCCCTTTTCGGCGACCAGCTCTTTGTAGGGAAGAGTTTCAACCCCCGAGCTCATATGCCGCTTTGGGAAGAAAAAATTAAACCGCCGCGCGATCTCACGCGTCAGCTCGACGTGGGCCTGCTGGTCCTGGCCTACGGGCACAAAATCCGCCTGGTAGAGCAGGATGTCAGAGGCCATCAGCACCGGATAGCCGAGAAAGCCGTAGGTGGTCAGGTCCTTGTGGGCAAGGTTTTCCTGCATTTCCTTGTAGCTGGGCACGCGTTCGAGCCAGCCGAGCGGGGAAATCATGCCCAGGTACATGGGCAGCTCGAAATGCTGCTTCACGTCGCTCTGCAAGAAGATTACGCTGCGTTTGGGGTCGAGCCCCGCCGCCAGAAAATCGAAGGCCACTTCCTTTACGTTTTCCGCAAGCTGTGAGGTGTCGGCGTAGTCGGTCGTAAGCGCGTGCACGTCGGCGATAAAGAAGTAACACTCAAATTGGTCTTGCAGCTTGACCCAGTTGGCGAGCGCGCCCATGTAGTTGCCCAGGTGCAGCTTGCCGGTGGGGCGCATGCCGCTCAGCACGCGCGGCCGCGAATTTGTATTTGCGTTCTCAGGCATGGTTCCAGTTAGTTCCGGAGATAAGAATGACGCCGGCTCATTAGGAATCCGGCAAAAGGCTTTCACCATTGTATAAGCGCGGAAGCGGTGGACCGGCGGGCAAGTTAGAGTCGTGACTTTGCGATGCCGTGCCTTCCGGGGCTGAAGGGGTTGGGGGAAATGTCGTTGAGCGAAGCGAGACTCGCGCGGACCGTTCTTCAAGGGCTAAAGCCCCATTTTTTTGAAGGCTTTATTGGCCCGGCTAAAGCCGTGCCCTTGTTACAAAACTGTTGTTGGGGCTCGTGCCATCCCACCCAAGCGAAGCTTGGATGGGGCACCCTCTATTTGTGCGCGATTGAATTCCCTGATACTTCGCGCCTTTAGGTTGAGTTTTTCCGCAGCCCTTGAAACGCTTGCTCTTCAAAACCGAACGACACCGACGGTTATTCGCAACAAATTGAAGTGATAAGATACGTTTGCTCAGAGAGAAAGCATTCGCGTTGGCTTGAATCGGGTGTGGCTGTGTGCGGATTGGAAACCGTTTTCTCCGGAGTCGATGTTTGAGGTTAGCCATGATTAGGACCCGTCTCACTTTATATTCGTTGCTCGCGGCCGCGGGGCTTTCCGCCGGAGTTTTGCTGGCGCAGAATCCGCCCGCCAGCCTGACGATTCACGCAGATCAACCTGCCGCAAAGGTGAGTCCGACGCTGTACGGGCTGATGACAGAGGAGATCAATCACTCGTATGAGGGCGGGCTCTACTCGGAGTTGATTCAGAACGGCACTTTCCGGGGCGACTGGTCGGGAGTCGGGGACTGGTACCTCGTGCAAGCCGGCGACTCCAGGGCGAAAATGACAGAGGATCGCACAACCGGCCCCAGCACGGCGCTGCCTTACAGCCTGCATCTTGAAGTTGCGAGCGCCAGCGCAAAGAGCCGCGCGGGGGTGCTGAATGACGGATTCTGGGGCATACCGGTCAAGCCGAACACGACCTATCGCGGATCGATTTATGCAAAGGCAGACTCCGCTGACATTGGGCCGGTGACGGTGAGCCTGGTCGCCGATCAGAGTGGAAAGGTCCTGGCGTCGACCAGGATATCCGACGTGGGAACGGCGTGGGCGGAACACAAATTCACGCTCAGGACTGCGGCGGTTGAAGCCGCGGCGGCGGCGAATCACTTTGAGATTACGGTGGCCCATGCGGGTTCGTTGTGGCTGCAGCTTGCCACGCTTTTTCCTCCGAGCTTTCATGATCGCGCCAACGGCACGCGCATCGACCTGATGGAAAAGCTGGCGGCGATGCATCCGGCGTTTCTGCGCTTCCCGGGCGGGAACTACCTGGAGGGCGATCAACTGGCCGACTGGTATGACTGGAAGAAGACCATCGGCCCGCTGGTGGACAGGCCCGGCCACCCCAGCCCGTGGGGCTACTGGTCGACGGATGGATTCGGACTGCTTGAATTTCTGGAGTGGTGCGAAGACCTGCACATGCAGCCGGTGCTTGCCGTCTATGCGGGGTATTCGCTGGGGGGGCAGCACGTGACGCCGGGGCCGGATCTCGAACCATATGTCGAGAGCGCGCTCGATGAGATTGAATATGCGACTGGCGGCGCGGACACGAAATGGGGCGCGCGGCGCGCCGCCGATGGACATCCGGCGCCGTTCCATATTACTTACGTTGAGATTGGCAATGAGGATAATTTTGACCGGTCGGGCAGCTACGATGCGCGCTTTGCACAGTTCGCGCAGGCGATCCGGGCGAAGTATCCCGGACTGCAGTTGATTGCCACGACGCCGGTGAAGTCGGAAAAGCCCGACGTGGTCGACGATCACTACTACCTGAGAGCCTCACAGTTTTTCGACGATGTTGCACATTACGACAAGACCGGCCGAAGCGGGCCTAAGATTTTTGTGGGCGAGTGGGCGACGCGCGAGGGAACACCGACACCGAACCTGGGCGCGGCGCTGGGCGATGCAGCGTGGATGACCGGATTGGAGCGCAACAGCGACATTATTGTGATGGCTTCGTATGCGCCGCTGCTGATCAATGTGAATCCGGGGGCGTCGCAGTGGACTCCCGACCTGATTGGTTACGATGCGCTGCGCAGTTACGGCTCGCCGAGTTATTACGCGCAGGTAATGTTTGCTTCAAAGCTCGGCGATGAGAGGCCCATAGCGAGCATGGATGGCGGTGGTCCGAGGTTCTTCTACTCGGTGACGGAAGACACTTCGAAGAAACGGCTCTACATCAAGCTGGTGAATGCGTCGTCGGATGCGCAGCCCGTAAAGATCAGCCTGCCGGGCGCGGCGCTGGGAGCCGATGGCAAGCTCACTGTGCTGAACGGAAAAGACACGACGGCAACCAACAGCATCGATCATCCGGCCAGCATCGTTCCCGTGGAGAAGCCGCTGGCGATTACGGGCAGCACGTTGAGCTACGATGCGCCGGCCTACTCGGTGCAGGTGCTGGATGTGCCGCTGAAGAAGTGAACTGGGCGAGCCAATTGAGGAGCGATTTTGAAGCCTCGAATCGTGGCTGCAGGTAAACTGTTCTTCAGACTGCGCCGCCTGAAGGAGGTTGATCCTGCTCATCTGGACGACATTTGTGCTTGCGTTCAGCGCGCTGCTGCCGATGATCAACCCGGTTGGATCGGCGCTGAGCCTGATGGGGATTGTTGGCGACGTTCCTCCGAGCGCTTTTAAGTATCTCGCCCGCAAAATTGCCATCAACAATGTCATCTTCCTCACCGTGATTGAGGTGACGGGGTCGGCGATCCTGCGATTTTTCGGCGTCTCGATTCCGGTAGTGGAGGTGTCGGGCGGCATCGTAATTGCGGCCATCGGGTGGTCAGTGTTGAATGCCCCGGCGACACATACCGAGGTTCAGTTCAAGAACAGCGATGTAGCTGCCAACGCCGGCGACCCAGGCCACAAGCTCGAACAGATGATGTTCTATCCGCTTACTTTTCCGGTGACCTCGGGGCCGGGAACGCTGGTGCTGATGCTGACGCTGAGCGCGCACGTTTCAAACCCGAACCTGACGCGAAATATTCTGGGGCACGTTGGCGTCTTTATCGCGGTGCTGGTCCTCAGCCTGATGGTGTATCTGTGCTACGCGTACGCTCCCAAGCTGACCTCGGCGATTGCTCCTTCAACGGTGCGTGGAATTTTGCGGGTCGTCGCTTTCATCCTGCTGACGATCGGCGTGCAGATTGCGTGGAACGGGCTTTCGGTGCTGCTGAAGAGCGTGGTGGTGAAGGGCTCGTAAATCGAATTGCGCCTGAAGGGTGAGATTCGATGCAAGGCTGAGATCGGAGAACACGAGTCAGAGGTCAGGAATCTGCACGGAGATTGGTTGCGACCTGACCGCAGACTGCAGCATCACGGCATTCGGCGATGTTAATCAAAAAGTAATTTCCGAGTTGGCGGTTATTCATCACTCAATCGGTTTAGGGTATTCTGCAAATCGAGCTACCTAAGCAAACCCATGCGAATGAACGTGAAATTCTCTGTTTCCCAGCCAGGGGCGGATCGAATCCATTACGTCAATGAAGAAGACGTGCGCGTTGTGCTAGGCCGTCTACCAGAAACGCTCTGGAGCCGCGTTCGCGCCGTTCACTTCAATGATCAGAGCCGTGGTGCCCGCACGCTCGGCTATGTCACCACCATCGGACGTAGGGAGATCACTTTATGCGCACTCCCACCGCGCATTGGATTGACCGCTGCCCTTGATAAGGGACTAACACCTGAGAAATTTGGCGCACGGCGTGGGCAAAAATGGCCAGTGTTGGCGGTTCGCAGATTCATGCTTTATTACGTCTTCCTGCACGAACTGGGCCATCTGCAAGTGATTAACAAGCGTGCGCCATCTGCACGTCGAAAATTTGCTGATGAGACCTTGGCTCATGCTTTCGCGATCGAGTGGTGTAATCGGCTGTGGTCGGAGGCGTTTGTACACATTGATCCCGTTCACAACCATCCGTCGCCATCTGAGAATGCGGCCCTCGCAACTGAGGCAAGTTTCCCTCTGTTGTGAGTGAGAGAGCCTTCTGGATGTATCGTCGCCAATCCGGAAGTATTGGGGGGCAAGGTGTGAAGAACAACCGCGGTTCCTTCACTGCGGTTCAGGATGACAACCCTTAAAAACTGGGGGTCCCAGATTATGCAAGGTATGCGGCTCAGGGTAACGAATTGGCACTTGGCTTGTTAAAATCCTCTGTCGGCGCCCAAGAGATTTCGGCGGGGCTGAACATGGGGGAACAATGGGCCTGCAATCCAAATTTGGGCAAAATGAGTTGAATCGGCGGGAGTTTTTGCGCCTTGCGTTGGCGGCTTCGGCGGCGCTGGCCGCATCAGGCCGGGCGAGGGCTGCGGAAGAAACAGCGCCCGCGTCGCTTGCTCACGCCGCTTGATGTCCGTTGCCGCCCGGCGCGGTGGAACCTGAGGGGTGGTTGCGGGGCTGGATGCAGAAACAGGCCGCGGAACTTGGGTCGCAGCTACCGCAGGTTTCATGGCCGTTCACCGCCGCGTATTGGTCAGGCGAAGAAAACGGTGGACGGTGTGCCACCCGGGACTACCGACGCGTGGTGGCCGTGGGAACAGAAGGCCTACTGGCTCGACGGGGCTACGCGGCTTGCGATTGTGTTGAAGGACGAGCAGTTGATGGCGCTGGTGCGGCAGTCGCTGGACTACACGCTGAGCCATGCGCGCGACGACGGTTACCTGGGTCCGGAGAATTTCCGCGATCCAAAAGGCGATTTTCACCGCTGGCCGCAGAATGTGCTGTTCCGCGGCATGGCGGCGCTGGCCGATGCGCGTACCATTCCCGGCCCGCCGGAGACGGCCGATGTGGCCGAGGCATTGCGGCAGCATTTTCTGGGAGACACGGCCGACTACGGATCGCCTACGCGCAACGTGACCAACATTGAGGGCATGATCTGGTGTTATGGAAAGACCGGCGATGCGCGGCTGCTAACGAAGGCTGAAGATGCATGGAAGAAATACCAGGCCACGGTTGCGGACGATCCGGGCCACGGCGACCTGGGGGCCATGCGCGTGTTTGCCGCCACGCCCATCAATGCGCACGGCTGCACCTACGCGGAGACGATGAAGCTGCCGGCGATTCTGTATCTCGCGACGGGCAAGCCCGAATACCTTGAATTTGCGATGGCTGCGGAGCGGCGCATTTTCGACCACCACATGCTGGTTGACGGCATTCCGTCGACGACCGAGTGGTACCGCACGACGACTTCACTCGATTCGCACGAGACCTGCGACATCAGTGACCACACATGGTCATGGGGCTACATGCTGATGGCCACCGGCGATTCGGTGTGGGCCGATCGCGTTGAGCGTGCATGCTACAACGCCGCGCCTGGCGCAATCAAGAACGACTGGAAGGCGCTGCAGTACTTCAGTTGTCCCAACCAGTTTCTGGCCACGCTGAACTCCGACCATAACGTGATGGAACACGGCGGGCGCATGATGGCCTACCAGCCGAATCCCGGGCAGCGCACCGCGTGTTGCGGAGCCAACGTGCACCGCGTACTACCTAACTTTGCGATTCGCATGTGGATGAAGACGAGTGACAACGGGCTGGCCGCGGTCCTTTACGGACCATCGCGCGTGCAGACGACGGTGGGCGCCGGCGAACAGCCTGTAACGATTGTGCAGACGACGCACTATCCTTTCGAAGAAGAAATTCGCATGAGCATTGAGACGGACAAGCCGGTGGCGTTTCCGCTGCTGCTGCGTGCTCCCGGCTGGTGTGCTGCGCCGCGCGTGACTCTCAATGGCAAGGAAGTGAAGGTTGCGCGCAATGCGGACGGATTTCTGCGCATCGAACGGACGTTCAAATCGGGCGATCGCGTTACGCTGACGCTGCCCATGCAGGCTCGCGTGACAGACTGGCCGCAGGAAGGCGTGGCCGTGGAGCACGGCCCGCTGGTTTATACGCTCCCCATCACAGCGAATTGGACCTCAAAGGTGGAACCAAAATTTACCACAGCCGAGTTTCCGAGCTGGGAGGCGACACCGGCGAGTGAGTGGAACTACGGGCTCGATCTGGACCCGGCCAAGCCGGAAGCGAGCGTGGAATTCAAGCGCAAACCAATTGCTGAGGATGAAGCTCTGGACCCGTGGGTCGATCCGCCGACATCGGTCACCGTTCCCGCCAAGTTGATTGCGAGTTGGGAACTGCAGCCGAATCCCGATGACCCGAGCCAGAAGTTCACGGCGCCATTGCCCGATGTTTCGGCGCGGAAGACCGAGGGGCCGGCGACGCGGATCACGCTGGTGCCGTACGGGGCCACGGAGTTGCGGTTGACGATTTTTCCGGCGTTGCGGAGTTGAGGGACGAAAGCGTCCCTCAGGGGCCGAAGCCCCCGAGATTTATTAGGCCGAATTCTGAGTTGATATATCCGAGGCGAAGCCTTGTAACAGGGCATGACTTTACAGGTTGCGGAAAAACGCGCGGGGACGCGGTTTTGTATCAGTCCTTCACCGGCGTCTTCGACCCGCGATGGATGAAACATCGGGGTGCCCCATCCATCGAGCGTCTTTTGCTCGATGGGTGGGATGCCACGAAGCCCAAGTTGCAAACGACCGGTTTTGTTTCTTAGCAGTCCTTCACCGGCGTCTTCGACCCGCGATGGATGAAACATCGGGGTGCCCCATCCATCGAGCGTCTTTTGCTCGATGGGTGGGATGCCACGAAGCCCAAGTTGCAAACGACCGGTTTTGTTTCTTAGCAGTCCTTCACCGGCATCTCCGACCCGCGATGGATGAAACATTGGGGTGCCCCATCCATCGAGCGTCTTTTGCTCGATGGGTGGGATGCCACGAAGCCCAAGTTGCAAACGACCGATTTTGTTTCTTAGCAGTCCTTCACCGGCATCTCCGACCCGCGATGGATGAAACATCGGGGTGCCCCATCCATCGAGCGTCTTTTGCTCGATGGGTGGGATGCCACGAAGCCCAAGTTGCAAGCGACCGGTTTTGTTTCTTAGCAGTCCTTCACCGGCATCTCCGACCCGCGATGGATGAAACATTGGGGTGCCCCATCCATCGAGCGTCTTTTGCTCGATGGGTGGGATGCCATGAAGCCCAAGTTGCAAGCGACCGGTTTTGTTTCTTATCAGTCCAAGGTGCGAGTTCGTGCTATCCCAGGTCCGAAAATCCGGACCTGGGGCACCCTCTGTCCGTGCACGGTCAGAGCCCCTCCGGAGCTATCGCATTTTCCGAGAAGGTGTATCAGATTCTGGTGATCGGCCCACCTCTCAGTCAAGTCCACTCCCTTTAAAAGATCATTCAACTCACTGCTCTTCAGCCACTTGCGACAACCGTTCGTTTGCCTGCTTTCTCAGCCGATTCGCTAAGCTTGAATGCAGGTGACTCGACCGGGCTACGCCTCCTTCGGCAGCAGCCTGCGGTCATGCTCATTTAGCTCCGTTGCAAGCCCTTTAGTTTGAGGAGGTTGAGATTTATATTCTTGAAAGGAGACTACTTAATGCAGATCCGCGCCGGCAACGATCCTGAAATCACGAGCTTGCAGAAACCCCCCGGGGGGCGGCGGGGGTAGGGGTGGGGGTACAGGAATATCTCCCGCACAGTACGGCAAAGTACGTGACACGTATCCCATCGGTGAGAAATGCAGACTCAAGCTCCTGACGTGTCTGCTCGATCGACTCAGAGGTTCGTGAGCCGGTTTCTATTTCGCGGGGCTCGGTTTGGCTGAGGTTTTCATCGCGGCTCTCATCTGCGCTTCATCCTGAGCGCTCCAATAACCGCAATCCAGCTGGAAGAATACCGTTGTTTAGGGAATGGTGAGCGGCGTTTTCATGATGAGCACCTTGAAGGTCTTGCCCGCCTCATCGAGCTTTTGAATGATCTGCTCGTGCAGAAGCTTGTGCGTCTCTTGAGAGGCCAGCAGCGGGGCAAGTGCTTCTCGGTTTTCAGGGCGATACCAGAGTACATACATGCGCCGGGAAGGGCGAGAAAGTTTTGGAATTATGGCGAAGAAGAGCCCACGAAATTCCTCGCCTGCGCCTATGGAACGCCATGATGTACCATCGGTTACGTGAATTAATTGACTCCCAAGCGGGGTCATCGGGGGCGTGTCGAAGCACAATTCAGGGAGTTCGAGGCTCTGGATGCATTGGCTATGAACGGTGACTCGCATCTTCGCTGGGATCCTCTGCGGACGGCGCCCAATCTACTTACCTTTCTGCGCATATGCCTGGCGCCGTTCCTGGTAGCTGCGATATTGCAGGACGAATACCTGTTGAGCTTTGTGCTGTTTATTGCCGCCGGGCTAACCGACGCTTTAGACGGCTTTCTGGCGCGGATTTTGAAACAGCGTTCGATGCTGGGGCACTATCTGGACCCAGTGGCGGACAAGCTGCTGCTGAGCACATTGTTCCTGGTGCTGATGCACAAAGGGCTCATCCCGGTGACTGTAACGGTGCTGGTCTTCGGGCGCGATGTGGGGATTCTGCTGGTGGCCGCGATTCTTTACATGGCGGTGGGGCGCAGGGAATTCCACCCCAGCGTTTTTGGCAAGGCGAATACGCTGGCCCAGATTGTGGCGGTGGCCGCGGTGCTGTTGCGGCAGCTGACGGCCGAGCCCTGGGTGGTGATGTTCAGGCAGGTGGCACTGGACCTGACAATGCTTTTAACCGTGGCGTCGGGACTGCACTACGCATGGCTGGCATCAAGACGGACTCCGGCTCCGGCGACCAATGGCGCAGCACCAACCAAGTAAGGCGAAGATGGGGGATGAATCGGTAAGTTACTGGGAATCTCCGCCTCAAATTGCGGCAGCAGAACACCCGCAGGACTCACGCCGGATGAGGCGGGTTTCGAGCTGGACATGCTGCACTCGCCCAGGCTTAGCGGGACGTTCACCCTGCGCCGGCGCCGAAAGTTCTTTGAACAGCAGTTGGGCAGCGACGCGGGCGATTTCGGCCACCGGCTGCTGGATCACGGTGATGGACGGCCGCACTGTTCCGGCCAACTCGAAATCGTCGTATCCCACCAATGCGATCGTGCCGGGAATTGAAACCCTCAGTCTCTGCAGTACCTCGAAGGCAAAGATGGTTGTGCTGTTCTTCAGTGTGAACAATGCATCCGGAGGATCGCCTGCTGCCAACAGGCTTTCGATCGCGTACTCGGCCGACTTGTAATCGCGAATTGAAGTGTCGATGATGCACGGCAATCCGGCTGCCTCTACAGTCTTGCGATAGCCCCGCATTCGCTCGCGAATTGTGTAGAGAGTCGACTCTCCGGTCAGGCACACGATTCGCCGGCGGCCGTGTTCGATCAGATGTTTAATCGCAAGGCAAGCGCCGGTGAAGTTGTCCGCGACTACCGATGGAATCTGTGCGCCTGCCAATGGCCGGTCCATTGCGACTACCGGCACACCCAGCCGCAGCAGCACCTCGCGCAACGCCTGGCTCTGCGAGTTGGCCGGCGCAATAATCAGCCCGTCCACCCGATGCCGCATCAGGACCTTCACGTTTTCGATCTCCGTCTGCGGATCGTTCTGGGTTGGCGTGACAATCACCAGCGAATCGTGCGCATGGGCGATCGCCTGCGCGGCCTCGGCGCAACTGGAAAAAAACGGGTCTGCAACGCTCGGAATCAGCAGACCGATCGTCCGTGTGCGTCCGCCGCGTAAAATGCGTGCCGCCTGGTTCGGTGTATAACCGAGCCGGTCAATCGCCCGGCGCACCCGCTTGAGCGTCGCCGGATCGACCCGCTCTCCACCGTTGATGACGCGGGAAACGGTCGTCGTTCCCACGCCAGCCAGCTTCGCGACTTCGTTCAGAGTCGGTTGCTTGCCACGTTTATTCATACTCGTCGCGCGAAAGAGATCCTTCGCCTCGTTGCTGTTCAGTAAGTCTATTCGCACGAGTATCGCAGTACAACTATGCGCCCGCAGGTCAGCCCCGATCGAGGTAGCTTCGCGCTGCCGATCTCAGAACTGCCTTGGCGGTCCAAGAACATCGGTTTCCAGAGTGAATCGGGGCGCTGCGACTGGTATCGCGTCTATTGATTTCAAAGTAGGGGGAAATCAATTTCTCCCAGCGTCAGCCACCTCGCGCTGCGGCCTGCTTTTGGGCACGGGGATGCCGTGCTGGTGGCAATCGGTGCACTTGACCCAGTGGATGTTGTGCGCACTTTTTGCGCTGGCGTAGGTTGTATCCATTTTCTCCACGTCGATGCCGCAGTGCGACATTTGCGGGTGGCAAGTCTTGCAGGAGGCGCGCGCGTTTTCGTTGTGCCCGTTGTGGCAACTAAAGCAGCTCAGCCCTTCGTGCACGCCCATGGGCGTGCGGTCGTCGCCCGAACCGGCCTGCATTCCCCAGGCGCCGGCGGCTGCGGCCGATCCAGCTTCAGGCATGCGAGGCGCGTGGCACTGATAGCAGAGCGTCTGGCGCTGATCCTGGCTGACGTGCAGCGGGCGTGCGCCGTCGTAAAGCTGAGGGATCGCCAGGTTGGTTGCTGCAAAGTGCATGGTTTCACGGCGGTCGTAAAAAGCGAGCGACACGGGAACGGCCTGCCCCGCGACAGAAATGCGTTCTGACGGTTTCGACTCGGGTTGGCCTTCACGGTGAATCGAATGGCAAGTTCCACAGGGGATGGCTGGCTGATTGGCAAGGCGCGCGTTTACCATGTGCCACGGGCCTACGGTGTTCTGCGGCTGAACAAGATCGCGAATCGATCCGGCGAAGTACATGCCGTGACAGCGGAGGCAGTCTTCCATCATGCGGCGCTGGGAGTTGTGCGTTGGATTGGTAAAGATCTGCGCGTAAGTGGCGCTGTGCGGACCGGCATGCCACGATGCGTACTCATGTTGATGGCAACGCTGGCAGCTCGTGTTCATGGCCAGAACGTCAACCTGGCGGAGACGGATGGACTCAGGCCAGCGGTGGGTGAGGTGCACCCAGGTGTGGCGCAGCTTGGTGGAGAGGCCGGCGTCGTGGCACTCCGTGCAGCCCATGGTGCGGTGCGGTGAATCGTGCACGTAGCTGACATAGGAGCTCATCTCGTGGCAACTTGCGCAGCCCTGGCCGCGCTCTGAAGAGTAATACGCCGACGCGCCAAAGACGCCCGCGACGCCGAGCACCACCACCACGCCCGCGCCGATTGAAGCCAGCTTGAGCAAGCGCATCATGACTTGAGTCCCGTACCTTTCCAATTGCGAACCAGCGACGCGGAAGCCATGTACGCAATTGCCATGATGGTTAGCGCAGGATTGAAGCCTCCGTTGTTCACGTGCACGCTGCCGTCGATGACGAAGACGTTGTCGATGTCGTGGATGCGGCAGCCGGGATCGACGACCGAAGCTTTGGGATCGTTGCCCATGCGGCAGGTGCCGGCCTGATGCTGTCCGGCTGAAACTCCTGAAGCCTTGCCCGAGAGCTTGATGGTGTTGATGGCGCCAGCCTCCTTGAGCCAGGCTACGGCGCGCTGGGCCTGCACTTCGCCTATGTCGAAGGTGTGGGGATGGACGTTACCGGAGATGCGCGCGACCGGCAATCCCCATTTGTCGCGGACCGTTGGATCGAGGGTGACGCGGGCATCGGCAGTTGGAATCTGCTGCGTGGGTCCGAAGACCTGGATATTGCGCTTATAAGCGGCGCGCATGGCCTGTTTGTGACCGAGTCCCCAGCGAGGCGCGCCGGCCGGCAGCCGATCGATCATATGAATTGGCAGGCGGGTGAATTCGTTGGCCAGCATGCCGCCGCCGCAGAGGCCGGGAGTGCCGTGGTTGTAGTCGGTGATGGCGATGCTGGCGCCGGGGCCGACATCGTCGTAGACGTCGTAATCGAAAAAGCCCACTGCGCCGGTGTAATGATGGCCCTGCAAATTGCGGCCGACAAGGTCGTATCGGTTGCCGATCCCGTTCGGGAAGAGACGGCTCTTTGAGTTCAGTAGCAGACGTGCCGACTCGATGGCGCAGGCGGAGACGACGACCAGATCCGAGGGCTGTTCCTGCAGGTGACCGCTGGCGTCAAAGTAGGCTACGCCGAGGGCACGGCCGCGATCGTCGGTGAGGATCTCTTTGACCATGCACTCGGTGCGCAGTTCGCAATTACCGCTTGCGAGTGCCGTGGGAATGACGGTGTTCTGCGAGCCGTTTTTTGCGTCGACTTCGCAGGCAAAGCCGCAGCACCAGCGGCAGCGCATGCAGGGGCCGCGTCCGTTATAAGGAATGCTGTTGCGGGTCATGGGCAGGTGGAACGGATGAAGGCCGAGGCGTTTGGCGGCGGGCTCGAGAATATAGAACTCGCGATTGGGAGCGAGCGGCGGCATGGGCAGCGGGTTGCGGCGCGGTCCGTGGAAGGGAGTGCCGGAGTAGTCGCCGGAAACGCCGATCTCGTACTCAGCCTTTTCGTAGAAAGGCTCAAGATCGTCGTAGGTAATGGGCCAGTCTTCAAGCGAACTGCCAGCGGGCGCACCGTAGGTTGAGCGCATCCTGAAATCCTGCGGCAGATAGCGCCAGGCCTGTCCTCCGTAACTGAGCGTTCCTCCGCCCACACAGGCAGCGTTGTTCTGGTAGCCGCCCTCGCTAGGCAGCCAGGTGCGCGTTGCGCCCGAAGGGTCTACCGAGACGCGCGGATTGCCGTCATCCGGGGGCCCGAAAGCGTTACCGAGCATGGTGGTGCGCTGGTTGCGCAGATCGTCTTTGCGGCAGTCGTTGGCCGTGTACCATGGTCCGCGCTCGAGCAACACAACGCTCAGGCCGGCGACCGAAAGTTCCTTTGCCACGATGCCGCCGGCTGCGCCCGCTCCGATAACTACCGCGTTTACGCGCTTCATGAAGACGAACCTTTCCGGAGGTCGTATTGCGCGCGCCCACGCAGCGGCGGCTCATCCAGGCCGAGCATGCGCCAACTTACAGCATCGCGATTGCCGCCATGGCGCGGCGATCCGTAGTAGCCCTCGAGAGTGTGCTCGCGGACAAGTTCAAAAAAGGCGTGATTCTGGGATTCGAGCGCGGTGACAACCGCAAGTTGCTGTTGAGGCGAGACGTTTTCGAGCGCGGCGCCGAAGCGCTCGCGACTGATGCGGTTGGCCTGCTCGAGGCCTGCAGCGTAGGCTTTGCGGTGTCGGTGGTAGTGACGCGTGAGCTGGCGATCGATGTAAGTGAGCACGCCGGCCTCGGAGGCCGAAGGAAATTCGTCGGCGGGAACGATCTGGTCACAGACTGCTTTCAGAGTGGCGGCATCGGCGTCGGTCAGAGTTTCCCAGCCGCTGTTGTGCGACGAGAAACATCCTGAAAGGACTGCCGTACCGGCGGCGGCGGACGCAATCATAAAATCGCGGCGCGCGAGAATCACCTTTTTTGCCTTCATGCGCGGCTCCTGCACTCTTCCGAATAGGGAAGTCCGGAAAGGCAAAGGGTAGCACTCGGCAAACTGCGGTTCGATGTGATTTGGCGCACGGGGGCGGGCTCTCCCATTTTTGCCTCAAAAAGGGAGGGAGCAAAGAGAGGCATTCGGTGGCGTTGGATTACGGCGGCTCCAGGATAGATGTACCCTATCCGGTTTCTGCTAAAGGTCGCTCCTCCTTTTGGTCGGATCGACTCGGCGGTATTACCTCCGGGGTATAGCAATCCTGGAACCGCTATACCGAACGTACATCTGAAGCTGAAGCGGTACGCTGTCCCCAATCTTCAACGATTCGACGACCGCATCCCGCCGATTCGACGTTATAAGCGCGATTTAGTACATCGATAAAGTAAAGGGATTTATTTAGACTTGCCGCACGCACGCTCCGTCAGTATAGTGTTGGCTGAATGGGGGATTGGATGACATCGAGGCAATTGTTTCTGGCTGCGGCGCTGGGGGTAGCGGCCGCTGCGATGCCGGTATTGGGACAGGTTCAGACGATAGTGCCGGCAGTTGTGCCCAACGCGAAACCGGACACGGTGGAACACATCAAGGTTCACGGCAAGTCGCTGGAGGGTAACCTGGAGGGCGAAGCCGTTGACCGCGACGTGATCGTTTTCCTGCCGCCGAGCTACTCCAAAGACAAGCATCGCCATTATCCGGTGGTCTACGCGCTGCACGGGTACTCGATCGGCGCCGAGCAATGGACCCACGAGATCCACGTGCCGCAGACGATTGAGGGCGCCTTTGCGCTGGGCTCGAAAGAGATGATCGTGGTGCTGCCCGACTCGAAAACCATTTACAACGGATCGATGTACTCGAGTTCGCAGACTACCGGAGACTTTGAAAATTTTATTGCGCACGACCTGGTGGAATACATCGACGCGCACTACCGCACGATTCCCGAACGAGCGAGCCGCGGTTTGGTGGGCCACTCGATGGGCGGCTACGGCGCGAGCCGCATCGGCATGAAGCACTCCGATGTTTTCGGCGCGCTTTACATCATGAGCCCCTGCTGCATGTCGCCGATGGGCGGCGGCGGACCGGGACCCGGCGATCAAATGAAGGAGCGGGCAATTGCCAACGAGAAAAAGGTTGCGGCAGCCAAGTCTCCGGCCGATCTGGCGGCGCAATCGCCCGGCTTTGCGGCAGCCCAGTATGCGACGGCCGCGGCGTGGGCTCCCGATCCAAAGAATCCTCCGCTGTATTTCGACCTGCCGACCAAGGACGGCGTTCCGCAGCCAGAGATCGTGGCAAAATTCGCGGCCAACTCGCCGCTGGCTTTTGTCGACCAGTACATTGGCAATCTGAAGCAGTACCGAGCCATCTCGATGGACGTTGGCGACCAGGACGGCCTGCGCTTCGACGCTACCAAGCTGCATAACATCATGGACAGCTATGGGATCACGAATGGGTTCGAAATCTATCACGGCACCCACACCAGCGCAGTGGCCGACCGGTTCCAGAACCACGTGATGCCATTTTTCAGTCAGAATCTTTGCTTTACTGCAGGGTGCAAATAGATAGGCCGGAAGTGTAGAGGCGGGTGGCCGGCCTGGGTGCGAATAAATCGCTTTACAGGCCGGGATTTGATGAGTTAGGCTTCCCGCTGGTAAACGGTTTCTCGAAACTCACGAAGAGAACTCGGCGTTCAGACTCTAGTCTGCAACGCCGCGCCCAAGGGGGATGGGACATATGAACATGGCGCGAAATAAATTTGCATTTCTTGCGGGCGCGGCTTTGTGTCTTGGGTGTGCCGCGGGGTTCGCGCAGAACACTGCCGCAGCCGCGCCCAACCCAATCGTGGCCAACATCGACGCGCAGCAAACAGCGCCGCCGGTTTCAAAATACGAATATGGAATGTTCATCGAGCACATCGGCCAGACCATGTACAGCAGCCTGTGGGCCGAGATGCTCGACGACCGCAAGTTCTATTTCCCCATCAAATCTGAAGAGGCCGCGCCACCGCCGCGCCGCGGGGGGTTCCCAGGCATGCAGTTGCGCAAGTGGCATCCGGTCGGACCCGATGAAGTCGTGACGATGGATAAGGACCATCCCTTTGTCGGCGACCAAAGCCCGCGCATTGCGCTCGACGCCTCGACACCGCACGGCGTTACACAATCCGGACTCTGGCTCGTCAAAGGCAAACACTACACGGGCCGCATTTATTTAAAGGGCAGCCCCGGCGCGAAAGCGAAGGTTTCTCTCATCTGGGGTGCAGGCGCCGGTGACCGGCAGGCTATCGCGATTGGCCCGCTCAGCGGCAACTACAAAGAATTTCCGCTGCGCTTTACTTCCAAGGCCGACACTCACGATGCCGCCATTGAGATTACCGGAACCGGATCGGGCGACTTCCACATCGGCACAATCTCGCTCATGCCATCCGACAACATCGACGGCTTTCGTCCCGACACCATCGCCCTCATTCGCCAGATCAATTCCGGCTTTTGGCGCTATGGCGGCAACTATACCTCGGGCCTCATCTGGTACCACATCGTCGGCGACCGCGATAAGCGTCCGCCCGACTGGGACTACGCATGGAACGCGATGCAGTCCAACGATCTTGGCCTCGACGAGTTTATGGAACTGTGCAAGCTGATCAATGTAGAGCCGTACATCAGCGTGAATGCGGGCCTTGGCGATTCACACTCCGCCGCGCAGGAAGTGGAGTACATGAATGGCGCACTCAACACGCCGATGGGCGCGTGGCGCGCGAAGAATGGCCATCCGGCTCCCTATCACGTCAAATTCTGGAACATCGGCAACGAGCCCTGGGGATCGTGGCAGCTTGGCCGTACCGATTTGAAGTATTTCGAAATCAAGCACAATGAATTTGCGAAGGCGATGCGCGCTGTGGACCCCGCGATAACGCTGATTGCATCGGGAGATATGCTGCAGGACGACAATCTGCCCGGCGACCTGCGCGCAAAGTACGTGGGCAACCTTCAGGGGCTCTACGGTTCCGACAACGACTGGACCGGCGGCTTCCTCGCAAAGTGCTTTGGCAACTTCGACGGCATCTCCGAGCACTGGTACGCGCAGGGCAATCGGCACTGGGATATTGAGAAGGCAAAGAACCTCGGCCCCGATGCGCCGTCTGACAACGCATTCGACAAAGTTGACCAGACCACGCTTGAATGGGCGCGCTACCCGGCCGACATTGTGGAGATGAAAGCCGAAGAGTGGAAGGGTTACCAGCAGCGCTTTCCTGAAATGGTCAAAAAGAATATCTTCCTCTCCATCGACGAATACGCCTACTTCGGAGGCGGCTTTGGTCGCGGCGTCAATCTCAAGCAGGCGATCGCCTACGGCATGATCTTCAATGAGATGCTGCGCCACACCGACATCCTCACCATGGCGGCGCATACCACTGGCGTCTCAACCATCGATTTCAACCGCACCTCATCCACAATGAATACGCTTGGGCTGCTGTTCAAGCTCTATAGCAATCATTTCGTCGGAACGATCCCCGTTGCTGTAAACGGCAATTCGCCACAGCCAGGGCCGAAGTTCCCCGTCGGTGGCGAAGACCAGCCCGCAAAGAGCTCAGGCAGTCCCACCTATCCGCTTGATATGGTCGCCGCGCTCACACCCGATCACAAGTACATGCTGGTTGCAGTGGTGAATGCGACCGACAAGGAGCAGACGCTCAATCTCAACGTTAGTGGAGTGCATCTGGCGGGCCCGTCGACACTATGGCAATTGACTGGCAGCGACCTGGAGGCAACTGACCGCGTTGGCCAACCTCCGCAAGTTGAAGTCAAGGAAACGTCAATCGGCGATGCGCCCGAATCGCTAAGTATTGCGCCCATCAGCGTCAACGTCTATCGTTTTCTGGTAGCACAACAATAATCTGAGTTCGGACACGAAGGCTGTCCATGCGGGTTGCCCGCGAGCCGCGCGGGCTCGGCCTCAAGTCTTAAGACTCATGTGCAAGGCCCAAAAATGAATTATCTATCAAGACCGCGGCATTCTTTCACGCATTTGTTCCTTTCAATCGTCGCAGCGGCCACAATCGCCGTCGCGGCTCATTCACAACAAGCGGCTCCGCGTGTGATTGTGGCCGATGTCTCGCAGCCGGCCGGCCCGGTCGATCGCTTCTTCAATCTGTCTGTCGGCTCCGACTATCCCGGGACGTTGATCCGCGACGATAGCCAGGCGCAACTCAAAGTCGCCGTGGATGAGCTGGGATTCCGCTACATACGTTTCCACGCCATCTTTCACGACGTGCTTGGAACCGTGCACAATGACAACGGCAAAATCACTTATAACTGGACGAAGATCGACCAGCTCTATGACGATCTGCTGGCGCGGAACATCAAACCGTTTGTGGAACTCGGCTTTACGCCTGAAGCGCTGGCCACTTCGCAAAACAGCATCTTTTACTGGCACGGGAACACCTCGCACCCCGAACCCGACGGCTGGCGCGACCTTGTAGCGGCCTTTATCCGTCACATTGAGCAGCGCTATGGCCAGGCCGAGGTGCGCACGTGGTTCTTTGAGGTGTGGAACGAACCCAACCTGGCAGGATTCTGGGAGGGCGGCGATCAGAAGGCTTACTTCGCGCTCTACGATCTGACGTCGAACACCATCAAGCAAATCGATCCCGCACTCCGCGTCGGAGGTCCGTCGACCGCGGGCGCGGCCTGGGTCCCTGAGTTTCTGGCGCATGTGAAAGAGAGCGGCGCTGCGGTGGACTTTGTCACCACGCACACCTACGGCGTTGACGGCGGCTTTCTCGACGAAGAAGGGCACAGCGATACTAAGCTTTCGCCATCGCCCGATGCAATTACGGGCGACATTCATCGCGTGCGACGGGAGATATCGGAGTCGGCATTCCCCAACTTACCTCTCTACTTCACGGAGTGGAGCACGAGTTACACGCCGCGCGATCCCGTGCATGACTCGTATATCAGCGCCGCATACATCCTGAGTAAAGTCAAAGCCAATGAAGGCCAGTTACAGGGGATGAGTTACTGGACTTACTCTGACTTATTCGAAGAGCCGGGCCCGCCCACAGCTCCGTTTCAAGGCGGATTCGGCTTGCTGAACCCCGAGGGCATTCGTAAACCGGCATTCTTCGCTTACAAGTATTTAAATGCGCTCGAGGGACGGTCGATTGCTACTTCGGATTCGCAGTCGATGCTGGCGGAAGATGGTGGAAACGTAACCGCGGTCATCTGGGACTTCGAGCAGCCCGAACAGAAGCTGAGCGACAGGCCGTTTTATACCAAGATAATTCCGTCGCATCCGGCCGCGCCCGTTGAACTGACGGTCAATCATCTCAAGCCTCACACATACTACGACGTCTGGGTCTATCGCACCGGATTCCACGCCAACGATGCGTACTCGGCTTATCTTGAAATGGGCAGGCCACATGAGCTGACCACGGCGCAAATCGCCCAACTCAACAATCTCACCCGCGACCTGCCGGAGAAGGATCAAATCGTCCGCGCCGGCAAAGACGGTACAGTCGACCTGACCCTGCCGATGAACAGCAACGACATTGTGCTGGTGAAGGTATTGGACTGCGGCCCGCAAGTGCGTCTTGACAGGTTCCGCTGAAATCTGGTGGGATTATCTGCGAAACGAGAACGGCGCGAAACGCCATGAAACAATCGATTGTCGAGAAGCAAAACGATCTACTCGATTGAATCGCCAACCGCGCACGCCTCACCGAGGAGCGTAATGATTCTGCAACGATTTCATGCTTTGATTGCCGTCGTATTTCTCTCCGTTGCCTTCGCAGCCCAGGCCCAGTCGATTCCCGACGCGCATGTCTGGCTTTCGACCTCCGACCATTCTTCGGCATTCACCGAGCAATCTGAAGCGCTGCACTTTTCGTCGGCCTCCGGCGACGCACCGGCCATCACCGTGAACGACATGCAGCAATTCCAGCCGATCGAGGGATTTGGATTCGCGGTGACCGGCGGCAGCGCGGAGTTGCTGATGAAGATGAGCGCCGCCAAACGGTCGGAACTTCTGAAGCAGATCTTTTCGCCGGAGGGAGATGGCATCGGTGCAAGCTACATCCGGTTGTCGATCGGCTCGAGTGACATGAACGACCACGCGTACAGCTATGACGATATGCCGGCAGGGCAGACCGATCCGACGCTCGCGAAATTCAGCCTGGCGCCGGATGAGGCGGACGTAATTCCGGTCGTGAAAGAGATTCTCGCAATCGATCCCGAGATGAAGATTCTGGGATCGCCGTGGTCGGCGCCGGCGTGGATGAAAACCAATGACGATGTACGGGGTGGGCATCTGAAGCCGGAGTTCTATGCCGCGTATGCGCAGTATCTTACGAAATATGTTGAAGGCATGAAGGCCGCGGGAATCGGGATCACTGCGGTTACGGTGGAGAACGAGCCCCTGAATCCAAAGAACACGCCGAGCATGGCGATGTTTGCCGATGAAGAAGGTGCATTCATCGGCAAGTATCTTGGGCCTGCTTTTGAAGCTGCGGGGATCAAGACGGAGATTCAGGTCTACGATCATAACCCCGATGTGCCTTCGTATCCGCTGTCGATTCTGGTCGACCCGGTTGCGGGCAAATATGTGGTTGGAACTGCGTTCCACCTGTATGGCGGCGATGCCACCACGTTCACGGCTGTGCACAATGAGTACCCCAACAAGAACCTCTACATGACCGAGCAATCGGTGACGCAGTGGCCGGGCTCGAATGGGCTGGACATTGCCGAGCCGATTGAAAGAGTGATGATTGGCGCAACGCGCAACTGGTCGCGCAACGCGCTGTTGTGGAATCTTGCGGCCGATCCACATGCTGGTCCGCACACTAACAACGGCGGCTGCGGGAGCTGCTACGGCGCGATTACGCTTGACGGCGACAAGGCGACGTTGAATGTTGCTTACTATGTAGCTGCGCATTTCTCGAAATTCGTTCGGCCTGGATCGGTGCGCATCGGTTCATCGGAGCTCGATCAGTTGTACACAGCGGCGTTTCTCACGCCCGACGGCAAGGTTGTGATGGTCGCTGACAATACTGGAAATTTTCCGATGACGTTCCGGATCGTTTATCACGGGCAGAGCGCGACTGCAACGTTGCCTTCGGAGTCGGCGGCGACTTACGTGTGGTGAGTGTTTCGGTCACGCGCGCGATGGCTTATTGAGGGCAGTGGTATCCCACCTTAGCGAAAAAAAAGAGGTCGCGACGGGTGGGGCACCCGGCTCTGTTCCTTCCCACCCAAGCGGAGCTTGGATGGGGCACCCAAAGTGTTGCCGGAGTCAGCGAGTTAACTTAACGAGGTTGTGAATTCATTTTGCGCAGCAATGCCAGCACCGGCAGGCCGCAGAGAATCAATCCCGTCCCGAGCAGTGAGCCCTTCAGGTTGCCGGCGAAGCTTGCCAGCAGCACACCCGCTGCGCAGAGAGCAAAGACGGCTGGTAGAAGCGGATATCCCCACACCTTGTAGGGACGCGGCTGGTCGGGGCGCCGGCGCCGGTAGTAGAAAACTGTGGTCGCGGTGAGCAGGTAGAAGAGCCACTCGGCGAAGATGGCCAGCTCAAAGAATTGCTGAAAGGTGCCTAAGAAAACCAGCAGCAGCGTGGAGAGCAGTCCCTGCACCAGCAGCGAAGTGGATGGAGTCTTGAAGCGGGGATGGATGTGCGCGAACTGGCGGAAAAATAGTCCGTCGCGCGCGGCCGCAAACGGTATGCGCGCACCGGACATGGTGGTTCCATTCAGGGCGACGAAGATGCTGACCGCCATTGCGATAGCGACAAACTGCGCGCCGCGCGAGCCTGCAATCATTTTGAGCGCTGAGACCGCAGGATATTCTGATGCGGCGATCTGGCCGGCCGGCAACATGTATTGAATGGCCGCATTGGTGGCCATGTAGAGCAGGCCCACGGCAAGCACTCCGCCGATGAGCGCAATGGGTAGGCTGCGCTCGGGCCGGCGGACTTCTCCCGCAACCATGGTGAGATCGTTCCAGCCGTCGTAGGCCCAGAGCGTGGCGATGAGCGCCAGCATGAATCCGTTGAATCCGCCCGTGGCCTGCGGAAGCGTGGTGGAGAAATTGCTCCATGAGCCCGAAGCCGAAGAGAAGCAAAGTACAACGACAAGCAGAATCAGCACGCCCTTGAGCAGCGTGAACACGAGCTGAAAGTTGCCCGCCTTGCGCATGCCGGCATAGTTGAGGCCGGTGATGAACCAGGTGACGGCGATGGCCACGAGCTGAGACCACTTGAGGGTGAACGGCCCGCCGATTGCGGGCTGCGTGAGCCATTGCAATGACGGCAGAAACTCGAGCGTCCTGACGAAGCCAACTGACATGGCCGCGATGGATGCGGGTTTGGCGACCGCGAACCAGGTCCACATATAGAGGTAGGCGGTGGTGTTGCCATAAGCACCGCGGAGATAAACATACTCGCCGCCGGCGAAGGGAAACATGGTGCCGAGCTCGGCGTAGGTCATCACGCCGAAGAGCGAGAGAAGGCCGCCGGCGATCCACGCGAGATAGACGAGCGATGAGGAGCCGGCATCGCGCATCATTTCGCTTGGCACAAGAAAAATGCCGCTGCCGATAATGGTGCCGACCACGATGGCCGTTGCCTGGCTCGCGCCCAGCACGCGAGGCAACGAATTGGATGACGAACTTTGATCGGCAGTGGATGCGGGTTCAGTCATTGCGTGTGCCTGGCTTGATTGATCGTACTTCAGCGAGGAACATAACCTTCGCCGCGCAGAACCTTGCCGGGCAGCGCGCCGGTCATTTTACCGTTGGCAATGACAGGAACGCCGTTGACGAGAACGTAATCCATGCCCTCGGAAAGCTGGTTGGGATTGTCGTAGGTTGCGAGGTCGCGAATGGTTGCGGGGTCGAAGATGACAACGTCGGCCCACATGCCTTTCTTGAGCACGCCGCGATCGGTGAGCCGCATGCGTTGCGCCGGCAGCGCACTGAATTTGCGGATGGCATCTGGAAGCGTGAGTACATGCTCTTCGCGCACATACTTGCGCAGGATGCGTGGGAAGGTGCCGTAAGCGCGCGGATGCGGATGTTCCTTGCCGAGCAGGCCCTCTGGCGAAGTGCCCTGCGAGTCGTTGTCGATGCTAACCCAGGGCTGCTTGAGCGCAAGAACAACGTCGGGCTCGCTCATGCCGAAGACGGCAACCTCGGTAAACGCATTGTCTTTAATGAGCAAGTCGCAGAGCGCGTCGATGGGATCTTCGTGCCACATGGCTGCCACGTCGGAGAGCCGCTTGCCTTCGAGCGGCTCGAGTTCGGGATTCTGCACAACAGCAATTTCGATCGCTTCGGGGCCGGGGACCTCCTGCCATTCGTTATCCCAATTGCCAGTAGTCGAAAGCATGTCGGCGCGGATGCGGGCGCGCATGGCTGGATCTTTCAGGCGCTCGATGAGTTTTCGGTCACCGCCATCGTGGGCCCAGGGAGGAATGAAAGCCGAAAAACTGTTGAACCATGCAGTGTAGGCGTAGGTGTTCGCGCTCACGTCGACTCCTGATGCGCGCGCGGTATCGATGCGGTCGATAACTTGCTGCATGTGGCCCCAGTTGGCCTTGCCCGCCACTTTCAGGTGCCAGATCTCGACAGGGATGTGCGCCTGCCGGCCAATCTCAACTGCTTCGTCGATGGCTGCGAACTCGGCGTCGCCTTCGCTGCGCATGTGAGTAGCGTAGATGCCACCATACTTGGCCGCCTCGCCGGCCAGCGCAGTCAGCTCAGGTGTTTTGGCATAGGGTGCGGGAGCATACTGCAACGCGGTAGATACGCCCACAGCGCCGTCCCGCATGGCTTGATCGACGAGCTTTTTCATGGCATCAAGCTGTGCCGGCGTAGGCTGCACGTCGCCATCGCCGAGCACCATTCTGCGCACGCCGGTAGCGCCAACGTAGCTGGCCATGTTGATGCCCATGCCCTGCCGTTCGATGCGCGCAAAGTACTGGCGGAATGTGGTCCAGTCGGGAGTGATGCCGAAGTGTTTGTAGGTGTCGATATCGTCGGCGATCATTGCAGCGTTCTGCGGCGCAACTGAGTCGCCTTCTCCGGTGATCTCAGTGGTAATGCCCTGGTAGATTTTGGAGGGCAGGCGCGGATCGACGAGGATGGTGAGCTCGGATTGACCGAGCATGTCGATGAAGCCGGGCGCAACCACCTGGCCTTTGGCGTCGATGGTCTCTCGGCGGGGCTGGCTGTCGAGGTCGCCGATGGCCGCGATGTGGCCATTGCGTATACCCACCTGGCCTGAGTACCAAGGCGAGCCGGTGCCATCGATAATGTGGCCGTTGACGATGACGACGTCAAAGGGCGCGGATGCGGTGTTGCTTGCGCCGGCTGAACCCTGGGCGTAAAGGAGTGGCGCTAACAACAGGAGTGAAATGAAGTATCGGAAAGCAGGCACGGCTTAGCGACCTCGGGTAAGAAGCTGGACGCAGGAGAAACGCGACGTGCTGGCAGAGTAACACGCGCGCGAGGCGTTGGGTGGTGCGGTAAAGAAGCGGAATCGCCTACGAAATTGACTCGATCCCGGCTCAAGCGGCTGGTTGGTGCTGCCATGAGACACGCGCTTTGGCAAGCAACGCCAGAACATCGTCATCGGTAGTTGGTTTGAAGTCGAGGTAGAACCGGCCAACGGCATCAAACGGATCGGGAGCGGCGACACAGACGAGATTGTCGACAATTTTGGCGAGTTCGATGCAACTCGAGGGCGCAGCCACCGGTACCGCAATCACCACGCTCGCAGCATTCGGCCTTACTGCCCGCACTGCAGCTTTCATGGTTGCTCCGGTAGCCAGACCGTCGTCTACCAGGATCACAGTCTTACCCTCAATGTTCATTCGGGGATATACCTTGCGATACTCCTGCTCGCGCCGGTCGATCTCAGCAATCTGCTGCCGGAGCGTGCTTTGAATCAGATCTTTTGAGATGCGGAATTCGCGAAGGACCTCTCGGTTCAAAACGAATGCGCCGCCGCTGGCCACAGCGCCGAATGCCAGTTCCCTGCATTGCGGTACGCCCAGTTTGCGAGCCAGCAGAATATCGAAGGGCAGGCGGCACGCCTGAGCGACCTCAAAAGCACCAGGCACCCCGCCTCGCGGCAGGCCCAGGACGATGGCATTGTCGAGATTGGGAAGCGTGGCGACGATTCGCGCCAGCGTCCGCCCCGCGTCGTTGCGATCGGCAAAGAGCATTCGAGCAATTCTCTCACCGGAAGATGAGAATTACGGCCAGATCGGATTTTCTTACAGTGGGACCTGCAGACGCGATCCGCCTCCCGGTTTTCTGGAAGGCGGCGCTTGCGGCATCTGACGCGTCTTAGTCGAACTGAGTCTGCTCAGCTGGGGGGCCGACCGTGACGTCGTCGCGGATCGGCTCTTCGGGCTTGGCGGGCTCGGCCGGCTTCTCGTGCTCGGGCTCCTTCTTTTCTTCGGGCTCGTCGCTCTGAACCTTCACCTTGAGACGGGCAGTGACTTCACGATGCAGGCGGACGGGTACGGTGAACTCGCCAATGCTCTTGAGGGGCTCGCCAAGCTGAATCTTGCGGCGATCCACTTCAACGCCCTGGGCGGCGAGCTCGGCGGCAATGTCGGCCGAGGTTACCGAGCCAAACAGGTGGCCGGCTTCGCCAACCTTGCGGGTAAAGGCGAGCGCGACGGCATCGAGCTTGACGGCAAACTCCTCTGCCTTGGACTTTTCGCTGGCAGAACGGCGAGCTGCGGATGCCTTCATCTGCTCGATGACGGCCTTGTTGGTGTCAGTAGCCTGCATGGCCAGCTTGCGAGGCAACAGGAAATTGCGCGCGTAGCCGTCGGCGACCTTCACGACATCGCCGCGAAAGCCGAGGTTGGTTACGTCTTCCTTCAAAATGACTTCCATTTTAAAATCTCCAATAACCGCGGACGCCGCTTACTTGCGCAAGCAACGGCCTGGCGGCAAATCCAGGTTAGTGCCTGGTGGCAAACGGCAGCAGCGCGATATTGCGGGCCTGCTTGATGGCGCGGGTAAGGCGCCGCTGATGCGTGGTGCAAACGCCGGTCAGACGCCGGGGAACAATCTTGCCGCGCTCGGCCACAAACCCCTGCAGCAGGCGAACGTCGCGGTAAGGAATGGCATCGATCTTCTCGGTGCAGAATTTGCAGACTTTTTTGCGGCGGAAGAATTTGCCGCGGTTTCCGGGTCCGCCGCCGGGCCGGCGATCTCCACGCGGACCTGCACCCGGTCCCGATTGTTGACTCGATGGCGCGCCGCCCTCGGGCGCCCTTGCTTGTGTTTCGTCAGCCATAGTATTTCCTCTTCAATCGCTTGGTTCCGGCACCGCCGGAGAATGCTTTTAAGGGGTCAGATTTCAGGGAGCAGGGTTCAGAATGCGAATTTGGCGCTCAACCCTGGAGATCACTGTTCACCGACCACTGTTCACTGCTTTTACGCGCTGGCCTGCAAGGGCTCGGCTTCAGCAACCGGCTCAGGTGCCGCAGCAGGCGCAGGCGCGGGGGCAGGCGTTGGTGCGGGCGTTGGTGCCTGCGCGGGCTCGGCGCTCAGCTTGCGGCGCGAATTGCGCAGCGCCTTCACCTTGGCGAGTCGCTTCTCTTCCTCGTCCATGCGAACGGTGATGAACTTGATGACCGGCTCGGTGACGCGCAGACGGCGCTCGAGCTCGAGCACCACCGCGCCGTTGGCTTCAACGGTAAGCAGCACATAGTTGCCATCGTTGAATTTGCGCACCGTGTAGGCGAGCTTGCGGCGGCCCATCTTCTCAACCGTCTTGACCGCGCCGCCGCCATTGGTGACGGTGGTGGTAAAGCCGGCAATCAGCTTGTCAGTATCCTCGTCAGACACATCGGGCCGAACGATAAACATTACTTCATACAAACGCGACATCAGCATTCCTTTTCCGCGAGAGCCCCTTGCCCCCGCACTTAACTCTCAGCCTTCAGCAAACAGTCCCTGGAGCAAGTTGCAAAAATCAAGCCAGCCGATGAAGGAACTTCCCTCAGGGGCTAAAGCCCCAGCCTTTATGCGCCTTTTGCGGCACGACTAAAGTCGTGCCCTGACACAAAACCCCGTCCCATCGAGTTTTTCCGCAGCCTGTAAAGTCGTGCCCTGACACAAAGCCATTTATGCAACCAGTTCCAGTTACTTACTCCCTTTCCTTCTCGTCTTTCCGGTTGAACTCGTTCATCGCCGGTCCCGGGCCTTGCGCTACGATCAGCCGGGTGGCTTTCGCCACCTTGTCCAGAACTTCGTCAAGAACCGCAAGGTCTGCCTTCCGAATCGGCGAAAGCAGATAATCCCTGCCGGGCCTTTTGCCTGCACCGGCTGCCAAAGCCTCCGGTGGGAGATTGAGTCCAACCCCGATCCGCAGCCTTAACCACTCCTGGCTGCCCAGAGCATCGGTTACACTGCGGGCTCCGTTATGCCCCGCCGGCGAACCGCGCTCCTTGATCTTGAAGGTTCCCAGAGCCAGATCGAGCTCGTCGTAGATCACGAGTAGATCGCGTTGCGGGTCCGCTTCAAACTCTCGAACCAGGGCGGCAACTGCAAGACCGCTCAGGTTCATGAATGTTTCCGGCTTGGCCAGGACCACCTCGCGCCCCGCCATGCGGCAGGTTGCGGTAACGGCCCGGCTGCGCCGGTTTTGAACCACAACGCCCTCTTGCTCTGCGATGCGGTCGATTGCCATAGACCCCGCATTGTGCGGGGTCCAGAAATAATCCGGCCCGGGGTTGCCGAGACCCACAACCAGAAACGGGCCGCGCCGGGCTCCCGTTTCTTCGTCCCCGGCAGACGATTTCGTGAGGCCGGGGTTCGTGGACTCGCTTGCCAGCGACAAGGCTTACTTCTTCGCCTCAGGCTTTTTGGCTGCAGCCGGCTCGGCCGTCTCAGTCTTGCCCTTCTTGGCGACTTCAGGTTCAGCCGGCGCCGCAGCGGCATCGGTTACTGCAGCAGCGACCTCACCCTCGGCAGGCGCCACAACTTCTTCACGAATCGTCACCACGTGCGCAACGGTCGCATCGGCGGGATTCAGGTACTTGATCTTGTCAGACTGCGGCAGTCCGCTCACGCGCAAAACCTGGTAGAGCGCCAGCCCACTCACATCTACATCGATGTGGCTGGGAATGTCGGTTGGCAGGCACTCGATTTCAACCTCGCGCAGAACCTGGTCGAGAATGCCGCCCTCAGTCTTGACGCCCAGAGGGATACCCATCAGCTTGACGCGCACGCTCACGCGCAAAACCTTGTCGAGCGCGATGCGCTTCATGTCGATGTGAATCAGCTTGTCCTTGATGGGCTCGCGCTGCCAGTCGACGATCATCGCTTTGGCAGCTTGCGAACCGGCAACTTCGACATCGAAAATCGTGTTGTGGCCGCTCTCGGAAAAAAGGATCCTTGAAATCTGCTTGGGATCGACCTCGACGGCGACCGGGTCGTTGCCGGGACCATAAAGCACTGCAGGAATTTTGCCCGCAGCACGGACACGGCGCGCGGCGTTCTTGTTAAATTTGCCCTCACGGGGCTTTGCTACTACAACTTCAGGCATTTTTCTTCAGTCTCGTTTCTTTAAAGATCGGGCACGGAAAAGCAGCTTCTAGCTTCTAGCCTCTAGCTGCTTGCTGCATGTTGCTGATGCGAACTGAATCGCCCGCTCCCTTTGTAAAAAGCAGCTACTAGCTTCTAGCCACTTGTTGCTGTTGCGTCCCGCATCAACTTACTTTGTGATCCGGGACCCTCGTTTGTTCCTTCGCTCAAGCGCGAAGGCTAATCTCTCACTTCACCAGCTAGCAGCTAGAAGCTAGTAGCTAGGAGCTGAACTTAATTAAACAGCGTACTCACGCTGGTTTCCATGTGGATGCTCTCGATGGCCGCGCCCAGCAGGCCGGCAATTGAGAGCACCTTGATTTTGGCTAACTTCTGCGCCTGTTCGCGCAGAGGAATTGTGTCGGTGAGAACCAGTTGCTCGAGCCGCGAGCTGGCGATGCGGTCGATGGCGGGACCTGAAAGCACTCCGTGGCTGGCGCATGCGTGCACGGCAGTGGCTCCGGCTGCGAGAAGCGCATCGACGGTTTTCACCAGGGTTCCGGCGGTGTCGATAATGTCGTCGATGATAAGGCAGGTTCTGCCTTTCACCTCGCCGACTACGTGCATCACCTCGGCCACATTCAAATCGGTGCGGCGCTTGTCCACAATGGCCAGCGGCGCTTGCATCTTCTGCGCAAAGAACCGCGCTCGCTCTACGCCGCCCGGATCAGGCGATATGACCATGAGGTTGGGCAGATTGAGTTCACGGAAGTGGCTCACCAGCACCGGGCTGGCGTAAAGATGATCGACAGGGATGTTGAAGAAGCCCTGAATCTGGGCCGCGTGGAGATCGACGAACAGCGCGCGGTTGGCGCCTGCGGTTGTAAGCAGATCGGCAATGAGCTTGGCGCTGATGGCCACGCGCGGACGGTCTTTGCGATCCTGCCGGGCGTAGCCGTAGTAAGGCATCACCACCGTGATCCTGGCCGCCGAGGCCCGCTTGAGCGCATCAATCATGACTAAGAGCTCCACCAGGTGCTGATCCACCGGATAGCAGGTGGGCTGCACCACAAATACATCTACGCCGCGAACGTTCTCGAGCAGTTGGAAGAAGACCTCGCCATCGGCGAAGCGCTGCAACTTGGTGTCGCCGACCTTGACGCCAATATGCTCGCCGATCTTGCGCGCCAACTCGAGATTCGCCGTGCCCGAAAAGAGCCTGAACCGACGGTCATCCGCCAGGGTGCGCGTCTTCTTGCGCTCCGGCGCTGGAACCTTTGCGGGCTCTTTTGCCGGTTCCTTCCCTTTTGCGCTGTCGCCTGCTGCGCCTTTCGAGGGTTCTTTACCGCTCTCGGGCTTGTCGGGGCTCGGTTCTTCTGCCCGGTTGTCTTCCAATGCCGTCAACGTTCCTATCGCCATTTTTGAAAAGCACCTCCAAGCTGGTTTGCATTGGCTGCGTTTTTTAAATCCGAGCTGTTAGCTTTTAGCTCTTAGCTATTAGCTTTTTCCCCGCGGAACCCAATTGCATCGCGTTCCAGCATGACCGAGCTAAGAGCTAAAAGCTAATAGCTAATAGCTGTCTTCCTGGCTGGGCGACCAGGATTCGAACCTGGATAAATGCCTCCAAAGGGCATTGTCCTACCATTGAACGATCGCCCAGTGTCCAACACCATCTTCGCAAGAAAACTCTCTGCGAATGCCCAACCGCTACGGCCTCCCCCTCATCGGCGAAAGGCCGCATACTGCAACCGTCCGCGAGTGTCTCCAACTCGACGGACGACTGTCAATCCACTTTTTCGCTGAGCATTTGCCGCCAGTAATCGGCGCGCGGCAAGGTGCGGGTCAACTCGTTCCGCACGCCTGTCGCGCTCAATCGCCGGCAGGCCGCCTCAGCATGCTCGCGGGTCTGGTACAACCCGTAGAGCGCCGAACCGGACCCCGACAATGAAGCGTGGATGGCTGCCTCCGGCGTGCCTTCAGCCGCGAGAGTGCGCTTGATTTCGCTAAGGGAGAGATGCTGGGGAAAGACTACTCGTTCGAAGTCGTTCTCGATCCAGCTCGTGATCCCGGTGCGGACAAGCGCGGACCCAAGCGGCCCGGCCAGGTCATCTCGGCCATTATCGTTCTTGTTGGAGATGACACCGGAGGAGCCCGTCTTCGCTCCGCCTTCTGGAATTGCTTCCGCAAAGGCGCTGGCGTAGGCACGGCTCAACTTATTTAGTTTATCGGTACTTGCCTGTGGGGTCAAACCTTCAGCGACGCAGAGCGCGTCCCAGTCCCGAAAAGCCTGCGCGGTGGAGACGCCTTCTTCGGGAATCGCAACAACGCACCAGGTTGGTTCGATGTCGGGCAGGAGGCTTACCTTCTGGCCGCGATCCAGCCCGAGAATCGTGCCGCCCATCAGAAAAAGCGGAACGTCTGAGCCGACCTGGGCGGCTATCTCCAGCCGTTTCTCCGGCCAGCTGGACGCGGATTGCTCACTTTCCTCCGCACTGGCGTGATGACTCGCAATTCCCAACTCGGTTTCCAGCCCGATCAGTGCCGCGACCGCATTCGCCGAGCCGGCTCCTAATCCTCCCTGTATGGGCAGCCGTTTTTCGATGTGAATTTCAACGTCTGCAGTCAGGCCCAGTCCCGCTAAAGCCAGCGAAACCATCTTCCAAGCCGTGTTCCGCTCGTCGGTCGGCACCCGGGTGTCGTTGGAAGTAAGCCGAATGCTCGATTCCGCAGCCATCCGCGCTGTAACCGTCACCAGATCATGCATTTCCAGCGTCTGATAGACCGTCGCCAGGGCGTGGAAACCGTCGGCGCGTGGCGCGCCGATATAGAGGCCGAGATTGACTTTGCAGTGGGAGCGGACGGTAGTGGACATATACCCGTTCATTTTAGAGTGACTCCGCAGCAGGGGTTCTAAGTTCCGCTTCAATCAAATTTCCCTGTGGCATCGCCACAGGTCATATGCTAACCTCATGTGGTATCGCCACATGGAGCAATCATGCCCCCTTCAAAACTCGACCTTCTGCAGGGAACGCTGGACCTGATGGTCTTGAAGACCCTCAGCGCCATGGGTTCGATGCACGGTTACGGCATCGCGCGCCGCATTGAGCAGGTGAGCGGCAACGAAGTGCTGCTGAACCAGGGCACCATCTATGCTTCGCTCGTCCGCCTCGAACAGCGCGGCTGGATTGCTTCAAACTGGGGTGTTTCCGGCAACAATCGCAAGGCCAGGTTCTACGCGATTACTGCCGCCGGACGACGTCATTTTGAAGAGGACACGCTCCACTGGAGGCGGCTTACCGGGGTTATGGATCGCGTGCTGGACTCGAACGATGAGCCCGGAGCGTTGCCCGAAGCGGAAGGAGAAACGGCATGATACGCAGAATGATGGCAAGAGTCTGGGCGTTCTTCTTCAAACGACGGCTTGATCGCGAGCTCGAGGCGGAGCTTGCGGCGCATCTCGATTTCGCAATTGAAGAAAATATCGAGCACGGGCTATCACCCCAGGAAGCACGCCGCGAAGCACTGGCAAAAATGGGCGGATTGCAACAGGCACGGGAAAAACACCGCGAGACGCGAGGGCTGATGAAAATCGACATCCTTTTATACGACCTGCGCTACACTTTCCGCACGCTGCGTCACGATCTTGGCTTTACCATCGCCGCTGTTCTCATCCTTGCGCTCGGCATCGGCGCCAACGTGGCAGTCTTCAGCGTGGTGAACACTCTGTTGCTGCGACCGCTTCCCTTTCCCGAGGCGCAGCAGCTGGTGTGGATTGCGCCGCCGCCGACCAAGTGCGGCCTCTCATGCGCAACCTACTCAACCGATGCTTACGACACCTTTCGCAGTGGCACGCGTTCCTATCAGGACGTGACCGGTTACTTTGCTTTCTCCAGCCCCGACAACCTGAGCCTGACTCAGAACGGCTCAATCATCCCCGCGACCAGCATTGACGTGGTCGCCAACTTCTTTCAAGTACTGGGCGTGCAACCGGCCATGGGGAGGCTGCTGAAACCCGAGGATGGGCTCACCAATGCACCCCCAGTGATCGTGCTTTCCGACGCGTGGTGGCGGCGACAGTTCAACGCCGATCCCAATATCGTGGGCAAAACTCTCGACATCAACCGCCAACAGGTAACTGTAATCGGCGTGTTGCCGGCGGACTTCGACTTTGGCGCAGTGTTTGCGCCGGGCACAAAGGTAGACGCCATTACGCCGCTCGATCTCTACGGCCCCCCTCGCGATTGGGGCAACATCATCACCATGATCGGTCGCATGAAGCCGGGCGTGACCCTGCCGCAGGCTCGGCAGGATGCCGCTGCCGTTGCGCCCCGCATGTGCTGGAACAACAAACAGCCGGATACTTGCGGATCGTATAAGGACGCGGTAGTTCCCGTATCTCTGAAGGATTATGTAAGCGGTCGCCTGCGCCGTTCGCTTATTGTCCTCTGGTCCGCGGTAGGCATGATTTTGCTGATTGCGTGCGTGAACCTGTCGAACCTGCTGCTGGCACGTTCAATGGCCCGCTCAAAGGAGTTCGCGATGCGTGCCGCGCTTGGCGCCAGCCGCGCGCGAATCGTTGGACAGTTGCTGACCGAGAGCCTTGTTCTCTCAGCCATGGGAGCCGCAGCCGGTCTCGGCCTGGCATGGATGCTCATCTACTGGCTCGCCCATCAAGGCTCGGTTGCTTTGCCATTGCTCGATACGCTGCGCATCGATGGCGCAGCGCTGGCGTGGACCGTGTTGATCGCCGTGGTTGCAGCAGTGTTGTTCGGCCTGGCTCCCGGACTGCGCACAGCCGCCGGCAACCTGCATGAATCGCTGAAAGACACGGGCGCGGGCAGCGGCCAGGGTCGCAAGCATGAGCGCTTCCGCTCGGTGTTGGTGGTAACTGAGGTCGCGCTTGCCTCAGTTCTGCTGGTCAGCGCAGGCTTGCTCCTGCGCAGCTTTATGCGGGTTCTCGACGTCGATCTTGGATTTGAACCGACGCGGGCAGCGGCCATCAATGCCACCTACGACGACAGCGTTCCCGGAGACAAGACCGGCGATTTGACGGAGCAAAAACGCGCCGTGATCTTTCAGCAGATGATTGCGCGCGTCGAATCCATTCCGGGCGTGCAGGCCGCCGGAATCAGCGACTATTTGCCGCTCGGTCAGAACCGTTCCTGGGGCACCCCGCTTCCCAAAGGCGTAACCCCACCCAAGGGGAATATTGCCGGCCCCCTCGTCTACGTTGTTTCTCCTGGCTTTTTGCGGGCCATGGGCACGCGTGTCAGCGGCCGCGACGTCAGCTGGGATGACGGACTGCACAATGACCAGGTCGTGATCATCAGCCGTTCGTACGCGCGTTTTCTTGCCGGGCTCGCAAAATGGCCGAACGGCGACGCAGTGGGCCAGGTATTGGATAACGGCACTCCGGGTGGCCTGCATGTGATCGGCATCGCCGACGACGTTCACGAAGAGAGCACCGAAGGCGACACGGGCTGGCAGATCTACTATCCCGCAACGCAGCAGAATTCAAGCGCCGCCGAGTTGGTAATTCGCTCTTCTTTGCCGCCGGCCACGCTTGCCAATAGCGTGCTCACCGCACTGCGCTCGCTCAATCCTCAGCAGCCTGCCGCCGAGTTTCGGCCCCTGCAGACTTTTGTGGATCACGCCAACTCGCCGCGCCGGTTCTTCATGCTGATGGTGGCGTCGTTTGCGGGGCTTGGGATGCTGCTGGCGGCGATCGGCATCTACGGTGTTATCTCTTACACCGTCACGCGGCAAACGCAGGAGATTGGCATTCGCATGGCTCTGGGCGCAACCATGGGCCGCGTGCAGCGGCAAGTGCTGGGGGGAACATTGCGGCTGGCGATTATTGGGATTTTACTGGGAGCTGCCGTTTCGCTTGCGGCCGCAAGACTGATTGCTTCGCTGCTGTTCGCTACATCGCCGTGGGATGGGGTGACGTATGTCGGGGTGGCCCTGGCTCTGCTTGCGGTAGCCGTGGTGGCAGGATATTTGCCGGCGCGGCGCGCCTCGCGCATCGACCCCATGGTGGCGCTGCGGGCGAATTAGGCACCAATGTACCGCCGGTCTCCCGACCGGCTGTAGCGTGGGCCTCCCGGCCCACGCAGTAATTTGTCGCATGAACGCGATTACTGTACAGCGCCCACCATCGGCACAATCACGCTCGACTCGTGGCCGGGGCCGGACTCGATGGTGACGGTCGCGGGCTTGTAGTCTGCGGGCTTGGCCTTCATGATATTCGGCACAAAGGTCTGCGGGTTGCGATCGTACAGCGGGAACCACGTGCTCTGGATTTCGACCATCACGCTGTGGCCGGCTTTGAAGACGTGATCCACGTCGTGGAGACTGTACTTATATTCCTCTATCGTTCCTGCCGGGATGGGCGTGGGACTCGCGAAGCTCTTGAGATAGCGGCCACGGAAAATCTCCTCGTTGGTCATGAGCTGGTAGCCGCGCATCTTCGGGTCGGTATCGTCGGCTGGATAAACATCGATGAGCTTGACGACCATGTCGTTGTCAGTGCCGGTGGTCTTGGCAGAGATATCGGCCACTACTTCTCCGGTCAGCGTCAAGTCGTTTCTCAGAACCGGCAGCGTGAAGACGGCCAGGTCTTTTCGATCGGTAACAAAGCGCTGATCTTCGGTGAGCCAGTCGTACCATTCCGAGCCCTGACCATACGTCGGCTGAATGGGCCGATGACGGTAAGGCACAGGGTTGGCGGGGTCGCTCACATAGCTGGTGGCCGCGTCGGTAGTCGAGGCAGTCCAACCGAGCCGGCCGTTGCCCTCGATATAGAGGCTGGTTGGCTTGGAATCTTTTGGCGGAAACTCGGAATAATACTTCCATTCTTTCGTGCCCAGCTCGAAACTCGCCGTATCTTTCAGGCCAAAGCCCGGCTCGTCTTTCAAGTAATGCGCGAAAAACGTCGCTTCGATGTTGGCGCGAAACTCCTTGCCGATGGGCTCGCCGTAGTCGATGTTGCCCAGGTGGCGCGACGACAGAGCCCACGAACCGTGCCGCCATGGACCCAGAACAAGGAAGTTTTCGTGATTCGTATTGTGGGGCTCGAGCTTGGCGTACTCTTCCTGCGGTCCCCACATATCTTCCTGGTCGTAGTAGCCGCCGACGCTGAGCGTAGGGACGGCAACGGTGTCGAGATGGTGTTCGACCCCACGCGAGCGCCAGTCCTCGTCGTACTCGGGATGCCTGAGAAAGAGCTTCCAGGTGGGCAGCATCTTTGAGCCCGACCGCTTTACATCCTGAATAAACGAACCGCGGGAGAGAAAGTATTCGTAGCCGTCCACAGGCTGGCCATTCTTATCCTTGCCGTAGTCGAAATCAATGGTCTCTTTGCTCGATTCCAGTGCCCTCACATAGTCATAGCCGTAAGTCTGGCGGAAGGCGCCGTTGTGGAAGAAGTCGTCGCCCATCCACACGTCGATCATGGGCGCCTGGGGCGAGATGGCCTTCACGGCAGGATGAGGATCGATGCCGGCCATCATGGCAAGAAAGCCGTCATAACTTGTGCCCACAACGCCAACACGGCCGTTGTTGCCGGGCACATTTTTGAGCAGCCACGCAATCGTGTCGTAGGTATCGGTGCTCTCGTCAATGGCCCTGGGGTTGCTGTGATCTGCCAGCGGCCGCATCATCACGAACTTACCGCCGCTTTTGAAGCGCCCGCGAATGTCTTCCTCTACAAAGATGTAACCGGCTCGAGCGAGTTCGGGCCGCCAGCTGAAGATTGTCTTCCGGTCGAAGCCGTCAACGCCATAGGGAGTGCGATCCATGATGAAGGGCAGCGGCGTGGAGATATCGGAAGGCTTGAGAACAATGGCGTGCAGCTTGACGCCGTCGCGCATGGGGATCATCACATCGCTGGCGACGTAAGCGTGGAAGACGTGGCGGACCGGCTCGCCGGTGCGCTTGAAGACGGCTTCCTGCATAGATGAATCGATCAGTTCCGTCGCGCGGCCCTGGTCATCAAGCTTGAATGTGATCGTGTTCTTCGATCCTTCGGGTTTGAACTCCGTGACAGATTGCGGATTCAGCACGGTGGGCACCAGGCGTTCCGACTCAATCGTCAGCTTGCCGCCATTGACGTAGACGTCGAATGGCGTATCGGGATCGGTGAGATCGGTGTACTCGCCGGCGCAGTTTTGGAGCTGCGCAGTGGAGGGAAGCTGGGCATGGCACGCAGGGGCGACGGGAACGAAAAAGTTCAATATGAGAAACGCGAAAGACGGAATAGTGCGAAGGTGGCTCAAATCGATGACCTCGTTGAGCCGATGTTAATGCGCGTGCCCATGGTGGTGCGCGTGTTCCTGGCTGCCGGCCATCTCTTCAGGTGGAACTACGCAGCCCTCGACAGTGTCGCAGCCGAGGTGCTCAAACTGGATGGTGGTGTGGCTGATGTGGAAGTGGTCGTGGAGCAGATGGTTGAGCCTCTCGAGAATGCAGGCGCTCTCAGACGGTGGAATGTCGGCAATCTTGACGTGGCAGGCCAGGGCGCTGGAGCTTGAGCCCAGGCACCAGATATGCAGGTCGTGCACGTCGATGACGCCTTCAACGGCCTCCATTCCGGCACGGATCTGAGGGATGGTGACGCCGCGCGGCGTGCCTTCGAGCAGTATGTTGAGGGTTTCGCGCACGATGCCCGCACTCGACCAGAGGATCAATGCGGCAATCAGAAGCGAGAGGGCGGGGTCGATCCAGTAATGGCCGGTGAAGTAGATTCCTGCGCCGCCGCCGATGACCGCGGCGGTTGAAAGTGTGTCTCCCGCCATGTGGATGAAGGCTGAGCGCAGGTTGACGTCGCGCGCAACGCCCCATAGCAGGGCCGCGATCACGCCGTTCATCAGCACGCCGGCCGCGGCCACAATCATCATGAGCTGGGGATGCACGGTAACCGGATGCGAGATGCGACGGACAGCCTCGGCGCCGATCCAGAGCGAGATAACGATCAGGGTAGCGGCATTGACGAACGCCGCCAGCACGCCGGCGCGCTGGTAGCCAAAGGTACGTGAGTGGTCGGCAGGCCGCGCCTGAAAATAGACGGCGGCAAAGCTGAGCAGGAGTGCCAGAAAATCGGAAACATTGTGGCCGGACTCAGACAGCAGCGCGAGGGAGTGGGCGCGCAGGCCGGCAATGAAGGTGACCAGCACGTAAGCCAGGGTGGCGACCAGCGAGATTCGCAGAACAGTGGATGTGCGGTTTGTACCTGCCGCTGCCGGCGCCGCGTGGACATGCATGGTACAAGTATACCGGGGATGGGTATACCGCGCCAAGCAACTGCCGTGGTAGCGCCGATCTCCCCGACCGGGGTCCCCAGCGAATGATTTGAATTCGCAGGGGTGGTAGACCGGCTATAGCGTGGGCCTCTGGCCTGCGGCACTCTCACCGGTACCGGTAGCGCGCTACTTCGTTCCCTGCTTCAGATGGCTTATATCCGGGCCTTCGGGATCTTCAAACACCGGGAACTGCGGCAGGCCGTCGCGCAGGCCGGTCCAGCCTTCCGCAACCACAATGCTGTTCTGTGGGTTACCCGGCTGGTAGCGCACCGAGCATGGAAATCCGGCGCGCACCTTCTCAGTGTTCACCACCGCGCTGATCGCCGTAATGTCTTGCGAGCACTCGTAGTCCACGCCGCCGATGCGGCAACTGTAGATGAGCATCTTCAGCGTGCGGCCGTCCTCGGCGGGCATGTCGCACGCGTCAAGGAGCGTGCCGTCAACGATTCTGCCCGATTGCACCAGAAACTTGCGGCGCTCTGCTTCGATCTCTTCGGGCGTGGGCCGGCGGCGAAAGATGAGCCACGCGCCTGCGCCGCTGAGCGCCACCAATGTGGTCACGGCTGCAGCTATCTCCCAATCGTATTTGTTGAGGAAGGCCATTCGACCGAGAATCCCGCACCGCGGGTTCCAGTTTCAAGAATACCGCAGGCGGAATTTGAATGTATGCATCGCGTGAAACACTCATTCGAGTGGCGTGGATAACATATACTCTAACTTGCGTTCTCAAGCGGATTTCCGCATTTGGAACGCAGCTTTTTAACGGCCTTCACAAGATGAGTTCTACCATGAAACATCGCTCCCCGATTCGTTCGACAACTGTGATTTGCGTGCGGCGCAACGGCCAGGTGGTGATGGCCGCCGACGGCCAGGTGACTCTTGGCGACCACGTGCTCAAGCACTCGGCTCGCAAGATCCGGCGCCTGTTCCAGGACAAGATCCTGGCCGGATTCGCAGGTTCGACCGCCGACGCGTTCAATCTGTTTTCCCGCTTTGAGACCAAGCTCGAGCAGCACGCCGGAAACCTGAACCGCGCCGCCGTGGAACTGGCCAAGGACTGGCGCACCGACAAAATGCTGCGCAACCTTGAAGCGCTGCTGCTGGTGGCCGACAAGAACCAGACGTTTCTGATCTCGGGCTCGGGCGACGTGATCGATCCCGACGAGCCGCTGGCGGCGATTGGCAGCGGAGGCAGTTTTGCCACGGCCGCGGCGCGTGCGCTGATGGAGAATACCGAACTGGGCGCGAGAGAGATTGCCGAAAAAGCAATGAAGATTGCCGGCGACATCTGCATCTATACCAACGACCGGATCACGGTTGAGGAGCTGTAAGAGTTCACAGAAACAATGGCTATATACCTACCCGCATCCGCCGAAGAACAAGAGCTGGCGCTCGACGAGCTGACGCCGCGCGAGATTGTTGCCGAGCTCGATAAACACGTGGTTGGCCAACGCGCCGCCAAGCGCGCCGTGGCGATTGCCCTGCGCAACCGCCAGCGCCGCCAGAAGCTGCCGCCCGACATCGCCGAAGACATTATGCCCAAAAACATCATCATGATTGGGCCAACCGGCGTGGGCAAAACCGAGATTGCGCGGCGACTGGCCAAGCTCACCAACTCGCCGTTCCTCAAGGTTGAAGCTTCGAAGTTTACCGAAGTGGGCTACGTTGGCCGCGACGTTGAGTCGATCGTTCGCGACCTGGTTGAGATCGCTATCGACATGGTGCGCGAGGAGCGGCTCGAAGAGGTTGAAGACCGAGCGGAGATGAACGCCGAAGAGCGTCTGCTCGACGTGCTGCTGCCTCCTCCGCCGGCGCCTCCGCAGCAGCAGGAAGGCCAATTGCAGCTGCCCGGCACCGAAAGCTACCAGCGCTCGCGCGAGAAGCTCCGCCAGCAGTTTCGCGAGGGCAAACTCGACGACCGCATGGTTGAGCTCGACGTGCGCGAGCGCAGCATGCCGCAATTTGGCATCATCAGCAACCAGAATCTTGAGGACATGGAGATGAACCTCAAGGACATGCTGCCGAACATATTTGGCGGGAGTTCGAAAAAGCGCAACATGAAAGTGGCCGAGGCCTTCGACTACCTGGTGCAGGAGGAAGAAGGCCGACTGATCGACATGGATTCAGTGAACCGCGCGGCCGTTGAGCGCGTAGAGTCGAACGGCATTGTATTTCTCGACGAGATCGACAAGATTGCCGGGCGCGAGGGCGGCCACGGGCCCGATGTTTCGCGCGAGGGAGTGCAGCGCGACATTCTGCCGATTGTTGAAGGTACCACCGTGAATACGCGCTACGGCATGGTGCGTACCGACCACATCCTGTTCATCGCTGCGGGCGCATTTCATGTTTCGAAGCCCAGCGACCTGATTCCCGAACTGCAAGGCCGCTTTCCGATTCGCGTTGAACTGCAGTCTCTGACGGTCGAAGATTTTCTGCGCATTTTGACGGAGCCTAAGTCGTCGCTCACCAAGCAGTATTCGGCGCTGCTTGAGACCGAGGGCGTGCGGCTGGAGTTTGCGCCCGAAGCGCTGCGCGAGATGGCCGAGTTTGCCTTCAAGGTGAACGAGCAGACCGAGAACATAGGCGCGCGCCGGCTGCACACCATCATGGAGCGCGTGCTTGAAGATGTGAGTTTTCTTGCGCCTGACGTGGCCCGCCGCGCACCCGACGCCGACGCTGCTGCCGCGCTGAGCGAAGCAATCAAGAACGAGTCCAGCGCGCCGCTGCCTTATCGTGACCGGATGTCTTCGTCGGGGCCGGAAAAGCTATTCCTCATTGACTCCGAATATGTGAAGCAGATGGTGGCGAATATCGTAAAGGATCAGGACCTCTCACGCTACATCCTGTAGAGCGCTGGTTCCTGTAGAATTGCCGACGGCTACGGGAGAGCGGTTATGGGCGAATTCAGCAGGCGGGATGTGACATTTGGTGCGATGTTCGGCGGAGCATCGCTTCTGATGGGATCGGCGGTATTGCCGGCGCAGACCGGAACACACGGCACCATGCTGGATGCGCGGGGTCTGGGCGCGGCAGGCGACGGAAAAACAGATGACACAGCGGCTTTGCAAAAGGCGCTGGATGCGGCCGGAGCAGCGGGCGGATGTGTATTCTTGCCGCCCGGAACCTATCTCACGAATGAGTTGCATGTGCGCGCCGGAACGGCCCTCATCGGCATTCCCGCGTGGAACTATGGAGCTGGAGGCGGCAGTGTGCTCAAGCTGGCCGGCACCGGGTCCAAGTGCCTGCTCGACCTGACTGACGCGCATGGCGGAACGATCGACGGCCTTTCGCTCGAGGGGGGCAATCTCGGCGCGGGCATTCACGGCATGATGACCGACCGCAATAAATATGAGCGTGAAGATTCGTTCCGCATCGAGCGTTGCCAGGTAGCGCATTTCACCGGCGACGGCTTGCATCTGGATTGTGTGTGGTGTTTCAGCGTCCGCCACTGCGAAATCGCCTTTAACCACGGCGACGGCATGAACATGCGCGGTTGGGACGGATTTATCGTTGACAACTGGTTTTCAGGCAACCACGGTGCGGGCTTTGCGGCACGGCACGAAAACGCGTCGGTGACTTTTACCGGCAACCGCATCGAGTGGAACGAAGCGGGAAACTTTGTGATCATGGGGGGCGACGGATACCAGATCACCGGGAATTTCTTTGACCGCGCGGGCAAATACGGCATCGCGCTCCGCAAAAATGAGCGTGGTCGCGGCCCCACGCAGGTAACCATCACCGGCAACTACATCAAGCGCAGCGGCAAGCTGGCCGATCCTGAAAGTCACGACTCGTCGCAGATTATTATTGAAGGCGCGACCGGCGTCACGTGTGTCGGCAACAGCCTCTGGTCGGGCCGCGACGACGGGAATGAGGGCGTGTGGTCGCCGTCCTATGGAATCGTCTACCAGGGCCTGGAGAACTGCGTGATTCGCAACAACGTGTTGCACGACGGCGCGCTGCGAGAGTTGATGGTGGACCTGGGCGGACACGGCGACGGCGTTTCGGTGGGCGAAAATCCTGGCCGTCTGTTCGTCGTGCCGAAATAGGGCAGACGCTCGTTCGTGTTCATCCTTGCGTTAAATCAAGAGCCATCAATCGCCCTCTATGCGAAGCCACCGGATCATATGCGGATAAGGAGGAACGGAGGTCGCGGCGGCGCGGGTACGGTCCAGCGTTAGGCCCATCCATTGCAGCAGAGGCACGCCGGCTTTGCCGTCGCGGTAGATCTCAATGAGGCGTGCGGCGGAATCGTGGTAGCCGGCGGTATGGAAGACAGCTTCAGGGGCGAGTGAGAGGTGCACGGCGGCGGCATAGGACCATGTCTGAGCCGCGATTTCGTCGCCCATGTCGGAGCCCGCATTGGAACCGGTTGAGGCGCGCTGCGCGGGCAGCATGGTGGCTAGATGGCCGGCTTCGTGGAGGAGATCGCCGGGATAAAGCAGACGCTCGGGATCGACGATCAGGCCGCCCGGCTCGAGCGTGACACCGGGCAGGAAGGTGCCGGTTTCGAGCGGCGCGAGGCGAACGGTGAGGCCGATCTGCCGGAGCCAGTCGATGATGCGGGTTGCGGTGGGATCAAGCATCGGGTTTGAGTTTAATCGCCGACCAGTGTCGGAGGGGCTCGGAATGGAACGAGGGCTGTTTCAGCCCGCCGCCCTCGCCTCCAGTTTTCTGATCGCCTTGAGCATCTCTCCCAGCGCGGCTTTCCCAATCTCGGCCTCAAACTCCTTTTGCAGCTTGTCGAAGGCAGCGATGACGCGAATCGCACACCGTTTGCCCTGCGGCTTCAGGGACAGTTGATAAGCCCGGGCGTCTTCGGGGTCGATTCTGCGCTGCAGAAAGCCTTTGGCCTCGAGCGACGAAACGCAGTGACTCACCGTGCCGCGCGTAGTTCCGAAGGTCTCGGCCAGGTGCGAGGGTTTGACGAGTTTAGGCGCCTCGAAAAAAAGCGCTGCCAGGGCCAGTCCTTCAAGGAAACTCAATTCGTCGGCTGCGAGCGCACGGCCGGCGAGCGCATCGAATCTGCGCGCCGCGTGACTCACAGCAAACATGGGGCTCTCGTAGAGAAAGGCGTCGATGCGCATCGAATTGACACGTAGTTTAGCATTCAATTATTGAGCGGTGTACAAAATCATTGTTGATTTTAACCAAGCCGAACCGGAATGATTGAGTATGGAATATCGAATGATGCTGAAACGGTGCAATATTTATATGGGTTTTCTGCTGCTCGCGGCGGCGCTGCAAGCCGCCGGACAAAACGCGCCTGCGCCGGCTCAAAAACCGGCCGCGACTCAAAAGCCGGTGAAAGGGCAGACGGAGACGCTGGTTGTGCTGGGCTCGGCCACTCCCGTGCCGCTAGCCGAGTCGCCGCGGCCGGTTGAGGTGCTGCCGGTGGAACCCGTGAAGCTTGCCGCCGAAACTGCTCTCGATGTGTTACGCACAGACTCTTCTGTGTTTCTCGAGCAGCGCGGAGCCGGAGGCGCGCAGGATGACCTGATCCTCGACGGCGGTAACTTTGAGCAGGCGCTGATTCTGCTCAACGGATTCAGGATTAATGACGCGCAAACTTCGCACCACAATCTCGATCTGCCTGTGCCGATGGAGGCGATGAGCCAGGTGCAAGTGCTGGAGGGCGCGGGCTCAACACTGCACGGGACCGATGCGCTTTCTGGGGTGGTGGACTTTCTGACCGCTGCGCCCGGTCACGATTCTGTGCGCTTGCGGTTAGGCGAGGGCAGCTTCGAATCAAACGAGGAGTCGCTGCTGGCCGCAGCCACACGCGGCAAATGGAGCGGGAGAGCCACCGCCGACCGCAATTTTTCTACGGGATTTATGACCGATCGCGACTACCGAAATGAAGACGCATCCACCGAATCGTGGCTGGGCACGCGACTCGGCGTGACCGATCTGCTCGTGGCTGGATCGGACCGTGCATTCGGCGCAAATAATTTCTACGGCCCATACCCCTCGTGGGAGAGAACCAAGAGCTGGTTTGCGTCGGCGCGGCAGGAACTGGGCTCGCACACCGTCGCCGCATTCGGCTATCGCCGTCACTCCGACGACTTTGTGCTTTTTCGCGACGATCCCTCGCTCTACGAGAACAATCACGTTGACGCATCGTGGCAGGCATCGCTTCGGCGCACTGAGAACCTGCGCGGCGGCGCACTGCTGCTGATGGGACTGGAGAGCGACGGCGACTCGATTCAGAGCGTCAACTTTTCCGGCGGCGTCACATCGTATGCCCTGGGCATCCACGCGCGCAACCGCGGCGCGGGATACATCGATCTGGACTGGAACCCGCCAGCCAGACGCTGGAATCTTTCGGCCGGCGCGCGCGAGGAAATCTTTTCGGGTGGCGCGCAGGCCGTGTTTTCGCCGCAGCTGGCCGGGAGTTTCCGCCTGTCGAATAGGCTCAAGCTGCGCGCCAGCGGCGGCTACGGTTTCCGCATTCCCACTTACACCGATCTTTATTACTCCGACCCGGCAACGCTGGGCAATCCGAATCTCAAACCCGAGTCAGCCTGGTCGGGCAACGGCGGCGCAGACTGGGCGCCGTCGAATCGCGTTACAGTCACCGCTACCGGCTTCTACTCACGCCAGCACGACACTATCGACTACATTCGCGCGGCATTTACGCCCAATCCTTACTTGCCCGCCTCGTGCGAAGTGGACGGCGCGCAGGCCGCGGACACCTGGTGCGCGCAGAATCTCAACGGCCTGCACTTTTCCGGCGTCGATGGACGGATCACGTGGATCCCAAAATCCTCGCAGACGATTCGCGTGGGCATGACCGAGTTGTTCGGCTCGCAGACCCCGCTGTTCGGCATTCGCTCGGAGTACGCGCTTAACTATCCAACGGTGAATGTACACGCCAGCTGGACCGCGGCGATCAAGTATGGAATCGCGATTACCAACGAGGTTGCCGTTGCGCGCCTCTATCAGCAGCCGGGGAACTCGCCATGGAACGACAACGCCTACCCGGTGTGGAACGCAACCGTGATGCGCGACCAGTGGAAGCTGCGCCCGTATCTGCGGCTCACCAACCTGAGCAACACCGGCTACCAGGAGATCGTTGGCGTTACCATGCCGCCGCGCACCATCATGGGCGGGTTCGCGGTGCAGTTCGGCGATTGAGCTGCAAAATTTAACTGGTTCCGTAAAAGCGAATCTGGTACCTTGTTTTCGTACCTCGGCAGTCCGCGCTGCACGTCCGAACCAGCGGGCTCTACCTGCCATCCCCGGCTCTTGAGGGATTGCGGATGGAGGCGTTCAAGAGCACACCGGGAATCAGCGGTTTTACAGTTGCTGTCAGGCGAAGCTGAAATCGCAAAGGGGCTCTTTCCTCAAGAAAGAGCCACACTGTACGGCCTTGGAGATGTCTCTCATCAACTGGAAAACCGCTCAGAAGGTGTGCCTGCAATTTGACGCCGAGTCGCCTTCCTTCGACCTCCACCTCTATTCAACGCATAGGAGAATGAGCATGGCAGCACTGAATAACACCATCAACTACATTGAATTCGCAGCCACCGACGTGGCGAAGGCCAAGTTGTTCTACGAGACCGTGTTCGGATGGAGCTTTTTGGACTACGGCCCCGACTACAGCAGTTTCGATTCAAATACCGCGGGCGTGAACGGCGGTTTCTATAAAGCGGATGCGCACGACCCGCAACCGAAGACCTCACCGCTGGTCGTTCTTTACTCGAGCGACCTTCAAGCGACACAAGACGCGATTGTCGCAGCGGGCGGCAGAGTGGTTGTGCCCACCTTCGATTTCCCTGGAGGACGTCGCTTCCACTTCGACGATAGCGTTGGAAATGTGCTGGCGGTGTGGTCGGAGTAAAGTTGGAGGACAGTGGACGGTGGACCGTGAACGGTGCGTTCGTGCTTCGGCACGGTGTTCACCGTTCACTGTTCACGGTCCACCGCTTCAGAAACACGAGCGAGCGCTGGCGCGCTTCGCCGGCGGCTGCAGGGTTGTAACTCGAACGCGCATTACAGTTGAATCCGTGACCTGCGTCGTACCAGTAGACTTCAACCTCAGGATGAAGGGCCTGCACCTTCTCCACCTCCGCGGCGGGAATGTGCGCGTCCTGCCGTCCAAAATGGAGCATGACGGGGCAAGCTGGATTCTCGCTGGCATAATTCGCAATCCGTCCGCCGTAGTAGCCAACTGCCGCTGAAGCGCCCAGTCGCGTGGCGGCGAGCCAGGCCACCGTGCCGCCAAAGCAATACCCAATCACTTCGACCTTCTTGCCCGTTGCGCTGGCTGCATACTCCATTGCAGCCTTGGTATCGAGCAGCGCCTTCTCCACATCGAGCCTGGGAATGAAGCTCGCTGCTCGCTGCATGTCCGCGCCTTCGTAGGTGAGGTCCACCCCCGGCTCAATGCGGTCGAACAGGGCCGGAGCCACAGCCAGAAATCCATCTTTCGCCCATCCTTCGGCCACCGACCGAATATGCGCATTCACGCCGAAGATCTCCTGGACCACAACCAGCCCGGCGACCGGTTCGCCTTCAGGCTGAGCCACCCATGCGCCCAGCTCCTGGCCGTCGGCCGCGTGAAGCTTCACCCATTCACCCATCCATTTACCTCATCGAAACCCGCATGAGCGGGCACCCAACGATTATCAGGTTGGATGCGGGTTGAGTGAATTTATTTTTTAGTTGATCAGCGGCGGGGGCAGCGCCGGCCTGCGTGGCGTGAGTTCTTCGCGCACCAACGTGAGGCCGAGGATGCAACGCTCAAAGCGGTCGCTGAGGCGCGCAAACAGCGGTGCTTCCTGCTGGTATTCAAAGAGGTTGAACTGGCTAACGATAAAGTAGCTCTCTTTGCCGGCGCGGATGAGATCGCTAAGCGTGGGAAAGTGGCGGCGCATGCGGCGGCTCGAGCCCATGGCCTCGGGATACATGCCGGCAACAAAGAGCGCGTAGTCGCCAATGTGCTTGCGCAGCGCGCGCTCTTCATCGAACGACGCAGCGGTGCCGTGAACCGGGTCGGCGGCAACCATCATCTCGTCGAGCTCTTCGATTGGCCGGCCTGTCTCGTCGCGGACCCTGTAAAGATTCTCAGCCTCAGAAAATTCGCACAGCAGATGCGCCACGTAGTTGGTCACGTCGGGATCGTTGAGCCCGAGCTTGCCGTCGTAGCTGTTGCGAACAGCCTGCTGGAAGAAGGCTTCGAGCGGATGTTGCTGGGCCTGCATACAAACCTCCGTTGGCCGTGCGAGGTGCGACGGCTACAAATTAAGAGTTTGGCTGCCCTTCATTCGTGCGCAGTACCGGAGTTGAGCAGCCGCTGCTATTTACGATGCTTTAACACTGGGATAAGCCAAGAGTCGTGTATTGCCAAGAGGGGAACATGCAATTAGTTGGCAGACGGGTACCTCGATTGCAAACAGAACTTAATAGAAAAGGGCAACCCACATGGGGTTGCCCTTCTTGTTCCCTTGTTCCCTGCTTTTTACACGGTGGCCGGCTGGCGCTGCTCCAGCGCAGCCAGCCGCGCGGCCAGCAGGCCCTCGAGCTTTTCGAGCGCCGCCGAAAATCCGGCAATGCCTTCTGAGAGCTTGTCGGTGGCCATCCGATCTTCAGCGTGCATGCGGTCGAACGTGGATTTGTCGATCTTGATTCGTTCGATTGACAGCGTGTGCGCCTTTGCCGGATCGAGTTTGCGCGGCAGTTCGCCTTCAGTGTGTTCCAGCTCGGCCAGCAGCTGCGGCGAAATGGTGAGCAGGTCGCAGCCGGCCAGCTCGGTGATCTCGCCGATATTGCGGAAGCTGGCGCCCATCACCACCGTCTTGTATCCAAATTTCTTGAAGTAGTTGTAGATCTTCGTCACGGATTGCACGCCAGGATCGTCGACGCCGTGGAAATCCTTGCCGGTATCTTTCTTGTACCAGTCGAGAATGCGGCCCACGAAGGGCGAGATAAGCGTGACGCCGGCATCGGCGGCTGCAATGGCCTGGTGAATGCCAAACAGCAGCGTCAGGTTGCAGTGGATGCCTTCCTTCTCAAGCACCTCAGCCGCGCGAATGCCTTCCCATGTGGATGCGATTTTGATGAGCACATGGTCGTTGGTGATGCCGGCCTTGTGGTAGAGATCGATGATTTCGCGGGCCTGGGCGATGGTCTTTTCGGTGTCATACGAGAGCCGCGCGTCAACCTCGGTGGAGACGCGGCCGGGCACAATGTGGAGAATCTTTTTGCCGAAGGCGATAGCCAGCCGCTTGAATGCCAGATTGGCGACATCTTTGTCGGTTGCGCCTTCGCCCAGTTCGTTGCGCGCATCCTTTAGCACGTCATCCACAATCGGCTGGTATTGCGGCATTTGCGCGGCGGCGGTGATCAGGGAGGGATTGGTGGTGGCGTCCTGCGGCTTGAACTCTTCCATGGCTTCAATGTCGCCGGTATCGGCAACAACGGTGGTGTAGTTACGCAATTGTTCCAACAGATTCTGCGGCATGATTCCTCCTTAGGGAAGGCGGGGACTGCGACTGACATCGTACGCCACCAGTGTACCCCTTCCTTAAGATGCGTTGTGTGAACGGGGGGTGCGCTTCTAGGGCGCGGAAGCCAACCTTCCAGCCATCTTGCGATCTCTCGCTCGGTTTAAGATGATTTCAATGATCTGGAAACCATGGCTAAGGGCGGCTAATTTCCTTTCTGCACTACTCCTTGCGTGGATGCACTTTCGGGGACCCGGTCGGGGGCACTCAGCCAAGGATCTTAGCGACGAAAGAGTGGAATTCTCGCCGGATCCGATCACATATTTTGCTTGGCCGCTGATTACCCTTTTGCCGGCGTGGGTAGCCATTCATGAATTGCGGCGGGGCCTCGGTGACTGGTCGCAGCTCATGGCGCCGGCGATCATACTACTTCTTGCCGCCTCACAGATGTTTTCGTTTCCGGGATCGATCGTGGTCTCCCAGGAGGGAATTGAGCAGCATTTCTGGCTGCGTGGCCAAAAGCGGATTCGATGGGGAGAAGTCACGGAGCTCAAAGAAGGTCGGGCGAACAGCTCTCTCACAATTACCGCATCGGACAGTACAAGAATCGACTTCTCAGGTCGGATGCCAGACCTGCCGCGATTCCTCGCGGAGATTGAAAAGTACTGTAGCGGAAATCTGCCGCCCGAGTTTTTGAGCAGGGTGGCTGCGATCATGCAGTCTAGGCAGGAGACCCGCTGATGCGACTCCTTTTTCGGCAGAAACTTATTCCGCTTCCACTGAGTTTGCCAGCACCCCCAACCCCGCCATGCTCACCTCGACGCGGTCGCCCGCTTTAAGCGGGCCTACGCCTGCCGGCGTCCCGGTCAGCACCAGGTCGCCGGGCTCGAGGGTCATGGAAGCGGTGATTGCCGCCAGCACCTGTGGCACCGGGAAGATGAAGTCGAGGGTGGCGCCGCGCTGGCGAAGCTCGCCGTTCACCCGCGTCTCAATCGTCAGGCCGGCGTCGAGGTCGACCTCGTCGCTGACAATCGGGCCAACGGGGCAAAATGTGTCGAAGCCCTTGGCGCGGGTCCATTGACCGTCTTTCTTTTGCAGGTCGCGGGCAGAGATGTCGTTGGCCAGCGTGAATCCTCGCACCACGCTGCGCCAATCCGCGGCAGCGTCAAAGTTGCGCACGCGCTTGCCGATCACCAGCGCCAGCTCGCCTTCAAAGTCCACGCGCTCGCTTAGACGCGGCAGCCGCACCACGCCGCCCGGCTTGAGCAGCGACGAGGGCGGCTTGAAAAACAGCAGCAGCTCTTTGGGGATTTCGTTGCCGAGTTCCTGGGCGTGTTCGCGGTAATTGCGTCCCACGCAAACAATTTTCGATGGCGTAACCGGCGGCAGCAGGTCGGCCACGGCCAGCGGCATGGGTTCAAAGTCGAAACCGGCCGGATCGCTCACGAGCGCTTCAGTTCCCCGGGCCCGGGCGCGTGCCAGGTGAAGCGCGTAGTCCTCTTCCGGAGCTTCGACCAGGTCTACAATCCACAACTCGCCCGCGCGCTGCTCAACTTTGCCGTAGTGGGTGCTGCCTTCAAAAAGGAATCTGCAATATCTCATCGGTGCCTCGATTCAATGAAGAGAATATGCCAGGGTACGGAACAGGGGCTAATGAGTCTGCGGAATAACTCATCGAGTGGAGTGAAGCACTCGAAACCCTCCCCCAGGGGTTAAGACCCCGCCTCTTTAAAACCCCTATCGGCACGACTGAACAGGTTGCGGAAAAACTCGCAGGGACGCGGTTTTGTATCAGGGCACGAGTTTACTCGTGCCGATAAAGCTCGCCAAATGAATGCGGACTTTAGTCCCTGCCGGACGGATTATGGCAAAGTGCTTCACTCAATGAGTTTCTCCGCAGCCCGTGAAGTCGTGCCCTCATACTTTGCGCAATTCCAGCGGGTTGTTTAGCTGCATGTTACTCAAGCGGGGCTGTCTCTTCGGCCGTGTCCGATCGTGCGCTCTCGTGACCCTCCTGGTCGATCGCCGACACGGCGTATTGATAATTGTGGCCGGCCGTCACGTTCGCATCGTGAAACGCAGGACCAACGATCGGCTGCGCGGGCGAGATTCGCTGCCACTCGCCGTTGCCCTCGCGGCGGTAGACGATGTAGCCCGCCAGATCTGGCTCCGTGTTCGGCAGCCAGCTTAAATCGATCGACGGTCGAGCTCCGTTCCCGGGGCCATTTTCGCCGGCCGTACCCACTGCTGCCAGCCCGGTTGGAACCGCAGGCGGAAATGTGTTTTTCGTCTCGATCTCGACCGGCGCAGAGAGCGGCCCGGCCAACTCGAGCGTTTGCCCGCCGGATTCAACCGTGGCCACTCGCTGGGCTCGGTATTCATAACGCTCGTTGAATCGCACATCCTCATCGAGGGTGCGGGCTGATGCGTCTGCCTTCACCAGCAGTGTGCGTTCGAGCGGTTCCGCAGGCTCGGTTAACAATCCCTTACCCGGCTCTTTTTGCGAGCCGGTCTGTGCACTTCCAGGCTCCGACTTCCGCTTTGGTTTGGGTGGCGTCAGCAGTTTGCGCACCAGCCTCATCTGGGAGGAAGCGTCTGCCTGCGTATCCGGCTGCCAGGACATCAACACGCCTTTGCGGCGCATCTCTGCGGTGAGTCCCGCAATGGCAGCGGGCACCTGGCCAGCGGCCACGCTTGCCCCGTTCGAGAGGCCCGCTGAGCGCCCCTTGCGATTCACAAACTCAACATAATAGGTGAGCTTGCGCGCGGAGCCGGCGGCGAGCGGCGACGGAAGCGTCTCCGTAAAGCCGGCATCCGCCCCGGGAGCAAATTGGGTTGAGCCCGCGGCAGTACATGCGTTCGCCCCGGCCCCTGTTGCCGATTCCGTCCGGCAAACCCGCGCCTGCACAGGCCCCTTTAACAACAGTTTGTCAGTGTTGCGGCGCGGCATGGTCCACGTCAAGGTCACTTGGTCGCCCTTGCGCACGGCGGCAAGGTCGTTTACTCTTTCGGGCAAATTGAGCGAAGGTGGCAGCGGTGTGCCTGGCATGCCGCATCCCGCAAACAGCGTGGCGACGGCTAACGCTGCAGCCGCAATTCTCGCGGGCCGCGCCGCATGCCACCATCTTTCTGAGCCACTCATTGCTCTTTCAGTTTAACGGCACGGATCAGAGATAAGAGATCAGAGGTCAGAGATAAGAGATACGGTTACACAGTTGAGAGGTTGAATAGTTGAACAGGGAGGAGCCAGCCGGGTTCCGCATTCGCGTCCGGCCTCCGCGCTGACGGGCGCCTTGCTCATCCACGCCGCCATCCTGTATTTTTGACGCGACTCCTGAAAGGCTGTACTTGTGCTCATGTTTGCTGCGATCCTCGCCATCTTTGTCTACGGAATGATTGCCGCCATGCTTGGCACCATTCTGCCCGATCTCTCTGACCGCTTTCATCTCACGCCCTCGCAAAACGGCGCCATCGCCTTTGCGCAGGCGGTCGGCCTCATGATCGCCTCGGTCGGCGTGGGTCCGCTGCTCGATACCGAAGGCGACAAGATTGGCCTCGTGCTCGGTCTCGCCTTCATCGCCGTCACGCTCTTTCTGCTGCCCCGCTCGCGCGGCTTCGGCTCCATCATCGCTCTGCTGTTTCTGCTTGGCGTAGGCGGAGGAATTGTGGTGACAGGCGCCAACGCGCTGGTGAGCGGCGTGGCCACCGAGCATCGCGCCATCGCACTCAATCTGGTCAATCTCTTCTTCGGACTCGGCGGCCTGGCTACGCCCTTCATCTCGGCCAATCTCTTCAAACGCAACTGGGTAAAGCTTTGCTACACGGTGGCGTTGCTCACTGTCATCACGCTTGGATTTCAGGCGGCAACTCCCATGCCGGCTCCGGCAGGCGGCGCGGGGTTTGCGCTGGCGCAGGCCGGGCCAGTGTTCAGCCATCCGCTCATCTTTTTGCTGGGACTGCTGCTGTTTTTCTACGTGTCGTGCGAGGTAGGAGTGTGGAACTGGCTGCCGCGCCATCTGATCGCGCAAGGCATTCCGGAGACGCGCGCGCTCAACATTCTCTCGCTCGGATTCGCGCTGGGCCTGCTGATCGGCCGTGTTGCGGTCTCGCCCATCCTCATCAACGTGCCGCCCATCGACGTTACGCTCGCGGCTTCAATCGCCATGGCCGTTACCACGTTCTTTATGCTGCGCACGGATAAGCCTGGCCCGGCAGCCGCGCTCGTCTTCATTGCCGGAGTCTCGATGGCGCCGGTCTTTCCCACGGCGCTGGCCATCACCGGCAAGGCCTTCCCACAGATGAACGCCACGGCGATTGGCTTCGTCATCACCTGCGGATGGGCGGGGCTCGCGGTGAGTTCGCCAATCATCGGCACAATTGCCGGCGGTGACCCGCGCCGGCTCAAGAAGGCGCTGCTGCTGATTCCCGCGTCGGCCGTGCTGATGGTGGGGTTGAACCTGGCGATTGGAGCAGCGATTCAATAAGCGCGCTGCATGAGCCTGCGAGCGAGCGATTGACGCCAGCACCGGGCGCGAGCCGGGGGACTGCGGACTAACTCCGCCGCGCAGCCCGCTTAAGCGGACGACAGAACTCAGCCGCCGCGTCTTCCCCTTGACAATCGACAAGAATAGTTGGATTCTATTGTCGAACGTCGAGGGGAACGATGCCGACTCCAACCGACCTGCTGCAGGGAACGCTCGATCTGCTTATTCTGCAAACGCTCGCTCTCGAGCCCATGCATGGATGGGGAATTGCCCAGCGCATTCAGCAGGTGTCGAAAGATGTGCTGCAAATCGGCCAGGGTTCGCTCTACCCCGCTCTCTACCGGTTGGAGTACAAGGGTTGGATTCGCGCCGAATGGGGCAGCTCGGAGAACAATCGCCGCGCAAAGTTCTACCGGCTGACTGCGACCGGACGAAGGCGGCTTGAGGCCGAGCGCGAAACCTGGGATCGGCTCTCTGCCGCAATTGCCCTGGTGCTCGGCAAAGCTGCGGAGGCTTCCTCATGATCGCAAGGCTCTTGACGTGGCTTCGCTATGTGCTCGTTCCGAAGAAGCGCAACGAACTGGATGACGAACTGGAGTTACATCTCGAGCTTTCAACCCAGGCCGGGATCGCCCGGGGACTTTCATCAGCCGAGGCGAGGCGCCAGGCCCTGATTGAATTCGGCGGGGTTGAAGCGGCCCGCGAGCGTTGCGATCGGCAACGGCCTGGATGGTGGTTCGGGACGGTAATTCAGGACGCGAAATTCGCGCTGCGAGGCTTCAGGCGCAATCCGGCATTTTCAATTACAGTTTTGCTGACTCTGATGCTGGGTATCGGTTCGACCTCGGCCGTTTTCAGCGTCGTCGACAGGATCCTGTTCCGCCCGCTACCGTATCACGACTCTGACCGCCTGGTTTCAGTCGGGCTGGTGGCCCCGATTGAGCCTGAGGAGTTTATGCTGGGCGGCTCATATTACGAATGGCAGGATAACCAGAGGCCGTTTGTAGCGTTGACTTCAGAAGCCGGAGTAGAGCCCTGCGATCTGAATGAAGTCAATCCCGTTCGGCTCGATTGCGCGAGTGTCGAAAACAATTTTCTGCCTACATTGGGCGTAACGCCGGTGGTGGGCCGGAACTTCCTTCCCCTCGAGGACCGCCCCAACGCACCAAAAGTGGCCCTGATATCTTTCGCGCTATGGCGGAGCAGGTTCCAGATGGACCGCTCAGTTGTGGGCAAGATCGTAAGAATCGACGGAAAATCGACCGAAGTGATCGGCGTGCTGCCGGCCAACTTTGAGATGCCGCGCCTGCAATCGGCAGACGTCCTGGTACCCGAATCACTGGACGTCGCTTACGAACGCAGAGCAAGTCCAGGCCGTCCCTTATGGGCATTCGCCCGGTTGAAGCCAGGTGTAACGCCCGAGCAGGCCAAGGCGCAGCTCGAGCCATTATTCAACTATTCTCTGCAGCTTGCGCCGGCGCCCTTCAGAAAAGAAGTTCGCTACACAGTAAGGTCATTGCGTGACCGGCAGTTCCACGACGTACACCAGGCAGCGTGGATACTGTTCGGCCTGGTGATGACAGTGCTGCTGATTGCATGCGCAAACGTGGCAAGCCTGCTTACTGCCCGGCGGGCTGGCCGCGAGCGGGAGATGGCAGTCAGGGCCGCACTTGGCGCGGGCCGCCTGCGCCTGTTGCAACAGGCAGTCATCGAATCGTCGACCTTGACAGCCGCTGGCGCACTGGCGGGAGTTCTCTTCGCAACACTGTTGCTGCGGGTCTTCATCCTGGTTGCTCCTGAAGGAATGCCGTTCCTGAGCGATGCCAAAGTCGATTGGCGGGTTCTCGCCTTCACTTTATCCGCGAGCGCGCTCTGCGCACTTGGCTTCGGGTTGGTAAGCGGCATGACCCATGCACGCGTGGATGCCCTGACCAGCCGGCGCGGAGCGGGAATACATCACGCGCGGATGCGTCAGTTCCTGGTAACGGCGCAAATTGCCGCAAGCCTGGTTTTGCTGGCCGGCGGCATGCTGCTGACGCGCAGCTTCAAAAACCTCGAAACCCAAAAACTGGGAATGAATTACCAGAATGTTCTCACCGCGACTATCTCACTGGGGCAGACCGCCTATCCCGACCAGCAGCGGCAGATGGCCTTCTTCGAGCATTTACGGCGCAATCTGCGCTGGGGCCCCGGAATCAATGCAGTCGCCATTAGTGACTCGCTGCCTCCAGGCGGCTACCACCGTAATACGCTCTACGCATCGCTGCGCATTGAGGGTCACCCGCGGTTGGCCAGCGGTACGGGCGGCAATGTGGCCTGGCGCTGGGTGACGCCGGACTATTTCCGCGCGCTGAATATACCGCTGATCGAGGGCAGCGGATTCACGGAAGACGATCTGACCTCGGGCAGTCGCTTCGTTGTGTTAGGCCGCTCCCTTTCCGATCGCATGTTCCCTGGGCAAGCGCCTTTGGGGCGGCAGGTGCATCTGGCAAGCGGCGCTCTTGCGGTCCAGGATCCGCCTTACACCGTGGTAGGCGTTGCAGCAGACGTCAAGAATGGAGGACTGGCCGCGGGCGAAGAGCCGGAATACTATCGCTTGCGCAGGAATCGCGCGGAAGACTGGGATCGTGGGGGAGTGGTGATTGTGCGATCGAGCCTTCCGGCGGCCACTTTGAAGAGCTGGTTGCGGACCCAGGTTGCATTGCTCGATCCCACACTGCCCGTGGAGATACGAACTCTCGAGGAGCGTGTGGCGAAGTTGGCCGATCAACCGCGTTTCGAGATGCTGCTGGTGGGTTATTTTGCGTGCGCAGGGCTCATGCTTTCGGTGATTGGCCTTTATGGTGTGACTTCGTTTCTGGCGGTTCAGCGCAAGCCGGAGGTTGGGATACGAATGGCGCTTGGAGCGCGCAGGATCGATATTGTGCGACTGGTGCTGGCCGGAGCAGGGCGCATGGTCGTTCCCGGTCTCGCGCTCGGAATCATATTGGCGTATGCGCTGTCCCGGGCATTATCAGGCCTTTTATTTAATGTGAAGCCGCACGATCCAGTTACTTACTTCGGAGCAACGGCCATTCTGGCAGCAGTAGCCTTAGCCGCAACCTTGATTCCAGCAATCGGCGCGGCGCGCGTCGATCCGATCGTTACATTGCGCGAAGATTAGGGCGACTATCGATCATCGTATCCCGCACATGCAAAGCTTGTAACTACCCCGCAGACGAAGATCTGTCTGTGGGGACCCCGGTGATGGGGTGCCCGGCCCCAAAAGCTAGCAGCTAGAAGCTAGAGGCTAGTAGCTGCCTCTCTTCAGCCTTTCGCAGGCCTGGTCGAGTTCATTGTCTTGCTTGGCGAAGCAGAAGCGCAGCAGGTCTTCTCCGCCGCCCGGACGGAAGAACGCAGAACCGGCAACCGCGGCCACGCCCGTGGCGGCCAGTAGACCGCGCGCCTTTTCAGCCGCAGTTTTTCCGGGCAGATGGCCAGCGCGAGCAAGAATGTAATACGCTCCCGCAGGTGCTTCGGCTTCCATACCCGCAGCCTTGAGCGCATCGAGCAAACGGCCGCGCTTGGACTGGTGGTCGGCGGCGATCTGGTGATAGAACTCGGGCGGCAACTGCTCCAGGCCCACAGCCGCGGCCACCTGCAGCGGCGCCGGCGCGCAAACATAGGTCAGGTCGTGGAAATGGCCCATAGCCGGCATCCACCTGGCGTCGGCAACCGCGTAGCCGATGCGCCAGCCCGTAATCGAGTAGGTCTTTGAGAACCCCGAAACCACGATCGTCCGTTCGCGCATGCCGGGCAGCGTGGCCGGGCAAATGTGCCGCGCACCGTCGTAGACGAAGTACTCATAAATCTCGTCGGTAAACAGGAACAGATCGTGGCGCTCACAGGCTTCCGCGATCTGCTCAAGCTCGGGCAGAGCAAAGATTTTGCCGCTGGGGTTGGCGGGAGTGTTCACGAGAATTGCACGGGTGCGGGGTGTGATGGCCGCGCGCAGGGCGTCGGTGTCCAGGTGCCAATCCGGCTCGGCGAGCGCCACCGGCACTGGTTTCACCCGCATCGACTTGAGCGTGTTCACGTGGTAGCCGTAGAAGGGCTCGAAGAGGATGACCTCGTCGCCCGGATTGAGCAGCGCCATGATGGCAACGTGATAGCCGGCAGTAGCGCCCGAGGCAACCAGAACTTCGCGCTCGGGGTCGTATTCAAGGCCGTAGTCGCGCTGCTGTTTTTTGGCGATGGCCTGGCGCAGGCGGGCGATGCCGTCGCAGCGGGTATAGATATTCTGGCCGGTGCGCATGGCCTCGACGGCGGCGGCTTCAACGACGGCCGGAACCGGGGTGTCGCAGACGCCCTGGGCCAGGTTGATGCCGCCCATTTGGTCGCACAGGGTGGTCATGGCTCGAATTTCGGACTGGAAGGTTGCTGGGGCGAGCTCGCTTAGGGCAAGCCGGCTGGTGGGCGTGGATGTGAGCATGGGGAAGTCCTTATGGGTAAATGGTAAAGCAATGCGGCAAAATGTGCGCTCACCGGAGGGGCACCAGGGCCGACGCATATAAATTGCTATATGCCGGGGTGATATAGATAGGCCACAAGGGGATATGGAAAATCCCCTGAAGTATTTTGCTGAGTTACGCGATCCGCGGGTTGAGCGGAACCGGGAACATTTGTTGGAAGAGATCCTTCTGATCTCGATAGCCGCGGTGCTGAGCGGGGCCGAGAATTGGAACGATATAGCCGAATACGGCGATGACAAGCAGGAGTGGTTGAAGACCTTTTTGACGCTTCCATCGGGCATTCCATCGCACGATACGTTTAATCGGGTGTTTGCGGCGCTGGACCCGGAAGAGATGGAAAAGGTTTTCGTGGCTTGGGTTTCGTCGATCGCCATGCTGACCGCGGGCGAAGTTGTCGCCATTGACGGCAAGGCCTTGTGCGGCACCCGCGAGAGCGGTAAAAAGACGCTTGTGCACATGGTTTCGGCCTGGGCCGAGGGCAACGGACAGGTGCTGGCGCAGCGCTAGCTGCATTCAGGGACCTCAAGGTCCCTGCTCCCTCCGTAAAAGTGTTTGGCCGATGCCCTAAAATGATACTTGCCACAATCTGAGTGCAGGACTTCCCGACGCATGACCGCAGAACTGAAGAGCTCGCTTGTTTCGGCTATTGAAGCGGCCGCCGCGCAGGCTGGCCTTGAGCTTGTACGAACGAGCCAGAGCACGGGCGCAGACGGCCGCACTTGAACGCCTCAACGCTGGCCCTGCTCCTATCCATCTGATGCTCATGGTTCTCGGATGCGTGCGGCGTGAACTTTGCATGGCTAATGGGAGCTTGGACGTGGAAGAAGCCACCGCCACGAAATTCATGTGGGACAATTCAATCGGCCATATAGACCGGTTGTTTCGTCCATCGGTACTCGGGGTCCTGGTCTTGTGTGTCGCCTCCGTCGAAACTTCTCCTCCTGCGCTCTCTCAGTGCATACCACCTCAATCGATTGCCGCGGCACTGAAAGCACAGCCCGATGCCGCAGCTTACGCCAGACTGGGCAGCTGGTTTGCCAGTCGCAGTCAGGCTGCCTGTGCTGCGGATGCCTTCGGCAAATCTGTTGCGATGCAGCCGGACTCCGCCAATTACGCATACCTTCTGGGCCTCAGCCTCGACTCTTCCGGCCAGCCCCAGCGGGCAATTGCTCCACTTGAGCAATCGCTTCGCCTTGACTCATCGTCGGTCGATGCACACCTTGTGCTCGGATCGGTGCTAAGCCGGCTCGGCCGAAGAGCCGATGCCGATATGCAGTGGCGGCTGGTTCTCAGTTTGGATCCGAAATCTTCAGCCGCCCTCGAATACCTCAGCCGCGATCTGCTCGTGGATGGAAACTATGTCGCTGTCATCGACCTTCTCCGTCCCATGGAAGACTCCGGTCAGCTATCCGCCTCATCATCCGTCAATCTGTCGGTTGCTTATACCAAGGCAGGAATGCTGGGCAACGCCTGCGATGTTCTCGAAACCTCGCTGCGTGCCAACCCATCTTCGACTCCGGTAATTGAAGCACTGTCGGCGGTGCTGGTGATGCTTGACCGCTATCGGGATGCCGCTCAAATACTCTCAGCGGTTGCTCTGAAGTATCCCGGCGACGTGCCAATGCAGATCCGCTATCTGCGTGTGCTGGTGCTGGCTGGCAACCCGGCAGCGAAGCTACTGTGCGAGCGCCTGCTTAAAGCCGATCCACACAATTGGGAGGTGCTTTATCTGATGGGCCTCCTGCAGCAGAACGCCGGCGACCTCACGGCGGCGCGGACCTGGTTTGAGAAGTCCGTAGCGCGAAATCCCGATTACCCCGACTCTCGCTTTCATCTGGGGGTGGTGCTGGCAGCGCTAAATGATAACGCGGCGGCGAAGGAACAACTGGAAAAAGCAATCGCGTTGGGGTTCAACGAACCGCAGGTCCACTTCGAACTTGGCAGGGTGTACCGTACCCTCGGGAACGATGCTGGGGCCCAGCAACAATTTCAGCTGCATCAGCAGGAAGAACACGCCGAACTGAACAAAGAGGTGGCCTCGGCAAAGTATTACCAAGCCAATCAGGCGCAGGCAGCCGGTAACTACTCGCAAGCTGCCGGGTATTATCGTGAGGCGCTCAGCGTAGACCCCATGGAACCGCTGCTGGCCTACAAACTGGCGATGGCGCTCGACAAAACCGGGGATTTGGCCGGTGAACGAACCGCCCTGGAACAGGCAATCAAGGACAACCCCCAGATGGCGGTAGCCCAGAACCAGCTCGGGTATCTGGATTTTTCCGCGGGGAACACAGAGTCGGCGGTCCGGCAGTTTCAATCAGCAGTTCAGGCCGACCCGGGATTTACGAAGGCCTGGATGAATCTGGCTGCCGCGTTGTGCGTGCAGTCGAAGTGGGAGGACGCGAGAAGCGCTCTGGGGCATGTCCTCGAGCTCGACCCGGGCAGCGCACCCGCGCACCAACTTATCCAGCGGATCGATTCCATCGAAAGCCGCCAATCCGCTCGTTGAGGATCGGATTTGTACCCCGGGGTCTCGACTGTTTCCCACTATCTCGTGGTTCCAGGTGAACGACCGTCCAACCGAATATTGCACCCTTTGGGTAAAGGAAAGGCTAGCGACCACTCGCCCGCAAAGGCGACTCCAACACTCTGTCCCCCTCCCGATGCGCTGTCATCCTGAACCGCAGTGAAGGATCCGCGGTTGCTCTTATCACCTTCAAACCCGCCAATACTTCCGGGTTGGCGACATTCCAGGCGGGATTACAGCACTCCGTTTCCCCCCAATGCGCTGTCATCCTGAACCGCAGTGAAGGATCTGCGGTTGTTCTTCACGCCTCGAAACCCACCACTACTTCCGGAATGGTGGCAATCCAAGCAGAATAACTTTGGAGACATTCCAAAACGGCTTCCTGTGCATCAGACGCGCCGAAAACATGATACTCGAGCGATTAGAGCGATACTGATAGCGTGATTGGTGCAAGATAGTGTGATTGGTGCAAGACACGTGGGGGAAGCGTGACCGTAGATAGCCTCGCGTTCTTTGAATACTGTCTGCTTGCAATCGCTCCCACACTGCTGGCGTGGGAGTGGATACTGCGAGTTGCCCGCAAGCAGTATCCAACCGCGTTGATTGTGTCAACTATTAGCTGCTTGTGGATTCTGGCGGGGCTCATATGGACGAGTGCCATTGGGCCAGACTACTCGAACCTGCATGCCTACGTCGCTGTTGTGAACTTAGTTGCAAACTTGCTTTGCGCGTTAGCTGCGGCCGCCCTCCGAACACTGCGCAGCTATAGGATTATCCTCGCCAATCTCTCTCTAGCGGTTGTCTGGATCGTCACGCTTTTGATTATGTACGCAGTGTAGGCACGGCGGCCCTCGCCGCTCCCGAGTTTGCGACTGCGGGCGTATCACCGCCTACCCGTCAGTTACTCCCCGAATAACAACACGGTAGGGATCAATTTCGCCGCGAATTCCTGGTACCGAGATAAAGCCGGCTTCCCGTAATCGATTAGATCCGCCTGCGTGACCACAAACCTGGGAACCGCCTCTGGGCAGTCTCCGCACCCAATGCCCTAAAATGATACTTGCCACAATCTGAGAGCAGGACTCCCCACGCATGACCGCAGAACTGAAGAGCTCACTTGTTTCCGCCATTCAATCCGCCGCCACGCAGGCCGGCCTTACGCTTGTATCAGCCAGCCAGAGCACAGGCGCCGACGACCGCACCACCACTGTCTTCAATCTCGGTCTGAAGGGCGCTGACGCCGTGGGCAAGACCCTCAAGCTCGAGCTCACGGACGACTTCGACTTTGACAAGCCGGGCTCGCAAGGAAATGCGGGCCTGCTGCCGGAGATGGCGGCGCACCTGGCGGGCGAGGCCAAGCGCCTGCGCAATCCGCGGCCGGAGTGCTACGTGACGCTGGGCGGATTGCCGCTTGCGTACGGCGAATTCCAATGGCCGTTTCACCGGTCGACCAGCGGCGCCGACACCTACATTGTTCATGGCACCATTGCGCTGGCCGACGGCGGCGCGCTCAATCTGCACGCCAAGGTTGCGGCCAGCGTGACGGTGACCTTTGCCGAGATTGTTCCTGCCATGGAGCAGCCCTATGCCGAGAGCTTTGTCTACAACGCCATCCGCAAGACGGTGGACTTTGGCCAGCTTGAGTTTGTGAAGAGCGGCAACCGGCAGCCGGTTCCCGTGACCACACGGTTCTACAGCCGCTGGCAAAAGAAGTTTGTGTTTACCGAGACTGACGACACCGAGCGCCTGCGCTACCTGCTGAGCAAGGTTTACTGGCTCAGCGGTGTGCTCGGCGCGAGTAAGCCAGTGTGGATTGCTGATCCGCGCGATGCGCAATACCTGAACACCTCTGAGTCGGAACTTCTGCGCATGGCAGGGCACGAGGCGGGCGAGGGGCTGATGGTGGTGGACGGCGAGTTTGCCGCGGCCACGCCGGCGCTGATGGCACGCGCCGCCGAGTATCAGGCAACGCTCGATGCGGCGCTCGACTTTACCAAGCCAAAGTTCAACGAGAGTATGCGCTCAGGCCACGCGAATATGTAGGGGCTGGTGGACGGTGGGCGGTGAGCCGGGGGCTGGGATCCAAGCCCAGGCGACTCGTCTCACCTGATTCCGTGGTTCGCTACCTACTCAGTTCTCAGTGCTTGCATGGGATCGATTCTTGATGCGCGCCAGGCGGGAACGAAGCAGGCCAGCGCAGCGACGGCAAGGAGCGTTACCGCCACCGCGGCGAAGATGGCCGGGTCGAGCGGCCGGGTTTCGTAGAGCATGGACTCAATAAGTTTGACAGCTGCCAGACTGGCAACAAGACCAAGCACAAGTCCGTAGAGCGCGGGGCGCAATCCATCGCCGAGCATGAGGTTGAGAACCTGCTGGCGCTGCGCGCCGAGCGCGATGCGAACCCCGATCTCCGCGGTGCGCTGCGTCGCCAGGTACGAGAGGACTCCGTACAACCCTACTGAGGCGAGCGCGAGCGAGAGCACGGCAAAGACCAGCAGCAAAGTTGCGCTTAAGCTGGCGTTGCCCAATGAATGCCCGATGATCTGCTCCATGGTCAGCACATCTGTTACCGGCAGCTCGGGGTCGAGCGCGGAAACCTGTTTCTGGATCGGCATGGAGAGCGCTAGCGGATCTGTCTGCCCGCGCACCACCAGGGTAAGTTCTTCGTTGTTTGCCCCCTCAAGAATGGGGAAGTACATAGCCGCCATGGCCGGCCGACCCACTTGATAGAGCGTGTCCGCGACAACGCCGACGATTTCGAAGTCGCCGTTATTTTCTGCTTCAACATGCAGATGCTTTCCCACTGGATTTTCGCCGGGGAAATACTGCTGCACCAATGCGCGGTTCACGACAACTGTGTTGGGCCGGCCGTTGCGGTCATCGCTGGTAAAGAAGCGCCCGCTCAGAAGCGGTATCTGCATGGCGCTGAAGAAGCCGGGGTCGGCGCGCCGATAGAGCGCAACCGGCAGGGCAACGCCGGTGGAGATTGGCGGGTGCTCGACAATTGTGAAGTCATCGTCGCTCTGGTGCCCGGCTCCGGGCACTATCGTGCCCAGTCCAGCGGCGCGCACGCCGGGCATGGAGCGCACGCGCGCCAGCAGCGTTTCGTCGAATGCGTTCACCTTTGCAGGAGTGTCGTATTTTGCTGCGGGAAGGCTGTAGCCCATGGTGAGCACGTCGCTGGTGGCACAGCCCAGGTCGGTAGTCCGAAGTTGCCAGAAGCTCTTGAGCAAAAGCCCCGCGGCGATCGACAGAACCACTGTTGTCGCGATCTCAACTACAAGCAGAGTTTTACGCAAGGCGGTACGCGACTGGTTGCCAGTCGTGCTCCGCGACGAGGCTTGCAGAGCTGCGAACGCGCGCTTGCCCGTGGACGAAATCGCCGGAATCAGGCCTGCCAGCGTCGCGGTCATAAATATAAGCGCGCATGCGAATGCGAGCACCACTCCGTCCGGACGGATACCCTGCGCGCTGGGCAGAGTCTTCCATGCGGTCACCAGCCAGTGTGTCGCCGCCAGCGATAACAACACTCCGGCAACTCCGCCGGCGAGCGAGATGAGCAGGCTCTCGATCAGTTGTGCACGAATCAATGTGCCACGGCGCGCCCCGAGCGCATTGCGGACGGCCAACTCTTTCTGCCGGGACGCCGATCGCGCTACCAGCAGATTGGCCACGTTGAGGCAACCGATGAGCAGCATGCAGCCGACAGCGTAAAGCAGGATGATCAAGGGTTTCTTCACGCCGTGCCCAAGGTCCTGAAGCAACGACCTCGATACAACATCTTCAGCGACCGGCGCGTGCAGGTCCTCGAGATGCAACTGGTATTGCACCGCCCCCACCTGGCTGAGAGCAGTTGCCAGGCTGACATCGGGCCTGAGGCGGGCCACGACGTGGCTGAAGTGAAAGTCGTGATGCGTGAGGATGGAAGGCGGCAATCCTTCCTTGTACGGAAACCAGAGTTGCACCCTGGCGTCGGGATACTGGAACCACTTGGGAAGCACGCCAACCACGGTGTATGGCTTGCCGTCGAGATGGATCTGCCTGCCGACAATGGAGGGGTCGCTTGCGAAACGCCGCTCAAAGATGCTCCACGTCAGCATGACGGCTTTCCCATCGGTGTTATCGTCGCTCTCGACAAATGTGCGTCCGTAGACGGGCCGAACACCCAGCATCGGAAACAGGTTCCAGGTCCCGCCACGCGCCTGCACCATTTCTGGCAATTCGCCGCGCTCTCCGGTGAGACTGACTTGCGCGTAACGCCACGCTGCCATGTCTGCAAAGGCGTGGGTATGCGCGCGCCAGTCATAAAAGTCAGCAGGCGCGACCGAGTTGTAATTGAATTCCACAGAATTCATGCTGGGATCGCGAAAATGCTCGTAGACCATGACCAGGCTGCCGGGATCGCGAAACGGGAGCGGCTTGAGCAGAACCGAACGGACGACTGTGAACAGAGAGGTGGCAGCGCCGATGCACAGAGCGATGACGAGGACCGCAATGAACGAGAAGCCGGGCGAGCGGAGTAGAGTGCGAACGCCAATTCTGAGATCGCGCAGCAGATTCTCAAGCCAGCTCCAGGTCCAGACGGCGCGAGTGTGCTCGCGAATCAGCGTGGGATTGCCGAAGGCGCGCAGCGCCGCGTAGCGGGCTTCGTCGGCCGACGCGCCGTTTTCGCGCTGCTCTTGTTCTTCGAGCTCGAGGTCAGAGGCGAGCTCGCGCTCGAGGTCACGATCGCGTTTTTTTGTTTGCCACCATTTCATCTGACTTCTCCTCGGCGGGCGAGCCACATTGCGGGTGACTCCGGGCTACGGTTTCATTCGTTTCGCAGTGCCTGCATGGGATCGATGCGCGAGGCACGACGCGCTGGAAGATACGCAGCAAAGAGTGCAACGGCGCACAAAAGCAAGCCGACACCCGAAAGAACCGCCGGGTTTGTGGATTTTGTGGCGAAGAGCAAAGACTCGATCCACTTGCTTAATGCGAAAGAGCCGAGTGCGCCCAACACCACGCCGGCGAGAGCGAGTCGCAAGGTCTTTGCGAGGATTCCTCGGCGCACGAGGCCGGAGCTCGCCCCCAATGCCATGCGTATCCCAATTTCTTTGGTGCGCTGATTTACCGAATAGGAGATCAGCGCATAAATTCCGAGTGAAGCAAGCAGTAATGCGAAGCCCGCGAAGCCTGACAGCAGAATCACCAGGAAGCGCCGCGGAGACAGCTCTTTGTATACCAGTTCCTGAAGTGTTTGAAACTCACTGATTGGCAGATTTGGATCGATGGGCCGCAGCGCTGCGCGTATGCCTGCGGACAGGCTGTCGGGCGGGAGCGAGGTTCGCACTACAAGCCTCATGGCTGCGTAGTCGCCGGTTTGGCGCGTCGGGAGGTACATTTCAGAACCGCCGATTCTCTCGGGGCCTCCGTGATGAACATCGCCGACGACGCCGATGACTCGCCGGCCTCCGTCCTGCAACACGATTTTTCCAATTGGGTCTTGGCCGGGCCACAGCGTGCGGGCCAAAGTCTCATTGATCATCGCGACAGGCTCAGTCGTCGCTCGATCGCCTTCAGTGAACTCTCTCCCCGACTTCAATGGAACACTGAGCGCCTGAAAGTATCCATCGCTCACGACGCGAATGAATGCTTCAACATAATGTTGCTTGTCGTTTGGCAGACCTTTTCCCTGCACTTGCCATGACCTGTCGCCGTCGAGGGGAAGTACGTCGGCGATTCCTGCCGCGGTGATGCCGGGAACTGAACGAACGCGATGCAACACCTGGTCGATATACAGGTTTTGTTGCGCGGGGCTTGGAGTTGCGAAACTCGGGTCGATCCGCAAAGAAGCTGCGCGTTCGGGTTGGAAGCCGAGATTCACGTCGAGGGCGCGCAGGAAACTTTGAATGAGCAGCGCTGCGCCCACCAGGAGCATGCAGGCGAGAGCGAACTGCGACACTACCAGTGCGTCGCGGAACCAGCCATGCTGTCGGCTGCTGCTTGATTCGCGGCCAGTGTCTTGCAGTCCTTCGCGTAGGTTGGAGGCGGAAACCTGCAGCGCGGGCGCCAGGCCAAAGAGCACGCCCGAAGCGATGGCCGCCAACAATGCGAAGATCAGCGTGCTGCCATCAACTCGAACAGTGGCAAGAAGAGGAAATCTGAATGCGGTAAGATGCGCCAGCGAGCGCGTGCCGGCCAAGGCCAGAAGCAGACCCAGCGCGGCGCCGCAGCATGACAGTGTCAAGCTCTCGGTAAGCACTTGCCGCAGCAAGCGGAACCGGCCTGCGCCCAGCGAAGCTCGCACCGCCATTTCTTTTTGCCGCGCGCCCATGCGCGCCATCTGCAGATGCGAAAGATTAGCGCAGACAATCAACATGACCAGGCCGACTGCGCACATGAGCACGATGAGCGCTGGACGCACCTGCCCGCTCACGTGCTTTTCAAGCGGAACCAACCACGGGTGAATTGGATTGCGATCAGGATGCTGGCCCTCGAGTTGTTGCGCCAGCACGGTGAATTCAGCTTGCGCGCTCGTGATGGACACGCCGGGCTTGAGCCTTCCGACAACTGACATCGAGTTTCCGCCGGGTTTGTTTTTATCGGCCAACGGCCACGGAATGAAGGCGTCGACAGGAGCGCCGGGCGCAAATGCGCTGGCGAAGTCGAACGATTGAGGGAGGACGCCAACGACCATTACCTGTTGGCCGTTGAGGGTGAGATTATTTCCCACTACGTTCGGGTCGGTTGCGAACCGCCTGCGCCAGAAGTTATAGCTCAGCAGCATTGCGGGCGGAGCGGAATACCTGCCCTGCGACTCCTCTGCCGTAAACGATCGCCCGAATGCCGGCTGCACGCCCAGCAATGTGAAAAGGTTTTGCGTGACGGGAACGGCCGTAATGCGCTCCGGCTCACCGGTGCCTGTCAATTCCATGTTGCCTTCGCTGTATGCTCCTGACCAGCCTGCAAGATCGGAGAATGACTTGTTTAGTTCGCGAAGATCTGAGAAATGTTCGGGCTGGGTGCTGTAGTTATCACCGTTTGAGATCCAGACCAGTTGACTTGGATCGCGAAAAGGGAGCGGGCGCAATAGCAGCGCGTTGACCACGCTAAAGACTGTGGAAGCGCCGCCGATACCGAGGCCGACGATGAGAATCGCAAATATGGTGGAACCTGAATTGCGGTACATTCCGCGAACGCCGTATTTCAGATCCTGCGCGAGAGATTCAAGCCAGCTCCAGGTCCAGGCCGCATGGGTTTGCTCGCGAATGAGCGTGGGGTTGCCGAAGGAGCGCAGAGCTGCATGGCGGGCTTCGTCGGATGACGCCCCGTTTTCGCGATGCTCTTCTTCTTCGATCTCGAGGTCGGAGCGCAGTTCGCGGTCGAGGTCAGCATTGCGCTTTTTGAATTGCCACCACTTCATATCAGCTCTCCTCAGGGGCGGGCCACATGACGCGAGCCACGGCTTCGGCCATCTGCTTCCACTGCGACTCCTCGACCACTAGCTGCTTGCGGCCCTTTTCGGTCAGGCGGTAGTACTTGAATTCGCGGTTGCCGCCGGGAGCCGTTTCCCATTTGGATGCGACCCATCCGCGCTCTTCAAGTCGGTGCAGCGCAGGGTAGAGAGAGCCGTGCTGCATCTGCAGAAACTCGTTGGTCGTGCGCTGAATGTGCTTGCCGATCTGATGGCCGTGAGCCGGACCGTAGAGCAGCGTACGCAGGACGAGCATGTCGAGCGTGCCCTGGAGAAGGTTGGCGCTTTGCTTTGTCTGCTTCGTCATGGAAGACATTCGACCCTCACTGAGGATCGATAGTAGACATTCGACCATGGGTTGTCAAGTGGAAGGCGTTTGGCGCGCGGAATGCGGCGATAAATAGGTCAAATACGATCGGGAGGATTGGCGGCGGGCGCCGTCCCGGGACTCCGGGGTCTTTGGGGCCGCTTTCCCCACGCTGAAGCGCGGAGCTAACAACCTCTGCGCCCACGGCGCGGGGTTAACCGATCATTTCGCGGACGAAGTCCATCAATGACGGTTCCTTTATGAATCGAGTCGCGGGACTGGTTCGCTGACTTGCTTGCCGTTCTCTGACCCAAGATCCTCGATCTCTGTTATTGCAACGCCTGGCCGCAGGCGCCGCAGAAGCGCGAACCTTGCGCGTTGGCTTGCTGGCAGCGGGGGCAGGCGACGAGGGTTCCGGGCTGCGAGCCGACCGGGGGCGTCGGAGGAACATTGACGGTGACGTTCACAGGCGGCTGTCCCCAACCGGGGACGGCGATGCCGAGCGATGCGGCGATGCCTGCGGCCTGGATGGCATTGAACTCGCGCACGCGGCCCGGCATGAAGAAGCACTCGATGAAGCCGAGAAGCGAAGGAATTCCGGTCCAGAAGAGCAGGCAATAGAGAATGCCAAGACCGGTGCGGCGCAGGTAGAAGTGGTGAATGCCAAAGGTGCCGAGGAACAGGGCCAGCAGGATACCGACGATCTCATCGCGTTTCACTGACTCATATTGCTGGTAAAACAACATTTGCGGATTGGGGTAAGACTGAGTGCTCATGGCTCGTTCTCCGACTTGCTCTATCGTATCTGTACGCACCGGCTGGCAGCGCGGTTCCGGCACGCGCGGGCGTACTGCCGCATTGTCCCACATCGGGCTGCACTTATAGCATGAGCTCATGACTGGAGTTGACGTTTCGGCAAGCGGGACCTTCAAGATTGGCGGCGATGTGCCGGTGCACCGGCTGGGCTACGGAACCATGCGCCTGGTGGGCGAAGGCGCGTGGGGCGAGCCTGCCGACGCCGCGGAAGCAAAGCAAGTGCTGCGCCGGGCAGTGGAGCTGGGCATAACGCTGATCGACACGGCCGATGCGTACGGACCGGAGATTGCGGAACGGCTGATTGGCGAGACGCTGGCGCCCTACGCGGCGGGCGTGGTGATTGCAACCAAGGGTGGCATTACACGGCAGGGTCCGGCGAAGACCGAGTATGTGGGCCGCGCGGGATATCTGATTCAATGTGTCGAGATGAGCCTGCGGCGATTGAAGCTGGAGCGCATTGAGCTTTACCAGTTGCATAGAATCGACCCGCGCACGCCAATTGAGGAGAGCCTGGGCGCGTTGAAACACATGCAGGAGGCAGGCAAGATTCGGCACATCGGCTTGAGCGAAGTGACGCCGGCCGAGATTGAGGATGCCGAGAAGATTGTGCCGATTATGAGCGTGCAGAACCGTTACAGCCTTACCGACCGGAGGCATGAGGAGACGCTGAAATATTGCGAGAGGCGTGGAATTGCGTTTCTGCCGTGGTATCCGATGGCAGCGGGCAAGCCGATGCGGGCGGGCGGCGAGGTCGCGCAGAGGTTGGCTGCGATTGCGGCGAGGCACAGAGCGACAGTTGCGCAAATAATGCTGGCGTGGCTGCTCGACCGCTCGCCGGTGATGCTGCCCATACCCGGCACTTCGAAGGTGACACATCTTGAGGAGAACGTGGCGGCGGCGGGGATCAAGTTGAACAAAGAGGAGTGGGCGGAGGTGGAAGCGGCGAGCTAGCCAACTCCAACTGCCGGCCCCTTGTTCCCTTGTTCCCAGCATTTTTCATTTATCCTTGGCACGATGCCGAAGACATTGTCGATTGCGATCATCACGCTGAATGAGGCGGCAAATTTGCCGCGCACGCTTGCAAGTGTGAGCGGGCTGGGCGAAGTGGTGGTGGTAGATTCGGGGTCGACCGATGGGACGGTAAAGATTGCCGAGCAGGCTGGGGCGCGCGTGTTCAGCGAGCCGTGGCGGGGCTTTGGAGCGGAGAAGAATTCGGCGATTGCGAAGGCGGCGGGCGATTGGGTTCTTTCGCTCGATGCCGATGAAGAGGTGAGCCCGGCGCTGGCGCAGGAGATCGAGGCGCTGCTTGCTGGCGAACCGCAGTGCGTGGCGTATCGGATTCCGCGGCTCAATCATTTTCTCGGGAGCCCGCTGCGGCACGGCGGGTATTGGCCCGACCCGAAGCTGCGATTGTTCCGGCGCGGTGCGGCGAGTTTTGAGGAGCGGCCGGTGCATGAGGCGATGCGGAGCGATGGGCCGGTCGGTGAGCTCAAGGGACATCTGATTCACCATTGCTACCCCACGATTGCGGATTACGTGGAGCACATGAACCGTTACAGTGCAATCGGCGCAGAGGCGCTGATGGCGGCGGGAAAAGCGCGGCGAGGCTGGGCGTGGCTGGTGTGGAATGCGGTTCTGAATCCGGCGGCGACGTTCGTGTACAACTACGTTTTTCGCCTGGGCTTCATGGATGGGCGCGCGGGCCTGCTGCAGCACCTGAATCACTCGGTCTACATTCACTGGAAGTATACGAAGGCGTGGGAGAAGCAGGGAACAAGGGAACAGGGGAACGAGGAAAAACGGGAATAGGGGCAACAGACCAGGGCGAGCTTTCCTGGCGCCCCACCCTTTCCGCTGGAGAACGCGGAAAGGATAGGGCGATGGTGCACGGAAGTCTACAGTGAAGGCAAAATCGTTCTAATGGGTGAGCGAAAGCGCGATGATGCTGTATGGGCCGCTGCCGGAAAGAGTGTAGGGAGATCCCGGAGCCTGCTTTACGCCACTGGTAGTCGCCGTGTAGACGTAGAGTGAACTGACTGTCAGCACATACAAATGACCGGTCTTGTCCCAGGCAACTTGAGTTACGGGACTCGATGAAACAAGGCTGCCGATTTTCGTAATCGGATTGCCGCCATCGAAATGGAAGAGCTCAAATCCGTACGAGCCGGCGACTGCAAGAAGGTTGCCGGCGGGAGAAATGCTCATCGCGCTTAGTGTTCCAATGTTGGCGGCCGGCATATCGGTATAGTTGCTGTCCGTCAAAAGATTGCCTTGTGTGTCTACGGTGTAGCTGGCAAGATAGTACGGCGTCGAAAGCTCGGCCATGCTCGGATAGTATTTGCGAAAGGCATAGGCCAGGTGATTTGAAGGATCGCCAGCCAGCATCGCCGGGCAATAAAAATCGTCCGGATCGCTCGGCTCAGGCGCGTCGTGATATTGCCCATCTGGAATCAGCCATCCGGAAAACCCGCCGGTTCCCAGTTCAAAAATGAGTGTAGTCGGGGTGAAGTCACTGCCGTAAGTCTGGCAACCGGTAAAGAATCCGAATTTGTTGTTTCCCAGAATCCGGATCGGATGCGGAGGTCCGGAGTATTCAATTTGCGTGTACCATCCATCGCCTTCACCGAGAGCGCCGCTCTGCAATATCGGGTAAACATGAGTGACCGTACCACCCGCGCAGTCGCCGTCCAGAACCAGGCTATACAGGTACTTTTCCGAATAGTCGATCTGCGTGGGTCCGAGCACACCGGGACAGCCGTTCGAGTTGTACTGCTGAACGTAGGTGACCGGGCCAGGAACCAGAACACCACCAGCACCGATATTGAAGGAATACATATTCTGGTTATCGGAGCCGGAACCGAAGAGGGTCTTGCTGGTGGTGGAGAGGTGAGTGACGCGGGCCGCGACGGGCAATTCCGGTATGGGCGTCAGCTGGCCCGTTGCGGCTGCGGAGTACCCCGATATCTGGGTCGAACTGGCGACATAAACGTATGCGATCGCTTGACCATTGGACGATTGCGCGAATCCTGCTGTGAGACAGGCGGCGATGATCGCCGCGGCGGCCTTGAAAGAGTTTTCCATGGGTATCCTTTGTTGCACTCGTGAAGAATGGACCCCTCGAATGGGCGCATCAATCCCGTGTGCGCCTCCTTTTTTCTGGTGATCTGGTTTTGAAATGAAACTTGGTCTTGTCGGGAATATATTTTTTGCGCGAAATCTAATCTTGAAATCAGATTGTGCTACGAAATCCAGTGACTTGCTGCGCTGATAACCTCATAACGCCGTATCGCGATGGATGCTCTGAGACACTTTGCCGGTTGCCTCAAGCACCATCAAGCGGATCTCGAAGAAATGGCAGCGGCACGAGGCTGGAAACTTTGTGCACCAAAAGAAAAACCGGCGCTCATCGCGCCGGTTTTTCTATTCCCAATTCCCTGCTGCCTAATCCCTGCCTTCAAAACACCGGTTGCGGCGTGTGGTCTTCCTCTTCTTCAATGCCGTAGCGGCGCAGGAGATTGGGAAGGCTCTGTGAGAAGGCCGATCGCGGCATGACCACGTCGCATCCGGCTTCAATGCCCTTCATTTTCAGGTCGCCCTGCAAATGGCTGAGGAAACCGATGATGGAGACCGCCTTCTTGAATTTGGTCTTGAATTTCGGGATGAGCGTCATGGGCTTGGCATTGAGGTTGTTGAGATCGAAGACGAGCAGCGCGGGGCGCTCGGCCTCGGGTGTTTCGAGGATGCGCGATACCACGTCTTTATCGCCCTTGACGAATTCGACCTTCACGCCGAGCTTGCGCGCGGTCTCCTGGATCTTGGCCAGGAAGAAGAGGTCTTCAATAAAACAGAAGATGCGTGTAGGAGCACCTTCGCGGACGGGCGCCGGCGTGGCCGTGAACGGCTCAGAGTAGTAGCTGCCGCTGTGGTTGCTGCCCGCGAATTGGATCGTGGAGGGCGGTGCGTCGGCCACATTGCCGTTGACGGCCCGGTAGCTGTGATCCATGGGACCGACAAATTCCCGCGGGCCCTTCTGCCTGGTTTTGCGCCTGCCCTGCTGCGGTTTAACGCTGTTGCCGGGCTGTGGCTGCTGCTGGGGCTGCGAATTCTTCTGAAAGAATTTCTTCTTTTTGCGGCCCTGATGGCCCTGGTGCTGCTGCGGCGGTCGCTGCTGCATCTGCGGCTGAGGTGGTTGTTGCTGCGGCTGGCCTTGCTGCGGCTGGCCTTGCTGCGGCTGCTGATTCTGCATCGCGCCCTGCTGCTGTGCACCTTTGTTCTTGCGGCGGCGGCGGCGGCGGCGATGGCCTTGCGACTGCACCGGACCGTTGTCCGGCGCGGGCCCCAGCTCGGGCTGAGGCTGCGTCGATTCTGTCGTCATGCGTTTACTTCCTGGTGTGTTGCTATCAAGTGCATTTGCTCTGGGCTTTGCGCACAAGCGCGCTCAGCATTCCCCTCTTATGCCCGGCCTCACGCGGGAAGCGAAGCGGTACCCGGGCCCGTTGCTCATGAGAGCTTCACCCGTTCGGGGCGTGCGAGAACTCCGGCACGACAAGCAGCTCAAACGTCAACTTTCTAAACCAGGCATTGGCTGGCCCCGATTCGCAGCGGCCGCGGCGCAACCCTGAACAAAACCGCGCCAGATACCGCCATGCGACGAAGCTCAATCATGCCGGAAAATACCGGCGCAACCCGCCTGACCCTATGTATCAAACACTGTGAAATGCCTGCGACGCCCTATGCGCGGAAGCCATGACCGAACGGGGGTTCGGATCAAAGCGCTGAAGGCCGATGCTTTTCTCAGGTGATGCCCTTTCTTCAACGCGAGCCTTGGCCGTATCCAGTTTGATGAGTTGGAATGAACTGCCCGGCGAAGTTGCTCGTCTTGAGCGGCGAGCTTGCTCTACCCACATTATGGGTGGCCCGCGTCAGCCGCCTGATAGGCAACTTTGATACTACAGCGAAGGGCCACGGCTGGCAAGTGAAAGGTAGTTGAGGAAAACGCGGAAGTTTACCAGAAAGGAACGCGACGCCGGGAGCTCCTGTTCCGGACCTCAGCCGGGTGGAAAAGATGTAGGGGCAGCCGGGGGGCCAAACGCACGAAACGCCACTCCGTAGAGTGGCGTTTCTGAACTTCGTGACCGGTCCCCTCGACCGGTCACTGGCCCCCCTCAAATGTGTGGCTGGGATTTATGCCCCTGGCCTTTTGCAGGTTGTGCCGACTGGCTTATCCCGTTTCAGGGTCGCTCATTGGCGATTGCTCTTGCCGGGCCTGCTGTTTTCAATGCTGGTTGGGATGGACCCTCACAGCGGTACATCACTGGCGCTATTGGTATTGCAATTGAGGTGCCGTTTAGAAGCTCTCCTTTTTTCAATGAGTTACGCGGTTGGCGACTCTATGGTTTTTCGCATTAACGGAGGATTGGGGCCCCAGATTTTCAAAAAACCATAAGTTGCAATCCGAATGACCGCCGCAAAAGCGTGAGAAGGTGTGCTTTAGGACACGCAATTAACGTTGGCAGCGCGGGCAGAAGTGAGTTCCGCGGCCGGCGAGGAGGATCCGGCGGATGGGGGTTCCGCAATTGCGGCATGGTTCGCCGGTGCGCAGGTAGACGCAGTGCTCCAGCTGGAAGAATCCACGCGCGCCGTTGGCGTCGACATAATCGGAGACCGAGGAGCCGCCCAGTCGGATGGCATGTTGCAAGACGCTGCGGAGGGCCCGGCGCAGACGCTCGAGCTCGGCACGGGTGAGTCGACCGGCCGCCCGGCGTGGACGGATGCCGGCATGGAAGAGGCTTTCGTCGGCATAGATGTTGCCCACTCCGGCGAGAAGCGTCTGGTTGAGAAGGGCGGCCTTGATGGCGAGCTTGCGACCGCGAAAGAGAGCGGCGAAGTCGTCGGCTGCAATCAAGAGCGGTTCGGCGCCGGGCGCTTCGAACGCCGGGATTCGGGCGAGTTCGCGGAACTCGAGGCGGCCGAAGCGGCGGGAATCGACAAAGCGGAGTTCGCGGCCGCTCGCCAGGGTCAGCCGGGCGTGGGTGTGCGCGGCGACCAGATTGTCGGGGGTGGTGACGAGCAGGCGGCCGGTCATGCCGAGGTGGACGATCCATTGCGCGTCTGCCTGTGAGTATGCGGCTCGTGCGGTTGCGGCTTGTGCAGTTGCTGGTTCTGCGGTCGCGGGGGCGTTTGGCGGGGCCACGGAGCCCAGCTCGCAGACGATATGCTTTCCGGTTCTGTGGACCCCAAGAATCGTGCGGCCGGCGAGGCCCCGCGCCTGGCGCCCGCGCGGAGTCTTGAAGGGTTGAGAGTGCGAGCTGAACCATGCATCGACGATGCGGTCCATGCGCAGGCGCTGGTCGACTCCGCGGGCGATGGTTTCCACTTCAGGCAGTTCGGGCACCGGATCATTTTAGTCTTCCACCGGCTTTGCCGACCCGCGCTGGATGAAACATTGGGTGCCCCATCCATCGAGCGTTTTTTTGCTCGATGGGTGGGATACCACAAAGCCCGAGTTGCAAACAGGTCTGTTTCTTATCAGTCCCCCACCGGCGTTACCGACCCTCAGGGGGATGAAACTGTGCCCCATCCATCGGACGTCTTTGTTCTTGTCCGATAGGTGGGAGTCCGCAGAACACATTCTTTGTTTTGTTGTACTTGCATTTTTGTTTCTTTCTGGTTCCCCACCGGCGTTACCGACCCGCAGGGGGATGAAACTGTGCCCCATCCATCGGACGTCTTTGTTCTTGTCCGATGGGTGGGAGTCCGCAGAACTCATTCTTTGTTTTGTTGTACTTGCATTTTTGTTTCTTTCTAGTTCCCCACCGGCGTTACCGACCCGCAGGGGGATGAAACTGTGCCCCATCCATCGGACGTCTTTGTTCTTGTCCGATGGGTGGGAGTCCGCAGAACCCATCCCGTGTTTTGTTGTACTTGCGTTTTTGTTTCTTTCTAGTTCCCCACCGGCGTTACCGACCCTCAGGGGGATGAAACTGTGCCCCATCCATCGGACGTCTTTGTTCTTGTCCGATAGGTGGGAGTCCGCAGAACACATTCTTTGTTTTGTTGTACTTGCATTTTTGTTTCTTTCTGGTTCCCCACCGGCGTTACCGACCCTCAGGGGGATGAAACTGTGCCCCATCCATCGGACGTCTTTGTTCTTGTCCGATGGGTGGGAGTCCGCAGAACTCATTCTTTGTTTTGTTGTACTTGCATTTTTGTTTCTTTCTAGTTCCCCACCGGCGTTACCGACCCGCAGGGGGATGAAACTGTGCCCCATCCATCGGACGTCTTTGTTCTTGTCCGATGGGTGGGAGTCCGCAGAACCCATCCCTTGTTTTGTTGTACTTGCGTTTTTGTTTCTTTCTAGTGGACTGCGAGAGACTTCGACGTCACGCAACGAAACCGGCGAAATGAACGAACCCGCAATTTGGTTGCGCCATCGAAGCCAGGAAGCGGATTGAGCAAATCTAAATGCGGAGGTACCGGAATGCCGGCTGAAGTCCTGGAAACAACTTGTTGCATTGTGGGCGGGGGCCCAGCGGGAATGATGCTCGGGTATCTGCTGGCCCGGCAGGGGATCGCGGTGAAGGTTTTGGAAAAGCATGCCGATTTCAATCGCGATTTCCGCGGGGATACGGTGCATCCCTCGACGCTCGAGGTTCTGCATGAACTTGGATTACTGGAAAAGTTCCTGAACCTGCCTCACCAGCGAGTAACCTCGGCAGGCGCAATTATTGGCGACACGGCCTTCGATTTTGCCGATTTCAAGCATGTGCCGGCGCGATGCAAATTCGTGGCACTGATGCCGCAGTGGGACTTTTTGAACTTTCTTTCAGATCATGCGCGGGCGCTGCCATCTTTCGAGTTGCTGATGGAGCACGAAGCGAGAGATCTGCTGACGGAGGGCGATCGCATCAGCGGGGTCTCTGCGCAAAACGGTTCGCTCAACGTGCGTATCCTTGCGGATCTTGTGGTGGGTTGCGACGGACGCCACTCGGTGACCCGCGGCGCGGCAGGCCTGGAGCTTATCGACCACGGAGTTCCCATCGACGTGTTGTGGTTCAGGATCAGCCGGAAACCGGACGATCCCGAGCAGGTGCTGGGCAACGTGAATTACGGCAAGGCGCTGATCCTGATTGATCGCGCAGACTATTTTCAAGCGGGCTTGATTATCGAGAAGGGATCCTATGAGCGGATCAAGGCTCGCGGACTCGACGCGTTGCGCTCCGATATTCGCCAGATTGCGCCCTACCTGGGGGAACGCTTGAATGAGCTGCAAGATTGGGAGCAGATCAAGATTCTGACGGTGCAGATCAACAGGCTGAAGAAGTGGTTCCGTCCGGGCCTCTTGTTTATTGGAGACGCAGCCCACGCCATGTCGCCAGTGGGAGGCGTCGGAATCAACCTGGCAATACAGGATGCAGTTGCCGCGGCGAACCTGCTCGCGGAGCCACTGCGGACCGGTTCGGCTCTCGAGGCCCGGCTGGCTGCGGTGCAGAGGAGACGCGAATTCCCGGCGCGCGCTACGCAGGCGCTTCAACTTTTTGCTCATCGGCGTCTCGCAGGCGTATTCACAAACCCCGGTCCGATCCAGGTTCCCTGGCAGATGAAGGCGTTTGCGCATATCCCAGGCATTCACCGCGCGCTCGGCTATGCAATCGGGATTGGGGTGCGACCCGAACACATAAACGAGAAGGGGGTCGGGAGGCGATCGTCAACGATACGAGCCGGGATACGAGCGGGAGTGCGAACCGGCTTGCTTGCGGGAATTGGAATAGCAGCAACGGCTACCGGCATTTGTTGGGCTCTGTGCGAGCAGGTATTGAGGAAACGGGTCCGCTTTCGGGTAACCAGTGCGCTGGCCGGACCCGTGTAGTATTGCGACCACGTATTCTTGATATCCCAGGTCCCGAAGGCGAGGGATCTCCACCCCACAAACGAAGACCTGTTCGTGGGGACCCCGGATGCTGGGGCACTCAGATTCATGCGAAACCGGAGGCGGGTCTACTTGTGCGCGCTGGGATCGGTGATACGGCTGGCCTCGAAGCTGACGATCTTCCACGCGCCCTGCGCATCGCGAACGTAGACGCGGGTATAGCGGTAGGCGCCGGAGAGGTTGCCTTTAGGCGTGGAGACCTCGACGTCGGCAAGTGACGTGACCACGGCGGTGTCACCGTAGAAGCGAACTTTGCGGTCGGAGATGTCAAGGCTGGTGAAACGCACGTTGCCGGAGCGGATGCTGGCCAGGGACTCGTCCTTGGTTTCCAAAGTTCCGCTGGGGGTGATTGCCATGTAATCGTCGGCCAGAAGCGAGCCGATTGTGCTGGTATCGCCCTTGAGAATGGCGGTGCGCCAGGTTTCTTCAAGCTGGTCGATCTCGTGGCGGAACTCGTGTTTCTGGACTCTTGGCAAGCCGGCAAATAGAGGGCTCGCACAGAGCGAGAACAGCAGCGCGGACACGACCAATCGACCCGCCTGGAAACGTGGGGCGGCATGCAGACCACAGATCGCTTTACCGGGCATACGCAGAACGGATGGTATCCCTGTTTTCCCTCGCAGGTCAATATTGATTGTGTGAAGAAACTCCGACACGGGACCCGCCTTTCCCAACCCGGCACTCGAAAAGAGCACAATCTAACAGAATTGGACGGCAGAAACGGGCCCAGGTTTGTCTGGGACGCTTTGGTGGGCGGCAAATATGAATTTCGGTTACAGCGGTTCCAGGATTGCTATACCCCGGAGCCGATGCAAATAAGTCGTCCCGACCCCAAGAAGGGACGACCCTGCACAAAGACCAGATAGGGTACATCTTTCCTGGAACCGCTCTAAACGATGTCGATGAGATTCTGCAGGTTACGTTCCCGCATCTTCTGATAGAGCCCGGCGACGGCGTACTTTTTGAAGTGGGGTGAGTCGCGGTGGGCGGCGAGCGCTTCTTCATCGCGATACTGCTCGTATAGCAGGACAGTGTCAGGGTCTTCCTGGAGCGGATGGGGAGTATAGCTGACGCAGCCTGGCTCTTTGCGAGTCTCGGCCGTGAGACGGCGGAGCAGATCGGCGATCTCGGCGCGATCTTCTGAGGCAAACTTGAACCGGACCAGCAAACTGACCATTGGAATAATGTCCTTTATCGGCATTCGACGGGGAACGGGACTTGTCTTAACTATGCATTGAGCGGGCTGGTTGCATGGATTCGTTCGAGAGCCTGCTCAAAAGCGGGGAGGAGCATGGTTTGCTCGCGGTCGGGTCCGGTTGAAACCATGCCGATTTTTGCGCCGCTTTCGCGCTCCTGGAAGCGTAGATAGTCCTGCGCGGCGTGGGGCAGCTTGTCGAAATCCCTGACGCCCTCGGTAGATTCGCGCCAGCCTTTAAGATTTGTGTAGATCGGCTTGATCTGCTCGAGGCCGTGAACGTCGGCGGGGATTTCATCGGTGACTTTGCCGGCGATCCGATAACCGGTGCAGACAGGAATTTCGTCAAGCTCGTCGAGAACATCGAGCTTGGTGACAACCAGCCACTCGGCGCCGTTGACCTGGTTGGAGTAGCGGAGCAGGGGAATGTCGAGCCAGCCGCAGCGGCGGGGGCGTCCGGTCACGGCGCCGTACTCGTTTCCGCGCGCGCGCAGTAATTCGCCTACGGGGTCGTGGATTTCAGTGGGGAAGGGGCCTTCGCCGACGCGCGTCACATAAGCCTTGGTGACCGAGACGACGGTGCCGATGGCGGTGGGACCGACTCCGGTGCCGGTGGCCGCGCCGCCCGCAGTCGCCGAGGACGAGGTGACAAACGGATAGGTGCCGTGATCGATGTCGAGCATGGTGCCTTGCGCGCCTTCAAACATCACGCTGCCGCCCTCGGCAAGAACGGCGTTGAGGATGCGGCCGGTGTCGGCGACGAAGGGGCGCACCTGTTCGGCCGCGGCCGCGTACTCGTCGTACATTTTCGCAGGGTCCAGCGGATCGGTACCGAACAGCGCGTGCGCGATGGCGTTCTTCTCAGCGCAGGCTGCCTCGATGTGCGTTTTGAGTAATGCGGGATAGAGCAGATCGACGATGCGCAGACCGCTGCGGGCCATCTTGTCCTCATAGGCAGGGCCGATGCCGCGGCTGGTAGTGCCGATCTTCTTGCGGCCCGGAGCGCTTTCGGCCGCGAGCTCGATCATGCGGTGGTACGGCAGTATCACCTGGGCGCGATTGGAGACGTAGAGGTTGCCGTCAATGGCAACGCCAACTTCGCGCAGTCGGCCAACTTCTTTGAGAAAGGCGATGGGATCGAGGACCACGCCGTTGCCGATGACGCCCTTGCAGCCGGGGCGCAGCACGCCGCAGGGAATGAGCTGGAGCACAAAGCGCTGGTCGCCAATGATGACGGTGTGGCCGGCGTTGTGGCCGCCGGCGTAGCGCGCAACGGCATTGAAGCGCTCGCTGAGCACGTCGACAATCTTGCCCTTGCCTTCGTCGCCCCACTGGGCGCCCAACACAACTGCAGTTTTTGCTCGCATCGTTCCCGTTTCTACATAATGAGGCCCGGCACAGCGGAGGTGTTCGCAGTGCACGGGCTTTTTGCGACGCGGAATTCAGGTCCGCACCGGTGATCGCAACCTTTTAGATTCTATACCGTGGGTGGATTCGATGCTGCCGAGAGCGACTGGGGGTGGCGGGTCGGCTTGAGATTGTGGCGAAAGTCTTAAGCTTGACCAATGCGTTCAATTTCGCAGGTAAGCAGCGGAAAGCAGAAGCTAACCAAAAAGCGATCGAAGAATCCGTTCATCCCGAGAAGTCCACCAATCGGCAAACCTTCTTTAAAGGCAGCGTAGATATCAATGGGGCCGCCAGGAATAAAGAGGCGTACTGGATGAACCCAAGCGTCTGATGAACCAGCGATTCCTTGAGTTCTCTCGTAGTCGCCCTTCTGAATGTCTAGCCCGAGGTATCGACCGATGTCTGCGTGAAACATACACCTTGACGCCCCAGAATCTATGATGGCTTCAAATCTCTTTGTTCTAGGAGCATTTGGGACAATCAAGGCGAGGTGCACATTCAGCATTGCTGAATAGACGCCTGCTCCGTATTTATCCCTCGGGAAAACTTTATAAGCGATCTTCACTGTGCGCTAACGGAAATCGGCTCCCATGCTGGAGGAGTCCTCAGGATGATGGGATCATCCTCACCGGCAGCATCGCTCAGGTCCGAAACCTCAGAATAGGTTTCTCCAACCGCGATAATGCGAGACTCGTCTTCGGAAATCGCAATCCATTTATCGAGCGGAGCAGACTGCAATGTAGCGAGACGAATCTTGTCTTGAGGAGACATGAATTTACCTCATCCTTTAGACGCTGAAGCTTAATGAAGGGATTCTAGACTGTCAATGATATCTTTGTGGCAGACCGCTAGTTCAGTAATTGTACCAATTCCTTGATACTCCAAATGTGATCCGCAAAACCTCCTTCCACAGCAGGCGTAACCCTAATGGTTTGATGAAGGATTGCTCTGTGGATGAACACCTTTCAGACCTCCGATTGTTTTGCGCGTGCGCCGCGCCAGTAAAGGAAAAGACCGAGGAGAACCGAACCAGTCGTGCCGCCGATCACGTCGATCTCGAAAACAAGCTTGTCGGAGCCGCCCGGCGGTATGAATGAAAGCACAATTCCAACGAGAACTACGACGAAGCCCAGGCTTCCGCAGATCCATACGCCGGGTAGGCCGCCTGGAACCAGAACCGCGTCGGAATTCTCGTTGCGATCTTTGCGGCCAGAAAGCTTTATCACCGCAGCAAACATGTAAAGGAATGGGATGAAATAGAGGATGATGGTGGCGCACACCACCACCTGGTAAGCCGCGATCACACTGCGGCTCTTCACCTGGCTCAAAAGCAGAATCGCACAGGACGCAGCCGCCTGCACCAGGATCGAGACCCATGGCGTCTTCCAGCGGGGATGGATTTTGCCGAAGGCGCGGGGCAGATAGCGATCGATACCGACCACAAATGGAACGCGTGCGATACCGGCAACGGTAGAACCGACGCCGCCGGCGTTCCCCACCGTAACCAGGATGGCAGCCACGATGCCCAGGAAGCCAATCCCGAGCGCGATCGATCCGACCGACAGCGCGCCGAAGACGCCGCTCTGGGGGTCGATGCTGTCAGCGGGCAGCAGCGCCAGCACGGCAAACGTGCCGGCAATGTACATGAGGGCGATGAGCGCGCCTGCGCCGAAGACCGCACGGGGCAGCGTACGGCGCGGGTCGCGAACTTCTTCGCTCATGGCCGAGACAAGTTCGAGCCCGGTGAAAGCAAAGGCAATCTGCGACCAGAAATTGACCGTGTCCCAGTTCCACGTGGGCATCATATTGCGGAGAGTGAAGTGGGTGGCCGAGCCGTGGCGCATCCAGACGATGAAGCCCACGCCAACCAGTATCGCCAGCGGTAGATATGTACCCACTCCGCCCGCGTTCTGCAGCCACTTGCCGATGTTGAGGCCGATGATGTTGAGCACCACGGCGACCACCAGCAAGGCCAGCGATACCCAGATGAGAAAGGCGCGATTCTCAGCCAGCAATGCGCCGCGGCCGCCCATGATGTATGCGCTCATTGATGCGCTGGCGAGCAACAGGCCGGGAAAGTAGAAGACGGTGTAGATCCAGTAGGTCCAGCCGGCGACGAATCCGTGAAATGGGCCGAAGGCCTCGCGAGCCCAGATGTAGAGGCCGCCTTCTTCAGGAAAGCGCGAAGAGAGCTCGTTGATGACCAGCGCGCCGGGGACGAAGAAGAATACGGCGGCGAGAACCCATAGGCTGATGGACGAGGTGCCGTTGTGGCCGGCGGCAGCAATCCAGCGGGGCCCAAGGACCGTGGCGATGTTGAAAAGCAAAACGTCCCAGAAACCCATCGCCTTGCGCAGCTGCGATTTGGTGCTTGTCGCATCGGGCGTGGAAGTGGTCATCGGGTCTCCTGGGTTTCAAGGGAGAAAAGGAACTGTTCCGGAGATGATAGCCGATGGGGGCGAGGGCTCGCGCCTATTGCGACGCAGTAGGTTCGCTGGTGGGGTCGAGGCTTTCCAGGCCTTCGGCCCTGGCCGATTCAAGCAGCGCGGCGGAGGCGGAAACAAAGACGATGGCCGCGCCCTGGTACATATCGCGGGCGGTGAGTGCGGCGCCGAGCTGCAGGGCCTCAGGCCAGCGAAGGACGGTGCGATCGAGGAGCTGCCGGGCGGCCTCGAGAACGGCGGGGTTGAGCGGCTGCTGCACCGTACGGGCCGACTCATGGCGCAGGCTTTCGAGGGCTGCTGCCGCGTCTTCGGGAGCGATGGCGCCGGCGCGCTCGCGGCGCCGAATGGCGGCGTAGACCTCAAGCGGAGTGGAACCGGCGATCAGCTTGCGATTGTCTTCGAGCGGCTCCAATAGGCGGATCAGGCCGTCGGTGCCGGGCTCCTGCACAAACAGCTTGATAAAGGCCGTAGCCTCGAGGAAGTAGAAGCTCACACTTCCTCCCGCTCCTCTTCGAGAACCGCGGCCGCAGCCTCGCCTTGCACGGCCACGGGATGGAAGCGATGGGCCTCTTCGGGCACTCCGGCTTCAGCGCGATTCAAGCGGATGGTGGTGGTGGGGTAGGCGGGAGTCTTGGGATTGGCAATCTTGCTGGTCATCACGACGCCGCGCTGGATGGCCTCGGCTAGAACCTCCTGGCGGGAATCGGGGTGCTGGTTCCAGCGGAAGGATTTTCGGGGCAGGAACGAATCGCGGAACCATTTGAGCGCGATGAAGGCGTGGCCGCCACGCTCGGCTTCGGCCAGGGCGGTGCACAATTCTCTGACGCGGTTGTCCATATCGGCGGGCAGAACCGGTTCCTGGGGCTCGTCGTCATCATCGGCGCCGCGCGGCACGGCTGCGCGCGGCGAGCGGCTGCTGTGCCCTTCGCCATCGGTGATGCGCTCAAAGTAGATGCGCACCTCGTCGTCTTCAGGCGACCAGGAATCAGCCTGGGCATTGCGGCGCTTGCTGCGCCCGTTTTCGCTGCACAGTTCTACAACAGCCTGGTACCCCGGGGGAGCGAGGAACCGCAGCGCACGCACCAGGCCTGGATCCTGCGAGTAGGCAAGTTCGTTGAGAGCTTCTTCAATAATCTCTTCCGCAGCGGGAATGGTAAGGTGCTCTAAGCCGTTCTGCGTAGATCGCATCGATTTCATTTCGTTCTCCGTTGCTGCATTCGCCCGCGCAGTCCCGGGACCATCTCCGGCTTGGGGGGGCGGCCAGGCGCTGCGCCGGCATTTTGATGCGAGGGGGAGAGAATGCCTTGGTGCAATGCGCCTGATGCCTTGAATTTCAATATCCGACGAATAATACCGATTGAGTTTACCGGGCGTCCTTTCGCCGATTTAGTTATGCCGATCCCCGGGATGCCGCTTTCGCGGCGACGATGAGCACGGATCCGATAAGGTTCTGCCTTGCGCGCGATATGGTCTACGCAAGTTGCGTCAACTTATGGTTTACTTCACTTCTCCCTGTAACAAAAGCTCCCAACCATGAAGGCGGTCGCATGTTCAGCGAGGAATGTTGACCCACGTCCAATTGGACTGAGCGCAAGGCAAAAGGAGAAAGGGTCTTTGAAACAATCAGGCCTGACGATTCGTTCTGGCAGGCGGGGTAATTGAGCAAATTCCGAATCGATGTAAGACGACGGACGATATGCAAACGGTGTTGGTCTGCAACGGCCTGTAATTCACTTCGACGCACACAAACGTTGAAGTCAGGTTGAGAGTAACTGTCTTGCGTTTCCTCCTCAGCCTTCAAAAAGTTTCGAGAGAATGGACGGTTTTCCAGGAGATGGTGTTCGTGACCCGGGTTCGAAGCAAGCCGGCATTCGATCTTCAATACGCGTGCGGTGGCTCAGTGATTCCGCTCAACTACCATTTCCAAAAACGCCGTGGCCCTGAAAGTATATGGCGATAAGTGTACCCGAAGATTGAGCCTTGCGCGCAGGAAAGATGGGGAGCCAATGAAAAAGTCAAACTCAATGGGGCAAATGCTTCCCTTCGCAACCGGAGTTCGTACAATAGGTACATGCGCAGTTGCTTGCGTCTCTTTTTCCCGTTGCTCTTGATTCTGGCTTCTACCGGGCTCCAGGCTCAGGGCCAAGGCCAGGCATTCGATCTCTCCGGTCCCAAGATAGACGTACATGTGAAGCGCGGAGCGGTCACATTGCCCATCTCAGAGGTGGGCAACCTGCTGCCTGGCGATCGCTTGTGGATACATCCGGATTTTCCAGAAACCCAATCGAATCATTTCGTTCTAGTGATTGCCTTCCTCAGGGGGGCGACCAACCAGCCGCCTCCGGATTGGTTTACGCGGGTCGAAACATGGAACGGAGTAGCGCGCCAGGAGGGCGTGTTTGTCAACGTGCCCGACGGTGCCGAACAGGCACTCCTGTTTCTGGCGCCGGAGACGGGCGGGGACTTTAACACGCTGCGCAAGGCGGTGACCGGCCGGCCGGGCGCTTTTGTGCGCGCCGCCCAGGATCTGCAGGCAGCCAGCTGGGAACGAATGCGGCTCGAGACCTACCTGCTCGATGTGAAAGCAACTTCGGCCACCGATCCAAAGTTGCTGAAGACGCGCGCCGAGAACGCGGCGCGAAGCCTGGGAATGAAGATCAACCAGGACTGCTTCCTGCGTCCGGTCGACCAGCAGGCCACATGTCTTTCGCAGAACTCCCAGGGGCTGGTGCTTGACGACGCCAATGCGCAGTCGCTTGTGGATCAGCTGGCGAACGGCTCAACGGCCGACCTGATGAACCAGTTGAGCTACTCGAACATCGGGGGTGGCGGCCTTTACAGCCCCTACGTGGGCGCGGTGGTGGATACTGCGCGGATCCTGGCGTCGCTGCACACCGCGCACTTCCAGTACATTCCGGCGCTGGCGTTGCCCAGGACCGACACGCTGAATCTGCGGCTGAACATGCCACCGTCGTTCCGGAATCCGAAGTCCGTGGTCGTGGTGGGCCTGCCGCCGATTGGACCGAGCCGGCCTGAGCCGCTGCATCCGACCAACCCTGCAGACAGTTTTTGCGCCTACAAGCCCGACCTGGTGCTGCCCGCCGAAGGGGCTCCGCTGCTATTTGCAACCGGTCTGGCGCACGATCTGACGCTGCATGTGCAGGCAGCGAACGGGAAGGACGCCGGAGCGGATATTCCGATCGTTGCCGATCCGGGAGTGGGTGGGCTGGTGCCCACGAGTAAGATACCCCAGTTGCCCACCGGCGAGCTGATTGGCACAGTTACCGGCAAATGGGGATTCGATGACTGGGACGGTCCGAAATACACATTGATCTCTCCCGAGGCGGGCAAGTGGCGTCTCTTGCCGGCTGATGAATCGGCGCTGGTGGTGGGCCGCGAAGACACATTGCACCTTGAAGGCGGAAACACGCTGTGTGTGGACAAGATTGAAGAGATGGGCGCAGACGGTCACGCCGACCCGCTGACATGGAAGACAGGGAAGGCGCAGACGCTTGAGGTTTCGCTGCCGCTGAAGGATGCGGCGCCCGGTCCCGTGACAGTAGCCGTCGAGCAGTACGGGCTTGCGCAGCCTGACACGGTGAAGATGACGGCCTACGCTGTGGCAGCATCGCTTGAACAGCTGACATTGAGCGCCGGAGACAAGGAAGCGGTGCTGAACGGCACGCGCCTGGACCAGGTCGCGACGGCAAAGGTGAACGGCATCGACTTTACGCCATCGACGCTGGCACATGTGAACGATCTTGACCAGTTGACCATGAAGGCGGACGGCCCTACCGCGAACCTGATTCCCGGCAAGGCTTACACGGCGCACGTGGAACTGAAAGACAAGCGCGAGTTGAAGACGCCGGTGATGGTGAATCCGCCGCGGCCCGAGATCACCCTGCTCAGCAAGGGCGTGCAGAACCCAGTGAAGGGTCCGCCGATTCCCGTTCAGTTTGGCAGCGCCGACGATCTGCCGGTGGATGGGAAACTGGTGATCTTTTTGCAGTCGAATTCACCGGCGCATTTTTCCCGCGACGAAAAAATTGAAGTGGCCGCCGATGACTCGAGCTTTCACACCGTGCTCGACCTGGCCGACGGAAGCCTGATGCTGGAAGATGCAAAAACCGCGGTGGGAACCGTGGAGCCGTTGGCGCGATTCGGGTCTTCGGCATTCGGCCCGGTGCGATTGCGCGTGGTTTCGGCTGACGGAGTCGCGGGCGACTGGCTGGAGTTGGGAACGCTGGTTCGATTGCCGGACTTCAAGGATCTGCGCTGCCCGCGCTCGGCCTCAAAGCCGTGCGTGCTGAGCGGCGACGATCTGTTTCTTGCCGACTCGTTCTCAGCGACTCCGGACTTCAGCAATCCAGTGGACGTGTCTCCGCAATTCACCGGGATTCAGTTGCCCGTGCCGCATCCGGCAAACGGGCAATTGTATGTAAAGCTGCGCGACGATCCGGATACGGTACAGACGTTAACGTTGCCCGTGACGCCGCTGGCAGTACCTTTGAGCGCCACTGCGGCAACGCCGCTGGTGGCTGCGCCGCGTGAAACCGTGCCGGCCGAGGAGGCCCCTTCGCCCGCAGCCACGCCGGCAAGCACCTCCGCCCCTGCTTCGCCGACAACGGGGCCGCAGACAACTATACCCGGAACTTCGCAGCCATCGCCTCAAACCACGAAGGAAGGCAAGCCGGCTTCGCCCGCTGCTTCGATCCCAGCGCAGGAGACACCGCCTGCGACGACGGACCAGAGCAACACTAAGCCGGATTGATCAGTAGAGCGCGAAACGCGGCTACACTCAATTCTGAGTTGATGCATCCGCGGCAAAGCTTTGTAACAGGGCATGACTTTACAGGCTGCAGAAAAACTCAATGGGACGCGGTTTTGTATCGGGGCACGACTTCAGTCGTGCCGATAAAGCTCGCTAAATGAGGGCGGGCTTCAGCCCCTGCCGAATCGACACTACCGAAAATGCATCGTTCAAGGAGTTTTTCCGCAGCCTGTTTAGTCGTGCCGCAAAAACGCCCATCGATAGCTTTGGGCTTTAGCCCCGGCCCGGATACAGCGACCCTGGAACCGCTCTAATTGAAGTACGCCCGGTTCTTTTCAGCGAACTCTGCCTTGCTTTCGGGGAGTTCGTCGACGGGAACGATGGCGTTCTGCTCGCAAACTGAAGCGCAGTTCCCGCAGTCGATGCACTCATCGGGATTGATATAAACCTGTGAGACGGTGGCCGCAGCCGCGTCGCTCTGCTGGGGGGCAATCGCCGATGTCGAGCACTCAGTTACGCAAAGAAAGTCCTTGACGCAGGCATCGGTAACAACATAAGCCATGATGAAAACGCTCCTCGAATGAATAGGAGGGCCGGGCTAGGCCGGAACTCCACAACTATGAGGCTAGCGGGAGCGAACCTGCCCGGGCCGTGATATGAGTCACGGGAGAGCAAGCGGGTCCAGGCGCGGAAAAACAGCGAAAGGCGACTCTGGAATGGAATGAGGCTCAATTCCACGCCGCACCTACCTGCGCTTCTATGGAATATTCACCCTGATTCCAGCGCTGACGCCCAGGGTGGTCATGGGCGTGGTCTGGGCGCCATACGTGAACCCCGGCCAGTACTGCCACTCGGCGTCGGCCGCGCGAATGTGGAGGTTGCGATTCAGGCGGTAGTCAAAGCCGCCCCCCGCCGTCACCACAATATAGTGTCCGGTTGCGTAGTTGTAAGGAAAATTGAAAAAGCCTTCACCGATCAGCCCTTTGACGTAGGGCTGGAAGCGCCCGTAGTTCTTGCGATATCGAACGCCGACGGAATATGTCGAGAAGTGCAAATCGGCCGTCTGGCGAAACTGGACAAAGCGCGCCTCGCCCTCGAGACCGAGATGACGCATGGTGTCGAAATCGGCGAAGCCGGTAATGCCTACCATCTTGCGCTCGCCGTACTGCACGTACATGCCTGAGCCGGTAACTCCGGCCGAAAGCCCAAACCCGCCGGATGCGGCCGAAGGCGCTGTCTGAGCGTGTGCTGCGCCGGCTGATGCCAGCGAGATGAATGCGGCTGCAATGGCCGTGGCCAGCCGGTAAGAAAATCCCGGCTCAAGATTCCGCCGCTTTTCGCGATTTGGCAAAATGATCATCTTGTTCCTGCGCCTGATGCGTGCGGTCACGCCGCTATTTCGTGATGGTCAATGTCAGGGTTGTGTAGTGAATGGTGTTGCTCTGCGTTCCGGTGCCCGTTATCTGAATGGTGTAGGTGCCGGGGGTGACAGTCGATCCGCCGAAGCCGTTGCAACCGGTGGCCGTGAGCGCGCCCAGCGAGAGCACCGCAACCAGCGCCATGGTGAGCAATGATGCGGAGCGTCTGCGCAACCGCCAGAAGACAAGGCCGAAGATGAAGCTGAAGGGTAAAAACAGCCCGGCGAGGCTAAACCCTCGGCCCTTGGTCGAATTCATTGCCGAGGCTCCGCCGCTGAGCGGCGAGTTGGTGTCGATGGTGAGTTGCGAAGTTGCAGTCCCGCTGGCCGCTAGGGTGACCGACGGTTTCACAAAGGTGCAGGTAACCCCGACGGGCAGCGACGCGCAGCCCAGGGAGATGGTGTCGCTAAATCCCCCCACCGAGGCAATGTTCACCGCGACGGTGGCATTCTGCGTGGCGGTCATGCTGAGGGTGTTGGGAGCGAGAGTGATGCTGAACTGGGCCGGCGCGCCATTCACGCTTACCGCAACCGATTGCGATGGTGCGTGGAGGGAGTCGCCGCCGTAGGAGGCCACCACCTGGAAAGTTCCATTGGGAAGGTTGGGTATAAGGGATGCCACGCCGCTGGAGTCAAGCGTGCCCGAGCCGATCGTAGTGCCATTGGTGGTGAAGGTGACAGTGCCGGTGGGCGTGGGTCCCTGATTGCCAACCACCACGCCTACCAGCAACACCTGCGGAGGCGTGCTGGTGGTGGCGGTTGCAACCAGATCGGTAGACGTTTGAATGAGACCGATGGTGAGATTGACAGCCGCCGAGGTGCTGGTGGCGTTGTCCGCGTCGCCACTATAAACCGCGGTTATGGAGTAAGTGCCGATGGGCAGCGTTGAGTTGGTATAGACGGCTGCGCCTTTGGTCAGGGGTTGTTTGCCAAGGACCGTAGTGCCGGACATGAAGCTCACGCTTCCGGTCGGGGCCACGCCATTACTCGTCACTGTCGCGGTAAAGGTGATGGTGCTGCCGAATTCCGCGGTGGTTGGCGCTACAGTGAGTTGGACGGCAGAGGCGGCGTTGACGATAGTAATCGGATAGGCGCTGGAGGCGCTGCCGCCGAGGTTGGAGTTGCCGGCGTAAGTGACGACCACCGGGTAAGTGCCGGCAGTGGCGAAGGTATATTTGATAGTCGCGGCGCCGTTTGTCAACGTTGCCGTGCCAAGAGTTGTGGCTCCCGAAGTGAAGGTGACAGTGCCCGCAACAAGAGAAGCACTTGCCGAGGAGCTGACGGTCGCCGTGATTGCCACAGGCACACCGGTGATGCCCGGATTCGGTGCGGCGGTGACCGCAGTCGTGGTCGGGGTGGGCGTCACTGTTTGAACGTAGGCGGGCGATGAAGTGGACCCTGCGAAACTGGCGTTGCCGGCGTAGGTGACCGTGATGGGATGAGTGCCCACAGCCAGGGAAGAGATTTTGAAAGTCGCAGTGGCCGGAGTGCCGGCTAGCGCGCCCGTCCCGATCTGGGTGCCGTTATCGAGGAAACTGACGGTGCCAGTGGCCGTAACAGTTGAGCCGGCCCCCGGAGTCACCGTTGCGGTAAACGTAACCTGCTGTCCGAATCCCGACGGATTCGGCGTCGAGGTCACCGCGCTGGTAGAGGTGGATTCAACGTCTTGGATGACCGCATTGGACGTGCTGCCCAGAACATAGACGGTGGAGTCGCCGCTGTAGACCGCGGTGATGGAGTTATTGCCCAGCGGCAAAGCCGTGGTTGCCAGGGTGACGATGCCGTTGGCGGGCAGTGTCTGCGGCGTGCCCAGCACGGTCGTGCCATCCATGAAGGTTACGGTGCCATCGGGAACGACACCGCCTCCGCCGGAGACAGCCACTGTTGCCGTAAATGTGACGCTCGTGCCGAGTGCCGACGGGCTTCCGCTGCCGGTGAGAGTGGTTGTTGTTACTTCGTCGACCACCTGCAAAAGTGGCGATGCGCCGTTATCCGTTGACGAGCTGGGGGTATGCCCGTTGGTGTCGTTGGCGTAAGTGGCCACGATGGAGTGCTGGCCGACCGGGAGCGAAGAAGTCGTGAATGTGGCGATTCCCGATGCGTTCACCGCAATACCGCTTTTGAGCGTGGTTTGGACGCCGTTGAACGTATCGGCAATGGAGACCGTGCCATTCAGAGTGCCGATGCCGGTGGTTACGGTCACGGTGAAGGTGACGCTCTGGCCGAAGTCAGAGGGATTCGGCGCGGAATTAACAGCGGTGGTAGTGGAGTTTAGCGCCAGGGCATCGCCGACAATTTCAATATCGAGAGGCGATTGTGGAGTTGGGCTGGCGACGTCGATGTTGGTGACGAGTGGGTCCGAAGCCGTAGTGGGCGCAAACACGGCGCCGACGATGCAGTTGTTGCCGGAACCAAGTGAAGCGGTAGTGCTGCAAGTGGTGGTGGTGGCGTCGACCTGGGACTGGGGCTGGGGGGCGATGGAAGTAAGAGTAAGCGACGAGTTGCCGATGTTCTCAACCGTAATGAGCTGAGGTTGTGACTTTTGGTTAACGCGGATGGCATTTGTATACGGCGGAGGCAGCAGATCGATCACCGACAGATTGGTCTGCATCTTCTGCACAATCATGTCGAGCGTGTCGGCGACGAACAGGTCGCCCTGGCTATCGAAGGCCAGCCCTAGCGGACCATATACACCGATGTTTACGAAGATCTGCGCTTTCGTGGGTTGGTAAGTCTGATTGGTCGAGCTGCTGATAATGGTCTCAATATCCAGGCTGCCGACGCTGACTTTTCTGATGGCGCTGTCCTGGGTGTCGGCAATGTAGACATTCTGCGCAGGGTCAATGGCCACGGCGGAGGGAGCATAGAGGCCTGCGCTCGTCGCAGGCCCTCCATCGCCCGCATAGATGCCAAAGCCAGTGCCCGCAAAGTCTGAGATGATGCTCGAGGCGCTCACCACTCCGGCAGTTGCCGCGACCTTGCGCACGCGATTGTGCGCGGTGTCGGGAATAAACATGTTGCCAGAGGCGTCGAAAGCCACGGGGGACGGGTTCAGCAAAACGGCGTCGGAGATCGGGCAACCGTCACCTATCGGGTTAAGGGCCGATCCGCAGGTGCCGGAACCGCCGCCTACCAGGGACGTGATAATCCCGGAGGAGGAAACCACTCGAATGCGGTCATTGGAAGTGTCGGCAATGTATACGTTCCCGACGGCATCCAGGGTGACGCCTTGGGGAGCATTCAGAGTTGCTGAAGTGGCCGGGCAGCCATCGCCGATAGAGTCCGTGGCGCCCCCGCAAACTCCGCTTGCGCCGCTGAGGTTGCCGGCGAAGACCGAGATGACGCCGCTAACGACGTTGACCACTCGAACAAGGTCGTTGCCGTTATCGGTAATGTAGAGATTGCCCGCAGCGTCCACGGCTACGCCGGTCGGACTGGACAAAGTGGAGGCCGGTGCGTTGCAGCCGTCGCCGAATGTATCTGTTTCACTTGCCCCGCAACCGCTTCCGCCGCCGGCGATGGTGAAGATGATTCCTGGAGCCGTACATTTAGCCTGCGTGCCGTTGATGAGGCCACTCGAAGCTGCAGCGCAGACCATTCTTACGCGGTTATGAGCGGAGTCGGCGATGTAGAGGTTGCCGGCGCCATCGAAAGCAACGGCCGAGGGAAGATACAACTCGGCGCTCGTTGCCGGCCCATTGTCGCCAAAGAAAGCTCCCAGGTAATTGCCGTTGCCGGCAAAGGTGGATACGTAGCCGGGGACAAACGTGGCCAGAGGACCGACGCCAGTACCAGACGCGTAGCCGGTGCCCAGAACTTTGTTGTTCACATCGAGCAGGACCACTGCCCCAAAACGGGTTCCGGGTGCGGTAGGAGTAAAGATGACGCCGACTTTGCAGTTTTGGCCAATTGACAGCGTTTCACCGGTGCAAGTGGTGAGACCACTGTCGGCGGGGAGGGAATCGGCGTTAAAGTCCAGGTTGGCCTGGCCCAGCGTCAGCACATTGATGGTATTGACCGTGCCGGCCCTTGTAGCGGTGACGCTGATGGCCTGACCGGCGGAGGAGGTGCCTACATTCTCGTTGGGGAAGGTAGCAGCCTGCGCGCCTGCGACGCCCAGCAACAGGACAGCCAGGGTGCCAACGCTCCGGAGGGCCACACTGCCCCAGGCTGAGATCCCGGCTTCGATTATCTGATTGGAAAACACAAGGTTGGCAAAGAGGCCTTTTCTGCGGTTCATGAAACACTCCGTATCCAATAAACGGGCAATCAATAGTCATCGGATCGGCAGCCAGGGCGGGGTCTACGTACGACCGACAAGCCGGGGAAGCTGCCGATTCGTCAAGCAAGGTACCTCAAACTCTTGAACAAAGGTAACCGGCGTAACTCTGCAAAACGGTAACTAATGCTCGCACAAATTTGTCGCGAAACGCCACAGGAAACAAGGCAAAATAACCCGAAAGATGTAGTACCTACGCTGATTCTTATCGAAAAAAGCCCCCGGAAGCCCTGAGACAGAAGCGATGCAATGCCGTGGCCCTGGGCGTGAGGAACCATTCATGTCGTGATATTGGGCAGGCACGGGAAGGAGAGGGTTCGACGGAGTCGAAAATGGCGGGATTTGGGGGAATGGTGCGCCCGGAGAGATTCGAACTCCCGACCTAATGCTCCGGAGGCATTCGCTCTATCCAGCTGAGCTACGGGCGCACTCTATAAGAATAGCGCATTCGGCATTTCGACGGGGGTTCTGCGGCAGTGGGCATGAACCACTTCCCCTGGTAGCGGCCTGTTATCCCGGCGGCCAGGTCATGGGGCGGCCGCCGAGCAAATGCAGGTGCAGGTGATCGACCGTCTGCCCGCCATCGTCGCCCACATTGGTGACGACCCGATAGCCTTTGGCGAGCCCTTTGGCGCGCGCAATTTCTGCCGCGACAGCAAGCAGGTGGCCGAGGAGAGCCTCATGCTGCTTTCCTGCTTCGTCGACCGAAGCGAGGTGCTCCCGCGGCACTATAAGCACATGCACCGGCGCCCTGGGATTAATGTCGCCAAAAGCGTAGGTAAGTTCGTCCTGGTAGACGGGCGTAGACGGAATCTCTCCACTCACGATCTTGCAGAAGATGCAGCTCATAGCGTGAACAGTATAGAGGACGGCATGGCCTCGTGGCCGCGTCCCGGCAGTCTATGCCGACTCCAGGATCAGGTTGGAATATTGTGTGGTGTCGCCAGTGCGGATAAGACCGATGGCTGAGGGGACGCGCTTCCTGAACTCGATATGCGGCTCGAAGGTGAGCGGAATGCCTTCGAGAGCGGCCATGAACCGGTTGCGGGTCCGCGCCGGGTTTGCGGCCTTGAACTCCTCGGCCATCCACGCGTGGCCAACTACGAAGTTCCCGCGGAGGGCCTTGAGCACCTCGAGCACCCGTGGAACGTCGTCGACCAGGGAGATGTCGACGGTTTCGATCTGCGGCCAGAACGGAAATCCCCGGTCGGCGATAACCAGCGTGTTGGTGTGGCGCACCCGCGCCAGCAGCGACAGAATGTGCGGATTGAGGATGCCCGTTTTTAACATGGTGAATCGAATTCCGAAATTGGAAAGCCAATTTTACGCTCGATACCGGCATTGAATTGACGAAGCCGCATACTCAGCTGGTGTGGTCGAGCACAATCTTCCAGCCATCGGGCCCTTTGTGCCAGACCAGCGAGAAGTTGCCGTTGTCTTTAGTCGCGGCGCCCTTTTGGGTACGCTCGAGATGAAAATTGCCTGTCACCGCAGCGTACTCCACGGCGCCGCAGGAGCCCGGCAGCAGTCGCACCTGGAGATTCGAGAACGTGAGCGTGCCCATCTGCGCGGGATTGGTGTAGTTGGTTTCATAGCGCTTGAGAATGGGCTCATATCCCTTGTTAACGGTACTGCCGACGAAGGTGGTGTCGGGCGAGTTCTCGTATCCATGCATGAACGTGGCCACGTCGCCCTTGTTCCACGCCGCCACCTGAGCGGCCATCGCGGCGCGAATTGCAGCCTCATCGCCGCCGGCAGCTTGCGCAAAGCTGCACGCACCGGTACACATCATCGCCAAAACCAGAAAAAGACTGCGCATCGTTATCGCCTCCGCAGTCAGCTTACAATGACGGCATGGCGTCCCCTTTTCGCATCGTCCATACGGTCTGCTCGCACGACTGCCCCGATTCGTGCGCGGTGCTGGTCACAGTGGACGAAACGGGGCGCGCTGTCAAGGTTTCCGGCGACCCATCCCACCCGGTCACGCAGGGATTCTTGTGCGGCAAAGTGGCCAAGTATCTTGATCGTGTGTATTCGCCCGACCGCATTCTGTATCCGCTGAAACGCAAGCACGGCGTGGCCAAAGGGCCGCTGGCGAAAGGCCGCGAGCATGAGGCCTTTGAGCGCGTGAGCTGGGACGAGGCGCTGGATGCAATCGCCGTAAGGCTGGGAAAAATCTCAGAAAAATACGGACCTGAGTCGATTCTGCCTTATAGCTATGCGGGAACAATCGGCGTGCTCGGTTTCGGCTCCATGGACCGGCGATTTTTCCATCGCATCGGCGCAAGCCGGCTTGACCGCACCATCTGCTCCGAGGCCGGGGGGCAGGCGTGGAACCTTGTCTACGGTAAGAAACTCGGCACGCCAACTGAGGACTTCAGGCTGGCCAAACTCATCATCGCGTGGGCTGCGAACGTGCATGGGAACAACGTGCACCTGTGGCCGATGATCGAAGATGCGCGGCGCAATGGCGCGCGACTCGTTGTCATCGATCCCTACCGCACGCGCACCGCCGCATTGGCCGACTGGCACATCGCCATCAGGCCCGGAACCGACGCCGCGCTGGCGCTCGGCTTGATGCACGTGATTCTGCGCGAAGGGCTTGAAGACCGCGCCTACATCGACGAATTCACTCACGGCTTTGAACGGCTGGCGGAACGGGTGCGCGACTACACTCCCTGCCGCGTTGCCGAGTGGACCGGAATGACGCCCGCCGAAGTGGAGCAGCTTGCTCGCGAATATGCAACCACGCGCCCAGCGGCGATCCGTATGAACTACGGCGTTCAACGGGCGGAGCACGGCGGCGCCGCGGCGCGCGCCATCGCCATGCTGCCCGCGCTGACCGGCGCATGGAAGCACCGCGGCGGAGGGGGAGTGCTTTCAACTTCGGGCGCATTCGCGTGGAACAAGCAGCCGGTGGAACGGCTCGATCTGCAGCTTGCTTCGCCCCTCGGCCGCCAGGCGCGCCTGGTGAATATGTGCGAGCTGGGCCACGCGTTGAACGAGCTGGGGCAAGACAGGGATCGAGGTTCAGGGGTCAGGGATCGGAAGAATGACGAAGGGCCGGCGATTCACGCCCTGTTTGTGTACAACTCAAATCCCGCCGCGGTTGCGCCTAACCAGAACGCCGTTTTGCACGGCATGGTCCGCGAAGATTTGTTTACCGTCGTACACGATTTATTCTTCACCGACACCACGGACTACGCGGACTTCATATTGCCGGCGACCACGTTTCTTGAACACACTGACGTTCAAGGCGCGTACGGACACTACTTTGTACAGCTCTCAAAGCAGGCCATTGAGCCGCCGGGCGAAGCGCGATCGAATGTGTGGCTCTTCGGGCACCTGGCGCAGCGCATGAGCTTCAATGAGCCATGTTTCCGCGACACGCCGGAGGAGATTATCCGGCAGGCTCTCGCAATCGGCGCGGACGGCCACTCGACGAATGCGGGCATGGAGCACATTACGTTTGAGGATCTGGAGCGCGAAGGACACATCCCGCTCGCGCATCATCGCGACCCCGAAGGCCAACCCTTTTTGCCATACACAAGCGAACCCTTCGCAACGCCGAGCGGAAAAGTCGAGTTCTATTCGGAGACATTGGCCGCGGCGGGCCTTGATCCGCTGCCCGGATTCAAAGCGCCGGCCGAGTCGCGATGGAGCGACGGCGTAAAGCAGTACCCGCTGGAACTGTTGCCGCGCAAGGCCGACAACTACATGAACTCAACCTTCGCGAATCTCGACGGCCATCGGAGAATGGAAGCAAAGACCAGCCGGCGGCTTGAGATTCACCCGCAGGACGCCGAGTACCGCGCGATTCATGAAGGCGACGAAGTGAGGGTGTTCAACGATCGTGGCACGCTGCGGCTGACGGCAATGCTGAATTCGAATTTGCCCGCCGGCGTGGTTGCAGCACGGCTCGACTGGGCCAAGCTGCACCCCGATGGCGCCAACGTAAACGCGCTCACCAGCGAAAGGCTCACCGACATCGGCGCCGGAGCAACGTTTTACTCGACGTTGGTTGAAGTGGCTAAGGCGTAGGCAGTGGCCTGTTCGCACAACACGTTTGAATGCTGATGAAATGCAATTAAACTGCGGCGCTGCGTCCGGCAAGACAAGGTTTTGTTTCAATGGCAGGTCAATTCCGATTCTTGCTTCGCGTTGCAACAGAAGACGACATTCCCGCACTGCACGCTTTGATTGAGGCGAGCGTACGTGTTTTGCAGGCGAACGACTACACACCAGCGCAGATTGAGGGCGCGCTGGGCACCGTGTTGGGCGTCGACACTCAGCTGATTTGCGACCGGACCTACTTCATTGCCGAAGCGCATAGTGATGGCGAGAGCGAGCAGATTGCGCTGGCCGGGTGCGGAGGGTGGTCGAAGCGGAAGACGCTCTTTGGTCCGGACAGAGGACCTGACCGCGAGCCGGAACTGCTCGATCCCGCGACAGACGCGGCCAGGATACGCGCAATCTTCGTTCATCCAGCGTTTGCGCGCCAGGGGCTAGGGAGTCTTATCCTTGCGCGCGTCGAAACTGAAGCCATCCGCGCGGGTTTTCGCCGTTTCGAGATGGGCTCGACCCTTACGGGCGTTCCGCTCTATCGGCTTCGGGGGTATACAGAAGTCGAGCGCATCCAGGTGCCGCTGGCCAATGGCGAGACTGTGTCTGTGGTGAAGATGGTGAAAAGCGTAGAGTAGAGCACTGGCGAATCTCGCGACCGAGCAACGCGCGGCTACAAGATGCGCCGGCCGCTCATCTCACTTCACCGGCTCGGCGACCACCTCGATTTCTTCACTGTGCGAACTACCCGGCATATCGAGCGTGCCCAGCACCAGCGATTTGCCTTCAACCAGGTTCGACTGCCCGTCGAACACCGACTGGCGAAGCACGGGGTCCTGGATTCCCACGTTCGACTTCTCGTCGGAGACGCTCGATTGTTCGATCTTGGTGCGCAGGCGCAAGCCGTCGCCAGAACTATCGAGCCAGGATACGATCATTAAGCCAACGTCTTCATACTGCACCTGGGTGTTGGCCTTGGAGCTGTCCGTATCGAAGCTTCCAGTAACGATAGGAACCTTGCTGCCCAGCTTGACTTCGCTCTTATCGCCGATGACGACCACCATGGCTACGCGCCGCGAGCTGGCCGGATTGCCCGCATCGCTCTCTTTGATGGTGAAGGTGAGCCGGTAGGTTTTGGCGGGTCGGTCGATATCGGCGAGGATGCGCTGGGCGAGTTGAAGTTCGTCCGCCGAGGCGAACATCGAAATGGCGCCTTGCGATTCGACGCGGTAGATCTTGGCGCGGGGCAGCATATTGCGCAGGTCGGTTACGATGTCGTTTTCAGCCGGCTGCGTGGCGTTGACGAGATAGAAGGTCCGATACTCCTGCGGCTCGGCTGGTACGGCAGGTTTGGCTTGGGTCGGCTGGTCCTGCGCAAGGGCGCGCGGAGCGTATGCAATAAGTGTGAGCGTGGAGAGCAGACATGCAGACATCAGGCGTCTGCCTGCAGATGCGGCAGCGTTTGTCATAGATTGCCTCTCAAGAAAAAGGAGTATGGAAAGATTGCGCGCCTTCGTATCCCCGTTTTGCGCTGCGCTCTTCCAATCACACAGACGCCGCGGCTTGTTGAGCGCTCGAAAAAAGTTTGCGCGGAGCCCTCGACGACCAGCTATTTCGCGGCCGGCGCCAGTTCAATGTAGTCGAGCGCGGCGGGGTCAGCGCCGTTGGGCGTGCCCTCAACGCGCAACACATCGCCGGGCTTGAGTTCGATGCTGTGAGCGGTGTAGCGCGTTGAGTTATCGCCATTGGGACGGCGCGAGGGTAACGTTGCGTCCGCGTCCCATGCAGCAACCTGCTTGCCGTTCACATCGAGGGTGAAGTGCGCCACGCCGCCCTGCAGGTCGAAATACTGCGTAGCAATATTGAAACGGCCGGCACGGCCCGGGTAAGTCCACTCGGCGATGCACGTTTTCTCAGCGCAGGTCACAGCTTTGCCGCGCGAGGCGTCTTCCCACGGGTGAATGTCGATTACCTTATAGCCGGTGAGGCGCGCGTCTTCAGCCTCCATGCGGCCGGGGAAATCGCCGGCGCGGCCCTGCGCATCGGGAATGCCGGTCTCTTTGTAGAAGTACTGCACAATCGCGTCGCGCCACACAATGGCGGATCCCACCTGGTACTCGAGGCGCGCGAGTTCATCCGCGTAGAGCGCGGGATCGATCTTGCCATTGAGCGATTTCCACTCTTCCACCATCCGACGCACCTCATCGACTCCCTGGTAGTGGCTGTCGTAGACATATTGGATGACAGTCTTGCCCGAGTACAGCCTGAAGGTCCACGGCACGTGATGGAAAAAGAGAAGCAGCGAATCGGGGCAGGTGGCGATCAACTCGTACATCTTCGCAACTTGAGGCGGGTACTGGCCGATGAAACCCGTCCCGGTTGCAACCGTGCGGTCCATGCCAATTCCCTGGGCGTCGTCGCGATGCCACTGGCCCCATCCATTGCGCTCGCTCGACTCGATGTTGGGGCCATAATGGCTGCCGGTAATGTCGGTGAGAGTCTGCGTGCCGAGGAAGCCGGTGTAGTGGACGTATGTTTGCCACGAATGCAGCAAAATGTAGTCGACCGTGGTGACCACCTGCAGATTGCTGCTGATTGTTTGGCGCGTCCACTCCTCGGCGATTTGCGCGGGCTTCAAGTTTGGATTCCACGCGAGGCGGCCGAAGGCGTAGAGATTCGCCATGGCCAGCGGCGCACCCAGCCAGCCATCACGGCCGACATCGGCCACGCCTACCATTCCACCGAGAGGTCGGTCGAAGGATTTGCCTTCGATAATCTCCTTCACTGGCGTCGATTTGTTATCCGCGTGCAAATCGAAGTCGAGTTTCTCCTTCCACAACGGTGCGAGATAGACGAGGTGACGCTGCTGGCCGGTGTACTCCTGCGTGATCTGCACTTCCATTGCTTCATTGGTCTGGTGCAAGCCGGCGAAGAGCGGCGAAACCGGCTCCTCGGCTTGGAAATCGATGGGGCCATACTTGATCTGCACGATCACGTTGGGCGCGAACTTGCCATCGAGTGGATGAAAAATGTCATAGGCGGCGCGGGCGCGGTCGGCCTTGGGGTCGTTGTAATCGAGGTGATTGTTGTAGACGAAGGCGCGATAGAGCACTACGCCGCCGTGTGGGGCGAGAGCTTCAGCTAGCGTGTTGGCGGCATCGGCGGGGCTGCGCCCGTAGCTCGCCGGTCCGGCCTGACCCTCGGAATCGGCTTTGACTGTGAAGCCGGCAAGGTCGGGGATGAGCGCGTAGATCTCGTCGGCCTCGGCGTTCCACCACGCCTTCACGGCCGGGTCGAGGGGATCGAAGGTCTTGAGTCCGCCAATTTTTTGCGGGCTGGCTATGTCCACACTCATCGCGAGTCGCACGCCCCACGGGCGCATGGTGTTGGCCACACGGGCAAGGCCCTGGAGCAACTGTGGCTCAAGAAATTGCATGGCTCCGTTGACATTGTTCACATTGCAACCGTTGATGCCGACGGAGGCAAGCAGCCGCGCATATTGCTCGACGTCGGTCAGGTCGTTGCGTACGCGGCCATTGTCAAAGAAGATCGACTTGCCGGCATAGCCACGCTCGACCGTGCCGTTGGCGTTGTCCCACTCGTCGACCCAGCGAATGGGCATGGCGGGCTGGCCGCGCAAAGCAATCCGGTTGAGATTTGCTGATGCGATGACGGGCAGACGAAGAAATGCAAATGCGCCGTAAAGAGCGCCGCGCTCGTCGCCGCCCGCAATTACCAGCAGCTTGTGTTCGCCTGTTCCGCTTGAGAAAATCCAATAGCTCTCGGGACCAAGATCCGCGGGCACCGGCAAACGCGGATAAGCCTTACGCACCTCTGCTGCCGTGCCAACAACAGTTTCGCCGGCAAAGTTTTCGCGGGTGTGTGGTGAGAGCGGTGTCGTGTCATTAATGCCGGCGCTCGCGAGGCTGCGCTTCAGCTCCTGAACCGCGGATTGCTCAAGAGGCCCGCTTCCGAGCGCTTTGACGTTTCGGGGAAAACTGAGATGCTCTGTGCGATTCGCATAATCGAGCCACGCCTGCGTCTCGTTCTGCGCGTAGGCGAATGCGTCGGGCAGCAGCAAGCCGGATATGAAGACTACCGTGGTTGCGATCACCCTCCGAGTCGTACGCGACGCTTTTCTCATCCCCGGATCTCCCGATAACGTTCTATCACCTCGCGCCCGCAAGAAGAACCGCAAGCGTCCTGCGCCGCCGGCCCGCCGACTTGCTGACTCGCTGACCTGCTGACCTGCTGACTCGCTAATTGTCCAGTCGCACACGCCGCAGCCCGCGCACCGCATTGGCCAGGTACATCGCATCCGCACTCCGCAAATCTTCCTCGTGCAGCACGCGCTCCTCCACATCTCCTCGTGTCTCGATCAGATGGCGGCGATAAACTCCCGGCAATACACCGCACTCGATTGGCGGTGTGAGCAGTTTTCCGTTTTTCTCAATGAACACATTGCTGATTGCGCCCTCGGTAAGCTCGCCCCGCAGGTTGAAGAAGAGGAAATCGTCGAGCCCCTCGCGCCGCGCTTGCTCAAAGGCCCGTGTATACAACTCGCGCCTGGTGGTTTTGTGAAAGAGCATAGAGTCGGCGGGATCGGTACGGTCGGGAGCAATACGTACACGGCCTACACGGCCCGGGTCATCCGTATCCAGTGCTTGATGCGTGATTCGCAGCTGACCCTCCCGATCAAGCAGTAATCGCACCCGTTGCGCTGAGCCCAATGTAAATTGCCGCGCATAGTCTTCAAGTGCGGCCCGCACTTCATCGCGATCCGAAACAAAATCGAAATACTGCCGCCGAATCCATCAGCCGGTCGAGATGCAATTCGAGCAACGGAAAGCCGCCGTCCCACAACATCGTCTCTATAAGCGAGAACTGTTCCAAAGCGCCGCCCCGCGCAGCGGTCAGAAATTCCGCCTTCAGCAGGCACTCGCGGTATTCATCGGCTGCAACCGAATCAATCACGACGCCGCTGCCTGTGCCCATCCTACCCGTGCTGCCGTTAAGCTCGAGCGTGCGGATAGCCACGTTGAACACGGTGCGGCGAGGCGAGAAGAATCCGATTGCGCCGGTGTAAACGCCGCGTGGTGCGTCTTCGAGCTCGGCGATGAGCTGCATGGCGCGCACCTTGGGCGCGCCGGTGACCGAGCCGCAGGGAAACAGCGCCCGGAAGATCGCTTCGCTGCTCGCATCGTCGCGCAGATCCGCAGTCACCGTTGAGGTCATTTGCCAGAGCGTAGGGTAGCGCTCGACGCTGAAGAGTTTTTCGGCGTGCACCGAGCCGAATTTTGCCACGCGGCCCAAATCGTTGCGCACCAGATCGACAATCATCACATTCTCGCTGCGATTCTTTGGGTCGGCTTGGAGCCACTCGGCGCACTCGCGGTCTTCGCGCGTGGTGCGGCCCCGGCGCACTGTGCCCTTCATGGGACGTGTGGTGATGCGGCGTCTCTCGTCGATACTGAAAAAAAGCTCCGGCGAGAAGCTGAGGATTTTGTGCTGCGATTCGCTATGAACAAACGCGCCGTACCGCGCCGGCTGCTGCCTGCGAAGCCGAGCATAGAGCTCTGCCGTGCTGCCCCCGACAGCCAGGCTCCATGGGGCGGTAAAGTTCAATTGGTACACATCGCCGGCGCGAATCCACTCGTGAATCGCGGCGATTCGTTTCGCGTATTCGGCTTCGCTGATGGCGAATTCGGATGCGACCTTGACGCCGCTGGAAGCTGCAACAGCTCGTTTTGCGTCCAGCCGATCGCGGAGCACTTGAAGTTTCGCTTGTATCTCGTGCGGCAGCTCGTCGACGAACACTCCGGTCGCGCTATCAATCCGATAGCCGCGTTCGTAGATTCCGAACCAGGCATGAGCGCCGGGCGAGCCTTTTCGGTCTTCGCTTTTTCGGCCAGACGCCGCAGGCTCAAACCATGCGCCGCATTCGTAATTGAAGAATCCCGCCGCAGACATTCCTGCACGCAATGCGTCTTCGATGGCCGCAAACAGGGCCGGCATTTCACCCCGACTGCGCGCTTCGCACACACGCAACGGGGCCGTGAACAACTGCGTCCAGGGCTCTTCGGTCGATTCGTATTTTTCTGTCTGCGCGCCTTCCAGCAGCACCGTGGCCGGTGTCTCATCCACCAGCGCGTAGATCTCCGCGGGGAATGCGGAAAGGTGCTTCATCGAGCCTTATCGCGCTATCCTATTGCACCGTCAGAACGACGGTAGTGGAGCTGGAGATGGCAGTGACTCCATTATTGGACTGCGCCGTAATTGTGATGTTGTAGGTGCCTGCCGGCGTAGCCGGAGTTGCACCGGGACCGTGATTCCGATAATAGTACAGGGGATTGCAGCCGGTCATGCCCAGGGTCATCACCACCCCCACAAACGCCACTAGCGCAAGCCGATTGAGAAACGCACGGCGGCCCTTGCCAAAGGCAAAACCACCCAGACCAAGTAGTCCGGGCAACAGCAGCGCCCATGCAATGGGGCGCAAGTTCGAGCCGGGGCGCATATTCATCGCGGTGCCGTTCGACTTGCTGGCCGCCTGAGTTTCAAGCAGCATTGAACTGGTTGGCGGGCAGCTCGCCGGCGCCGATCCGGACGTGCAGCTTGCCGGCGTCGTGGCCAGAATCTGAACGCTTTCGGGGGTGAAAGTGCACGATGTCTCGTTGGGAAGTCCCGAGCATGAGAGCGTGACAAACATTGGCGCGGTGAGCGAGGAGTTGTTTTCAGGCATCACCGTGATGAGCGCCGTCCCGGTCTGCCCGGGGGTGAGCGTCATAGGAAAGGTGGTGGGCGAAACCGGCGCGGCATTCACGTCGAAACCCGGCACTCCGCTGCCGGTTCCCGAGGCCTGGGCCACCGGCGAAGTCGATCCCCGATGCGCGGCGTCGCCAAGGTAGACGGCGCGCAGCTGGTGATCGCCGCCCGAAAGAGTGACTGTGCTGCGGGCCTGGCCTGACGCATCGAGCGCGGCTTCAGCCCGGGTCAGGGTTCCATCTTCAATGTCCACAACGCCGCTCGCGGGCTGGCCGTCGGCGCCGGTCACGCCCACCTGGATCGCGGCCTGGGTGCGGCCGTTCTGGTCGCTGGTGGCCACGTTCAGCGTGGTAAATGTGGTAATCGCCTGCGTAGCCGCGGCTGCCGGCAGCGCCGCAAGCGCAATGCCGAGCAACGCAACCCCTTGAAGCCGCAGAATGCGGCTGCCTGTTTTTCTCACGTGCTCCTGCTCCAAAAGCTGTCCTCTATCGCCCATCCGGCGCGGCATTGATTGAAGTTTCATTGTATCCGGCCAACCCTTCAAGCGGCCACCCATCCCGGCTGAACGCCCCGGCCGAATGGACGCCGTTTGCGGTTCCCCGGTTGAAGCATGCGGTCTCAAAACTGACGATTTTGCAGACAATAGATTGACGGGCGAGCCGCCAAACGGTAAGTCGCTCGATGGTTGAGGCGGCTGCCATTCATTCGCGCGCCGGCAAAAGTGCTATGCTTTTGCGCATCGAGACTATTATGTTCTCGCAGGCGCCCGACCTTGAGCGGCGAATGAACTATGAACGCGCCACACGATATGCCAATCCAGCCTTTAATACGAAGCACTTTTGAGGTGCGCCACTCGCGGCAAAAATTGCAGCGGGGCCCTGGCGCTATGCCGGGCGTCCTCTTGTTTGCGTTTTTGCTTTCCGCGGCCGCAGTGGCGCATGGGCAGGCGCCTGCATCGCCGGCAACACAGCCGAAGAAAATCGTCTATCCCGCATCGATTGTAGTTTCGTGCGACTTGCCTTGCCGGTGGTCGCTCGATGGCAAGTCCCATGGCGCGATTGATGAGGGCAAAACCGCAAGCGCCGGGCTGCAGCTGGGCGAGCACCAGGTTGAAGCCGAGACCCTCGACGGCCTTGACCAGGCTCAACAACAGACCAGCATCACGGAGAAGGGTGAGACTAAGCTCCATTTTGAACTGGAGGGTCCGCGTGACGCTCGCGTGAACCTGGAGCAGCAGGCCAACGCGGCCCGGCCCGCCGAGCAGGCGTACGAAGAAGGCCAGATGCTGGCTGCGCAGCGCGAATACGATAAAGCGCTGCCGCTGCTGGTGGAGTCGTGCAACGCCGGAAGTGCGAACGGCTGCGCCAGCGTGGGGTATATGTACGACGCGCCGCAGGGCGTCGCGCAGGATTACACAAAAGCAGGCAGTTTTTATCAAAAAGCGTGCAGCCTTGGCGTCGCTTCGAGCTGCACCAGCCTGGGCATTCTTTACGAGTATGGGCATGGCTTTAAGCAGGATTATGTGCAGGCTCGCACCTATTACGATAAGGGCTGCAACGGAGGGTATCCAAGCGGTTGCAGCTATCTGGGCGACCTGTACCTGAGGGGTCACGGAGTCGCCAAGGACATTGCGCACGCACACGAGCTTTTGCAGAAAGGCTGCGACCTGGGCGACCAGTGGGGTTGCGACGAATTGAAGGCGAAACCCTGAGGCACCGATGCCAGGCCAGAGGGTTGCGATGCGCAGAGCCATCCGCGTAACCGGCTTGTAATGACCTCCGGCTTTTGCTCCCTAGTTCCCTCGTTCCTTCGTTCCCTTGCTCCCTAGTTCCCATGTCTCTCGTTCCCTGCCTCCAGCGTTATCCTTGTCTGTTTGAGGTAATCTTCCATGGCTTCGACAGATTCCACAACTCCCCGCCCGCAACTCGCACACCTCACCGCCGTACTCGACGAACTCCGCGCCAAGGGCACCCACTTCAACCTGCGCGTGCTCGACGACCAGCAGGCGCCGGTATGCCACTACGACGGCAAAGAGGTCATCAACCTGGCCAGCAACAACTACCTTGGCCTGGCCAACCACCCCAAGCTTATTGAGGCGGCCATCAAGGCCACGCGCGACTTCGGCGTAGGCTCCGGCGCGGTGCGCACTATCGCCGGCACCATGCGCATCCACATGGAGCTCGAAGAGAAAATAGCGCGCTTCAAAAATGTTGAGGCGTGCGTCGTCTTCCAAAGCGGCTTTGCGGCCAACGCCGGCACGGTCAGCGCCATTCTCGGCAAACAGGACTTCATCCTCTCCGACGAGCTCAACCACGCCAGCATCATCGACGGTGCACGGCTTTCGCGGGCAACCATCAAGGTGTTTCGCCATAAAGATGCCGCTCATTGCGAAGAGCTGCTCCAGGAGTTGGAGGGCCGGGAGGCCCATAAGCTGGTCATCACCGACGGCGTGTTCTCGATGGATGGCGACATTGGCCCGGTGGACAAGCTCGCCGCGCCTGGCGGAAAAATACGGCGCCATCATGATGGTTGACGATGCGCATGCCTCGGGTGTGCTGGGCCGCAATGGGCGCGGCTCGGTCGATCACTTTGGCATGCACGGCAAGGTGGATGTGCAGGTGGGCACGCTGTCAAAGGCCATCGGCTCGCTGGGCGGATACGTCTGCGGATCGAAGGACCTGATCGATTATCTCTACCATCGAGCGCGGCCGTTCCTGTTTTCCACGTCGCATCCGCCGAGCGTTGCGGCAACATGCATTGCGGCCTTCGATATGCTCGAATCCGAGCCCGAGCGCATTCAGCGGCTCTGGGACAACACGCATTACTTTCAGAGTGAGCTGGCGCGCGCCGGCTTCAATATCGGCGGAGTCACTACGCCCGCGACGCAGACTCCCATCACTCCGATCATTGTGGGCGAGGGCCGCGCGGCCATGGAGTTCAGCCGCGCGTTGTTCGATGAAGGAGTGATGGGGACAGGCATCGCATTCCCCACCGTGCCCGAGGGCAAGGCGCGCATCCGCGCCATTGTTACCAGCGAACACACCCGCGCCCAACTCGACCAGGCGCTCGAAACTATTGAGCACGTGGCCAGGCGAATGGGCCTGCTCGGCTAGCTTTGATTTGAGACTAGAATCCGAATTGCAATCATTGGGGATTATGGGAACTGAAATCAAATTCGACATCGCTCACACCGCAGTTCTCGCAATGGACTGCCAGGCAGGCATCGTTTCCATTTATGTTCAGCCGCAGGATGAATTCCTGGGCCGCGGGGCAAGTGTGCTTCAAGCCGCGCGCAAGGCCGGCATCACCGTGATCCACGTTCAGGTGGGTTTCCGGCCCGGATTGCCTGAGGTGAGCAGCCGCAACAAGCTGTTTGCTGCTCTCAAGGCGAACCCGCAGCACCAGCAGCTCTTTCTCGGACCCGCCGGAGTAATTCATCCCGCGCTCGGACCCGAGCCGGATGACATTGTTGTCACCAAACATCGCGTCAGCGCATTTTCAGGGTCTGACCTGGAGATGCTGCTGCGCGCGCGGGAGATCGACACGCTGGTGATGTTCGGCATCGCTACCAGCGGCGTGGTGCTATCCACGCTGACTGAGGCCTTCGACCTCGATTACCGGGTTGTGGTGATCGGCGACTGCTGCGCCGACCGCGACGCGGACCTGCATGAAGCATTGCTTAACAAGCTGTTTGCAAACCGCGGTCTCGTTTTGGCGGCGGCTGAGTTTGTGAAGCTTGTCGAACTGGAGTCGACACATCTCAATCGAGCACGGAATGCGGGCCCATCCTAAACGCGCTTTTTGCGTTTAGGGTGGGACAGCATGAACCTGATCCGACCGATCTCAATGGCGGGTGCGGGTGCCCCATCCTAAACGCGTTTTTTGCGTTTAGGGTGGGAAAGCATGAACCTGATCCGACCGATCTCAATGGCGGGTGCGGGTGCCCCATCCTAAACGCGTTTTTTGCGTTTAGGGTGGGACAGCATGAACCTGATCCGATCGATCTCAATGGCGGGTGCGGGTGCCCCATCCTAAACGCGTTTTTTGCGTTTAGGGTGGGAAAGCATGAACCTGATCCGACCGATCTCAATGGCGGGTGCGGGTGCCCCATCCTAAACGCGTTTTTTGCGTTTAGGGTGGGAAAGCATGAACCTGATCCGACCGATCTCAATGGCGGGTGCGGGTGCCCCATCCTAAACGCGTTTTTTGCGTTTAGGGTGGGACAGCATGAACCTGATCCGACCGATCTCAATGGTGGGTGCGGGTGCCCCATCCTAAACGCGTTTTTTGCGTTTAGGGTGGGAAAGCATGAACCTGAACCGACCGATCTCAATGGCGGGTGCGGGTGCCCCATCCTAAACGCGTTTTTTGCGTTTAGGGTGGGACAGCATGAACCTGATCCGACCGATCTCAATGGCGGGTGCGGGTGCCCCATCCTAAACGCGTTTTTTGCGTTTAGGGTGGGAAAGCATGAACCTGATCCGACCGATCTCAATGGCGGGTGCGGGTGCCCCATCCTAAACGCGTTTTTTGCGTTTAGGGTGGGAAAGCATGAACCTGATCCGACCGATCTCAATGGTGGGTGCGGGTGCCCCATCCTAAACGCGTTTTTTGCGTTTAGGGTGGGACAGCATGAACCTGAACCGACCGATCTCAATGGTGGGTGCGGGTGCCCCATCCTAAACGCGTTTTTTGCGTTTAGGGTGGGACAGCATGAACCTGATCCGACCGATCTCAATGGCGGGTGCGGGTGCCCCATCCTAAACGCGTTTTTTGCGTTTAGGGTGGGAAAGCATGAACCTGATCCGACCGATCTCAATGGCGGGTGCGGGTGCCCCATCCTAAACGCGTTTTTTGCGTTTAGGGTGGGACAGCATGAACCTGATCCGACCGATCTCAATGGCGGGTGCGGGTGCCCCATCCTAAACGCGTTTTTTGCGTTTAGGGTGGGAAAGCATGAACCTGATCCGACCGATCTCAATGGCGGGTGCGGGTGCCCCATCCTAAACGCGTTTTTTGCGTTTAGGGTGGGACAGCATGAACCTGATCCGACCGATCTCAATGGCGGGTGCGGGTGCCCCATCCTAAACGCGTTTTTTGCGTTTAGGGTGGGAAAGCATGAACCTGATCCGACCGATCTCAATGGCGGGTGCGGGTGCCCCATCCTAAACGCGTTTTTTGCGTTTAGGGTGGGAAAGCATGAACCTGATCCGACCGATCTCAATGGCGGGTGCGGGTGCCCCATCCTAAACGCGTTTTTTGCGTTTAGGGTGGGAAAGCATGAACCTGATCCGACCGATCTCAATGGCGGGTGCGGGTGCCCCATCCTAAACGCGTTTTTTGCGTTTAGGGTGGGACAGCATGAACCTGATCCGACCGATCTCGATGGCGGGTGCGGGTGCCCCATCCTAAACGCGTTTTTTGCGTTTAGGGTGGGAAAGCATGAACCTGATCCGACCGATCTCAATGGCGGGTGCGGGTGCCCCATCCTAAACGCGTTTTTTGCGTTTAGGGTGGGAAAGCATGAACCTGATCCGACCGATCTCGATGGTGCACCGATTACTATGCGCCCAGGGTCCGGATTCTCCGAACCTGAAAAACTACGCTTTTCTTCGTGACATATTGCAGTTAATTTCCTCCTACCGCGCTACATTCAAAACGTAGAGAAGAAATCCTTCGTACGATAAGCAGGCGCAATCTGCCCGCGCACAGGCCTTAACCCTCTTGCCGTGAGCACCTTGGAGATTAAGCTATTGAAAACAAACTAGTTTAGCACAGAATCGCACCCGCAACCCTTCTCGAATGAAGAGCTTGCCAATACTACCCAGGGGGCGGAGGGGAGTAGGGTGGGGGGCATAGACCAGGCTGATCCCCGACACTCCTTGAGAGGCGCGGCGCCATCGTGTCTGCTGGAACGATGGACCACAGGGCCACGCTACTTTGAATTCTTGAATGCGGCTTGGAATCCGCGCACCACGAAGTACTCGTTTACCGGCCGGTCGTCGCGAAGGGCTGGAACATTGGGCGCGTGCGCGATCAGCTCTTCGGGCGTAAAGCTGTGCGAAAGCATCATCTGAAGCTGCTCACTGGGCGTCTGCGCGGGTCCCCACTCCATCATGTCGTCTATTGCAGGTTGAGGCATGCGCGCAAGCATTTCATCGGCACTGCGATCGGGAATTGGGTCCGTGCTGGCGAAGAAATGCCATCCCGAGCCCATCACCGATTGATAGATGCGCACGTGGGGGAACGAATCGACCAGCGCGCGCGTTACTGAGGCCACATCGGCATCGTCGCCGTTAGGTAGCCACTGCGCCAGAATGCCCCCGGGCTGCAGATGCCGCTTGGCTGTGGCGTAGAACTCCTCGGAGTAAAGCAGGCTCGATGCGGCCGCATTCACCGGAGGCGGCGGATCGATGGCGATCACGTCGAAATTTTCACTGGTGCGCTCAAGGTAGCGGCGCCCGTCGTCGACCACGATGTGCGAGTTTGGCGAGGCCATCACCTGCGCGCCATCCTCGTGGAAGTAGGTAAAAAGCTTGGGAACGCTCGGCACCAATTCGGCTGCGGTCACCGGGATTCCCCAGGAGAGCGCGGAACGATAAGTTGTGCCCATTCCAAAACAGATAACCAGCATGCTGTGCGGTTGATGATCGAGCGAGGCGAGCGAGAAGTGCGCCATCATTTTGGTGATGGGAGTGAGCACGGTCATGCCCACGCCGTTGGTTACCAGTTTGCGATTCATTCCCTGCCCGGCGGCGATGACTGTTGCCGTGCTGTCGCGCAGGATTTTGCCTCCGGGATACATCAAGGTGTAATCGCGTGTGCCGAAGAGGAGCACCAGCGCCGCGGCAACGCTCGCGATGCTGTAAACGCGCGCCTTGCCGGTGAGCGCCTTGCTGCCCGGCCACGCCGGAATCATGGCAAACCAGGGCAGGGCAAAGATGGCCAATGAGACGCGTTCACTCAGGTGCGGCAACAAAACAAAGCTGGCGAAGAGCGGCCCCAGAATGCAGCCGAGCACGTTGACGGCGTAAGCCTTGCCGGCGCGATCTGCGTCTCCGCCCGACCATCGATCGACAAGCATGGGAGTGAGAAAGCCAATAGCGCCTGAGACCAGCACAACACCAAGAACCACGCGCAGCCCGGCCACCATTTGAATTCTGGGATCGGCGGTAATCAACGGCACCAGGCTCAAGAGGCCAAGCAGGATCCAGGCCAGGCGAGAGTCGGCCGGTGCGCCCCTGCGCCGGTACCTGCGCGCGCCGATCGCGGTCGCCGCCAGGTACGAAGCCAGGATCAACGCGAACGAGTACACCAGCGGCCCCACAAAGGCCGTGTACAGCCTTATCCAGATCACTTCCATACCCATGGTGGCGAACCCGGTAAGGAAAAGAAGGGTCATCACGCCGGAACCGTTTTGAACCGCAGGCGGAATCGCGGCTGCTGTGGCGGCCGGCTGCGTTGCGGCGGTTTCGACGCTGGGCCCGCGGTAACGGAACGAAAGCGCGAATGCGCCGGCGGCGATGGCGAAGTTGAGGCATGCGCCGATGCGAAGCGAGCCGTTGAACCCGTACAGCTCGATGAGAACGGCAGGAACGATTGCGCCGGCCATTGCGCCAATCACGTTGGCCGTATAGAGAAAGCTGAACGAGCGGCCGGCATCGGGTCGAGACTCACTGCGAATGGCCCACATGGCCAGCGGAACAGTCGCGCCCATGCATGCGCACCACGGAATAAGAGTGACGGCAACCAGCACGCCCGACGCCAGATAATAGGTTGCCGATGAAGAGTTGAAGGCCCGCCAAGACTCACAGGGCTTCAAGCAGATGGCGTCCTATAAGTAATTCGATGCGGAACGGTGAGCGAAGCGCAGCCAATGACGAATTCGGCCGCGGCATAAATCCGCAAAGGTGACCACGAAAGCCGATTGCCGTAGCGCCTCGCGGCTGCCCCGGCGATCCACGAGCCCGCGCCCATGCCCGCCATGAAGACCGAGAGCACGATCGAAGTCATGGCGATGGTGACGCCATACTGCGCCACCGTGAGACGCAGCCAGATGAGTTCGTAGAGCAAGCTGCAAAAACCTGAAATAAAGAAGAAGGCAAAGTACCAGTTCATCGAATCTCCAACGAGCAATTGACCAAATGTGAGCGTCCGGCAAAGGGCTGATTGTCTCAGACGGTCATCCGGGTAAGAATAACCGGGTTAGGGACCGAGGGAAATACAACCATTGGGACAGTAATCTGGGTCGACACCGCGATAACGACGCGCTCGCGGGGCTTTTCCATGGGATCGACAAGAAGAAATACAATAGGCTGCAAATGATCGCTCATCTGCGCGGCAAGCTTATCTTCAAGCAGCCCGGCCAGGCTATCGTCGAGGCGGCAGGCGTCGGCTACGACGTCACCATCTCCGTGCCAACATTTACCGCGCTGCCATCGCTGGGCGCTGAGGCTTCGCTGCACATCCACACGCAGGTGAGCCAGGATCAGATTGCGCTGTTCGGCTTTTTGGAGATTCAGGAGAAGCAGCTTTTCGAGCGGCTCATCACGGTGAGCGGTGTGGGACCGAAGCTGGCCATCAAGATGCTGAGCGGCTTCTCGGTTGAGCGGACCGTGCAAGCCATTCGCTCGCAGGATCACGCGCAGCTCACGCGAATTCCCGGCGTGGGCAAAAAGCTGGCCGAGCGGCTGGTGGTCGAGCTCAAAGACAAGCTGGACGATTTTGCGGTTGCGCCCACGCAGGCAAAGGTCCAAGGTGCAGCCGTCGACGATGTGCTCTCGGCTCTGACGAATCTCGGCTACCAGCGCGTGGCGGCAGAGAAGGCGATTGAACAGGCCATCGCCAAAGACGCGGCGCTGGCCGGGGATTTCGATGGGCTGTTCAGAGGGGCGTTGAAGGTGATTCGGTAAAAGCAGCTTCTAGCTGCTAGCTTCATCCCGTCGAACTGCGGGCTCACGAATCGCGGGCGCCCTTCGCGTTACACTTTTGATTGCCATGGCTCCGAAGAAAATCGCCGCACCCGCCGCTCCTCTTCCCTACTTCCGCCCTGAGGCGCTGACCTTTCTGCGCAACCTTGCGAAGTACAACGACCGCGAGTGGTTCACGCCGCGCAAGGCGCAGTTTGAATCGGAGCTCAAGGAGCCCATGCTGGCCGTGGTCCGCAAAATCACCGACGCAATGTTCGACTTTGCGCCTGCGTTCATGCGCCCCGCTGAGAAGAGTGTGTTCCGCATCTATCGCGATACGCGTTTCTCGAACGACAAGCGGCCGTACAAAACCCATGTGGCCGCATGGTGGACGCATACCGGGCTCGAGAAGACTTCCGGAGCGGGTTACTACTTTCACATCAGTCCGAAAGAAGTGATCGTCGCAGCCGGCTCTTACATGCCCGACAAGGATCAGCTCTCGCAGATTCGCCACTGGCTGCTCGATCACCACGAGGAATTTCGGCGGCTTCTCAAGAATCCAAAGGTCAAAAAGACCTTCAACGAGTTCGAAGGCAATGCGCTCACCCGCCCGCCGAAAGGCTTCCCTCAAGAGCATCCCGGCATGGACCTGATCCGCTGCCGGCAGTGGGGACTGGCGGCAACGCTACCCGCCGAGACCGCGCTCAAGCCAGACCTCGCGGCCATCATCGTTCGCCATTTCAAGATCGCCGCGCCGGTTGTTGACGCGCTCAACACGCCCATTGCAGCGGCCCAGGCGCCGAAGAAAAAGGTGCTTTTCGGGCTGCGGTGAGGTTGGCGCAAGAAGCGATCTGAGGGTTTGGAAACCCTCAGTACAGCCGGTCAGGAGACCGGCTGTACAACCGGGCTGGAGCCCGGCGCTACATCTATGATCCCAGTGCCGGAACCGCTGGCGGAGCGGCGCCAATCGCCGCATAAAATCAGGCTTTTCACGGTCATCGATGGGCAAAACCGGCCAAAAATGGCTAAAAACCAAGAAAAATCGGCGTTTGACCTATAAAAACCTGTGGAAATCGAGGTTTTCGCTTGACTTTCCCAGGCCCCAGGCCGCATTGTAACCATCGGCAGGGTTCTCAAAGAACCGCATGAATAGAGGGTTTTCGTGATTCGGCATCCCCTATTCGCACTCCCTAGCATGTGGTGATAGCCCGTCAACCAAGGCCGCCCCGAGGGCTGGCCCAGAAGGAGAAACGATACATGGCAACTGGAATGACCAAGACCGCCCTTACACGGCACATGGCAGAAAAGCTCGAATTGACCAACAAGCAATCGGCGGCCTTCCTCGACATGCTGGCCGAGACCGCCATCAAGGAAACCAAGAAGAACGGTGTGTTCGTAATTCCCGGCATCGGACGCCTGGTGAAGGCCGAGCGCAAGGCCCGCATGGGCCGCAACCCGCAGACCGGCGCAGCCATCAAGATCAAGGCGAAGACCGTCGTCAAGTTCCGCGTGGCCAAGTCGGCCAAGGACACCATTGCGCCCCCGAAGAAGTAACTCGGGTCGGCTGCACAAAAGGAGAGGCCGCGGCCTCTCCTTTTGATTTTTCGGGAAACAGAATGAGCCGTACGCCTGACCGCGTTCATCAATTTGGTTATGGCCTCTTCTCCGACTCCTTCTTTCACGGCCTCGACAAATCTCGCGGAGCCGGGCTTGCCCGTAGCGCGCGGATCATCAATCCGATTGCTGCTGCGGCTTGACGGGCTGGCCGTTGCCGCGGTCACGGCCCTGCTGTATGCGCGCACCGGTGTGAGCTGGTGGCTCTTTGCGGCGCTCTGGCTTGTGCCCGATCTCTCGACGCTGGGTTACCTTGCCGATGCGTGCCGTGGTGCGCGCATCTACAACGCGATTCACACGTATGCCGGTCCGGCTGCTTTGGGATTATGCGCATATCTGTTGCGTGCCAATGTTGTGGCGCTGGCCATTGCGCTCATCTGGGCCAATCACATTGGCGTGGATCGATTGCTGGGCTACGGCTTGAAGTACGGCGAAGGATTCGGCTTCACGCACCTGGGGCGGATGGGAAAGAGTCGCCGTTAGAGACTACGCTGTCTGGGCTTCCTTGGCCTTTTTGGCGCCGAAGAAGACGGCTTCTACGATCAGCGCGATTCCGAGCCCGATGAGTGCTGCCTTGGGCCAGTCCATGTGGAACCATTCCGTGGCAATGGCAAAGAAGGCCACGAATGCGAGCGTGGGAATGAGAGCCTTCATAAATCCGCGCGCAATGAGCGAGGCGACAAAGCTCCAGAAGATTCCCTCGAGCATCAATTGGTGGTCATAGCGCCAGGCCAGCACGGCCAGCGTGATAAAGACACCTATCGGGAAAAGCTCAGTGAAAAGCGCTGTAAACCAGCGCGGCTTGTTGCCGGCCGGCGGCAGGCTTCCGCGCAGGCGCGGAAAAAAGCGCGGAACCGAGCCCAGGTAATCGCGATAGGGTGCGCCGAGAGTGGCGGAGAGAAATGCTTCTTCGCCGAGCGTAAGGCGAAGGTAAAACACGGTGAGCAGAACGATGGCGAGGAACGCACCGGTGGGCGGCATGACGAGCGCAGTGGCCGAGAGAGTGAACCACGAGCCGACATAGAGCGGGTTGCGCATGTAGCGGTAAGGCCCGTCAGCCATCACCCAACCGGCTTGCATCCTCGAGCCTTGAACCGTGGCGTATCCCAGGTAGGCCGCACCCCAGACGCGCAGAACCGCGCCGATGAGGCCGAGCAGCGCGCCTAAAACAATCACCACCGGCGTTGCGTAGGTAAAGCGCAGCATGCCGGTGCGGCTGGCTTCAAGAGCCAGCCATTCAAGCAGCGAGATTCGCTTGCCCAGGTCGCCTTCACCGATCCATGGCGCCCAGAAGCCGAGCATCACGATTGCGGCGATGATTACCATCCGCAGACGAAACTCGATTTCAGTTGCCCGCATGGCACTTTCTCCGCTGGCCGGAGTTTACCACCTGGCGAGCTAAGAGCAACTGAAGCTCGAGGAGCCGATCGCGAAGGCGATCATATCTGGTTAATCGACGCGAAAACTAATCGGCGCGCAGGGCTTCAATGGGATCGACCGCGGCCGCCCGGCGAGCTGGAATCCAGGCGGCGAGAAGCGCAATCACGCACAGAAACCCCGCGGCCGCCAGGTAAATGAGCGGGGTGAATGCGCTTCCGCCCAGCAGTTTCGCGTTCACGCCCATTGCGGAGTTGGTGAACGATACGCTGGCCACGGCTCGCGCGAGCCCCACAGCTATCGCCACGCCGGCCACCAGGCCCATCGCAGTCAAAGCAAGCCCCTGCCGCATGACCAGGCGCATCACGTGCGCGGGATTTGCGCCCAGCGCCATACGCACACCGATCTCCTGCGTGCGCTGCGCCACCGAGTACGCCATCACGCTGTAAAGCCCCACTGCGGCCAGCAGCACGGCGATCAGCCCCAGAAGAGTCATCAGGCTCGCTGCCACTTTCTGCGGATAGAGCGAAGCGCCGATGAATTCCTTGAGCGGAGCGGCATCGAACACAGTCACATTGGGATCAAGGGCGCGAGTCTGCGTGCGCAGCGTGGAGAGAATGCCGTCCGGGTCCCCATGGGTGCGCACGTAGAAGGCAAGATTCATGTCTTCGCGATACACCTGCCGGAACGGCACATAAAAGTATGGCGTGGCCGGCTCGCCCAGGTAGTGGTACTTGCTGTCTTTCGCAACTCCCACGACGCGGAACCAGCTGCCCCATCCGTGAATCTCTTTTCCGATCGGGCTGCGGCCGTAGAAAAATCGCTGAACGAATGCCTGGTTCACGATCATAACGGTCGGCGCTTTCTCGTTGTCCTGGTCGGTAAAGTTGCGGCCCTCCACAATGGGAATCCGCATCAGCGGCAGGTAGCCGGGCGACACCACGTTGCGGAAGATGTTCATGTTTTCGTTGGGCTTGGGCGCGTAGCCTTCAATGCGCAACTCTTCCCACCAGCTCGGCTCAAACCCCAGCGGCACTCCGTCGGAATAGGCTACGCCGGTTACGCCCGGCGCGCTCTTCATACGCTCCTCGAGGCGCCGGCAAAACTCCTTGCGCTGAACCAGGTTGTAACCGTTTGTCGAGAGATAGAACTGGTTCAACAGCACGTGGTCGGGATCGAAGCCGGGATCGATGCGCAAAGTCTGTTCAAAGCCGCGCGCAAACAGTCCCGCGCCCACCAGCGCAACCAGAGCCAGCGCCACTTCGCAGGCCACCAGCACTGAACGCAGCCGGTTGCGTCCTCTGCCCGCGGCTGCGTTGCGTCCGCCCGCAATCATTCGCCCACTCAGATTAAGCCGGCTCACGTGCATCGCGGGCATCAGCCCGGCCACCAGCGCGCAAAACAGGCACACGCCCGCGACGAAGCAGAGTACCGCGAGATTTGGCCGCGTATCCGTGGCCACCAGGTTCTGCACGGGGCCCGGCGGCATAAGGTATTTGAGCGCGTGGCACGTCCATGGCGTCACAGCCAGTCCCAGTGCCGCGCCCGCACCCGCAAGCAGCAGGCTTTCGGCCAATACCTGCCGCACAATGCGTCCGCGGCCTGCGCCCAATGCAAGTCGCGCGGTGAACTCCCGTTCGCGCACGGTTGCTCGAGCCAGCATCATATTGGCAACGTTGGCACACACGATCAGCAGCACCAGCACGCAAACGCCCATCAGAATGCGCAGCGGCCCCTCCAGCAACGCCTGCGGCCCGTGCGGCGACTTCGAGAGCGGCAGCAGCGTGGCGCTCATGCCTTCGCTCACGTCCGCGTTCAGAATCGCCATGCGGTCGGCCAGCGTCTTCAGTTCCAGTCGCGCCTGCTCAAAGGTCACGCCGCGCTTGATCCGCGCAATGCCCAGCATGTTGCGGTCGTGCCGGTCCCGCAGCATCCATAGCTGTACGCCATTCAGTACCGACTGCTCCATGTAAGGAACCCAGATGTCGAACGACACTACCGGCATCGACCCATGAAATGCGGGCGCGGCCACGCCCACGATAGTCAATTCGTGCTGATTGATGCGGATGGTTCTGCCCACAATCGTGGGGTCCGCTCCATAGTGCGAACGCCAATAACGATCGCTGATCACGGCCACGGGATATGCGCCTGGCGTATCGCCGAATTCGGAAGGAAGAAACAGACGGCCCAATTCCGCCTTCACGCCCAGCACTGAAAAGTAGTTGCCCGAGACGAGTTCGCCCCACACCCGCTCGGCGTGATCCTCCCTGCCTACGCTGAAGGGCGCCGGGTGCGTGACTGCGATGCCATCGAAGAGTTTCAGGTGATTGCGAAAATCGATGAAGTCGGGATAGGAGTTCGGCACCCACTCGCCGTTCGAGGTCACCGTCTCCAACGTAACCAGGCGTCCTGGATCGGCGACCCCGCTGATTGGCTGCAGCAGTACCGCATTAATCCAGGTAAAGACCGTAGCACTTGACGCGATGCCGATTGCCAACGTGAGTGTGACCACCGCCGCGAAACCGCGGTTGCGCGCCATCGTACGCAACCCGTAGCGCAGGTCGTGCACCAGGTCGTCAACCCACGGCAGCGTGCGCCGTTCGCGATATGCCTGCCGCGTTTGCTCTGCGCCGCCCAGTTTGATCAGCGCCTGCCGCCTTGCCTCCTCGAGTGTAAGGCCTGCGCGGACGCCGTCTTCAGTATGCATGGCGACGTGGCTCTCCAACTCGGCGGCAAAGTCTTCCTCTGCTGCCTGACCCGCGTGCGTCAGTCCGCGCAGCCGCATCCACAACGCTCTTAGTTTTTGCATCACGCCTCCTGAAACAGCTGAATAAACCCCGCTTCGAAAGGGCACGGCTTCAGCCGTGCCGTGAGTGCCACATAATCTTCGGGGCTTTAGCCCCTGAGGGATGTTCTCTTACCGCCGTGACCCGTTTATGCATCGAGTTCTAATCTGCGCGCAGAGCTTCCATGGGATCGACCGCGGCTGCCCGCCGCGCGGGAACCCACGCGGCTATAAGCGCAACCAGCAGCATGACGAGCGGAACAGCCACGTAGGTGATGGGGTCGATCGCGGCCACTTCGAACAGGAATCCGCGCAACACGCGGCCAAGCAGCGCCGCGCCCAACAGGCCGGCAGCGCATCCGGCACCGGCAAGGAAAAGACTTTGCCGTACAACGGCCAGAACAATTTGCCAGCGCTGTGCGCCCAGCGCCAGCCGCAAGCCGATTTCGCGCGTGCGCCAGCTGACGATGTAGGCAATCAGGCTGTAGACGCCTACTGCCCCGATGATGACAGCGAGCGCGCCAAAGCCGACCAGCAGCACGGCCAGCGTGCGCGGAGCGGCAACCGAACTGGCCACAACCTGGTCGAGCGTCTGCACGCGTGTTACCGGAACCAGTGAATCGATACTCGCTACAGCGCTGCGCAAACCCTCTGCGGTTTCTGCGGTTGTGGTGCGGGTGCGAAGCACAGCGTACATTACCGGCGGCTGCCGTGTCGGAGTCATGGGCAGAAATGCCTCGTCCCTGAAACCGCCTGAGAGGCTGCCATCGCGCGCATTTTGCACCACGCCCACAATGATCGAGGCCTTGGTAAGATCCCAGATCGTCGGCTCGGGCTCGTCGTCCACGCTGATCAGCTTTTTGCCGAGAGGACTCTGGTTGGGCCACAGGTGCTTAGCCATTTGCTCGTTAATGACTACCGCGTGGCTTGATCCCGAAGCATCCTGCTGGTCGAGCAGCCGGCCTTCGATCAAGCGCAGGCCGAGAACGCTGAAATATCCGGGAGAGACGGTGCGGCCCGTGGACTGCAACGCACCCTGGCGGGCATTGCGGTTATGGTCCTGGGCGTCGTAGACATAGTTGTTGATGAGTCCGCTCAGGGGCAGCGAATCAGTGAGGGCCACACTTTGAACGCCGGGCTTTGCCTGCGCGCTGTCGAGCAAGGTATTGAAGAAGCCCTGGCATCGGCCCTGACTGCCGCACGATGTCGCATCGAGCGCAACCTCGGCGGTAACAGTGTGATCGGTGCGGAACCCAGGATCAATGCGCGAGAGCTTGTAGAGGCTGTGCAGAATCAGGCCCGCGGCGGTGACGACCATGACGGAAAGCCCGATCTGGGCTATCACCAGCGCCATCGACACTCCAAAACGCGCGCCGGCTGCGCCGAGCGTCCGGCTGCCCATGCGCAGGGTTGTGAGCAAATTGAACGACGCCATTTTGATAGCCGGAATGAGGCCGAAGAGCAGGCCCGCGAGCACCGAAGCGCCCAGGGTGAAAAGAATGTCGCTCGGGTGAAGCGTGATGTTCTGGATGCGCGGAGTATCGGCGGGCAGGAGTCCGGTAAAGACGCGCAGACTGCTGAATGCGGCTGCCAGACCGACGATGCCCGCGCTTACGCCGAGCACAACACTTTCAACCAGGATCTGCTGAATGAGGCGAACGCCGGAAGCTCCCAGTGCTCCGCGAATGGCGATTTCCCGTTCGCGCGCGGTGGCGCGGGCCAGCATGAGGTTGGCGACATTGGCGCAGGCGATAAGAAGAATGAGTCCAACCGCTCCGAAAAGCAGTAGCAGCCGCGGCCGCATTGAGCCGGTATCGAACTGGAGCAGCGGCACGACCATCGTCTGTGCAGCCCAGCTGTCGGGCATGCGCCAGGGAAACAGCGGCAAAAGCGAATTGTGCAGGATGCGCAGCTCGGCCTGCGCCTGGGTAGGCGTCACACCGTCTTTGAGCCGGCCGAAGGCCACCAGGTTAAAGTCCTGCCATGGATCGTATGGATTGCTCACATTAAAAGTAACCGGCACCACGAACTGCGTATCTTCGTATGGAAAACGAATGCCCTCAGGCATGACCCCAACAATTTGGCGCCAGACGCCATCGATTCGAATGCTTTGTCCGACGGCCTGCGGGCTCAAGCCGTAGCGCTGGCGCCAGAACCCGTAACTGATCACGACCACTGGCGCGTGGCCCTCGATAGCGTCGGGGGCAGTGAAGAAGCGTCCTGCCGCGGGATGGACGCCAAGAGTATCAATTGCGTTCGCCATCACGCGCGTTCCGTAAACGCGCTCAGGTGTGTTGCCTTCA